>NZ_JACHTD010000049.1 GCF_014145665.1 Myroides sp. NP-2 | reverse complement strand
TTGCAGAAATGGAGAAAGCCAACATAAAAAACAAACCTCAATCAAAAATAATCAAATTAGCTTCAAACCAATAGACTTATGATACCTATCGAATTTACAGAAACAGCTCGTTTACAGGAAGAACTGAACCGTTTAGAATCAAAATTTGAACAAGATGCTCTTAGGGTTGAAAATCCTGAATTTGCTGATCGATTAGAAGCCTATCAGCACTCATCTACAAAATACGAGTTAGAACCCGAAGAGCAGTACAAACGTCAAATAAATGACAGTTTTAAAACCGAATACAAGCAACTGGAAGAAGCTCAAATATACTTTTTAGGTTGTTCCAATTCTTTATATACTATTCACTATGAAAGTCGATTAGAAGCCTTTAAAAACTCATATCCTGATGCCCAAGAACACAACTTTATTCACGATGAGTTACAGATATTGATAAACTTTGAACTACCAAATTATTTAGATAACAATCTGATAAAGTCAATAGGTTACTCAATAGAACGAAATAAAGAGTTTCTTATTAAGAGATTGGAAGAGTTAGGATTTACAGTCAGTTTTTCTATTGATAAAGACGATTTGGAAACATTGTCAATCAAGACCAATCAGAAAGATTTATCAATAAGTAAACAGAATATTTCCACGCTAAAGTGGAAAGCAAATGTTACTGACTTAGTAGAGTTAGGAATGGCTCTTATAGAAAGTAAAT
>NZ_JACHTD010000048.1 GCF_014145665.1 Myroides sp. NP-2 | reverse complement strand
GTATGCACCCGAGCAAGTACATCTTGTGAGATATAATTATTCTTCTACAACGTTTGAGTTTAATGTTTTATAGTTATGAGGATATAAATCTGTAATGTTCTTGTGGTTGATAGATTGAATATTTTCTAGAACATATTTAAGCCATTGGTATGGATTAATATCGTGCTTTTTGCAGTTAGCAAAAAACGTATACGCCATAGCCGCCCTTTGAGCTGCATCGTGTGATCCTGCAAAGAGATAGTTTTTACGTCCAATAGCTACTGGTCTAATTACATTTTCAATGAGATTATTGTCTATCTGTAAGTTTCCATCATATAAGTACGCACTAAGATTATCCCATCTAGTTTGTGAGTAAGCAAAAGCTTTACCTATTTGACTTTTAGGAAGTACGAGTTTCATTTGAACAAACATATATTTACCCAGTTCATTGATGATTGGTAAGCTTTGTTCTAATCGAAGTTCTTTAATTTGCTCTGGGGTTAAGTTTTGTTCTTTTGCTTTTCTTTCTACAGCATATAGTTTTTGTATTTCTACAAGTACATGCTGTGCTTTTGTCTTATCATTGTCAAGAGCTCTTTCAAACTCACGACGAGCGTGTGCCCAACAGCCCAGATGAACTACACCAGACTTAGCTCCATAGGCTTTGTATCCGCTATAACCATCGGTTTGCAGATATCCTTTGAAGTTTTCTAATACAGGTAGTGCAGCGCTACCACTACGTGTGGGACTGTAATTGA
>NZ_JACHTD010000047.1 GCF_014145665.1 Myroides sp. NP-2 | reverse complement strand
TGCAACAACGTTCCAATTCACCTTCGCAATCGTATTTTAAACACACGGTTTACGGACTTCGATTTCTTTTAAAAACAGAGAATTTACCTTACGATCATCTTCATTTACCATCGATTCCTAAAGAAAAGAAACTTCCTGTAATTCTGAGTCGAGAAGAGATTTGGAAGATGCTTCAACATGCCGATTTACTCAAACATCGCATTTTAATTGGATTGATTTACGGCTGTGGTTTGCGTTGTATGGAAGTTAGAAATATCGAATTGAAACACCTAGATTTTGATAGAAAACTACTGCATATCGTTCAAAGTAAAGGCAAAAAAGATCGTTATGTTCCTTTATCGGATCATCTCATTCGAGGGATTAAAAAATATATTTCGGTTGAACATCCTACCACATTTTTATTTACAGGCAACACCAAAGATGCCAAAGGTTTTGATTCGCGATACAGCCAACGTGGGGTTCAATGGGCGATTCAATCGGTTTGTAAAAAAGCTGGAATTTTAAAAGACGTGCATACGCACACGTTGCGCCACAGCTACGCTACGCATTTGTTAGAAGATGGGGTGAATATTCTTCAGGTTCAGAAACTGATGGGTCATGAGCGTGTGGAAACCACGATGGAATACTTGCATGTTTGTCAGCTCGAAAATCAAAAAGTACACAGCCCACTAGATACCGTTTTTGCTTTATGCAGCCGCAGTGGGAAGTAGCCGATGTGCTGAGAAAAGTCGATTTGTCCAACCAAAACTTTACCGTTCATCAAGAAAAAACGTTAAGAGCATTGACTTTGTGCCGAACTGCTGCTTTGGGCGGACATGT
>NZ_JACHTD010000046.1 GCF_014145665.1 Myroides sp. NP-2 | reverse complement strand
TGGAGAATCTGGAGAAATTGACCACCTCATTCTGGCAAAAGTGACCACCTGATTCTGGTTTAACTTGACCACCTGATTCTGGTGAAAGTGACCAGTTAAAAAAAATGATTTTTAGAACATATCAAAAAGTTAGTTTAGCTAAAAAGAAAATGGCAAACCACAAGATAGATATGTTGCAAATCAAACAATTATTACGACTTTACAGCAATGGAGAAAGTAAACTAAGTATTAGTAATCGTTTAGGACTTTCTCGCAATACGGTACGCAAGTATATTGGGTTATTTCATTCGTATCAATTAACGTTTGAAGAATTATCAGATTTAAGTGTAGAAGAGGTAGAAGACTTGTTCGAAACCCGCGAACTATTACCTGACAGCCGTGAAAATATCGCTAAAAACTTCTTTCCCTATGTATCTAAAGAGTTAAAAAAGACAGGAGTAACACGTTATTTACTTTGGCAAGAATACAAAGAAAAATATCCTGAGGGTTATTCGTACGCACAATTTTGCCATCATTATCGCAGCTGGAGTTTACGAATAACACCTTCTTATCACATGGAACATAAGGTTGGTGATAAGATGTTTGTTGATTACACAGGTAAAAAACTTTCTATTATAGATCGAAATACAGGAGAAATACAAGAAGTTGAAGTTTTTGTAAGTATTCTTGGATCAAGCAGATTAACGTATGTAGAAGCTACATTGAGTCAAAAAAAAGGCGATTTTATAGGAAGTTTAGTCAATTCTTTAGCTTTTTACGGAGGTGTTCCTGCTGCTATTGTACCCGATAATTTAAAATCGGCAGTAAAGAAAAGCCATCGTTATGAACCTGAAATAG
>NZ_JACHTD010000045.1 GCF_014145665.1 Myroides sp. NP-2 | reverse complement strand
GTTCAACATCGTATTGGCAATAGGCGGGCTGAACGGCTTCGTATCAACGGAAGTGCAAAATTCAATTTCTGTTCTTCGATTAAAGTTCAGTGCTAAAAATCCCGCCCATCGCCAATACGCGGCACGTTGTACGCAACCTTACTAAAACTAAATTATTAAATGAGTTCACTCGGTACAAATCTTATTCAAGTCATAAAAGATAAAGAATTTCAAGCTGTTACCAAAGACTTAACTGAAGTGGTAATTGATTCAAATATTGCTGAAGGATTACTAAAAGATGTCCCACTACTTTCAACAATTATAGGAACTTTTAATACAGTAACCAATATCAAGGATAAGCTATTTCTTAAAAAAATTCTTACATTTTTATATGAACTAAAATCAATTTCTGAAAATAAAATAGAAGAACAAATTAATAAAATAGAAGAAGATTTAAAGTATAGAACAAAAGTTGGCGAAAAATTATTATTTATTATTGACAAGTGTGAAGACACAGACAAAGCATCACTTACTGGTTTACTTTTTAAATCATTTTTAGAGAAAAAAATTGATTATGACCAATTCATTACAGGAACAAATATTATTGAAAAAACTCCGTTGCCTGATTTAATGTTTTTCATAGAAAATGATGTTGAAGAATTGGAATTAGACAATGGTGGTTCTGAATTTGTATCATATGGCTTAATGGAAATCAGAGTAACAAAACCCAATATTAAAGTTGGTGATGAAAAATATTATGGAGATAAATATATTCCATCAGATAATGAAATATTAGCAGATCGTTTAGAAATTACAGATTTTGAAATTGTAGCTAGTATAAGTTGGATTGGACAAATCCTTAGAGAAAATTTATGTAAAGAATAAAAGACAGCGTACAACTTCGGTTCAGTAAAAGCTATAACACCTTTTATGTAAAATAGAAAAATAAAGCCTCCTAATTGGAGGCTTTATTTTTATTCTCTAGAATAACACTTATGTTAAATATTAAAAAATAGATTGATT
>NZ_JACHTD010000043.1 GCF_014145665.1 Myroides sp. NP-2 | reverse complement strand
TGTACGTCCCTGACATAGGTTGACCATAAAAAATCAATTTTCCTATGAAAGTTAACGTTCAACAAATCAAAAAAAATCGTATTTATTCAGAAGAATTTAAACGCGAGATTGTTAGTTTATTTGAAAAAGGGACTTATAGTGTCCTTCAGTTAAGTCGTTTATACAAAATTCCTAACTCAGCTATTTACCGATGGATCTATAAATTTTCTATCTTTAATGAACAAGGTCAAAGAATTGTAGAGATGAAAGCAAGTAACACAAACAAAGTCAAGGAGCTAGAAGCAAAAGTAAAAGAACTAGAGCGTATAGTTGGTCAGAAGCAAATTCAGGTAGATTTCTATTCTAAAGTTATAGAGATTGCCAGTAAAGAATTAGACTATGATATAATAAAAAATTCAAACACCCTGCAATCACCTGGTTCCGTCAAGAAAAAGAGCAAATAAACTATTCTTTAAATAGTTTATATCGAACTATTGGAATTAGTAAACAAGCAGTAAATCAATATGCTAAAAAACAAGCTGTTTTTGATACAGAAGTATCTAAACTAGTCTTAGAAGCAGATGATTTAAGACGTGAACATCCTGGTTGTGGGGTTGAGAAGATGTACTATACCTTAAAACCCAGTTTTATAGGTAGAGATAAGTTTATAGATGTGTTTATGAACTTAGGGTATCGTTTACACAAACGAAAAAATTACATTAAAACTACGATAGCTTCCAAAATTTATTATCCAAATCTAATTAAAGGGATGCAAGTAAATGCACCTTCAACCATCTGGCAATCGGATATAACCTACATCCGAATAAAAGATGTGTTTTATTATGCAGTATTTATTATAGACGTATATACTAAGAAAATAGTAGGTTATCATGTTTCTGATAATATGCGAGCGCAAGCCAACATAGAAGCTTTGAAAATGGCTTTTAAGTACAATACACCTCCCTTAATCCATCATTCAGATAGAGGAAGTCAGTATACCTATAAAGGATATATTCAATTATTGAAAACCAAAGGAGTAAACATCAGTATGGCTCTTTCTGCTCAAGATAATGCCTATGCTGAACGTATAAATAGAACAATTAAAAATGATTATTTAGCATATTGGAAACCCAAAAGTTTTTGTGAACTAAAGAGATTGATCAAAAAAGCAGTCAATCAGTATAATAATACCAGACCTCATAATTCAATAGATAAAATGACACCTGTTGAGTTTGAAAATAAATGGTTTGGAAAAAGTACTTTTTCCAAACCATTTATTACTATATTTAATAATGAAGTTAATGTTTAAAAACGGTCAACCATATTTAGGGATGTACA
>NZ_JACHTD010000042.1 GCF_014145665.1 Myroides sp. NP-2 | reverse complement strand
TACGCATTTTACTATAAGAAATATAGGTACGTGCTTCAACGAACTATTCCGTCAGTTCGCGGTGCTTTCATCACTGTGTCACTCCATCACAATTATTAGTAGTACGGGAATATTAACCCGTTGGCCATCGACGTCCCCCTTCGGGTGTGCCTTAGGTCCCGACTAACCCTAAGCTGATTAGCATAGCTCAGGAAACCTTAGTCTTACGGCGGGGGTGTTTCTCGCACCCCTTATCGTTACTTATGCCTACATTTTCTTTTCTATAAACTCCACCATATCTCACAATACGGCTTCTGCGTCGATAGAATGCTCCCCTACCACTCACGTATAAAACGTAAATCCATAGCTTCGGTAGTATACTTATGCCCGATTATTATCCATGCTCGATCGCTCGACTAGTGAGCTGTTACGCACTCTTTAAATGAATGGCTGCTTCCAAGCCAACATCCTAGCTGTCTGGGCAATCAAACCGCGTTTTTTCAACTTAGCATACATTTGGGGACCTTAGCTGATGGTCTGGGTTCTTTCCCTCTCGGACATGGACCTTAGCACCCATGCCCTCACTGATGATTATCATTAATTAGCATTCGGAGTTTGTCAGGAATTGGTAGGCGGTGAAGCCCCCGCATCCAATCAGTAGCTCTACCTCTAAGTAACTATGATCATCGCTGCACCTAAATGCATTTCGGGGAGTACGAGCTATTTCCGAGTTTGATTGGCCTTTCACCCCTACCCACAGGTCATCCGAAAACTTTTCAGCGTTAAACGGTTCGGTCCTCCATTTAGTGTTACCTAAACTTCAACCTGCCCATGGGTAGATCACACGGTTTCGCGTCTACCACTACTGACTAAAGCGCCCTATTAAGACTCGCTTTCGCTACGGATCCATGACTTAATCACTTATCCTCGCCAGCAACGGTAACTCGTAGGCTCATTATGCAAAAGGCACGCCGTCACCCAACTAATGGGCTCCGACCGCTTGTAGGCGTATGGTTTCAGGTTCTATTTCACTCCGTTATTCACGGTTCTTTTCACCTTTCCCTCACGGTACTGGTTCACTATCGGTCTCTCAGGAGTATTTAGCCTTAGCGGATGGTCCCGCCAGTTTCAATCAGGGTTTCACGTGCCCCGACCTACTCAGGATACCACTATCCTTATCTTCTCTTACTTATACGGGACTATCACCCTCTTCGGTTAACCTTTCCAGGTTATTCTAATTCAATCCGCAAGAAATGTCGTGGTCCTACAACCCCAATATTGCCGTAACAACATTGGTTTGGGCTATTCCGCGTTCGCTCGCCACTACTAGCGGAATCACTTTTGTTTTCTTCTCCTCTGCCTACTTAGATGTTTCAGTTCAGCAGGTTCGCCTCCTAT
>NZ_JACHTD010000041.1 GCF_014145665.1 Myroides sp. NP-2 | reverse complement strand
AAAAACAAAAAACATTAAAATTCAGAAATGGTTGGATAATTGGTTGGATAAAACTAAATTTACAGTATATATAAATCATATCGTTATGGCTTCAATTAAGTATTACCCACAGCAACCAAAAGGTAAAAGCAAAATCTATATCAGGCTTTCAATCAAAAGAGGTAAAGACTTTCGATTATCTACTGGATTGACTATTGAAGATGTGAAAGACTGGAATTTCACTAAGAACTACCCAAAGCAAAACACAGAGAATAATAAGAACTTACACAGGAGGTTACAGGACTTAGAAAACCATATCCAAGATGAGGTCTTAGCTGTTGAGAAAAGTGATGAGTTAGCAATAAACGACCTAAGTAGTCAATGGCTTAAAAACTTAATTCTTGATTATTTCAACGAAGCTCCTAACGAAGATAAAGATTTGTTAATTCCTTTTGCAGATAGTTTTGTGAAAAATCTACCCAATAGTACCTATATGAAGAATGGAAAGCCACAGGAGTACAAACAAGAAACAATAGACAAGTATAAATATTTCGTTGAAAACCTTAAAGACTTTGAAGAATACAGAAAGAAAAAAATCAGTCTTAGTGAAACTGACTTAGCTTTTGCAGAAGAACTAACAACTTATTTAGATGAAGAGAAAAACCAAGCAACCAACACTTTTGGAAGAAGTATCAAAAGACTAAAGACAATCTTGAAAGAAGCAGAAAATCAAGGTAGAAAAGTTAATCCGAACCACAAAAAGATACGAGGCTTTGAAGATGAAACAATAGTAACATTTTTAACCTTTGAAGAGATTGATAAGTTAATCGACAATGAATTTTCTACAAGAGATTTGGAAATTGCAAGGGACTGGCTTGTGATTGCTTGTTACACAGCACTAAGAGTTTCTGACTTGTATCGTATGAATAAATCTATGATAGTTAATGAAAAAGGGGTTGATTACATTGTTTTGAAACAGTATAAAACCAACAAGAGAGTAAAAATTCCTATTCATTACAAAGTAAGAGATGTTTTGTTAAAGTACGGATTTGACTTCCCTCCTAACTTTTACGAGAATGAAAAAAGTAACAGAACAAAATTATCTACTCTGATGAAAAAAGTTTGTGAATTATCAGAAATTAACGAAGTTGTGTCTGGTAGATATAATGGAGTTCACGGAAGCTATCCAAAATACAAACTTATACACAACCATAGCTGTCGTAGGTCATTCTGTTGTAATTTTTATGGTAAAGAGGGTTGGTCTGTTCCTATGATTATGGCTATATCAGGACACGAAAACGTAAACAATTTTTACAAATACATTGACAAAGAAGATGATACACTTTCAAGCATAGTAGCCGAACGATTTGCAGAAATGGAGAAAGCCAACATAAAAAACAAACCTCAATCAAAAATAATCAAATTAGCTTCAAACCAATAGACTTATGATACCTATCGAATTTACAGAAACAGCTCGTTTACAGGAAGAACTGA
>NZ_JACHTD010000040.1 GCF_014145665.1 Myroides sp. NP-2 | reverse complement strand
GTATCCACCCGACCAAGCCCATATTTCATAAGCTAACGTAAGGTAGTAAGTTTGCTTGAAATAATAAAGAGATGAGCAAACAAGAAATAATGTACTCTCATGTAGAGGATTGGAAAACAAGTGGATTAACGCAATCAAGATACTGTGAAAGTGTCGGAATTAAATTAGCAACCTTTAGTTATTGGGTGGTTAAGTATAAGGCAAAGTCAGAGTCAACGCAATTAGACAATAATTTTATAACTGTAACAAAAGGTCAAGTCATCAATACTCAGGAATATGAGATAGTATATCCCAATGGTGTAAAGTTACGTCTACAAACGGATAATCTTAGTGAACTATATTCATTAGTAAACTTAGTGTAATGTTTAGTTTGAGTAGTTCTAATCAATTTCATTTGTATAGACAAGCTTGTGATATGCGCAAGAGTTTTGATAGCCTTTGTGGACTTGTCCAGAATGAACTTAATCAAGTAGCTCATAGTGGAAGTGTCTATATATTTATCAATAGACGCTGTAATCAAATGAAGCTCTTGCATTGGGAAGCAGGAGGCTTTGTACTATACCACAAGCGCTTAGAACAAGGAACTTTTGCTTTTCCCACGCATAGTAAAGCTCAAATAAGTTGGACTGATTTAGTACTGATGATAGAGGGAATCCAGGTTATCAAAAGTAACCAAAAAAGGCGTTTTTTATTGAAGTAAAACAGGTTAAAACCTTGTATATTCTGGGCTTTTGACGTATTTTTACTTCATGGAAATAGACTTAGAAAACTTATCGAAAGAACAACTTTTGGCGCTTATAAAAAAGCAGTCTAAGACTATTTCCAAACAAGACAAAATAAATACTAAGTTAGAGCAAAAGACATCTAAGTTAGAGCAAAAGACATCTAAGTTAGAGCAAAAGACATCTCAGCTAGAACAAGAAAAGCAAGAACTCCAACGCTTAGTAGATCTTTTACGACGCATGCAATTTGGACAAAAACGCGAGCGTTTCGAAGACCCTAATCAAACACAGTTACCTTTAGAGGTTCAGCAAGCAGTCCTGGAAGAACAAGAAGAAGTAATCAAACAAGAGATCACTTATTCTCGTCAGAAGAAAAAACATCCAGGAAGAGCTAAACTACCCGATCATTTACCTGTAGAAGAAATAGAAATCTACCCAGAGGGAGATTTATCTGATAAGATTTGCATTGGTAAAGAAACTACAGATGTCTTAGATTATGTTCCAGGTTACTTTAAAATAAAACGTTACATCCGATATAAATACGCCACGAAAGACAAAGACAATACGCAAATCAGTATTGCACTGCTTCCAGAGCGAATTATAGATAAAGGAATACCTTCTGAAGGATTATTATCTACAATACTTGTTGACAAATACGTAGATCACCTTCCGCTATATAGACAGAAGCAACGCTTTTCAAGAGAAAATATCGATATAGCTTCTTCTACTATAGATGGCTGGGCAGCTCAATGTATGGATGCTTTAAAACCACTATATGAAAAGCTTCTGCTGGACATCAAAAATGAAGGATATCTTCAAGTTGATGAAACCACCATCAAAGTCTTAGATGAGAAAAAGAAAGATAAATCTCATCTTGGGTATTATTGGGTGTATCACGCACCTATATCCAAACTCGTAATG
>NZ_JACHTD010000003.1 GCF_014145665.1 Myroides sp. NP-2 | reverse complement strand
GCTTTAACAGAAGACGTAGTAAACAACATTACAAACAAAGGTGATGTTTACGATGCGATCATCCAGGTAATTACATCAAAAACTGACAGCTTAGTAGACTTAGGAAACGGTAAGTTCCAACACACTACAGTTGATGGAGATGTAGTTGAATTTGATATCAACACAGTAAACGTAGAAAAAGTAGTTGACGCAAACGGAAATACTTCATACATCTTCAAAGATGCAGCAGGAAACCCAATCACAACTATCGCTTTAACAGAAGACGTAGTAAATAACATTACAAACAAAGGTGATGTTTACGATGCGATCATCCAGGTAATTACATCAAAAACTGACAGCTTAGTAGACTTAGGAAACGGTAAGTTCCAACACACTACAGTTGATGGAGATGTAGTTGAATTTGATATCAACACAGTAAACGTAGAAAAAGTAGCTGACGCAAACGGAAATACTTCATACATCTTCAAAGATGCAGCAGGAAACCCAATCACAACTATTGCTTTAACAGCAGACGTAGTAAACAACATTACAAACAAAGGTGATATTTATGATGCCATTGTAAATGTTGTTGATGCTAATGAAACTTTAACGGTGTTGAGCTATGATATTAATGCTAATGCTTTAGTATACCAAGACGAAGAAGGTAAATCACATACTATTACCTTAAACAGTGGTGGAGTAACCTATGACGCAGATAAAAATGAGTTGACATATGTAGGCTCTGACAAACAAAGCAAGACGATTACGTTAAACAACACAAGTTTATCGTATGATGCGACAACAAGTATTTTGACGTATGTAAACTCACAAGGAGGAACACAAACGATTGATTTAAGTTCAGTGGTATCAGCTAATGAAACTTTAACGGTGTTGAGCTACAACATAGCTGAAAACAAATTGACGTATAAAGATGAAAGTGGAGTTGAAACTGCATTAAACTTAGGAACAGGATCTGTATCTTATGATTCAGCGACTAATACATTAACATATGTAGATGCAAAAGGTGTTTCACAAGACTTCACATTCAACGAAACAGGTTTAACATACGATGAGAATACGAATTCATTAACGTATAAGAATTCAAAAGGAGAATCTCAAACAATCAATTTAAGTGCATTGGTATCAGCTAATGAAACTTTAACGGTATTGAGCTACAACATAGCTGAAAACAAATTGACGTATAAAGATGAGAGTGGAGTTGAAACTGCATTAAACTTAGGAACAGGATCTGTATCTTATGATTCAGCGACTAATACATTAACGTATGTAGATGCAAAAGGTGTTTCAAAAGACTTCACATTCAACGAAACAGGTTTAACATACGATGAGAATACGAATTCATTAACGTATAAGAATTCAAAAGGAGAATCTCAAACAATCAATTTAAGTGCATTGGTATCAGCTAATGAAACTTTAACGGTATTGAGCTATGATATTCCTACTAATGCTTTAGTATACCAAGACGAGGAAGGTAAATCACATACTATTACCTTAAATAGTGGTGGAGTAACCTATGACGCAGATAAAAATGAGTTGACATATGTAGGCTCTGACAAACAAAGCAAGACGATTACGTTAAACAACACAAGTTTATCGTATGATGCGACAACAAGTATTTTGACGTATGTAAACTCACAAGGAGGTAAGCAAGAGATTAATCTTAATACGACAATCCATGAGAATACATCGAATGCATTGACTTTAACAGGTAATAAATTAACAAGTACTGTGAATGGAAAAGATGCATCAGTTGAATTATCAGAAGAGAACGTAGTTTCAACAAAAGGAATTACTTCAACGAGTATTACTGTTGGTGGAGAATCAAATGGAGCAAATGCTACGTTGAAAAATGTAACATTAGAAATCAAACCAGGTAATGTAAACCAAATCTTAGTTACTGGAGCAGATGGCAAAACAGCATGGGTAGATCAATCAACATTGACTAATGTAACTTTAGCTGGAGATGTAACTGGAAGTGCAGGTTCAAATGAAATCACTTCATTACAAGGTACTGAAGTTGAAACTAAAGGACAGAAAACAGAAGGTCAAGTATTGACATACCAAGGAGGTAAGTGGATTGCTGCTACACCTAACGTAGACGCAACTGCGGTGTCAAATGCTAAAGACTTAACTGCTGCTGACGGAACTGCTGCAACAATTGAAGTAGTAACTGGAGGAACTCAAGCTGTACTAGTTGAAACAAGCTTACGTGTGAAAGGGGAATCGATCACATCAAAAGAAATTCAAGATGGAAGTATTGCTACTGCTGACTTAGGAAGTAAAGTTGTTACTGCAGATAAATTAGGAGCTGAAGCTGCTGATGAAGGTAAAGTTCCTGTTGTACAAGCTGATGGATCTGTGGTTTATCAAAAAATAGCTGCAACGAATGTTGATGGTGAGGCGTTGACTTCAGCTAATGCTTTATTAACTGTTGATGGAGATGCTACTAGCTCTTTGTTAAAAGCAGTTAACTTAACAGTAAACGAAGCTGAATTCAACATTGAAAACATGAAAGGTAATCTTGCTGTTACTCGAATAGAAGCTGGTGCGGAAGGACAAATTCTAACTACTGTTGGAACAGGAGACCAAGCAAAAGCAGTTTGGACAGCTAAAGATAAATCAACTGTTGTAAAAGGAGCAACGTCTAATGTAGTAGTTACACAAGGCGCTGGTAATGAGGCAAACGAATATACAGTAGATGTAAAAGCAGCAATGCCAAAAGTATTCTACATGCCACCAGTAATGTTTGATACATCTAAAAAACACAATGATGTACAAACAAGAAACTTATACGAAGAGTATGTGTCCATGTTTGGAGGTTCAAATCCTGTTGTTGATACACCGATCGAGGGAACAAGACCAGGTTTAATTAAAAACAATAGTGCTGAAAAAGCAACAATTCCTACATTTGATGCTAAACAGTTAGACTTCTATGTAGCATATTATGATCCTGCTGTATTTGAGGGTGTTGCTGTGAGTGATGCTGGAGTATTGACGTACAAAATCAAGAAAAAAGCAAAATACGGTGCATTTATGACAGTAGTATTCGTAGTTAGAGATACGCCACGTCAGTAAATAGAAACTGGTAGATAGTAAAACCTGTGTTAGTCCTTTTGGATTAACACAGGACTTATAAAAGTAAGACTGTAAACTATGAAAAAAATATATATGAACCGTGTACTTCTTTTAAGCGTGTTAAGCGCCAGTGGAACTGTCTTTGCACAGTCCTCAAAAGAAGCTTTTGTCAATCAAGGTCAGTTGTCCGTTGCTACAGGAGGCGTTATTTCGACGATGTATAGTTTTGATAACCAAGAGGATGCTAAAGTTTTAAACGACGGTACGGCCTATTACTATCGCGATTTTAACAACGATGGATTTTATAGCTTCACTACGAATCGCAAAACAGGAAAAGCTGTTTTTACGCGTTACGAAAATGAGCAAGGTACACAACTGATTAGTGGAAGTTCGCTTTCTGAATTTCACTATGTCGAGTTGAATAACCCTACGCCTAAAAAGGCCTTTGATTTGAAAAACAATATGGACGTTCACGGTACGATGGACTTCTTAGATGGAATTATCATTGTAGATCCAACACTAGCGGAGGGGGAAAAAACACCCCTAGGGATGTTGAGCTTCCAACAAGGTGCTAAAGTTGCCAACGTTGATGATGCTTCCCATGCCGAAGGTCAAGTGGAGAAAATCGGTAATGAATCCTTCCAATACCCTAAAGGAGATCAGCAAATGTACCGCTATGCGCGTATCACTGCTCCTCAAACGGTAAAAGATGCCTTTGTAGGAGAATACCGCACCAAAGACGATGCCTTTTTCGAAGCAAGACCAACTACAGCAGGTGTAATCAAAGAACTTAACACGAGTGAATACTGGTTGTTAGACCGAGGAGCAGATACCAAGAGCGATATTTTATTGACCTTGAGCTGGGATGAACGTACAACTTTACCTGCTATGCTTGTGGATCCAGAGAATGAATTACACATCGTTCGTTGGGATGCAACCCAACAAATGTGGGTGGACGAAGGTGGTGTTGTCGATATGGCTTCAAAAGAAATCACTACCGTATCTGAAGTAAAAGGGTATGGGTTCTTTACCCTAGCAACGGTGAAGAAAGATTGGATTTTGGACGGAGATATCGTGATCTACAACTTAGTCACGCCAGATGGCGATGGTAAGAACGATTACTTTATCATTGATAACATCAAAAAATATCCAAACAATACCGTAGAGATTTACAACCGCTGGGGAGTAAAAGTATACGAAACTAAAGGATATGATACAAACGGAGACGGAAGTAGCAATGTATTTAGAGGATATTCAGAAGGCCGCGTAACTGTGGATAAGAGCAAAAAACTACCAAGTGGAACCTATTACTACGTTGTTACGTATGAATACACAGACAAAAACGGTAGTCGCATGATTAAGAAAGCTGCAAATTTACATTTGGAGTCTAATTAAATCAAAACTAGATGAAATTTAGAAACACAATACAGACGATTGTTCTTGGAGGTATAGGCTTGTTCAGCATGACACAAGCCTATGCACAACAAGATCCACAATATACCCAATACATGTATAATCATTCCAATATCAACCCTGCCTATGCTGGGAGTAGAGAAGGATTAAACATCTTTGGTTTGTACCGCACCCAATGGGTGGGACTAGAGGGAGCTCCTAAAACAGCTACCATATCTATGAATACCCCATTAGGTGATTCAGGATTAGGACTAGGCGTAAACTTCGTAAACGATCACCTTGGGGTGATGGATGACAATACGTTGTCGATTGATTTATCCTATGCCATTGATTTAAATTACGACTATAAGTTGGCCTTTGGATTGAAAGGATCGGCTAACTTATTGGATGTGAATTACAGTAAATTGCATATTTACAATCCTTCGGATCCCGTAGCAGAAGAGGATATCAAGAATAAATTCACCCCAAATATTGGAGCGGGATTATTCTTGTACTCGGATAAAGCTTATGTTGGATTATCGGCTCCGAACTTGTTGACTCGTTCGCGCTATAACGACAATGATGTGAAGACGCTACGCGAAAAAATACACCTATATGCAACAGGGGGCTATGTATTTGATTTGAATAGCAGCATCAAGTTTAAACCAGCAGCAATGGTAAAAATCGAACAAGGATCGCCTTTACAAGTGGACCTATCAGCCAACTTTATGTTTGTAGATAAGTTTACTGCGGGAATTGCATACCGTTGGGATGCAGCAGTAAGTGGTTTAGTTGGATTTCAAGTATCGGAAAATATCTTTGTGGGGTATAGCTACGATGCAGAAACAACCAAGTTGGCAAACTACAACTCAGGATCGCATGAGATCTTTATGCGTTTCACATTGTTTAACGGGTTTAAGCGTATAACAGCGCCGAGGTTCTTCTAAAAGATACAACTATGGTAAAACAGATCGTACAACTGGGGATTTTGAGTGCAGCTTTGAGCTTTAGCATTTCAGGATACAGCCAGATAAAAAAAGAAAAAACAGGAGATAAAAACTTTGATCGCTTAGCTTATGTCGATGCGATTAAAGTTTACGAACGCATAGCAGATAAAGGATATGTCAATACCTCTATCTTACAAAACTTAGCCGACGCTTACTATTTCAACGGAAAATTAGTCGAAGCAAATAAGTGGTATGCCGAGTTATTTGAAGGAACATATGACGATAAAGACACCTCTAAATTGTCTTCTGAATACTACTACCGCTATGCACAAACGCTAAAAGCAGTAGAAAACTACGCCAAGTCGCAAGAGCTATTAGAGCAGTTTGCTGCCCTAGAAAAAGAAGATTCTCGTACAGCCTTGTTCAACAAAAACCGCGATTACTTAGCACATATCGAAAATCATTCGGATCGCTATGACATTAGGTTGTTAGACTTGAACACGGAATACTCAGACTACGGAGGAACGATGATAGGCGACAAATTTGTGTTTACTTCTGCCCGCGCAACTGATCACCAAAACGGCAATCAAATTCACGCGTGGACAAACGAAAGTTTCACAAGTCTATACAGCTCAACTGTAGGTCAAAATGGATTTGAAGAACCTGTGCTTTTCGCAGAAGAAATCAACTCTAAAGTGAATGATGCAACAGCCGTTTTTACCAAAGATGGAAATACGATGTACTTTACGCGTAACAACTCCAAAGCAAGCGGTAAAAGCAAACAAAATAGAGATAAAACCTCGTTGTTGAAATTATACAAGGCAGTAAAGCAATCGGATGGGAAGTGGGGACTAGTAGAGGAATTACCGTTTAATTCGGATAATTTCAATACAGCCCATCCTGCTTTAACTCCTGATGGAAAATGGTTGTACTTTGTTTCCGATCGAAAGGGAACACTTGGACAATCTGATTTATTTCGCGTAGGCCTTTATGAAGATGGAACCTATGGGGAAGTTGAAAACCTTGGAAATTCAATTAATACAGAAGGAAGAGAAAGTTTTCCTTTTATCTCATCAGATAATCAATTGTATTTTTCTTCAGACGGTCACCCAGGATTAGGAGGAATGGATGTGTTTGTTGCTAAACTATATCCCAACGGCAGTTTTGGACCAGTGGTGAATATGGGAGCACCAATCAACAGCAGCCTAGATGATTTTGGATTTTATTTAGACCCAGCACAAGGAAAAGGATTCGTTAGTTCAAACCGAGCAGAAGGTAAAGGAGCTGATGATATCTACTTCCTAGCAGAAAAACCTTGTAAACAAAGTATAGAAGGAATCGTATATGATAAGGATACAAACGAAGTATTAGCCGATGCTTTAGTTGTTATTTCTGATGCCTTATATCAAAAATCCGATACTTTATACACAAATAGTAAAGGATATTATGTAACTTCGCTATTGGATTGTGGAAATAAATACCGCATTAAGGCAGAAAAAGCTTTATACAATACCGTAGAAGTAGCTTTTAATATCAATCGCGAACCAGGGGTTAAAACAGTGAATATCGGACTTGAGAAAACTGAAAAACCACTAGAAATAAACGATGACCTATTCAAAAAGCTACAATTACAACCGATTTACTTTGATTTTGATAAATCAAACATCCGCAGAGATGCCTCAATTGAGTTGATGAAAGTAGTGGAAGTAATGAAGGAGTACCCAAGCATGAAGCTTGATGTACGTTCACATACGGATAGTAGAGGAAACGATGCATACAATATGCAGTTATCCGATCGCCGTGTGAAATCAACTATTAAGTGGATGATCGAGCAAGGTATTGATCCAGGTCGTTTAACAGGTCGTGGTTATGGAGAGAGTCAGTTACAAAACAAATGTAGCAACGGCGTACCATGTACGGCAGAAGAGCACCAGTTAAATAGACGTAGTGAGTTCATTATTTTAGAAATGTAACACACAAGTAAACAACAAAACAATTTTTTTTCGATAATCCTGCTGTAGGATTTTAAACAAGCAGCACTAAGCCCAGAAGAGGGTGTCCGAAAGGGCACCCTCTTTCTTTTGTATTACTATGTCCCTGTCTGTAGGTCGAACAAAGACCCTAATCATGTTCAACCAAAAAAAAAGAACAAACTGTAACGGGCAAACTAGGAGTAGAATTACTACTTTCCGCCTATGCATCCCCAATAACCCTGTCTTGTTAGTGATAATAGTTACTCTCCCTTTTTACAATCCTTCCTTGCCATGTACTTGCTACAGGAAAACGCTACAAACCTAAGCAAGTTGAAACGAATCTGAAATACCCCTTTCCCATATTTACCTTTATTTGGCCTACATAGGCATAAATTACCATTATTGTTCCTATGTAAAAATCGTACGGTCGTTATAATCAGGTTATTATACTGCTTTGTTTTAGTTTTGTTCGATACTCCTTCGGTAATTGTTCGGAAATACAGGGGTTAGACGCATTTTTACCGAAGGTGACTCGAAGGAGACCCGAACAAAACCCAAAGGATTTGCTTGTATTGTAAAGTACTCAACACTTCTTTTTCGTCTACATTCAGATAAAAACAGGGTATTTAACTCGCATATCATGGCTTTGAGAGGACGTGACAACCGAAAAAAGACCTGAAATTTCACCCAATTATCTTCCTTATTTGACTGTATAAGACAGCATTTCCTACTTTAAGAAAACAAATAAATTAACAAACTCAACAGGAAATGCACCTAAATAACACCATATCCATTAGTTAATGTTTTATTAATATTTAGGGTTTTTTTAGCTTATGGCTAAATGTTTACCCTTATAAATAGTTGAATAATATAAGCTATAACTCGTTGAATTTTAATTCTATACTTTTGAATTTAGTCCCGAAATCACTTGTTTGTTTTTTTAAATTATTATAGATAACGGTAGGTTAATTTTGATTAATAAACTAATCAAATACATAATGAATTTAAAATTAAGGTACCTCTATCTCAGTGTATTGTGCTTGTTTTTTCAGCTTGCACATGCACAAGAAAAAGAACTCTCCGGAGTTGTAACAGATGAAGGGATGGCCTTACCAGGTGTTACTGTAATCATTCAAGGCACTCAACAAGGCACCCAAACGGATCTGGATGGAAAGTATAGCATTAAGGTAAAAAAAGGCGACACCGTCGTATTTTCCTTTATTGGTATGAAAGACGTACAGTACAAGGTTACCGATCAAAAGGTTTTCAATGTACAACTTGTGCCCACAGAACATATGCTGACCGAAGTGGTAGTTACCGCGTTAGGTATTAAGCGAGACAAGAAGAAATTAGGGTATTCCTCTCAAGAAGTTTCAGGTGAACATATAGCTGAAGCAGGGCAGACCAACGCAATCAATGCCCTTTCTGGTAATGTAGCAGGCTTGCAAGTAACTGCCCCTTCTACCATGGGGGGATCGACGCGCATTCTCCTCAGAGGGGTTAAGTCCGTTGTGGGCAATAACCTGCCTTTGATTGTCGTTGATGGTATTCCCCTGGACAACAGCAACTATGCGAATGAAGACATGCAACGTGGTTCTGGTGGACGTGACTATGGAGACGGTTCAGCAGATATTAACCCTGATGATATTGAAACAGTAACCGTCTTAAAAGGGGGGCCTGCTTCCGCCCTTTATGGAAATCGAGGCGGAAATGGCGTGATTATCTATACCACTAAGTCCGCAAAAGATGGGCGAACTGCCATTGAATTTAATACCGGACTCTCGTTTGAAACCGTTAATATAATGCCCAAACTGCAACAACAGTATGGTGGTGGATCAACCTCAACCTTTAGACAACAAGAAATTAACGGAAAAATATACAATATTGCTGAATATAACCTCGATGAAAGTTGGGGACCCAAATTTGACGGGACACCCTATTTGCCATGGAATGCTTTTGACCCAGAATTCCCCGCAGATTATATGAAAGAAGTGCCTTGGGAGAAATCCAAACACGATGTTCAAACTTTCTTTAAAACGGGAGTAACCTACAATCAGTCCGTTTCAATTGCTAAATCCTTCAAAACAAGCAATATTCGAATGGGATTTAACAACAATGTAACCGAGGGAATCGTTCCCAATTCCAAACTACAGCGCAACAATTTGACCATCAATGCCTCCACAGCATTAAGTGATAACCTCAAAGCTGAAGCCAATGTTACCTACGTGAGAACCAAAGGGTTTAACCGACCTGAAATAGGCTATGGCGATAATTCAGTCGCAGAGCGCTTTTTTCAATGGGGACAACGTCAACTCGACTTCGAGACTTTAAAAGACTACAAACTCGCAAACGGCAATCAACGCTCTTGGAATCGAACCGCCTGGGATAGTGGAATTCCCGCCTATTCCGATAACCCTTATTGGGTGGTCTATGAAAATTTATCAGAGGATATTCGAAACCGCCTCTATGGAAATGTAAAGTTGACCTATAACTTCTCAGATAAAGTCTATGTAGTGGGAACCGCCTATGGAGATCGCTATAATTTGAACATTGAAGAACGCGTGGCTGTCGGCTCCCAAAGCACTTCCTCTTATTTGGTTTCCAGACGCGCTGGCTCAGAATACAACTATGAAGGGCGTTTACACTACGATGATACCTTCGGATCCCTAGGTGTTAATGCCTTTGTCGGAGTGAATAGAAGTGAAAAAAGAGCCGATTTCTTACAAGGTGAAACTGTAGGAGGACTGAATCTTCCCAATTTGTACAACCTAAACAATAGCGTAGCAACAGCTAAATCCATCAATGACTTTTCACATGCGCGCACCAATTCTGTCTTTGGTTCTGCTAGTGTCAATTATCTTGAAACTGCTTTCCTCGAAGGAACAATTCGTACGGATTGGTTTTCAACAGTAAAAAAATCCGTAACCTATCCCTCCTTAACGGGAACGTTTATCTTTTCAAACGTTTTGAATGAGGTGGATTGGTTGAGCTTTGGTAAAATACGCCTTGGCTGGGCACAAGTAGGGAATGATACTGAGGCCTATCGCACAAAAGATTACTACAATGTCATCGGCCCTTTTTTAGGAGATCCCTCTTATGGATTAGAAGATACAGCCAACAACCCAGATTTAAAACCAGAGCTGATGACAACCAAAGAGATTGGTATTGAGGCCGCATTCTTAAAGAATCGAATCGGATTTGAGCTGTCTTATTATGAAATTGACACCAAAGACCTTATCACTAAAGTGCAATACGATGCGGCTACAGGATATGCATACCGCTGGATGAATGCCGGTGATATGAGCAACAAAGGAATTGAAGCAACACTGAATATAACACCCGTAAAAACCGCCGATTTCTCCTGGCAAATCACCTGGAATGTGGCAAAAAATCGAAACAAATTAGTCCGATTGGCTGAAGGCGTTGAGTCAGTTGAAATTGCAAGAGCGCCATTTCGAGTGTCCTTACAAGGGAAAATAGGGGAAATATACGGGCAAATCTACGGTACAGATTACGTATATGATGCCAATGGAAACAAAGTTATAGGAGAAGATGGATTGTATAAAGCCACAGAAGTGAAAGCTTTGGGATCCTATCTGCCCGATTACAACATGGGAATACGCAACAGTTTCCGCTATAAAAACTTCAACCTAGGATTTCTCATTGATATCCAAAAAGGAGGCAAGTACTTCTCTACAACACATATGTATGGGATGTATTCCGGTATGTTAGAAGAAACAGCCAAAGGAGGTATTCGCGAAGCAGGGTTGATCTTGGATGGCGTAACCGAAGACGGAGCGAAAAACGACCAAAGAATTAGTGCAGTAGATTGGGCAAAAGGCTTTAATACAACCGTAGATGCACAAAATGTATTTGATGCCGACTACGTTAAACTACGCGAAATAACCTTAGCCTATGATCTACCTGTGAAGTGGATTGGCCCTTTTCACGGCGTGACAATCTCTCTATTTGCCAGAAACTTGTTTAGTTGGAATCTCGCTTGGAATGGTATGGACCCTGAAATGGCTTCCTACGCCAGTGGAAATATCCAAGCTATCGAAGGTGCTTCTCTACCCTCTACACGCTCGTATGGGATGAACGTTAAATTCAAATTATAATCAATACCTATGAAAAAATATACCTTCTCCTGGGCGCTTGTAGTACTGCTTTTTCTAGTTACAAGTTGTGATAGTGATTTGGAACAAATCAACATCGATCCCAATAAGCCCCTAGAAGTAACAACCAATGGATTATTTAACAATACCAATAGAACGCTGATGACTAATACCCGTAGGGGAATGCCCTCCGGACGTATGGCATTGCCCTGGGTACAGTATTCCGCTCAACGAAATTATACCGCAGAAGATCGCTATCAGTTTAGAGGCGAAGTCAACAACAGCCTCTATAAAAATATTTTTCTAGCAGTGAAAGGATACAAGGAAATTATTGATATTGTGACAAATCCTGCGAATGAAGCAAAAGTTAAAACGTATGGAGACCCCGCTAATCAACTAGCAGCTGCGCGTATTATGATTGCGTATGCCCAACTGCAACTGGTCGATATGTATGGCGATGTTCCCTACTACTCCTACGGAACAAAAGATGCCGACTTCCAGGCAATGACCCTGGGAACTGCATCGGAAATAGCCACGCCCGTATTTGCCCCTCAGGAAAAAATATACACCGATCTCATGCAGGAGCTAAAAGATGCTGCAGCATCCTTAAATATGAATGCAGATCAAGTCTTCTCATCGGGTGACTTCCTCTTTGGCTCTCCCTTAAAACTCAAAAAATTTGCCAATTCCCTTCGATTGAGAATTGCCAATCGCCTCAAAGATGTCCTGCCGAGCGCTAGAGAACATATTGCAGACTTAAGCAGCCATGTAGAGGAATTAATGCAGTCAAACGACGATAACGTGGGACAGGCTTACCAAAATGATAGAGTGAGACCTTCTCCTTTTTATTTTGATGCTTTTATAGACAAAAGAAACGATTTTTCGCCCGCTAATACCTTCGTAGAACTACTCAAAGGAGAATCCAAAACAAAGCGAACCAATCCTTTCGCTGGGGTGCTAGATCCGCGTTTGTTTAAAATGGTCGCGCCAATTAGTCAATTGCTAAAAGACGAGGAAAGTGGAAAAGAAGTAGAAACGACTTTAGCCTTTTTTTACGACTCCTCAAAAGCTGCTCCTTGTATTGAAAAAAACGACTACGTCGATCGAACCGCTGATTTCTACTACGGAATGCCCATCGGAGTTACGGATGATTACACTGGAAGTCAAGCAGATTATGCTTCTCAATTTAGCGGTACGATTTACAACGCAGACCATACAGAGATCCTCATGGAATATGCTGAAGTTGCATTCATCCTAGCTGAATTAGGCATAAATCCTCAAGAAAACTATAAGAATGGAATTCGAGCGTCTATGCAAAAATGGCAGGTAACAACAACAGATCAAGACACATATTTAGCTCAAGTCAATACAGTAAACCTAGAAAATATACTCACGCAAAAATACATTGCCTTGTATATGCAACCGTATGAAGCTTGGGCAGAATACAGAAGAACAAATTACCCTAAAACACTCTTGCTCCCTGGTGAAACACATGAATTGCGTGTGCCTGGACCTCAAAAACAAACGGAATATACCTTCGTACCCTTCTTTGGATTGACCGACTTACCAGCGCGAATCACCTATCCAACTGATCTTAATTTGATCAATAAGGCGAATAAGGATGCCGCCGCAGCTCGAATGGGAGGGGATCAAATGAATACCAAACTAATTTGGGCAAAATAATACACTTGCATAGTAATTAATGAAAATAGGATGCTCTCTGAGTGTCCTGTTTTTTTATATTCCTCCTCCAATTGACTGCGAAGCATACCCCGTCATTTTTTATAGATCTGAAAATTGCACAAGCAACAAACCTCATCCCGCCATCTTCTAATTTTTTCGTACTATTGTAAAAAAAAACAAATGCTATTTACTTGTACAGATTGTGGAAAAGAACATGAAAGTTGGCCTGCCTTAGCTTATCCAACACCATTGAGCTATGCGCAATTAACCGATGCTGAAAAAGAAAATGCTGAAGTAACCAGCGACTTTTGTGCTATCATTCAGCCAGATCAAACCTACTATTTCATTCGCGTTGTCTTGATTCAAACCGTAGTTGATGCTTGTCAGGATTTGGACTATGGCGTATGGGTGTCAGTAAGTGAAAAGAGCTTCAAAGAATATTACGAGAATTTTGACAATAAATCCTTTAAAGCAACCTATTTTGGCTGGTTGAATAACCATATAGCTCCTTATGATTTTGATACCTGTATTCAAATAGGTACCAATGTGGAAGTAGATAATGAAAAAGGCCGACCGTTTATCTATTTACACCATAAGGAAGGAAATGAATTGCTGAACGATTTTTACCAAGGCATTACCGAAAAAGAAGCGCTAGCGCGAATTAACGCTACCTTGAAAAAATAATACAAAACCAATGTAGATGAAGCAGATTAAATGGGAAACCTTAGATCGATTGAAACAAAATTTTGCTGAATTTGATTCACAAGATCGCTATATCTATATGCCTATTATTAATTTAGACTACTATCCCGCAGAACCCTATCGGTCTAATTATTACGGAATTGGACTACTTGAAGAAGGGGAAATTACCTTTCACATTGATCTTACGGAATTTCACGTACAAGCACCTGCCATTATTTTTGCAGATACCACTTCCATTAAGCGATGGGATAAAACTAGACCAACCTATGAAATGGAAACTATTTTGTTTGGGGAAGACTTTTTACACGATAAATTAGTTGAAAACAATGTACTAACTGCGTTCTCAGACTTATCGAGCTTAGGCGGATGCGTTTCTCAATTGTCTCAAGACGAATTTAGCAATTTTAAAACCCTTTTTCGCGTTATTGAACACGCAAACAAAGTCGGCACTTCTCAGCACTTAGAAGTGATCCGCGGAGTCGTCTACAGCATGGTGAATGAGATTGCCTACCTCTATGAAAAGTATGGAAATAAAACAAAAACAGCAAATACCATAGAGTTGCGGTTCAGAGAAGCAGTTGCAAAACACTGTAAAAAAGAGCGAAGTGTAATTTTTTATGCGGATCACCTTCATCTACATCCAAAGTATTTAAGTCAAGTGATTTCTGCTGAAACTGGGTTAACAGCAAGTGAATGGATTCAAAACCAAGTAGTCCTTGAAGCCAAAATACTGCTACAAGACAGTTCCTTATCCATCAATGCCGTCGCAGAAAATTTGAATTTTCCAGATGCAAGTACCTTTAGTAAATACTTTAAACGTTACGAAGGCATGACACCAAAACAATATCGCAACGCTTTCTAATAGTAACATATACCTTAACCTGACTATTCTGTAACGAACCTTTCGACTATTTATTGCGCTTTATACTTCTTTAAAAAGAGTATAATCTTACCTTTTGACAATTAAACCTGCTTTTTAGCCCTTTATTGGGTAGTTGGTGTAGAATACATTTGTACACGCAATCAGAAGATGTACTTCTGATGATTAGATCAAATAAAAACCGACTACTTATGCATGTATTGTCAAAATTTATGTGGATGCTTTGTCTACTTTCTCTTGTGTCTTCCTGTAAAAAGAATACAGAACAAGGAGGATGGGGGACAATGCCTAATGAAGGAAGTTTCCCTTTGCAAACCATTCAAAAAGAAAAGGCTATCGTCTATACTTCCTATCCTGCAACAATAAGGGGAATTCGAGATATTGAAATCAGACCCAAAATAGAAGGGTATATTGAATCAATATTTGTGGATGAAGGACAATGGGTGACCAAAGGACAGGCCTTATTTACACTTTATGCTCCACAATATGCAGAGGAAAACCAAGCGGCTCAAGCGAAGCTCAACGAAGCGGAGGCAGCAGTGAGTCAAGCGCAATTGCAAGTGGAAAAGACAAAACCTCTTGTAGAAGAGGGAATTATCAGTCCATTTGAATTGAAAACCGCGACTTTAGATCTGAAGAGCAAACAAGCGTTTTTGGCTCAAGTGCAAGCTGAGCGTAACATTAGCAAAAGTAATGCTGCTTATACTACAATTACTGCTCCTTTTGATGGCTACGTTGGCTTATTGCCATATAAACAAGGGGCACTAGTGAATACACAAACGCAACTACCGCTGACGGTGTTATCTGATATTTCGACGATCAGTGCCTATTTCTCAATGAGTGAAAAACAGTATTTAGCCTTGGCTCAACAAGCGCATAATCAAGCGTTATTGCCCTATGTTCAAGCAATGGCTACCGTTGAATTACAGCTGTCCGATCAACAACTATTTGATCAGCAAGGATCTATTACTGCCATTAGTGGACAGCTTGACTTACAAACAGGGAGTATTCAAGTGAGAGCGGCATTTCCCAATCCTCATCAGCTAGTGCGAAGTGGAAGTACAGGAGTGATTCGATTAAAATACGAAATGGAACAGGCATTAGTTATCCCCCAATTAGCCACCTTCGATATACAAGGCAAGCGCTTTGTGTATATCGTCAATACAGAAAATGTAATTGAAAGCAGAGAAATTAAGCTTTTAGAGCATCAACCTTCGAGTGATTCCTTTATTGTAGTAGACGGAATTAAAGAAGGTGACGTAATTATTGCTGATCAAATTGGCGGAGCGAAAGAAGGAATGAAAGTAGTGAATTAAACAGAAGATAGTATGCTTAAAAAATGTATAGAAAATCCAGTATTGTCAACCGTAATTTCCATTATAATTGTCATACTTGGACTGTTGGGATTGTCTGAACTACCCATTACACAATATCCTGAAATTGCCCCGCCAACGGTACAAGTCGCTGCAAATTACCAAGGAGCAAATGCAGAAGCTGTAATGAAAAGTGTGATAACGCCACTTGAAGAAGAAATTAATGGAGTGGAACATATGGCGTATATGAGTTCAAAAGCGAGTAACGACGGCTCTGCAGTAATAACCATTACCTTTGATCAAGGTACGGATTCAGATATGGCTGCCGTTAACGTCCAAAACAGAGTGAGCCAAGCCTTGAGCCAATTGCCAGAAGAAGTAGTAAAACAAGGTGTAACGACAACAAAAAAGTTAAGTAGTGAAATTTTTAGCTTTTTATTTTACAGTACAGATGATCGCTATGATCAGACTTTTCTTGAAAACTATGCTCGCATTAATATTCTACCACAACTCAAACGAATTAACGGAGTAGGGGAAGCCTCTATTTATGGAGGTATGGATTACAGCATGCGCATTTGGCTTAAACCCAAAGAAATGGCCAATTACGGTTTAACTCCTTTAGATGTTAAGCAAGCATTACACGAGCAAAATATTGAAGCTGCTCCAGGAAAAGTTGGAGAAAATAGTAAACAAAGCTTCCAATATGTCTTGAAATATACTGGACGATTAGAAACAGCAGAACAATTTGGAGCTATCGTTATTCGCGCTGAAGCTGATGGACGCGTGTTGAGGCTAAGAGATATTGCTGAAATCGAATTAGGAGCTTATTCCTACGCTATGTCTATTACAGCTTATGGCAAAAAAGGAACTTATATTGCGGTGAGTCAAACTGCAGGGTCCAATGCCTATGATATTATTAAACAAAGTGAGGAAATTTTACAGCAAGCCCAACAAAATCTTCCGCCAGCTACTGCTTTTGAAGTTTATGCTAATTCGAATGATTTCTTACTAGCTTCTTTGTCTAAATTGATCGCTACATTGATCGAAGCATTTGTGCTAGTTTTTATTGTTGTGTTGGTGTTTTTACAAGATTGGCGTTCTACGTTAATACCCGCTATTGCAGTACCTGTCGCTTGTATTGGAACGTTCTTTTTTCTCAACTTGTTTGGCTTTACCATCAACTTACTAACGCTGTTTGCTTTAGTATTATCTATTGGTATCGTGGTCGATGACGCTATTATTGTGGTCGAAGCTGTACACGCCAAACTATATGAAGGGGCTACCAATGCCAAAGTAGCTACGCTAAATGCAATGAGTGAGTTAACTACGGCTATTGTATCCATTACACTTGTGATGTCTGCCGTTTTCATACCTGTAACTTTTATCAAAGGATCTGTGGGTGTATTTTACAAAGAATTTGGCATTACTTTAGCGGTAGCCATCTTAATTTCAGCCGTTAATGCCTTAACGTTAAGTCCCGCTTTATGTGTCTTACTATTAAAGCCAGAACCTCAAACAGGAGGGAAGAGAGAAGGAAGCAAACAAGGGTGGATTCCGCGTTTTAAAACAGCGTTTAACAGCAGTTTTGATCGCCTCACTGGACGCTATGTAGCCATTTTACACCTTCTCAATAAAAAGAAAATTATTGTGCTCTTTGGTGTACTCTTTTTCGGTTGTCTTTTTGCTTACTTAGCTAAGACCACACCAACAGGCTTTGTTCCTAATGAGGATAGTGCTTCTATTTATGGAAATATCATTTTATCTCCCTCAACTTCTCTAGAAGAAACCGAGTATATCGCCAATCAAATTGACAGTATTGCAAGTACAATTCCAGAAGTGAAATTCACCTCTCTTTTGTCAGGAATGGACTTTTTTAGTGGAAATGGGAGTTCATATGCGGTGCTCTTTGTCAAACTTAAACACTGGAAAGAACGCCCTAACAAAGAGCAGGATATCCACCATGTCGTACAGGAATTATTTGCAAAAACGGCTCACCTAAAACAAGCGCAAATCGTCTTTTTTGCAGGCCCCACTTTACAAGGGTTTGGAAATAGTGCTGGATTTGAAGTTCAACTGCAAGACAAAACAGGTGAAGGCGATTATGCTCTATTTGAATCGCGTATTGGTGCATTTTTACAAGCCCTGAATCAACGCCCTGAAATTAGCTATGCCACTTCTTCTTATAACACTAATTTCCCTCAGTATGAAGTTGCTGTTCAAGTAGAAAAAGCAATGGCAGCAGGTATTGAAGTGACCGAAATACTAACGACTTTACAAGGCTATTTAGGCGGAATTTACGCAACTAATTTTAATCGTTTTGGCAAGCAGTATAAAGTCGTGATGCAAGCAGATCCCAAATACAGAGAGAATATAGAAGCGATAGAGCACTTATACGTCAAAAACAACTTGGGTCAAATGGCTCCCATTACAGCTTTTGTGGAACTCAAAAAGGTGTATGGCCCTGAATTTTTAACGCGATTTAACCTGTATAATTCAGCCTATGTCAACGGAAGTCCAAATGAAGGATACAGCTCGGGTGATGCTATTCGCGCTATAGAAGAAGTGGCCGCTCAAACATTGCCAAAAGATTACGGCTTTGAATACACGGGATTATCAAGAGAGGAACGCTCAAGTGGCAATCAAACCCTTCTGATTTTCGCCTTGTCTATTGTCTTTGTTTACTTTTTGTTAAGTGCTCAGTTTAAAAGCTATATTACCCCACTGGCCGTCCTTTTTTCGTTGCCAATTGGATTAGCAGGGGCCTTTATATTTGCTCAATTGTTCGGGATTGAAAATAACATCTTTCTGCAAATTAGCTTAATTATGCTTATTGGACTTCTGGCTAAAAACGCAATTTTAATTGTTGAATTTGCGCTCCAACGCAGATCGAGTGGCTTGTCTTTGGTACAAGCAGCAATTGAGGGGGCTAAAGTGAGGTTGCGTCCTATCTTAATGACGTCTTTTGCTTTTATTTTCGGCTTACTTCCTTTAGTAATGGCTTCAGGTGCAGGTGCATGGAGTAATAAATCTATCGGTACTGCCGCTGTAGGTGGAATGCTCATTGGAACTGTATTAGGGGTATTGGCGATTCCCACGCTCTTTGTCTTTTTCCAAGGAATGCAAGAACGATTCAGTGGCCAAACTCCTCAGCCTAGTGAACAAGAACACCTTTAAATGTCATGTTGAATTGAAAATCAAGAAAATGAAACCAATCTATCAATATATATGGGCGTTAGGGGGTATTACACTCGCGCTATCCTGTCAATCAGCAAAAGAAGTATATCCAGGTCAACAGCAAGTGGAAGTTGCTTATCGAAATGAGATAGCTACTGACTCTTCTTCTGTCGCTACCTTGCCTTGGCAGGAATTCTTCCAAGATGACTATGTCAAATGCCTAATCGAAGAAGGAATAGCAAATAATTTAGACCTCAAGATAGGATTGACGCGTATCGATGCAGCACAAGCAGTTGTCTCCCAGGCAAAGGCCTCCTTTTTACCAGATGTAAATGTAGGGGGATCGCTGCAACGAACAAGAGCGTCTTATCCTCAAAGCTTTGGATTCTTTAAGTATGCTACCCTTCACGAAGTAGCAGCAACAAGTACATGGGAACTCGACATATGGGGAAAGCTAGCGAGTAGTAAACGATCAGCCTATTACCAATTGATAAAAACGAAAGCTGCGAAGCAGGCAATACAAACGCAGCTTGTTGCGCAAATTGCCCATTACTATTACGAGCTGTTACTTCTGGATAAGCAACTCCGTATTGTGGAGCGAACGCTTGAAAATCGAGCGCAAGACGTCTCAACCATGAAGCAACTAAAAAAGGCTAATCTCACTACAGAAGCTGCCGTAGTTCAAAGCGAGGCAAATTACCTCGATGCCCAAATTACACGTCCTGCCATCCAAAAACAAATACAAGAAGTAGAAAATGCTTTGAGTATTTTACTGGGAAGAACAGGAGGAACAATAGAAAGAGGAACAATAGAAGAGCAACTTCCACCTTCACAGATGAAAGTAGGCGTTCCTGCTCAATTGTTGCAAAATCGCCCTGATGTTCGCGTAGAGGAATTGGCCTTAGCGGCCTATTTTGAAGATGTAAAAGTGGCTAAGCGATCCTTTTACCCTAGCATAACTATCAATGCTTCCGTTGGATATTCTAGCTATGATGTGAAAGAGTGGTTTACACCCACCGGATTGTTTGCACAGTTAACTGCGGGATTGTTGCAACCCATCTTTGGCAAACGTCAAAATCAAACCAAGTTAGCTGTAGCCAAGGCTACCTATCAAGAGCAGATCTACCGTTTTCAACAAAAAGTATTGGAGGCAAGTAAGGAAGTATCAAATGCTTTATTGGCGTATGAAATAGCAGATGAACAACAGCAACTCCGCCAAAAACAAGTAGAAAAATTAGCCTTAGCTGTGGATTATACCAAAAAGTTGATGCTGTATAACCAAAAGACTACGTATACAGATGTATTAACTTCTGAGCAGGCATACCTCTATGCCGAATTGGAAATGGCCCATAACGAACTGGAAAAATGGTTAGCGACCATACAACTATATCGCTCCTTAGGAGGGGGATGGCTGCCGTAACACCTAATCCCTTACTTCTGCTGAGGTCTAGTGTCATTTTCATCAACGCTATTTTGTACGTGATACAACACCGAGTATATGCAAAAGTATAGGGATTTTTTTTAGCTAAAGAGCAAAGGGGGAGAAGTTCCCCTTTGCTTATTTTAAAAGGACAGCTTTATAATGCGGTCTAATTGACGTTTATCAATGGAGGTAGGCGCAGACTTGTATAGCTCTAACTTCAACAGGGAAACAATTGAAAAGAAATCCGTCGCTAGCACTTTATAGTACACTTCAAAATCGTGTTCCGTTTTTTCTTGCAGGTGTTTGATCTTTTTGCTCTCTTCCATTAAATTGCCTACGCAAGCCAATATTTGATCGAAAGTCTCCGAAGACGTGTGCATCTGTAAAAAACCAAACTCAAAAAGCAAATCTTGTAAGCTGTGTACCTCACGTTCTAAAGTTTTATCGTGACTCAAGTGCAACGTTAGCTTTTCTTTCTGTAAGATGGTGTTTAATTGCGTTAAAAAATGAAAAAACACCTCCTGTTTCTTTTCAAAAACCATCAAATTGCGCTCCCTTGATTCCTCGCTCTTCGTTTGTCCTTGCAAGAGCAATACCGTGATAATGGCCGTAATCACAACCCCTAATAAGGTGCCGAAAAATTGTGCCGGCAACGAACTGAGTTCAAAAATTTCAAAAGTAACTGCTGTAATTAGAAAAATAATCGTTAAAACAAGCACAGCAATACGAGATAAATTAGTTTTTTGTTTCATTATCAATAGGTTATATGTTAAGTGAATAACTAAATATCGAAGATTAAAGTACAACATATTTTGAATTGTACCTGCTATTTTTTAGCATTAAAAGAATATAAAATAGCATAATTGGATTATTAGTAAAAAAAAGCCCCTTTTTTTGTACTTCACACAATAAGACAAAAAATATTACGTTTTATGGGGGTAATTACCCTAAAATACTGAAGTATTAAAATAATATTAAAATATACAGCATAAACGTGTTTTACATAAAAAAAGAAGTATGTTTATGATGAAGTAAGATATTTAAAATATTGAGTTATGAAAACAAGAGTAATGTTGAACTATGCTAAGACTGTTTTAGAGAGCGTTAGTTTTGATTCGAAATTATTTTATAAAGAATTACAAAAAGCATTAAATCATTTAGTCCCTTATGATGTGGAGCAATTAGGTGAATGGGTAAATAGTTTCATACAAGAAAAACCAGAATTAAGAGATTCATTACATTTATTAAACGTATAAAGTGAAGCTACCTCCAACGGAGGTAGCTTTTTTTTATGTATAGGTTTTTCGTAAGCGATAGAGGATTCTATTGTTCGTCTGCTTTTTTTTATCTTTGGGAGTAAAATCAACCACATTATGAAAATACGCCCATATATAGAATCAGATAAAAATGCTTTACTTCAGTTAATCGAGTGGAATGTACCCTTGTATTTTGCAGCAGAAGAGGTGGCAGAATACAAGCGTTACTTAGAAGAAGAACTAGACCAATATTTTGTTGTTGAAGATGAAGGACAACTTGTAGGAGCAGGAGGAATCAATGTGTTAGTCAAAGAAAAAGAAGGTCGAATCAGTTGGGATATGGTTGCACCTGCTTTTCAGGGGAAGGGCATAGGACGCGCCTTGCTGTTGTATCGCTTGGGAATCTTACAAAAAATACCAGCAATTGACCGTATTCGCGTGCGTACCTCTCAAGTTGTATATCCCTTTTATGAAAAATACGGTTTTGTGACCAAGCAAATACAAAAAGACTTTTGGGCAGTGGGCTTAGACCTCTATGATATGGAGTTTGAACCACAAAAAAAATAACGCAGGATGAAACTATTTGTAAAAAATATGGTTTGTCATCGTTGCATACTTGCTGTAGAACAAATCTTTAAATCGATGCAATACACGCCTATAGCAATAAAATTGGGCGAAGTAGAATTGCAAGAGCAAGTGAAACCAGCAGATCTGGAACAAATAAGCCAAAAGCTAGAAGCCATCGGTTTTGAATTGCTCAATGATAAAGAACGACAAGGCGTTTCTCAAATCAAATCGCTACTCGTCGAACTGCTACAAGGTGAACAATTGGTTTTAGAAATGCCTTTGTCCACCTATTTGTCAACCAAGTTAAACAGAGAATACCTCTATTTAACACAGCTTTTTTCACAGCTGGAATCTACGACAATTGAACAGTATTTTATTCAGTTGAAAATAGAAAAAGTAAAAGAATTGCTGTTGTATGACGAATTGAGCTTAAAGGAAATTTCTTTTCGACTGAATTATAGTAGTGTAGCACATCTCAGTACACAATTTAAAAAGATAACTGGGATGACACCAACCGCATTCAAGCAACTCAGTCTTCCACATCGAAAGAAACTCGATCAATTATAAAAAGACAAAAGCCCTAATTATTAGGGCTTTGTTATATTTAAAAGTTTTACCTTATCCGTATAGTTGACCATTTTTATGGTAATAGGATCATTGTTGGCTGTTCGTCCGCTAATCACATAGAGCTTGCCGTCTTCGAAATCTACATTACTCTGATCAAAATTGACTTTTCCGTATTGCAAAGATTTTCTAACATCCTCTTCACCAACCCATCCTTCTTTGAAAATTTTTTCAGTATCAGCACTATAGTGAACGGGCTTGCTTCTCAAATCTTTTAACACTCTACAATTGGGTAAATAACAAAACTCTGTTTTCTTCTCTCCAAAAAAGTAAAATAAAAACATGCAGCCAATCAGTAGGCCAAACAAGTAGTATGCAAGTCGTTGTATAAAGCTCATTTTTTCAAAATTTGTACAAAAGTAGCAATATAGCTTTGTAAAACTAAATAATTGGCAAAAAATTAGAACGCAAAAAGGCGAATGTCTTTATAGTCTAGACCAAACCAGTCCGCTACCACTTTATTTGTGATCAATCCCTTATACGTGTAAATGCCTGATTTGAGAATATTATCCGTAAAAACAGTACCTTCAAGACTTCCATTATCTGCAAAATCCAACAGAAAAGGCGTAATAACATTGCTAATCGCCATAGAAGCAGTTTTGCAATAGCGCGAAGTAATATTAGGTACTCCGTAATGAATAACTTCGTATTTTCGTTGTGTTGGATGCTCATGTGTTGTCAATTCTGACGTTTCAAAACAACCGCCATTGTCAATGGCAACATCTATGATTACGGCATCTCTCTTCATGCTTTCTACCATGGTTTGCGTCACGACAATTGGTGATCGGTTTTTTCCTCGGATTGCGCCAATAGCTACATCACAACGCATCAAGGCTTTCAATAGTATTTTGTCTTGAATTGTTGAGGTTGAAACAGGAAATGGAAGATTGTTCTGTAAACGCCTCAATTTTTGGATGGAATTGTCGAATATACGCACATTGGCTCCCATGCTAATCGCCGTTTTAGCCGCGTATTCCGCAACAATGCCCGCACCTAAAATGACCACTTCTGTCGGAACAACGCCTGTGATATTACCCATGAGCAATCCCTTGCCCTGATTCGTTGTAGTCATCAACTCCGAAGCAATCTGGATGGAGGCAATTCCGGCAATTTCACTCAAAATACTCGTAGCGGGAAAAGAACCACTCTTGTCTTGAATAAACTCAAACCCAATGGCCGAGATCTTTTTCTTGGCTAACGCCTTAAAATAGGAAGGGTCTAATGTTTTTAACTGAATGGTTGACCACAATACGCTATGAGGCGTCATCTGTTTGATTTCCTCTAGGGTAGGAGGAACTACCTTGACCACTATTGGACAACCCAATACTTTTTTGGTATCCGTAGTAATTTCAGCCCCTGCTTTGCTGTATTCTAAATCACTGTAACTAGCTGCCTCACCAGCTCCTTTCTCAATTAAAACGCGATGGCCATAAGCATGTAGCGTTTGCACGGCTTCTGGTGTAATGCAGATGCGTTTCTCCAAGGTAAAATTCTCTTTGGGGACCCCAATGAATAACTCCCCTTTGCGCGGCTCAACAAGCAAACACTCCTCTTGTGGAAGGAACGATTTTTTAGAAAAAGGATATAATTTAGCCATACATTACAGTTTAAGCATTGGTAATTATTAATTTTCTAACCTGAGTATCTACAACTTCAATTTGGATGATACTGTGGTGATCGGGAATCAAATTAGGTGTCTTCTCCGGCCATTCAATGAAACACCAGTTTCCACTGTCTAAATACTCCTCAAAACCAAAGTCATACGCCTCTTCCTCTTCCTCTAAACGATACAGATCAAAATGGTACAAAGACGCAGTTGATTCGGGTATTTGGTACGCATTAACAATAGAAAACGTCGGACTACTCGTCATGTCAGTTATCTTTAATTGCTTCGCCAAAGCTTTGATAAAAGTCGTTTTTCCCGCACCCATAGGCGCCTCAAACAACACAATCTTATGCGTTAACAACGGTAAAACCGCTGCCGCTATTTTGTCTATTTCCTCAAGTTGATATATAAATTCCATTTATTTTGGATTTAAAATGATAAAAGGAACGATCATCTCTTCCAGTGAAATCCCCCCGTGTTGGTAGGTGTTTCTAAAATAAGATACATAGTGATTGTAATTATTTTGATAGGCTAAGAAACAATCATTCTTTGCAAAAATAAAGGAACTACTTAGATTTATAGCGGGAAGCTGTATCTTTTTTGGATCTTTAACCACATATACATCCTTTTTTTCAAAGGTTAAACTCTTGCCTGTTTTGTAACGGAGATTTAAACTTGTATTCTTATCACCAATAACCTTCGAAGGGGTATTGCAGTTTATGGTTCCGTGATCGGTGGTTATAATTAACTTAAAACCAGCTTGTTGTGCCTGTTGAATCACATCCAATAAAGTCGAATTTTTAAACCAACTCGTCGTCAAAGAACGATAGGCTTTATCATTAGATGCCAATTCTTTGATCACTTCCATTTCCGTTTTCGCATGAGACAACATATCGACAAAATTGTAAACAATGGTAATCAGTTGATTGTGTTTGATAGCGTTAAAATTATCAACTAATTTTCGCCCGTCTTTTTGTCCGACAATCTTGTAATATTCATTGGGTACTGTTAAGCGCAAACGCTGTAATTGTGCCTGTAAAAAATCGTTTTCATGGAGGTTTTTACCCCCTTCTTCAACGTCGTTTTTCCACCATTCAGGATGCATTTTTTCCATTTGTAGAGGTGTTAAACCCGAAAAAATAGCATTTCTCGCATATTGTGTCGTTGTCGGTAAAATAGAAAAAAACGTGTGTTCACTCTCAATTTTGTAATAATTCGATACGATGGGTTCAAACGAGCGCCATTGATCATAACGCATATTGTCTACGACAAGAAAGAGAATCTTATTATTCTCCTTTTTCAGTTCGGGAACCACCCATTTTTTGAATATTTCATGCGAAAAAGTCGGTCGATCCGCAGTGGAGTTGATCCAAGTTTCGTATTTCTTTTCAATGAATTTCCCAAATAAACTATTGGCTTCGCTTTTTTGTCCTTCTAAGATATTGATCAAATTTTGATCCTCAATATCTTCGAGCTTAGCCTCCCAAAAAAGGAGCTTTCGGTAAAGGGAAATCCAGTCTTCATAAGTGTTGATCGACATTAAATCCATCGCTATATTGCGGAATTCTTTCTGATAACTCAAGGAAGATTTTTCAGAAACAATGCGGGAATCGTCTAAATTCTTTTTTAAACACAACAGAATTTGATTGGGATTCACAGGTTTGATTAAATAATCTGCGATTTTGGCGCCAATTGCCTCTTCCATAATGTATTCTTCTTCACTTTTTGTGATCATCACAATGGGAAGACTACTTTTGAGGCTTTTGATTTCGTTTAGCGTCTCCAATCCCGTTAATCCCGGCATGTTCTCGTCGAGAAAAACAATGTCATAATGATGTTGCGTTACCAGATCTATAGCATCAGCTCCATTGGTAGCTTTGGTCACGGCATAGCCTTTTTTTTCTAAAAAGATAATATGAGGTTTTAATAAGTCAATTTCATCATCAACCCAAAGTATATTAATTGCATTCATATAATAAAGTTTCGAATATTTAAAATCAATTACAGTTAGATGGTCTACTTTTTCAGAAAGTTTACACTTTATAACGTAAAAAATATAAATAATGTACATAAATATAAGGAGTAAATTTTGTATTCCAATTTAGGAAGCGATATTTTTGTTGCTATATTAAGAAGATCATGCATTATTCGTTTATTATACCTGTTTACAATCGACCAGATGAAACGGATGAATTGTTGGCTAGCTTAGCGAAGCAAACTTTTCAAGGCCCTTTTGAAGTGGTGATTGTAGAAGATGGATCGACTATTGATTCGCGATTTGTCGTGGAGAAATACCAAGATCAATTGGATATCGCCTACTACTATAAAAGTAATTCAGGACCGGGGGATTCGAGAAACTACGGTATGACAAAGGCAAAAGGAGAGTACTACATCATCTTAGACTCTGACTGTATCATTCCCCAAGGGTATTTAGCAACAGTAGATCACTATTTGAACGAGCACTATGTCGATTGTTTCGGCGGACCCGATGAAGCCTTGTCTAGCTTTACCCCTGTGCAAAAAGCAATTAACTTTTCCATGACTTCTTTCCTCACCACTGGTGGGATTAGAGGAGGATCTGAGCGATTGAGTAAATTTCAACCCCGCAGTTTTAATATGGGGATTTCTAAAAAAGCATACCAAGCCTCTGGTGGATTTGGCAAAATTCACCCAGGTGAAGATCCCGATTTAACGATCCGTCTCTGGAACTTAGGTTTTGACACCCAACTCTTTCCCAAGGCTTATGTCTACCATAAACGCAGAATCGATTGGAAAAAATTTTATACCCAAGTTCATAAGTTTGGAAAGGCGAGACCAATTCTCAATCAGCGTTATCCACAATATGCTAAAATGACGTATTGGTTCCCCAGTTTGTTTATTGGTGGCCTTTTTATAAGTCTTTTACTCCTATTTGTGGGTTTTTGTTCAGTATTTTCTCTATATTTATTTTATTTTTTCTCTGTTTTTGTGATATCTTTGTTAAAAGAGAAGAGTTTTAAGGTTTCGTTCTTGTCGATTTGTGCAGTTTTTGTGCAATTTTATGGGTATGGTACGGGATTTGTTAAATCAAATTATATCCTGCACGTGTTGAAAAAACAACCCGAAATAGGAATGCCAGAAATGTTTTTTAAATAAGATAGAAATGAGTATCGTTGTAGGACTAACAGGAGGAATCGGTAGTGGAAAAACTACAGTAGCTAAATTGTTTGCAAAACAGGGGATTCCCATTTATATTGCCGACGAAAGAGCACGAGAGATCATGGATCGCCCAGATGTGGTACAAGCTGTACAACAAATCTTTACAACCTCCGTTATTACTGAACGCGGTTTGTTAGATCGCGCAAAAATTAAACAACTTGTCTTTGATCAAAAAGAACTGTTGCAACAGCTCAATCAGGTGGTTCATCCTCGAGTGAAGGAGGATTTTGACCAATGGTTAGATCAACATAAGCATGCACCTATTGTGATGAAAGAAAGTGCAATTTTGTTTGAAAATGGATTGGAGCATACTTGCGACCTAATCGTGCTTGTAGTTGCACCTGAAGAAGTTAGAATTGAGCGAGTGATGGCCCGAGATGGAGTCTCAAAAGAACAAGTCCAAAAAATTATAAATAATCAAATGAAAGACGAAGAAAAGGTAAAAAGAAGTCAATATATAATTGAAAATAATAACAAAAAATCAATTGAAAGTGATATTATTTCGATAATACGTGACATTAATTTAAAAAATCATTTAATTTAATCGGTTAATTTTATGTTAACTACTAGGGAATATATATTATTAATCATAATTTTGAATTGCGATGAATAAATTACGATTTAGGATACTTGTCGGTATAATGAGTTTTTCATTGATTGGCATCATCATCGTACAATTATATTGGATTGTTAGTTCGTACAACAATAACGAGGAACAGTTTAAATACCACGTCCAACAAGTGATTGGAAATGTGTCGAACGCCATCGAACAAAATGAAGCGATGGAGTTCTACAAAATGTACAACAATATTGTAGATAGTATTGGCGAACCGCCAAAGCAAAGTGAATTAAAAGAGATCGTTATTTATCAACGCAATCCCATAACCAACGAATCAGTGTTTTATTCGAACACACTGATTTTGGAAGATTTTAATTTGCGAAGTTCGTTCTTTGACAAGAGAGCCGATAGTACAAACATAAAAAGTTTTGTAGCTAGACGTAAAACCGAGATTCACAAAGGAAATTCCTTTGATCGAGGGAGTGATAATTTGCATCAAAATTATCCAGATGAGGTAATCGAAAAATCTGGAAATTTAGACGTTTTAGATAAAGCACAGTTTGAGATTTATTTCAAAGACATCGTGGCGCTAAAACGAGTAGATGAGAGAATTTCTAAGGAAAAACTCAACGAATTATTACAAAACGAGCTACATCAATACGGAGTAAATGCCAAATTTGAATTTGGTGTTTACAACAAAGGACTGGCAACTAAAATTAAGTCAGATGAATTCGAATACAGCGAAGGATCTACTTATGGGGTGCCTATTCTAAAAAATAATGACGGAAAAAGTAAGTATCACTTGTATGTAACTTTTCCAGAGAAGAGTAAGTATTTATTCTCTTCATTAATTGGAATTACATTTTTGTCAATCTTATTCACAGTTGTTATTATTGCAGCTTATTTGAATGCGATCAATCAGTTGATTAAGCAAAAACAGATTTCAGAAATGAAAACGGATTTTATCAACAATATGACGCATGAGTTTAAAACGCCAATAGCAACGATTAACCTAGCGTTGGATGCGATAAAAAATCCCAAGGTGATCGATAAACCAGAAATGGTCGAGCGATACCTCAATATGATTCGGGAAGAAAATAAACGCATGCACGCCCAAGTGGAAAACGTGCTTCGCATATCCAAACTCGAAAAGAAAGAGTTTGAAGCAGATAAAGAAGCCGTCGATATTCACGAAGTTATCGAATCTGCAGTAGATCACGTAAGCCTGATCGTTCAAGATAGAGGAGGAGAAATTAACCTACATCTCGACGCTAGAAGATCCGATATACTAGGAAATGAATTCCATTTGACCAGTGTGATGGTGAATATGTTAGACAATGCAATAAAATACTCAAAAGAAAGACCAATCATTGATGTGTATACAGAAAATATCAAAGATTTTATCTTGATAAAAGTTGTCGATCAAGGAGTGGGGATGAGTAAAAATGCACAAAAGAGAATTTTTGATAAATTCTATCGCGAGCATACCGGTGACTTACACGATGTGAAAGGACATGGATTGGGGTTAGCTTACGTACAGCAAATCGTAGAAGACCACAATGCACAAGTATATGTTGAAAGTGAAAAAGGTAAAGGAAGTACGTTCATTATTAAAATGCCATTAATAAATTAATCAATATATATATGGAAACAACAAACAACAAAAAGATTCTATTAGTCGAGGACGATCCAAACTTTGGAGCGATCTTGAAAGATTACTTAGCCATCAATGACTTTGAAGTTACGTTAGCTAAGAATGGAATGGAAGGATTTGAAAAGTTCAAACGCGACACTTTCGATCTTTGTATTCTAGATGTGATGATGCCTTACAAAGACGGGTTTACTTTAGCCAAGGAAATCCGTGACAAAAACAAGGAAGTGCCTATTATTTTCTTAACTGCAAAATCGATGAAAGAGGATGTGTTAAGAGGATATAAAGTAGGAGCTGACGATTACTTAAACAAACCTTTTGATTCTGAAGTGTTGTTGATGAAAATCAAGGCAATTATTCACAGAAAAACATCTGAAGTAAAAACAGATAACACGAAATTCGAATTCCAAATCGGTAAATTTCATTTGAATTCTAAATTGAGATTCTTAACATTCCAAGACCAAGAACCAATTAAGTTGTCCCCAAAAGAAAATGAATTACTGAAATTATTGGCAATTTACGAAAACGATTTAATGCCAAGAGAAGTTGCTTTAACGAAAATCTGGAGAGATGATAACTATTTCACTTCTCGTAGTATGGACGTTTATATCGCAAAATTGAGAAAATATTTAAAATTAGACGAAGCTGTTGAGATTTTAAATATCCACGGAGAAGGATTCCGTTTGGTAGTAAAAGGTGAAGGTGAAGAGTAATCTTCCCAACTAACATAAAAGGGAGTAAGATCTAATTCTTACTCCCTTTTTTTATTTTGTATTCGTTGCGTTTGCTTTAGATTTGATTGGAGAATTTTATTTCCTGTATCGATTGCCTCGGTATTGTCAACTGTTCTCCTTGATAATGGTAGAGGCTTGTTGAGAATTTTATTTTTTCTTCGGACTGATAATCTTGACGTCCTGAAAGGCAATTGCCCCGCGAATAACGCTCAATATGGTGTCGTATAGCGCTTGAATGATCTGTAGCTTTAAGTCGTTGGACGTGTGTATTAAGCTGATTTCTCTTGCAGGTTGTGGCGATTCAAAAGGCAGGAGGTTCTTTTGATCCTCACTGTTGAGTTGAAGCGTGTGTAAGTAGGGTAATAAAGTGTAACCCAAACCTTCTTTAGACAATTGAATTAAGGTTTCAAAGCTACCACTCTCTAAGGAGAACGGGCGATCAGCGTCCGCAGTTTTGTTTTTACAGATATTGATGATACCATCCCGAAAGCAGTGTCCGTCTTGTAAAAGCAATAACTTTTTTAGATCGAGTTGATCCGTTGTAATTTTATCGCCAAATTCACTTTGTAATTGTTGGGGGATATAACCGATAAAAGGCTCGTAATACAGCACTTTTTCTCTAATATCCTCTAGTTCTAATGGCGTAGCAACAATGGCAGCATCCAAATACCCACCTTTGAGCCTGCTGATGATTTCTTCCGTGGTGTACTCCTCAATAATTAAATGGACTTTTGGAAACTTACTGACAAAAGTTTTAATAAACATAGGTAATAGTGTTGGTGTAACAGTGGGGATGATTCCCAACTTAAATTCACCTCCAATAAAGCCTTTTTCTTGGTCAATAATATCTTTGATTCGATTGGATTCGTTTAAAATTTTATGTGCTTGTTGAATAATCACTTCGCCAATTGCTGTCAGTTGAATCGGTTTTGTGGTGCGATCAAAAATTTGAACACCCAATTCCTCCTCTAATTTTTGGATTTGCATACTCAAGGTCGGCTGAGTCACAAAAGATTTTTCTGCTGCAAGAGTGAAATTTTTGTGCTCTGCAACAGCTAAGGCATATTGTAATTGCGTGATAGTCATAGCTTGAATTATAAGGTAAAATGAGTATCCAAGATACAAATTTAATTCTCTATCTTCTCAAGTTCCTGATAATTTTTCATCAAGCGTTTAGTCAAAATTCCGTAAACCACGCGATAGTACAACCAGATGATTACGAAGAAAATCAAAAATAAAAAAGTGAACAACCCAAGAATATAGGTGTAATACTTCCAACTGTGGGAGGTATCGGCATCTGAGCTCAAAATACTAATAATGGCAAAAAGGGATAAAATCGAGATTAATGAAATATTGATGGCAATATAGTAATTGACCATTCTCTTGGTTTGGAGAATCTGTTTCATTAAATTTTTAGTGCTATCTGCTACGCAAATTTTGCGGTATTTCGTGTAAAATAGAAAGATGAATACCAAGGAAATAAAGCCACTGAGGTAGTCAATATTATTGACAATTAGCTCAAATATAGGATTGTTTTTTTCTTGTAAATCAGTACTTTCTTCATTAAATAGGAAAAAACTTGCCAAGTTGAGACAAAGAAACTCAATAACGCTAATAATAAATATCCACATGACGATTGAAGATGATTTCTTGTGAATCATCTTCTTGATTTCGTCTTTGGAAATCTTTGGAAAGTTTTGGTTAGCGTTCCAGTGTTTTTTTAATAAATCAAGTTCATTCATGATATCGTGTATCCTTACGGATTTAGTATTTTTTTTAATTTGCTTTTAATTCGGTTCATTTTTACCCTAGCATTCACTTCACTAATTCCTAGTGTTTCTGCGATTTCTTCATAGGTTTTGCTTTCGAGATACAAGAATACCAATGCTTTGTCAATATCATTTAATTGATGAAGCGCTTTGTACATTAATTTGAGTTGTTGTTCTTCCTCTTCGTTGTACTCGTTATAGTGAAAATGGTGAATCATTGGATCATAACTCGTGGTGCTAATTTGGCGCGTTTTCTTTCGAAATAGCGAAATAGCCGTGTTTAGTCCGATTCGATAAGCCCAGGTTGTAAATTTTGATTCCCCTCTAAAGCCAGGGTATGCTTTCCATAGTTGAATGGAGATCTCTTGAAACAAATCTTTATGAGCAGATTCCTCATCTGTGTATAGCCGACAGATTTTGTGGATGAGATTTTGATGCTCATCCAAAAGGCTAACAAACTCTAATTCAAGACTTTTTTGTTTCATAGTATAATTAGATGTCCAACTATGATAATTGTTACATTTTTAGGAAAATATTTTTTTTAATTTCATGGTCAAGATAGCACTTTTATACCGGAATCGCTGCATTGTAAGGCATATAGAGGCGTTGCTAATTTAAATTCATTCTGTATTGTTTTAAAAAAAAATGAAATTGATTAATTTTTTGATAAATGTTTCTAATAATTAGTAATTTTAGTATTAATTATGTGTGATTGTAGGTGGTGGTTTTAGAAAGTTATCTGTTTATTTTAAATATTAAGATAAAAAAGATAAGTGAAAATCCTTTTTTGGTACTATTTGTGTGGTTTTTATTATCGTTCCAATCGATAGAATTATACATCCGTTCATGAATTAATTATTAAAACAAAAATAAGATGAATACACTCTCAAGAAAGATTGTAATGGCAGGGACTGGGTTGTTTCTGTGTTTCTTTTTACTGATTCACTTTTTGGGAAACACTCAGTTGTTTCTGGAACCCGAACAAGCACAGCTAAGCTTTAATGCTTATTCCCATTTTTTAACGGGTAATCCGCTGGTAAAAGCGGTGTCTTATGTGCTTTACTTGTCCATTTTAGGACATGCGATTTACGCGCTTATTATCACCTCAAAAAACCAAAAAGCTGGAGGAACCTACAAACGCGACAGAAGAGGTAGGGCTAGCAAATGGTATAGCAGGAATATGGGGGTTTTAGGTGTGATCATTTTAATCTTCCTTGTGCTTCACTTTCAGAACTTTTGGTATGTCTACAAATTTGGTAGCATTGGTTTAGACGCCAATGGCAATAAAGATTTATATACGGTAGTGGTGACTGCCTTTCAAGAGTTATGGCTAGTTGTAGTTTATGTTATTGCTATGATCGCACTGGCGTACCACCTGATTCACGGCATCCACAGTGGCGTGCGTACACTCGGGCTATTTCACCCCAAATACGTGCGTTGGATTAACGCCTTCGGTGTTGCCTATGCCGTTATCCTATGTGTTGGATTCGCTTTGATGCCCATTTATATTTATATCACCCATTAATACAAGCTTGTTATGAAATTAGATGCAAAAATTCCTGAAGGACCATTAGAAGAAAAATGGTTTAACTATAAAAAGAATGCTCGTTTGGTCAATCCAGCAAACAGAAAAAAACTGGATGTAATTGTAATTGGAACGGGGTTAGCTGGTAGTTCTGTAGCGGCTTCTTTAGGTGAAATGGGGTATAATGTAAAATCGTTTTGCTTTCAAGATACGCCACGTCGCGCGCACTCCGTAGCGGCCCAAGGAGGAGTGAATGCTGCCAAAAACTACAAAAATGACGGGGATAGTATTTATCGAATGTTCGTCGATACGCTAAAAGGGGGGGACTTTAGAGCCAGAGAGGCCAATGTTTATCGCCTAGCAGAGTGTTCGGTTAACTTAATTGATCAAGCAGTTGCTCAAGGGGTTCCCTTTGGTAGAGAATACGGCGGTTATTTGAACAATAGATCCTTTGGAGGGGTACAGGTGAGTAGAACATTTTACGCCCGTGGACAAACGGGACAACAGTTGTTGTTGGGTACCTACCAAGCCCTGATGCGTCAGGTCAATAAGAAAACTGTTGAGCTGTACTCTTCACATGAAATGTTGGATTTGGTGGTGATCGATGGAAAAGCAAGAGGTGTAATTGTGAGAAACCTAGAAACAGGAGAAATTGAAAGACATGCCGCTCACGCCGTTGTACTTGCAACGGGTGGATTCGGTAAAATATATTATTTATCTACCTTAGCCATGGGATGTAATGGTTCTGCAATTTGGCGTGCCCATAAAAAAGGAGCTTTCTTCGCTTCGCCTAGCTGGACGCAAATTCACCCAACATCTTTACCTCAATCTGGAGATTATCAATCGAAGTTGACCCTAATGTCAGAATCACTGCGCAACGACGGTCGTATTTGGGTGCCTAAAAACCTAAATGAAACCAGACTCGCCAATGATATTCCCGAAGAAGAACGCGACTACTATTTAGAAAGACGCTATCCTGCTTTTGGAAACTTAGCGCCGCGTGATATTTCATCTCGTGCAGCCAAAGAGCGCATCGATGCTGGTTTTGGAGTAGGACCGTTGAAAAATGCGGTTTACTTGGATTTCTCTAAGGCAATCAAAGAGCAAGGACAGGCGAAAATCGCTGAAAAATACGGCAACTTATTTACCATGTATGAAAAAATTACAGGGTCAAATGCCTACAAAGAACCGATGATGATTTCGCCAGCGGCTCACTTCTCTATGGGAGGCTTATGGGTAGACTATGAGTTAATGACAACCATCCCAGGATTATTTGCTTTAGGTGAAGCTAATTTTGCGGACCATGGCGCAAATCGTTTGGGAGCAAACTCACTGTTGCAAGCTTCAGTAGATGGGTATTTTATAGCACCTTATACCATTGCTAACTACTTGGCCGATCAAATTAGGGTGGGGAAAATTGAAACAGATCACCCAGCGTTTGAAAAAGCAGAACAAGAAGTCAAAGACAAATTGGAAAATCTCTTGAAAATTAAAGGCGATAAGACAGTGGATTACTACCACAAAAAATTGGGAAAACTCCTGTATGATTATTGTGGTTTAGCCCGTACAAAAGAAGGGTTGACGTTTGCCATTGAGGAAATTAAAAAATTGAGAGCCGAATTTTATACGAATGTACACGTTCCTGGAACTAATGCTACGATTAACTCAGAGCTAGAAAAAGCGGGGCGCGTAGCAGATTACTTGGAAATCGGAACGCTTATGTGTTATGATGCTTTAACCCGTGATGAATCTTGTGGAGCGCATTTCAGAGAGGAATACCAAACCGAAGAAGGGGAAGCTGCTCGTAACGATGAGCAATTCCAATTTATTTCTGCTTGGGAGTGGCCGGGATCTTTGGATCAGGAACCCATTTTAAATAAAGAAGAATTAACATTTGAATACGTCAAACCAACTATCCGTAGTTATAAATAATAGGGCTATGAAATTGAATCTTAAAATATGGAGACAAAAAGATCGCAAATCTGAAGGTAAATTAGTGGATTATGCGATAGATAATGTGAATACACATATGTCTTTCTTAGAAATGTTGGACACATTAAATGAACAACTAATTTCTAAAAAAGAGGAACCTATTGAATTTGATCACGACTGTAGAGAGGGGATTTGCGGACAATGTGGGGTGGTGATTAACGGAAACGCACATGGACCTTTAGAAAATACAACGACTTGTCAATTGCATATGCGCGAGTTTAAAGATGGAGAAACCATTCTAATTGAACCATTTAAGGCTGCTGGATTTCCTGTTAAAAAGGATTTGAAAGTAGATCGCACAGCTTTTGACCGCATCATATCTGCCGGAGGCTATGTATCGGTGAATACCGGACAAGCTCCAGAAGCAAATACCATCCCCGTTTCTCATGAAACAGCAGAAGCTGCCTTTGATTCTGCCGCTTGTATCGGATGTGGTGCTTGTGTGGCAACGTGTAAAAACGGTAGTGCCGCTTTGTTTACTTCAGCAAAGATTACCCAATTAGCCTTGTTGCCTCAATTGCAACAAGAGCGAAAAGAACGTGCCTTGCACATGATTATGCAAATGGATGAAGAGGGATTTGGACATTGTTCTAATACAGAAGCCTGTGAGGTTGAATGCCCTCAGGGAATTTCGGTGTTGAATATTGCCCGTATGAATTATGAATACAATCGAGCAAGTTTTCTCAAGTTTAAAAAGAAATGATAAAATGAAAAGTAAAATTGAGGTTTTAAAAAGCCTATTTCTCTTTGGAATAGGCTTGTGTACTGCAGTAAGTAGTTGGGCACAGGAGAGGGAAATGGTACAAGATACAATTCGCGTATTTGAAGAAAAAATAGTCTTACATAATACGACGCAAACGTATCCTCAATTTAAAGTAGGAGGTGTTTTTCAAGCGCGCTATTTGGATAATTTTAAACGAGGCGTAGATATTAATGGAATGCATTATGGCGATGGGGATGGAACGAATAATTCCTTTGAAGTTAAGCGAATGCGCGTTTCGATGAACGCCAAAATAACCGAAAATTTAGAAGTTGTAGCGTTGGTGAATTTGGCAGATTTTAAGTCAGATCCCAAGACAAAAGTATTGGAAAATGCCTATGCAAAGTATACGTTGAATCGTTATTTGCAATTTACAGTTGGTCAGTTTAGACCGCTGTTTGGCGTAGAGGAAACCTATCCTGTTGACGTTGTAAAATCCATTGACTATTCCAATTCCTACTACTTATTTGGCGATAATGGTTGGACGAGCTTCCAAATTGGTGCCGCAGTAACAGGAAGTGTGGACTTAGGGAAAATTCCTATGAGTTACGGTCTTTCAGTAACCAATGGAAATGGTAAAAACAAGACAGATAATGACGACGGCAAACACTATTCGAGCCGTTTGTTGTTCAATGTCGATCCCAAGCACAAAATTAATGTGGGAATTAGTGGTGGACTAGGAGAGGTACAACGCCAAACGGTGTATGCCGTGGGCGCAGAAGCAACGGCTTTCTTCCCGCTGAGTGATCGTTGGAGCATTGACTTCCAGCTCGAAGCCAAGCAAGGTACAAATCACTTTATGTTTTTTAATCAAGCCGTCGATGAGCGCGTAGGCGTAATGAAGGATTATTTGATGAAAAGTTTCTACATTTTGCCGAATATACGATATGAATTAGGAGAAAAACGCTTGCAAACCATCGAATTTGCCTGCCGTTATGAGTATTTAGACGCTAGTGCGCACCTCAATTCGAACGCAAGACAAACCTGGGTTCCCATGGTCAGTTTAGAATTTTTAAAGAATTATGGTGCTCGCTTACAAGTGGGAATGCAAATTGACAATTTTAAGACGAATGTAGAACAAACGAAATCTTATAATTCTAACCTTGCCTTCATCCAATTTCAATGCCGATTACAATAACTATTAAAACGGTTCTTCTATGAAAGAAGTACACCTAAAAAAACTTGGAATCACATTAATTGTAGGCTTGTTATTGTGGTTTTGTCCAATTCCAGAGGGGGTTACATTAGAAGCATGGCATTTATTTGCCATTTTTGTCAGCACTATTTTAGGGATTATTCTAAAAGCTGCACCAATGGGTACTATGTGTATGATTGCCGTGGGACTCACTGCTTTTTTTCAGCTTTTAGCTCCTGGAAATGCAGGAAAATCCATCGCATTAAGTCTACAGGGGTTTGGGGATAAAGTAATTTGGTTAATCGGAATCTCATTCTTTATTGCTCGTGGCTTTATCAAAACAGGATTGGGAAATCGAATAGCCTATCTGTTTATTCGCACATTCGGTAAAAGTACGTTGGGATTAGCGTATGGATTAGGGCTGGCAGATTTAGTATTGGCACCAGCGATCCCAAGTAATACTGCCCGGGGTGGTGGTATTATTTATCCCATTATGAAATCCATGGCGATGAACTTTGGTTCAGATCCATCTAAAGAAGAAACAAAGAAAAAAGTAGGTTCTTTTTTAACGTTAAATTGTTATTATCTCAATCTGATTACCTCGGCAATGTTCTTAACAGGAACGGCGAGTAATCCGATGTGTCAAAAATTTGCAGCTGATATGGGGATCCATATTAGCTGGATGGACTGGGCAATTGCAGGCTTCGTACCTGGAATCATAGCCTTTATTATCACGCCTCTGGTGTTGTATAAAATTTACCCGCCTGAATTAAAGAAAACAGGTGATGCTCCTAAGATTGCCCTAGCAAAACTAAAAGAAATGGGTAAATTATCCCTGTCAGAAAAGTTGATGTTACTGACTTTCTTTATCTTGCTTTTTTTGTGGATTACCGGAGATTTATTTACCATTGATGCCACAACAACTGCTTTTATTGGTCTCTCTATCCTATTGTTAACCTCTGTATTAACGTGGGAGGATGTCAAATCTGAAAAAGGAGCTTGGGATACGGTTGTTTGGTTTGCGGTTTTAGTTATGATGGCTAGTTCGTTAAATACCCTTGGTTTCATTGGTTGGTTTAGCGATTTAATCAAAGTGCAAATGGGGGGAATTGGCTGGCATTATGCCTATCCTTTACTCGTCATAGTCTACTTTTTTAGTCACTATATCTTTGCTAGTGCCACAGCCCATGTAGCAGCCATGTATGCCGCCTTGTTGGGGGTGGGACTATCATTAGGTGTACCTCCGATGCTTTTGGCGTTGACCCTCGGTTTTATGGGCTCTATATACGGTACACTAACACATTATGGACACGGTCCAGCTCCCGTGTTTTTTGGTAGTGGTTATGTTGAATTAAAGGCTTGGTGGAGCTATGGCTTGTGCATCGGACTTTTGCTTTTGGCTGTTTATTTGATACTCGGTACAACATGGTTGAGTATTATTGGCTATTTTTAAATAAAAAAAGTTATATTTAAAGACCCTTTATTTCAAAAAGTAAAGGGTCTTTTTACTAGACTTATTGTATGGAAGAAATTGTAGTATTTTGGTTTAGAAGAGATCTTCGCTTGCACGATAATGTAGGCTTATATCACGCTATACAATCAGGAAAAAAAGTCTTGCCTCTTTTTATTTTTGACACGGATATTTTAGCGCAATTTCCCGATAGAAATGACAAGCGCATCCCTTACATCTATGGCGCATTAGAACAGCTGAACGCAGAATTGAATGCACTCACTAGTCAAATGTTTTTTTACTGTGATACGGTGCTGCATTCATTTGAACAACTAACAGCTACTTATGCTATTCAGGCCGTTTATACCAATGAGGATTACGAACCATTAACCCAGCAACGCGATGCTGAGGTAGAAGCCTTTTTAAGGGGGAAGAACATTGGTTTTTACGCGTTCAAAGATCAAGTTATTTTTCGTGCGGATGAATTGCTGAAGAGCGATCAAACGCCTTATAAGGTATATACGCCTTATGCAAAATTGTGGAGAAATTCGCTGACCAAGCAACACCTAAACGCGTGGACAATCCCGTTAAAAGAAACGCATTTTCTTCCCAAAACAAAGGGAAATACGATGCCTAGTTTATCGGATTTAGGTTATGTGGAGGGGAATAACCCTCGATTTGTCCCTCCAGTTTTCGATCGATCTATTATTCAAAACTATACGGAAAACCGCGACTATCCAGCCTTGGATGCAACAACGCATTTGGGAATGGCCATTCGATTTGGTACCGTTTCTATTCGCGCCTGTGTAGCACAAGCACTAGTTGATAACGATACGTGGTTAAGTCAATTGATTTGGCGAGAGTTTTTTACTTCAATTTTATATCATTATCCGCATTCGGCTCGCTGGTGTTTTAAAAGAGAGTACGAAAAAATCGCTTGGAGAAATAACGAAGCAGAATTTGAGTTGTGGTGTAAAGGAGAAACAGGCTATCCCTTGGTTGATGCAGGAATGCGTGAATTGAATCAAACGGGGTATATGCACAATCGCGTGCGCATGGTGGTGGCTAGTTTTTTAGTCAAACACTTGTTGATTGATTGGCGTTGGGGAGAGGCGTATTTTGCGCAAAAGTTAAATGATTACGATTTAGCACTAAACGTTGGAAACTGGCAATGGGCAGCAGGATGTGGTTGTGATGCCGCGCCTTATTTTCGCATTTTTAATCCCACCGAACAACAAAAAAAATTTGACAAAGATGGACAGTATATCAAGCGATGGTTGCCCGAAGATCTAGAGGGATTATACAGGGCGCCAATTGTCGACCACAAGCTAGCTAGAGAACGAGCATTGCTAGCGTTTAAACAAGCATTGAAATAAAAAACACATAAATTCTATACCTATGAAAAAATGGAAAATTTGGGTAGCTAATTTAGCCTTAGCAGCCTTTTTACTACCCGTTGCATCAGATGCTTATGCGTGTACCCGAGTGGTATACAAAGGGCCAAATAATACAATAATTACCGCGCGTTCAATGGATTGGAAAGATGAAATCGACCCGAATATTTGGGTTTTTCCAAGAGGAATGGAACGCACAGGGGAAGTGGGGAAAGCCTCTGCCAAATGGAAGTCTAAATACGGAAGTGTCATCGTATCAGCCTTTGATATCGCCACAACAGACGGAATGAATGAAAAAGGACTTGTTGCCAATATTTTGTGGTTAGTCGAATCTCAATATCCTGATTATGATCCAAATGGAAAACAAAAGGGAATGAGCTTAGCTATATGGGCGCAATATGTATTGGATAACTATGCAACTGTAGCGGAAGCCGTAGCTGATTTACAGAAAAATCCAGTTACTGTCGTTACAGCTAATACACCAGGGAGAACCACCTTGGCAACGGTTCACCTAACCATGTCAGACGCCAAAGGCGACAATGCTGTGTTGGAGTATATCGATGGAAAATTAAAGATTTACCACGATCCTTCTTATACTGTTGTTACCAATTCACCAACGTATGACAAGCAATTAGCAATCCGCGATTACTGGGCATTTTTACCAGGTAATCAGGTGTTACCAGGAACAGGAAGATCAGAAGATCGCTTCGCAAGAGCTTCGTATTACGCTACAGCAGTAGATCAAAGCGATGATACCATGGTAGCAGTTGGATCGGCATTTAGTGTCATCCGCAACTGTTCTGTTCCTTATGGAGTACATATCGAAGGATATCCCAACTTGTCTTCAACAAAATGGAGAGCGGTGTCAGATCAAAAAAATCTAGTGTATTATTACGAAGACCCATTGACGTTATCGCCTCTGTGGTTAGACCTTAAAACCCTTGATTTTGGAGAAAAAGCAGGAGTTAGAAAATTAGATGTATCCAATAGACAGCAGTATTTTGGCTTGTCTAACGATCATTTAGTTGCTAGCAAACCGTTTCAATTTATGGGAGTTTAAAACAGAAACTACCTGAAAAATATAAAAAAGCAATGCGATACCCGCATTGCTTTTTTTGTATCTAGAGGGGAAACGGAGAAATAGAATAGAAATGCTTAACTTTGAAAGAGGACCATACAAGATGTGTTATGAAGAAATATAGACGGTTAATTTTAATGGGGGGACTGTTGTTTTTAGGGAGCTGTTCGTATAAACACGCCTACCAACCCATTGTGTTTTCAAAGCTAGATACAAAGGAGAATTATGAAGCTTTAGCTGAGCGCTATGCCAGTGGAGAAACCACGTCATTTTCTCCTGCCGCCCAACAAAAAACATTATATCAAGAAGCTAATGCAGCAGTGGCGATTAATCATGTGGCTAATGTTCGCGAGCTTGGAGGAATTATCACGCAAGACCAACGCGTGGTTCAAGCTGGGCGCTTTTATCGCAGTGGTCATTTGGGAAAATTGAAGAAGAAGGATTTTAAAGTGCTGCAAGACTATGGTATTTCTCAAGTAATTGATTTAAGGACGGATAGGGAAATTAAAAAGCATCCCGATCGCTTGCCAACAACCATTTCATACTATAACCTACAAGCTTTTGAAGACTCAGAAGATATGTTTAGCAAAGCGAAGAAAGAAGTGCTAAAAGGACGTGTAACTGTTGAGGAATCAAATAAAGCGGTCGAGGAGTTTTACGGGATTTACGTTTTGGATAACCCAGAAAAAATCCGCGAGATTGTTGTGCGCATCTTGGATAATGAAGAAGCAACACTGTTTCACTGTTCGGCAGGTAAAGATCGTACGGGTATGATAGGCGCTATTGTGTTGAGTATTTTAAACGTAGATCGCCAAACCATCATGGAAGAATATTTACTGTCCAACAACGGGCGGGTTGATGATGTTGCTAGTCGCATGAAATTGGCAAAATTTGGAAAATTTATGTTTCCAAAAATTGACTATGAGGTCATTGAAAATTTCTCATGGATTAAACCCAACTACTTAACGGCAATGTTTACTGCTATTGAGGCCAAGTACGGTACAATGGATGCGTATATTACACAGGGGTTATCCATCACGAAGGAGCAACGTCAGCAGTATATTAATAAGAATACAACTATTTTAAAGTAAATTTGTCCGTCAATTGTTGAAGAAACTATGGATCACTTAAAAAAAGAACATATAGCCCTATTAGAGGCGATTAGTAAAAATAACAATAAGCCGTGGTTTACGGAGAATAAGCCACAAATAGATGCCGTTTTTACCGAAGTAAAAGCGTTTTTCAAAAGCGTTTTTGATCAAATGGCTGCTGTAGATGAGGTTGAGTTGTTTCACGTCCATCGCTTATATCGCGATGTGCGTTTTTCCAAAGATAAAACACCGTATAAAACGTATTTTGGCTTACATATCGGGCGTAAAAAACCACTGTTACGCGGGGGGTATTACTTGAATATAGAGCCTGGAAAGAGTTTTGTTGGCGGAGGATTTTGGGAACCCAATAAAGATGACTTATTGCGCATTCGAAAGGAAATCGCTTTAGATGATTCTGAAATGCGTCAGCTCATCAATGATCCGCAATTTATTCAAACCTTTGGCGGATTGGTAGGGGAAGAGCTGAAAACTGCACCTAAAGGCTTTGATAAAGAACATCCCGCCATTGATTTACTGCGCAAAAAACAGTTTTTAGTTATGCGCCCTTTTGCGGATGAGGAACTGCTACAACCCACTTTTATAAATGAAGTGATTCAAACTTTTGAAGTAATGAAACCGTTTTTTGATTATATGTCGGACGTCTTGACTACTGATGTTAATGGGGTGAGTTTGTATGAGTGAGAGGGGAGTAATGAGTGGTGGTTTAGAAACTGTAAACCGTCAACCGTAAACTAAAATAAAACAGCGATGGCTTCCAATTGGAAGCCATCGCTGTTTTATTTTTCATTGAAAGAAAATTTTTCAGTCACCCATCTCCAATAACGCTATTCAATAATTTTAATTTCGAACATTTTGTTCCAGTTTTTTCCAGTTACAAAGAAGGTATTGGTTTTAGCGTTGTAGGCGATTCCGTTTAATACGTCTAAGTCAGGGTGATGTTCTACCATATCATAAAGTTGTGACAGATCTATAACACCTTCTACAGCTCCTGTAGTTGGATTAATAATAGCTACACCACTTTTTCCGTAGAAATTGGCGTAAATCTTGCCATTTACCCATTCTAGTTCGTTGATGTTGACCAAGATTTCACGTTGAGCAGCGACTGTGATCTCATCCACTTTTTCGAAGGTATCAGGATTGAGCTTGTATATTTTTTCTGAGCCATCTGTCATATACAGGTATGTTCCATCGTTGCACAAGCCCCAACCTTCCATTCGTTGAAAGTAGGGAAGAGTGGCGATTTTTTCAAAAGTATCTGGATTGTAAACATAAGCTTCATTGTTTTTATAGGTCAATTGATACAGCTTGTTGTTTAAAATGGTGCAGCCTTCTCCAAATATGCTCGCTGGAAGTTCTTTTATTTTAAGGACTTCTCCCGTTTTAGGGTTGATTTGACGCACGCTTGATACGCCTTTCGTTCCTGTTCCGATGCCTTCACCATTTCCTGTGCTTTCATATAGGATTCCGTTGTGGAACTCCAATCCTTGTGTATACGCTTTGATATCGTGAGGAAGTGTATTGACAATGGAGTAATTAACTAATTGAGGGGCAACAGAAGAAAGTAGGGTAACACGAGTAGTAACATCAATACTTTCTTTATTGGCATAAGCGGTTCCTTTTAGTATATATTGTCCATATTTATACCCTTTTAATGGGGCAGTTACTAGTTCATTGGCCTTTGAAGAACCAAGACGATGGTCGTTTAAGTAATAAACTACGGAGTCAAGCTCGGTGTTTGGCGCGAGATTTAAGCTTAATTTTATAGTCTCTTTATCGTTGTAAACCTGTTTTAATTCGGATGTATTTAAAGAAATTACATTTTTTTGTAAATTATTTTTCTCAGAACAACTGAAAATGGTTAAGGATAAGGCTAAGGGTATAAGCATGTTATGTCTTTTCATCGGTCGTTTAAATTTTATTACAATATACAAAAGTTATTATAATAGTAGTAAACACTTGGAAAAATATAAAATGGTTGTATATTTGCAACGGCAAGTCCTACACGACCAGCTCCTGCAGAATCCTCCAGGGTGGGAACGCAGCAAAGGTATGTGGTTGTAGCGGTGCGATGTAGGTAGCTTGCCATTTTTTTATTTTGATCTCCTAAATAGGGGATTTTTTTTTGCCTTTTTTTAGGGTAGATCGCTGGAGGTATAACGACCTACATCAGTTTGTATCTGCGCCACTTTGCATAGGATGCTTCTATTTGCTGTTCTATTCCCTTTCAATTCACCATTGTGTTATGCTCTTTTAGCTATTATTTTTCCTTTTGTGTTTTGTTTGTTGTCTACTTGATATCTCGGATCTGCCATAAAAGGGAGTTTGGCCATTTTGATAATGTGAAGCGTTGGCACGTCGTATTCTATTTGAATCGTTCCCAAGAGCAAATAACAACCACTTCCTTGAAAGGGGTATTGCTGTAAGCTTTGAGGAAAGTGAACGCTGTCAAAGTAATCTCCATGTACATCAATCCACGTACCGAAGTACATGAGTCCACTTTTGATTTGAATGGGCTTTAAGGCGATTAAATAGCCCACTAAGCGCGTATTCTCATCTTTGTGGTAGAGGAAGTCCTTGGTGGTGATTTCTCCTCTAAATTTCGTCTGTAAGAGGTTAAAGGGGCTACAAGATACTGGGAAACCCAAATATTCAAGTTCATCAAAGGCATCTTCTTCTGGTATTCTCTTCAGTTTTGGCAAGTTAAATGGTTTCATGGGTTCTTGTAACAACGACCAAGTTGGATTGGATTTGTTCTTGTGATACAACAATTTCGCTTGGATGAGCAATTCGTTTTTCTGGAGTCCTGTAAATTGAAAAGCTCCGATAAATAGTAAGGTTTCCAAGGCATCAAGCGGAATGTTTACACGTTGGATAAAATTCTCCAAAGAGGTGTAATTTCCTTGTCGCTGACGCTCTTTTATGATGGCTTCTACTAGCGCTGTGTTGAGGTTTTTCACCAGTTCAAATCCCAAAAAGATATCTCGTTTTCTCAAGGTAGCTCCTTGGTTGCTTCGGTTGATGCAAGGGGGAAAAACGCGAGCGCCAGACATTTTAGCCTCGTGTACATACACTTCTGTGCGATAGAATCCACCTTGGTTGTTGATCACAGCCACGATAAACTCCAGGGGATAATGGGCTTTGAGGTATAGACTTTGATAGCTTTCAATCGCATAAGAAGCCGAATGGGCTTTGCAAAAAGAATAGCCTGCAAAAGATTCGATCTGGCGGTATATTTCTTCGCTAAGGGCTTGTGGATGTCCCTTTGCCTCACATAAGGCTAAAAAGCGATTGCGAACCGCTTGTAAGCCTTCTTTGGAACGGCTTTTTCCACTCATAGCACGGCGGAGAATGTCGCCGTCTTCGGCAGGTAACCCTCCGTAGTGAAGAGCAATCTTAATGACGTCTTCTTGGTATACCATTATGCCATAGGTTTCCCCGAGTTGGTCTTTAAAAACATCGTGAAAATACTCAAATTGATTGGGGTGATTGTGTCTGTAAATATATTCTTGCATCATACCGCTTTGGGCAACTCCAGGTCGGATAATAGACGAAGCTGCGACTAATGTTTTGTAATTGTTACACTTTAATTTTCTCAATAATCCACGCATAGCTGGACTTTCAATGTAGAAACAGCCTATGGTGTTTCCCGCTTGTAAATAGGCGTTGGAACGCAACTCGTTTTTGGAAAGCGAAATATCGCGAATATCAACGGTTGTGTTTTGGTTCTGTTGGATCAGGGCTACAGCTTCGTTAATGTGTCCAATACCGCGCTGACTGAGGATATCGAATTTTTCAAAACCAATGTCTTCGGCAGTGTGCATGTCAAATTGTGCAACAGCGTAACCTTTGGGAGGGTAATCCAAGGCAGTAATACAAGTCAGTGGTTCTTCTGCAATCAGGATTCCACATGCGTGCATGCTGCGTTGATTTGGAAATCCCTCCAAGAGCTGTCCATACCGATGAATCAGTTGAACCACGGAATTGTTATCGATGTGTTCGCTTGTATATCGATTGTTGAGCTGATCGAGTTCTTCTTTAGCTAATCCGTATACTTTGCCGATTTCTCGAACAATAGAACGCGCTTTAAAGGTGGACATGGCTCCGCAAAAAGCAACGTGTTCACTGCCGTATCGATCAAAGATATAGTCTATAATCGCATCGCGATCTGTCCACGACCAGTCAATATCAAAATCAGGAGGTGATTTTCGATTGACATTTAAAAAACGCTCAAAATACAAGTCGAGTTCTAAAGGACACACATTGGTAATCCCTATGCAATACCCTACTAAACTATTAGCGCCACTTCCTCTGCCTATATGCATAAAACCCCGTGTTGTGCTGTAGGTAATAATATCCCAAATAATGAGAAAATAGCTGGCAAAAGACAATTGCTCAATAACCGCTAATTCCCTTTTTAACCGCAGCTGTGCTTGGTTGTTTTCACTGCCATAGAGCCGTATTAATCCTTCTTGCGCCAGTTGAGTTAGCAGCTGTAAATCGCTTTCTTTGCTGTCGGTGAAATGGCGTTTATTTCTGTTTTTTTTCGCGCTAAACGAAAAAGTAGCTTCAGCTGCGATTCTTTTAGTATTGGCAAGTAAGGTAGGAAAGGCGGCAAAATGCTGAGATAAGGTTGCTTCACTCACGAGAACTTCATCGGGTAAGGCAGATGTTTGAGGATCTAATTTGCTCAATAGTGTATTTTGATCAATCGCTTGTAGGATGCGATGCAACTCATACTCTTCAGGATGTTGAATCGTTACGGGGTGTAAAACAACCATTTTGTGTACTAGCTTTTTCCATTGTTCTTGATAGAGTAGGTTGCGTTGATTCATTCTCACGCCAATATACTCGTGATCCGCAAGGGTAGGTGGACAATTATCCATAGGATAGATCACAAAGGTATCGACCAAGTTAGGGGCTTTTTTGGCGAAGGGTTGTTTGGTCTTATTGTGATGAGAAATATATTGATTGACAGCAGTAAAACCGTGTGTACTCGTGACAATAACGATGTATTGTACGCGTTGATCTACGCGAAACTCAGCGCCAATAAGTGGTTTAATCGACGCTTCTTGGCACAGGCGAATAAAGTCATACATCCCATAAAAGGTATGGATGTCTGTGAGTGCTAAGGTGGTGATTTGTAGTTCTTTGGCTTTGTTTACCAATTGCGCTAAGGGAATCGTGCCAAAGCGCAGACTATAGTAAGAATGACAATTTAACAACATCTTTATTTTTTTTTAGTTTTGAGTATCGCACTCGAACAGCGGTGAACTGCTTGTATGCCGTATTGTTTTTTGATGTGGTCCATAGCCTCATAGAGCGCCATAATTTCTTGGGAATCTTCAAATAGGTTGATTTGATAACTCCCCCTTGCTAATCCGCTGAAATTAATTCCAATCAATCGCAAACGCATGCGGCGTTGGTAGTGCTTTTCAAATATGTCTAACACCTGAGCATTGAGCAGGTGATCCGCTGCGGTATAGGCAATTTTGCACTGCTTGGTTTCTGTGTCGAAATTGGTATATCGAATCTTGACGGATACCACAGAAGTCAGCCAGCCTTCTGATCGCAATTGAAAAGCTAGGCGTTCTACCATTCCCAACAAAGTCGTTCGCAACAAAGTGAGGTCAATGGTATCCTGAGCAAATGTGTGCTCTACTGAAATGGACTTGCGTTCTCGATAGGGTTCAACAGGCGCATAATCAATTCCGTTGGCTTTTTTCCAAATGTCTAATCCATTTTTTCCCAAAAGCTGAAACAGTATTTCCGAGGGCATATTGGACAAGGTTTCAATAGTGCGAATACCCAAGCGCGCAAGTGAATCATATGTCGCTTGTCCAAGCATAGGAATTTTGCGAATCGACAGCGGATTGAGAAACGGGCGCACTTCCTTTTCGGGAATTACGAGTGCTCCAGCAGGTTTGGCTTCATTCGTTCCCATTTTCGAAACCGTTTTATTAACTGATAAAGCATAACTCAAGGGAAGATGGGTTTCTTTTTTGATTGTCGAAGCCAATTCAGCAGCCCATTGATTGGTGCTAAAAAAGCGATCCATCCCCGTTAGGTCCAAGTAAAATTCATCAATACTTGCTTTTTCCATGATCGGCGCTTTTTCCGCTATAATTTCCGTTACTTCTGCCGACATTTTACTGTACAACTCCATATCGCCTTTGATGATTTTAGCTTGAGGACACAAGCGCATCGCCATGCGAATAGGCATGGCAGAACGCACGCCAAATGCGCGGGCTTCATAAGAACAACTCGCAACTACCCCGCGATCACCTCCTCCTATAATAAGGGGAATACCAGCGAGTTGGCGATTGGTTAATCGCTCGCAAGAAACAAAAAAACTATCCAAATCTAAATGTACAATTGCGCGTTCCATCTGCTCGAGTTTAAAATATTTTAAACAAACTTACTACGTATGTTAGCAATAATTAGTATATTTGATGCTATAAATAATAGCAAATGTCATACTTATCAGATAACATCAGGTATTTGCGAGCACAGAAGGAGTTGTCTCAGCAAAAAGTCGCAGATTCACTACTCATTACGCGTGCTCGTTATTCTAAATATGAAGAAGGGGCATCGGAACCGCCTTTGGAAGTTTTGTTGAAAATCTCGCGTTATTTTCACGTGAGCGTGGATTTACTTATTTCGGTAGATTTGAGAAAGGTGCCCATGCAAGATTTATTGAAATTGGAAGATAATCGCATACTATTGCCTATTATGGTCGATCCCAATGGAAATAATTTTATTGAGATTATCCCACACAAGGCGAGAGCCGGTTATTTATCGGGCTATGCTGATCCAGAATTTATTCAAAACCTCGATCAAATTTCATTGCCTTTCTTAAGAGATGGCAAGTATCGCGCATTCCCCATTGAAGGAGATTCTATGCCACCGCATCAAGAAGGATCGTTTATTATTGGGAGCTATATTGAACAGTTGGAGTACATCCGCAACGGACGAACGTATATCATTATGACGGCAAATGAAGGCGTGGTGTATAAACGGGTGTATCGCATCGATGAAGATACGTACGAATTGCATTCGGACAACACATTTTACGAACCTTATCGCATCAAGGCGTATGATATTCTCGAAATATGGGAGTATGCGTGTAGCATTGCCACGGAAGAATTTAAACCCGAAGACCTAGGGGAAGCTGATACCAAAGCTATGTTTCAGGAAATACGTCATATGTTGAAAGATGTTGTGAAGAAGATGAATTAGTTTTGTGCTTTGTGCGGTTTGTTTTTTGTACTTTGTGCGGTTTGTTTTTTGTACTTTGCGCGGTTTATCTCACCTAGTTTATATTGGTTTTGGTGTTCGATGAATATATCTCACCAAGATTATATATTGTTTTGGTGTTCGATGAATATATCTCACCAAGATTATATATTGTTTTGGTGTTCGATGAATCTACACTTCGTTACGATTTTCACTTCGTTACGATTTGTGCTTTGCTCTTTGTCTTTTGATTGCCTTATGTGAAAATGATTCGTTCTAACGAACAACTTTGCCCAACAGCAAAATCCAAACAGCAAAATCCAAATATCCACAGCCCAATACCTAAAGTCCAATAGCAATAAAAAAACAAGCTTGAGTTTTACCCAAGCTTGTTTTTTTATGCATTTTATTTACCGTAAACTGTCAACGGTATTATTCCTCTTGTTGGCCCATCATCATTAAATAGGCTTTTAAGAAAGCGTCGATTTCGCCATCCATAACTGAATCAACATCTGTTGTTTCTTGACCTGTTCGAACGTCTTTGACTAATTTATAAGGATGCATCACATAATTTCGGATCTGTGAGCCCCATTCAATTTTTTTCTTATTGGCTTCAATTTCATCGCGCATGGCTTGTTTTTTCTTCAACTCAATTTCGTAAAGTTGAGATTTTAAGAGCTGCATGGCTTTGATTTTGTTGTCTAATTGAGAACGGGTTTCTGAGTTTTCAATAATAATTCCCGTAGGATGGTGTCTCAAGCGAACCGCTGTTTCTACTTTGTTTACATTTTGTCCACCGGCACCACTAGAACGCATCGTCTCCCAAGAAATATCTGAGGGACTGATTTCGATTTCGATGGTATCATCCGCAAGGGGATAGACATAAACCGAAGCAAAAGAGGTATGTCGTTTGGCATTGCTGTCAAAAGGGGAGATACGAACCAGACGGTGCACGCCATTTTCTCCTTTTAAATAACCAAAAGCAAATTCACCTTCAATCTCCAAGGTTACGGTTTTTACCCCCGCAACTTCTCCCGCTTGATAGTTGAGTTCTTTTACTTTGTATCCACTGTTTTCAGACCACATGATGTACATGCGCATCAACATAGAAGCCCAATCACAACTTTCTGTTCCACCTGCACCTGCGGTAATTTGCAAGACCGCACTCATGTTATCTCCTTCGTCTGATAACATATTCTTGAACTCTAAATTCTCGATGAGCTCCAGGGTTTTCTTGTATTGATCTACTACTTCCTCCTCCGATACTTCTTTGGCGTTGTAAAATTCAACCAACACTTGAAATTCTTCTAAATGATTTTTTGCTTGTTCATAGTCTTCAATCCACTTTTTCTTGGATTTTAGATTTTTGACAATGATTTCAGCTTCTTTTGAATTGTTCCAAAAGTCAGGGGCAAACGTTTTTTCTTCTTCGTTTGCAATTTCAATTAACTTCTTATCGACGTCAAAGATACCTCCTTAACGCACCAAGGCGATCAATAATGTCCTTCTGTTGTTCTGTGGTTACCATAATTTTTAATACTTTTACAAGCAAAAATACTTATTCCTGCGGATTTATGGAAATTAATTTAATTAGCGATACAATTACAAAACCTACGCCAGAAATGTTGAACTATATGTTGAAAGCGAGAGTAGGGGACGATGTTTACAAACAAGATGGAAGTACCAATGAGTTAGAGGCGGCTGTTGCAGAGCTGTTTGGAATGGAAGCTGCCTTGTTTTTTCCCTCGGGAACTATGGCTAATCAAGTTGCGATCAAATTACATACTCAACCGGGAGATCAATTAATTTGCGATAGAAGTTCGCATATTTATCAATTCGAAGGAGGGGGAGCTGCGGTTCATCACGGCGTAAGTTCAGCTTTAGTGGATGGAGATCGCGGGCGAATTACAGCAGAAGACGTCCTATATCACTATACAGATCCTGCGAATATCCATTTGCCACTTACCAAGTTGGTGTGTTTAGAAAATACGACTAATATGGGTGGAGGGGCTTGTTATGAGCTGAGTGAAATTGAGCGTATCAAAGAAGTATGTGATGCTTATGGAATAAAAATGCACTTAGATGGTGCGCGACTGTGGAATGCCTTAGTGGCAAAATCACAGCATCCCACGCAGTTTGGCGCTTTATTTGACACGATTTCGGTGTGTTTCTCCAAAAGTTTAGGTGCACCAATAGGATCTGTTTTGTTGGGATCTAAGGAGTTGATCCAGCGTGCAATCCGCCTTCGTAAAACTATGGGAGGTGGAATGAGACAAACGGGATATCTAACTGCAGCAGCTTTGTATGCCCTAAAAAACAACGTGAGCCGCCTACAACGCGATCACTATAGAGCCAAGCAAATTGAAATGTTGCTCAACAAAAAAACATGGGTGAAGGAAGTTCTGCCTGTGCAAACAAATATTTTAGTTTTTCGTTTAGAAGACGATGCAAAAATTAAACCTTTTTTGGACAAACTCAAGCAAAAAAATATTCTCATTAGCGAAATAGGAAAAGGATGGTTGCGCATCGTTACCCATTTGGATTATCGCGAAGTCATGCATGAATATGTCTTAGAAACCATGAATCAAATCGAACTCTAATATAAGTAAAAGCCATTCGGACGAATGGCTTTTATATTTTAAGAAAAATTAGTTTTTTACTACTCTAAAAAGAACTACTTTTGTTTAGAATTAAAATAAATAAATGGAAAAGTTAAAGCAACGTTGGGGACTTACTTCTAATTTCCAAGTGGGAATTATATTAGTGGTATTTGCAATTACAGGTTCAACTGCTGCGTTTATTTCGAAACCTATTTTGACTTATTTAGGCATAGAAAGAGGATTGACACATCCTTTGTTGTATTGGGTGTTGTATGTTTTAATTATTTTTCCCATGTATAAGGTCATCCTGATTTGTATCGGGACTTTATTTGGTCAACGGGAGTTCTTTTGGAATTTTGTCAAAAAAATGTTGACGCGTATGGGATTAGGATTTATTTATCCCAAAGAAAAAGTAGAAAAGTAAAACAAATAGAAAACAAAAATAGCGAAGCATATGCTTCGCTATTTTTGTTTGGGTATAGGGATGTTTTTTTTGACTAAAAAAATTATATTTGTAGAACACCTTGATGAAATATACTATGAGTCGATATTTTTTAATAGCCCTACTTATTTTATTAACAAGTAGTTGCAAAAAGGAAGCAACGCAAGGCAAGCCTTTTGCCTTAACAGGTATAATTAAGGATTACACTGTACTTTTAGAAGCGGTAAATCAAGAAGACGACAAGATTTATATCGTTAATTTTTGGGCGACTTGGTGTGTGCCTTGTGTACAAGAACTACCTGATTTTGTTCAGTTTTATCAGGATTATAAAGACAAGGTAAAAATGGAACTTGTATTGGTAAGCTTGGATCGTTCTGGTGATTTTGAAACCAAAGTACAGCCCTTTATCAAGGAGCATCAACTCACACCTCCCGTGGTGTTGTTAGCTGATGTAAAGCGGATGAATGAATGGATTCCCCTTGTACATAAGAATTGGAGCGGAGCAATACCTGCTACAGCAGTTTATAAAAATGGCAAACAAATTTATTTTCACGAGGGAGTTTTGTCCTACGAAGCGTTGAAGAAATTAATTTAATAAGAAATATATGTGGAGAAATTTAGTTTTAGCAGTATGCTGTAGTCTTGCGTTTATTGGGTGCAAGAAAGAAGTAAAAGACGCAGGGGTAATTGCTCCTACGGAAGAAGTGATAGAGCCTGTAAATGACTTTAAAGGCGTTTTGGGCTATAAGATAGGCGATGCCGCAACAGATTTTAGTCTCTTGGGAACGGATGATAAAAAACACAGCCTGGCAGATTTTAAAGAAGCCAAAGGTTTTATCGTTATTTTTACTTGTAACCACTGTCCCTATGCTCAAGCGTATGAAAAGCGCATTATCGCATTAGATACGAAATACAAAGCATTGGGGTATCCTGTAATTGCAATTAACCCTAACGATCCTGTTGTGCAACCAGAAGATGGACTTGAATTAATGAAGGTAAGAGCAAAGGAAAGAGGTTTTACTTTTCCCTATCTGCTAGATGAGAGACAAAAAATTTATCCGCAATATGGGGCTACTAAAACCCCTCATGTCTTTGTTTTACAAAAAGAAGCAGCAAAGTATATCGTAAAATACATCGGGGCTATTGATGATAACTATGAGGATGAAAGCCAGGTGTCTGAAAAATACGTAGAGAATGCAGTCGATGCCTTACTCGCGGGAAAAGCGATCGAACAAACGACAACTGTAGCTATTGGTTGTACAATTAAGGTGAAAAAATAAGAATGGAGTGAATTTTCAATTTGACTTGCAGTTCTTCTTCAATAAAAAAGGGATGAGTTTTTATATAAACTCATCCCTTTTTTATATGTCTAATCTAGTATAATCTAAAATTCACTCCTTCTCCCGTTTATCTCACTGATTTTATATTTAGTATTTGATGAACTTACGCTGCGTTTCGGTATCTCATTTTTCATCAATTCTTGTGTAGAATAAAAATACAAGGTCTTTTATGTAAATCAATCGTTGTTCGTTTCCAAGCGGATATGGGTTTTGTTTGGATGAATTCACTTTCTAAGGTGATATCACAAGCGATACACAACAGCGTATTAGGGTGAAGGACTTGGACTAAATCTTGTAGTAATTGATTGTTTCTATAAGGCGTTTCAATAAAAATTTGGGATTGACTTTTCTCAAACGACAGGCGTTCAAAGGTTTTTAGTTCGCTTTTCTTTTCGTTTTTATCGATGGGTAAATAACCGTTAAAAGCAAAACTTTGGCCATTCATTCCCGAAGCCATTAGGGCGAGTAGGATAGAAGATGGACCTACCAAAGGCAATACGCGAATATTTTGTTTGTGGGCGAGTTCAACAATGGCTGCACCTGGATCAGCAATCCCAGGACACCCTGCCTCGCTGATTACACCGACGTCTTTGCCTTCTAGTAGCGGTTGTATATATTGCTTAAAGGTTGAAGGATCAGTGTGTTTGTTTAGGGGGAATAAGATTAATTCCGACTGTTTTTTATCTGGAGCAATTCGCTTGATAAATTTGCGAACCGTTTTTTCGTTTTCTACAATGAAAATAGACAATCGATCGATCGTGTCTTTTACAGCTTGAGGAAGTACTTGCATAGGTTCGTTGTCTCCTAATGTGGTAGGAATCATATACAAGGTTCCCGTGTGAGTAGCTTTATCCATAATTTGAGGAACTGTTATTTTTATTTGCAAAGGTAAGTCAATCCGCCTATAAAAAACAAAAGGAAGAAATGCAATTTCTTCCTTGTTTATAGGTTATAAATAACTAAGATTTTAAATTTTTAGCGATCAGGTTACAAGCCTCATCAATCAGTTGAAAAACGTGTTCAAATCCATCGGGACCTCCGTAATACGGATCTGGAACTTCCGCTTTTTTCGTTTCATCAAGTACGTCTAAAAGTAGGCGGACCTTATTTTTTTCTTCTTGATTTTCTGTTAGTTGGATTACGTTGTTGTAATTCGATTGATCCATGACGAAAATGTAGTCAAAGGTACTGAAATCACTCTTTTTAAACTGTCTTGCACGCTGTGTGGTCAAATCAATTCCGTATTTTTTCGCCACTTCAATTGAGCGTGGATCAGGTAACTCACCTACATGCCAATTGCCCGTTCCGGCAGAATCAACTAAAAAGTGTTCTTGAGGAAGTTTAGCTTGTAAAATTCCTTCTGCTAAAGGAGACCTACAAATATTGCCTAAACATACCATCAGTACTTTTGCTTTCATTACATATTGAACTTTTGGTTAATTTCATCGTGAAACTTCTTGAATTCTTTGTCTGTTTCCAATAAGTTATCGACAGTTTTGCAAGCGTGTAATACAGTAGCGTGATCGCGTTTTCCAATTTGTGAACCAATGTTGGCCAAGGATGCTTTGGTGTATTTCTTAGCAAAGAACATAGCTAATTGTCTGGCTTGTACAATATTGCGCTTTCTCGTTTTGGATTTCAGTGTTTCTATATCCATTTCGAAGTAATCAGATACCACTTTTTGGATGTAGTCAATGGAAATTTCTTTCTGCGTATGCTTGATGAATTTCTCAATCACTTGACGAGCTAAATCAATCGTTACCTCTTGTTTGTTGAACGAAGACTGTGCGATTAACGAAATAATAGCCCCTTCTAATTCACGCACGTTGGTCGATACGTTTTTAGCCATATACTCGATGATGTTTTCAGGCATTGTTACCCCATCACGGTATAAAATATGTTTAACAATCTTCACGCGAGTTTCAAAATCTGGTGTTTGAATCTCTGCTGACAAGCCCCATTTGAAACGAGATAACAAGCGTTGCTCGATATCTTGCATGTCTACAGGAGCCTTATCTGAAGTTAGAATTACTTGTTTTCCATTTTGATGTAAGTGGTTGAAAATGTGGAAAAACACATCTTGTGTTCCAGACTTACCGGACAAGAATTGAATATCATCGACAATTAATACATCAATTAATTGATAAAAATAGATAAAGTCATTTCTCGTTTGTTTACGTACTGAGTCTACGTATTGTTGGGTGAATACTTCTGCTGAAATATATAAAACAGTTTTATCAGGGAAATATTCTTTAATTTCTACACCAATGGCATGAGCTAAGTGTGTTTTACCTAATCCAACGCCACCAAAAATCAACAAAGGGTTGAAGGAAGTACCTCCTGGTTTTTTAGATACAGCCATTCCCGCAGAACGCGCTAAGCGGTTTGCATCTCCTTCTAGGAAGTTATCAAATGAATAGTTTGAATTTAATTGGGATTCAATCTTTACATTTCGAATACCAGGAATGATGAATGGATTTTTTAGTTCAGGGTTTTTGTTCTGAACAGGAACATCCAATTCTTGTGGTTTCACAGGACCTCGTTGCGAACTAGGTAACTGTTCTGTATAGGGCTGCTTGTTGCCCGATACATTTTCCATCTGTATTTTATATAGTAACTTTGCATTGCCACCTAACACTTTTGTCAATGCAACCTTCAATATGCTTACATAGTGCTCTTCTAGCCATTCGTAGAAGAATTTACTAGGCACTTGTATATATAACTTGTCTTCAGTTAATTCAATGGCTTTAATAGGCATGAACCAAGTCTTGAATGCTTGTTCGCCTATGTTGTCCTTTATGAATTCAAGACAAGCATTCCAAGCAGATTGCGCTGTCATGTCTTTGTATTCGTGCATTTTTGGTTAGATTTTTAAAAAAACAGTTACTATTTTTGAATGTTTTTTGGATTGATGTCGGTGTCGAATCAGATGGCAAATATGTGAACAATTTTTGGGATAAAAAAACGATTAGGTCATTGTAATTTTCAAAAAAAAATGGTAAGTACATTTATAATTCAATTAGTCAAATATAATTAAAAGGAATATGAAAAAATTCGATTACACCGTACGGGTGCGTTATGCTGAAACAGATCAGATGGGCGTAGTATATCATGGGAACTATGCGCAATACTTTGAGATTGGGCGAGTTGAATGGTTGCGCAATTTGGGAATTTCCTACAAACGAATGGAGGAATTGGGGATTATGTTGCCCGTTGTGTCACTAACTATGAACTACAAAAAGCCAGCAAAATACGATGAAGACCTTTGTGTTCGCACTATTTTTAAACAGTGCACAGGCGTTAAAATAGAATTCGATTATGAAATCTTTAACCAACAAGGGGAGTTATTAACAACGGGATATTCCATGTTGGTGTTTGTCGATATGAAAACGGGACGCCCTACTGTACCTCCTGCCTATGTGTTGGAGAAAATAAATGAGATGGCAGAGGAATAATTTTTTTTATTCTTTGAAGTAATTATATCTTTATCCAAACAAACCAAAACACTATGAAAAAGCTATTGGCACTATTGAGTCTGTTGTGTATCGGCATGAGCGCTTATGCTCAACGAGCTACTTTACTAGATGGGCGCGTTCGATTGTATAATGGACAAATTGTTCCAGTTACCATCGAAAATAAAAATACGAAAGAAAAAACTCAATCCGATCAAACCGGATATTTCTTGATTCAAACCCATTTGGGAGATACCCTTCGTTTCTCCAGTGAATATAGTGCTACGATGTTGTATGTGATCGATGAGGGAGATTTGGAAACCAAACGCATTACACCTGTTTTGGTAAAACCTGGACAAAAATTGGAGGAGATTATCATCGTAAAGAAAGAATTTGGGGAAGGTGAGATGGATTTCGGAACTAAAAAATTGACTCCCGCAGAGAAGCGATACAATAGAAATAATCGCGTATTCATGGCAACAAGCGATTTAAAAATGGGAATTACCATCGATGCAATCATCAATCGACTCAACGGAACGCGAAAACGCGATCTACAAATGATCGAATACGAGCGTATTGAAATGAATATGGCCTCGTTTTACAAACAATATCCAAGAGAAGATCTAATGAAAGACTTAGGTATTCCTGAATATCACCTAGATGCTTTTGTCATCTATTTTGTTTCTCAACCGGATACTGATAAAATAAAGGTAGATCGAAGCGAGGGATATCAAATCTTATTGGCGCAGTATTATGACGAGTTTTTGACGTTTATCAAAGAAGAGTAAAATAAATTTAAACTATTCTATTACACTTAAAAAGGCTGTCTAAAAAGACTAACAAATATAACCCCATCTATTTTTTAGGTGGGGTTTTTTGTGCTGTGGACCAAAGGCTTTACAGCCTTACATTGGCATGCGCTAAGGAATCTTGGTCCTTGTTGTTGCTCAAGCATGGTCGCTTGCACGCATTCCGCTGCATCGGTACAACAATAGTGGCTAATCCTAGGTCATAGCGCAGGGGTTGTGTCTCGTTCGTGAATGATTATGGTCAATTGTAAAGTAGTCCTTGGTTTTCTAAAGGCGAATGAAGAGGGTAAACAGCCTCTTTTTTTTGCCTTTTTGGCAGAATATGGAAATATATTTTTTTATTGTGTTACCTTGCAGAGAGGAAGCATCACATTTGTTTGCCTCCAAATGAAAAAGAAAAAATAAGTGCTATGAGTAAGAACCAAGGAAAAGGAATTAATTTCTTCCTTATTGTTATTGTGCTGGTCTTCCTGTCGTATGGGAGTTCGTTATTGTCTTCTATAGGGCGTATTCCCTTGCAAATGGCAACTGCACTCCTCAATGGAGAACCATATACCGGGAAATTTGAACAGCTACGAGATCCTTATGGGCAAAACCATTGGGGTATTACTTTTGAAAAAGAGGACGGATCTCCGTGGGGTATTGTGGCTGATCGAGTGAGTGATCTAACCATGGACTATTTTAGTCAAGGTGATCAAGTGGTTTTGATGGATGAAACAGGGGCAACTTTTTGGATCACCTATGAAGATTTGGGAATTGCTTATGCGATCCTTTTGGTTGGCTTTTTTGTGCTTCGATTGCTAATTTCTCTTTTGTTGTCGTTTCTCGTACTTGTTTCTAATACTACTATAAAAGCAGTTCGAAACAGCAAAATAGCCTTGGGGCTTTTACTAAAACCCCTTCGTTTACTCACTTTTGGTTATGTACTTGCTGTGTTTTATCAATACCGAATTTTTGCATACGAAGAAGAGCAAACTTTTTTTATTGCTTTTTTAGCCGTTTATGGGCTTTACTCTTTAATTGTGGTGCTTTCGCGTATACAAAAGGCGCGAAAATATTGGGGCAATCAACCCGAAATGCCGAGAAATACAACCCAATATGAAAATACAACTACTGTTTTGGATAACAGTGTAACTATAGTCGATACTGCAAGTAAACACGATAACGATTTGATTCAACGAGAGAAGCGAACGTTTAAACATGAGACTTCCCGTTATAAATAAAAGAAAAATCAAGGAGTATGCTTTTATTTCATGGAGTTCCGCTTGCCTTAACTACCTATGGGTGGAGTGGAGTTGTAGCACTGCTTGTAGGCTTGTTACTTACCTATAAAATTGGACAAAGACGCGTGCAATCTGGCAAGGAATCGTTGGGATGTCTCGGGTTTGGTTATGTTTTTCTCGTGGTAACTATTTTGATGGTTTTTGCCATTGGAAGTGCTATAGGGGTGGGGTCGTCCCTCTATAAATCAACCCAACTGTTGCTGCATGGTCAACGCTATCCAGCCAAAGTCATATCGTATTCCACCTATGAAAGTCACGATAGCGATGCGGGTACCACAACCACAATGTTTACGCCAACGCTTGAGTTTACAACTGCATCTGGTCAGTTGGTGGAGCATACTGTATCCTATTCCTCCAGTAGTAAACCAACGATAGGGGAATTTGTTACCGTGTATTATGACGAGGTAACACAAAAGGGCATGAGTTTTGGATTTGGGGCATTGGCGCTGTTTGTAGGGGCGCTTATTTTTATGGTCACTTTAGCATTCGTCTTCTGGGGTGTTTTGCTATACGCAATGAATTACGACATGACCAATTACTTCCAGCGAGCTAAGTTTATCGGGGTTACTTTTTTTATTCCTCTGCTGATGATCCTCTTTGATGGATTGCTAATCTATGCCTTATTTTACGGAAATAAAGTGCCCTTTTTTGTGACAGCTCTTCTCGTTTTCTTTATCCTCGTACTTTCTTTAGCTATCTGGGGCTATATCAAGATGATCTTTACTCATGATATCGCTTGGGAACAAACAGGTCCTAACAGTTGGGGCGGTCATCCAGTGCCTAAGAATTAGATCAAAGCACAGGCTACTACTATTATGGAGCACGTTATTATGATCCTGGAGCGAGTATATTTTTGAGTGTGGATCCGCTAGCAGATCAATTCCCAGGATGGAATCCATACCATTATGTACACAATAACCCGGTTAATTTGATTGACCCTACGGGGATGAGTGCACAAAACCCTGGCGACGGTGATCCGAAGAAACAACCAGAATTAGGAAATATTATGAATACAGTAGTATCCAATATGGGAACCGTATTAGATGAAATTGTTATTAATTTGCAACGTGGAGCTGATAAATTAGCTTCTGATTTTGAGAGAAATAAGGAAAAATCAGGGTATAATCATTTTAAAAGAGGTTTTAGTAATTGGAAATTGGAAGGAATGAGTTTTACTGTGGAAGGAGGTAAATCATCTCCTTTAGAATCGCCAAAAGGAAATAGATTTACGCGTTGGGTGGATATGACAATATTTATGATTTTTGCCATGGATGTGTTTGGGCCTGAAACGGTGTTGCCAGGAGTTGTACCTGATGGAAGTAATACTTTTGCGCCTAAAGCAAATAATCAACCGATTTCACCACAACCGATAGTACCTGTTGTGCCTACTTTGGATAAGGTTACGATGCAACGAATAGACTATAGTGCAACTAAACCTTTTAGAGATAATGGATCTACCTTTCATACTCCAGTACCAAGAGATACAACAGTAAATAGGCAAGATGCTCCAATCGTCAAAGAATTAAATACAAGAGATTCTTTAAATGGAATAAAAATGAGGGATTATTATAATAGAAGATAAATAATGAGAAAAGTTAGTTTAATAGTTTTAATAGGAATATTCTTTTACAATTGTGATGGTCGAGTTAAAAATAATGATTCAAACCAGGATAAAATTTATTTTGATGAAAATAGAATTGTTTATGATATAGATTTTCCAGATACAGTATATTCTAAAGAAGATAATTATGGTTTAGTTAGCTACAAAAGCCATTATGATTCTATAATAACTGATTTTGGAGTTAAGGATACTAATAGATATGCACGTTTGATAATAACCACTACAAATAGTATAGATTACGATTACGCTTATTTAAAAAGTATTGTTAAGGATACATTTGGTGCATACGATAATAGATCGATTTATTTCATGCTTAAATTTGAAAACCCTGGGGTGTTTTATATTGATGGGGTTATAAATGATTTAATTCTAATAGATTTACATAAAAAAAATGAAGAGGGAATAGATCAAATTAGATGGTTAGAAGATGAAGTAAGAGTAACAAAAAAAGTAGTTGTAATCGACAAAGAATAATACATTTCCCCCAATCTTCCAAAACGGATCAAAGGGGTTTTTACTTCGTTTCACTCAGTATGACAATTAGAAAAGACTTTTTTTAAGGGGGATTGTTTAGAGAAAAAAAAGAAACACCCTACCACCGTTACACTATTAAAAAAGGCTTCGACTTTAACCAACGACAATGGTAAAGTGTTTAAAAAGGTAAAGTACAGCCTAAGACTACAAAAAAGCAACAATGGTGTAGTAAAAAGAGTAGTGGGTTTTAGTCAGTTACTTCACTATGTTCAGTATGACAAAAGGGGAAATGTTTTTTAGTGCTATAAAGGAGATGAATTCTAACGTACACTACAATTTAAAGGCATACAATTGATTTAAAAAGTGTTTTGCAGTACGTAATCAATCGCAATAAAAGTAAACAGTTGTAGCGTATATTTTTAAAGTAGTTTTTTATATTGTACCAGAGCAGAGAGATACTTTTATGAAAGAAAGTCAGATTCGACAAAGGGATTAGAGATTAAATAAGCAAAGAGATTCTCTACGAAAGTTGAATACAGCTAATATGTTAAATGCTAAATCTAATTTGTAATGAGAATAGTAAGTTTATTTTTATTACTCCTTATTTCATGTGAAAAAAAGCAAAAGAAAGAGGATTTCTATGAAGAATATAATGGAATGCAATTAACAGAATCACGGACTAAAACTCTCCGTGGTAATATTACATATACATTCGATTTGCCTGACACATTGAAAGTAAATCAAGCTTATGATATTGTATTTAAATTTGATAGTCCTTTTGATACAATAGTAGATCCAATGGTAGACACAATAAACTTTAGAACTATAACTATGTTCTATTACAACCCAATTAAAGTAGGTGAAAGAAATGAAGATATTGCTTTTAAAGCAAAAGATTCTATATTGATTCCTAATAAACTATTCACTTTAGGAAATTTTAAAATAGAAGATAAAGGTAAATATTTGTTTTTCGTTGTAATTCACGATGAAATTATGTATAACTATTTTAATGACAAAGGAAAGCGTGATTCTGTTCATTTTGACAGAATATTTGAGGAAATAAAAAAAGAAGTTGTGGTTATTGAGTAACTACTAAAGTTAGAATAAAATACTGCCATCCCAACCTATCCAATCGGATTAAAGAGGTTTTTAGTTGACCGTTAGTGGTTTATGAAAAATACTCAATAGAAAGCGAATGAAAACTGTTGAAAGTCTCCTTTTTTTACCTTTATTTATAATCCATACAAGTGTAAACAAAAAAAGACCTAATCTCTCGATTAAGTCTTTTTTGCTTGTAGCGAAGACGGGAGTTGAACCCGTGACCTCAGGGTTATGAATCCTGCGCTCTAACCGACTGAGCTACCTCGCCATTTTTCGGTTATTTATTCCTTTTTTGGGAATGCGAGTGCAAAGTTACTATAATTTTCAAACAAACCAAAGAGAAGCCTTCTTAAAAAATATTTTTTTATTAGCAAAATATGTTTATATTCGAGGAATTATAACTTTTTAAGTACAGCTATGAAAGAAAAATATGAGTTAGAATTTTCTATAAATTCATCCCCTCAATTGTTATATCAATACGTGTCAGATCCTTCAGGATTAAGCGAATGGTTTGCGGATAACGTGAATTCAAGAGGAGAGGTTTATTCTTTTATATGGGGGGATTCAGAAGAAAAAGCAAGAGTAGTTACGCGAAAAACGGACGAAAGAGTGCGTTACAGATGGTTAGATGAAGATGGAGAAGACACAGAGTACTACTTTGAAATAAAAATAATACGCGATGAGTTGACCAAAGATGTCACCATTATCGTAACTGATTTTGCGGTAGCAGATGAAATAGATGAATCAAAACAATTGTGGGAAAATCAAATTATGGATTTAAAACAAGTCCTAGGATCTGCTTAGATTCCATAAAATATAACTTATATTTGCCGTTAATAGTAATCACAAATTAGAACTATGATTAATGTTAACGGCAAACTTGTTTCTACTACAGACCTAGCCATAGAAAACAACCGCGGTTTTTTATATGGTGACGCTGTTTTTGAAACAGTTCGAGTTCTCGATAAAAAAGTATTATTCGCTGAAGATCACTACTTTAGATTGATGTCTTCCATGCGAATCATGCGCATGGAAATTCCCATGCACTTTACCTTAGAAAACTTCCAAGAAGAAATAATAAAAACAGTAGAGGCTACTGCAAGTCAAGCAAAAGCTTTTCGCGTACGCCTAACCGTTTATCGCGACGCAACAGGTAAGTACCTGCCTCAAGAAAATAAAACCATCGGATTTGTCGCTACAGCAGAAGCATTGGAGGAAGCCTTATACACTTTCCAAGACCAAGCCTATGAGGTAGAACTATACAAAGATTTTTACGTGGCAGCCAATCTGTTGTCTACCGTGAAAACGACAAACCGAGCAGTGAATGTATTGGCTAGTATTTTTGCCTCAGAAAACGACTACCAAAACTGTTTGTTGGTCAATGATAAAAAAAATATCATCGAAGCAGTCAACGGAAATTTATTTGTCGTTAGTCAAAACACAATTAAAACCCCGCCTTTAGACGAAGGTTGTGTCAAAGGTATAATGCGCAAGCAAATCATCGAACTGCTCGCAAAACACCCTAATTTGACCTTAGAAGAGAGTCCAATCTCGCCTTTTGAATTGCAAAAAGCAGATGAGATCTTCATCACCAACGTAATTGTGGGAATCCAACCTATAACAAAATACAGAAAGAAAACTTTTACCACACAAGTGTCTAAAGAGTTATTGGATCGCTTAAATGCGAAAATTAGATTGATGTAGTTTTTTGGGTGATGAGAGATGAGAAAAGGGAGATGAGTAAATGTATCTGAATATAATAAGAGATGGCTTGCAATTGCAAGCCATCTCTTATTATATTGTTTACAGTTAACGGTTTACGTATCACGCATCACCAATAAAAAATCAATTTAAATTGGGGTTTTCTGGTGCATTGAACCAGATGCTAAAATCTTTCCCTAGTGTTTGTAGGGCTTGTTTCCAGTATGTTTTAGTAGGTTGTTCTAGGGGATTAAAGCGCAGGGATTGGGTTTTGATCCAGTGCTGATTGGAAAGTTCCATTTCCAACTGACCGTTGTCCCAACCGGCATATCCCATAAAAAAGCGCAGGTCTAAATGAGTGAGTAGTCCCGTTTCGATATGGGAGAAGATGCTGTTAAAATCACCACCCCAATACAGTTGATCCGTAATTGCGATGCTATCAGGAATAAGATCGGGGCATTTGTGAATGCAAAATAGGCGATCGGATTCTACAGGACCTCCGTGATACACTGTAAAGGCACCATTGCTTTCGGGCACAAGCTCACTGAGTATATAGGGAGTTGGTTTATTTAAAATAAAGCCCATACAACCATCGATATTGTGATCTGTTAACAGAATCACCGATTGATTAAATTCTACATCATTGGGATTGTAGGCAGAGGGTAGTGCAATTAAATAATCCCCTTTGTTGATCTCGTGTTGTGTCATAGAATAGGCATAAAAAAAGTCTCATTATACAATATAATAAGACTTTTTTAATTTTTTACTATTTTGATGTGTTTATCTACATAAACAAAGTCAGTAATTACTTGTTCACAGATCCTTCTAATTCAGACCCAGCTTTAAATTTAACTACTTTTTTAGCAGCAATTTTGATTGTTTTTCCAGTTTGTGGGTTTCTTCCTTCTCTAGCAGCTCTTTCAGATACTGACCATGAACCGAAACCTACTAATGAAATTTTGTCTCCTTTAGCTAAAGTAGATTCAACGTTAGATAAGAAAGATTCTAAAGCTTTTTTAGCTGCAACTTTACTGATCTCTGCATCTTTTGCGATAGCATCGATTAATTCTGTTTTGTTCATAATAATTTTTTTTAAAGGTTAACTTTATTAACGTTCTTCTTACAAATTTAGGGTTATAAAGTTATAAAACAAGCTTTTTCAAAAAAAAAAACGAATTAGAATATCTTTTTTTGTGTTAAGGTTCTATGTGAAGTATTCTATTAAGGGAAAAGCATTTATAATACGATAGTGTTTTCGCTAAAATTTTGTCCATTTAATACTTCGTTTGCTAACATCATTTTCTTGCCTGGTAATTGTAATTTTACGAGGTTTAAGAAGCCGTTTTTTACTGCTGCTTTTATTGTTTTTTTGGTTGTAATTATTTGTCCTATAGGTAGTTGATGTTCTTCTTCTTCGAAGTGAGCCTCATAGATTTTGATGTTCCATTCTTGTTGAGAATCGCGGTCTTCAAGCATGCACCAAGCAGCTGGATACGGGCTTAGCCCTCGGATTAGTTGCTCTATTTCAACTCCCGTTTTACTGAAATCGATTTTGCAGTTGTCTCGGTTTAATTTATAAGCAGTTTTTGTGTCTTCAGCGGGTTGATGTACTACTTTTACCTCTCCTTTTTGAATTAATTGCAAGGTTTCCACTACAGTTTCGGCGCCTAAAACCATCAGGCGATCGTGTAACTCACCTGCATTTTCTTTCGGTCCAATGGGGGTTTCTTTTTTAAGGATAATCGCTCCTGTATCTATTTTTTCATCGATAAAGAAGGTTGTTACGCCTGTTTTGGTCTCTCCGTTAATGATGGCCCAGTTGATTGGAGCCGCCCCTCTGTAATCCGGTAGGAGTGAGGCATGGAGGTTAAAGGTGCCTAAGGCAGGCATCTGCCATACCGCCGCAGGTAACATGCGAAAAGCTACTACTACTTGTAAATTGGCTTGGTAGGAGGCTAATTCTTCTAAAAAAGCCTCGTCTTTTAAATTAGTTGGCTGTAAAATAGGGAGCTCTTTAGTTAAAGCATATTCTTTTACTGCCGAATACTTCAGTTTTTGTCCTCTTCCTGCAGGTCGATCTGGTGCTGTAATCACCGCTACAATGTTGAAGTTATGTTGATACATCGCATCGAGAATCCCAACGGCAAAGTCTGGGGTTCCCATAAAAATGATACGTAAGTCTTTCATTATACTAAGCTATATTGATTTTTATTATTCAGTTTAATTTTCTGTTGTTCCAACAATATCTGCAATACCAGAAGAAGATCTGGCAGGGCAAGATTCAGTGCTGTTTCCAACTCAAGGGCAGAGGCTGCTTGCTCGTGTTGTAAATGCTGTACTACGCGTTCTTTTACTTGAGAGATGTTGACTTGGGGCTTTTTTTGTTGCGTCTGTAAACAAGTGGAACAGCTACCGCAATCTTGCTCCAAGGTTTCATCAAAGTATCGCAAGATGATTTTGTTTTTACAAATATCGTCATTTTGTGCGTAAAAGTAAATGGCCTGATATTGGTCTAGTTTTAATTTATTTTGCTGTTCCAAGAAGGGAAACGTCCTATAGATGGTTTTGTCCTCCTCCCACGCTTCAAGAAAGGTGAGCTCTAGGTCGTGTTCCTCTGGGGTAAAGAGACACAATGCTTCCTGATGCCAATGTTGCAAACATTCTTGAATAAACAACAGAGGTTCGCCCGTCTGTTCGCTCAGATAGGCTAGGTTAATTGGCGTATTGTATTCGTGAATACCCGGATAATGGCGGATAATCTGCAACAATACTTGTTCTTGTCGCTCATTGTCATAGACGTAATCCAGCAATTCACTACTGCTAACAATGAATTGTAGTTGCGTTTTATTATTCGAATTTGGGGTTAACTTACAAATTCCTTGGCGATCTAAAAACTGCAAGACATTATAGGTGAGCGTATAGGGGAAGTTGTACTGCAGACAAAACTGATTAAAACTAAAAGAATAAGCGGTGTTGAATCCCTCGCCGAGTCCGATACTCAGGTAGTTGTTTAGTTTGCGGTAGACTAACTTTAGAAAATCCTTGTCAAAGAGATTTTCTTTGGCCCAATCAGCTACAGATTTTGGTTCGTTGGGCGAGACAAGGAGAGAAGCAAAAGCCTTGGATTCATCTCTACCTGCTCTACCTGCTTCTTGGTAGTAATTTTCTAGATTTTCTGGCAGTTGGAGGTGAATGACGTTGCGGACGTTTTTTTTGTCAATTCCCATTCCAAATGCATTAGTTGCCACCATAATTGGCGTTTTCTCAGCAACCCAGTCTTCTAAGCGCTTTTTCTTCTCAAAGGCATGTAGTCCACCGTGAAAAAAGTTAGCGTTAAAATTCTTTTGGTTAAGACGTTGGGCCAATAGTTGAGTTTCTTTTCTACTGCGTACGTAAATGATCGCTGGAAAAGGGTGTTTTTGTAAAATGCGCTCAACGATAGCTTCTTTATTTTCAACCTTATATACGCCATAGATGAGGTTGTTGCGGTAAAAACTCTTGGTAAATAGCGCTACGTCTTTGAGTTCGAGATGGGTGCAAATGTCAGAAATGACACGTTTATTCGCCGATCCCGTAAGGGCGATAACAGGTGCGGAAGGAAAGAGCTTTCGCAATTGGTTGATCTTGAGATAAGCAGGACGAAAATCATTACCCCATTGTGAAATACAATGTGCTTCGTCTACGGCGATTACACTCACTTTTAAGTTTTCTATGCGCTCCAATAACCACGTTTGCTCCAATCGTTCTGGGGAGAGGTACAACAATTTATAATCCCCATAAAGGCAATTGTCTAAAATCGCATCAATATCCGTTATGGAGGTTCCCCCAACAATAGCGGCAGCCTTAATGCCGAGTGCATTGAGGTTGTTGACCTGATCCTGCATCAAAGCAACGAGTGGTGAAATCACCAAACACGTACCTGGAAGAAGCAAGGCGGGAATCTGAAAGCAAATACTTTTTCCACCTCCCGTGGGAAGTAAAGCAAAAGTGTCTTTTTTTTGTAAAACAGATGTGATAATCTCTTCTTGTGGCTCCCTAAAAGAAGTGTGTTTCCAGTATTTTTGAAGGATATCAATCGGCTTTTTTGTCATAGAAGGGCAGGTTTAGCTTTTGACTAAGGTAGTCAAAAATGTAAAAAGGATTGCAACAACAATCCTTTTTTATATTATACTCGATCTAAGATAAATTCTACTCTTTTCGCAATAGTTTCTCGGGGCACTTCAATCAAATCATATCCGTAGCTCTTGTAGGTGTCCACGAGATAGCGGTGAATGAGATTCGCCTGCTCAAACGATTCATAACGCTGATCATCACTCACGTATATATTCTCCCAAGGAGGTAGTAAGAAAATTTGATGATACAAGTGATTTTTACACGCCTGGTCAAAACTTTCGGGATAGGCGTCTCCTTTGTAATGCATATAAGCCAATACATCGGGAATCCCCCTGTCGATAAAAACGAGATTAGCGTCTTCTGCAACCGCACTTTTATGTTGATCTATTCTACCTTCTAGTAATAGTTGACTAAATAATAACGGTTCCGTTAAAAAAAGTTGATCAATTCCTTTTTCTTGTGCCTTCTTTGTAACTTCCCTTGATATTTCAGGATAACACGTATACCCTTTCTCAATTAATTCATTGATTATGGTTGTCTTACCAGATCCTGGGCCTCCGATTATTAAAACGAGTTTTGTATTCATTTCTACTTAAAAATAAGAAAGGGGCAAAAATAGAACAAAAAGTCGGGATAGCACGACTTTTCTCAGATTCTTTACTATTAAGATAAGGTTAAAGTGGGAAAGAGCAAACGACTTACGGACAAGCAACAAACAAATCACCCCAACAACAAAGCCTGAAAAAAGGTAGAAAATACGTATATTTGCATTAAAATATTTTATGGATACTAAGACAAAAGAATTTTATGAGAGCTTAAAAGAGAAGCTAGAGTTTGAAAGAACGTGGCCAAATGAATACTTATTTAAGTTTATTGTCCCAGCTGACGAGCGTAAAATTGCACAAATTGAACGCGCTTTTGACGGTATGAATCCCGCAATAAACTTCAGAAACTCAAGCAAGGGAACTTTTACCAGTGTATCGATAAAAGTGCATATGACAAGTGCACAAGCTATCGTTGATAAGTATATTGAGCTATCAACTATTGAAGGGTTATTGTCGCTGTAAAAATTGCTTTATCCTAGAAAGTTTCCTACTTTTATAGCTAGTACAATGAACCAAACTTTGTAAACACAGATTAGATGAAATTTAATTCCGCAGAAGCAGTAACACACTTAGGCTATAATACAGCCACCAATAAACTAGTTATTCCCGATTATGGACGCCATCTCCAGATAATGATTGAACAAATCGTTTTGATAGAAGATGCAGAAGAACGAAATAAAGCCGCAAATTACGCCATTCGCGTGATGGGGGATATGAATCCACACTTGCGTGATGTTCCTGATTTTCAGCATAAATTATGGGATCAGCTTTTTATGATTTCCGATTTTAAACTAGATGTCCCTTGTCCTTTTCCAATTGCGACGAGAGAAACTGTGTATGCAAAACCAGAAGTACTGCCTTATCCTAAAAAACAGCTGAACTATCGTTACTATGGCAATAACATCAAAAGTATGATTGCTGAAGCATTGAAGTTTGAAGAAGGAGAAATGAGAGATGCGTTAATCATTGTAATCGCAAATCACATGAAAAAAAGTTACCTCAGCTGGAATAAGGACAATGTAAAAGACGAAGTGATCTTTGAACATTTAGCCGAACTTTCTGGAGGAAAAATCAATCTGTCAAAACAAGAAGAGGAGTTGTCGACTACGGCTAACCTGATTCAGGTGAATCGCAAGCAGTCCAATAAAAGTAATTATTCCAATACCAACAACAATGCGAATAATAACAATCAAAAAGGCGGTAGTAACAGCAACAACAATAACAGTAAAAAATACAACAAGCACAATTATCAAGCAAAAGGTAAAAAGTAATGAGTACATTTAGAATTGAAGGAGGGCATCAACTAAAAGGAGAGGTGTATGCACAAGGCGCTAAGAATGAGGCTTTACAAATACTTTGTGCGGTTTTGTTGACAGAGGAGCGCGTGGTAATTTCCAATATTCCCGATATTATTGATGTCAATAAATTAATCGAATTGTTGGAGTCCCTCGGAGTGAAAATCGAGCGATTGGCACCAAATAAAATGGCTTTTCAGGCGGATGATCTCAATTTGGAGTACCTAACTTCAGATGATTTTAAAGCAGGTGGAAAGGCATTGAGAGGGTCAATCATGATGGTGGGACCACTTTTAGGTCGCTTTGGTAAAGGGTATATCCCAAAACCAGGAGGAGATAAAATTGGAAGACGTAGATTGGATACTCACTTTGAAGGGTTTATTAAATTAGGCGCAACATTTAGATACAATAGAGAAGAACATTTTTACGGGGTTGAGGCACAACAATTAGTGGGTGCTGATATGCTGTTAGAAGAAGCTTCTGTTACAGGTACAGCTAACATTATTATGGCAGCTGTATTGGCAAAAGGAACCACAACCATATACAATGCGGCTTGTGAACCGTATTTGCAGCAGCTGTGTAAGATGCTAAACTGCATGGGAGCAAAGATCACAGGAGTAGGGTCTAATTTCCTTACGATTGAAGGGGTTGAACGCCTAAAAGGATGCGAACACAGTATTTTGCCTGATATGATCGAAATCGGTTCGTGGATTGGATTAGCTGCTATGACCAAAAGTGAATTGACAATCAAAAATGTAGGGTGGGAGCACTTAGGTGTAATTCCCAATACGTTTAGACGATTGGGGATTCAGTTGGAAAAAAGAGGGGATGATATTTATATCCCTGCCCATACAGCGGGTTATGAAATCCAAAGCTTTATCGATGGATCGATTCTTACCATTGCCGATTCACCATGGCCAGGACTTACACCTGATTTGTTGAGTGTATTGCTCGTCGTAGCTACACAAGCAAGAGGTGAGGTACTTATTCATCAAAAAATGTTTGAAAGTCGTTTGTTCTTTGTCGATAAACTAATTGATATGGGAGCGAAGATCATCCTTTGTGATCCACATCGCGCCGTAGTAATAGGACATGATTTTAAATCTCAATTGAAAGCTACGCGTATGTCATCACCAGATATTCGCGCAGGAATTTCCTTATTAATCGCTGCATTGTCTGCGCAAGGAACAAGTGTGATTCAGAATATCGATCAGATTGACCGCGGATATGAACGCATTGACGAACGTTTACGTGCATTAGGTGCCAAAATTGAACGCGTTGATGAATAACAATACAAACAATAGAATAAAAAAAGCTCAGCAAAAATGCTGAGCTTTTTTATTCTATTGTTTGTTCTTTAAATATTTTTCTAAAAACTGATCTTGTTCCCATAGCAAGTGCAAGATGTTTTCTTTGGCTACATACCCATGGCTTTCTTTCGGTAGGATGACCATGCGAACAGGTGCTCCTAATCCTTTTAACGCTTGGAAGTAACGCTCTGTTTGTAAAGTGAAGGTTCCTGGGTTGTTATCGGCTTCTCCGTGCACTAATAACATAGGGGTTTTCATTTTGTCTGCGTTCATGAAAGGTGACATCGTGTTATACACATGTGGCACTTCCCAATAGTTGCGTTGCTCTGTTTGAAATCCAAAAGGAGTCAACGTTCGGTTATACGCTCCACTACGCGCAATACCCACAGCAAATAAATCCGAATGCGTCAATAAGTTTGCCGTCATAAAAGCACCATAAGAATGTCCACCAACACCCACTTTTGAACGATCAATATAACCTAAAGCATCTACAGCATCAATAGCAGCTTTACCATTAGCTACCAATTGCTCAATATAGGTGTCATTAGGTTCTTCTGTTCCCTCTCCTACAATAGGAAAAGCTGCATCATCCAATACCGCATAGCCTTTCGTTACCCAGTACACAAATGATCCATAGTAAGGGAAGGTAAATTCACTCGAGTTTGATGTAACTTGTCCTGCACTGTTTTTATCCTTGTATTCTGTCGGATAAGCCCAAATGAGTAAAGGTAATTTTTCTGTTTTATTCTTTCTGTCGTAGTTGGCTGGCAAGTAGAGTGTACCCGATAATTCCAGTCCGTCTTCGCGTTTGTAAGTGATTACTTCTTTGTACACCCCATTCAAGCTTTCAAATGGATTTTTGAAGTCCGTAATCGCAGTCAAATCGTTTTTCTTCTTGATGTTTCTAAAGTAGTAGTTCGGATATTCTGTTGGCGACTGAATCGAAACTAATACCAATCCTTTTTTGATGTCTTGAATCGATTGAATGTTCTCTTTTTTCGTTGTATAAGTCGATTGGTAAAGACGCTTTGTTTTAAGCGTGGTTAAATCGAACTCATCGATAAAAGGGAATTGTCCTTTGGGTGTATAACCATCACCAAGTAAAAACATTTTGTTGTTTTCAATAGCTAAGGTATAACGGCCGTATTCATTTCGCTTAGTTTCAAATGTTCCAGGGTCGCTGTACACATCTTGTTCATTGCGATCTTCAATTTTAATAGGATTGGGGTTAGAAGTTGATGGATTAAGCAAGAATTGTCTGATATTTCGCGTGTCATACCATTGATCTGCAACTACAGCAACTTGGTCATTCCCCCAAGTAATACCCGCATAGCGCTGTCCTAATTTCACCAGTGATTTTGGCGCTGATGTAAAGGGTGCTTCCCACGTAAATACTTCGTCTCTAAATTCCGCTTCCTTAGCAGGATCTCCACCGTCTAAAGCTTCAACAAATGAAAGTGTTGCCGGTTGATCTGCACGCCATTGCATATTTCTCTTTCCTTCGCGAACAGCCATAAAACCTTTGGGCATAATCTCGCTTAAAGGAACGTCATTTACTTGTTTTACCAAAGTACCATCTGCTTTGTAAACCGTTGTTTTCATAGGAAATCGGTTTAGGGGTACTAGGTATGAAAACGGTTTTTCTAAGGTCGTTACTAAGAGATAGTTCCCGTCAGGAGAAAACGATTCACTAGCATACATCGCAGCCTCTTTGAAAAGTTTTTTATTTCCTTTTAAGTCAATTAAATACAGTTCAGATGTTACCAAGGTTTCAAAATTAGCTTCATCTGTTTTGTTTTTCAACAAATCTTGGTAGGTTCTGTTTTGAGAAACAACGCCCTCTTCACTGATCGATACAATCGGTCCTGTAGGTAAGTTCTTTTTTGTATCAATTAAAGCGGGTCTATTCGCAGGAATTACGCTAACTAGTATTTGCTCATTGTCTTTCATCCACGTGATAGGATTCCCTAAATTGGCATTCAAATTGGCTTGGCTTAGCTTTTTTGCCTCAGCGGTTTTGAAGTCCAATACCCATAATTCAACGCCTGTAGCTACTGTATTGGTAAACGCTATTTTCGTTTGATCAGGAGAAATCGTCACGTTGGAAATTCTCGGATTAGCGGGTAATCCCTTCACTTGAATCTCCTTTTTGTCTTTTACCTTTCTGACTTTTAAGTTTTCAATATAGGTTAAAGTGCTGGAAATATTGGTGTTTACATCGATTCGTAAACCGCCTAATCGCATTTCTTCTACGTTTAAGTCATCGAGCGTTTTGTAGGTGCTGCGGTAACTCAAAAGCATGTATTCCATTTTGCTATCCATAAAGATGGATGGGGCACGTTCGAATTCTGCTAGTTGCAAAATTTCTTGTGAAGGCTTTTGATAGGTTACATTTTCTTGTGCAAACATAGATGTAATTAAAAAAAGAGAGAATAAAGAAGTTTTTAAAATCTTCATTTTTTTGTTTGTTTTAGTTTATATGAGCAATATACGTGGAATATTTAAAAAAGAAACCGTTTTTTGTGAGGATGTTTTTTACAATACACAAAAAACTTACCTTTGCTTTAACAAATTAAATCAGATAAGTATGTTTAGATCAAAGATTTCGGGTCTAGGTTACTATGTACCCGATAACGTAGTGACCAATGACGATTTGTCAAAAATAATGGACACCAATAACGAGTGGATTGTTGAACGAACAGGAATCCATGAGCGTAGACATAAGCTTTTAGCAGAGGACACTACTTCGGGTATGGGTGTAAAAGCCGCTAAAAAGGCGATGGAGCGTGCAGGAGTAGAAGCTAAAGATATCGACTTTGTTGTGTTTGCTACGTTGAGTCCTGATTATTACTTTCCTGGTCCAGGGGTGCTCTTGCAAAAGGAATTAGGTTTAGATACTGTGGCTGCTTTGGACATCCGTGCGCAGTGTTCAGGGTTTATTTATGCCCTGTCTATTGCGGATCAATACATTAAAACGGGCATGTATAAAACGGTTTTAGTGGTAGGATCTGAAGTACATTCAGCCGGATTAGATATGACGACTAGAGGTCGCTCGGTATCTGTGATTTTTGGTGATGGAGCAGGAGCGGCGATTTTAACGCGATCTGATGATGAATCTGGTATTCTATCTACGCATATTCACTCCCAAGGAGAACATGCGGAAGAATTAGCTCTACTCGCACCAGGTATGGGTGGACGATGGGTGTCTGATATTTTGAAAGACAACGATCCAGATGATTTGAGCTATATGCCTCATATGAATGGCCAATTTGTATTCAAAAATGCAGTGGTGCGATTCAGCGAAGTAATCCTCGAAGGATTAGAAGCGAATAAGTTAGCAGTATCCGATATTGATATGTTGATTCCACATCAAGCGAATTTGAGAATTTCTCAATTTATCCAACAAAAATTTGGACTTTCAGACGATCAAGTATACAATAATATCCAAAAATACGGCAATACAACAGCCGCATCAGTGCCCATTGCCTTAACTGAAGCTTGGGAAAAAGGCAAAATTAATAAAGGTGATTTAGTCGTTTTAGCCGCTTTCGGAAGTGGTTTTACTTGGGGAAGTGTTGTGTTAAAATGGTAATTTTTTTTATCTTAGCTAGAAAAGTAGTTAAGAAATATGAAATTTGACAAAATAAACAACAAAGGACAAGCGAGACTATTTGAAAACCCCTATTTAGAAATGTTGACAAAAGGACACCCCGCTGTAATCTGGGGGATGTATATTCCACTTTTGTCGTATGTGGTTTATTTAGGTTATACCGATTATCAATTATCCGTTCAGAACCTCATTTTACTTTTTTTAGGTGGAATGTTGTTCTGGACGTTTTTTGAATACTTAGCCCATCGCTACTTGTTTCACCTGATTAGCGAAAAACGAAATCTACAGCGTATTGCTTATATCATGCACGGCAATCACCACCATTATCCACGTGATAGACAGCGTCTGTTTATGCCTCCCGTACCGAGCATTATCCTTGCCTCTCTCTTGTTTGGCTTGCAATACTTACTCCTAGGACCCTATACGTTTGGTTTCTATCCTGGTTTTATCATAGGGTATCTGTTGTACGCTTCCATGCATTATGCCATTCACGCTTTTGCACCCCCGTTTAAATTTATGAAACCCTTATGGAGAAACCACCACTTACATCATTATAAAAATGAAGAATTGGGCTTCGGCGTGAGCAATACGTTTTGGGATCGTGTCTTTGGAACGATGTTCGACCTGGAAAAGGAAAAAGAAGACAAAGAAAAAGTGAAAGAACTGATGTTTGTTCGAAAAGAAAAGAATGAGGTAAATCATCGTTCCTAAGCTTTCTCCTTTAGAATAGGAAACAAAAAAAAACCACTTGTTTTCAAGTGGTTTTTTATATTTAAAGGCGTTTCATTTGCTCCTTCATCATTTTGATTTGATCTTTTAGCATGCCTTGTTTATCTAATTTTTGTGCTTCGCTTAATAACTTCGTCGCTTCTATTTTTCTGCGTTTGGTCATTGAGATTCCCGCTAATTGCAATTTAGCCATAGCTAAGTCTTGATCCATATTCAATCCCAATTCAATGGCTTTCTTCATGTATTTTTCAGAAGCATTTAGATTGGTTTGAGAGGTCATAATACCCATTAAGTAATTATAGTATCCGTTTTGCTTTCTCACTAAAGCTGTTTCAGGATTTTTAATTCGCTTCAACCATTTTTCTGCTCCTTCAAAATCTTGTTTTCTCAATTTTAAGAAAGACAACAGGATGAACTCATTTTTAAAATACAAGAGTATAACAAGCCCCATCAAGAACAAGAGAAAAATTCCATTTCCAATATTTGATTCTGAAAATTGCCAAACAGCCGTTGCTAGTAATAGTGCTGCGATACCTAATTTAATATACCTATGAAACATATGCTAGAATTAACTTCATTAAGAATGCAAAATTAAAAAAATAAGCGTAGTATAAAAATTATTCCACATAAACCTACAGCCTATTTCTATTCGTTGAGATTCTAAAGGGATTGAAACAAATGAATTAATTGATCGGGTTGGAGGTCTAAAAAGGATTCCACAACAAAATCAGCGGTACTATAATCCTGTTGTTTGGAGTTCTGACTCTTATATCCCAATACTTTAATACCTGCTGCATTGGCTGCTTTGATGCCATTTGTGCTATCCTCAATCACCAAGCAATGTGCTTTGTCGTTTACTTTTGCCAATGAAGCCGCTTGGATAAAGATAGCAGGATCGGGTTTAGATTTCGGAAAATCCTCTCCACTTACGATATGTGTGAAATAGGGGAATAATTCAAAGCGATTAAATACGCGGTGAATCGTACTTTTTGATGCCGAGGACCCTAAAATCAATTCAATATCGCATTGGTGTAGGCTAACAATAAGATTTCTTACCCCTTCGATGAGTTCCAAATCCGGTTTTGTATCAAAAGAAGCGTTAAACAAAGCGCGTTTGCGCAAGACTAAGTCTGAAACCTCTTGTTCTACCGGAAAGAGTTCCTTTATTTTTTGATAGGTATTTTTGGTAGATAATCCCGTAAAAGAGGTGTATATATCTTCAGTTACCTCAATACCCAATTCGTCAAAATGTGAATAATAAGCGTAACGATGTACGGGTTCAGTATCTACAATTACCCCGTCCATATCAAAAATAACCGTGCGTAACATATCTTCTATTTTTTTGCGTAAAGGTAAGAGGTTTTTCCCCATTGACGTAGTCTTGTGACTCCATTCTGTCTTGCTGAAACGAAATATTCCGAAATTTATAACGTTGCCTACGTGCTTTTTACTATTTTTACGTTCACACCTTACCTATAAAAAATAAACATTACACCTTGTCTGCATCTGAAGAAGAACAATTCGTACAACAACTACAACATGCCAATACGAAAGAGGCAGCATTTCGCGATCTTGTTACGCAAAACAAGGCAAGGCTTTACTATCACATTCGTTCCTTGGTGTTAGATCACGACGATACGGATGATATTTTACAGGAAACCTTTATCAAAGCATTCCAAAACATCGAAAGTTTTAAAGGCAATAGCAAGCTTTCCTCTTGGTTGTACCGAATTGCCACCAATCAGGCGTTGGATTTCTTAAAACAAAAGAGCAGGTTAAACAAAATTACATCAGAAGAATACAACCAACAAAAGGTAGATGAGCTGGAAGCTGACCCCTATTTTAACGGGGATCAAGCAACGGCCTTACTGCATCAAGCCATCGCTTCCTTACCCGAAAAACAACAGTTGGTATTTAAAATGCGCTATTTTCAAGAACTCGACTACAACCAAATGTCCGAAATTCTCGATACCTCTGTGGGCGCATTAAAAGCTTCCTATCACCACGCAGTAAAAAAAATAGAATTATTTTTACAAACGCATTAAACCTTTGTACAAAAAATCAGTCTAAATAGTATAAGCATATAAAAATGATAACGAACCACAATGCACCTAACGATAGAAAAGACGGTTTCAACCTACCTGATGGGTACTTGGAATCCTTTGATCAGCGTCTTTTTGAGCGAATTATCGCAGAGAAAAAACCTAAGTCAAAGGGTATTATTCCATTCACACCGACCTATTTTATTGCTATCGCTGCTACCATAGCGCTTTTACTAGGGGTGGGTTTATTTATCAAAATACAACTGAATGCCGCTATTAGCCATGAAGATTTAGAAACGTATTTAGAGTACAACCCTTCCTATACGTTGTCCAACGAATTTATTCAGGCTTTTGACGAAGCAGACATTAAAGAACTTGAACAAAGCATTCAAATTAATCAAAATGAGATTAATGAGTATGTTCAAACCAATATCGATCTTGACTATTACTTAAATGACTAATTATACTATGAAAAGATTTTTATTATTACTTATCCTATTAAGCTTTTCGTCTATCAGTTTTGCGCAGCAGCACTCCTCGGATCAAATAAAATCATTAAAAATAGCTCATATCACCTCTGTTTTGAATCTAACAACTGAGGAAGCTGAGAAATTTTGGCCACTTTATAATACTTATGACAGCAAGATATCCAAGTTAAGACATTCAGCGGTTATTCATTATCTTAAATCTAATGAGACTCAGGATATTGAAAACCTAACAGAAAAACAAGCGACAGAAAAAGTACAAGCGATAGAGACCTTTGAAGAGGACTATTGTTCCGTTCGAAAACAGTTTATTGTTGATTGTAAGAAGATCTTATCGAACAAAAAAATTCTCTTACTCAAAAAAGCAGAAGACGATTTTAATCGAAAATTACTCAAAAAGTATAAAGACAAATAATAAGCTATAAATAAAAAATAGCAAAATCTACCAAACCTAGCCTACAAAAGACCTATATTTGTAGGCTATTTTATTTAATTATATAATGAGATTACACAGAAACTTAGTTTTTACCGTTATTGACTCTATCTTATTAATTTTCAACGAAGGGGAATACGCGGACAAAGTCGTTGCGCGTGCCTTGAAAAAAGACAAGCGTTGGGGAAGTGCAGACCGCAAATTCGTTGCAGAAACGATATACGAAATCGTGCGTTGGAAGAGATTATACACCGAAATTGCAGAAGTAAAAGAACCTTATACTCGCGATGATGCATGGCGTATTTTTACGGTTTGGGCTGTATTAAGAGGATATAACTTGCCGGATTGGAAGTATTTTGAAAATGCACCACTTCGCAGAATCAAAGGTAGATTTGACGAACTAAGTAAAATCAGAAAATTCAAAGAGGCGATTCCCGATTGGATGGATGAATTGGGGGTAAAAGAACTGGGTGAAGAACTATGGGCTAAAGAAATTGCAGCTCAAAATCAACAAGCACAAGTTATTTTACGCGTGAATACTTTAAAAACAACACGTAAAAAATTACATGCTATTTTAATGGATTTGGACATTGAGACGCTTCAGCCTGAAGAATATCCAGATGCGTTGATCCTAAAAGAAAGAGCGAATGTATTTTTAACGGATGCGTTTAAAGAGGGATTATTTGAAGTACAAGATGCTTCCTCTCAATTGGTGGCTCCTTTTTTAGGTGTTCAACCAGGAATGCGCGTGGTAGATACCTGTGCAGGTGCAGGAGGAAAAACCCTACATATGGCTTCGTTAATGGAAAACAAAGGGCAAATCATTGCCATGGATATTTACGAGAGCAAGCAAAAACAACTCAAAATAAGAGCCAAACGAAATGGGGCTTTTAACATTGAATACCGCATTATTGAAGGAACTAAAACCATTAAAAAATTACACGAAAAAGCTGATCGCGTATTGATTGATGCACCGTGTAGTGGTTTAGGCGTAATCAAGCGTAATCCTGATACAAAATGGAAATTACAACCAGCATTTGTAGAGGAAATTAAACAAGTGCAACAGCAGATTTTACAAGACTATACAAAAATTGTAAAAGTAGGCGGACAAGTTGTGTATGCTACTTGTTCTATTTTGCCGTCTGAAAATGAGAAACAGATTGAAAAATTCTTAGCTTCTGAACAAGGACAAGGATTCAAATTCATTAAGGATCATAAAGTATTGGCTCACCAAACAGGATTTGACGGTTTTTACATGGCCTTATTAGAACGCGTTAAATAATAGAGATTTCCTTGATGATGAGAAAGTATTTAGCGGTTGTTTTGTTTACTTCTGTGCTTTTGAGCTGTGGATGTACTAAAAAAGGTACCCATTCCACTGAAGCGAAAAATGAGATGCAATCCATTGTTTCAACGAAACAAAGCGCAGCAATTTATGCTATTCCCGATGCTATTGCGTCTTACTATAGTGAGGTCAATTTTAATCAAGATCAGGCTAGTTTACAGGCTGATCTCACTCATCTCACTCGCGCAAAACACACCCATCGTCTTTCGTATGGCGGATTGTGGGAGGTGTTAAAGGTTACCGATCTCACTCCGGCTGCCAATGAAGTTTACCTGCTTTATGGTCAAAAAGGAGTATTGAAGGGGGAAAATGCCTATGCTAGAGGTAAGAATCAACATGGAGGACGACAGCATCAATGGAATAGAGAGCACACCTATGCGCGTTCGTTGGGGACGCCTAAGCTAGGACAATCAAGCACAGGCGCAAATGAAGATGCCCATCACATCCGACCTGCCGATGTGCAGTGGAATGCCCAACGAGGCAATAAAAAATTTGCCCAAGGGTCGGGAGCTGCTGGAGATGTTCCAGGAGGATGGTATCCTGGAGACGAGTGGAAAGGAGATGTAGCGCGTATGATGCTCTATATGTACATCCGCTATCCAGATCAGTGTTTGCCCAAAAATGTGGCCCTCGGTCAACCCAATAAAAACGATGCAAATATGATTAATTTGCTCTTGGAATGGAATGCAACAGATCCCGTTTCAACCATTGAAATACAGCGCAATGAGTATTTAAGCAAACCAGACATTCAAGGAAATAGAAACCCTTTTATAGACAACCCTCATCTTGCTACCCTACTATGGGGTGGTCCTGAGGCAGAGAATAAATGGAACATAGCTAACTAGTCAAGATCATCTGATACACAATGACTTGTCAGAATACAATAAAAAAAGACAACATAGAGGTCGTTCTACACCTTCTTATGTTGTTTTTTTTTACCTGAGAAGGAAGAGTTTACGTTGGACAGTTTACCGCAACGATTCACTATTTGAGAAATTAAATGTTGAATCGCATGGAATATTTGAAAAGTTTTATATTTTTGATTTCTTAATGAAATATTAATATCATGAAATTATATCTATCGGTCTTTTTACTTTTCTTAAGTATTTTTCAAATACAGGCCCAATGTTTAGCTGAAAGTAAAGTAAAAATAGGGGGAAGTTATCAAAGTGATTTATTTATTGATCCTTGTCCTTATTACAATTACTTTGTTGATGCGGAAGAATCTTCGACGGGCTATCATTATAGCAATAGACCGATGACTATGGTACCTAATGGATTTGCAGAGATAAAGAAAAACTTAGAAGCGCTTTTGGTAACTAAAGTAGGGGAAGAGCTGGTGAGCAAGCTAAAGTTTAAAGGTGTTAGTATAAGTGCGTACGATAGTATTCGTAAATTTGAATCCCGTTATCCTGTTGTGGATATGGCGAAATGCATGACGAAGTATTTTTTTTACTACGATTTTCAACCGACAGCGGGTGTAAATTATTGTGTAGGCATTGCATTAAACGACTACCAACAGATTATTTCACCTTTGCCTTTCCCAGAGACAGAGGAGAAATTGGCTATTGATTACAGTTTGAATGTGTGTAAAGTTTTACAAATAGCCAAAGAAACCGAAACGAAGTTTGAACCAGTTGATTTTGTGTCATTTGAATTTGATCCAGACAAGAAAGAGTTTTTCTGGGTGGTTCGTCAACAGATTATCAATCCGAAGAAGGGGGTAAACGAATACAATCAGATATTAATAGAAGCAAGAGACGCGTCCCAAGTAGTCTCTTATAGAAGAACGGTGTATATAGAATAATGAGTTTTAGCATACAAAATAAAAGTTGGAATTCGGTTTTACAGGATGAATTCGACAAACCATATTTTAAAAAATTAGAGGCATTTGTTGCCCAAGAACGAGAGGAAAAGACGATATATCCACCGCAAGAACAGGTGTTTCACGCGTTGGAGTGCCTTGATTTTTCAGCGGTTAAAGTAGTGATTTTGGGTCAAGATCCCTATCACGGTGAGTTTCAAGCCAATGGATTGGCATTCTCTGTTCATCAAGGGGTGAAGTTTCCTCCGAGTTTAAAGAATATTTTCAAGGAATTAGAAGACGATCTAGGCATTCGAAATCTCCACCATGGCGATTTATCCAGCTGGGCGAAACAAGGTGTTTTATTGCTCAATGCAACATTAACCGTAGAAGCATCTAAAGCGGGATCTCATCAAAAAAAAGGGTGGGAAACATTTACGGATGAGGTAATTTCACGTGTAGCCAGTGCTCATGAGCACGTTGTTTTTGTGCTATGGGGAAGTTACGCTCAAAAAAAGGGAAAGATGATTGATCGCAACAAGCATTTTGTGATTGAAACGGCTCATCCCTCTCCCTTGTCGGTTTATAGAGGGTTTTACGGGAGTAAGCCTTTTTCCAAGATCAATACCTACTTAGTTGAGGTAGGAAAATCACCGATCAATTGGCAGATTTAAAATGAGATATAATATAAAAACCGCCCTTTTGAGGCGGTTTTTTTTATCTTAAATAGCGTTTGTTTTTTCTCTTAACCAGGCAGCTTCCTCTGGTGATAAAAGATCTTTTAAGCTGTTGTACACCCATTCGTTGTATTGGTTTAACCAGTCAATATGAGGTTGTTCCAACCACTTTTTATCCACTAAGTCCGTAGCGATATAACAAATAGTCAACGTTTCAAAGTCCATGAAATCACCAAATTGATTTCCTTCTAGCTCTTTGGCTAAAACTAGGTTTTCAATTCGGATACCGTGTTTACCTTCGCGGTATAGTCCGGGTTCGATAGAGGTGATCATGCCTTTTTCGATTGCGATATCCGTTGGAGTAGGGTTAAATACGTGTGGTCCTTCGTGTACGTTTAAGAAAAATCCAACACCGTGTCCCGTACCGTGTCCATAGTTTCTCAAGGTAGCCCAAATGGGTCTACGCGTAATGGCGTCGATTTGATATCCTCTCGTTCCTTTTGGATAGATGGCCATTGAACCTTCAATCGTGCCGCGCAATACAATGCTGTAATCGTCTTTTTCCTGCTGTGTTGGTGTTCCTAAGGCAACAACTCGCGTAATATCTGTAGTTCCTGTTTCGTATTGTCCTCCCGAATCCACTAAGAGTAAACCTTCTGTTTTTAGGTCGTAGCTACTCTTTTCATCTGCTGAATAATGGGGTAGTGCCCCATGGTCTTTGTATCCTGCAATTGTATTAAAACTAATGTCTTTAAAACCAGGTTGAGCTGCGCGTAATTGGAGTAAATGATCGGCAATATTCAGTTCGGTTAAGGTAGCTGAAGCAACATTTTCTTCAATCCACTTGAAGAATTTAGTCATGGCTACCCCGTCATTGATCATGGCTTTTCTCTCATGGGCAATTTCAACCTCATTTTTAATTGCTTTTAACAAGGTAGAAGGGTTTAGGTCTTCTTTTATTGTAATGGTAGACGGCACGCTGTCATAGGTTGCAAAGCAGGTGCGTTTAGGATCCAATAAGATAGTGCTTCCTGCAGGAATTGCAGCGATTGCTTGTGGTAACGCTGTATACGCGCCAAGGCTAATTCCATAACGGTTTAGTTCTTGTTTTGTGGCCTCGTCTAATTTTGTTTCATCGATAAACAAGGTAGCTTTTTCTGCATCGATATAAAAAAAGCTTAAGGTTACCGGATTACAAGGAACATCCGTTCCGCGTATATTGAGGAGCCAAGCGATATCATCTAGGGAAGATACAATATGGCAAGTAGCTCTTTTTTGCTTGAGGATAGCTCTTACTTTCGCCAATTTATCCGCTGTACTTTCTCCTGTTGTAGAAACAGGTAAAGTATAGGCTTTTTCTGTTGGTAATGCAGGTCTATTTTTCCAAATAGGCGCTAGTAAATCTACATGTCCGTCAATGGTAAAACCGAGGGGAATCAAGGTTGATTGAATGGCATTAGCCACGGCTAAAGAAGCGAGGTTTCCATCAAAAGCAACAGTTCCACCCGTTGTAAATTGAGCGGCAATCCACTCCACATATTCCGGCATATGTTGTACGCGTAGCTTTACTAGTTCAAAGCCCGTATTAGCCAACTGATCATGGGCTTGTACGAAGTAGCGAGAATCGGTCCATAAACCAGCAAATTGCTGGGTGATTACCAGCGTTCCTGCTGATCCTGTAAAACCAGAAGTCCAAGCAATACACTTGTAGTATTCCGGTAGATACTCGCTAATATGTGGATCCGAAGACGGAATGATATAAGCGTCTATCTTTTGCTCTTTCATTAAAGAGCGTATTGCGTTTAGCTTTTCTATATGTGTCATAATATGCGTAATTTCAGTTAAAGGTACAAAATGCAAATTTTAAACAGCGTATAACTCAGGTGTTTTTTAGTGAAAGGATTTAATATTGGCGGGTTTTTTACCGCGGTGTTTCCATCGCTTGTGTGTCCAGAAATAGTAAGCAGGTGCTTGGTTAATCTGTTTTTCCACTTCTTGTAGAAAGCGATTGGTCAGTTCGTAATTCGGTACCTCTTTAACTTGTTCACCAGGTTGTAAAAGAGGAACGAATGTCGCTTGATAATGCCCGCGTTTCACATAGTCTACTTTGAGGTACATAGGCACCATGTCAAATTTTTTACACAGTGCTTCACCACCCGTAAAAACGGGAACTTCAATCCCCATGAAGTCTTGCCAATAATTGGCATCGCCAATCATCGGAGATTGATCGCTGATGAAGGCGTATATTCCGTGATTTTTATTGACTTCATTTTGGCGGATTACGCGTATGGTTTCTTTCATTTCCACCAAGCGCGTATTGAATCGGGTGCGTATTTTTAGGAATAGGTTGTCAAAGTGAGGGTTTGCCAGTTTTTTATATACCGCATATCCTTGGAAACTGATGAATTTATCCAAAATAATGAGCCATTCCCAATTGGCGTAATGTGCACAGAAGAGCAGCGCACTTTTCCCTTGTTTTTCCACCTCGAGTATGGTGTCAAGGTTGGTAAATTGAAAGCGTTTTTTCAGCTCTTCTTCTGAGATCGTAAAGGTCTTAATCATTTCTAAGAAAATGTCACACAGATGCTTATAGAACTGTTTGACTGTTTGTTGAACTTGGTGATCCGATAAGTGTGGCATCGTCAATTTTATATTTTCGGTTACCGCTTTGCGGCGGTAGCGCACGATGTGATAGAGCAGTACAAAAAAGCAATCAGATACAAAGTAAAAGATAGGAAATGGTAATTTCGATATAAGCCAGAGAATAGGATAAGCGATATAGTAGATTACTAACTTCATTTTTTTGGTATAATTTACTAGCAAAGATACTGGATTTAGACTATTTTTAGCCCGTTAATCCACACATAAATTAAGGAGGTGGATGGATTTTAAACGGTAGAAGATGGATATAGCCCCAATTATTTTAGTTATTTTGGTTGCAACGGGACTCGTTACGTATAAAGGATTGCAAGACTACTCTTTTTTTAGCAAGTACAATTTCGACTTAGATCGCATACGAAAGGGTGAGCTGTATCGGTTGATTACTTCTGGTTTTTTGCATGTAGATTGGATGCACTTCGCTTTCAATATGTTTACCCTATATATGTTTGCAGGTATTGTCGTAGCTATTAGTGGGAGTTTTTACTTTATTTTGATCTATATGCTGAGTATCGCCATTGGCAATATCTTGACCTATCAATTGTATCAAAAACGCACCCAATACTACGCAGTAGGGGCCTCAGGTGGTGTTACGGGTGTGGTATATGCTTCTATATTGCTGTATCCCGACTTAAAATTGTATTTATTCTTTATTCCCATTGGAATTAAAGGCTATATTTTTGCGATTGCCTACTTGTTGTACAGCCTGTATGGAATGAAAAAGAACAGTGACAATATAGGGCATGCAGCTCATTTTGGAGGGGCAATTGGTGGTTTAGTCCTTACCCTAGTTCGCTATCCTATGCTCTTGCAACAACAAGCGTTTTTGATCTTTTTACTCTTGATACCCATCGCGCTACTCTTACTTATGGTGCGCACAAACAAACTCTAGTTTTTAGTATGCCTAAGCCCTTTAAGAACGGTCTTTTTGTTTGGTAGAAGATTTTTTGTTTATTTTTTCTCACAAGGGGAATCCAACTACTACAGCCCTTAGCAACCGCAGTTGCTCTACAACTTGGTTTTTGTCGGCTAATCGCACTGTGGGCCATGGTTTGCGGTAAATACTAACTTTTTCTGTGTTAATTTTTATAAATTTTCATTTTTTTAGTTTTTTTTAGGTTAAAAGCTAGAAGTCTAACTTTTAAACGAGAGGGATTTTCAAAATATGCAGCATAATTCGTATGGAATTTTAGCTGTTTTTACGCTCAATTATGTTAAATAAAACATAAATTTTATAAAAAAAATAGGTGAAATAGGGTGGTTTTTATCCGTCTTAACCGTTTTTTTTAGGTTGCGTTTTTTAGTAAGTACTAGGGTATTCATATCGCAAAAAGCAAGTATAAATAAGGCGATTGTTTTAAAATCCACGAGGTGCGAATATTGTTTTTTGCCTTTTGTGTAGAATGTTGTAACTGTAATTGCCTTAATTTCTTAGTGTTGGCTTTTTCGGTGTCATTAAAAGGTAAAAAAAAGTAGTAATTTCGTTGTTCATTAGCTGATAGGTATTTAGCGTAAAAAATCAACATCAATCACCACTTGCTGTGGACGTGAAAAATAAGTGTTATCCTATCAACTATCATAATAAAATTACTATGAAAAAAAGTCTATTATTCTTCCTTATGGGAGGAATTTTTATTTGTCTTCCTGGACAAAGTGCCTGCTATGCACAAGAAAAGGACGTAACTGTTGTTATTCGGCAGCAGTCATCGACAAGGCTGACTCCTGAGTTAATTCAGGCGCAAAAAGAGTTAGAAATCGCCGAATTAAACCGCTTAAATGCGGAAGATCGGATGGAGTATTACGAAGCTTTGCCGGACCGCCAGGCTGGGCGTGCTCAAAATCGCATTATGACGCAAGAAGTCCAAAAAGCCTGTAGAGATGTAGAACGCGATTATACCTTAGATATTCGCTTTAAATCCCTTGAAGCAGATATAACGTATTGGGATTTTGGAGACGGAAAACCGCCAAAATTTGTACGAATACCGACAAGGGCAGGTACTTTAACAACGAGTTACACTTATGATATTCCGGGGGTATACCAAGTTAAAGTAGAATTTTTCACAAGTGGCTATGTGCCAACAGCGGATGAAGATAAAAAGATCGATGTTGTTGTAGAGGCATGTACGGCTCCTGTGTCACCTGAGATACCTGTGAATCCTAATATTCACAAGGTTATCGTTGAATAGTCTGTTAATCGTAAAAAATGAAAATGAAAAAAATACACCTATATACTGTTGTTGTATTTCTGTTGATCAGCTTATCAACACAAGCACAACGAGAAGCTTTTAACTGGTTTTATGGATCTGGTCAAGGAATTACTTGGAATCGCACCCAAACCTTTGAAGCGTATGTAATGAATGCACCACATCGCAAAGTGCAGCTAACGGGTATTCCAACCCGCTATGAGCCAGTGAGCGAACGACCAGAAATGTTTCCAATGAGCACAAGGGAAGGTTGTTTTACGTTGTCTGACCCAAGTGGGAATTTAATGTTTTATTCTAGTGGAAGCACGATTTACAATCGCAATCACGAGGTTGTTCCTGGAGCCACTGACTTAGAAGGTAATTATAGTGCCGCTCAAGCAGGGTTTGTTATTCCTTATCCTCGTCACAGAAGCCAATATATTGTCATTACGATTGGAACGGCGACTGATACTACTAGTGGATTTGCTTATAGTATACTAGACAGTGAAGCAAATGGAGGAGCAGGCGGAATTGTGTTGCCAAAGAATCGCCAATTCACTTTTCCTCCTGGAACAGTAAAAGAAAATTTCTCTGAATCGCTTATGGCTACAAGACACGCCAATGGTCTAGATTACTGGATTGTCGCTGTTGATCGAGCAGGAAGGTTGAAACCGAGTAATTTGGTCGCTTGGTTAGTGACAGAGGACGGTGTTTCCAATACACCTGTTGTATCGGAAATTCCAAATCTTAAAATGTCTGCAACGGAAAGAGCCTACGGCTATCTCAAAATATCTCCTCAAGGCGATCATTTTGCCTTAATGCTCCATGAAAAGGACGATTTTCTTTGGGGAGAGTTTGACAATGAAACAGGGGTCTTTAGCAATATGAACCATTATCGTGCTTTTATTCCTTATGCTCGCCCTGTTTTTCAAACCTACGGAGGGGAGTTTTCGCCTGATGGGAAATACTTATACATCAGTACAGCTGCAACAGGAGGAACGAATATTGATTCAGAAATCATCGCTTATGTTTTTGAATTTGAAAAATTGTTACAAGGAGATACACGTATTTTAAAAACCTATAGAACCTCCACCCGTATAGGTTGGCCTGGAGCCATGCAATTAGGCCCGGATATGCGAATGTATATGACCATGATGCGCTCTAGTAATATTAACGAGCCTGTGACTTCGTTGATGTATATGTTTGAAACACCTAATGAGCCTTTGACTACGCAAATATATGCCTTAGAAAATCTATCACCAGGGACTGGAAATAGTGGAACTCCCGAACAGGGAGGTGATGGAATTTCTGGAACCAGATTGGGATTGCCTACTTTTGCTTCCTCATTCTTTTTGGGATTTGATGGTCCTTCAACCCTTTGTGTAGGTGAAGAAGCCGTATTTGTACTGAATACAAACTCCTCTTATATAGAGGTTGATTTCGGAGAAGGAAGAGGGGCAGAAATTATTCCGAGTGCTCGTGAATTGAGACACTACTTCAAAAAACCAGGAAACTATCTGATTCGCGTACGTCCATTAGACACTTCAGGACAACCAATTCCAGAGGAAGAAAAATCGGTGTATACGGTTGTGTACAGTTGTTATTTACCTGTCAATCACAATTTAAAAAATGTGGAATACTAGTTTGGAACAACCCTAAAAAAAATGATAATGAAATATAAAATAGGAATACTTTGTTTGTTGTTTGGTGTTACCACAGCAGTGAAGGCACAAGTAACCATTGGTATGGAACATACAAACGAACGCGCTGCGCTTTTGGATCTCAAAAGTCAAAAGGCATCAAGCGATAATACAACGACCACCGTTGGCGGATTGTTGTTGCCACGCGTTAATTTAGTGGATTTGCATACGTTGGAGCCTTTTATAAATACACAAGATGCCCAATGGACGGATGCAGGGAAGAAAAGTGAATTAATGCAAGAACATATCGGGTTAGAAGTGTATAACCTCAGTAGTACGTCGGCCTTTCAACCAGGAGCTTATGTATGGAATGGCACACAGTGGGAAAAGGTAATGAAAGAATTGATCATACGTGAACCTAATCGCATTGTCTTTCCTTTGCCAGCTTTCAATTTACCATTAATTGATCCTTATAATGCTTCTACTAGACGATTGAGCGTTGACCTGTATCAAGTATATGTGAAGAATATGCATGCCAATTACTTTATTACGACTATACCAAATAAAGGGGCATTCTTGTCTAGCAATACGTATCTAAGGAATGAATTAGATTACGTCGTTACCCATTATGATCCGAATATTATAACCATACACGGCATTAGTGATGAAGGAGTTATGGAGTATACTGTTCACAATATAAACCCAGATTCATCGTCCTTCTTAAACATTTATCTTGTTGTACATAAAGGAAAAGAAAAACAATAACAATTCGAATAAAAACATCAATTATAATGAAACAAATAACCACTTATATCATCGTTTTATTTACCGCTTTAGTTGGTTTGTCCACTACAGCATGGGCGCAAGTTACTATTGGTTCAGAAGGTATTGCCAATCGCGCTGCCCTGTTGGATATCAAGGATCGAATTACGCCAGGCATCAATAACGAAACAGCTACAACTGGGGGACTCTTATTGCCTCGTGTACTGTTGGTAAATAGCACAACATTAGAGCCTTTTATTGCAACAACAGATGCGGAGTGGGTAAACAATGCAAGCTCTAAGATTAAAGAAAAACATATCGGACTACAAGTATATAACCTCAGTACAACCAATGGTTTTACAAAGGGAATGTATATTTGGAATGGAGTGGAGTGGGAAAAACAAGATTTACCTACAGAAGACATCGTTCAAAATATTAACTACTTCTTCTACCTGCCTTCGTTTAATATTTCTATTCAAGCCAACCAAAGAAAAGAAGTCGATTTATATGCAGAATATGAAAGACAGTTTACCCGTAGTTTAAATGCTAATTTTATATCAAACCCAGGTTATACCCTCGACGTATTGCCAATTGCAGGAACTGATCGCCTATATCAACGCAATGAATTGGATTACGTAATTACGGATTTTGACGAAAGCATTATCAATCCCAATACAATTTCTATTAGCAATGACGGTAAATTGACTTTTGACGTGAGTAGTACGCATACTAGCAGTAAATCCTATTTTAATATTTTATTCATAGTAAAAAGGTAAACGGGTCGATTCGGAACGGCTTACCGTCGGCGAGGTAGTACTGCCTTGTTTGTCTTAAACTTGCGTTAATCCAAAAAAAGTACGATTTATGCCCGTTGGAATTTTTATATTTGTTATAAACGAAGTATAAAAAAGAGAGCATGAAAAACAAAGTATGGATAGGAAGCGTAGCCCTATTAGTAGGAGCTTCGGGCCAAGCGCAAAGCGCAGCGGTTAGCAGTGTGCCACAAATACAAGTACAAGGAGTAGGAAAAGTACAGGCGGTACCGGATCAGGTGGTTGTTCGCTTAGGCATAGAACACAAAGGAAAATCGGCGGATGAAGTTAAAAAAGCAAATGACACGAGTGTAGCTAGCGTTTTAAAGTATTTGAAAGCCAATAAAATTCCAGAAAAAAACATTCAAACACAACGTTTAAGTTTTTATTCCTATACGGATTATACCGATAAAAAAGACTATTATCAAGCGACTCAAACGATTACAGTTACTGTAGAAGATTTGTCAAAATACGAAGCCTTAATCGCTGGAGTGATGACAAATGGAGTCAATCGCATTGATGGAGTAGAGTACAAATCCTCTCAATTGGCGTCGTATCAAACAGAAGCGCGCAAATTAGCCGTAAAAGAGGCGAAGAAAAAAGCGGAGGACTATGCAGAGGCGTTAGGACAGCAAGTAGGTAGCGTACTAAGCGTTACTGATGGTGGAGGCTCCATGCCACCCCCTGTTTTCAGACCGATGTATGCGTTAAAATCTGCCACAGCAGATGGCGAAATGGATCAAACATTAGCTGTTGGTGAGATTGAGATAAATTCTTCCGTTTCGATTAGTTTCGAATTAAAATAAAATAGAACTAGATAAAGAGAGTGTCCCCAATGGACACTCTTTTTTTTTGGGGTGTGTTTGGCTTTTGTTGTTCGAGCTTCGTCTGATGGCGCGGATTTACAAATACCTAACGCATGGATTATCATATCCGCGCGATCGGGAATACACTAACAACCTACATCAGTCGAAATCAACCAGCAATACCCCTTTCGTGTTTTTCCACTATTTGGTAAACAATAGCACAAATGGTGTTGTTTTTCCTTCAAATAACAGCACAAACAGCTGTTATTCAGTTGTTTGTTTGCTTTAGTTTTACTTTTCTTCGGGTCTTCTTCGGTAAACCTGTGTATTTACGGGGGTTTATCCTCGATTTACCGAAGCTGACTCGAACATGACCCGAACAAGACTCAAACAAAACCCGATCCCACGGATTGAAAATCCGCGCGATCGGGTTTTGTTTTTTAGACTTTTTAGACAGCCTCTTTTTTGGATGCGTATAGTTTTCATCTGCTTTCGTTTGAGTTTTGTTCGAGCTGAGTCTATTCATACGCTTGTTTGTAATAGAGGGGGCATGAACTCAGGATGGAGGTGTACTGTATACCTCCCGACTTCAACCTTAAAGAAATAGCTTGTAACTTCAAAGCGGGCGATAGGGGAGTTCTAGAACAACAAATAGGAACAATAAGACGTTCTTGTTGCTGATGCAGTATGTGTCGCACAATATAGAGTAAAACGAGCGCTTAGAGGAGAGGAATTTCTTTGGCGTATTGTAAACCGCTCTTCCTCTTGGTTTTACTTTGAATGGAGTACTTTTTTTAGCACTGTTTTCGCTTTCACACTTTTGGAAAACTACAAACTTCAGCTGCTCATCATCTTTTCAGGCTATAAATTGAAGCAGATTTTTACAAACTCGCTTCTTGTTGGGGAGTTTTATCTAAAAATGAGGCTCTTTTTTTATAGGGCTACTACTTATTTTTCAAAATCGAGGGTTGTGATTATTTTCTCACATTACGAGATTTAAGTGAAGGGGTATATGGAGTTTATTGTTAAAAATGGCATTTAGCGAATTTAAACCGTCTAAACCTTTAGTTATTAGGGTTTTTAGAATAGATATAAATTGATAGTTTGTTTATTATTTATTAAAATATGTTTAATTATTATGATATTTCTTATAAAATAAAGTGTTAGTGGTAAAAATAAGATGTATGCTACGATTTATTTGTTAATTGTTTAAATTTGTTTGTTTTGTTTATAATAATAAACTAGAGGCCAATAAGGGGTATGTACTGGCATTTCTGTTTAGGTGTATGAGGCGCATACTGCACTTCCCAAAAAGTATACTGTTACATACGCAATTCTGAATACAACAGGATAAGTTTTAGTGATATTTTGCGATTTACTTCAATTTGAAGCCTTTTTTTAGGTTTGGAATATATTTTTTGGCCTTATTTATTTGCGTAATGAAAAAAAATAATCTTAAAAAAAAGTTAAATAAAATAAACAAATAAAATTATAAATAATTGAAAATCAGTTGTTTGTAATTTAATTTGATTTTTTTTACCTATTTTTTTGCCATAAATGCAAGCTGTGCGATTTTTTTGGCAAGATAATTGGAATTTAGAGAATAGAACAATATTCTCCATATACAAAAAGAGAAAAAGAGAAAAGAAAAAAACTATGTTACAAGCAAACGAAGTAATTAAAAGATTAAAACAACTACTCGGTTACAAGAACGATTTAGAACTAGCGAACTTGTTAGGTATAAAACCGAATACGTTATCATCTTGGAAAGTAAGAGAAACTTTGCGTTATGATAAAATAATAGAGGTGTGTAAAAAACACAAAATCGACTTAAACGATTTGTTTTTGGCTCATCCCAATTCTGTACTCAATGTTGATTTGGAAAACAGAAGAGTAAAGATGATTTCGGTCGATCACCATATCGAATATTTTCTCAATCCGGAAAAATGTTGTGGAACCTCACCGAGTTGTGTTTTTCCAACGGAAGAAGAAATTGATATGGCCTTTCAAATTGGGGTTGAAAATATGTACCCTACGATTAAGGTAAGTTCTTATGTGTTGACAAAACAAATTGAGTTAACTGAAATGAAACCCTGGCATATTTATTTATTAGTTGTAGAGGGCAAAGGAATTTTGTGTTATCGATTTAAACGTCACACAGAAACAGGCGAACTTTTATTTGTAAGTGATAACCCTGCTTTTGAAAATTTCTCGGTTGAGCCTAAAGATGTAAGAGAAGTTTTTTGTATTCGCGGAGCTTTCTTACCTAATATTAAGAATCTGACGGATTACTAAGTTAGATTAGCATGAAACGTATCGCCGTTTTTGCCATTTCTTGTGTAATCCGGCCGATATAAAGGGGTAAGGATTTTTAAACTTACCTGACTTATACAGAATCATCACCTTGTTTTAGCGTTGCTGTTCTTTAGTTAAAGAAAAAGCATTCTATCTTGATAAAAACGTACTGTTTTAACAGTAGTTTGTTGTCAGGTGGCTAGTTCATGCAGTTACATTCCAATCCAATCATTTTTTTAAGAGACAATTTTGATTGGTTTTACGTAAAATTATCACTTACCTAACGTTTTTTTTTGAAAAAGCTGTTTTTTTTAAGGGGTTTGCTTCTAAAAAGCGATGAGAAAAATTAATTTTTGTTTTCGTTTTTACTCCCCTACATTTTGTGATTGTGTTACTTAAACTGTACCTAAAAAATACCTACTATTCTTTATGCTAGATTTTTTTAGCTAGCTGTAGTGAATTTTTGCGATTAAAACTGTGGTTTTTGGCTTTGTGTTAAAATTAATAAAAATCAATAAAATCAAAATGTAAACTTTTAATTTAACTAAATAATTAAATTATTCGTAATATTTACAAGGTGTTGTTGAATATAATGTTATGAAGGTATCTTTGTGAAGGAAAATTAAAAGTTAAATAAATCAATAAATAGAATATGATAAAAAGAATTATTCCATTCGTCGCACTTATGTTAAGTGGAGCAGCATTTGCTCAAATTGGTATCGGTACTAAAAAAGCAGCAGCCGCTGCGCAACTAGATGTTGTAGCATCAAATAAAGGGGTTTTACTTCCTCGCTTAACGTTAAATGGACTTACTGACCGTACTTCTATTGAGGGTGAAATGGTAGAGAGTTTATTAGTATATCACCTTGGTATTCCTACAATGGAAGCTGGTTTCTACTATTGGAAAGACAATAGCTGGACGCCTTTGCTTTCAGGAACAACCTTTGTTGATAGAAAAAACAACACTTTCGTTCTTGGAATGGATACCGTTACTAATGAGGAATCATTAATTATTACGGATACGCAAGGACATAGTGTTTCTCTAGCAGTTAAAGATATTGCAAATAATACGACGTTTGTAACTAACTTAACTGAAAATCAGGAGTTTATTACAAAATTAGGTGATAATGTTGAATTTATTGAGCATATTACCAACAACAGTGAATTTATAAATAAGATTACAGAGAACAACGAATTCATTGAAAACATCATCAATGAGTTAACAGGAAAATACGGAAACGTAGGCTATGATGTAGCAAGTGCTTCCTTCTTCTACTATGACGACGAATACAATGAAGTTGCAATTAGCTGGGATGTTTTAGGAAATACAAAAATCAAATCGTTTGTAGCAACAACGGAGTTTTTGACTATCACGGATACAGATGATGTTGCATTCCAAGTGTCTATGGATACTTTAGGAGAGATCATGGCGAAGAATGATGTCTTTGTAACGAACTTAACTAAGAATGAGAAGTTTATTACTGAGTTAACTGAAAACGCTGAATTTGTAACTAATATTACCAATAATAACGAATTCATTGATAACATTATCAAGGAGTTAACAGGGAAATACGGAAACGTGGGCTATGATGTAGCAAGTGCATCCTTCTTCTACTATGACGACGAATACAATGAAATTGCAATTAGCTGGGATGATTTAGGTAATACAAAAATCAAAACGTTTGTTGCAACAGAGGAGTTTTTAACTATCACGGATACAGATGATGTTGAATTCCAAGTGTCTATGGATACTTTAGGAGAGATCATGGCGAAGAATGATGTCTTTGTAACGAACTTAACTAAGAATGAGAAGTTTATTACTGAATTAACTGAAAACGCTGAATTTGTAACTAAAATTACCAACAATAACGAATTCATTGAAAACATCATCAAGGAGTTAACAGGAAAATACGGAAACGTTGGTTATGACGTAACAAGTGCTTCCTTCTTCTACTATGACGAGGAATACAATGAAGTTGCAATTAGCTGGGATGTTTTAGGAAATACAAAAATCAAATCGTTTGTAGCAACAACGGAGTTCTTGACTATCACTGATACAGATGATGTTGAATTCCAAGTGTCTATGGATGTCTTAGGAGAGATCATGGCGAAGAATGAGGTTTTTGTAACCAATTTAGCAGAGAACAGTGAGTTTGTTACCCATTTAGCACAGAACAATGAGTTTGTTACCAAATTAGGAGACAACCAAGTATTTAAAACAATTGTTAATGAGGCAACATCAGCAGCAATCGTTGACTATACTTATGATGAGACTATCAAAGAAGAAAAATGGTTGGGCACAAATAAGAAAATTGCACAACGCGTATGGGATATTACATTGGCTGAAAAAACAAATGAAGTGCTAATTAATGAAGTGCTTAACGAGGTTATTTTGCAAGTTCGTCTAATCAATAAAGCGACTAATGCAATTAACGAAGGAATTGTAAGTAAAGAAATCATTGGCAGTCAGACTTTGATAACTATTGGTGTAGCTAACTCTTTAACTACAGTGTATCCTGAAGGATCTTACTATTTGATCTTAGAATATATCAAATAAGAGAAACAACGTATACGAACAAATTGACTGAAATAAAGAGACCTATTTATTGTGTTGTACAAGGGATGCTAGTTTGTGTTAAAAAAGAGACTTCTCTTTTATTTTACAAGGCAGTAAATAGGTTTTCTTCTATACCGAATTGGATTATGAGCAAAAAATTAAACACGACCATTTTTTTCTTTTTTCTACTGATAGGCATGTGTTCACATGCACAAGTTGGAATTGGAATTAGTAAGCCAACGCAAGAATTCGAAGTAAAAGGAACAGTTCGCTTTCAAAATCTAGACAATAATAGAGCGTTATCGCGACAACTTACAAGTGATGATGCGGGTAATTTAACCGCTTCAGAAGTAGTTAAAGAGCGCTTTTACTATGATGGTTTGAAAAAGCAATTCGTACCTCCAGTGTTGGTGGAACCGAATCAAAGTGTTGATTTAGGGGTAGGTTTAACTGTTGATGTTCCCCCTTTTAGTGAGATCATCGTGGTGCTCACCTATAATATTCCGGTATATAAACTGCCCAATACAATAGCTACGTTGCCCGACTATGCGGGAATCAAATTGATCTCTAGTAAAGCAGGACATCTGCCGTTGGGGGCGAGAAAATTTACTTTTCCTTCCACCTATAGTGTCCCAAATGCTACTTCTCATGGCGGTTCTTACATCGATGGGAAATACGTAGATGTTGTTAAAAATACTACTTCTGCTACCGAAAGTGTGACCTATTCACTCCAAGGTTTTATCGAAAGTAAGAATGCAAATGTGGCTTCCTTTTATTTTAGTGATACCGCTACAGCCCAAAATTTTGGTGTAGGTGTATTCTCAAGCATGGTATTTTTTAAAGCACTGTAGAACGAATCAAGATGAAATATAAATATAGTTTAGCAATCCTATTGCTTATGTCTACCTTAACTTTTGCTCAGGTGGGAATTGGGGTTGCCCAGCCAGAAGCGGCTCTCGACATCAACGTACAAACTAAGTTTAGTGGCTTGCCTGATGTAAGTGATCGCCAAGAAGAATACAATCATTTTCTTTTTTTGGATCAAGAGGGATATGTAGGAGCAAAAGTAAAAGAAGAGGGAAATTTTATCTATCGCACGAGTTATTTCTCAAAGATGCCTGCGGTAGTAGTTGCTCGAGCACCCAATAGGATAAATTTAAATGCAGATATTACGATTGAGGTTCCCCCTTATGCAAAATTTCTGATTGAACTTCACTATAGTGTTCCTATTATGACTGGTACTAATGGTAATTTGATGGTACATGTAAGCCGTCAAATCAATACTGCTACGGAAGCCTTTATAAATGAAGCAAGTCGCGGTTATAGTCCACCTAGCGCCTATATCGGAACAGGTACCGCCAATGGTAGAGCTGTTGCCAATACCTATTATGACGCAATTGAGAATCCCTCTAATACTCCGATAAAGATAACCTACCGCTTGTATGGGGAAACCAAAGGTACACCAACCCAATTTGGAATGTATGCTCGCGGAACAGGAAAAAATTACAATTGGGGAAGAGGATCAATGAATATTAATGTTTTTGATTATTAAGATGGTAAAAGAACTCTTACAAGTAGTATGCTTTTTATTGTGTACAGGAATGACCTATGCGCAAGTGGGAATTAGCGTAAAGCAACCTAAAGCGGATTTGGATGTAGACGGAGAAGTTCGCCTTCGTGCCATAAACACTACGCTGCCTTCAACCAAAGTAGTGGTAGCCAATGAAAATGGCGATTTAGGGTATATCCCTAAAGGGGCGGATAACTATGAAGCAAAAGATATCTTTTACAAGATGATAGACCCTGAGGTGGTAAATGCCGGGGGAAGCAATGCGGGCTATTCCCGTTTAGGTTTAGATATTACAGTTGAGGTAGAACCTTTTACTGAAGTGGCCATAGCTATTGAATACAATATTCCGGTAACCATGTGGAGGTCGGCTCCAAGTTATGCGGGCATTACGTTGATGAAAACAAACAATGCTAACAACAGAAGGGAGGAGCTTGATGAAGGATCTAGAAAATATACCAGTTTTGAAACAAGAACTACTTTTGATGGATACTACATTGCTTCTATGCCAGTTACGGGTAAGGCTACTGATATCGTAGTCAATAAAACGGCCAATACCATGTCGTTTACTTATTCCACTTTACCCTATATCGAAGGAGGTGCTGGAATAGTTTACTTTGGAGACTTTACAGATGGAAGAGAAAATTTCGGAACAGGTATTTTACTTGTTCAAGTATACGAAAAAAAAATAAAGTAAACTGAAAAGGAGCAGGAATAGGACAAGTCATGTACCTGCGCTATAACCATCGATGACTCCTACTACAGATTACTTTATATGATAGGTAAGTATTGGTTACGGTGTAACTAAACTAACGAACCAAAAAAGAAAAGCATGAAAAAAAGAAAAATTTTATATACAGTATTAACCGCATTTTGTAGTGGTTTAATAATGTATGGGCAAGAAGACCCGTTGTTGATTAGCAACCAGGGGATTCTGTCTGTGTCTTCAGGAGATCTGATTTCTTTTGAGGGGACATTTGAAAATCAAGAATCAGGGGACGTCACCAACGACGGAACTGTGGTTTATTTTCAACATTTCATCAACGATGGTTGGTATGGAATTACTGAAAACAATAAAACGTCAAGAACTATTTTTACCGTAAATAGCACAACTAATGTGGTAAAACAACTGACAGGTAACGGAATAGCATCTTTTTACGATGTGGAGTTTAACAATCCTGTTCAAGGTGTTGCTTTTGATTTAAAGCAGAATATAGATATATATGGGGCTGCAGATTTTCAAGAGGGCATTGTTAAAGTTGATCCTGCAGTGAATCCACTAACAGGGGTATCTTATGGTATGATGACCTTTCAAAATGGATCTACCACATTGAATGTCCGCAATGAGGCACATGTTGATGGAGTTATTGAAAAAATAGGGCAAGACATATTTACCTATCCAATTGGAGATCAGGGTAAATATCGCTATGCGCGTATCTCGGCTCCTAAGAGCAGTAAAGATGCGTTTATTGGCGAATATATCTATAATGATCAGGCATTTTTCGAGTCCCGTACGACTAAAGTAGGGGTGATAAATGCGCTGAATACAAAGGAATATTGGTTGATTGACCAAGGAAAAGACAATACAAGTGATGTGTTGTTGACTTTAAGTTGGGATGAATCAACTACGGATGCTGATGTTTTGAAAACACCAGAAGAAGATTTGCACATTGTGCGTTGGGACGACAAGCAACAGATTTGGGTAGATGAAGGAGGAGTTGTAGATATGTCATCGCGCGAAGTAACCACTGTAGCGACTGTGAAAGGGTATGGATTTTTCACTTTAGCAACAGTGAAGAAAGATTGGGTATTAGATGGAGGTATTGTGATTTACAATATGGTTAGTCCAAATGGAGATGGTAAAAACGATTATTTTATTATCGACAATATCCAGCATTACCCGAATAGTAAAGTTGAAATTTTCAATCGTTGGGGAGCACGCGTTTATGAAACTAAGGGGTATGATCCTAATGGAGATGGAAGTAGTAACGTATTTAGAGGCTATTCTGAAGGAAATGTTACGATAGACAAAGGGAGTAAACTACCTAGTGGGACGTACTATTATGTACTTACCTATGAGTACACTGATGCTAATGGCAGTCGCATGATAAAGAAAGCCGCTAACCTCCATTTGGAAAATAATTAAACGGGCAAGAGATGAAAATAGAAAATAAAATATACAGTGTAATTTTTGCAATTTTAGGTTTGATTTCTGTTCCTTCCGCTTTTGCACAACAAGACCCTCAATATACACAGTACATGTATAACCCTGGGGCGATCAACCCTGCTTATTCGGGTAGTGTGAGTAATTTACAGCTTTTTGGTTTATATCGCACCCAATGGGTAGGACTTGATGGTGCACCAAAAACAGCGTATTTATCAGGAACGACTCCATTGAATGATTCGGGCCTAGGGATGGGCTTTCACTTTAAGAATGACCGCTTGGGGATTGTTGATCAAAACAGTTTTGCAGTTGATTTAGCGTATACCGTAGAATTGAACTACCACTATAAGTTGGCTTTTGGATTGAAAGGAACTGGATCATTACTAGATGTGGACTACAACAAATTACAAATTTACGATGGTACAGATCCGGTTGCTGCAGACAATATCAGTGGTAAATTTTCCGGAAACGTAGGGGCTGGGGTTTATCTATATTCAGATAAAGCCTATGTAGGACTCTCAGCACCAACGATTTTGTCTAGTAATGTATACAACCATAGTGATTACAAACTAATGAAAGAGAAAGCACATTTCTACCTTATGGGGGGCTATGTGTTTGAGATTAACCCAGAGATACAATTTAAACCTGCTGCCTTAGTCAAGGTGATGACAGGATCTCCTCTACAAGTAGATCTAACAGCCAATTTCCTGCTTTATGAGAAATTTACCGTTGGAGCTGCCTATCGTTGGGATGCTTCTGTAAGTGGATTAGCTGGATTTCAGGTAACAGATGGCTTGTTTATTGGTTATACCTATGATGCCGATACTAGTAAATTGGCGAAATACCACTCTGGTTCTCATGAAATCTTCATGAAGTTCGAATTATTTAGTAATAATAAGAGAAAAATCGCTCCACGATTCTTCTAAACGAAAGCAGTTATGGTTAGAAAATATATATTCAATAGCTTTGTGCTGTTTTTTATTTTGTTCAGCTTACCTAGTATAGGACAAACTAGAAAGGAGCGAAAAGCAGATCACAAATTTGATACGTTTGCTTATGTAGATGCGATCAAAGTGTATGAAGAGATGATCGCAAGAGGACAAGTGAATGCCTCTATACTTAGTAAATTAGGAGATTCTTATTACTTCAATGCCAAGTTTGAAGAAGCATTCAAATGGTATGACGAATTGTTTAACGGTACCTATGAGGACAAGGACCTCGCAGGCCTAGACAAAGAATACTACTATCGATACGGACAAACGCTTAAATCGATGAATTTCATTCAAAAAGCGGATGAAATTTTGCAGCAATTTGCCCAATTAAAGGCTTCAGATTCTCGTTCTCAATTGTTTATTACCAATGAAGAACTCGTGAATCAAACTTTGCCAGCTTCTCGTTTTACAATAGCTAACTTGACAGTTAATAGCGCCTTTACAGATTATGGAGCTACCTTGCTTGAGAATCGTTTGATTTTTACTTCCTCTCGTGCAAATGACCAAATGAAGAATAAAGTGCACTCCTGGACGGATCAACACTTTACTAAATTGTATGCAACTGCAATCGGTGAAGATGGAAGTTTTGAAGCGCCTGTGTTATTTGCCAAAGAAATAGCGTCTAAGGAACTCAATATGGGGACGGCTGTTTTTACTAAAGACGGTAAAACCATGTACTTTACGAGTAATTATGGATCGACAAAAGGAGGAAAACGCGCCCAATACAATGAAGATGAAGCTTCTTTGCTAAAAATTTATAAAGCGAGAAAGCAAGCCGATGGAAGTTGGGGAGCAGTAGAAGAGTTACCCTTCAATTTAGACGAGTACAATACGGCACATCCCGCATTAACTCCAGATGAGAAGTGGTTGTATTTTGTCTCAGATCGAAAAGGAGGTCTAGGACAGTCAGATTTGTTTCGCGTAAGTGTTTTTGAGACAGGTCGCTTTGGTTTAATAGAACATTTGGGAACACAAATCAATACCAGTGGAAGAGAAACTTTACCGTTTATCTCTAAAGATTATGTGCTCTATTTTGCCAGTGATGGACATCCTGGATTTGGTGGATTAGATTTGTATAAAGCTAAGATCAATGCAGATGGAAAGATAGGAACTCCTGTTAATTTAGGACCAGACATCAACAGCCCTTATGACGATTTTGGAATTTATATTGATGCAAATACGAAAAAAGGGTTCATCAGTTCGAACAGACCTGGAGGATACGGCGCAGATGATATCTATCTCTTCGTTGAAAAACCCTGCTATCAAATCATGGAGGGGCTTGTGTCAGATGTCGATTCTAAAGGAGGAATTGTAGAGGTAGAAATCCAAGTTTTCGATATGTACAACAAGCTAATTGACAAAGTTTACACGAATGAACAGGGGTATTATAGTACAGATAAATTAGTGTGTGGAGGGGAATACCGCGTTCTTGTGAACAAAGAAGGTTATTTTTCAAAAGAGTTTACGGTAGATACGAATCGCGATGTTAAACAACGCGTAAATATTGAAATTGAATTGATTGAAAAAGGAGATGACTTATTTAAGAAATTGAAATTATCTCCAATCCACTTTGATTTTGATTCTGCAACTATTCGCCCGGATGCGCAAGTTGAATTGAGAAAAGTAGTCGATGTATTACTACAACATCCAAAAATTCAGTTAGACGTTCGTTCCCACACCGATAGCCGTGGAAATGATGAGTACAACATGAGTTTATCAGAGAGACGTGCACAAGCAACAATGAAATGGATGATAAGCCAAGGAGTTGAGGAGAGCCGATTAACAGGTAGAGGATATGGTGAAAGTCAACTAATTAACCGTTGTAGCAATGGGGTAGATTGTTCGGATGAAGAACATGAAGCCAATAGACGAAGTGAATTCATTATTATGAATCTGTAAGTAGTTTTACCTCATAGAATTTAATTTTTATACACGAAATATAAGTTTATAAAGTAGTAAATAGTTTTGTTTAGATCAAAGGGAGTCCCAAAAGGGCTCCCTTTTTTTTGATCTATTCATTTTTTGCGACTTTGTCCTGCTGAAAAGCACAGCGTAATAGGTATATTTTTATATGCATGCATAACAGCAAATTCGTTGTTTTTTAGCTAAAGATCGAATATGGTGAACTTCTTCTAAAAACATCAACGTCTGACGTTTTTAAATGCATAATGTGTAACTTCTCTCTATAAAGAGAAAAAATGGCGATGCGAAAAATTTATTTTTTTTTTATTTTTTGACCTACTCGTTTTGAGATTGTTTTTGTTCAAAAATTCCTTGTTTTTCAATTTATTCTGCTAAGAAGATTTAATTCATTAAAAAAGTGATTATATGCGAATAATTAACTTTTTTGGCGCTATGCGTTTTCTTTGTTTTCTAATCAAATAGATGAAGATAATTTAATTATTTTGTGTTATTACTTGTTTTATTTGTAAATATTAAGATTTATTATAAGAATATATTTAATAGGCGTAACTTTGTATAACAAGATTTTATGAGTTGTATAACAAAAAAATTGGATATGATAAGAAGATTAATCCCACTAGTAGTACTAATGTTAAGTAGTTCAGCAATGGCTCAAGTTGGTATCGGTACCAGAAAAGCAGCTAGTTCTGCACAATTGGAGATTGTGGCGCTGAAAAAAGGAGTTTTACTTCCTCGAGTAGAGTTGAGAAACAAAAGTGATTTTTCGCCTATCGAAGGGGAAAAAGTAGAAAGTTTACTCGTATATCACACAGGTAGTGCGAATTTAACTGCAGGGTTTTATTATTGGAAATCTAATGAATGGACACCTTTACTTTCTGGCGATACATACAAAGATCGCAAAAACAACACATTTACAATTGAAGGAAATCCCTCAAAAAATGGAGAGGAATCCTTAGTGATTACGGATAGTGAAAGTCACAGTGTATATTTAGCAGTTTCAGATATTGCCAACAACAGTACGTTCGTTACCAATCTTGTAGATAACCAAGAGTTTATTACCAAGTTAGGTGACAATATTGAGTTTATTGAGCACATTACAAATAATAACGAGTTTATTGAGAACATTATCAAGGAACTAAAAGGAGCCTATGGAAATGTAAACTACAATTCGACTACAAATACATTTGTGTATTACGATGAGCATGGCGTAGAACACGAAATTGATTGGTCTACATTAAATACGACCAACGTTCGTTTTGAATTGCTCAACGATCAGTTGATTATTACAGACTCAGACAACAACGCTGTTCGCTTAGATGTAGCAGAAATCGCTAACAACAGTACGTTCGTTACCAATTTGGTGGACAACCAAGAGTTTATTACCAAGTTAGGTGACAATATTGAGTTTATTGAGCACATTACAAATAATAACGAGTTTATTGAGAACATTATCAAGGAACTAAAAGGAGCCTATGGAAATGTAAACTACAATTCGACTACAAATACATTTGTGTATTACGATGAGCATGGCGTAGAACACGAAATTGATTGGTCTACATTAAATACGACCAACGTTCGTTTTGAATTGCTCAACGATCAGTTGATTATTACAGACTCAGACAACAATGCTGTTCGTTTAGACGTAGCAGAAATTGCCAACAACAGTACGTTCGTTACGAATTTGGTGGACAACCAAGAGTTTATTACCAAGTTAGGTGACAATATTGAGTTTATTGAGCACATTACAAATAATAACGAGTTTATTGAGAACATTATCAAGGAACTAAAAGGAGCCTATGGAAATGTAAACTACAATTCGACTACAAATACATTTGTGTATTACGATGAGCATGGCGTAGAACACGAAATTGATTGGTCTGCATTAAATACGACCAACGTTCGTTTTGAATTGCTCAACGATCAGTTGATTATTACAGACTCAGACAACAACGCTGTTCGCTTAGACGTAGCAGAAATTGCCAACAACAGTACGTTCGTTACGAATTTGGTGGACAACCAAGAGTTTATTACCAAGTTAGGTGACAATATTGAGTTCATTGAGCAAATCACCAACAACAATGAGTTCATTACCAACATCATTGAAGAATTAAAAGACGTTTATGGAAACGTAGGTTACGATACAGTAAACAACACTTTCTTCTACTACGATGACAATAAGCAACCGGTAGTAATTAGCTGGGATGCATTAGGGAATACGAAAATCAAATCGTTTGTAGTGACAGATGAATTCTTAACGATTACCGATACAGAAAACAATGTGTTTGCTGTGAGTATGGATGACTTAGGAAAAATCATCGCGAACAACGATGTATTTGTAACAGAACTTGTAGATAACCAAGAGTTTATTACAAAACTTGGAAATAAGGTAGAGTTCATTGAGCAAATCACCAACAACAATGAGTTCATTACCAACATCATTGAAGAATTAAAAGACGTTTATGGAACCGTAGGTTACGATACAGTAAACAATACCTTCTTCTACTACGATGACAATAAGCAACCGGTAGTAATTAGCTGGGATGCATTAGGGAATACAAAAATCAAATCGTTTGTAGCGACAGATGAATTCTTAACGATTACCGATACAGAAAACAATGTGTTTGCTGTGAAGATGGATGACTTAGGAAAAATCATCGCGAACAACGACGTATTTGTAACAGAACTTGTAGACAACCAAGAGTTTATTACCAAGTTAGGAAATAAGGTAGAGTTCATTGAGCAAATCACCAACAACAATGAGTTCATTACCAACATCATTGAAGAATTAAAAGACGTTTATGGAAACGTAGGTTACGATACAGTAAACAATACCTTCTTCTACTATGATGACAATAAGCAACCGGTAGTAATTAGCTGGGATGCATTAGGGAATACAAAAATAAAATCGTTTGTAGCGACAGATGAATTCTTAACGATTACCGATACAGAAAACAATGTGTTTGCTGTGAAGATGGATGACCTAGGAAAAATCATCGCGAACAACGACGTATTTGTAACAGAACTTGTAGACAACCAAGAGTTTATTACAAAACTTGGAAATAAGGTAGAGTTTATTGAGCAAATCACCAACAACAATGAGTTCATTACCAACATCATTGAAGAATTAAAAGACGTTTATGGAAACGTAGGTTACGATACAGTAAACAACACTTTCTTCTACTACGATGACAATAAGCAACCGGTAGTAATTAGCTGGGATGCATTAGGGAATACAAAAATCAAATCGTTTGTAGCGACAGATGAATTCTTAACGATTACCGATACAGAAAACAATGTGTTTGCTGTGAGTATGGATGACTTAGGAAAAATCATCGCGAACAACGACGTATTTGTAACAGAACTTGTAGACAACCAGGAGTTTATTACCAAGTTAGGAAATAAGGTAGAGTTCATTGAGCAAATCACCAACAACAATGAGTTCATTACCAACATCATTGAAGAATTAAAAGACGTTTATGGAAACGTAGGTTACGATACAGTAAACAACACTTTCTTCTACTACGATGACAATAAGCAACCGGTAGTAATTAGCTGGGATGCATTAGGAAATACGAAAATCAAATCGTTCGTAGCGACAGATGAATTCTTAACGATTACCGATACAGAAAACAATGTGTTTGCTGTGAAGATGGATGACTTAGGAAAAATCATCGCGAACAACGACGTATTTGTAACAGAACTTGTAGACAACCAGGAGTTTATTACAAAACTTGGAAATAAGGTAGAGTTCATTGAGCAAATCACCAACAACAATGAGTTTATTACCAACATCATTGAAGAATTAAAAGACGTTTATGGAAACGTAGGTTACGATACAGTAAACAACACTTTCTTCTACTACGATGACAATAAGCAACCGGTAGTAATTAGCTGGGATGCATTAGGAAATACGAAAATCAAATCGTTTGTAGCGACAGATGAATTCTTAACGATCACTGATACAGAAAACAATGTGTTTGCTGTGAAGATGGATGACTTAGGAAAAATCATCGCGAACAACGACGTATTTGTAACAGAACTTGTAGATAACCAAGAGTTTATTACCAAGTTAGGAAATAAGGTAGAGTTCATTGAGCAAATCACCAACAACAATGAGTTCATTACCAACATCATTGAAGAATTAAAAGACGTTTATGGAAACGTAGGTTACGATACAGTAAACAACACTTTCTTCTACTACGATGACAATAAGCAACCGGTAGTAATTAGCTGGGATGCATTAGGGAATACAAAAATCAAATCGTTTGTAGCGACAGATGAATTCTTAACGATTACCGATACAGAAAACAATGTGTTTGCTGTGAAGATGGATGACTTAGGAAAAATCATCGCGAACAACGACGTATTTGTAACAGAACTTGTAGACAACCAAGAGTTTATTACAAAACTTGGAAATAAGGTAGAGTTCATTGAGCAAATCACCAACAACAATGAGTTCATTACCAACATCATTGAAGAATTAAAAGACGTTTATGGAAACGTAGGTTACGATACAGTAAACAACACTTTCTTCTACTACGATGACAATAAGCAACCGGTAGTAATTAGCTGGGATGCATTAGGGAATACGAAAATCAAATCGTTTGTAGCGACAGATGAATTCTTAACGATTACTGATACAGAAAACAATGTGTTTGCTGTGAAGATGGATGACTTAGGAAAAATCATCGCGAACAACGACGTATTTGTAACAGAACTTGTAGACAACCAAGAGTTTATTACAAAACTTGGAAATAGTAATGAATTTAAAACGGTGATTAAGAATAATTCAGCACTAGCCAGTTTAAAGACGACGGATGCCAATCTGAATAAAGAAGAAGTAAAAGCAGGATTTGTATTCAATAATGGGCAAGATGCAATTGAGATAAAATTCGCTGAGACTCTAACAAAAATGGAAAAAGGAAGCAATCAAACGACAGGAATGATTGAGTACTATTTCGTTGATGAAACAGGAGAGCAAGATGATGTAGTATTGGAAATTACCCAAGATGTGATCACTGATTTTGAGAAAATTATCCAAGATCCTAAAGTAATAACGCTATTAAAAACTTTTATTTCATCATCTACTGGAGATGTTTCGGTTGTACGTGACGTAAATGATGATATTATCATTACTGCAGGGAATAATGAATTTAACCTGACTACCGAAATTCGAAGTAAGGAAACGAAAACGACATTAACCCCAGAGAAATACGATATGTATGTGTATTTGGATGAAGTGAATGGCGAATATTTAGAAGTACACGAAGAAACTGAACGCCCAGGAGAAACGTATTTGAGAACCTATGAGGCTACCAAGTATGTATATAAAAATGAGGCGAATGAAGATGTGGAAATTAAAGGGACAGAATTATTTGGATCAACGGGTAGTAATAGTTTAGAAACGATTACCTCATTAACCTTAGAAGATAATTATGCGGGTGTTGGTAAAGCTTTAGTTTTCCAAGACGAAGAAAAGTCGAAGAACCCAATTTATATCAAGGATATTTTTGAGCAGTCTGAAACCTTAACTCAGTTAGAAGCAAAATTAGATTCGCGCGAATTAATTTATACAGACGAGAATAAAAACGCAACTATTATTTCGTTCAATGAGCTTGTTCAAGAGCCTTGGCATACAGGTAATGGGGTGCAAGCAACTAAAAATGATCAAGATATCTATACCATGGGATGGGTAGGTATTGGTTATACTACCAAGTCAGCTGCACCAAACGAACGATTGCGTGTAAATGGTAGTATTACTGCTACAAATAGCTACTATGCGGATTATGTATTTGAAAACTATTTTGATGGGTTCTCTTCGTTGAAATATGACTATACATTTAATGATTTAACTACAGTAGATAGCTATATTAAAACAAATAGACATTTACCTGGAATTACACCAATTAGCGAATTGGAAAAAACTGAAACTGGGTATTCATTTAACGTATCAGAGTTATCCATTCAATTATTGGAAAAAACAGAAGAACTTTTCTTACACCTAATTGAACAGAAAAAAGAGTTAGATCAAAAAGCGGATGAAATTCAAGTATTGAAGAATGAAGTACAGGATTTAACTAAGCGATTAGAAGCACTTGAAGCGCTTTTAAAATAGATAATTGTATAAGTCAAAAATGATATTGATGAAAAAAAATAACTTGAAATCTATTCAATATATAGTATGGATGATGGTGGCTGTGTTTTGTACAATAGCCACCACCTTCGGACAAAATAATCCTCACACAACGAAGATTACGGATGGTTCGGTAGCCAATAGTGCTGTGACAGCAGCGCCTGCAACATTATTGGAATTAGAAAGTTCTACCAAAGGATTTTTACTTCCACGTATGACAACAGCAGAGCGAAATGCTATTAATATTACAGATGTAGAACGTGGAAATGGTTTAGTTATCTACAATACAGATACCGATTGTATCAATTATTACAGTAGAGAAGGGAATCGTTGGTTGAGCTTATGTGGAACATTACCTCCAGCTATTGCCGATTTAACTGATTGTAGTCGAATTGTCCTAAGTGCATCAGGCAATGATTACTTAGAACAAGGAAAGTTCTTAAAAGAAACTGATATTCTCTATGTACAATTGAATGTACAAGAAGCAGGTTCGTATCATATTACGGCTACACCAAACCCTGAAAATGGTTATTCTTTTAGCAAAAGTGGAAGTTTTAATGCAGCCGGGGTTTACACAATTGCCTTGGATGGTCTTGGTACACCACTTACAGGAAATGAAATTCAAGGGGATTTATTAACCTTTTCGGTGAACGGAAAAGTAAGTACAGTTTGTGCGAATACGCGTATCAAAGTAAAACCTTCGGATCTTAATTTTACGATTAATGAACCACAAAATAAAGTAGTTGCTTGGGATGCCTACATCGGAGTTCCTTTGAATGCAAACGACAATAAAGTCGTATTAGATGTTAATGTAACAAGAACAGGCTTCTGGAGAGTACAATCCAATACAACAAATGGAATGTCTTTTAGTGGTTCAGGTGAATTTACAAGTGAAGGATCACAATCAATTGAAGTAGTAGGGCAGGGAACACCCGTTGTTTCTACCTCAGCTGCAAATCCTGATGTGTTTACCTTCACAACGAATTCGATTAGTCATACCAATCCAACGAATGCCAAAGTGATGGTTCACGTAAAACCTGTCGCATTTAATTTAGTTTGTGATGATGTGAACAATCCTATTGAAATAAGAGGATCCTACCAAGAAGACACCCGATTATCTCAGGCAAATTCTATTTTGATTCCAGTAGAAGTTTTAGCACCAGGAACAACCTCTATTGAATTAAAAGGTCATTTTGTTACTGGAACGACAACAACACCAGTTAGTTTTAAAGCAAATAATGTAAACTTAGCCTTCAATGCAAATCGAAACAATATTCAGTTTGTAACCCTTTATCCGGAAGAAACAATGATTCCAAAGGGAACAACAGCAATTAAGTTTACCAACCTTACACCTGGAACAGCTGCAATTTGTGCAACATTCCCAGAAATTACTGTAGAAGTACAACCGATTCGCTACTCTATCTTGTGTAGCACAGTAAAAGTAAATGGAACTTACACAGTAGATTCAAATTTAGGAGGGAATCACTATATTGAAGTTCAAGTAAATGTAGATTATCCAGGTCCATATACAATTAGTACGAACGAAGTCAACGGTGTTAGTTTCAGTGCTTCAGGTACATTCAATGGACAAGGACAGCAAACAATTCGCTTAGTTCCAACTGGAAAATACACGGTAGGAGGAAATATAACTTACACCCTAACAACGAACAGTCAAGCGGGAACAACAACCTGTTCCGCTATGGTTTCTGTGCGATATAGAGAGATAGTTGTCCTGCGTTTAGGACATAAGAATTATGGACCATCAACGTCTAATGCCTATGCAGGTGGAGCAATCTTAAACAGTCGTGTTAATTTTGGACCAAATGGAACTGTAAAAGTAAACAACATCCGCATCCTAGATACCAAACTACAAGGTCAAAACTTGGGTAATTTTATTGAAGCAAACAAGGTAGATATCATTGTTAATGTTATTGGATACAACTCAACAGAGCAAACCAATCAAGTTCTCCTTGACTTCGTGAAAAACAAAAAAGGAGTGTTGATTGTTGGAGATGAGAATAGAGTACATTCGACGACGAAGAGCTTTATTGAGCAGTTAACAGCTAGTAGTGGAATTAACCACTCTAGTCGTTATACCATGCTAAACCCAGTATTAAACAGCGCAAGTAACGATCCTATTATCAACGGACCTTTCGGAAACTTGAGTGGAAAATACATAGGAAACGATGCTTCAAATGGATGGTATTACAGCAATCTACCAACTAACCTTGTACCGTTGATCTCTAAAGACGGTGACGCATCTGAGGTTTGGGGACTTAAACACAGAGATTTAGGTTTTGCTTTCTTCGGAGATGGTGGATGGTTTGTAGGAACCTCTACAAGTACGCATACTTCTATTTGGCCTTCAAAATATTTAGCAGATGGTACACCAGTTGGAAAACCTTACTATAAAGGTAGTACAGTATACAATAGTGTGCTTTATGCAAACGTGATGGCGTGGGCTATCGACTATGTGAAAGAAAATAGACCTTCTAATTAATAGAGAAGAAGCTGAAACGTCTTAGTAGGTTTCAGCTTCTTTAATCAAAAAATAATGCATATGAATTTAGAAAAAAAACAATATAAATTATTGTATTATATATTCTTAGCCGTCTTTTTTTGTATCACTACAGCACAAGGGCAAAATACAAACAATAGAAATGGAATGAAATTATCTGACCTATCGGTTAGTGAGCCAGCTAGTGATGTATTACCTTTTAGTATTTTAGATCTAAGTTCGGTAGAAAAAGGTTTCTTGTTGCCTAAAATGACAACGAGTGAGCGTAGAAATATTCCCAAAGCGGATTTACAGCAAGGATTAATGATATATAATACGACCATCGATTGTATGGAGTTCTATAATGAATCTCGAGACAGATGGTTAAATCTATGTGGAGAAATTGAGCCTGCTACTTTTGTAATTCAGAATAGCAAATGTTCAACCATCCAAATAGAGGGAAATTATTTTGAAGGGGTGTTCTTAAAAGAGCGTTCGAATATGATTTTCCTTGAAGTCAGTGTGTCAACACCTGGTAGATATACTGTTGAAGCTACAGCTTATAACGGTACAGAACCCAATGGATATGCTTTTCAAGGCAGCGGTATCTTTCCTGATGCAGGGAATTACCACATCGTTTTAAGAGGATCAGGTACTCCCATAAAAGGGTATTTACGTGATGGAAATGGAGCACCAACAAGCTCAGGCGATGAGATTAAATTTGTATTAAACGGAAAGACTTCGAGCTGTGTAATCAACAATTTTGTTGAAAAAGAATCACTAAAATATAAGATTACCCATATTAATCCAGTAGGAAAGTTTTTTACTGGTGTCAACATGACTGATCCGAAAAGTGGAAACCTTGAAGCAACTATTTCAAATATTACGATGGGCGGAACGGTTGAAATCAATACGTTGGACAACAATGGAATTCGATTCTCAGGTAGACGTGCCTTAACGAATGCAGAAATTGCTGCCGGAACAGCCAAAATAATTTTAAGAGGTCAAGGAGCACCCGTTGTTCCAAGAAATACCCCTTTGAATTTCTTTACTAATTCACATGTTCAAGTTGAATTAGGACAATCGCCTGATTTTTATGACTATACTGTGCCAATTGAACCGCTGACTGTAGCGTTTTATTGTGCAAATGCTCAGTATCCAATCAGCCATGAAGGGGTATTTGAATACAACGTGAATCTAACGGCAGACCATAAAATACACGTTCCACTAAAAGTTAACGCTACTGGTCGTGGTGAACTAACAGGAACAGTTGAAATTGAGGGTATAGGCTATGGAAATCAAACCGAAAAAATAGAATTTACTTCAGGGTTAATTGACTTTGTATTTAATAATTTACGAGATGATGTACAGAATGTTGTGCTAACACCTAAAGTTGGTACAGGTAAGCCAACGGTTAGCAATCGAAATATAACCGTAAAAATGAAGTTGATCTCTAAAGGAGCCCATGATTATGATGCTTCTTATCCACCTGAATTAACAGAATTGGATGGTTGTAACTACGATATTCCAGTGTCGGGTGCCCCGGTACAGTATGAAGTAGATTGGAGCAGAGCAAGAGTAATCGGAAAACTACGCCCTTATAAACCAACATTCTTGACAGGACCCAATCAAATTGAATTACCAGTTAAGGTTATCTTCCCTGGTGAGGCTGTGATTGAAACAACAAACCCTGTTAATGGTATTACGTATAAAGGAATTAGAACACTAACGGATGCCGAGGTTGGCCGTGAAGTAACTATGGTATTAACTGCGGCAGGTACCCCTCAAATTGCGGAACATTATACGATGGAACTTCTTGGAAATAGCGTTGGAAACGCAGAACAACGAGGAACTGTTGTAGTACCTGTACTGTATAGACCAATGGTGATTTTAGCTTCAGGAAGTAGTGCTGGTTTTAGAGTAGATGATGGTACGAAAGCAGGCTTATTTAAAAATCCAGCTTATTTTGGACCACATGGAATCGTTAAAGTGGAGAGTGTAACTGTAGTTTCAGGAAACCATAGCACTGCAAATAATTTTATTGCGGCTTTGAGAAATAATAAGGTCGATATTGTTATGGGGTCTTTAAATTTTGGTTTTGATCGAGACAAGAATAATGCATTATATGAATTCTTAGTAAACAAAAGAGGTGCTGCGATGATTGTAAACGAGTCGGATGGAGGTCATGCCGCTAATTTTATTAACCAATTAGCAGGAGGTGGAAATGCAAGCATTTCTTTGCAAAGTACATTCCATACGTTAGTTAATACAAACGATCCTTTACTTGTAGGACCATTTTTTGATGTTAGAGGAAGAATGCTTGGAGAAGATGTTTCGGGTAGAATAATTAATAATCTACCATCCTCTTATATTCGCTATGATGCCGATCCAACTAAATGTTGGGTTGTCCGACACAACCAACATGCCTTTGTCTATGTTGGAGATAGTGGATTCTTTAAACACACAGTCTTTGGAGCAAGTGGAAGTTCTTCAAATGCTACTTTTGCAACAGGGTCTGGGTCAAAAGGAAATAGTAGTGCAGCAACGTACAACAGCCACTTTACCATGAACTTCTTGGCTTGGGCAATTGATTATGTGCAGCGCAATACGGATGACCACTATTACGATCACCACTAATTGTCAAAACGATTGTAGAACCCCAAAAAAAAGAAAGCATGAATAAGAAAATAATATTTACTGCAGTAGCCTTCTGTTGTATTAGTATAACAACTTACAGTCAGGAACCTTCGTTGACCAGCAACGAAGGGGTCTTGTCTGTATCATCAGGAGATTTGGTCTCCTTTGAAGGTACCTTTGAAAATCAAGAATCTGGAGATGTAACCAATGATGGAACTGTAATTTACTTTCAACATTTTTTAAATGATGGATTATATGGTATTACAGAAAATCACAAAACCTCCACAACTATATTTACCGTTGATGGCCGTCCTAACGGAATCAAGCAATTACTTGGAGACGGAATTGCCTCTTTTTACAATGTACAGTTTGACAATCCCATTCAACAGGTGGCTTTTGATTTGAAGCAGAATATCGATATATACGGAACAGCCGATTTTCAATCTGGTATTATCAAAGTAGATCCCGAAAAGAATGCGGTTACTGGAGTTTCTCATGGAATGATCACATTTCAAAATGGCTCAACGACCTTGAATGTACGCGATGAAGCCCATGTGGATGGAGTGATTGAAAAGATTGGAAATGAGTCGTTTACTTATCCTAGTGGCGATCAAGGAAAATACCGCTATGCGCGTATTTCTGCACCTAAAGGAAGCAAAGATGCTTTTACTGGTGCATATACCTATGACGATCCTGCCTTTTTTGAGTCTCGTCCCAATAAAGTAGGGGTAATTAATACCCTAAATACCAAAGAATATTGGCTGATCGATAAAGGAGAAAATAATACTAGTGATGTGCTCTTAACCCTGAGTTGGAATGAGACAACCACCTCGCCCGAAGTATTGAAAACACCCGAAGCAAACTTGCACATTGTCCGTTGGGATGATAAAGCACAACTTTGGGTTGACGAAGGAGGGGTTGTGGATATGTCAACCAAAGAAGTAACCACTATAGCAACTGTAAAAGGCTATGGGTTTTTTACCCTTGCTACCGTGAAAGAGGATTGGGTTTTAGACGGAGATATCGTGATCTACAACTTAGTAACACCCGATGGTGATGGCAAGAACGATTACTTTATTATCGATAATATCAAGAACTATCCCAACAATAAGGTTGAAATTTTCAATCGTTGGGGATCACGGGTGTATGAAACCCGTGGGTATGACCCCAATGGCGATGGAAGCAGTAATGTTTTCCGTGGCTATTCTGAAGGAAAAGCAACCATTGATAAGGGAAGTAAGCTTCCAAGTGGTACGTACTATTACGTCATTACGTACGAATACACAGATGATAACGGAAGTCGCATGATCAAAAAAGCGGCCAACCTTCACTTGGAGAATAACTAAAACCGCAGGAGATGAAAAGAAATAACATAATACAAACCTTTATATTCGCTTGTTTGAGCGTATTTGGTATACAAGAAGTCTCAGCACAACAAGACCCCCAATATACACAATACATGTATAATCCGGCGGTAATCAACCCTGCTTATGCAGGGAGTGTGAGTAACTTACAAATTTTTGGACTCTACCGCACCCAGTGGGTTGGATTAGAAGGAGCCCCAAAAACGGCTCATCTATCCGTAACCACACCACTAACTGACAATGGTTTGGGGTTAGGTGTTCACTTTAAAAACGATCACCTCGGGGTAATGGATGAAAATAGTCTATCTATCGATTTAGCCTATACCGTGAATCTGAACTATCACTATAAGTTGGCCTTCGGATTAAAAGGAGGAGGAACGCTTCTAGATGTGGACTATGACAAGCTCCAAATTTACGATGGTACTGATCCTATTACGCAAGACAACATCAAAAATAAATTTTCAGGAAACATTGGCGCTGGAGTTTATCTATATTCAGATAAAGCCTATGTCGGTTTATCCGCTCCTATGATTTTGTCGAGTAATGTATACAACGAGAACGACTATAAAGTGATGAAAGAAAAAACGCATTTTTACTTGATGGGAGGCTATGTCTTTGATATCAATCCCGATATTCAATTCAAACCTGCCGCTTTAGTCAAGGTGATCACAGGCTCTCCTCTACAAGTAGACCTTACAGCAAACTTTTTGTTGTACAACAAATTTACAGTAGGAGCCGCTTACCGATGGGATGCTTCCGTTAGCGGATTAGCAGGATTCCAAATTACTGATGGACTGTTTGTTGGATATACGTATGATGCGGATACTAGTAAGCTAGGAAAGTATCACTCTGGATCCCATGAGATCTTTATGAAATTCGAATTATTTAGTAACAACAGAAGAAAAGTCGCTCCTCGATTTTTCTAAATACAAGCAATGATGGTAAAAAACATAACCAAAGGGATAGTACTTTGTTTCTTGTTCTCCAGCCTGATTAGCTTTGGACAAACAAGAAAAGAAAAAAAAGCAGATCGAAACTTCGATACGTACGCCTATGTAGAAGCTATTAGTTATTATGAAACAATGGTGGAACAAGGACATATAACTGCATCTATTTTGTGTAAATTGGGCGACTCCTATTACTACAACGGAAAATTTGTGGATGCCTATACATGGTACGATCAATTGTTTCAAGGGGTTTATGAAGACAAAGACCTTAGTGCTTTAAATAAAGAGTACTACTACCGCTATGCACAAACGCTCAAAGCAGTCAACCAACCCGCAAAAGCAGATGCCGTATTGAAAGAGTTCGCTGCTCTAGACGCTAATGACTCTCGAGCCCAGCGACTGATTTCACAAGGGGAATTAGTCCATCAAACCCTCGATTGTTCTCGTTTTACAATGCTCAACTTATCAACGAATAGTAAGTATTCTGATTATGGAGGAACGCTTCTAGGTAATCAATTGATTTTCACTTCTTCACGAGAGAGTGATGAAATGAAAAACAAAATACACAATTGGACCAATGAGCAATACACCAAATTATATGCAACAACCATTACCGATGAGGGTAGTTTTGAACCACCGGTATTGTTTGCCAAAGAAATTGCTTCAAGAGAGCTAAACATGGGATCAGCTATTTTTACTAAAGATGGCAATACGATGTATTTTACGAGCAACAATGGCTCAACTAAGGGAAGCAAACGCGCCCAATACAATGAAGACGAATCTTCTTTATTGAAGATTTACAAAGCAAAAAAACAAGGGGATGGCACATGGGGAGCAGTGGAAGAATTGCCTTTTAATTTAGACGGATACAATACCGCACATCCAGCCTTAACCCCCGATGAAAAGTGGATGTATTTTGTTTCAGATCGCCAAGGTAGTATAGGACAGTCGGATTTATTTCGCATTAGTCTCTTTGAATCTGGGCGTTTTGGCTTGGTTGAACACTTGGGCGATCAAGTGAATACCGCAGGACGAGAAACCTTTCCATTCATCTCTTCTGACTATACCTTGTACTTCTCTAGTGATGGTCATCCTGGATTTGGAGGATTGGACTTGTTTAAAGTGAAAATCAATCGCGATGGACAATTAGGAGTTCCCACTAACCTAGGCCCTGACATCAACAGTAGCTTTGACGACTTTGGTCTATATATTGATGCTTCAACTAAAAAAGGCTTTGTGACCTCAAACAAAAATACAGGCTTAGGTAGTGATGATATCTACTTGTTTATAGAAAAACCATGTTTTCAAATTATTGATGGTGTAGTAACTGATCGCAATAACAAAATAGGACTCGAAGGGGTGGAAGTTGTGGTGTATGATCAGCGAAATAATATAGTAGAAAAAGTGTACACGGACGAACTAGGCTATTACAGCGCTGAGAAATTAAGCTGTGGTCACCACTATCGCATTCAGGTAGGGAAAAAGAAGTATTGGACGCAGGAGTTTACAGTAGATACCGATCGAAAAGCACAAACACGCCTAAATATTGAACTAGAATCGATGGAAAAAGGAGATGATGCATTCAAGAAATTGAAGTTAGCACCTATCCATTTTGATTTTGATTCGGCTGTGATTCGTCCTGATGCTCAAATTGAGCTGATGAAAGTGGTGAAAACCATGCTCGAAAACCCAAGTATGATAGTTGATGTTCGTTCACATACCGATAGTCGTGGAAATGATAACTACAATATGCAACTATCAGAACGTCGTGCAAAAGCAACCATGCAATGGATAATTAGTCAAGGAGTAGAAGCTAGCCGTTTATCAGGTAAAGGGTATGGCGAAAGTCAATTGATTAACAAGTGTAGCAATGGAGTGAAATGTACGAATGAAGAACACCAAGCAAATAGACGTAGTGAATTTATTATTTTAAACCTGTAAGTATTTTATATAAAACCTAACGTGATTGTAAGAAAAGGATTAGCCGGAAACGGTTAATCCTTTTTAATTGTTTAATTTATTGATTGTAAAGGTTTTACTTTTTTTGTAAAAATATAAGAGAAAATCTACTATTGAGATTTTTTGGTATGATACTTGATAATTAATAAATGAAGACTTTAAAAAATCAAACAAAAACAGCTTAGTTTGAATAAACATAACTAGCTATCAACAGAAGATCACCAATTTTTAGTAGCAAAAGTAAAAATAGTCGCAGTGCGATTTTTTTACCTAGATTTCATAGTTTTTTTTATTGTTCTCGCTGTTTGTACCCAAGCAGCATTTGTAAGAGGAGTAGTTCTATTGAGTTACTCCTTTTACTTGTGCAGTAAAATGAGGATACAACTGTTTAGTTCCGGTTTCTCGATGCTAAAACAATGAAGCGCTCTGAAAGTTTAAGTATTTCAAAGTCAAATTGCTGAGCGATATAGGCAATTGTCTGAGGGGTATAAATAAAAACATGGGTTTCATCTTTTCGGTAATACCAGGAGTTAAAGGGCACTTGTTCCTGATAAAGGTGCGTCATAATAAGGAGTAAGCCACCGGGTTTCAACAGTGATTTGAGGTGGGCAATTTCCTTTGCAGGTTGATAAAAATGTTCAAATACTTCACAGCTAAAAATATAGTCATATACAGCATGCGCATACGACTGATCAGGGTAAAAATAAGGGTCGTATAAATTTACATGATAGCCGCGATCCACTAATTGCTTCGTGATCACTGGACCTTTACCACAGCCAAAATCCAATCCCAAGGTGTCTGTTGAAAACCGGTGGAGAATCTCATTGGTAATAGGAGAAGTGAATTTTTGATACCCCAAGTCATTGACATCGTTGTTGTGAAATTCGTAATGCTGTTTTTCCTGTGCTTCAGAAAAGTAGTATGCAACATCTTTGACGTAGGCATAGCACCTACTGCATTGATAGTAGTGGGAATCAATTTGATGCGTCAGCGGACTTTGACATAGTATACAGTTCATGATAGAAATACGTTTAGGCGTTTAAAAGGCGAAGATAAGGAGGATTTGGCGCTATTCCTCCCATAGATTTAATTGGTATACATTCAATAGTTCTCCAGCGGGCTTGATGACTTCAACAAAGGAAAAGCCCAAGCGCATCAACAATTTGATTGAACTTTTATTTTCAGGTAAAGTTGCAGCATACAGCAGCACATGGGTTCCCTCTTTTTTTAGTTGTTCAACCACCGCATGAGCCGCTTCATAGGCATACCCTTTGTTCATATAATGCGGTAAAAAGGCAAAGCCAAGATCATGTGCTTTCAAATACTCGCGTTTGATCAAAGAAATAGTGCCTATTGGTTTTTGGTCCATTTTTAGGTGTACCGTCCAGTAGCTTGTCTGGGGGTTATCTAGGATAGCCTGAATGTAATTCTGAGCATCTAAAGTGCTGTATATGTTTCGATTCCCTATATAGGCCAACCAAGCGGGTGTGTTGACGAGTTCAAGGTAAAAATCAGTATCACAATAGTCAATCTTTGTCAAAAGCAAGCGCTGAGTTTGTATATTTTCCATGAGGTAATGTGTTATTCTTTTGAAGGGGGGAGCTCTGTTTTTTTTGTAAAGAACTAATGTGTTTATTGTAGGATGTGTTAAAAGAATAAATTTAGTGTTTTTTAATTTAGTATAAATTATAACATTAATTTTTTATCTCCAATACTAAATATAATTAAAAGCTATGTAAACGCTAGTGTTCAGCTATATAAGGAGGGTATTGTCTTCATAAAATTAACAAATAAGAAAAAAAGCGATGCTGTTAATGTTTAAAAATAGTTGTAATTTGCACAGGCAAAACAATGAAAAAAACAATGAAAAAGAATACAGGTCTAATCGTAGCCTTGCTGTGTTTGATTTCCTTTAATTTGAAAGCGCAAATTTTGGAGATTTACAGCAATAATAAAGCCCAAGAGTATTTAGGATGTCTTAATTGTCCTTCTGAAAATAAAAATTCCGTGTGGAATTCATATGGTGTCTACGGAAATGAGTACAACAAAAAGTCGATTTGGAATAAATATGGCGTTTATGGAGATGAAAAAAGCAATTTTTCTCCTTGGAATCAGCATGCCGAAAAACCACCTATTATTAAAAAAGGAGGTGAGTTTTACGGCTATTTTACGCTTAACGAAGTTATGGGACAACGCGTAGAAGTTAAGCTAACGCGAATGCTATATGACTACTATATCGAGGTAAAAGAAGATCCAACCAAATGGGTAGAAATCGAGCAGCAGTTAAAAAGCAAAGAACAAGAGTAAAAAAGTAAATAAAAACAAAAATATAAAAGGGGAGTAAAAGTAATTTTATTCCCCTTTTTGTTTCAACGAAGAATTGTGATTTTGATATAAAAAACAAAAATTGTATCGTTTTAGTGTAAAAAATAAGGAGATAGTCTAGAAGGAAAATTGGTTTTATCGGCATAGATAGAAAATACCGAAAACGAATAGCCTCCGGTTTTTGTGCAAATGGAGGGAATAGAGTAGAGGAGAACAAAGGTATTTTCGAATTATTTACATAAAAAGCAGTAAATTGCAGGTAAATTAAAACAGATAGTATGATGTCAGAAAAAATAACTTCAGAACAAGCGATTGCATTAGAAGATAAACACGGAGCACACAATTACCATCCCTTACCTGTTGTACTTACAAAAGGAGAAGGTGTTTATGTTTGGGACGTTGAAGGTAAAAAATATTATGACTTTTTATCTGCATATTCAGCAGTGAATCAGGGACATTGTCACCCGAAAATTGTTGAAGCAATGACAAAACAAGCCAATACATTGATGTTGACTTCTCGTGCTTTTTACAACGATCAATTGGGCGTTTACGAGAAAAAAATTACTGAATTGATGGGGTACGACAAAGTATTGCCAATGAATTCAGGGGCTGAAGCTGTAGAAACAGCTTTGAAAGTTTGTCGTAAATGGGCCTATGAGAAAAAGGGAATCGCTGAAAATCAAGCTAAAATAATCGTTTGTGAAAATAACTTCCATGGACGAACAACTACGATTATCTCTTTTTCAAATGACGAAGAGGCAAGAAATAACTACGGACCTTATACTGAAGGTTTTATACGCGTAGCTTATGATAATATCGATGCCTTGCGCGCAATATTAGAACAAGATAGCGCAAATATCGCTGGATTCTTAGTAGAACCAATCCAAGGAGAAGCTGGAGTATACGTGCCTAAAGCGGGCTACCTTGCCGAAGCAAAATTACTTTGTGAACAACACAATGTATTGTTTATTGCAGATGAGGTTCAAACAGGTATCGCGCGTACTGGAAAAATGTTGGCTATTCAACACGAAAATGTAAAAGCAGATATCCTGGTATTAGGAAAAGCTTTGTCTGGGGGAGCTTACCCAATTTCCGCTGTCCTTGCAGATGATGAAATTATGAACGTAATCAAACCAGGTCAACACGGATCTACTTTTGGAGGAAATCCCATGGCAGCAGCAATCGCTATTGCAGCCCTTGATGTTGTCTTAGACGAACAATTAGCAGCGAATGCAGAACGCTTAGGACATTTGTTTAGAGCTGAATTGGACAAGTACATTCAAACAAGCAATATCTGTTCACTCGTTCGCGGAAAAGGATTGTTAAACGCTATTCTTATTAACGATACGGAAGAAAGTGATACCGCTTGGAATATTTGTTTGAAGTTGAGAGATAATGGATTATTGGCTAAACCAACTCACGGTAATATTATCCGATTCGCACCGCCTTTAGTTATGACGGAAGAGCAATTGTTAGAATGTGTTTCTATCATCACTCAAACATTAAAAGAATTCGAAAAATAAACGAATAATCTTATATTATTCCTTTATTCTTTATTATTTCAAATAAAATGAGTAACTTATGACGGCTTTATTAGTTGTTGATTTGCAATATGATTTTTTGCCAGATGGAGCGTTGGCTGTCCAAGAGGGGGATTTAATTATTCCAAAAATCAATGCCATTCAAGATCGCTTTGATTTGATCGTTGCAACCCAAGATTGGCATCCCTTGGACCACCAGAGTTTTGCCTCTCAGCATCAAGGGAAAAATCCATATGATGAGATTGAACTACAAGGACAACCTCAAGTATTATGGCCAGATCACTGTGTGCAGGGAACAACAGGTGCTGCTTTTAGCAACGCTTGGAATAGTGCTAAAGTAGCTGCCATTTTCAGAAAGGGTATGAACAAGCAAATAGACTCCTATAGTGGGTTCTACGACAACAATAAAGTTGATTCTACAGGCCTTTTGGGTTACTTGAATGAACAACAAGTTACCGAGGTTTACGTCTGTGGATTAGCGGCTGAGTTTTGCGTGTTTTACACAGCAAGAGATGCACAAAAGGCGGGGTTTAAAACGTATTTTTTAGATTTTGCAACCAAGCCAATCTCTCCTGTGGGGCTAGAACAAGCCAAAGCCGAAATGATACAACAGGGGATTGTTGTGGTACAAACCCCAGATGAATTAAACGTCTAAATGAAAAAATACAACGCAGGGAATTTTTTTAAGCACACCTATTGCGAATGGACCGAAGTGCCCTTAACCGCAATTGCTCAAAAAACGCCCAATTACAAAAGCGAAAAAGGCAGCTGTTATTTTTTTAGCGAGGTAGGAATTTTTCGCTATGCAAACCATTGGGGAAGGGTAGCTAATTGTAGATGGAAATTAATTTCAGATCGAAAAGCAAACCAAGGATTCTGTGTCGGTTACGCTTCCTGGTCTAGCTTTTTTCCCAATGATGAAAAAGAAAACAACTATGTTATAAGTGTTAATTTTTTATTAAAAGAAGTGACCTTTAAACATTATGCTAGTCTTAAGGACAGCGATGCCTGTCGTAGAAATGCAAATGATACAGCAAAGCGCATTGTTGAAATTAAAAAAGTTCTTCTTGCAGATGATTGGTATAAATATATTACCCATCCCGATCAAGAAGAAGTTAGAAGATATTTAATTAACGGTCTGGTTAATACGAATAAGAGCTTGTTAGAATTGAAACGAAATTTTTTATCGAGCCAGTAAACCAGGAAGTTAAAAAAATAGGTATAATTAAAAAGCAAAAAACGATGAAAAAGATTACATTGATTACAGCGTTATTGTTAGCAGGTATGACCGTAGCACACGCACAAAAAGGTAAATTAGTAGAAACACCAAAGTTATCTGAGAAAGTGGGTACTACTCCGATCAAGAAAGGAAACTGGATTGTAGGGGGAGCTTTAGGTTCTACAGGGTATAGCTTTGAAGACGAGAGTTTTAATATCAATATTTCACCAAGAGCTGGATACTTCATCTCTGATGGTATTGCAGTAGGACTTGAGTTAGGTACTGGATTAACTACACATAAGGGAACTGAAAACGATTGGAACTACAAAGTAATGCCTTTTGTTCGCTATTACTTCCCAGAAGGAGCTAGTGAAACAGGACGCTTCTTCGGACAAGGTGCAATTGGAGTTTCTGGTACAGATGGAGCTACAAGTGATACTTCTTTCGCCTTCGCTATCAATGCAGGATATTCTCACTTTGTAAGCCGTAACGTGGCTTTAGAAGCAATCGTAGGATATAACTACAGTAAATCAAATCAAGCAAACGCTACCGCTCAAAATGGATTAGGTATTGCATTTGGTTTCCAAATTTTCTTAGGAAAATAAGAAGTAAATTATAGAATAATAAAAAGGACTAATTGCGAAATCAGTCCTTTTTTTATGGTTATTTCTTTGCGGTTTTCTCTTAGTCGACCGTTCAATCTGTACATTCCATCAACAATAAATCTCCTGATTCATAAGTGATGGTAACCAAACCATCTGCAGCAACACTATTGCTGGAACCTGTTCGTACACCCAGTACTAAATCTTCCTTTTGCAAGGGGTAATTTAGATTGGTTGTCGTAATTCCCCTAGCTGTGCCAACGGGAATCAGCGAGAGAATAGTGTCTTTTGTATACCATTTCTTATAGGTAGCTGGTAATCTAAAAATTTTAGAATAATCATCGAGGATGACAATTTTCATTGTATCCCGGTATTTTACTAAAGTAGTAATATTCGTAAAGGTATGATCGGCGCGTTTACCTGTTGCCCAAATAACATTAGCGGCTTTAATTCCTCTTTTAAGTAAAAAATTAAGCGCTTTTTCCAAGTCGGTATTTTCTTGATTGGGATCGTGAATAACCTCTAAAGGGTACTGCATGGCTAAATAGGGTGCAGGATCAAAATTCCTGTCAAAATCTCCAATAAGGACATCTACTTTGATGTTTAAGGCCAGGACGCGTTTTATTGCTTCGTCTAGTACGACAATATAAGGAGACCATTCTAGTAATTGGTCCATTAACTCTTGACTACAAGCCGCGCCATTAGCAATTATTAAAGCGGGTTCTTGATCATCGCGAACGATGTGGTGTGATGACATAAATTACTTTTGCGTTTGAGTAAACAAAGTAAAACAATAAATCCTACTAATAGTCTTTTTTTAACCCCAAATACTAGATAAAACACAAAATAACTTTATCTTTGAAGCTATTCTTAGAATTAAAAAAAATGGATTTAACACAAGAACAATGGTGGGAACAATATCAGCAAGATGAAAATGCTGTTATCTTAGATGTTCGCACCGATGAAGAAGTGGAGGAAGCAGCAATACCTCATGCAATTAATATTGATATCTATTTAGGACAAGGTTTTTTAGATGCAGTTGAACAACTGGACAAGTCAAAAAACTACTACGTATATTGCAAAGCAGGAGGAAGAAGTCACCAAGCGTGTATGCTAATGAACCAACTTGGATTTGAAAATACCTTCAATTTAGTAGGAGGAATCACAGCTTGGGAAGGACCAACGGTATAAAAAGTCAACGTTAGTTGGCTTTTTTGTTACAGTAAAAGACCACTGGATTTGATTCTTTAACCCCTTATTGCCCGTATATGACGCACATTCACTTCATCGTAAACCCCATTTCAGGTAAAGGAAAACACGACCTGACGGAGTCTTATATAAAAACTTTTTTTCCTGCAACACAATACGAAGTTACCGTGCATTTAACCCAGCGAAAAAGACATGCAATTGAATTGACTAAGCTCGCGTTAGACCAAGGAGCCTCCATTATTGTTGCTTGTGGGGGAGATGGAACTATTCACGAAGTTGCAACCGAATTAGTTGGAAAGTCCGTGCGGTTTGGTATCGTACCAGTCGGATCGGGAAATGGATTAGCCTCTAATTTGTCTATTCCGAAGGAGATAGACAAAGCCTTGGAGTTAATCCGAAAACAAAAGGTGATCGCTATGGATGTTGGGTCCTTAAATGGGGCGTATTTCTTTAGCAATATGGGATTCGGAATTGACGCGACAATTATTGAACAGTACGAAAAATCAGGCAAGCGAAAATTGGGATCCTATATTCGCGCTGCATTGAATTCGGCTCAACAATACAAAGCCAAGCAAATGCGCGTTACCTATAACGGACATACCAAAAACGTCAATCCGTTGCTGCTATTTATTTCCAATTCAAATGAAATGGGATATAGCATGAGTCTAACGCCAAAAGCAAGTTTGACGGACGGTTTATTGGACTATTTAATGGTACCTAAAATAGGTATTTTAAAACAATTGACCTTTGGCTTATATGTTCTGGTGAAAAAAACAGAAAAATTTAGACGTACTGATTATGTACAAACTTCCAAAATAGAGGTGGAAATTTTGAATAGCCCTAAAAATGGCGTTCAAATTGATGGGGAGTATTACGAATATGATACCCATCTTTTTACTATCGAAGTCATCCAAAAGAGCTTACAAGTTATTTGCTAACATAAAATTCGCCTTTTTGGCACAAAAACAACACGAAATCGTGTAAAGAGTTACTTTAGAAAAGCGTACATTTGTACATCGTTTATAAACATCAAAAAGTTAAAAAAAATATGAATTCATTTGACGTAGTTGTAATTGGTTCAGGGCCTGGTGGATATGTAGCTGCAATCCGTTGCGCCCAATTAGGTTTTAAAACTGCAATCGTAGAAAAATATGCAACATTGGGAGGAACTTGCTTAAACGTAGGTTGTATTCCATCGAAAGCATTATTGGCATCGTCTCACATGGTGGAGGAGGTGAAACACTTTGCAGAGCACGGTATTGAAATCCCTGGTGATGTAAAAGTGGATTTAGCTAAGATGATTGAACGCAAGCAAGCAGTTGTAGATCAAACTTGTTCAGGGGTAAAATTCTTAATGGATAAGAATAAAATTACCGTATTTGAAGGCGTGGGATCATTTGAAAATGCAACTACAATTAATGTAACAAAAAATGATGGTTCTGTTGAGCAGTTTGAAGCAAAACACACCATTATTGCTACGGGATCTAAACCGTCAACTTTGCCATTTATCCAATTGGATAAAGAACGTATCATTACCTCAACTGAAGCATTAAAACTTCCTGAAGTACCTAAACACTTAATCATCATTGGTGGTGGTGTAATTGGATTGGAATTAGGTCAAGTTTACATGAGATTAGGAGCACAAGTTTCTGTTGTTGAGTTCGCTGATCGTATCCTTCCTACAATGGATGGAGCTGTTTCAAAAGAATTGACGAAAGTACTAAAGAAACAAGGAATGAAATTCTATACGTCTCACAAAGTACAAGGTGTTGTACGCGAAGGAGATGTAGTAAAAGTTTCTGCCGAAGATAAAAAAGGTGAAATCGTTACATTAGAAGGAGATTACACTTTAGTAGCTGTAGGTCGTCGTCCATATACAGACGGGTTACAAGCGGATAAAGCAGGTGTGAAGGTGACAGAAAGAGGACAAATCGAAGTAAATGATCACTTACAAACAACAGCTTCTAATATTTATGCTATTGGTGACGTAGTTCGCGGTGCGATGTTGGCACACAAAGCAGAAGAAGAAGGTGTTCTAGTAGCTGAATATTTAGCTGGACAAAGACCGCATATCAACTATAACTTGATTCCAGGTGTTGTATATACTTGGCCAGAAGTTGCTGCTGTCGGAAAAACAGAAGAACAATTGAAAGCAGAGGGAGTAGCGTACAAAGTAGGTAGCTTCCCATTCAGAGCTTTAGGACGTTCTCGTGCTAGCGGGGACTTAGACGGGTTAGTGAAAATCATCGCAGACCAAAATACAGATGAAGTATTGGGAATCCACATGGTGGGAGCTCGTGCTGCAGACTTAATTGCAGAAGCGGTTACAGCAATGGAATTTAGAGCGTCTGCAGAAGATATCTCAAGAATGTCTCACGCACACCCTACGTTTGCTGAAGCAATCAAAGAAGCTGCTTTGGCCGCTACAGAGAATCGCGCATTACACGTATAAGTATTTTTAATAGATATATGTTAAAAAAGGAGTCTAAATGAATATTTAGACTCCTTTTTAGTTGTTGTGCTATAAAAAACAATATATTTGTTTTCCTAATTTATATAAATATAAACAAAATGAAAAAAGTATTGGCTCTGTTATCTGGCGCAATTGTTCTAGTTGCTTGTTCTAGCGATGATAGCTCTTCTAGTTCTGTAGATCCTATTTTTTCTCAACCATATACCGAATTGGCAAGTTTGGATGAATTAGTAGGAGGAAAGTATGCCTATGTTGGAAATAAGATTGGCGATAGAAAGGTAGGGCTAGTTCATGAAACAAATGAGTGTAAGACTAAAGATTATTTAGTGGCACACCGTACAGGAGCAGTTTTAGATTCCCTATCATACAATAATTATGGTAGAAATGTAAGCGGCAATAGCGAAACTTGTATGAGTATTTTCGAGTTTCCAAGAATCGTTAGAAATATGGAATTAAAATCCTCAGGTCAACTAAAAGCAGATGTAACAGATGATTATATCGAAGTTACAACAAGAGACATAGTAGATAAAGATGGAAATATTGAAGTTGAGATAATTAAAACAAGAAAAAGAAAAACACATTATCCAGGTACTTTAGAAATCGGTTTCCAAGCAGGTTACCTGCGTATTGAGGATCATTTGTCAAATTACAAAAGATTAAATGGTGAGAAGGTCTACCTTTACTTTAAAAAGATGTAAGATCAACTAAAATTATATAAAGCTTCTATTTTTACTAGAAGCTTTTTTTATTTCAAGGAATTTCGTCAATTGTTTTATAACTTTGTGTTTTAACTAAGAATAAAGATTATGGATATAAAGACATTGATTCATCACAACCTGGATGAATTATTGTATTTAGCAGATAAAAAAGGAGTCTTAAATACAGATTTGGTGGTGAAAATTGGTGCTTTTGTTGGTGCAGCTGTACTAAGAGGACGATATGCAGATAAAAAAAAAGTAACCGAAGCCGAAATTAACGGTGTTTTTGGTATCGTTGGCGATTTCTGTAAGCTGAGCTTTGGACGCAGTTATACCAAAGTACACTTTAAGAAAATGACTGCCCTAGCCTTAGCCTTGATACAAGAACCTACATTCGATACCGATGTAGAAACTTTCATTAGAGAATTACAGGAATAAATCTAAAAAAAGAATAGCCATTATAGAGGATAACCACAAAGGGGTTATCCTTTTTTTATGGCAAATTTTTCTGTCAGTGTTGCGCTATAGCTGTAAAAACGTTAAATTATTGCACATCGTTCAAATCGAAACAACTGCCTTCAAACGATGGTGTTAATAGGTTTGTTATATAATTCATAAAGAAATATCTTGTAACTTTTCTCAAAATATTAATTAACTCCAAGTCATCTACAAAATGATCCGAATGAATCGATTCTTTTCCATTGCTTTTATGCTTCTTGCAACTGCTTTTGGATATGGACAAAAGAAACCCCTTGACCACAGCGTATATGATGGTTGGGAAAGTATTACGCAGAAGCAATTATCCAATGATGGAACGGCTATTTTTTATCAAATCGCCCCACAAGAAGGAGATAAGAAGCTTGTTATTGACCAGCTTAAAACAAAAGTAAACACACAATTTTATCGAGGTGAACATGCGGTGTTTACCGCAGATTCTAAGTATATGATTTTTGCGATTAAACCTTTTTATCAGGATATAAAAGCAGTAAAAAACAAAAAAAAGAAAGAAGATGAACTCGCTAAAGATTCCCTAGGAATTTTCAATCTCAATACACAATCCTTAGTTAAACTCCCTGGTGTAAAATCGTTCAAAGTGCCTGAAAAAGCTGGAACAACATTGGCGTATCTACTAGAAAAGGAAAAAGATACAACACAGACCAAAAAAGCGAAATCAACCAAAAAAGACGACAAAAATCAACCGCTTCTACTTGTTGTTCGCAACTTAGAAACAGCAGTTGAAGAGCACATCGCCAATGTATCGGCTTACTATTTCGATGACATGGGACATTATTTGGTCTATGTAACAGCGAATCCTACACCGAAGAAAAAAGAAGACGATCAAAAAGAGGACGAAAAACAAGGCGAAGTGAGTGCTGAAGTACAAACAGTAGAAAGTCCAACAACAACGGAAAAGGAAAACTACGGTGTTTATGCGTTGCACATTAAAACAGGTAAAACAACGCAATTATTTCAAGGCGAAGGAAAGTTTTCTCAGTTTAGTTTTGATACAGCAGGTAAACAAATGGTCTTTACTTATACAGAAGATGATGAAAAAGCCTTAGTTAAGTCCTATACAATCTACCATAGCACCCTGCCCAATCAGGCAAAGGTATTACTTTCAAGTCAAGGAAATGGAATGCCAAAAGAGTGGGGTATTGTCGAAAATCACAGCCCTCAATTTAGTAAAAATGGAAAGAGATTGTACTTTGGAATTGCACCGAATCCCGTACCTAAAGATACAACACTAATAGCCGATGATCACGCTATTGTAGATATCTGGCACTATAAAGAAGATTATTTACAACCCCAACAATTGGTTAACCTAGAAAAAGACCTCAAGCGATCGTATCTCGCTACTGTTGATCTAACTAAAACAACGCAAATTGTACCCCTAGCGGATGAAACGTCCAATCGTACCACTTGGGTAGATGAAGGAAATGCCTCTTTTGTTTTTCAGACCTCTGATTTCGGAAGACGTGTGGAAAGACAATGGAATATCGCTGGGTATACCTCATATTATACCGTAGACGTACAAACAGGTAAACGCAAAGAAATTTGTAAAGACCTTTCAGGAACTGCGTCTGTTTCACCCAAAGGGACAGCAGTTGTGTACTACAATAGTCAAGAGGCTAATTGGTATCACTATGAGGTGAAAACGGGTAAAACGAAACAATTAAATGCAGGCTTATCCGTGTCTTTTGCCGAAGAAGAATTCGATATGCCTGATTTGCCTGATGCATATGGAATCAAAGGCTGGAGCGATAACGATGAATCCGTTTTTATTGGGGATCGCTATGATATCTGGGAGTTTTACCTCAAAGGAAATAAAGCAGCGCGAATGATTACTAATGGCTATGGACGCAAAAACAAGATTAAATTTGATTTGATCCAGCTGGACAAAGAGAAGAAATCTTTCGATAAAAAATCCTATACCTTAGCTACCGCTTTTAATGAAGTGACAAAAGAGGGAGGGTATTTTGAAATTAATTTAGCAAAACAGCAAGATCCTGCGCAAATATTGCTTGAAAATTACAGTGGTTTTGCTTCTTTAAGTAAAGCAAAAGACGCGAATGTTTACGCTTTAATAAAAGGAAATTTCACCCAGTCAAATGATTTATATGTTGGGGAAAAGTTAGATCAAACGACTCGCCTTAGCCAGTTGAATCCGCAGCAACAAAACTACAATTGGGGAACAAATGAATTGGTGCATTGGACTACGCCAAATGGCTATGAGGCTACGGGTGTTTTGTTTAAACCTGAAGATTTCGATCCCACAAAGAAATATCCTATGATTGTGTATTTTTACGAAAAATTATCGGACAATCTTCATCGATATGAAGCACCTGCACCGACACCTTCACGTTTGAATATTCCGTATTTCGTCAGTAATGGCTATATAGTCTTTACACCTGATATTAGCTATACTGATGGATTTCCAGGAAAAGCGGCAGAGGAGTTTATTAATTCGGGCGTTGATTTCTTAAAAGAAAATTACTGGGTAAATGGAGATAAAATTGGAATTCAGGGCCAAAGCTGGGGCGGCTATCAAGTGACACATTTGGTTACGGTAACGGATAGGTATGCGGCAGCCTGGGCGGGTGCACCAGTTGCTAATATGACTTCAGCCTACGGTGGAATCCGTTGGGCAACAGGAATGAGCCGTCAATTCCAGTACGAAAAAACACAAAGCAGAATTGGAAAAACACTGTGGGAAGGCTATGACCTATACATTGAAAACTCTCCTTTATTTCAAGTGCCTGCAATAACTACTCCTTTAGTAATCATGCACAATGACAATGATGGAGCTGTGCCATGGTATCAAGGAATCGAAATGTTTATGGCTATGCGTAGATTAGAAAAACCCGTATGGATGCTAAACTACAATGGAGATGAACACAATTTGATGAAACGTCAAAATAGAAAAGACATTCAGATTCGTCAACAACAATTCTTCGACTACTATCTAAAAGATGCGCAAGCACCTGTTTGGATGGTAAGAGGAGTGCCTGCTGTCCTAAAAGGGAAAGACTGGGGATTTGATTTGACGAATGAACGAATTTAGTAAGTAAAGAAAGATATAGAAAGAGAGAATCACAAACGATTCTCTCTTTTTTTGTGATCTTTTGCTGTACAGAGGCGATAAAAGACAAGATGCTATCCCTAATAAATTGGAAGATTCATCGTGAGAAATAGGTGGGGGAATGACATTCACTGTGGGAGTCAACCGCGTCTATAAGCTTGAAATTAAATCAAGATAAATTTGTTGAAAATACAGGCTAAGCTGTACATTTGCATGGCAAAGATCATCCTATTTTAAGGGAATGAGATGCTTTTAAATGCTATGAAAAAAATACTAGTTGGGATGCTACTTATGCTTGTAGTATCTTGTGTGAATTCTTCACCTAAATCAGATTCTAAACTTTCCTTTTACTATTGGAAAACTAGTTTTGCTTTGGATCAAATCGAACGGGAAACCCTCCAAAATTTAGCCGTGACTAAACTGTATATACGCTATTTTGACGTGGGATTAAAAAATGGAACAGCCGTTCCCATTACACCGATTGTATTTAAAGAATCCGTGCCACAACTAGAAGTGGTTCCCGTTATATACCTCAAGAATGAGGTAGTGCTCTACGACAAATTAGACGTTAAAAAATTGGCGAGTCAACTCGTGGATTTTGTGCAGCAAATTAATGAACACAACAATATCGACAGTCAAGAAATCCAGCTTGATTGCGATTGGTCTTTGACTAGTAAAGATCGTTTTTTTGCCCTAATAGAGCAATTGCGCAAAGAAACAGAAATGAAAATTTCCGCAACAATACGTCTGCATCAAGTAAAATATGCAGCCAAAACAGGTGTGCCTCCTGTTGATCGAGGCGTGTTGATGTATTACAATATGGGGCGCATTGCCAGTGATTCTCTTAATTCCATTTACGATCGCAATATCGCACAAAAATACAATAGCGGATTAAAGGATTATCCATTGTCATTAGCTTATGCTTTGCCCATTTATTCTTGGGTTGTTCACAGTAGAAACGATCAAGTTGTTCGATTAGTGAGTCGCTTGCGCGTGGCTGATTTAAAAGAACAGTCAGCACTAGAACAACTAACAGACCATGAGTTTGTAGTTAAACAAGAAGCGAGTATGTTTGGTTTTGTCTTTCAAAAAGGAGATCGCCTAAAAGTGGAGAACACTACTGCTAGTCAGCTCAAAGAAATGACTACCGACTTATATCGAGCCAGTGGAAAGTGCCCCACTGAAATAATACTATACGATTTGAATTCAAAAAACATCAAATACTATGATCAAGAAATCTTTAAAGAAATGGTGCGTTGTAGGTAGTATGTCGTTGATCTTAGGATCAGGCGTATACACCTATGGCTGTGCAGATGGCTGGTGGAGCTATTCGAGCATTTCTAATTTTACCCCAGAGGCTTTTGCCGATGAATCTTACAAGCCCTTGTTTTTTGCTCCTTATGATCGCTTTTACAATGGCGGTTATATGGATAATGCCACGATGTTTGACGAGGATATTGTCCAAGAGTGGGCCACCTATTTACAGGGCAAAATAGACCAAGACCAAATTAAGGACTTTGTCTTGTCAACCAGTTCACACGCCACTGAGATTGATCAATTGTATGCCAATTTGAATAAGAAGCAATCGAAAGGTTGGGACTTAAAAGATGATAAAGTAAAGAATTTCGTTACTTTTCTATATCACGCTAAAGCCATTGATGCGCATTCAAATGACAGCTATAGCTATTGGGATTACGAATCCTATGTTGCGAATCTGATGCATGAAGGTCAAGCGGATAAAGTGGAAAAAGTATATAAAAACCTCAAGAGCAAAGATGCGTTCTACACCAATAGGATGTGGTTTCAGGTGATGAAAGCGAAGTTTTATTCGACTAATCGCGCGAGTGTTATCACTTTTTTTGAGCAAACAGCAGCCAAGCAGCCTAAGAATACACTGTATTACAGGGGGTTGAGTTATGTAGCGGGAGCCTATTACCAAGACGGGGATTACGAGCGTTCTAATGCGTTGTATGCAGAAGTTTTCAACGGAAGTCCCGCCTTGCGACAAGTGGCTTTATACAACTACAAACCAATGGAAACAACGCGTGTAAAAGCGTTGGCTCAAACAATACCTACAAAAGAGGTACAAGCAGCTTTATGGGCTATGCAAGGATATTATAGCCATGCGATAGAAGCCTTAAAAGAGGTGGTTGCTGTAGACAGTAAAAGTCCGCATGCCAATTTCTTACTCACGCGTTGGGTCAATGAACAAGAAGCAGCTATCTTGGCTTATCGAGAAGAAACTTTTCAATCGAGCAAAGATTACTTCAAGAGTCTAAAGAACAAAATTGATCAACCAGGCTTGGAATGGGTGAAGCAAACAACAAAAGAAGGTCATGTTGACAATCTTGCGCTATGGCAAATGGCTAGTGGATATTTAGCTATTTTTCAAGGGCAGTATCAAGAGGCAGATCTCGCTTTTGCTCAAGCGAAAAAAGACGCAAAAGGCAATGAATTAATCAACAATCAACTTCGCCTATTTGGTCTAATTAATCAAGTGTCACAGATTAAAAAAATAGACGCCCAAGCAGAACAAGTAATCTTGGCTGATATGCAGTGGATCTACAATGACATCATACCTAATGCTACATGGGAAGATCCGTTTCGCTATGATTATGCCCTTCATTGGATCCGTCAATACTTGGCTACCATCTACCAAGAACAAGGCAATAGCGTTATGAGTGAGATTGTATTTTCTAACTTAGACTTCTACAGTAAAGTAGACAATACAGTGAAAATGGAAAAATTCTTGTTGAGCAAAAATAAAACCAGTTTGGAGCAATTGATGGTCGACAAATACGAGTATAATTTAAGTGATATATACGAGAGAAGGGCCATTAATTTGTTCTACCAAGACATAATAGACGAGGCGATTGTCGAAATGAAAAAGGCAGAACCTGTACGCACTGTTTCAAAGTACAGCGGAGATACCTATGAAAAATCGTATAAGAACACAGTATTGTTAGGAAATCCATTCAACGGCAAGATTCAAGATTGCAACGATTGTGATCACGCGGCAAAACAGTCCATTCAATACACAAAATTAGATTTCTTAGTCAAAGTGAAAGAAATGCAAGATAAAATTGCCAACGGAGACGATCGATTTAACAATGCGCTATTAGTAGGAAATGCTTTTTACAATGCCACGTATTACGGAAACGCACGTGTATTTTATTACAATGCCTTAGTCAATGAATATGGCAACTCAATTTCACCTGCGGAACGCAAGTATTTATTGAATATGAGTCAGGCCAAAAAATACTACGGCATAGCGAAAAAAGCTGCTACAACAAAGGAACAAAAAGCAAAAATTGCTTATTTAGAAGCCAAGATAGAACGCAATGAGTTTTATGCGAATCAGTACCACAATAGAGACTACTATTGGGGGGCAGGATGGGATGACCCCATGTTTAAAAAATGGAAGGGATTCCAAGAATTGGCGACCCAATACAGCGATACAAAATACTACCAAGAGGTTATTAAGGAATGTGGATATTTTAGAACCTATTTAGCAAAAAATAAAATGTAATTTAAGCAGAAAATCCAGCTCTATTGAGCTGGATTTTTTTTGTTTTCAGTATCAATTAATAATTTGCAATTAGCTTAATTACAAACGATATTCATCGTTGTAAGTTTAAAATTTCTCAGAAATGCCTCTGGTGCATTTTCTAATTTTTCTAATTGATGCTTTGATAAAATGAAGTTACTAATAACCCAATTTTTTGTATCATACAGCATAATTAAGAGCTCCTCTTGCAATTGTTGAGCGGGAAGTTGAGTCATGTTTTGTTGTTTCTGCTCAATTCCTTCTTGATTGAAAAATAATTTCTTCATTTCGGCTACTTTTTAAGAACGACAATCAATTTTGTAAGGGGCTTTGATAGAATTAAAATTGTAAGTGTTGTTTTGTTACTGTAAAATTACTAAAAATAATTTTATTTTTAACTTAATTTCGTTAAAATTTAAAGTTAGTTTCTTTTTATTTAAAAAGGAATGGATATTTTTTGAAAAATATTATTCTTTTAATCCTTGACCAGTACTGGGAATCCTAGTTGTTTTTCTACTAAAAAAACAATTGATACCTACTGTTATTTTTAACTTTTTTTTAATTTTTATAGGAGGTGGCATGCTTCTTTGTCAACGAGAAATAGAGAATATGCAGATCACGGTCAGTTCAAAAAAAAAAGTTACTTTTTTGAATGTACTGTTTCCGTTAATTGCTAAAGAAGCAAAAAATAAGTATGCTGTAATAGTAGTGAGTACGCTAGCTAAACTTTTATTTTTTTCTCTGTTATTGTGGGTCAAAACAAGAATATTTGTGAAAAATTAGTTATTTACACCTCTAAATACGGTATGTTTTTGCTATTTTTGATTAAAAATAAAAGACCTTGAAGAAACTCCTTATTAGAATAAGTAAAATAGTGGGTTGGATTGTATTTTCAATCCTTGTTTTACTAATACTTTTAATTGTATTGGTGCAGCTACCCTCGATTCAAAATGCCATCAAAGACAAGGCTATTACCTTCGTTGAACAGAAGATAGGGACTCCTGTAAAATTGGATAAAATTGCCATTTCGTTTCCTAAGAAAATCGTCTTAAAAGGACTCTATCTTGAATCCCAAGAAAAAGATACCTTAGCCTATGTAAACCACTTAGGTGTCGACATAGGATTATTCGGATTGCTACAAAATAAAATTAATGTTAGTTCAGTTGATTTAAATGGACTAAGAGCAACGGTGAAACGCGATAGTTTACAGCGTTTTAATTTTGATTATATTATTGATGCTTTTGCCTCGGAAGAAGAAAAAGAGGAAACACCTTCCTCTATGACTGTTTCAGTAGGGCAGATCAACTTAAATTCCATTGCTCTTACTTTTGATGACGCCTACGATGGTCATCACCTCGATTTTAAACTCAATCAATTTGTTACTCGTTTTAAGGATTTTGATCTAGAGCAGATGCGCTTTGCGCTTCCAAAGATCGCGTCTGATGGTATCACTTTGGTGTATCACAAGGCATCGCCAGCTGGTGAACACCCAGAGGTAATAGAAGAAGATACCGCAGCATCACCCGAAGGGAATGAACAACCCATTGATTTGAATGTTGGTGTAATAGAACTGACTCAAACGTATATTGACTATCAAAGTGCCGAAGATTATATACAAGCTATTTTAGACTTGGGCGAATTCAAATTGTCCTTGAATAAATTAGATCTCGCCAAGCAACAACTCGATATTGAGGAGGTGTTGTTGAATAAAACTAAAGCTGAGGTTGCCTTCTTATCCCGTCCACAAGCAACAACTCCACCCGCTGCTGTGAGCCCGGATAGTTTGGCTACACCCGAAAATGAGACCTTGGGGTGGAATCTTGCTGTGCGCAATTTTGATATCAACGACTTTAATGCGAAATACGACGATAATAATCACAAAAAACGCCAAGAAGGATTAGATGTCAATCACGTGGCTATTGAAGACTTGCAGTTTAGTTTGAAAGACTTCCAATACACAGATGCGGGTTTAAATGGAAATCTACAACAGCTTGCCTTTAAAGAACAAAGTGGATTTACCCTATCGAATAGCAAGGCGTATTTTCAATATGGTCAGCAGGCGTCCTTTGTGAAAAACCTGAGTATTGAAACCCCAAATACCCAATTCCAATCAACAGCTGTATTCAATTACAAAAGTTTGGAACAATTGACAACACAACTAGGACAACTCTCTGTAGATGTGGTAATTTCTAACTCTCACTTGGGATTGAAAGACGCCTATCTCTTGATGCCTGATGTTTTTAAAGCTCATGGATTGACAAAACTAAGCCAAGAGAAAATTGAGATTGACCTCATCGCAAAAGGATTGATGAGCGATCTCTCTCTCGAGAAAATGTATGTCAATTTGTTGGGGTCGACCTTTATCAACGCAGAGGGCAAGGTTCGAAATTTACCTGATGTTGAGCAAGCCTATCTCGACGTCAATATCAAAGATTTTCAAACTACAGCCAAAGATATTTACACCCTAGCACCCGCTAGTGTAATTCCTAAAGACATTGAAATTCCTGCATTAATTCGCTTTACAGGTATAGCCAAAGGAACTCAACGCGACCTCGTTAGTACGTTTGAATTAAAAACAAGTTCAGGATCTATTCTTTTTGATGGAGGATTTAATCAACGCATAAAAAACAAAGAAAAATACTGGGGTAATCTGACAATTGACCGATTGAATGTCGGGCGAATTATTAAAAATGATTCCATTGGAAGCATAAGCTTACAGGCCAAAGTAGATGGAATGGGATTGGAACCTGCACATGCAAAAGCCAATGCCTCGATTAAACTTGTAAAAGCGGCCTATAACGGCTATGAGTATAAAGACATGCTGCTGCAAGCACATTTGGCAGATGGACACTATGAAGTACACAGTCAAAATGACGATCCCAATTTGAATTTTAATCTGAATGCCACAGGAACTTGGACAGATAAAGCACTTAGTCTATCATTGTTAGCGGATTTAAAGCAAATCGACTTACATCAATTGCGCCTAAATGATGAAGCTTCTGTCCTAAGTGGAAAGGTAGAAGTGGATATGCCGAATATATTGCCAGATAGTCTTGTCGGAACAGCCTCAATACGCGATTTGAGTTTCAACGCATTAAGTCGATCTTTTGTGCTGCAACCCATTACATTCAATGCAGAAGCAACGCCTGCTTACCGCAAGATGAGTCTGCAATCACAAATCTTAGACTTTGACATGGAGGGGGATTATCTCCTGACAAAATTAGGTGATGCGATGACCCAAACCATTCAAAAGTATTACAACTTACGTGCTAATGATGAAGCTAAGAAAGTAGATTCGAATGCAAATGAACTCGAAACAACCGAAAAACAGAACCATTTTACGTATCAGTTGCGCATCAAAAATGACCCTATTTTTCAAAAAATAGCGCCAGAGTTAAAGGAAATTCAACCCATTGTATTTGGTGGAACCTACAGACAAAAAGACGATTACCTCACCTTAAAAGGGGAAATTCCTTCTATTCAATATGGCGATATGACTATTGATTCGATCACGTTGGATGTTAAACCAAATAGCGCATCGGCTTTGTCATATGAATTAGCGATCCAAAGTATTTCGAATGCCTCCTTTCAAATTCGACGCATGGTGTTGGATGGATTTGCTAAAGACAATAAAATTGACCTCAATTTTAAATTACTCGATCGCCAAGAACAAACGAGCTATTTAGTGGGAGCAGAGATTTTAGCTGGGACGCAACAACAACGCGTTAAACTAAAAGAAGGTGGTTTTATCTTAGATTACAAACCGTGGACTGTTCACCCGAATAATAGTATTGTGCTCAGCGATAAAGGCTTCTTTGCCACAGATTTTGAAATGAGTTACAAAAGCAGTCTGATTCGCTTGGCTTCGGAAGAAGAAAAGATCAATAGCCCACTGGCTGTGAAATTTGAAAATTTTAGCATTGAAACCCTGACTAAAATGATTCAAAAAGAAAAACTATTGGCGGCTGGTACTATTAATGGAGAGATTCACTTAAAAGATTTAACCACGGATTTTCGCTTTGTTTCCAATATTGACATTGCCGATTTAACAGTCTACGAAATAGGCTTGGGAAATCTGCATATAGGAGTGGCTAATGAATCACATAGCAAGTATGGGGCGAATATCGTTTTAGAAGGACAAGAAAATAAAATTCGCTTGTTTGGAACTACTGATGTAGATCAACAAACATTAGATTTAAAACTAGCAGTAGATAAATTCCAATTGAAAGCAGTAGAACATTTCAGCATGGGGAACCTCAGTAATGCTCAAGGCTACCTTTCAGGAGAAATAACCCTAGGGGGTAAGTATGAACAACCTGCTATTTTAGGAGCGATCGACTTTAATCAAATTGGTTTTCACGTCAATCCTATCAATGCTGATTTTAAAGATATCAATGAAAAAATTGCCTTTACCCCAAAAGGAATTGAACTAAATACCTTTAGTATCACCGATTCAGAGGGGAATTTACTAGTCATTGACGGACAAATCTTAACGCAAACGTATACAGATTTTAAATTCAACCTCGATGTAAAAGCGGTCGATTTTAAAGCAGTTAGTTCTACATCTAAGGATAATGATATGTATTATGGTACGTTGATTTTTGATTCTGATCTCAAAATAAGAGGAGATCTCAATACGCCTAAGGTATCAGGTCAAGTAACAATAGGAGAGAAAACAGATTTTACCTTGGTCATGCCTCAAGAGGATCCTTCAATTGCCGATCGAGAGGGAATTGTAGAATTTATTGATGAAGCGAGTTTGAGACAAGCAGAATTGCTTAAATACCAAGCTGATTTTGATCAATCTGCCTTAAAAGGCATGGATGTATCGGTATCTATTGTTGTGGATAAAGAAGCTACATTCACGATGATTATGGATAAGAGCAGTGGCGATAAAGTTGTAATAAAAGGAGAAGGTGATATTGTGGGAGGTATTGATCCTTCCGGAAAAGTGACCCTAACCGGACGTTATGAGTTTTCTGAGGGATCCTATGACTTGTCTTTTAATTTTATTAAACGCAAATTCTTAGTTGAAAAAGGAAGTTCGATTACATTCGCTGGGGATCCAACTGATGCAATCCTCAATTTAACGGCTATCTATGAAACCAAAACAGCCCCAATTGACTTGCTTCAAAATCAGCTATCAGCAATGACGCCGACAGAACAAAATAAGTATAAACAACAATTGCCATTCCAGGCCTTGTTGATGATGAAAGGCGAGTTGCTCAAACCGGAAATATCGTTTGATATTCGTTTGAAAGACGGAATAACAAGTGCTTCAGGAGATGTAATTTCCCTAACTAAATCCAAGTTAGAGCAAATTAAAGCCAACGAGTCTGAATTAAACAAACAGGTATTTGCCTTACTTTTACTGAATCACTTCATTGGTGATAACCCATTTGAGAGTAGTATGGGTGGGTTAAGCGCGGGAACAATGGCTCGTCAAAGTGTAAACCGACTCTTGTCTGACCAGTTGAACAACCTGGCTACGAACTTGATTCAAGGAGTAGAACTAAACTTTAACCTCGAGTCAACGGAAGATTTCTCCTCTGGAAGCAGAGAAAATCGAACTGACTTGAATATTGCCGTTTCCAAACGCTTGTTCTCCGATCGCCTAAAAGTAACCGTGGGCAGTAGCTTTGAGGTAGAAGGTAATCAAAGGCAAAATGAACAAGCCACAAATATTGCAGGTGATATAGAATTGGAATATGCTTTGTCAAAAGACGGACGCTATTTATTGCGCGTTTACCGCAAAAATCAATACGAAGTTGCCTTACAAGGTCAAGTTGTGGAAACGGGCGTAGGATTTATTATTACCATGAGTTATGAGCATTTTAAAGAGCTATTTGAACGCTCGAAAGACAAAAGACAATTGAAAAAACAACTGAGGAATGAAGCTAAAAAAGAAGACTAACGTACTACTATTTACTTTAACGGGAATTGCTGGTTTCTTTATAAGTTCTTGTAGTTCGACCAAGTATATCGAAGATGGTGAAGCTCTGTATACCAAAGGAGTTGTTGATATTGATGGAGAAGAAGTAGATAAAGCAAAGAAAAAAGAGTTGGAAGAATCCCTTCAGTCCCTTTTGCGTCCAGAACCCAATGCTTCTTTTTTGGGGTTTAGACCCAAATTGTTTTTTTACAATTTAGGGGGCGATCCAACTAAAACAAATAAAGTAAGACGTTGGTTGCGCAACTCTATGGGGCAACCGCCTGTACTTTTTAGTCAGGTAGATATGGAACACAATCAAGCCATTTTGGTTAACCGAATGGAAAATGATGGGTATTTTAATGTTCAAGTGGCCTATGATACCCTTCAAGTAGGAGAAAAGAAAAAAGGAGCGAAATATAGCGTGCATCCAGGAGTGCAGTTTACCATAAATGACGTAACCTTTTTAAATGATTCTACGCCTTTACAACAAACCATTTACGAAGCTGGAAACCGTTGGACTCGGCTGAAAAAAGACCGCCCCTATAATCTCGATCAGATCAAAGAAGAACGCGTTCGCTTTGATAATTATGTGAAAAACAAAGGCTATTTTTATTTTAGCCCCGATAACCTCTTGGTTCAGGTGGATAGTACGGTAGGAAACCACAAAGTCAATCTATTTGTCAAAGTAAAAGACGATACGCCCGTATTGGCTACAAAAGCCTATACAATCAATAAAGTGTATATTTTTCCCGATTATTCCCTAGCAGAAACAGACATCAAACGCGATATACAAAACGCGAAATCGCATAATGGTTTCGAAATTATCGATCCCAAAAATAAATTTAAACCGAGTATTTACGATCGCACAGTTTACTTGGAAGAAGGTGAACTATACAATCGAAATGACCACAACTTATCGCTCAACAGACTCGTGAACTTAGGTGTTTTTAAATATGTAAAAAACCAGTTTGAATTAGTGGATTCAGTTTCAAATAAATTGGATGTATACTATTTTCTAACCCCAGATAATCCAAAGTCTATTCGATTAGAAATGTTGGGGAAAACAAATTCATCTAGTTATAACGGAGCTGAATTAAAAGTCAATTGGAGTCACAAAAACTTCTTCAAGGGAGCCGAGCTATTTTCTGTATCGGCATATGGAGGAGCTGATTTTCAAATGTCGTCCAAAAATAAAGGATACAATGTATACAAAACGGGGATGGAAGCGAGTTTAACATGGCCACGCCTAATCGCACCTTGGAATTTCCATTCTTCAAGTGGTTATATTCCACGAACACGAGCAACGCTAGGGGGAGAATACCTAGAGCGAAGCAAGCTGTATTCACTGACCTCATTTAAAGGATCTTGGGGATACCTGTGGAAAGAAAACGTCAGAAAGGAACATCAGTTTAATGTATTGGAAGTTAATTATGTAACACCCCAAAATATTACCGATTTGTACCGAGAAACAGCAGCAGGAAATCCTTCATTGGAACGCGTATTAGACAAGCAATTGATTTTTGGTCCTACCTATACCTATACGTATACAAATACGATGAATCAGTTTAAAAAGAATACGTTTTACTACCGCGGGGGACTTGATTTTTCCGGAAATATTACGGGATTAATCATGGGGGCTGATGTCGATAAAGACAAAGAAAAATCAATTTTAGGTGTGCCCTTTAGTCAGTACTTCAAAACAGAACACGATTTTAGACATTATTTAAAGTTGAGTAAAACCGCCCAATTTGTCAGCCGCATTCACGCAGGGATAGGATATGCGTATGGCAATTCAAAAAACCTTCCGTATACCAAGCAATTTTTTGTTGGAGGATCCAACAGTATCCGTGCGTTTAGGGCAAGAACATTAGGACCGGGTAGCTTTAATCCCAATTCATTTGACGCTAAGTTTATTCCCGATCAATCCGGTGACTTGTTATTTGAATTTAATTTCGAGTACCGCAAAAAATTAGTGAGTATTATTCATGGGGCTTTATTCCTAGATGGCGGAAATATCTGGAACTTAAATGAGGTATCCGATCGACCAGGAGGAAAAATTTCTGGCGATTTTTACAAAGAAATTGCCTTAGGTGCCGGAGCAGGACTCCGATTTGATATTACGTTTTTGGTTGTGCGTTTTGATTTTGCCTTTCCATTGCGCGTCCCTTATAACGAACCGGGCGAACGCTGGGTAGTGAAAGATATTAATTTTGGTAGCGGCAAATGGAGAAAAGACAACTTGATGTTTAACTTGGCAATTGGGTATCCATTCTAGTATTTGGGGAATATGTACCCAATTTGTGTTGTGGAATACTATTTCCCCAAAGTAGTGCAAAAAAGAAAAAAAAGACCTAAGTCATTGATAGGTAATGTTTTGTTTGAATATTGACTAAAAAAAAGTTTTTGGCACGCTTTTTTCTATATACTATAGCGTAAGGTGTTATACAAAAAAACAAATGAGTTGATTCGTCAACTATAATTGCTAGAAAAAGAAAATTAAGTGTTTGTTTTAAAAAAATTTTATTACCTAATGAGGTAATAGGTTAGATCGTTAGTAAGGTGAAGAAGAGAAATCTTCAGGTAAATAGGGAGCTCAGGCTCCCTTTTACTTTTTTAGGCGGTCGATGCTTGAGGGCAACTACAGTAGGTTGTAAGAAACAATCCCTAATCCTTAGTTTTCCTTCTTATTCCTTTATAGTAGGTTAAAGTTTTACGACTTGTTAGTTTCTACAAAATAATTATATTAAATTTGTCTTTAGCCCTTTAAAAAAAGACGGATAAAATATGAGTCATAAAGTTCTTGTTATAGACGATGATGTTCCATTTTGCGAGATGTTGAAAGCCTTTTTGACTAAAAAAGGTTTTGTTGTTATGAACGCTTTCAATTCCCAAGATGCCAAAAAAGCAATTGATGATACATGTTATGATATTGTATTAACGGATGTTAGACTTCCTGATAGCGACGGAATTGAATTGTTGAAATATATCAAAGCCAAATGTTTTACTTCTCAAGTGATTTTGATGACGGGGTATACCGAAATTAAAACGGCTGTAAACGCGATGAAATTAGGTGCTTTTGACTATGTGGCTAAGCCAATCAATCCAGATGAAATTGTTTTAACAATAAAACAAGCTTTGGATAAGAAAAGTAAAGCAGAAGACAAAGGGCGCAAAGAAACAGGACCTACAGCTGTAGGTATAGAACAAAGGGAAGAAGATACGGAAGAATATGTAAAAGGAGAAAGCAAAGTTTCGCTTCAGCTCCAAGAATATATCGAATTGGTGGCCCCTACAAATATGTCTGTATTAATTATCGGAGATAGTGGTACGGGAAAAGAAAATATAGCCCATTCCATTCACTTGTTGAGTAAACGAAGAAATAAACCCTATATCGCCGTTGATTGTGGGGCTATTCCCAAGGATTTAGCTTCTAGTGAGTTCTTTGGCCATATAAAAGGGTCATTTACCGGTGCTGTTACAGATAAAATTGGACATTTTGAAGCGGCAAATGGCGGAACAATCTTTTTAGATGAGGTAGGGAATTTATCTTATGAAGTGCAAATACAATTGTTGCGTGCGCTACAAGAAAGAAAAGTAAAACCCGTGGGCAGTAGCAATGAAATTGACGTGGATATCCGCGTGATCGCTGCTACCAATGAGGATTTGCCTAAAGCAGTTCGAGAAGGAGAATTCCGTGAGGATTTATATCACCGATTAAATGAATTTGGTATTGTTGCACCAAGATTGACCGATCGCGGTAGTGACGTTCTCTCTTTCGCCAAACATTTTTTAAAATACTCAAACCAAGAGTTAGAGAAAAAAGTTAAAGGATTTTCAAGTGAGGTTGAACGCATTTTCTTAACCTATGATTGGCCAGGAAATTTGCGTGAAATGAAAAATATTATCAAGCGTTCTGTACTTTTAACTAAAGGCGATTACATCGAAAAGGAAGTTTTGCCAGACGAAATGTTTGCTCCGAAAGTCGCCACTGTAGACAGCTCAAATGAAGAAGAACGCGATTTGAAATTGTTTTCGTCTAAAAACGAAGAACAAGCGATCCGTACAGCGTTGGAAAAAGTGAAATTCAACAAGACAAAAGCAGCCCAATTGCTTGGAATCGATCGAAAAACACTCTACAATAAAATGAAGCTATACAATATAGAATTGTAAAAGAAATAAGCTTATAATTTAAAAAGGCATCTAAGGGAACTTAGATGCCTTTTTTGTAAACATTTTTATTGAGTTAAGTAAAACTTATCGTTATCTAGTAACCTCTTCTATTAAATAAAAAATTGATTTAAATGAGTGATTGCTACTAGCAGTCAGCCCTATTTCACAAGTGCGACTCGTTGAAAAACCATCGGAGCAATTGAGCGAATTGGAAGAGAGTTGCTGTTGGAGGTTTCTCGTTCCATGCTGATTTAATTCAGGAAAAGTAAAACCGCGATCTCCGGCAAAACCACAACAATTACTATCAATTGCATATACCTTTTTTGCACAACGCTTCGCAATATCTAGTAATTTTCCTTCTAAACCTAATTTTTTAACAGAACAAACCGGGAAAATGGTTGCTTCTTCCCTAGGTTTGGTAATGGGTAGCAGAGGGAAAACCACATCCAATACAAATTCAATCGGGTCATAGCACGTAAAATCTGATGTGGTATGATGACTTTGGAAGGTGTAAAAACAAGGACTCATATCAAATAGAATAGGGTATTTTCCTTGTTCAGAAGCGGTGAGTAAGGCTGTTTCAAGGGCGGTGGACTTCTGTAGTCCTTCTTCTTGAAAACCTTTACTGCTAAACGGCATGCCACAGCATAAGTTTTGTACATCTGTAGGGTAAATAACCTCATAACCTGCGCGCTCAAGCAATACGACAATTAGATCTTTGAGGTCCAATTCACTTTTGTCGTAGTCTTTTGATTTTCCCATAGTTCGGTTAATACAAGAGGGGAAATAAACCACTTTTGGTTTAGCTGTTGTAGTAGGTGTTGGTTGTTTAAGAGCTGTTGCCGTACCCGTTGGCATGGCAGTGTTCCACTGTGGAAGGCGATTGTTGCTTATTTTTCGCATTTTTGTGGCTATGCGCAACATCGAACGATTACCGAGCATATTTTGAAATAGACGCACAAATTTTAGACTATAGCGGCCCATTTGAGTCACACGGTCTAAATGTTCTACAAAGTACAGCGCATCTTGGTGATTTTTAGCTGTTAATTTCTCTTCGCGAATGGCTTTTACATAAACACCTGTATCAATTTTTACCGGACATGAAATAGCGCATAAGCCATCGGTAGCACAAGTGTCATCCAGGTAATATTGGGCTTCTTTTTTCAATTGAGCTAGAAGCAAGGGATTCTCATTCGTTTGTTCCAAACGTTTGATTTCGCGTCCTATTACAATGCGTTGACGAGGGGATAAGGTCAATCCTTCCGATACGCAATGTGATTCACAAAACCCGCATTCAATACACTTATCTACGATGGGATGGGTAGCAGGTGTTGCTTTTAGGTTTTCTAAGTGGATGTGTGGATTGCTATTGATGATTACGCCAGGGTTAATAATGTAATGGGGATCAAAGATTTGTTTGATGCGCAACATCAAGGCATAAGCTTGTTCGCCCCATTCGCGTTCAACAAAAGGAGCCATATTGCGTCCCGTTCCGTGTTCGGCTTTTAGCGAACCATCAAACTGATGAACGACTAATTCCACTAATTCATCCATTAAATCAGCATAGCGCTGAATGGAAGCCGCTTGGCTGAAGTCCTGCGAAAAAACTAAGTGCAAATTACCTTCTAAGGCATGACCAAATAGTACGGCATCGTCGTAGTGGTACTTGGCAAATAGTTGTTGTAAAGCTAGACTAGCTTCTGCTAGGCGATCCAATGGAAATGCAACATCTTCAATAATGCATGTTGTTCCAGTTTCCCTTAGCGCTCCTGTTGTTGGAAGTAAGCCATTGCGTGCTTTCCAATTAAATGCGTAAGCTTTGGGATCTGAAGTAAAGCGGAAATCACCCAAAGTCGGAATAGGCGAAACGGCTTCTTGTACTTGTTGTTGTTTGTGTGCCAATTCTTCTTGTGTTGTCGCTTGAACTTCAACGAGTAATAAACAAGCTGAATCAGGTAACGTTTTGAAGTAAGCAGGCGCTTGTGGTTCTTGTTCAATCGATCGAATGCTATTTCGATCGAGGAGTTCCACAGCTGCAACAGGGCTTTTTTTAAGGTAAGGGACTGCTTGACAAGCCGTTCCAATACTGTCAAATGCCATTAATGTACACGATTTATTCGGGTAGTTTACAACAGTGTTGTAGGTAATTGTCGAGATAAAGGCAAGTGTGCCTTCTGAACCAATCATCAAGTGTTTGATGATATCAAACGGATCGCGATAATCGAGGAAGGCATTTAAGCTGTATCCCGTGGTATTTTTGATTTTATACTTGCGTTGAATGCGCTCGTACAACGTTTTGTTTTCTTGTATTTCGCTGTGTATAGTGGTGAGTTCTCTCAGAATTTCTGGATGTTTTTCCGCAAATTCTTCTCTACTTTGTGGGTCTGCTGTATCTAAGACGACCCCATCGTAAAAAACCAGTCGAATATCGGCAAGGGTATTGTATGAATTTTGTGCTGTTCCGCAGCACATACCACTGGCATTATTCGCAGCAATACCACCAATCATGGCGGCATTAATGGAGCCTGGATCAGGTCCTATTTTACGGCCATAAGGCGCTAGTAGTATATTTGCCCTCCCACCGATAATACCAGGCTGAAATGTAGCTTGTAAGCCATCAGCACTAATGCTGTAGTTCTTCCAATGGTGGGTAGCAACTACTAAGATAGAATCGGTAATTGCTTGTCCTGATAAGCTAGTTCCTCCTGCGCGAAAGGTAAGGGGAAGTTGCTGTTGATGTGCCAAAGTAATGGTGCGTATCGCCTCCGCTTCATTGTGAACTTCTACAACAAGCTGTGGCGTAAGGCGATAGAAACTCGCATCCGTACCATAGGCAATCGTTTGTATCGGATTGGTCATGATTTGCAGCGGATTGATATAGGCCGCCAATTCACGTGCAAAAGTAGCATAGCGTTCGGATAGCATAACAGTGTTTTTTATATGTAGAAAGGTACAATAAAATTGAAAAATATATTTTTGACCTTTCTAGTTTATATCAAGTTTAAATAGGGGTAGAGGCGTTTTGTAATCGCCACCTGCCCCTCCATTAATAAACAAATTCCATCGGAACTTCTTCTTTTTTTGCAAGGCGTTCTGCTTGTAAGGCGCGAAGTTCTACGCGTTTTATTTTACCACTAATAGTCTTAGGTAGTTCTGTTACAAATTCGATTTTTCGCGGCATTTTATAGGGGGCTAAGTGTTGGCGCGAAAACTGAAAAAGCGCCTGGGCTAAGGTAGCGTTGGCCTGTTGAAAATCTTGGATTACAACAAATGCTTTGACTTCAAATCCCTTCACAGGATGAGGGCTAGCCACTACAGCCGATTCAATTACAGCGGGGTGCTCCAGTAAAACACTCTCTACTTCAAAAGGACCAATGCGGTAATCAGAGGCTTTAATCACATCGTCATCACGTCCAATGAACCAAATATAACCTTCCTCATCTTTATAAGCTTTGTCGCCCGTAAAGTAAACGTCATTTTTAAAAACTTGGTTTTGGCGTTCTTTGTCGAACATGTATTCTTTGAAGATTCCATTGATTTTTCCCGTGTTGGTTCTCACGCAAATATTGCCTTCTTCATTATTCGCCAGTTCATATCCCTCATCGTCTGCGATAACTATATCGTATAAAAAAGTTGGTTTTCCCATAGAGCCGTATTTGAGTTTAGCATTGGGATAGTTAGCCACCATACACGTGCTTTCAGTTTGTCCGAAGCCATCGCGAATATACAAGCCAGTAGCAGCAAACCACTCTTCGATAATTTCGGGATTTAGCGGTTCTCCTGCGGCTACACATTGGCGCAAGCTAAAGTTGTACTGAGTTAAATCTTCTTGAATAAAAAAGCGTAAAACTGTAGGAGGTGCGCAGAGCGTTGTAATATTGTGTTTTTCCATGAGCGCTAAAGTTGTCGGCGCATGGAAGCGCGCTTTGGTGTGATAGGCAAATATAGCTGCACCCACACTCCACGGAGCAAATAAGCTACTCCAAGCAAATTTCGCCCATCCAGGTTGAGAAATATTGTAGTGAATATCGTCTTTTTTTAAGCCGATCCAAGCAGCAGTTGTCAGATTGCCAATAGGATAGCTCAATTGAGTGTGACACACAATTTTAGGCATACCCGTTGTGCCAGAAGTGAAAAATAAAAAGAGGTTGTCATCGGGTTTAGTGTTAGCAGCTTCCGCTTCGGTTTCTTGCTCATCTAAAACAGATAAAGGATACCATCCCTCGCGCGCTCCATCAATGATGATTTTGATAGAAATGCTGTGGTTCGCTGCTTTTTCAGCTGCATCAATCTTGGCTGCGTTATCGGCATTAGCTAAGATTACTTTGGGTGCAATCTTTTCAAATCGATATTTTAAGTCATTGATGCCTAAAATACTAGCGGCAGGAGAAAGGCGATAGCCTCCTTTGATTGTCGCTAAGTGGGTGACCCAATTAATGCGCTCTAACATCATTTGCGTCATGATGACATCTTGTTGTTCAATGCCCTTTTTACGCAAAAAATTCAAGAGTTGGTTGTATCGATGGTAGAGCGTTTTGAACGTATAATGCGCTGTTTTTTCACCATCTGTCCATAGTAATGCCGTTTTATCTGGCGTTTCTTTGACGTGGATTCCCTCGAATATTTCCGTTACCCAATTGAAGTGGGTCGGCTCTTCTACCTTTAAATCGTGTAGAGCACTGAAATTTTCTTCAGCAATGTGCTCGCCGATTATTCTAAATAATTCTTTCATGTAATTTCTAATTTTTTGTGGTAGTAAAATATACATAAAAGGATCAAGATTGCATAATATATTGAAAGAGAATACCGTGAAGCAATAGTCATAAGTAGGTTTAAAGAGCCATGTTGAAGTAAAAAAAAGAAAAAATAGGTCCTTTATTTTTTAGTATTTAATGTAATTGAGGAATCTTGATACTAAAAAAGCAACAAAAGATCGCCTTTTGAGTGTTTATTTCTCAGTTATGTATTTTAGTATGTAATGAAGTAATAATCTATTATATTCTGTTAAAATGATAGATTATTTGTATGTGATTTAGGTAAAGGCATTGTGAACTAATAAAAATAAAAATGTGTTTTTGAATATTATTAGGTTAATTAATTGTTATGCTTTATTTTTTCGAAAAATAAAAAGGTATTCTTGCAATATAATTAATTTTTATTCGTTTTCTTTGATATAAACCAAGAAACCCAAATTCAGTATGAGAACGTACTCCCTTAATGAAATAAACGAAGTCCTAAATGGTGTTGTAATAGGCACAACTGTAAAGAAGATACACGCAGCTGAGCAGTTGGAGAAAGCCGAAGATGGTCAAATATCTTTTATAGGTAATAAGAAGTATGAACGCTTATGGGCAAATTCCAAAGCGAGCATTGCGATTGTGAATCGAGATATATCGATAGTACCAGGTGAAGATAGAGCGTTTATTAAGGTAGACAATGTCGATATAGCGATGTCTCAGTTACTGTCGTTTTTTGCACCTAAATTACCAGAGGTAAAAGAGGGAATTCATCCCAAAGCAACGATTGAAGTGACGGCTCAAATAGGGGAAGGCACACAAATAGGGGCTGGATGTTACGTAGGAGATCGCGTAGTTTTAGGTAAGAATGTAATTTTATACCCTAATGTTACAGTCATGGATAACAGTGTGATCGGCGATGATACAATCGTATGGTCAGGGGCTGTGATTCGCGAGCGCACGAAAATCGGACATCACTGTATTATTCATCCCAATGCGGTGATTGGTGCGGATGGATTTGGTTTCTGCCCTTCGGAAAAAGGATTAGTGAAAATTCCACAAATAGGTCATGTAGAAATTGGAAACTACGTTGAAATTGGCGCAAACTCTTGTGTTGACCGTGGGAAATTCAGCGCAACTAGCATTGGAGATGGATGTAAAATAGACAATTTGGTTCAAATTGGACATAATTCTGTTTTAGGTAAATGCTGTATCATGGCAGGCAACAGTGGATTAGCAGGTTCAGTAACGTTAGGAAATTTCGTTGTAATAGGGGGAAGTGCTTCTATTAAAGATCACGTAACCCTTGGCGATGGTGTAGTAGTAGGTGCTGGTTCAGGTGTGACAGGAGACGTTGAGGCAGGGAAAACTGTACTGGGATATCCAGCTTTAGAAGCGAAGACCACATTGAAACAATGGGCCTTCTTAAAGCAATTAGTAAAGAATTACAATACAAAAGGGTCATAATAAACAAGGCGAACCTCATTCGCCTTGTTTTTGTATTCTATCTTTCAGGTAGTATAAAAAAACCTCCTAGTTCTTGACTAGGAGGTTTTTGTGTATGTTACGGTTGTTGTCCTTGATCTTCGGCAGCTTTCTGCTTATTCTCTTGGATCATTTTCAACTCTTCCGCTTCGATTTTATTTCCTTCTAAATCGTATTGAGCATCTTTTTCCGGAATTGTAAAGGCTTTTTTGTTTGATTTGTACAACGGAATAAAGTAGCTTACCGTATAGTTAAAACCAACACCAATAGCGCCACTGTACTTTCTATTGTAGCCTGGAATATATAGATTTTCGAAATCATCCGGTTGTTTTTGAGCAACCAAACCCGTTAAACGAAGACTAAATCCCATAAAAACATTGTTGAAAACGCGAGTTTTTACACCTGCAACAAATTCAACCCAATGCGCGGATAATCCGCTGTATTTTTTGTCTACCGCTATAGGAGGATTCGAAAAATAATCACTGCTGCTATAGGGTTTATACCAATCTAAGTTTTGTGAAAAAGTGGCAAAACCGTAGCGTGCACCGACGTAAATCATATCTTCGCGATCCAGCCAGTTTTCGTGTAAGTTGTAATCAACTCCAATGCGCAAATAGGTACCATTGGTCGTAAAACCATAGGTGCTTTCTGTTTTTTCCAGCTTATCGTGACCTAATTCGGCTACCGCAAATAACTTTTTAGTCAATCGATAATCACCTACCACTTCAAAGCCATTATACGTTTTATCGTAGAATGAACGCGTAATTCTAAATAAATCCGCACCTAAACGCAAACCATAGCGCTGTGGATATTTCGGTGGAGCAACAGCTGCCATATGCTGGGTTTCTGTTTTCTTTTTGGTGTCTTTGCCTTTTTCTTGCGCAATACTTACAACAGAAAACAACAAAAGTATACTACTAGTAATATAGGTTAAAATGAGTTTGCTCTGCATTTTCTATTTCGTTTGTTTCTGTTATATATAATTTGATCCAATTGCCTTTGGTTGTATTGGCAGCTCCATTGAGTTGAGGTGAACTACCATCTTGTAGCAAAGAAAAAGTAGATACATAGCCACAAGCCTTATTTAAGTACTGTGTGTTTATCCTGTACTTTAGGGTTAGGGTGTCTCGGTGAATTAGGGTTTCTTTTCCCTTTGTTTCTTTGATTTGTAAGACCCAATCCGTTTGTTGTTGATCTAAGCGCAACGGAAGTAACAAGGTATTCCCCGTACTTTTTATGGTGTCTTGAATGCCTACAGCATACGCTTCAACCAATCCTGTTTTTTTAATTTCTTGATCTTCATAATCAAAGAATTCTATTTTATACTGGGGGGTTGTCGGTTCAGTTTTACCGCATATATCATCCTTTTCGCAAGCCGAAAATACAAAGGCAGCTACACACAAAAAAGAAGTGATCATTATTATTTTTTTCATAAAAGAATAAGTCTAACAAATAGTAAACAGCATCAAAAATACTAAAAACAAACCAAATGATTTATATGGTTGTCTGGAGGTTTTTTTAAATTGCTAAAATAAATCAAGTCCAGACAAAAAAGTCGGAAGAATCCTTCCGACTTTTTATATGAAATAAGCGGCAATTACACCGAGTAATATCGCTATTAATTTATTTATATTGAACTTGTGGTCTTCATTGCTTTCAAAGATAATGGTAGAGGAGATGTGGAAAAGAATTCCCACTACCACAGCCGATATCTCTGCATAATACGTACTCAATACCGGAATACTACTTGAGACCAAGGTGCCTAAAGGCGTCATTATAGAAAAGAGCATCATAAAGGCAAACACCATCTTTTTATTCATTTGGGCATTGATAAAAAAGGCCGTTAGAATAATGGCAATGGGGAGGTGGTGAATACCAATTCCCAAGGCCAGTTCATTGTGTTGACTGATGGGCATTCCTTCAAAAAAGGCGTGAATACACAAGCTGATAAACAACAACCAAGGGATGCGCTCTAATTTTTCGTGCCCGTGCACATGTCCGTGTTCGGCTCCTTTTGAGAAATATTCTAAAATAATTTGGAATACGATTCCCGCCATAATGAAAAAACCGATTCGACCTGCTCCACTGTGATCATGGCTGTGGCCGTGATCGTGAAGGTGATCACCAGCTGCTGCAACAAGATCTCCTATGGCTGCCTGATAAACATCTGGCAATAGGTGTGTTACTGTGATCGTAAGCAAAAAAGAACCACTAAACGCCATCAAGAGTTTAATGTGTTTTTTGTTTTTCGGTTGAATAAGTAGCGCAATTAAATATCCAATAATTACGGCTAGTAAAGGTACAGTATACGCCATCGGCTTATTTAAAGATCATGATTAATCGATCAGAGTCGTTTGGATAGAATTTTCTTAATTTGTAATCGCCAAAGACATCGAGCAGATAAATGTCGTTTTCACTCATCATCGCCTCAAAATCTTGCAGCGTGAATGCCTTTACTTTTTCGGTATAAGCATGGTCTTCTCCATCTGCATGAAAGCGAATATCTTTGTAAATATAGCCGTCTTCTACTTTTCGTTCGATGTGAAATTCAATCCCTTCAACGGTTTTAACTTCTGTAGGAACTAAATTTGCAATTACTTTATTGACATTCATAAAGTCAATCACAGCGAGTCCATAGTCAGTCAAGCTATTGTGGATGGCTTTTAGTGCTTTGATATTATCTTCGGGATCACTAAAATAACCAAAACTAGTGAATAAGTTGAAAATGGCGTCGTATTTTTTTTCTAAGGGTTCACGCATATCGTGCACCACAAAGTGTAATTTTTCATTTTCAAAGGTTTTGGCTACCTCAATGCTGTTTGGCGACAAATCTGCACCAACTACATTATAGCCTAAGCTGTTGAGGTAAATCGCATGACGCCCTTTACCACAAGCTAAATCTAAAATCGTAGCATCCTCATCGAAGTTTAAATAATGGGTGAGATTATCTATAAAAAGTTGTGCTTCATCATAATCTCTATCCTTATATAAAATGTGATAATAAGGGGTATCAAACCACGATGCGTACCAAGCTTTCTTTTGTTCAGACATAGTTTTAATTTAAATCTTTTTATTAGCTTGCAAATTTACTTTATTTTTGCACATTTGGATAACGAATGCAATTATTCCTTATAGCGATATAAAAAAATGGAAAATTTTAAAATGGTTGCTAAGACTTTGTTCGGTTTAGAAGAGGTTTTGGCAAAAGAACTACAGCTTTTAGGAGCGACGAAAGTGAAGGAAGGAACTCGTATGGTGAGTTTTGAAGGAGATAAAGGATTTTTATATAAGGCGAATTTAGCTTTGCGTACCGCATTAAAAATTTTAGTTCCAATTAAACAATTTGCTGTATACAATGAAAACAATCTGTATAAGGGAATCCAAAGTATTGATTGGAGTAAATACTTAGGTGCGCATCAATCCTTTGCTATTGATTCGACTGTGTTTTCTGATCAGTTCAACAACAGCTTATTCGTTTCATTAAAAGCAAAGGATGCTATTGTTGATCAGTTTAGAGAGCAATTCGGAAAACGTCCAAATGTAGATAAAGACTTTCCAGATTTGCGTATTAACGTGCATATTCAACGCGATTTGTGTACGGTTTCTTTGGATTCTTCAGGCGCTTCTTTGCATCAAAGAGGATATAAAACAGCGACGAATATTGCGCCAATTAACGAAGTGCTAGCTGCAGGTATGCTTTTGCTTTCGGGATGGGATGGCAGAAGTCACTTCATGGATCCGATGTGTGGTTCAGGAACACTCTTGATCGAGGCTGCGATGATTGCTTGTAATATTCCTTCCAATATCAATAGAAAAGAATTTGCTTTTGAGCGTTGGAATGATTGGGATGCTGATTTATTTGAGGTGATTCAAGGTTCTCTGTTAAAACGCGTTCGCGAATTCCACTATACCATTCAAGGCTATGACAAAGCGCCTTCTGCTGTAATGAAAGCCATGGATAACGTGCGCAATGCTAACTTAGAGGAGTATATTAAAGTGGAAAATCTCAACTTTTTTGATACCTCTAAAGAAGTTGAAGGACCTCTACATATGGTTTTTAACCCACCGTATGGCGAGCGATTGGATATTAATTTAGAGCGTTTTTACCGCGAAATAGGAGATACCCTAAAGCAAGGCTACCCAGGAACAGAAGCCTGGTTTATTACCGCTAATATTGAGGCGTTGAAATACGTAGGTTTACGCCCTTCGAGAAAGATTAAATTATTTAATGGTAAATTAGAAGCGCGTTTGGCGAAATACGATCTTTACGAAGGAAGTAAAAAAGGAAAATATATGAATCAAAATTAAAAAACGATGAGTGCAGGAACTAAAACATTACTGTTGCAATTTGTGAGTTTTGCGATCTTGTTTATCTTAGCGCGTGTAGGCTTGATGTATTTTACCGATTTGTCGGGCATCTGGCTCCCTATAGTAAGTGCTATTGTAGCTACAGTGTTCGCTCCACAGTTTAAAGTTTTTAAAACGGATGAAGGAGATAAAATCTGTGTGTCATGGATTTTTCTAAAAGGCGCAAAAGTCTTAAACTAATTGATATAAAAAAATAGGATGGTTAAAAATGGCCATCCTATTTTTTTTGTCTATTGACTCAACTCTAGGAGTGATTCTCGAATTATATTCATACCCACAGAGGCCTTTTCGGCAATTACTTCGATTTTGTGCTTGAAGTGCTTGGTGGAGGCGGGGTGAAGGTCAATATAATAAACCACAGCCTCGGGTTTAGCGAAATCCAGCAGAGAAGCTGCGGGATATACTTGTAGGGAAGTCCCGATGATTAAAATAACATCTGCTTGTTCTACATAGGGGATGGCGCGTTCCAACTCAGGAACCATCTCCCCAAACCACACAATATGCGGGCGCAATGCATGTCCATGTTCGTTATAATCGGAAGCCGTGAGATCGGTTGTCCAAGGATATACTAGGTGTTCATTGACCTCACTGCGCACTTTGAGCAATTCTCCGTGTAAGTGAATCACCTCTTTACTGCCGGCACGTTCGTGTAAGTCATCTACGTTTTGGGTGATTACCGTTGTCTTAAAATAGTGCTCTAAGTCTGCAATAGCCTCATGTGCCGGATTGGGTGCACAAGTCAACAACTGCCGGCGTCTATCGTTGTAAAACTTTAATACGCGTTCTTTGTTGTTTGCCCAACCCAGGGGAGAAGCAACTTCCATAATGTCGTGTCCCTCCCATAGTCCGTCCGCATCTCTGAAGGTTTTTATTCCACTTTCTGCACTCATCCCTGCTCCTGAAAGCACAACTAACCGTTTTTCCATAATATTGTTACCTTTGCCTTTTTGAATAAAACTAAAGATATAATGAATATTTCAAACAAGCTATTTCAAGACAAGGAATACTTAGCTTATTTAGAAACTTTTTTGACTGAGAATCGTGTAGAACGCTTCAAAAACGTTTTAGCCAATCGAACCGATCACATTACAGTAGTAGCAGAAGATGTCTATCAATTGCACAATACCAGTGCAGTGATGCGTAGTTGTGAGGTTTTTGGAGTACAGGGACTCCATGTCATTGAACAAAAGTTTGGCAAGCGAATCGATAAGCAAATTGCCCTAGGAGCAGAAAAATGGGTGGATATTCACCGCTATAATTCGGTGCAAGGCTGTATTGATGCCATTAAAGCTAAAGGGTATAAAGTGGTCGCAACAACGCCGCATGGAACTGCACAAAGTTTGGATAAATTTGATTTATCAGAACCTGTTGCTATCTTTTTTGGAACAGAAAAATCGGGATTGTCACCAGAAATTATCGAACAAGCCGATGATTTTATTACTATTCCCATGGTGGGATTCACCGAAAGTTTGAATATTTCTGTTTCTGCGGCAATCATCATCCAAAGCTTAACGACTCGCTTGAGAGAATCCGAAGTCAATTGGCAGCTGTCTGAAGAAGAATTACTTGCTAAACGCATTGATTGGGCCAGAAAAACGATTAAGGATATAGACTTTGTTACCGAACGCTATTTTGGAGATGGGAGAGCAGAGAAGGGAGAAGAGTAAAAATACACGATAAATAAAAAAGGATCAATCTTTTACTAGATTGATCCTTTTTTATTTGATACATGTCCCGTAAACGGTAAACGGGTTTCCCATTTATCTCACTGATTTTATATTGGTTTTAGTGTTGGACGAACCTGCACTACCTTTCGGTTTCCGATAACCATGTTGTTATTTTTTCTTTCTAATACGCATATTGATAAACTCGACCACTAAAGAAAAAGCGATGGCGAAATACAGATATCCTTTTGGAACAGCACCAATATCTTGTCCAGCTAATTTTGCGTCTGACAAGTGCATACTTTCAGTTGTAAGCATAAATCCAATTAGAATTAAGAAGGACAAAGCCAAGATTTGAATTGATGGATTGTTGTTGACAAAGGTTCCTACAGGTACAGCGAAAATCATCATTACAGCGACAGAAACAATAACGGCAGCAATCATGATGTACAAAGCACCTTCAATTCCGTTGGTCATTCCTACTGCAGTAAGAATACTATCCACAGAGAAAATCAAATCGATCAATAGGATTTGAACTAGAATATTTCCGAATGATTTGGTTGCAATTTGCTTGGCATTGGGTGTAGAGCTAACGTCTTCTGCTACTTGAACATGTGCCACTTTTTCGTGGATCTCCTTGGTTGATTTGTAAATCAAAAAGATACCTCCAGCCAGAAGTATGAGGGCTTGTCCATTGAAATGGGCGCTAAACCAACCCCAATCTACTTCAAATAAGGTGGCTTTCATTTTGATTAGCCAAGTAATGGCAAATAACAAACCTATTCGCATAAACATGGCTAAAAACAACCCTATTTTGGTTGCTTTTTTTCTTTTTTCTTCTGGGAGTTTACCTGTTACAATCGAAATGAAAATAACGTTGTCTATCCCTAAGACAATCTCTAAAAATGTTAGCGTAATAAACGCTACAATGGCATCTGCTGTTAAAAAAATTTCCATATGGAGTAACAATTATAATTCGCCAATTTTTTTAAGGTTCCCGCGTTCTCTTCTCGCGTCTCCTACTAAGCCATATTCAAAAACACAAGTATCACCATCAGTCGTGACGATTTTAATACTTACCGCTTTTTTCTCAGCCATATTCTTAGGGTGTTTTTTTTGTAAGACAAACTCACAATCATTGACCCAACGGATGCTTGATGTATCTACTTTTCCTTCGAATTCTTCAATTTCATATTCTTCTGTGCGAATAAAAGTAGATCGTTTTTCAACACCGTCGATTTCCGTGACAAATTCAAATTTACCAGTGCGGAAATTGGCGCAATTTCGCTCTTGTTGATAGCAAGATGCAAATAAAGCAAAACAAGGTAAAAGATAGAATAGTTTAGTTTTCATAGATAATTATTTCCCAAATAATGATTTCATAATGGTGTTAATGCCTTTAAAAAGTAAAAGCATAGCAGACAAACACATGATGCATCCCAATCCAAAGATTGGAATAAAGAATGGATGTCCCTGATTTTTCAACGAACTGTGAATAACAATTGGACCAAGAAACAATAAAGGCAGTGTAATAGCAAGGTATTTAACTCCTTTTTGTAATACTTTTCGATTTACTCCTTCTGCTTGCATAATGTTTATAATTTGTAGTTTTCGAGTGCTGCACGCACGCTTTTATACTGATGTAAGAGTTGAGAGGCTTTCTCTTCACTCACTTGTAGTTCTTGTTGCAGCATTTTAATACCGCGTTGTACAAGTTTGGCATTGGTCATTTGCATGTCGACCATGCGATTGCCTTTTACGCGTCCCAATTGAATCATCACTGTGGTAGAAATCATGTTGAGCACTAGTTTTTGTGCTGTTCCTGCTTTCATGCGGGAGCTACCCGTAACAAATTCAGGTCCCACCACAACCTCAATAGGTAGTAGGGCAACTTGACTTACTGGACTGTTGGGGTTACACGTGATACAGGCGGTTGGGATTTGATGCGTTTGACATGCTTGCAAGGCGTGAATCACGTATGGCGTAGTACCTGAAGCAGCAATTCCGATGACGAAGTCGTTGGGCTGGATTTGGTGCGCTTGAAGATCCAACCAACCTTGGTTTGCGTTGTCTTCTGCATTTTCTACAGCTTTGCGAATCGCTTGATCTCCTCCTGCGATTAAGCCAATCACCAAATCCGGAGATACACCATAAGTAGGAGGGCACTCCGAAGCGTCTAAAATACCCAATCGACCAGAAGTCCCCGCACCCATATAAAACAAACGCCCACCTTTTTGTAGCTGTTCAACGATTCGTTCAACTACTGCTTCTATTTGCGGAATCGCTTTTTCAACTGCCAAAGGAACGCTTTGATCTTCTGTATTGATATTAGTCAAAATCTCTTGAACAGACATCTTTTCCAAATCATCATAGGAAGAAGGTTGCTCCGTAATTCTAATAAAATCCACCTCAGTCGCTTTTTATGAGTTTAGACAAAAATACTCAAAATAGTTTAGTTTGTACACGGTGTTTCTCGAATATATTCACAGAAATATCCCTTGAATTTGAAAGAGGAGTCAACAAAGAAAACGCCAGTAAAAAAGAGTTTTTTTTACTGGCGTTTCAGGTAATTTATTGAAAAATTAAAGACAAATTATTTCAAATAAAACCAATCAACCTACTAAAGGAATAAGATAGTAAGCTATTGGGGTGTCACTTTATTTTGTGTAAATCATTTTTTTAGATAATCCAAAAGTATCTAAAGTTCTCGTTGTAGCTTCTTCTTCCACAACTGAAGAGAAACTACCATTTACCACAGAGAATGAACCAATCAACACGTGACGACTTTCGTTATTTCCACTTCCTGGATCTGTATCGTCAAATTTGCCAATCATGTGATCCGATAAGCGAATACTCGTTCCATTGTACATCACATTAACGATGTATTTACTTCCCGCCGAACCACTAACCTCGCATTTACTGTAAAGATCCACATAGATAGAGTATACACCGTCTTCTAAACGATCGAAATAAATGTTTTCATTCTTAATTCCATCAATGCGACATGCTGGGTTTGAATCAATATCCAATTCCGCAATTTTTTCACCGTCTGCGTTGTGTAGTTGTCTACTTCCGTAGTAGATGCGATCCACATTTCTTTTCACTAAGTGTAAATCCACGTCATCTTCTCTATCCCAAGAAAGTGAAATTTGCAATTCTCCTGTACCTGCAGGAATCACTTGTAGCTCTCTAAAGTATAAAATAGTGCGTGTACCATCTGTGATATACCCTACTAGCTCTAATCCTACAATGTCTAAAATCAGATCCTGAGAAAAATCTAGAATTACCTCATAACTGTAAAGTCCATTTCGCGTCAGATTTTCATTTGATGTTTTTACATCATAATAGCCATCATGTCCTTTTAAACCAATGTGAATCGACTGTAATTGAGCTGTACTGCTCACTGTCATGATCGCCTTTCCACCGTTAATGATGAAATTGTTGACATTGATTTCTGCAATAGCTTCTGCAGTTCCCGATTCGATGCTGCCCGCGTTAAAAGTAGCGCCTTCAATATTGAAGTAGTCGTCTTTTAGCGTGTTAGGTACTTCAACTTGTTCAGTTCCACTGTTACTGTCATCACTACTACAAGCGGTTGTACTCAACATAAAACCACCTAATAAAGCGAATAGTAAAATTTTCTTTTTCATAGCTTTTAATTTGTTATTAAATTGATACTTACGTACGTACGTGTAATTATTACGGTGCAAACATAGCTATAATAAAAAGAGTAAAGTAAAATATATTATTACTTTTTAGTATAAGATATTTATTTTAATTGGGTATTTAATTATAATATAATATCATATGTGTTTATATTTTGTCAATAATATAATTAATGATGTTTCTATTTGCAATAACAAATAAAATAAAGTTAAAATAAAGGCAGTTTGTGAAGTTTTATTTTTAGAAGTAAAAGGAGTAAAATGGGTGAATAGTACAAGAATAAGGGTGAATAACCCAACTATTCAGAAAGGAGAGGGGAAGTATAAAAGGCAATTCGCTCATTTAGAGGTAGATCCATTGTAAAAAGAGCAAATTGCCATTAGAATTGTTCTATACTTGGTAGACAAATGCGTTAATATTCATACCTGCCCCAACAGATGCAAACAAGAGATAATCTCCTTTTTCAAAGCTGTGGTTATCGAGTTGTTTGTTGATTATCATATCGTATAGCGTGGGTAAGGTAGCAACACTGCTATTTCCGAGTTTTTGGATATTCATGGGCATCACGTGTTCAGGCATGGTTGTGTCATATAATTCATAAAAGCGCTTCACGATGGCTTCATCCATTTTCTCATTGGCTTGATGGATAATGATCTTTTTGATTTGATCGATTTTGATGCCGCTATCGTCCAAACAGGCTTTCATGGCTTGCGGAACTTCGGTTAGAGCAAATTCATAGATTTTTCGGCCGTGCATTTTAATGTAACGCGTATCTTGTTTGGGGTCTTTCTTATAGGATTCTCCAAAGTGAATATAGTAGGCTTCGTCTGCAGTAAAACTACAGCTTTTGGTGGCGATAATGCCTCCCGCTTCGTCTGTTACTTCTAATACAGTGGCTCCTGCGCCATCGGCGTATATCATCGAATCGCGATCGTGTAAGTCAATTACGCGAGAAAGGGTTTCTGCACCAATAACCAAGCAGTATTTAGCAATGCCCAAGGACATAAACGCATAGGCCTGAATAACACCTTGTAACCAACCCGGACATCCGAATAATACATCATATGCAACACAGTTCGGATTTTTAATCTTGAGGTTGTGTTTTACACGGGACGCTAAACTTGGTACAATATCCGATTGGTCTGTGCCGTGTTTCATATCGCCAAAATTGTGTGCGAAAATGATGTAGTCTAGTTTTTCAGGATCAATTTTTGCATTGTCAATGGCGCGTTGAGCAGCAATCGTACCAATATCTGTGGTTGTTAAGTTAGCTGTGATATAGCGTCTTTCCTGAATGCCCGTGATTTGCTCCAACTTTTTTGCCACTCTCTCGGTCGAATCTTTTAAAGGTTGCCCGTTTTCATCGCGGAAGTCAAACTGATGAAAATCGTTATTGGTCACAACCTCGGTAGGAATGTAACTACCTGAACCTTTTATTTTAACAGCCATATGTTTGATTTTTTATTGATTGAATTTAAAAATGCGTTTAAATGAAGTGAATGAACGCTAGTAAAACGTATAGACTAAGATACATAATTGTTAGGGCTCATACCCTTAAATAAAAGTGAAAAAAATAATTGTAGCTTAAATTTAGTTAATACAATGCACATCACCTAAATAACGTTTACCTGTGCAAGGCTATTGTGTGTTTGATCTTATTTAGTAAACTAGTAGTGTGTAAAAGTGCTTTTTATTCTTTATTTTAGTAAAAATAAAAGTTAAAAATCAAAATGACAGCAAGTAAAGAAAAAGTAGTATACATTACAGGTGGAACTAAAGGAATAGGTAGAGGAATAGCAGAAGCTTTGGTTGCAACAGGTTATAAGGTAGCTATATCAGGGCGTCAATTGGAAGAAGTAGAACGAGTTGCTCGCGAAATAGGCACAACAGAGCAAGTGTTAGCCCTTGCTTCTGATGTAACACAATACCAAGATGAAGTAGAAGCGGTAGCAAAGATTGTTGCCAAATTTGGTCGCTTGGATGTAGTTATTGCCAATGCAGGTGTAGGTATTTTTGCCTCGATTGAGGAATTGTCAATTGAAGATTGGAATACGATGATTGACACCAACCTGACGGGGGTATTTCATACGTTAAAAGCGAGTGTTGCTCAATTAAAACAAAACAAAGGATACTATATCAGTGTAGCGAGTTTAGCAGGGATTAACTTCTTTGCAACAGGAAGTGGATACAATGCCAGTAAGTTTGGTGTTGTAGGTTTTACCCAAGCCGCTATGCTTGATTTACGTGCTCATGACGTTAAAGTAACGACCATTTTACCAGGTTCAGTTAGCAGTCATTTTAATAACCATGAACCCAGCGAAAAAGATGCTTGGAAAATTCAACCAGAAGATATTGGAGCGTTAGTAGTGGATTTGTTGAAAATGAATCCGCGTACTTTGCCAAGTAAGATTGAAATTAGACCCTTAAAAACAAGTTAACCCTTAGAAAAAAAATATGCAAGATTTAGGAAAATTTATTTTACGATTAGGTGTGGGTGGATTGATGATTTTTCACGGCATCCACAAAATTATCCACGGACACGATATGATTATAGATCAATTGGCGGCCAAAGGGTTACCAACTTGGCTCTGGCTAGGTGTTCCTATCGGGGAAATTGTTGCCCCCATTTTATTGATCGTCGGTGCTTTTACGCGCTTGTCAGGGGTGTTAATCGCCTTTACGATGGTGATGTCTTTGGTGCTCGTTAAAGGAGGTGGGTCTTTTGCTTTAAGTCCTGCCACTGGAGGGGTAGGTGCGGAATTGAATTTGCTCTATCTTGTAGGAGCCTTAGCTATTGCTATGATTGGTCCTGGTTCTTTTCGCCTGTACAAAGGCAGAAAAGGTTGGTTTGTTTAACGGTTGACCGCTGACGAAAAAATAAGTAATCTGCAAAATATTAATTTGTTTTTTGTATGTTTAGCAAACAATCAAAAGACGAATTATAGCCTTATGTTTATAGTTAAGACCAAGCTTTACACTGTTATAGCTTTTTGTGGGTTGACCTGGGGTTCTTGGTCACAAGAAACACATCCAAATTACAATTTTGAAACCTTTGAAGCGGGACAGCCTGTCGGTTGGCAGGTAAATAGTGCGAGTACTTTTACGGCTATTCAAGATTTTGAGGAATATAAGGAAGGAAAGTCTTCTTTGCGTATTACTATACCAGCAACAGATCAAGCGAATCCAATGACCATGGTAGCTAAGGTTTTACCAAATTATAAGGGGGAAAAGTTGGTATTCTCTGCTTATATTAAGACGAAGGGCGATGCTACACTTAAGTTAACACCGAGTATTGAGGTAAGCCCCATGTTAGCATATGTAAGACTACCGGAATTGATAACGGGGTCAACAGCATGGACAAAGTATGAAGTTGAGGTGGATTTACAACCTAGACAAACCCAGCAAATTGTGGTGGCTACTCAGGTAATGGGGAGCGGAACGGTTTGGTTAGACGATTTTAAGGTAACGATCGACGGTCAGGATGTTGTAGCCGCTGAAGTGTTTGAAATCAACTATCCTGCTCAAGAGGATAAAGCCTTTGATACGGGATCTGCTGTTGTTTTTCCAACGCTAGACAAGAAGCAAATCGATAATTTAGCGCTCTTGGGAAGAGTGTGGGGTTTTTTGAAATATCATCATCCTGCTATTGCTCAAGGAAATTACAATTGGGATTATGAACTATTTCGCTTTTTACCAAACTATCTACAGGTAACCTCCCCTGCACAACGCGATGCATTGCTTGTACAGTGGATAGAACAATTGGGGATGGTTAAACTGTGTGAAACGTGTAAAGAAACTTCAAAAACGGCTCTTTTAAAGCCGAATCTCAATTGGATGGAGACGTATAACCTCTCGAATGAGTTGCAAAGTAAAATTAGCTATATCTATGCAAATCGAACCCAAGGAGATCACTATTATGTAACAGGTTCTCCTAAGATTGGCAATGCTGTATTGACAAATGAATTGAGTTATGAACAAATGGAATATCCAGATGCGGGATTTCGCTTGTTGACCTTGTATCGCTTTTGGAACGTGATGCAATACTATATGCCCAATCGCCATATAACGGATAACGACTGGGAAACTGTTTTAGCCGCTCATATTCAGCCGTTTATTGAAGCTAAAAATCGATTGGCTTATGAAATAGCCACAGTTCAGTTGATTGCAGAAGTAAACGATACGCACTCAGATTTATGGCAAGGAAGTAAGGAATTACAAAAAATGAGAGGGAGTAATTATGCCCCTTTTCGCGTTGAATTTATTGAAGACCAGTTAGTAGTAACTGAAATTTACAATCCAGAATTGTTGGAAAACCTTAAAATTGAACCTGGAGATCGCATCACACATCTTAATCATCGAAGTATTACCTCTATTTTAGATAGTATTTCTCCTTATCATCCTGCTTCTAATCGCAGTGCTCAATTGAGAGATATTAGTTTATTTAATATTTTGCGTACCAAAGAAGATCAGGTAACAATTACCTATTTGACGAAAGATAATCAAGAAAAAAAAGGTATTGTACCGATGTTTCCAAAAAGTAAAATCAATTCGTATGGCTGGTTTAAAACGATACCAGGAGAACCGAGTTATCGCTTTTTAGACCAAGAGATTGGCTATGTGACGTTGGGAAGTATTCAAGATAATGATGTTGAATCGATTAAAAAAGCGTTTAGAAACACCAAAGGGATTGTGATAGATATTCGAAATTATCCCAATGCCTTTACGCCTTTTACGCTAGGGAGCTATTTTGTAGAGCAACCAACTCCTTTTGTAAAATTTAGCCAACCGAATTACAATAATCCAGGGGAAATTGTGTTTGGGGAGAGCCTTTGGATTAAACCAGATGCTGAGCCGTATAATGGCAAAGTGATTGTTTTGGTAGATGCCCGCACGCAAAGTTCAGCGGAATATACGGCAATGGCTTTTCGTGCAGGAAAAAATGTAACTGTAATTGGGAGTCAAACGGCTGGGGCGGATGGTAATGCTTCGCAGGTAGTACTACCTGGAGGTTTAGGAACGATTATTTCAGGATTAGGCGTGTATTATCCCAATGGAGAACAAACGCAACGCATTGGTATTGTACCAGATATCGAGGTGAAAAGAACAATTCAAGGCGTACGTGAACAACGAGATGAGTTGTTAGAAAAGGCGATTGAATTAATTAAAAAGTAAACAACAAATCGCAACGAATAACAAACAAAAAGCAAAAAGATGAAACCAGAATTCAACTATATAGAGATTAATCGTAATTCATGGAATAACCGTACGCAGGCCCATGTAGAATCAGAATTTTATGATGTAGAAGGATTCAAGAAAGGAAAGAGCTCTTTAAATGAGATTGAACTCAGTTTATTAGGCGATTGTAAAGGGCAAAAGATTTTGCATTTACAATGTCACTTTGGGCAAGATACTATCTCTTTAAGTCGACTTGGTGCTGAAGTAACAGGTGTCGATTTATCGGATGAAGCCATTAGAAATGCAAAACAACTAGCAGAAGAAACTGGGTCATCGGCCCAATTTATATGTTGTGATGTCTATGATTTGCCCAACCATTTAAATGAAAAATTTGATGTGGTTTATAGCAGTTATGGAGTGATTGGATGGTTGCCTGATATGGACAAATGGGCACAGGTAATTCAAACATTTTTAAAACCTGGAGGAAAATTTATCTTTGTTGAGTTTCACCCTGTAGTTTGGATGTTTGATGATGATTTTCAAAAAGTTGGGTATAACTATTTTAATCGAGAAGCTATTGTCGAAACACAAAGCGGAACCTATGCGGATAAAACAGCGGATATTACCCAATCCTATGTGTGTTGGAATCACAGCCTAAGTGAGGTGGTAAGTAGTTTACTTCAAAATGGATTATCTATCAAACAGTTTCAAGAGTTTGATTATTCGCCTTATGCGTGTTTTTCCCATACGATAGAATTTGAGCCCAACAAGTATAGAATTGAACATTTAGGCGATAAAATTCCTATGGTGTATTCACTTGTTGCTACTACCACTGTATAGAAGAGATAGGTAAGCAAGATCGATAAACCAACAAAAAATAAAGAATCTATGAATCAACAAGAAATAAAAGAACAACTCGAACTGAAATATTTAGCTTTTGTTCAACGCGTGAGTGAAATGACAGAGGAGGAGTATCTCTATCACCCATCAGGAAAATGGAGTGCTGCCCAACACCTTCATCACTTGGTGTTATGTGTACAACCGTTGGTTTATGTGTATATGCAACCGATAAAAACGATTGAAGAAAAGTTTGGTCGAGTAGAACGAATCAACAAAACCTATGAGGAGTTAAAGGCGATTTATTTGCAGCAACTAGCGGCGGGAGGAAAGGCACCGGAACAGTTTGTACCGCCTGCCGGAGAAATGCCCTCAAAAGAGGCATTAAAACAGCAGTTAACAGCTTTAATTGGCAAACTAAATGACGCCCTTGTGCAAATGAATACAAACGACTTCGAAAGCTTGCAAATTCCACACCCACTCTTAGGTTTAATCACGTTGAAAGAAATGGCTTATAATGCTATTTATCACGTTGAGCACCATCAGAACGCTTTAGTAGGAAGTGAAAAGTAAAAGGTTGGGAGTGGTCGTACAGACAAATTCCCTTTTGTGAGTAAGAAATACTAAAAGGAATAAAACAAAAGGAAGCCGATTGGCTTCCTTTTTTAGTCTCTATAAATCTTCTCGTATAAATCTTTGTAGATTTCTAAAATAACTCTTCGTTTCAGTTTTAAAGTAGGGGTAAGTTGACCATTGTCAATACTCCAAACATCAGGAGTAAGTTCAAATTTTTTCACTTGTTCCCATTTGCCAAATTTACGGTTGACGTATTCCACTTCTTTTTCGATACGTTTGCGAACTTGCTCGTTTTGAATGAGTTCTTCATTGGTGGTTCCAATATTGATATGTTTGCGCTTGGCCCATTCTCTCACGAAGTCAAAATTGGGTTGAATCAATGCTGCTGGCATTTTTTCACCCTCGCCAATGACCATAATTTGTTCGATGAAGCGCGATTGTTTCAGCGTGTTTTCAATGAGTTGAGGAGCGACGTATTTACCACCAGAGGTTTTGAACATTTCTTTTTTGCGATCTGTGATCTTTAAGAAGCCTTCTTCATCAATGGTACCGATGTCTCCCGTATGGAAATAACCGTCTTTTAGCTCTTCTTTGGTGCGCTCTTCATCTTTGTAATAGCCCAACATAATATTGGGGCCTTTACAGATAATTTCACCGTCTTCTGCAATTTTCACTATGACATTGCTCAGGGGTTTTCCCACTGTTCCAATCTTCATAGATCTGTTTCTTGCGTCGTTTACCGCAATTACAGGAGAGGTTTCAGTTAAACCATAGCCTTCCATTACAGGAATCCCTGCTGCATTAAATACACGTGATAGCCTCGGTTGTAAGGCCGCACTTCCTGAAACGATGATTTTCATTTCACCGCCCAAGGCTTCTTGCCATTTTTTGAAGACCAATTTGCGGGCAATACCCAATTGGAAATTGTAAAAAGCACCGCGGTTATATGGTTCGTATTTGAATCCAAGCTCAAGTGCCCAGAAAAATATACTCTTTTTAATACCAGTTAAAGCAGATCCAGTCGCGAAGATTTTGTCGTATACTTTTTCTAGTAAACGAGGCACAACGGTCATTACATTGGGTTTAACTTCCTTCATGTTATCCCCCATTTTATCAATAGATTCCGCATAGTAAATGCGAACACCGCTATATTGATACAAATAAATCAACATACGCTCAAAAACGTGACATAGCGGTAAGAAACTCAGTGCTTTAAAGTGTTGTTCTCTTGTGAATGGTACGCGTTCACTACTGCCCAATACATTAGATAAAATATTGTTGTGTGACAGCATAACTCCTTTGGGTTTTCCTGTTGTTCCCGAAGTGTAAATCAAGGTTGCTAGATCATCAGGGGTCACATTGGCTTTGCGCTGTTCTACGATCTCCTGATTGGATTCATCTGCGCCTAGGGCAAACAATTCATCCAAATGTTTACAGCCTGCTATGCTACCGAAGGAGTAAACCGCTTTTATCAACGGCAATTGATCGATGACAGTCATCAGCTTATCGTAGATTTCTTGATCGGAAACCACACAATAACTCGCTTCTGAGTGACTCAATATAAATTGATAATCTTCCGCTGAAATGGTTGGGTATATGGGAACGTTTTGTGCTCCAATTTGTAAAATACCAATGTCCAATAAGTTCCATTTGGTTTGATTGTTACTCGAGATAACAGCGATTTTATCATTGGTTTGCACGCCTAATCGCAAAAGAGCTCGTGATAAACAGTTGGCCTTTTGTAGATAGTCAGCGGATGATGTTCTTTCCCAAACACCATTCACTTTGGTCACCAATGCATCTTCCAAAGGAAAATTCTCTTGTTGGAAATAAGGTATATCGAAAAGTCTAGTTGGATTTATCATCGTCAAAATTGATTAGTTACTGCAAAATACGAAAAAAAAGACAATTTTTCGCATCTGACCATAAAGTTGTTAACTATTAAAAAAAATAGAAGTAATACTCCTGATTTTACGCTGTTTTTGATTGGTTTTTCGCATTAAAATCAATTGATAAATAAAGAGCCTCCTCGTTTTTTTAGCTATAAAAAAGAATTTGTTGTCGAAAATTCACGCCGCGCAATTATCCTTTTTTGAATAATACCGTGGGATTTAATGTTATTTTTTTCTGTTGCATTTCCTCGCGTTTATCTCGGATCACTTTACTGATCTTTAAGATTTTTTCGGACAGATGGGCCAACCAGGTTAATTGTTGGATAACCATGGTCGATTCTTCCATTAGATTTTTAATTTGCGCATCATCAGAAAACGATTTTTTCAATTCGTATTCTCTAATGTTCTGCAAATAACTCATACTGACACGGAAACTTTCGATGTCTTCCGCAGTGATGAGGTCTTCTTCCGAAGGGGTGTTGTTGAGTAAATTATTGGTTAGCTGTAAGTTTTTATCGATGTAATTCATCACCATATTAAAGGATTCTGATGCTTTGGTCGTATGACGGGATTGTACATACACTCCAATAGAAGCCGCTGTGGATAAGAAGGTGTGATTCAATACCGCTAATTCATATATTTCCGAACGCAAACGCTGTTTGGATTTCGGTTCTTGAATCATGCGTTGAAAAGACGCCATTAAGTTTCCAATTTCAATAAAAGCGTATTTACGCGCTAATTTATAAGCAAGGGTTGGATCGTTCTTTTGATTGTAAATCTCTTTGATTTCCTTGACGTAATCTTGGTTGGCTTTGATGGATTTCGACAAGTGAACGTTTACATTTAAAAATTCCCAAGAAGGCCATAAGAGATAGTTCGCGCTTAAGGCTAAGAGGGCACCAATCACAGTATCAATTACGCGGTAAATCAAGAGATCCATAAAATTAGGTGTAAGTATAGCGTAAATCAATACCACATACATGGTAATAAAAGTTACACCTACTTTGTAATCGGTATGGGAAAACCAATAGCCGAGAATCATCGTTAAGATCGTCAGATAGGCGATAATGGTGTGGTTGTCCTGGATGAGAAACAACAAGCCAAAGGCAATTAAGCCTCCTAGTACTGTACCGATTACACGCTCAAATGATCGGGTTTTCGTCAATCCATATCCAGGACGCATGATCACGACAATGGTCAACAAAATCCAATATCCGTTCAACGGATTGAAGATGTTACTGATGATAAGTCCAACTAAAATCGTCAGGGTAAGGCGGGTAGCATGTCTAAATATAGTGGAGTTAAACGTTAAGTTTTCAATTAATGTTCCCCAACGATAGTGAACAGGCGTTAAGAATTTTTCCAATTCTTTAAAGCGATCTTCTACGTTATCGCTAAAAACCTTTTCCGTTAAGATGCGCTCTAAGATGTGTATTTTATCAATCTGGCTTTGTGCATAGTGTAAAACGTTAGAAAATAGAAGGACGGCTTCGACTTTGTTGGGTGAAGTACTCGTAGCGATAAAGTCATTGAGTTTGGTTTGCAATGCCGATAATTTTCGGTCAAAGTCGTATTTCGGTTTATAGTTTAACCCCATGTTGAGGGAGTCGCTAATCTCTTTAATAGTGGTAGCAAAATCTTCTGCTAGTTGCTGATAATCGCGTATAATGGTCGGATCGTCCTCGAGTAATTCGTGTAATTTTTTGTGATCAAAAGAAGTAGAAACGGCAATTTCTAAGATTTCTACCAGCGTAGAGAAGGCCACGAGTAAGCGGCGGTTATTGGATGAGTTGCCTGTATTGGCTTTATTGAGCACCAAAAACTCTCGTAAATTCTCGTGTACTTCATTGAGTTTAATCTGAATATTGAGTTGTTCTTCTACGATTTTATCAGCATCCGCTTCTTTATTCCACAATTGCGCGCGATATTGTAAGTATTCGGCGGTAAGGTCCATACATTCAGAAGTTTGCAATACGCCATAACGGCGAGGACGAATAAAGTAAAAGCTCAGGGAAACCACTAAATAAAGCAATCCACCTAGGAGTAAAAACAAACCGTGTAACCACAAATCTATCCCTTGATAGCTATGGGCTAATCCCAAGCTTGCTGCTAATAATCCACTAAAAGATAGCATATTGGCACGATGTCCATAAACGGAGATCATACTCAAACTAAAGATTATAAAGATGAATACCGGATAAAAAAACCAATGATTTTGGGTCAAGGACAACAGTAAAGTAACGAATGGAACGAGTAGTGCACCGACGAGAATACCGTTAATTTTGTCTTTTAGATTACTGGGAATATCGACGGGTGCGGTCAGTAACGCTCCAACAGCCATAGCAAACGCCCAGTCAAATTGTTGACTTGGCATAAATAGTAAAAAGGGAATTACACCCGAGAGGGTGATTTTTAAGGAGTCTGCTAAATGGGTGTTGTCCGTGTATTTTCTTGCTTTATGAAGCATATATTCAGTGGCTTAGTTTTAGTTTTCTTTTTTACTCTGCAATTTTATGTGTTTGAGCGGAATACTATCTACAGTTTTGTGCGATAGAAGTGATTTTAGATCGCAATCTTTTAGATCGCAGTATTTTTTTCTATAAAGTTACTCAAAAAGCATTACCGTAGTTGGATTCCCGTCTGAATTTAATAATAATTTAAAACTAAAGCAAGTTATTGCAAAAAAGGCAGTAAGAACGACAAAATAAGCGGGGCTAAGATGGCCGTCAAAATCCCGTTAAAAATCATCCCTACACTTGCAAAAGCCCCGTATTTATTACTAATTTCCATGGCTTTCATCGTACCCATGGCATGTGAGGAAGTGCCCAGTGCGATTCCCTGTGACATGGGGTTGCTGATGTGGGTAATGCTGAGCAACTGAAAGCCAATCATACTGCCGAATATTCCCGCTATCATTACCGCTGCCGCAGTGATGGACGGAATGCCGTGTACGGTTTTGGAAATCTCAAGTGCAATAGGCGTGCTGACCGATTTAGGAACCAAAGAATAGATAATCTCCCGTTCGGCTCCTGTCCAATAGGCCAAAAATATGACAGATACAATTCCCGTGATACATCCTGCAAGTTGACTCAACACAATGGGAACTAGCTGTTTTTTAATTACGGGCCAGTTGAGGTATAACGGAATCGCTAGGGCTACAATTGACGGTTTTAGAAAAAAGTCAATGTATTGTCCTGCCTGACTAAAATTGGCATAAGGAATATCTAATACAACCAAGTAAGTGATTAATATGGCTGTGGATAAAATAATGGGATTGAAAATAATCCACTTGTATTTTTCAGTAAGTGAGAGTCCCAAAGCATATAGGGCCACTACTAAAAACAGGAGAAACGTAGGGTTGGATAAAAAGCTCATTTTTTGCGTTTTCTTACTAATTGATGGGTTAATCCCGTTGTGAATACTACGAGGATGGTACTGATTAGAGTAGCAACGAGAAGAGGAATAAAGGACGCACTAAGCAGGTCGAAGTAATTGAGCATGGCCACACAAGGTGGAACGAAAAAAATACCCATGTTACGCATTAAAAAACCTGAAATGTCTCGAATTGCCTCCACTTTTACTGCTTTTGTTTGCAAGAGGATCCACAAAGTAATAAGACCGATAATACTAGAAGGAAGCTTGATGTCTGTAAGGTAAATGATTAATTCACCAAAGGCAAGGCAGCCAAAGATGACTGCAACTTGTTTGACTACGTTCATTTTGGATGTGATTTTTGTGCAAAATTACTAAAATGCATTGGGAGCAAGGGAGAAAATACGGGTGAATTTTGACCAATTAATCGTTAATTTTTATCCTAAAAAAAACAGTATACCTAAGAAAAATTGCTCGAATCAGAACGAATTATAGCGAAAAATACCTCGTGTAAATAAGATATTGAGTTGAAATAGAAGGAGTTGTTCTAAGATGTTATTTTATTGTTTCTTTTTGTTTTAATTCTTAATACTAAGTTAAAGTAAATCTGAGGATTCTTATTTTTAGCGTAATACGTTAGCAAGTCTAAAATACAATATTTGTCTCAACTAAATTAAAGAAGAATCATGAGACAACAATTACTATTTTGGAATACCGTATTCTTGTTTTGTATTACGCTGACCTATGCGCAACAAAAGCGTAATATTACAGGAGTTGTACAAGATGAAGCGGGATTAGAGTTGCCAGGGGCCTCTGTTGTGATTAAAGGAACAACAAGTGGAACAACCACCGATTTGAATGGAAAATTTACCTTATCAGTAGATGAGAAAGACTGGATTATTGTCTCTTTTATTGGGTACAAAAACGCTGAGAAAGCGGTGCAAAATACAGCGGACTTTACTTTTGTGTTACAACCCGAGCAAGCGTCTTTAGACGAAGTGGTAATTACCGCTTTAGGAATTACAAAAGCGGAGAAGAAGATTGGTTATGCCACACAAGCTATCGATGTCAAAAAAGTACAAGAAGTAGCCACACCTAATATGGGAAGTTTGTTGAGTGGTCAAGTAGCAGGACTTCAAGTATCTAATCCACCAGGGATGTTGCAATCGCCTAAATTTTCTTTAAGGGGAAAAGATCCATTAATTGTGATTGACGGAATACCTGTTACCACTGATTTTTACGATGTATCTCCTGAAGATATCGCCAATATCAACGTGCTCAAAGGAACTAGTGCATCCGTATTATACGGATCCTTAGGGCGTAATGGAGCGATTATGATTACGACAAAAAATGCGCAAACAGAGGGAGTTATGGTTGAGGTCTCTCAAAATACGATGATTAGTGCGGGTTATACGTTATTTCCTAAAACCCAAAATGAATACGGAAGTGGTTCTAATGGGCAATACGAATTCTGGGACGGAAAAGATGGGGGAATTAGCGATGGAGATATGATTTGGGGGCCTAAATTTGAAGCAGGAGTAAAAATTCCACAGTGGAACAGTCCGATTCGCGATAAAGCAACGGGAAGTGTCATTCCGTGGTACGGAAACGTAGAAGGAACACAATACGACGATAAGTCGCGCTATGAAAGAGTTCCTATTGCATGGGAATACCACGATAACTTAAAAGAATTCTTGGAAACCGGGATTATTTCACGTACGAATTTTGCCGTGACAAATAAGTCTGAAAAGGGATCGTTCCGCTTGGGTGGAGATTTTTCGTACAACAAGGATCGCGTGCCTAACACTAGCATGTACAGAGGAAGTTTGAATTTTAAATCAACCACCAAGCTGACAGATAAGTTGACCATGGATTCCAAGTTATCTTATAGTCGCGTACACGCTCCTAATGTTCCAAACTACGACTACAATCCAAGTGGGCATATGTATACCATTTTAATTTGGATGGGAGATGATGTCAATGGACGCGATCTAAAAAACAATTTATGGACACCAGGGATGGAAGGGTATAAGCAGGCGAGTTACAATTATGCCTGGTATAACAACCCTTGGTTTGGTTCAGAATACTTTAAGCGAATTTGGAATAAAGATGTAACCAATGCACAGTTGAGCTTGAGCTATCAAGTCTCCGAAGACTTGGTGTTACAAGGGCGTGCTTCGATGATTTCTACCAATAATAATACCGAATTACAAAGTCCTAAATCCTATTTTAACTACAGTGCTTCCAGAGAAGGAGGGTATAGCTTAGATAAAAATGATCGCTTAGATGTGGATTACGATTTTTTGGCGATGTACAACAAAAGCATTACGGATAACTTGGGTATCAGTGTGAATGCTGGAGCTGCTTCTCGTTATTACCGTTTGACTAATGCCTATTCAGCAGCAGATGGACTTACCGTGCCGGGGGTACACAACTTAGGAAACTCAAAAGGACCTGTAACGGCGACGAATTACCTTGAGAAAAAAGCAGTAAACAGTGTTTATGGAACCATCGAATTTGATTTGTATAACGCGTTTTTCTTGAGTTTTGCAGGTCGCAACGACTGGTCTTCTGCTTTGGCTAAGAGTCAACGTTCGTATTTTTACCCTTCTGCCTCTTTGAGTGTCGTAGTGTCAAATTTGATCGAGATGCCCCATCAAATTGACTACTTGAAAGTTTATACATCTTGGGCGAATGTTTCAAGTGATTTAACTCCTTATCAATTGCAATCAACTTATTCGCCTGTCAATCCGTCGTTTAACGGGAACCAAATGGTTGAATATCCCAATGCGGTTTTAAATCCATACTTACTTCCTGAAAAATCAAAAACCTTTGAGGTGGGACTGTCTAGTGCATTTTACAAAAAACGCCTCAACCTAGACGTGACCTATTACCGCGTATTGGATTCAAACTTTATTATCGATTATCCCGTTTCAGAGGCTTCTGGGTTTAATAATATGAAAGTCAACGGCAATGAATACACCACAAATGGTTGGGAGGTTACCCTTTCAGGAGCTGTAGTAAAGAACGACAATTTTCAATGGAATTCAGCAATTAACTGGAGTGCGCGAACCCGACTTCTGACTAAGATTCACGAAGGAGCAGCCCAGTTTGGTGATTTGAGACTCAACGATAGAGTGGATGCTTACTATGGAACAGAATGGATGAAATCACCTGATGGGAAAGTGATTTTAGATGAGAAAACAGGAATGCCAACGGCGAATAAACAAGCAACTTATCTAGGACATAGAGACCCTAAATGGACCTTGGGATGGAACAACAGTTTTAAGTATAAAAACTGGGGCTTAAACATTGGAATTGACGGTATTTGGGGCGGTGTAATGCGCTCTGAAGTAGTGGAAAAAATGTGGTGGGGCGGTAAACACCCGGAATCGGTTCAATACAGAGATCAAGAATACAAATCAGGAAATCCAGTATTCGTTCCTGAAGGGGTGAATCTCGTTTCAGGTGAATTAGTAACCGATGTACAGGGGAATGTTATTTCAGATACCCGCGTGTTTAAAACACATACAGGAAGTGTAAGCTGGCAAAGTTGGGCGCAAAACTACCCCTACCGCGCTAGAGTAACGGAAAAAGAAAGCAAATTATTTGCCAACGTATTCGATCGTACCTATTTCAAATTGAGAACACTGAGCTTGTCTTACGATTTTACACCGATGGTTAATTCATCCAAAATCAGTCAGTTGTCGGCTTCATTAACAGGGTATAACCTGTGGATGTGGAAAAAGTCAAAAGGATTATATTCCGATCCTGATTACGATACAGCATCGAAAAACGATATCCAAGATCCTTCCACGCGCTGGATAGGATTAGGCCTACAAGTTAAATTTTAATACCCATGATCATGAAAAAATACCTTAAAACACTATATGCAATTACCTTGGCTTTAACCGTAGTAGGGTGCCATGACTTAGATAAATTGAATGAAGATCCAAATAAAATTAAAGAAACGGATCCGTATTTACTGCTGACTAAGATTGAAAAATCAGCTTTTTCCTTACAGAATATTGATAAAGAATATGCAGCGCGTATGATTATTCAAACAGATGGTGAAAGCACCTATCAGTATTTGAAATGGGGAAGTAAGGGATTTAATCGCTATAATGATTTGCTGCAAACCAAGAAAATGATGGATGAAGCAACGCGAACGGGTAAAGAGGAATACCTAGCAATTGGACATTTCTTAAAGGCACATTTCTTTTATGAATTGACGATGAACTTTGGTGATATTCCCTTTTCTGAAGCCTTACTAGGGGAAGGAGATATTCAATTTCCGAAGTACGATGAGCAAGAAGCTGTATTTGTTGGCATTTTAGAGGAGCTAGATCAGGCATCTCAAATAATCAAGAAGGATGCAACCCTACAAGGGGATATAATTTACAACGGAAACTTGCATCGTTGGGAAAAGTTAATTGAATCCTATAAGTTAAAAGTCCTTTTAACCCTTTCTAAAAAACAAAAAGTAGGGACCCTAAATATCGCCCAGCGCTTTAATGAGATCTATCAAAAAGGGGTATTATTGATGGACAATGCAGATAATGGACAGCTGACCTTTTTTGATCAAGCGGGGAGTCGTTATCCTCAGTTTAACTCGAGTTCGTATGGATCTAGTATGTATATGTCGAGTACGTTTGTCAACTTATTAAAGGAGTTGAAAGATCCAAGGTTGTTTGCCTTTGCTCAACGCACTGCTACAGCCCTAGAAAACGGATTAGCTGAAGATGATTTTAATGGATATAACGGTGGGGATCCTATTGTACCTTATGCAGAAAATGAAAAATTAGTACAAAGCAAAAACATCTCCAAGGTTAGAAATAGGTACTACCAAGATCCAACAACAGAAACAAATGTGATTTTGAGCTATTCGGAATTGCAATTTATTTTAGCAGAAGCCGCAGCAAGAGGTTGGATTGCTGGCAATGCAGAGGAGTTTTATCTCAAGGGGATTAAAGGAAATTTTGAATACTACGCCCAATACGCAAAAGGGTTGGCGCACTACTATGGTACTGAGCAATACGAGGGCTATGTACAACAAGAGGCTGTGCGCTATAAAGGAGGGGATATAGCGTCTCAATTGAAACAAATTTTGACTCAAAAGTATTTAATAATGTTTCACCAAGCGGGGATGACAATTTACTACGATTATTTGCGCACCGGATACCCTGAGTTTAAACTTCAACAAGGGGTTACCGCTCCAACAAGATGGCAGTATCCGAGTTCAGAATACAGTCGAAATCAAGAGAATTTACAAAAAGCATTGGATCGTCAGTTTAGTGGTTCAGATAATATTAGAGGAATTAGTTGGTGGTTAAAATAAGCAAAGATGAGTACGACAAGAAGAGATTTTATTAAAACGTCATCCCTTTTTATGGGCGGGATGACGGTTTTAAATGCCATGCCCGCTTCTATACAGCGTGCATTGAGCATTGAAGCAAACCCAGGAACCACCTTTCTCGATGCGGAGCACGTGGTGTTTTTGATGCAAGAAAACCGCTCTTTTGATCATTGTTACGGAACGTTAAGTGGGGTGCGTGGATTTAATGATCCCCGTGTTATTCGCCAGCCGAATCAACTGCCTGTCTGGTTTCAAAAAGACCAAGATCACTCCATTTACGGGCCGTTTCGCTTGGATATTGAAAATACCAAAATCACCTGGATGGGTAGTTTACCCCACAGTTGGAAGGATATGGTGGAAGCGAGAAATGATGGGAAAATGGATCAATGGTTACTCGCCAAGAAACCAGGAAATAAAGAATACGCCCACATGCCACTAACTATGGGGTATTTTACAAGGGAAGACATCCCTTTTTACTATGCCTTTGCTGATGCTTTTACCGTTTGTGATCAGCATTTTTGCTCTTCTTTGACTGGAACAAGCGCTAATCGTTCTTACTTTTGGGCAGGCGCTATACGCGAGAATCCTCGCGATCCCAATTCTGTAGCTCACGTCAATAATGGCCAAATCAACTACCAAGACGTCAGCTGGAAAACCTATCCAGAACGATTGGAAGAAAATAATATCTCGTGGAAAGTATACCAAAATGAATTAAGCCTGCCTGTCGGGTTTTCGGATATAGAGGAAGCGTGGTTGGCGAATTTTACAGATAATAACCTGGAATTCTACAAACAGTACAACGTGCGTTATCATAAAGCACATATCCATTTCAAACAATTGGAATTAAAGCGTTTACAAGATAAAGTGCAAAAAGAAATACAAGGAGGTACGACTGTTGACACCTTGCTCCAAGAGCAAGCGAAACTAGAGCAATACTTAGAACAATATGGAGAAGATGCTTTTGGGAGGTTGAGTACTTTTGAACAAAATATTCACAACAAGGCCTTTACTACTAATACAGCAGATCCCGCCTATCACAAATTGGAAGAGATTGAATATCAGGAAAATGGAGTAGTAAAAAAAGTTGAAGTACCACAAGGAGATATTTTATATCAGTTCAGAAAAGACGTCAACCAAGACGCATTGCCTATGGTAAGTTGGTTGGTTGCGCCTTGTAATTTCTCAGATCATCCGGGAGCTCCTTGGTTTGGTGCTTGGTATGTATCTGAAGTATTGGATATTTTGACTAAAAATCCAGACGTGTGGAAAAAAACCATTTTTATTCTGACATATGATGAAAATGATGGGTATTTTGACCATGTACCCCCTTTTGTGCCACCATTGAGTACAGATAAAAATCAAGGAAAAGTCTCAGGAAACTTAGATACACAAGACGAATGGGTGACGCGTGAACAAGACAAAGCAAGGGATAACAAGAGTAATTTGGCAAGCCCAATTGGCTTGGGATATCGCGTGCCTATGGTAGTGGCTTCTCCTTGGACCAGAGGGGGATGGGTTAATTCTGAAGTGTGCGATTTAACATCAACCCTGCAGTTCTTGGAGTATTTCATAGAGAAAAAAACAGGAAAAAAAGTGATAGAAGAAAATTTATCTCTATGGAGAAGAGGTACCTGTAGTAATATGACTTCTGTGTTTCAACCAGCTAATGATTTGAAAAAATTGGAGATTGACTTTGTAGATCGCAATAAATATGTAGAACGTATTTTATCTGCTCGAAACAAAAACCTACCCCATGGTTTCTCACAATATAGCGCTGCTGAGCTACAACAGCAACAAGTGTGGAATGACCTCAAAGCTTTTCCAAAACAAGAAAGAGGGGTGAAAAAAGCCTGTGGATTGCCCTATAATATCAATGCCAATATAAGAGTGAAGGCCAAAGAAGTAGAAATGCATTTTGAAATCGAAGCTAATCAGTTGAAAAACAAAGCGTATTTGGCTCCCCTTCAAGTGTATTCCCATCAAAAGTTTCAAGGCGAAAATGGAAGAAATTGGAATTTTAGTGTAGATGAAAACGACCCAATTACCTATGCTTGGAACAAACAAGCCCTAGAAGACGGACTGTATAACTTTAGTGTACATAGTTTTAATGGCTTCTATCGCAATTTTAAGGGTCATATAGCGGATCCCCAAGTAGAAATTGACTTTAGGGTGCTGACCAATCAAATGATACAACTCGTCTTGAAAAACAAGACAAACCTCCCCCTTTCGTTTTTTATACAAGACGTAGTGTACGAAAAAACAAATCAAAAAATAACCGTTGACCCTCAGGCTGAACAATTAATCGAATTGGACTATGCCAACTATAAAGGGTGGTATGATGTTATAGTTACTTTGGTAGATCACAAGGCTTTTATGTATCAATATGCTGGTCATATCGAAAACGGAAAAAGTAGTATTACGGATCCCTATATGGCGAGTTTTTCAAAGTGGAATTAGGAGTACGCTTGACGGTAAACCGTAACAAAATAACGTATCTTTGTTGTATTCAGTAAGTGATTCGTTTGTAAAAGAAGTAAATTGTGGATAAGAGAGCATTTAAGACTACCGTTTATACAGAACTATCAAAAGTAGTTAAAGCTATGGCTAACCCCGTTCGACTCGAGATCATTGATCTATTAGCCCAAGGGCCTTTTACAGTTGAACAACTAGCTACTTCGATCGATCAATCTGTGGCCAATACCTCTCAGCATCTTCAAAACTTAAAAAATGCCGCGCTAGTTCAGGTGAATAAACAAGGAAATTTTGTTTTGTATACCTTGAGCAGTAAGAGCGTATACCAAACTTGGCTGTCCTTGCGAACGCTTGGAATGGAGTTTAATGCAGAAATAGAAAAGACCATTGGCGACTTCAGACAAGAGGTAAACGCAACTGTACAGGGGATCAAGGCTGAAAACTTATCAGAAATGCTAGAACGAGAAGAAGTGCTATTGCTCGACGTACGACCGGAAGAAGAATTCCATCGGGGGCATATTGAGCATGCCCTTTCCATTCCAATCAGTCGATTAGCAGAATCACTGGAAAACTTAACAAAGAAAAAGACCCTTGTTGTTTACTGTAGAGGTCCCTTTTGTGTTTATGCAGATCAAGCCGTTGCTTTGTTAATCAGCAAGGGATTTAAAGCAATTCGCCTGGAAGAAGGGTATGGCGAATGGGCATTATTAGGTTTACCCACCCGTCAAACAGAAGACTAAAAAGCAAAAATAATATTCAAAAGAGGCCTATGCATCCGTCATTAGCGCCTCTTTTGTGTTTTAATCACTTTTGAATACCGATGAAAGAGCAGACCAAGCATTTCTTAACCATCTATTCAATAAAGTTATTGAATAGATGGTTAAGAAATGCTATATTTGTCCTTCCACAGTTGGTGGGAAAGAGCAAACAAAACAAACAACCTATGAAGGCTATACAATTAGGATTAAAAGAAAACTGGCAGCAATTCACCCTTTTGGTACTTGTCAATATGATGGTTGGCGGAATGGTGGGATTGGAGCGCACAGTAGTTCCTTTGGTAGGAACACAAGAGTTTGGGATTCAATCGGAAGTGGTCATTTTTTCCTTTATCATCGCATTTGGGGTAGTGAAGGCTTTTACCAATTTAGTTTCTGGTGTATTAGCCGATCGGTATACGCGTAAAAAGGTTTTGGTTTTGGGGTGGCTCATCGGTTTACCTGTTCCTTTTTTATTGGGCTATGGACCGTCGTGGAATTGGATTTTACTGGCCAATATATTGTTGGGTATTAGCCAAGGGTTGGCGTGGTCGATGACGGTTAATATGAAAATTGACTTGGTGGGAAGCAAGCGCAGAGGATTGGCAATGGGATTAAATGAAGCTGCTGGTTATGGCGCAGTTGGGATTACAGCCTTGTTGACGGGAATTATTGCGTCCCACTACGGATTGCGTCCCGCGCCTTTTTACTTAGGTATTGCCTACACAATTCTTGGTTTGATCCTATCTGTTTTAGTGATTAAAGATACGCGTGCCTACGCCAAAATTGAAGCCAATCTACATGCGCAATCCGCAACTGTTCCACAAGAACGACCGAGTTTGTGGTGGGTATTCAAAGAAACATCGTGGAAGAGTAAAAACCTATTTTCCATTTCGCAAGCGGGATTAATCAATAACCTCAATGACGGCATGTCTTGGGGGGTATTCCCTTTGCTTTTTATGTCAATGGGAGTAGGCGTAGAGGGCGTTGGATGGATTAAGGCTGTTTATCCAATTGTTTGGGGAGTTGGACAAATTGTGACAGGACCGTTGACCGATAGGTGGGGTAGAAAACCGTTGATTGTTTGGGGTATGTTCGTCCAAGTGCTTGGGCATATCGTCATTGGTATTGAGGGATTTGATCCCTTGACTGCTGGATTAGTAGGATCAATCCTATTGGGAATAGGAACGGCAATGGTGTATCCTGCCTTACTAGCTGCCGTGAGTGATGCGGCGCATCCCAATTGGCGTGCTTCCTCCTTGGGGGTTTATCGATTTTGGCGAGATATGGGTTATGCTGTAGGGGCTTTAATGGCGGGTATTGTTGGTAATTATTTCGGCTTGAGATGGGCGGTACACCTAGCGGGATTTCTTACACTCCTTTCGGGAATTGTCGTTTGGATTCGCATGAGAGAAACACTGGTTAAGTAATTGTTATTGAATAAGACTGGCGTAGCGATGCGCTTTATCCCAATTGGAACTGCCAAGGATAAAAATACTATCTTTGCTCTTACCAAGTACATAGGACGATGCGATATCAAGAAATTAAACCCATTCCCGCTTTAAAAGAATACATCCGCTACTTTTGGGTGTTAGAAAGTGGAGAACAACAAGGGGAACGTCAGTTTAAAGTACTACCTGATGGAATTCCCGCTTTGATTTATCAAGATTCGCCCAATCTGTTTCGAGACGAACGAGAAGTAGTCACTCCTCAACTTTATGTGTATGGAGCCTTTACAACCTATACCAACCAGATCATAACCGGACCTTTTCGCCTGATTGGTGCATATTTTGAACCGACTGCCTTAAAAGCCATTTTTAAAGTAGATGCCTTTGAACTGACGAATCAAAATATCCCCCTGGACGATTTGGTCTCTACTTCACTTTTAGAACGATTAGGCTATGCCAAAACAGTAGAAGAGAAAATTTCACTGCTTTCCCATTTTGTAGTAGACCAAATTCAAGCGGTACAATACGAAAATCAAAAGGCCAAATACGCTTCAATTCTACTACAACAAGGAGAATCGCTATCGGAAATTCAGCGCAAAATGCAGCTGTCTGAACGCACATTAGAGCGATTGATCAAGCAACATATCGGCATGTCACCCAAGCAATTTTCGAGAATTATGCGCTTTCAATCGAGTTTAGCGCTCTTGCGCACAAGAGAATTCGATACGCTAACTAGTCTCGTTTACGAGCAAGAGTATTTTGATCAATCGCATTATATTCGAGAGTTTAAGGCTTTTACAGGAAATAATCCCACGCAGTTCTTGCAGTATTCGAATGAAAAATTGACGAACTTTCCCGAATGGAAAACAGCCAAAGACGAATAATTTTAAAGCTGTCGGTTTTATCCAATTTAAGCAAAAGATGACGCTTTAGTTTTGCAGTATAATTTTAAAAAGAGAAAAATGCAAAACAAAATCAGTCGAATGAATCCTGTTAATGTACCTCACCCAGTAGGAAAATACGCTCACGTGACTATCATTCCCAAAGATGCAACACTTTATACCTTTTCAGGCCAAATTGGCATCAATGCAGAAGGCGTGATTCCGTCTAATTTTAATGAACAAGTAAAATTGACTTTTGACAATATTCAAGCTCTATTAGCTAGTCAAGACTTGACTGCTGCAGATGTAATCAAAGTGAATATTTGGGCCACACAAACCATCGATTGGGAATATTTTGACCAGATCTGGATTAGCGTTTTTGGAAATCAATATCCATCCATGACCGTTGCGTATATTTCCGCTTTAGGATTGCCAGAAATTGCGATTGAAATTGAAATTTGGGCCGCGAAGTAAAAGAAATATCCTTTTTGTATTGGTATAAAAAGGATGTTTGATTTCAGTGCGAAATTAGGTGTAAGTACTTGATTTTTAGATTTTTAATTTGATTTATTGTTGCTAATTTTATAGAATAATAACCATTAAAAATTTTATCCATATGAAAATATTACTCTTTTGCTTATTGGCAATTACAGGCATTCTTCATACAGGGTGTAGTAAAGAAGACGAAAAGACGAAGAATCCTTCAGATTTTCAGTTAACGGATCAAGAATACCGATTAAAGGTAACAGAAATGAATCGAATTTTTGATAAGTATGGTGCTTATGATGATGGTACTATTTCGTATGACTATAACAAAAAAGAGCATCGAATAGCAATTGAAAAACTTGACTTAAACGAATTAGAAAATTTTTTTATTGAACTTCATTCTGAAGAGGGATTGAAAAGGGTAGAGGATGAATTTACCTAAATATCATACAAGTAGATACGGCATGGGCGTAAACGGTTCCCTCTGGGTCAAGCAATCTCGATTCCATATAGGCTGTTGTGCGTCCTTGGTGAATGATGGTGGTATGGGTGTGTAAAACAGGGCTGTCTTTGGTGATTTTTTTGAGGAAATTCACTTTTAGATCCAAAGAGGTAAAACTTTCTCCTGCAGCTAGGGTGGTAAGTAATGTACAGCCAATTGCTGTATCTAATACGGTACTGATCACTCCCCCGTGAATCGTACCAATCAGATTGTATAAAAAGGCTGAAGGGTGTAATTCAAAAACAGCTTGTCCTTTTTCAACCGTGCGTAGTGTACTGCCAATGGTATCTAACGTAGGGGCTTGGGGTAGTGTACCTTCAAGTACACGAACTAAGATCTCATATCCAGTAAGGTTTTTAGCTTCTTCTAAAACAGCAGTTGGGGCTTCCCAAGTATAGGTACGGGTATTTTTTGACATGTGAATTGAATTTTTATACTAGTATTTAGTTCATGTGCAAGATACGGTATTTTGGTTTATGGTTTATGGTTCACATTTTACGGTTCACTATTTCCCTTTTGACAACACCATTTTAGTCGCTAGAAAAAGCAACACACTGCCCATAAACCACTTTTGTATTTTTACCCAAAAAGGTTTTTTTTGAAAAAAGGATGCGAGTTTAGCGGCGAATAGAATAATCAAGAGGTTATTTAAAAAGCTAACGAGTAGTTGAGTGGTGCCTAAGGTTAAACTTTGAACCAATACCGGACCATAGTCGGGTTTGATAAACTGAGGAAATAGCGACAAATAAAAAACCGCCACTTTGGGATTGAGCACATTGGTTAAAAAGCCAATAGAAAACAATTTACGCGGGGAATCTGATTGAATCGTCTGCGCTACTTCAAAGATGTTTTTTCCGTTGGGTTTTAGGGCTTGAAAAGCTAAGTATACCAAATACAGCGCTCCAGTCCATTTTAGAAGGGTGTACGCATAGGGAATCGCAAATAAAACCGCAGTTAATCCAAAAGAAACCAGTAGTATGTGAAATAAAAAACCAACCATCACGCCAAATAAAGACATCAGTCCTGCTTTTTTGCCTTGCGCAAGTGTTCGCGAGATTAAATAAATCATATTAGGGCCAGGCGTAATCGCTAATACTAAAGCAGCCAAAGCAAAGAGTGCTAGTTGAGGAAAAGGGATCATCGTTGTGGTTTTTAAGTCGGTAACAGAGACAGTAGAACCTGGTTTATTCGCCGTGAACGGTATAGAATCAGCTTTACTTTCTGGAGGTGAAAGGTATTTTAAACATCTTTTTGTACCAAATTTTTTTTGAGGATGTATAGAAAAAAAGAGGATAGGGTGAGAGCGTTAAATTTATGTTTTATTGTAGAGAGACTTGTAAAAAAATCAATACTTTGCAGCGAATAGAAATAAAGATAGGGTAAACCGTTAACATACAGGACCATGAAAAAAGTTATTTTTATAGTTATACTAGCAGCAAGCGGATTGGTACTAGCGAATAGCAGTTGGTTTCACAACAATAAATCAAGAGAGGAAATGATTGATCACACAGGGAGAGGAAAGAAGAAAGACAGAAGAGAAATCTATTTTGCAGGTGGTTGTTTTTGGGGAACGGAACACTTCTTTCAACAGGTAAGAGGCGTGCTATCTACGACAGTAGGGTATGCCAATGGAACGACCAGTGCGCCAACATATAAAGAAGTAACCACAGGGAATACCGGTTTTGCAGAAGCAGTGAAAGTAGTGTATGATCCACAAACGGTTGATTTTGAATTGTTACTAGATTTGTTTCTCAAGACTATTGATCCAACAACCTTAAACCGACAAGGCAATGATGTGGGGACCCAATACCGCAGTGGAATTTATTATGTTAATCCAGAAGATGAAGCCTTAATTTCGCAAAAAATTAAGGCATTAGCTCAAACCTATACCCAAAAAATCGTAGTTGAAGTGGAGCCTTTGCGCAATTTTTACGATGCAGAAACCTACCATCAGAACTATTTAGACAAAAATCCAGGGGGCTATTGTCATATAGGAGCGGATTTATTTGAGTATGCGCGAAATGCCAACCCCAAAAAGAAACAGGCTTATCAGCGTCAGGAGAAGGAAGTGTTAAAACAGAGCTTGACTCCTATTCAATATGAAGTAACGCAAAATAACGGGACAGAACGAGCCTATAGCAATGAGCTGTGGAAGGAATTTGGCGAGGGAATTTATGTAGATATTACCACAGGTGAACCTTTGTTTATCTCTTCTGATAAGTACGATGCAGGCTGTGGTTGGCCGAGTTTTACAAAACCTATTGACAAGAAATTAATAGCTGAAAAAACAGATAACAGTCACGGGATGAAACGTGTAGAGGTGAGAAGTAAAACGGGTGATGCGCATTTAGGTCATGTTTTTAACGACGGTCCTGCGGAAACGGGCGGCCTGCGTTATTGTATCAATGGGGCGTCATTGCGCTTTATTCCCAAAGCAGAAATGAAAGCAGCAGGTTATGAAGACTATCTTCCGTTGCTCGATAAAAAATAAAGGCGAAATTTCTTCGCCTTTTTTTTTAATCGGTTGTGGAGCTATGGGTTTCCACCTCGTGAATGAGTTGGGTGAGAATCGCTTTAATGGAAGCCCCACTATAGGGACCTCTTGATTGTCCCGTCCATAGGCTCAAAAACTCGGGATCTTCGTTTTGTTTTGCTATGCGCCTCAATGCTACAGTGAGCTTGTTCTGGAAGGGATAGGGTAGGATGTAATCGGTGTGGTCCAGTTGCTTGGTAAAGGTGTTGTTTAATCCTCTAGCATAGCGACCCGAAAAACTTTTTGTCAACACCAAATCATTGGCTTTAGCATGACGCAAGGCTTCTTTTTCAAATTCGGCTAGATTGCTCTCTTGGGATCCCATTAATAAGCTGCCAATGGCAAATCCTTCTGCACCAAGGGCTTTAGTAGCTAAGATTGTTTTGGCATTGTAGAGTCCACCTGCGTAAATCAACGGTACACGGACCGCATCAGACACTTGAGCAAGTAAGGATAAGCCGCCGATTTTTGGTAGGGTTTCACTTAAAAATGTTCCTTGGTGACCACCTGCTTCTATTCCTTGTACACAAATGAGATCGATTCCTTTTTTTTCTAGTACTTTGGCTTCTTCTACGGAAGTGCATGTACCGATGAGTACAATGTGATGGGCCTTTAATTTGGCAATCGTAGAATCGTCAAAAACGCCAAAGGTGAAGCTAACTATTTTACACCCTTCCGCAATAATTGCATCCACTTGATCGCGGTAATCTGTATACTGTACTTCATCATAGGGAGCTAAGTTGACTGTTATATTTGATTTTTGGGCTAAGTCTTCAATAAATTGTTTAGTCCGTGTATATTGACGCTCTAATTCCGCTGTGCGTTCCGGCAAGGGATTTAAAAATAGATTCACTGCAAACGGATGAGATGTAAGTTGTTTGGTGGCTCGAATGAGTGCTGTGCATTTTGACGCTGGTAAATCACCCAAAGGCAAGGTGCCTAATACGCCAATTTCGCCCGCTGCCGCAACCATTTGAGGAGTTGCTACCCCAAACATAGGTGCTTGTATGATCGGGTATTTAGTTTGTACTAGTTGTGTAATTCGATTGTCCCAAGTAAAATTTCCTGTTTGCATATGCTGTAGCTTTATTGGTTAATACTCAAAAGTACAAGGAAAAATAAAAGTATAAGATGATAAATAGCAGTATTTTGGTTGAATGACAAATAAAAAAAGCCCAAGTGCAACTGCACTTGGGCTTCCGTATTTTGATCCAGTCAAATTAGTTTCTGCTGTTTTTAGCAGCATCAAATTTTTTGCCTTTTCCGTAGGATGTTTTAACTCCTTTTATTTGGTTTGTAGCAGCTCTACTTGCGTTGTTTACCAAAGGTAATGCTCCTGTATAGCTTGCAGTAATTTTGTTTTCTCTATCGTCAATGGCGTTGACAGTGATCGTGTATTGATCTCCTGTTTTCTCTACTTTTACTGTTCCTGTACGCGTAGGAGCAAAATCGGATGTTACAGATTCTCCAGCTTCATTTATCGATTGTTTGAAGAACCAAGTTCCCCAGTCTAATCCTGGTTCAGAACCTCCACCTAAACCTGCATTTCCAGCTTGTTCCTCTCCAATTGGGAATTCACCAACTGGAATATCCGTCGTTGTGTTTACATCTGTGTAAAGCGTTACACGCATCCATTCTCCACTTCCCTCTACACCAAAATACTCCCCAGGGTAAGGCGTTAAAGTACCTGAGTATAAATACATATTCCAACGGTTATTCGGTTTATTTGTGATCGGTGATTTGCCTTTGTACTCTAAAAATCCCTGTGTTAATGGCTGAACGCTTTTATCTGCTCTCAAGGTAGAAATGGTATACTCATCGCCTTGTTTTACTTTTCCGATGTATTTACCTAGGTGTCTTGACCCGTTTTCTAATACAATATTAAAGCGAACTTCTTGCCCTTTTTCGTTGTCCATCACTTTGATTGAACCGTCTAAAATGTACAGTTCCTCTTGAATGCCAGCCGCTTTGTCATTGTGTTGGAATGAGGCAAAAGAATAATCGTAATCTCCATTCTCAATCGCTTCTTTTGATCCAACTTTGAAAGTCCCTACTTCAAATTCAGTAGATGCTCTAAAGGTTTTGGTTGGAATTTTTGCTTCCCATGCTTTTGGAGCCATTTCATCAAAAAGAGAAGCAGAAATATAGTATCCATCTCCCTCTTCGTCTAATTCTCCATATTGATTGGTATCTCCTTGTGTAAAATACGTCATGTATTCCGCTATACCTGGGTGATCAAATACGTTATCTCCCCAGTACCAACCATTTTGAACTTCATAAATCGTATTGTATAGGGGTTCAATGTCAATCACTTGGGTAAAGTTGATGTCATAAGCAACTCCTTGCTCATCTTTTACTACCCCTTTAAAGGTATAACTTCCATTGGAAAGGCTTACTGCAAGTGCTCCTTCTATAAGTTTGTACTGAGCCTCGCCTTGTTTTACCACACTCTTGCTGGTCAGGGTGTACATAATCCCTCCTTCAGCAACTAAGTAGGTTTCAGGTTGTAGCGTAGCTTCCAATAAATCTTCCTCTGCCACTACTTTTGAAAGGAAATTCAAGTGAAATTCTCCTTTATTCGTCTTTAAAACGATAGTGAACTCTCCTTTGTTCTCCACAGCACCAAGGTACGTCCCTGTTGATTGCTCTACAGTAATAGGTGTGTTATGGCTCCCTTTGTTGTCATCACTACTACATGATGTAAGCCCTGCAGTTGCAAGTAAAAGAAAGCTAACTAAAAACGATAATTTTCTCATAAGTAAATTGAATTAGTTGAGATATTGTTTCCAACATCCTAGGTTTATTTTGGTTTACGTAAGTACATCATCCAAAAAAAGTGTATTTTTTAGCTTTTTTAATTTGAATATATAAAGAATTACGTCTGTGCAAGTTAAATTTTATTTCTAATAATTAACTAAATAGTAAATAAATTAACATAATATAAAGCGGTAAATTCGCGTTTTGTGAATATGTAAACTGTTATTTTGTGTTAATAGGTTGAATTATTTTCTGTGCTATGGGAAATAAAGAAAGGGGTAAAGATAAAGCGGTGTGAAATCTTTAGTAGAAAAGGGAAATTCATAAATTATCTCTGTATAAGGAAAAAAAGCCTAGTTGAGAGAACAACTAGACTTTAGATATAGGGAAAAGGACTGATTTACGATAGACTTTCAACGTATAGAATAGCGGATTACAAATCCGCGCCATAGGGAATTTAACTTATAACGCAATCTAACGCACGAATTCACATCCGCGCGATCGGGATACGCTATAAATCTACATTGGGCGACCTTAAGTTGCAATACCTTCCGCGTTTTTCCATTATTTGGAAAAAAAAAGCACAAATGGGCTTGTTTCTTCCTTTATAAATAACGCAAACATCTGTTATTCAGCTTTTTATTTGGTTTTGTTTTACTTTTCTTCGGGTCTTCTTCGGTAAACATGCGTATTTACGGGGGTTTACCCCCGATTTACCGAAGCTGACTCGAACATGACTCGAACATGACTCGAACAAAAATCTAACGCACGGATTCAAATCCGCCCGATTGGGGTTATTTCTATATAAATAAAAAAAGTCTAGTTGAGAGAACAACTAGACTTTAGATATAGGGAAAAGGAATGATTTACGATAGACTTTCAACGCATAGAATAGCGCATTTTTCACCATCAATAGCGGCAGATATGATTCCGCCTGCGTATCCTGCACCTTCCCCACACGGATAGAGTCCTTTAATTTGTGGGTGTTCCAAAGAGCGATCGTCACGGGGGATTCGCACAGGGGAAGAGGTTCTACTTTCTGGAGCGTGAAGAATGGCGTCATTGGTGAAATAGCCTTTCATGGACTGTCCAAAGGCTTTAAATCCCTCTCGCATAATATCCGTCAAGAAACCAGGGAATACCTCACCCAGTTCTAGGGAAGTTGTACCTGGAAGGTAGGATGTTTTGGGAATAGCATTCGACACTTTTTTCTGAGCGAAATCGACCATGCGTTGAGCGGGAACTCGTTGTGTTTCACCGGCTAATAGGAAGGCTCTTTGTTCGATGGACTTTTGAAATTCCATTCCTGCTAAAGGGCCAAATTTTTCAAAAGGTTTAAAATCTTCCATGCGCAATTCGACAACAATACCCGAATTCGCTGTTGGTTGATCGCGTTTAGATGGAGACCAACCGTTGGTAACTACCTCACCAGGGGCGGTAGCACAAGGAGCAATTACACCTCCTGGACACATACAAAAAGAGTACATTCCTCTACCATTGACTTGTTTTACAATGGAATAGGGGGCAGGTGGGAGAAACTCCCCTCTGTAGTCACAAGAATATTGTATCTGATCAATTAACGATTGAGGATGTTCCGCGCGAACGCCTAATGCAAAAGGCTTGGCTTCAATTAAGATATTTTTTCGATCGAGTAATTCATAAATGTCACGTGCAGAGTGTCCCGTGGCTAGAATTACTTTTTTCGCCTCAATCCTATCTCCATTTTCCAATAGGACACCTTGAATTTCATTGCCTTCTAAAACAAAGTCAACCACGCGTTTTTCAAATAATACCTCGCCGCCAAATTCCTCAATCTTATGGCGCATGTCCTGCATGATTTTTGGTAATTTATTGGTGCCAATATGCGGGTGTGCCTCAACGAGAATATCATGGGGTGCACCAAAGGCTACCAGAAGTTCTAAAATGCGATTGATGTCGCCTCGTTTCTTCGAGCGCGTATATAGTTTACCATCTGAATAGGTACCTGCACCGCCCTCACCAAAACAGTAGTTGGAATCGGGGTTGACAAGGTGCTCAATTGTAATGGCTTTTAAGTCTCTTCGACGGCCACGAACATCTTTTCCCCTCTCAATAACGATGGGTTTTACTCCCAATTCTATGAGCTGTAAGGCAGCAAAATAACCCGCAGGTCCCGCTCCAACTACAATTACGCGCTTTGCGTCTTTGACGTTTTTATAAACGGGAAAAGTTATGTGTCGGTGAATGACTTCTTCACCCGCGAAAAAGACCTGAACTTTGAGGTTGATTTTTACGGCGCGTTGTCTAGCATCAATGGATCGTTTGAGGATGGTCACGTGCTGAATATCGGAAACAGTACTTCGGATATGTTGCGCAACATGTTGGGTTAGTAAATCGGCTGAAGCTGCAACTTCAGGAAGTACTTGTAACTGTAATTCTTGTGGCATTTTTTTATAAAGCAATAAAAAATTAAAGCGCAAAAATACGCTAAAAAAAGGAAAAGTAAAGGCGGAATTCAACAGGCTAAAAAAAAGAAAAAAGGTGTGTTTTTTATTTTTTTTGAAAACAAACTGACAAACAGTTGTCGCATAGATATTTTATCTTTGCTGTAAAGTGTCGGTAGATGGGGATGTAGGGGAAGTCACTTATTCATTAATCAAGAAAATTATACAAGATGTCTTATTGCGATACCATTGAACAATTAACGGGCGATCGAAAAGCGCTACACAAAAAATATCACGATCACCACTATGGCTTTCCCATACACGATGACAATGAGTTGTTTGGGCGTTTGCTGATGGAAATTAACCAAGCGGGGTTGAGTTGGGAAACCATCCTCAAAAAGGAAGACGCCTTTCGATTGGCGTACAGCAATTTTGATCTGGCGGCCGTTGCCGCTTATACAGAAGAGGATCGTGCGCGATTGATGCAAGATGCGGGAATCATTCGCAATCGATTAAAAATCAATGCTGCCATAGAAAATGCTAAGGTTATTCAAGGGTTGCAAGTTGAATTCGGATCCTTTGAAAACTGGTTAAAACACCATCACCCCAATACGAAAGAGGAGTGGGTAAAATTGTTTAAGAAACACTTTCGCTTTACGGGAGGAGAAATTGTCAATGAGTTTTTAATGAGTATTGGCTATTTAAAAGGAGCCCATGTGGAGACTTGCCCAATATACGAGGTGGTTTTAACGCACAAACCACTTTGGTTGGCAGACGAGTAAACTAGAGTGAGATCAGGGGTATCTCTTTGATTTTCAGCTTGATTTTGTTGGTTTTGGCTGTTAAGTTTTTCTTATATCTCCCTTGTTTTCTTGGAATTGCGCGCTTTTTTTGCTATTTTTATAACATCCTTAAAATCGAAAAGCGATGATTCTTACCAAAACGCGAGTGATTTTAGGGTTTAGTATTCAAGTAAACCAAAACAGAACAGATGGAATTTAGAAAATTAGGTGCTTCTGCTATAGAAGTTTCCGCTATTGCCTTTGGTGCATGGGCAGCAGGAGGATGGATGTGGGGAAGTACGGATCGAAAAGAAGCCGTAGAAGCGATAATCGCTGCGCATCGCGAAGGAGTAACCACCATTGATACCGCCCCGATTTATGGACAAGGGGTAAGTGAAGAAATCGTTGGGGAAGCAATCAAGGGAATGGCCCGCGATCAAGTACAATTGCTAACCAAGTTCGGCATGCGCTGGGACTTAGCAACGCCTCAAGGTACTTTTGTCATGAATAGTCAAGACAATAATGGAAAAGATATCGCTATTTATAAATTCGCTAGTAAAGCAAGCGTCATCAAAGAAGTTGAAGATAGCCTACAGCGATTGGGAACAGATTATATCGATGTATTGCAAATTCATTGGCCCGATGTTACAACGCCCATTGCTGAAACCATGGAAGCCATGGACTTGTTGATTCAACAAGGAAAAATTCTATCCGCAGGGGTGAGTAATTATACTGTAGATCAGGTAAAAGAAGCGAGAAATACCTTGGGAATAGTAAGCAATCAAGTGCCCTATAGTATGCTCAATCGCGGTATTGAAGCAGATTTAGTTCCTTATGCTTTAGCGCATGATCTGAGTATCATTGCCTATAGTCCAATGGAACGAGGGCTGTTAACGGGAAAATATTTTAAAGCCAATGCCTTTGACGAAGGAGATCACCGTTCAGGCTACTTTGCCCAATTCGACTTAAAAAAGGTAGAAAACTTCCTAGAGGAAATTCGCCCTTTAGCAGAAGAAAAAAGAGCAACATTTGCTCAATTGGTTTTGAGATGGACGACTTTGCAACCCGCTATTACAATTACTTTAGCTGGTGCGCGTAACGCTAAACAAGCCGTTGCCAACGCACAAGCCATGCAAATTGACCTCAATGAAGCTGAAATTGATTTTATCAATCGAGCGTTAGCAAAAATATAAAAGTAAAAAAGGGAGTTCACAAACTCCCTTTTTTACTTTTATAATGTGTCTTTCCATCGAACCAAAAGATAGGCCGGTTGATCGAAAGGCGGTAGCTGTAGTTGTGATACTACCTCAAATCCCCATGCCTTGTAATGCGGAAGTAGCGGATTATCTTGTAAAACTTCCATCCATATGGCGTCGTACTGTCGCGTTAAAGACAAAGTCTTACTCCAGAGCGAAGCGCGCACTTCTTCTTGATCAAAGTCAGGTAAGAGGTAAAAGGAAGTTAAGTTGATCACCTTGTTCTCTGCCAATGCCGGTTGATCCACTTGCTTAATCATCGCATAGCCCGCAGGAATCTCGTCTTGATAGACCGTCAACATTTGTGTACTTAAATCATTGAGCTCTAAAATGGTTTCCTTGTGATCTAATTGCTGGCTAAGGTACTGATTGAACTGATCTTCTTTTACTTTTGAGGCATACATACCTCTTAGTTGAGCTTCTCTGAATTGAAAGAGAATGCGCAATCCCTCTTCTGTTGCTATAGTGAATTTTGATAGTATACTCATAATCGAATCGTGTTTATACACAAAGATAGCTGAACAAACCCAAACCTTCTGTAATGCGTTGAAAAAAAAATGGCACTCGACTATTTGATAACAATTGTTATCGCCTGTAGCCTATGATTTTTTCACCTTTGCTACTGTTTAATCAAACGTGTAAAAATGGAAAAAAGAGTACAAGAGATGTTGCACAACATCATCGAGGGTAAAACCTATGACGAAGCGTTAATTCAAGCGTATTTTTCACCAGATTACGTACAGGTTGTCGATGGGAAACAGTTGGATTTTAAGGCCTTTAAACAACACATCAAAAAATTAAAAGAGTTGATCGAAAGAGTAGCGGTAGAAGTATGCAGTACTGCCGTGAGGGATCAGGTGGTATTTACAAAACATCAGGTAGAATCGGTTTTGCGCGATGGAACGTACCACAAACATTTAGTGATGGCGGAGTTTACCTTTCAAGACGGCAAGATAATCCGTTGTGAGGAGCTTACTTTTTTGCTCGAGGGCAGTGCATCGGGTAAAGATTTAGGATCTAAAGTTTAAGTAAAAACGCTTATTCCACCTTGTCCAAGCGATTGTAAAGTTCTCTTTTATAGGTGATTCCAATGGGAATTTGAACGCCTTGTATCGAAACGTCCTGTTCGGTATACGCTGTTATTTTAGTGAGATTTACCACATAAGATTTGTGGATACGCAAAAAATGTTGTGCAGCTAAAAGAGACACAATCTCTTGGGTTGTAGTGGTAACAATATGAACTTTTTCGCAAGTAAAAACCTTGACATAGTTGCCATAACTCTGAATGTAATTGATAGTATCTTGTTGTATTTCAATTGTTTCTTTTCCTACTTTTAGTTGTATGCCCAAGGGAGGTAGCTCAACTTCTTGGGGGAGGTAAAGCGATAAAAAACGCTCAATTGCCTTGATAAAACGAGGAAAAGAAATGGGTTTTAACAAGTAATCTAACACGCCATAGTCGTAACTTTTTAAGGCATATTGGGAATGAGCAGTTGTCAAAATGGTTTTTGGCGCTTGTGGAATGCTCTCTAAAAATTCAATGCCCGACATTTGTGGCATATCAATGTCTAGGAAGATTAAATCCACGGGGTGTAAACGGATGTAGTCCATGGCTTCTAAAGCATTATAACACTGCTTGACCAATTGTAAATTGGCGTTTTTTTCAATATAACTCTGCAAGACATAGTGAGAAGCAGGTTCATCGTCAATAATCATGCATTTGTATTGTTGGTGTTCCATGATTTATAAGTCAATTGATAGATGAGTAATGAATTGATTTCCCTCTGGGTAAACGCGCAGTGTATGTCGATTGGGGTAAATCATTTGCAAGCGCGCTGTTGTGTTTTCTAAGCCTACTTTGGTTGAGGTAGGCGCTGTCGATTTTAGTGGTAGGGGGTTGACTATATCGAGTTGTAACACGCCTTGGTTGACGTGTAGGTCAATGTGAATGAAACAATGTTCAATTGTAGAGGTTCCGTGTTTGAAGGCATTTTCCACAAAGGTAAAGACGATCAACGGTGCGATTGTATATTTGTTTGCCTGGTCTATATCCCACCTAAAGCGGAGGTCACAGCGATAGCCCACCCGTTCTTGTTCCAATTCGATATAGCTTTGAATAAAGGAAATCTCATCGCTTAAGGCCACAACATCTTTATTGCTATTTTCTACTTGATAGCGCAAGAGTTCAGACACTTTCATAATGGCATCAGGGGTTTTATCGGGAAACGCAATACTCAACCCATAAATCGTATTTAGGGTATTAAAGAGAAAATGGGGATTCAGCTGCTTGTTTAACAAGTCGATTTCATTTTTTTTGGTAATGATTTCTCGATGGGCCATTTCCTTTTGTTTGCGGTAATACTCCAAAAAATGAGTGGTGCCCAAAATACAAACATTGGATCCCAACAAAACACCCAATTGATATTGAAAGGTGAGCTTGGAATTGTTCGAATGCAAAAAGCAAGATTTATATAAAAAACTTTGCGTAAGATGACTGAGAAAAAAGGCAGTTACCGAGAGCAAACAAAGGGTTAGAAAGAGGTAAAGGTAAATGCGATCCCTTTTGACCAATAGAGGTAAGAGGTAAAAGCGGTTCAATTGGGCATGGGCGTATAGCAACATAAAGTAAACCAAGCCCAAAAAAAGACTCCTCCAACTGGCAATGAGTATCCAGTCATTTAAGGTAAATAAAATGAATGAGAACACCAAGATACCCAATTCTTGTGCCCATTTTCGCTCTAAAAAATCTCGCATTGTGCTACTACTCTTTGTTGCAAAGATAGGGATATCTTTAAATTGCCTCCGCCTTTCGTGACCAATGCAATTGGTCATTTTCTTTTTTAGAATAACCCGTATTGCTTTTGACTTTTATCCGTAGTTGGTATTATTGTAACCTAAAATGGTTTTAATACTAGCAGATGATACACAGAAAGCCGCAGTCACTCGTTTTATATCTAGTGGGAATTGTGTTGTTACTTTTTGGGCAACGCAGTTTTTGGGAGAAGTACAAGGAGACTAGAAAGCAAGTAGCACTCCAAGAGAAACAACAACAAGAAGAAGCGATGATTTCGAATAGACCTTTTGAAATTCAGGAGATAGCCTATGATTCAACCCGAGGGGTATGGAAAAATGACCACGTTTACTTTCAGACGATACACGTGGGTAATGTCAATTTCAAGTCGCTAAAAAACAGAGGAACCACAACTGTAGAACACCATGATGATGAAAATGCGTCCGACAGTTTCTAAGGCATATTTCGCTCAAACGCGAAGGCTCTTTCACTGCCAAGTGAAGATCAAAATACCTGTTGTGTATGGAGAGGGATTGTTGGAGGAGTGTTTTGCGCTATTCGACCAATTGGATCGACGCTACAATTCCCATCAACCGGGTTCTTTTTTTAGTCGCATCAATCAAAAGGCAGGGCAATGGGTTGAAGTAGATGAAGTGTGTATTGGGATGTTAAAGCAAGTGCAATTGATCGCTGCCCTTACCAATGGGAGTTATGATATTAGCTGTATGCCCCTGATTCGCCTCTGGGGTTTTTACCAACAAGACACAGCTGATCTACGGGTTCCATCTCCAACGGATCTAGCCAATACCCTGAAAAAGGTAGGTTACCACAAGATAGACATTCGATCTAATTTTGTGCGGATAGCCAGAGGACAAGAGTTAATAACCGGGTCTTTTATCAAGGCATATGCAGTGGATCAAGTCTTTGCTTTTTTAAAGGCAAGGGGAGTAACCGATGCCATTATAAACGCTGGCGGAAGTACAATTATGGGGATAAATGACGCTACACATCCGCATTGGAAAGTCAATATTCCCTCTGCATTTATACCTGACCAATGTGAGCGAACTATTGCGATTGAGAATGCGTGTTTTAGCTTATCGGGTTCTGCTCATAATCAATTGGTTATACAGGGGCAATCTTATGGGCATATCCTCGATGGGCGAACGGGATATCCTGTATCAACGGCACAAGTAGGGGTGATTACGCCTACTGCTTTTTTGGGAGACGCCTTATCCACCGCCCTTTTTACGGTACAGGAGAGAGAATTAGAATCGGTCATTGCTCAATTGCGCGCTCATTTTGCTTTTGACTACTACCGAATTGAACACAATAAAAATAAATAATACACTATGGTTTTGATTCCCTCATTCAAGAAAAAGACCAGAGGAAGTGCAATAGCACCTATAGCAGATGCAGCTCTTTTTTACCTGCCTTTACAAGCGTATCGCCATGTGATGCATCCGCTGGTTCAACAGGGAGAATACGTGCGTAAATACCAGCCCATTGCCAAGAGTACTGGGTCGTTTGCCACTCAGTTACACGCACCTGTTTCTGGTGTGGTTGAGGCGTTCACTGAAATAGACGGACAAGCCGTTCTCTTGTTGAGAAATGATTTTAAAGATGCTGAGGTTCCCTTACAACCCGTGGAACACAAGTCCCTTACACTAGAGGGGTTTTGCGATATTTTGCTGCAAGCCGGCATTGTAGGTGCTGGAGGATCTCAATTTCCAACCCATTTAAAATATAGGGTGGCTCAGGGTTCGATTGATACTTTGCTGTTGAATGGAGCTGAATGTGAACCGTATTTGAGTTCAGATTTTAGTTTAATGCAAGAGAAAATAGAGGAACTCCTACAAGCGGTAAGTGTCATACAAACGGTATTGGGGGTAAAGCGTGTGATATGGGCAATTGAAAAGCAAAATAGGGTGTTAAAGAAGGGAATTCACCAAGCCGCTGCGAAAGCAAATATGAACGTTGAGGTCAAACTTTTACCAAATAACTATCCCCAAGGAGGAGAATTACAACTGATTCGATCTGCCACTCAAAAAGAGATTCACAAAGGAAGTGTGCCTGCGAATCACGGCATTATAGTCAATAATGTCGGAACAATTTGGGCGATATACCAAGCATTATTTGAAGGCAAACCTGCGATTGAGCGCGTGGTAACGCTTTCGGGGGTGAAGGGAACCTTAGGAGGAAATTATGTAGTTAAGGTCGGAACGCCGATGGAACACTTGATTCAAGCCACGGCGAATACATGGAATTCGAATACCCACTGGGCCATAGTTGGAGGTGCAATGATGGGCAAACACGCGCAATCAGGGCTCACACCACTTCACAAAGGAGTAGGAGGTGTTTTGTTGTTAAAGAAACAACCTCAGAATCAGCAAAATTGCATTAAATGTGGCTGGTGCATAGAGGTGTGCCCACAGCGATTGATGCCGTTAGAATTTGTGCGTCACAATGAAAGAAATGCAGTGGACGACTTGCTCAATCTCAACCTACTCGATTGTATCGAATGTGGTGCTTGTGCTTATAGCTGCCCCAGTGATATTCCGTTGATGAAGCATATTTTTGACGGAAAAACAAAAGTAGTAACCACTTCAATTAAAACGAGTTAAATGGCTGTGTATCCGTATATAAAACCGCGATTTGATCGCCTTCAACTCCTGATGCTCGACGTGGTTATCGCGTTGCTACCTGCTTTGTTTGTAGGGTGGATCGCTTTTGGCCATTTACTGCTGTATCAAGTAGGTATTGCTGTTTTCACAGCTTTAGTCACTGAGTTTTGTTGCTCCTGGCTGTTTTTGGGTAAAAAGAACACCTTAGGCGATGGATCAGCCGTTGTTACAGCCTTGTTGTTAGTCTGTACACTGTCGCCTATTACCCCTGGATATATCGTCGCTTTTGGCGCTTTTTCGGCTATTTTATTTGGCAAAATAGTGTGGGGTGGTTTGGGTAAAAATCGGTTTAATCCCGCTTTGGTAGGCAGAGAATTTATGGGCGTATTTTTTGCTTCGACTATGACTTCTCCCTCGATTTGGGACACCAAGGCCGCCATACAAACTCCCGCTTCAAACTTGTTCTCCGCTTTGGACAATGCGTTCATCTCCCATTATTTTAGTGATTTAGTATATAAAACTTCTGGTGCTTTGGGGGAATATTCCATCCTTTGCCTCGCTTTAGGTGGAGGATATCTCCTGTTGAGAAATAGAATTAGCTGGCATATTCCCTTGGCCCTGTTGAGTGTCTTTACCTTGAGCGCCTGGATGGGAACGGAGACGGATTTGCGCTTTTCCATGAGTGGTATTGTATTAGCAACAATCTTTATGGCTACAGATATGCCTTCTAGTCCTACCAATGCTAAAGGAAAGTTGTACTATGGCGCGATGATTGGACTCCTAGTCTACCTTTTTATTTTAGGGAACGTTCGCTATGAATATATGTCCTATTCCATTTTGTTGCTCAACGGATTCTCTCCTCAAATAAGCCAAGTATTTCAACCTAGAGTATGGGGACAAACCAAAGACCGCAAAAAAGAAGTGGAGACAATCTTCTTTTTAACCCTACAAATTTTGGGCTGTGCATTGGCAGTCATCAGCTTGTACTATTACGGGTGGATTCCCTATCTCGTTTATCTCTATATCATTTACACTATTGTCAATTTCAATTATGCGTATGCAAAGCAAGTTCACAACGTTATTTAAAAGAAATAAAATGAAAAAATACCTATATGCAGGAATAACCCTAGGGGTTTTATTTACTTCTTGTACACAAGAGACCAAAGTAGAACAGGTGGTTTACCAAGGTAGTGCAAAAGAAGCCATTATTGACAACTTACTCCAGCGTCGGGCGATTCGCAAATTTACGGATCAACAAGTAAGCCAAGATCAATTGGATACCATTATGAAAGCGACGATCTATGCACCTAGTGCTTTGAATAAACAAGCTTGGGAGATTCGATTTATCCAAAACCCCAAGATTATTGCAGAAATCAACCAGCGATTCTTAACCTTTGCCCAAGGAAAAGAATTTCAAGGAAGTGCAGCAAAATATAGGGAACCTGGATTTAGTATTTCACATCATGCCCCAACATTTGTTGTCATTGCTACAGAAAAAGGTGCAGCACATGCGCGATTAGACGCGGGAATTGCGTTGCAAAACATCCTCTTGAGCGCTCATGCTTTGGGGTTAGGAACTTGCCCACTGGGTACGATTGTTCCTATTTTGAACTTACCTGAAAATGCCGACTTATTGCGCTTGATCAACATTCCAGAAGATTACGAAGTAACGATTAACGTCGCTTTAGGATATCCTGCCGAAAGTCCTATAGCACCCATTCGCTATAGTGATAAGGTTAAGGTGATCCGATAGTTTACGCTAACGGTTTTATACAAACTGAGGGATGAACAAATTGCCCATAGCTCACTTCTCAATTTATAAAGAAAAAGGTTGGATCAAATCCAACCTTTTTTTTACTTTTCAACTACTTGATTTGTTGCTGTATCTACTTCTGTAGCGGGTTCAACAACAGTTTCCGTAATTGGTTCCGTGATTTTTTGTTTAGGAGCTGCTGTAGTAGCATTTGTTTCTCGTGTAGCTTCTTTGAATTCCCTAATTCCTGTTCCAAGTCCCTTCATTAATTCTGGAATTTTTTTACCTCCAAATAGCAATAAAGCGATTACAACAACAACTATAAATTCAGAGGGCGCTACTCCTCCTAAGGGTAATGTAGTCATCAACATAGTTGAATAATTTATGGTTGAGAAAAACAAATGTAAATCAGGTGTAAAATAGGATAATGCTATTTAACACAATTTTATTATCAGAAATTAGGATATGTAAGGGTTTTTGAGTTTTAAAAGTGTAAAATATTAACAATTGAACCTAAAAATAAAAGCTGTTTTTATCGATTATGTCTCTTCGCTGAAGGTGTTCTGTTTAAATCTTACTAATAGCAAAAAAAGCATCGGTTTAAAATTATATTTAGGCAATCGCAAAAGACGATTTAACTGCGTCTATGGATGTACACGATGCGTACGACTCAATCTGTACAATTGTTGTAGCTGTGTTATTGAGGAGGTTGGTTGCAGAATAAGCGTTTGTGGTACTAGAAAAAAAATAGCCTCAAAATCGTTGAGGCTATTTTTTTATTTTTTAGGTGCGTTTGCTATAAACATTTCTTTCACTTTGGCTGTGCTATATCCCTTGCCTTCTTCTAAGGCTTCAGAAGAGATGATGTTTGTAACTTTACCTGTCCCATCGATTACAAAGAAAAAAGGGTATCCCAATCCTTTGCTGTTTGGGGTGTATTTGTCAAATACCGCTTTATTCTTGTTGTTTTTCGAATAGTTTAAGTGGTAATACAGATAGTTTTGATCCACTACTTGCTTTAGTTCAGGTGTCTGTTGCACAAAATCATTGAAACGCAAGCACCAGATACACCAGTTTCCACCCGCTTGTACAAATACGAATTTCCCCTCTTTATTTGCTTGAGCGATAAGAGCATCTAATTTCGCTTGTGCGTCTTCTTCTTCATTATAAGGCTTGCTCAAGGTTTCTTTTTCTTGTTCAATTTGCTTTTTCAATGCAACCGTATCAACTTCCGTAGTTGGAGTTGTTTCTGTTGCTTCTTGAGTCGGTTGCGGTATGGTGCTTCCTTCTTTTTTACAGCTCATAAAAGCTAAAGTTGACAGCAGGGTTACCACAAAGAATATCTTTCTTTTCATAGGAAACGATTCATTTGGAATTACCCTACAAAGTAATGAAATTATGTGCAATTTGCCCTACTTCTTTGGGTTATTTTTTTCATAATCACCTAGTAGTTTCCATGAAAACCACAGGAACAAGAAGCGGATAAGTTGGGCAATATTTCGACAATGTAACGCCAATGTTTGGAAAGTGTATATTGAATTATGAAATAGTTAAGACTTTGATTTTTCGATTGTTATCGAATTTATTGTATGTATTTTTGACTTGTGAAAAAGAAATAAAAAAGACAATGATCTAAAGTTACAATTTACAATAACAATGGGCTAATTCTATTTTTTTAAGCGATTTTTGAGCAAGCAGAAGGAAATGACCAATGCACGTTCTCACCTAGAGTTTTTTCTATTTATTGATCCCAATTTGTTACTATTTGTAGTCTGTGTGTTGTAATTGTAACTTTTTTTATTGGCTTTATGATGTACAGTTCATTAATTATTTGCAGAAAAGATGAAACAAAAGTATAGACATGCGTTAGCCTTGGGTTTGCAGGATTCTATCGAACAAGCACAAGCAAGATCAATTGGTAGAAAAACAAAAGGTATGGATGCCTTGCCAACGCCAAAAGCCTTTCCACGACCGAAGGGACATTGCATTAGCGATACGTTATCTTTTGGGGGTTTACTCGTTGCACTGACGTTAGTTGTTGCGATTGTGTGGAACTTTGAAAATTTTGATTGGACCACAGCTGAGGTGGTTTCTTTCTTTCTAAGTATGATTTTGGGGTTAACGCCTTTGGTTTGGGTGTATCACCACTTGTATCCGCGATTTGATCGCAAACGCGTGCAAAAGGGAAAGTTAAGAGCCATGGGACGTGTAGTGGCTATTGATCATGCGGGAAAGTTGATAAGAGAGGATGCACAACAACGCGCTTTAGTTGAGGTGTTCTACGAAGATAAACGCTATTTACTCGTTGCCAATCAACCAGGATTGTCCCTGCATCCCAATACTACAGTAACCGTTACCTGGCACAGTATTTCTCAACTGTGTTGGATTCACGAAACGGCATAATAAGGCTGATTTTTATACGGGTTCACAAATTAGAAATACCTTTTGATCGGATAGGGTAGTGGTGAAAAATATATAGGTTTCACCTCCTTCTTTGATCTTCCATTTTTTGCGTAATTCATCTACCTTCAACGGAAAATTACGCACGGTGACATTTGCTTTTTGTTGTTGTAAATATTCTTTGGCTGTAGCTTTATTATAAGGCAAATTTTGCTTTATTTTAAAGCGTCTGCCCGAGAAGTTTACCAATTCATCGCTAGTGTATAACTGGCTGTGTTGGTGTAATTTATCTACTTTAAAAATGGCGCTAATTGCATTGAATTTTCCCGTCTTCAACAGGGCGCTATTGGGCTCATAGAGATAGGTTTTCGGTTGGGCATATGTAGCAATGCTGTCATCGGATAAATCAATCACAAAGCGCTGTTGTTCTGTTTTGGTTAGGTTGACCGCAATTAATTCAATCTTTCCTACGTAGTCTTTCTCGATGATCCACAACAACTCTTTGACCTCGTTTTGCAGTGCAACGATGTGAATAGCTTTCACGTGTTTTAGTTCGCTCAGACCCGCTTGAATATCTAAGAGAGGTGCCGTTTTAACTAAGATCGTCTTGGTATGCTCTAGGAGTAAATCAAGGTGTTCCACAATATTAGGGGTGCAATCGCGCAAGAAAAAAACCTTTTCTTTGCTTTGATTTCTCCGTGCAGGATCGAGGTAGATATAGTCAAACTGCTTGTTGCTATTGGCTAGATAAATCAAGCTATCTCCAGTAATGCAATCAATATTATCTTGTTGGAGTTGTCGGTAATTGTGTTGAACAATAGCACTGAGCTCGGGTTGTATCTCACAATGTGTGACTGTTTTGATGCGCTGAGCAAAATAGTAGCAATCAATGCCAAACCCACCAGTTAAATCAATGAGGGAGTCTCCTTCAACCAATGCAGCTTTATAGGCTGCACATTCTTCCGATGAGGTTTGTTCAATAGACAATTTTGCAGGAAAAACTATGTTTTTCGTCTTATACCACTTGGAAAGCTTGTTTTTAGCCTTTTGCTTACTCTCAATTTGCGTGAGCAAATCCGACATCGTCAAATCGGGAAATGGACTCTTTTTGAATGCCAAAGAGGCAAGGGAATCCGCTAGGTGTTCCTCTATATAGGCTTGAACTTCAGGTTGTGTCAGGAGTTGAATATCCACTTATAATTTTTTGGTCAGTACTTGAATAAATCGAACATTGGGGAAAAACTCTTTTCCAATCACTTTTAAACAGGTATACAGGGGAACTGCGGCAATCATTCCAAAAATTCCACTAAACATACCACTTGCTAAGATGACAATAAAGATTTCTAAGGGGTGTGATTTAACACTATTAGAAAAGATTAACGGCTGGTTTACCACATTGTCAATGAGTTGGACTACAAGGAAGCCAATCATTACGGAGATGGCTTTGGGAAGTGTAACTTCAATAAAGTCATCGCCAATATAGGTTAACATCGTAAACACAACAGCTAAAATATTGCCAATCAATGGACCGATATACGGGATAATATTGAGAATAGCACATAAAAAAGCAATCGTTGCAGCGCCTTTTACTCCAAATATCAACAATACGCTAAGAGCTAAAATGTAGATGACAAACATCTGCACACAAAGGCCTAAAAAATAGCGGGATAATAAATTGTTAATCTTGTTGATGGAGTTTAGAACCTTATTTTCGTGCTTTTTAGAGAATAACTTTTTGAATTGGTATTCCAAGACTACTTGGTCTTTCAAAAAGAAAAAGGCGATAAATAGCACTGAGAATAAGCCAATTCCAATATCGCTCAACATACTGATAAGGGTATTGAGTAAATTGGGGACGAAATCGAGGTTAAGTTGTGATTTTAGATGGGATTCCTCCACAATTTTGTCCAAACTAATGCCTTTTGCGTCTAGATATAGGTCAATTTTGGAGATCAGTCCATTGAAATCCTCTTGTAAATGTGCAGTATTCAACACGGACAAGTTTTGAGCTTGTGTGGTGAAGAGCGGGACAAACATAAAAGAAAAACCGATGAACACGAAAATAAAAAAGACCATGGTTACACTGATGGCAAAGAGTTTTTTCAACTTGCATTTGCGGTGTAAAAAATCAACTAATGGTTTGCCGATTAAGGCTAAAACAAAAGCTAGCGCAAGGTAAATGAATAAAGTGCGGATTTGATACAACAAAACAGCACTTAGTGCAATTCCACTTAAAATGAGGATCGCGCGGACGATGCCTTTAGAAATTTCTTTGGCTTTCAATATGCATGGATTTATTCGTTAGCGAATACAAAACTATGACAAGCAACAAGAGCAGCTGTTTCTGTTCTCAATCTTGTATGACCTAAAGATACAGGTTTAAAACCTTTTTCTAGCGCTATTTTTATTTCAACAGTAGAAAAATCACCTTCAGGTCCAACTAATAACAAGTAGTTTTCGTTGGGTTTAATCTTGTTTTTAAGTAGTTCTTTTTCTTTATCTTCTTCACAATGAGCAATGTATAGTTCGCCTTCATGGTTTTTTTTCAAAAACTCTTTGAGGGTGATGGGATCATTTAACTTGGGCAAATACAGTTGAAGGGATTGCTTCATTGCCGATTGAATGATTTTTTCGAAGCGTTCGGTTTTTATTACTTTGCGCTCCGAGTGATCACAGATAATTGGGGTTATTTCGCAAATGCCAATTTCGGTTGCTTTTTCTAAGAACCACTCATAGCGCTCGTTCATTTTTGTAGGAGCTACAGCTAAATGCGAGCGATAAGGCTTTTGTTCTTTGTCGGAATAGTTGATAATTTCCGTTAAACAGCTGCGATCTGATGCCAAGGAAATTTTGGTTTCAAATAGCGTACCTCTACCATTGGTTACAAAGAGAATATCGCCCTCTTTTTTGCGCAATACGCGTATGATGTGTTTGCTTTCCTCTTTGTCAAAGGTGAAAGTTGTTTGTTCTTTATCGATAGAAGGGGAGTAAAATAACTGCATACTTGGTGTAGATTAAAATTCAATTCTCGCTTTGGACACAACAGACGAATCGGCAAATAGCGATTCGCGGTAGCGATAGTATCCAACAATACCAATCATCGCTGCGTTATCTGTGGTATATTCAAACTTGGGAATAAACGTTTTCCACCCGTATTTTTGCTCGGCTTCTTGCATGGTTTTTCGAATACCCGAATTGGCTGATACACCACCGCCAATAGCAATTTGCGTTATACCTGTTTGTTCCACCGCTTTTTTGAGCTTGTCCATTAAAATAGCAATAATTGTCTGTTGAATAGACGCACAAATATCCGCCTTATTTTCCTCAATGAAGTTGGGATTATCCTTGACTTGCTTTTGGATGAAATATAAAAATTGTGTCTTTAAACCGCTAAAACTAAAGTTCAAACCGTCTACTTTTGGCTTGGTGAAGGCGTAGGCTTTTGGACTTCCTTCTTTGGCATAACGGTCAATTAACGGCCCACCTGGATAAGGGAAACCGAGAATTTTTGCCAATTTGTCAAATGCTTCACCTACAGCATCATCTGTTGTTTCACCCAATACTTGTAAGTCAAAGAAACTGTTGACTTGCACAATTTGAGTATGCCCTCCTGAAATAGTCAACGCCAAGAACGGAAAAGTAGGTTGTTCAAAACCGTCTTCTTCAATAAAATGGCATAGAATATGGGCGTGCATGTGGTTGACTGCAACTAAAGGAATGTCTAGTGCCAGTGCTAATGACTTGGCAAACGACCCTCCAACTAATAGCGATCCCATTAAACCAGGCCCTTGAGTAAAGGCAATGCCATGTAGTTGATCTTTGGTGATTCCCGCTTTTTTTAAGGCAATATCAACAACAGGAACGATATGCTGCTGATGTGCTCTCGAAGCAAGCTCTGGCACAACACCGCCATATTCTTCGTGTATCTCTTGACGAGCCACCACATTTGACAGCACGCGATTGTCCGCCAAAACAGCTGCAGCCGTGTCGTCACAAGAACTTTCAATCGCTAATATATAAGTGGGTTGTATGGACATTTTTAATTAAATTTAAAGCTAATTAATATCTTCTTTTTTGGTCAATCACGGCAAAAATTAATTAAATTTGTTGATTGTACCTCGGTCTCAAATGAAAGAAGATTACAAGGAGCAAATTTAAAACATTAATAGTTATCAAAAAATTTAAAAAAATAGTTTTTCGCCTATTCTTGGCGCTGTTTTGTTTGCTGATTCTAGCAGTAGGATCAATGATGTTGCCTGTTGTTCAAAGCTATTTGGCACAATATGCAACCGAGAAAATAAACAAAAAATTTGGTACGGACTTTTATATTGATCGCTTAGCTATCGACATCTTTGGGGTGATTCACCTTAAAGGAGTAGAGGCAAAAGACAATCATCAAAATATCTTGATCAGTATTGATCAATTGCAAACGCGATTGGCAGACCTCGACGCTTTACAACAAGGAAAAGTGTATTTGGGAACCACGCGAATCAACGGACTATACCTAAATATTCACAAATACGAAAAGGAAGAGCTAACCAATTTGGATGAACTGATCGCCATTTTTGACGATGGTCAACCTGGTGAAGGAAAGTTTCGATTAAAAGCATCTCGTATTTTTATCAAAAATTCCCAACTGATTATTTCGGACGACAATACCAAAGCAAAAGTTGCAGTAGATTTCAGAAAGTTAAAAGGACAAGTGGATAATTTCTTTATCAAAGGGCCTGAAATATACGGATTGGTGAAAGAAGTGAGCTTTCTGGATCACTGGGGAATGAATGTACAACATTTATCGACCAATTTTTCCCATACCCGAACGACTATTGGTTTGAAAGAATTGCATTTGGTTACGGATCAATCTGATATTGAAGGAGATCTACTGTTGAGCTTTCAACCAGGGGACATGAAAGAATTTGTCGATAAGGTAAACTGGGATTTTCAAATCAAAAAGGCAAAGCTAAATTCGTCTGATATCAACGTTTTTGCCCATGAATTTGCTTCGAATAAGGAAGTTTTTTTCAAAGGACATATGAAAGGGGTGATGAATGATTTTGTTTTAGAAAAGGCAAATTTAGTCGATGAGAATAACTCTCAAATTATTGGGAATTTTGCGTTTCGAAACGTTTTTGACGATCACAAACCTTTTTGGATGCGTGCAAATTTGTCGCGTTTACAAACGACACGCTACAACTTAGCCGCGTTGATGCCTGACCTCTTGGGCAAAACACTGCCAACTGAACTAGAGGCATTGGGCTTGGTGAATCTTGTCGGAACCATTGAATTGACCAAGAGAACCCTGGATACGGATATCGAATTGATGACCTCTATCGGAAAGGGAAATGCCAAAATTGCCATTCAACAATTAGATGATCCCAATCACGCAACTTACAAAGGAAATATTAAACTCGATCACTTTGATTTAGGGCATTTTATTGATAATAAACAGTTTGGATTAACCTCCTTTGACCTATATGTCGATGGACATGGATTCAATCAAAAATCATTGAATACAACTGTTAAGGGGGATGTGTTTTCATTCGTTTTCGGAAAGTATAAGTATACCCAATTGGCCATTGATGGTTTAATGAAAATGCCGTATTACCGCGGCTTATTGCACAGTGCCGATCCCAATGTAAAACTCGATTTTAACGGTACTATTGACTTGAGTACCAAAGAAAAGAACTACGATTTCGTTGCACAAGTGGATTATGCTGATCTACACGCACTTGGATTCGTCAATGATACGCTGTCTAAATTTACGGGCGACTTCGAATTTAAAGCCAAGGGCAATAATATAGAAGATTTAGAAGGAATATTTAAAGTTCACAATGCCGTTTATGACAATAGTAAGGATCACTATGTGTTTGATGAATTTTCAATTGAATCAACCTTTACACCAGACGGCGAACGTTTCTTACAACTCAATTCTAAAGAAGCTATTCAAGGATATATCAAAGGGAAATTCTTGTTTGTGGAGTCAAAAAAGTTGTTTACAAATGCATTGGGTAGTTTGTATACCAATTACTCTCCCTATAAAACTAAAAAAGGGCAGTACGTCGACTTTGATATTACGGTTCACAATCGCCTAATTGAGGTTTTTCTCCCACAGTTAACCCTAAACGAGAGAACCCACGTTGATGGTGAAATTGACAGCGATGAAAATTTGTTTAAACTCAATTTCGATTCACCTAGTATTGCAGTTAGTGGTGTGGAATTTTTTAATATTCTCCTGAATGTCAACAATTCCAACCCCATTTACAATACCTATGTCTCCATTGATAGTGTCCATACTAATTTTTACGATGTTACCGATTTTAATTTGCTGAATTTAACGCATAACGATACGTTATTTGTGCGTTCTGAGTTTAAAGGAGGGAAAAATAAAAAAGACAAATACGAATTAAACTTGTATCACACGATTAACGAAGAGAAACTTTCGGTTGTGGGATTCAAGAAATCCGAAGTGTTTTTCAAAGATTTCCAGTGGAGTATCAACGAGTTTAACGACAAAGCTAATAAATTAGTTTTCAATAAAACACTGATGGATTTTACCATTGATTCCCTGGCGATATCGCATAATAAACAACGGGTAAACCTCAGTGGTGTGATGCGTGATTCAACCTATAAACAGTTGAATTTATCCTTCGGTAATGTAGATTTGGCTAAAATTACCCCCGATATTGAAAACCTTTCTTTTGGAGGGAAAATTGATGGCGATGTTAAGTTTTACCAACAACGAGATATTTATCATCCCCAGGCGAATATTGCAATTGATTCCTTATTGATCAATAAGGTGTATCTGGGGGATATGTTTTTCAAAGTAGACGGAAACAAAAGCTTAGAAAAATTTACGGTTCAATCGAGCTTGGTTGACGATGATGAGAAAGAGCGATTTTATTTGAATGGGGATGTAGATGTGATCAACAGGCAAACGCATTTCAATTTAGAATCAGGACTTACTGATTTTCCGCTGCAAACGATTGCGCCTTTCTTGAGTAGTGTGGCAAGTGATATGACGGGAACGGCTTTTGGAAAGATTTCGTTTTTGGGAACACCTAAAAATCCAGATGTCAATGGACGTTTGTATTTAAACGACACCAAATTCAAATCCAAGTTTACGGGAGTGACCTATGCCTTTGATCAGGAAACTCCTTTAGATATTACAACCAAACAGTTCATTCTGCGCAAAGCAGGCTTAATGGATACGAAATACAAGACAAGAGGACTTGTCGATGGAACAGTTTCCCATAAGATTTTTAAAGATTGGGTGATGAATTTGTCGCTCTCGTCTTCTAATCTCTTGGCCTTGGATACCCAATATGAAGAGGGAAGCTTGTACTATGGAACGGCCTATATTAACGGGAAAGCGGATATAGTAGGGCCTATAGAAATGTTGAGTATCAACATCAATGCGACCTCCAATAAAGGAACGTCCATTAAGATTCCGCTAAAAGAAGCCCAAAGTACAGGAGAGAATAATTTCATTCACTTCTTATCCCCTCAAGAGAAAAAATTACGTCTGACGGGAGTAGATTTCGATCCCTATAAGTACCGCAACAGTGGAATTGAGCTCGATTTTGAATTTTATGTAACACCAGATGCCGAAATTGAAATTATTCTCGATCGCGAATCTGGTCATGCCATGCGTGGAAAAGGAGCAGGGTTTATTACGATGGAAATCAATACGTTGGGTAAATTTAATATGTGGGGAGATTTTCAGGCTTATGAAGGAGAATACAACTTCAAATATGGCGGGTTAATTGACAAAAAATTTGTGGTGAAGAAATATGGAACCATTCGTTGGGATGGTAACCCGATGAATGCGATTCTCGATCTACAGGCGATTTACCATACTGAAGCTAATCCAAGTGTGATTATTGACAATTCCATCATCAACCGAAAAGTGCCGACGGATGTTGCCATTGTATTAAATGGTAGTTTGAGTAGCCCGGAAGTAGATTTTGATATTAATTTTCCAACAGTGAGTTCCGTTGTTAAGTCGGAATTAGACTATAAGTTAAGCGATAGAGATACGCGTGAACGCCAGGCGATGGCCTTATTGGCTACGGGGTCATTCTTTTCTTCTGACAACTCATCTTCGGCTTTGGCAGGAAGCTTGTTTGAACGTGCGAGTAGTATCTTTGATGATTTGTTTTCCGATGCGGATGACAAATTTAAAGTAGGACTGAACTACGCCCAAGGAGAACGAAATCCATACACTCAAACCGAAGGTCGTTTAGGGGTAACTTTTACGACTAAGGTCAACGATCGCATATCGGTTAATGGAAAACTAGGAGTTCCTGTGGGTGGTGTAGAGCAATCGGTAATTGTGGGTGACGTAGAAGTATTGCTGCGCATTAACGAAGAGGGAACGCTAAATGCGCGCTTCTTTAATCGAGAAAACGACATCAACTATATTGGAGAGGGCATTGGTTATACCCAAGGTGTAGGATTGACTTATGAAGTGGATTTTGATACATTTAAAGAGCTATTGTCGAAGTTTTTAAATCAGGCAGAAAAACGCGCAAAGAAAAAAGAAGAGAAAGAATCTTCAAACAATCGGGCGGAAGACTTACCCGATTCTGATTATAGCAAAGAGTTTATTCGCTTCTATGAAACTAGGCGCAAAGGAAATCCGTCGTCTTCAGGAACTCATCCTGAAGAGCGATAGTTTTTAGTGGAGTTACAGGAGTAGTAAGTAACTGTAGAATGATAAAAAAAAGGGTGACCCAAAAGGTCACTCTTTTTTTAAGCTTTACTATGTATATGCAATGGTGTCACCATGGACGCACTACCATCTACTATTCCGAATCCTCCATTTAGACAAGGGAAAATTTGGTGGTATCATAGCGACCATGTATCTCATTTACTTTATTATTGTTTATTGGTATTCGATGAACTTCGTTTATCTCATTAACGCTTATATTTGTTTTGGTATTCAGTGTACTTCGTGAGGAGAAACCGCAGTGTTAGCAAGGTTCATCGAACACCCAAACAAAATAATAACTCGGTGAGATAGATTCACTGAGACCTAAAAAATAATAAGGAGGAGGTAAACGGGGTATTACTATTTCGGTGCGCGTTATTACGATCCGACGATGAGTGTGTTTCTGAGTGTGGACCCACATGCTGAAAAGTACCCCAATATTAACCCTTATGTTTATGTGGCAAATAATCCGATTAATGCAATAGATCCCGATGGTAGAGATATTGTTGTGTTGTCCTATGGAGCTCAAAGGAGAGGACATAAATATGGACATTTAGCAATGTTTATAGGAGATGACAAAAAAGGTTGGACTTATTTTTCGTTGGACGGAGGAAAATATACCTATCAAAATGAAAAAGGAAAAGAAGTTGTAAAACCTGGTTATATAGTATCTGACAAAGGCAAATATAAGTCTGTTGAAGAGTTTGCACAATCAGAGCACAATACGTTTAAGGATAATTATTACGATGGAAAAGGTTTTGAAAATTCCGAAAGAGATAGAGATGGTAATCTTCTTCAGCGATATGAAAAGGCGTATCAAATTACAACAACAGAAGAACAGAATACTATGATGTATAATACAGCTGATAAGATAACTAAAGATGATTATTCGAATTTTACAAATTGGTGTACAGATAATGTTAATGGAGCAGTTGAAGCAGGTGGATTAGAAGGCGCAGATTCAACTACTTTTTGGCCTAATTCGTATTTTAATGATATTGAAAGCAAAAATAGTGGTGTGCGTATTGATAATAAATTGAAAATAAAAGATGTAAATAAAGGAAATGAAAATAAACAAAAAAATTAAAATTGTTTTATGTTGTTTACTAACTGCAGTAATATATTATTTGGGTTCTATACTCATTGATCCTAATGGTTTTTTTGTCCAAAATCAGAAGATAAATAGTGTACCAAAGGAAGAAGCAATTGAAAATAAAACTTTTATAGAAATAGTTGAACCAAATATCGTTTACACTAACAAAATGAGTTATAACTTTTATGTTTACAAATACGATTTTAGCTATTTAATAAGCTATGGACTTTTGCAATTATTTAAGCATAGAGTGACAGTAGATAAACAATGTTATTATAAGTTGATTATAACAGATCCTTTAATTGAACTTTCCGAAATAGGGATTCAATACAATGATTTAGATACGAATTTATTTAATGATGTTGAAGGGTTTAATGCAATGAAAGAAGAGGATGTTATGATAACAGTAACGCAAAATGATGAAGTTTTATATAAGGCTTTGTATAAAAGTAGTAATAAATAGTACACTAACTCCAACTTTCCAAAGGGGATTGTTGAGGTTTTTTAGTTGACAGTGTACGGTTCACGCTTTACGGAAGATTGTTCAATATAAAGAGAAGTAAAACTGTAAGCTGTAAACTGGCCACTTGTTGTATCTTTGAAAATTCAAACCGCTGAGCATACTAAGACTTTAGTAGGTAGTATTAACTTGTCAATTGGAAGACGAGAGGTAATAGCTAGGTGATAAAAAATAGAGGATGAAAAAAGAAATTTTAGAACGAATTAGTCAATTAGGTGGAGATATTAGTCAAGTAAAAGGCATTTCGCGTGTAGCAGATCTCTTGAGTATTGACTTTTCGACTGTTTTATACCGAAAACCTGTCGATACGCCTTGGGCAACGGCAGCAGAAACGGAACCTATTTATGGACTAGGCGATTTTATTGAACAACATCGCGATTTAGTAGAGAACAACCGCGAATTATTGTATCAAAAAATCCTAGATCACTTCTATGTCCTGACAGAAGAACCTCATGGACAAACTTTTTGGCAACCTGTGCTATTTACGCCTTTCACAGCAGGGACCGCCGATTATGACGAGTGGTATATTGGATATTTTGACGATGATACCCTTATAGACCTCAGTGAAGTGCAAAAAGTGACGGGAAAAGAAGGTGGTGAATTTTTACAATTGTTTTACAGTTACGGATTCCCTGATCAATTGTATATTAGTTTAGACGATCCTCAACCAGATAATCCAACCGTTTTTGGCACCGATCACGAAGATTTTTTTGGCGAGATGACCAACGAGGGAAGTCTAGAAGATTACCTCAATCAATTGATGACAAAAGATGAACTAATTGCTCTTGTTCAAATAGCTTTAGACGGTGAACAAGCAAAAAAATAGAATAATACAACGCATACATGACCATACAAGAACTACTTCAACGCTTAACTACCCAAGAGAAAGCGAGAATTAAGACCGTAGAAGTTAGAGAATTAGATGAAGAAGTTAAAGGGTATTTCGTCGCTTTTGTCGATGAAGGGGAAGCAACCTATGACGTACACATACAGCTAGATGAGCTAGTTGTCCAACAAATGACGTGTGACTGTGTGCTGGAGGGAACACGCTGTATTCACCAGGCAGCGGTACTGCAGCATATTGCCCAAAAAGGAGTGAAGGTTGCACCAACACAATTGGCTAAAAAAGGAAGAGCAAAAGCCAAGATTTCTGCCAGTGGTGCTTTGTTAGAAGCGCAAACCAAAGAGACGCTGGCACAGTGGTTGGCAGAAATATTCAAGAAAAACAAAACCTTAGAACAACAGTTTATCGTTACGTTTTCACAAGAAAAAACGGACTATACCGCTACTTATGTATCCGATATTATGGAGCAAACCTTTAAGGCGGTTGCTGGTAAGAGGAAAACGCTGGAAGGTGTGAAGATTAAAAAAATCTTAGATACGTTAGAAATTGCCTTTGAACCAGTAAATGATTTCATCACCGTAAACCTCGATAAACCCATTGCTTATGCTTTGTTTGCAACGATTATGAATGCGATGAAAGCTTTTGACAAACGCATTTCCCATCACAGTAAGAAGTTTGAGGATTTTTACCAAAACTATAGCACCTGGTTTGCTTTATCGCTTAACAATATGCAAAGCGATAAACAGTGGCAAATCCAAGTGAAACAAATTTTGGATCAAGTGTTTATACAACATAGTGCCCAGTGGACCACAGACGGACTCCTGTTAAAACAGCTGTATGACTTAGCGAATACACAGCAGCAAAAAGCAGTGGGACATGCCATTCACCAATGTATGCTACATACGCCCTATACGCGATATGATTACAAGATGGATTTTGTAAGCTTTGTTCGCGATGTGGCGTTAACTCACGATTTTTACGAGGAAGTCTATCCTTTTTTCAAACTTCGAGAGTAAGGCGAAGGACTACAAAATAAGCGTAGTGTAACACAAGTTACGGTACAGCCTATACGGGTGTACTATCTTTGAATAGTTAAAAGAAAAAATATGTTACAGTGGTTAAAAAGCCTTTTTGGGTCATCTGAAGCAAAAGTAGACTGGGCAAAGGCATTAAAAGAAGGAGCGCTACTCATTGATGTGCGTTCCCAAGGAGAATATCTCGGCGGAGGCGCAAAGAAAGCGATTAATATACCCCTAGATCAATTAACGACTAAAATAGGTCGCTATAGTAAGGATACCCCCATTATTGTATACTGTCGAAGTGGAATGCGCAGCCAACAGGCAAAAAGAGTATTGGAACAGTTAGGCTATCAACAGGTGTTCAATGCAGGTGGAGTTCGCAACGTCATTAAACAAATAGGGTAGAGGAAAGCCTGAACCTTCTTCATGTAAATATTTAGCACGTTTGACGCTGTCATGTCTATAGTAAAAAATAAAACAAAAAACCAACACATGGCTTTACGCAGGGTGTTGGTTTTTTTAGTTACTCTTCTTTATCATCAGAAAAGTATTGGTTGTATATTTTGATACTGTCAATCGGATCGGGCATTCCCATAGGGGCATTGTCTCGCTCATACTTTTCAATTAGAATATGCAACACCTCTAATTCATCAATAGTATCTTTGTTTTGTGGTGTGCTTTCTAATAATTGTACCTTTATCATAGCCATGTGATAATCTTCCGCCGTACGAATAGGTCTTACTTTCATAATGATTTCTTTTTACATGTTTTTCAATTGATAAGCGCACGCATTTGAGTGCCTTCCTATAAAGCTACATATTTTTTTCGACAACGCAGGTAGTTTACTGCTAATTACTTGTTAATGACCATAAAAAAAGCCCTCGAATTAGAGGGCTTTTTACTTATTTTATTTTTCGTTCGTTGCTTCGATCCATTGACGCGCATTAACAAATGCCTCCATCCAAGGTGAAACTTCATCCTGACGACCTTCAGGGTAATTTGCCCAATGCCATTGGAATAAGGAACGCTCAATATGTGGCATCATTACCAAGTGACGTCCTGTTGAATCACATAACATCGCTGTGTTGTAATCCGATCCATTTGGATTAGCAGGATAGCTATCGTAGGCGTATTTCGCTACAATGTTGTAGTTGCTTTCTGCCTCTGGCAAGTTGAACTTACCTTCACCATGTGAAATCCAAACACCTAAGGTACTACCCGCTAAAGTAGATAGCATGATGGAGTTGTTTTCTTGAATCTTTACAGAAGTAAAGTTACTCTCGTGCTTCTGAGAATCGTTGTGTAACATTTTTCCGTGTACAGCGTGCTCTGGATTGATTAACTCTAATTCCATAAACAACTGACATCCGTTGCAAATCCCCACAGAAAGTGTATCCTTACGCGCAAAGAAATTTTTCAAAGCAGTGTTAGCTTTTTCGTTGTACATAAATGCACCAGCCCATCCTTTTGCAGATCCCAATACGTCTGAGTTAGAGAATCCACCTACTGCTCCAATAAATTGGATGTCTTCTAGTGTTTCTCTTCCTGAGATTAAATCCGTCATGTGAACGTCTTTTACATCAAATCCTGCTAAGTACATTGCATTGGCAACCTCACGCTCGGAGTTACTTCCTTTCTCGCGGATAATCGCTGCTTTTGGACGAGGTTTAGACGCGTCAATCGCCGGCTTCTTACCGTTAAATTGAGAAGGAAATGCAAATTGTAAGGGTTGTTTTTTATAGTTGTTAAAGCGATCTGTCGCTTTGTCGTTTTTCGTTTGTTTTTGATCCAATAAATACGAGGTTTTGAACCACGTATCGCGAATTGCCGGAACACTATAGCTAAAGCTGTCGTTGCCATTTTTAAAGCTAACAGTTTCTTCCGTGTGAACCGTCCCGATTTTAGTCGCCTCAACACCCGCTGCTGCTAGTGCTTTTTCGAACTCGCTGTCGTTTTTCGCCTGAATGACTAAACCAATATTTTCGTTGAAAAGCGCTTTTACGGTGTCTTTTTCATGTAAAGCAGTCAAGTCGTATGCCGCTCCTAAATTCACATCAGCAAACGTCATTTCCAATAGGGTAGTGATTAAACCACCGCTTCCTATATCGTGTCCAGCTGCAATTTGTCCATTGTTTACTAAGGCCTGAACCGCATTAAATGCCTTTTTGAAATAAGCCGCATCTTGAATTGTAGGAACTTCTTGCCCAATTTTGTTTAAAATCTGTGCAAAAGAAGAACCTCCTAATTTGAATTCATCTTGAGATAAGCGGATGTAGTAAATCGATCCACCGTCTTTTTTCAAGGTTGGTTCAACGATTTTCGTAATATCTGTACAGTTTGATGCTGCAGATATAATAACCGTTCCAGGAGCAATTACCTCGTCATTCGGGTATTTTTGCTTCATTGAAAGGGAGTCTTTTCCTGTTGGAATATTAATTCCCAATTCGATAGCAAAATCCGAACACGCTTGTACGGCTTCGTATAAACGAGCATCTTCTCCAGGGTTATTACACGCCCACATCCAGTTAGCAGATAAAGAAATGTTTTTCATTCCCTCGTTTAGCGGCGCCCACACAATATTAGATAAGGCTTCTGCAATGGCATTTCTACTTCCCGCTGTTGGATCAACTAAAGCAACAACAGGAGAATGGCCTACTGTTGTAGCAATTCCTTCTTTTCCTTTGAAATCAAGCGCCATCGCCCCTAAATTGTTTAACGGCAACTGTAAAGGACCTGTACATTGTTGTTTAGCCACACGACCGCCCACACAACGGTCCACTTTATTGGTCAACCAATCTTTAGATGCAACAGCCTCTAATTGTAACAATTGGTTTAAATATTCATCTACTTTTTCAACGCTATAATCTAAATCCGCGTAAATGCGTTCGATGGTTTGATCAGCCATAATTGTTTTAGGCGAACTACCAAACATTTCTTCAATAGCAAAGTCCATTGGTTTGTCTCCTGTTTTTGCTGATTCAATCGTGAAGCGATGATCATTGGTGATTTCACCCACAGCATACATCGGTGCACGTTCTCTCTCCGCAATACGCGTTAAGGTATCCATATCCTTTTGAGCAATGACCAATCCCATACGCTCTTGTGATTCGTTTCCAATCGTTTCTTTTGCAGAAAGTGTTGGATCACCTACAGGTAGTTTATCTAGGTTGATATGACCTCCTGTTTCTTCTACCAATTCAGATAAACAGTTTAGGTGTCCACCTGCTCCGTGATCGTGAATCGATACAATAGGGTTGTGGTCTGCTTCAACTAAACCGCGGATTGCATTCGCCGCGCGTTTTTGCATTTCAGGGTTTGAACGCTGAATAGCATTTAACTCAATACCCGAACCAAAAGCCCCCGTATTAGCAGAAGAAACCGCAGCTCCTCCCATACCAATGCGGTAGTTTTCTCCACCTAAAATCACGACTTGATCTCCTTGTTCTGGTTTGTGTTTTTTCGCCTGCTCTAACTTTCCATACCCTATTCCTCCCGCTTGCATGATGACTTTGTCAAAACCAAGTTTGCGCGCGTCTTCTTCGTGTTCGAAAGTAAGGATTGATCCCGTAATTAACGGTTGACCAAATTTATTTCCAAAATCAGAGGCTCCATTCGAAGCTTTGATTAAAATATCAATTGGGGTTTGGTATAACCACGCTCTTTCATCCATGGCTTTTTCCCACGGGCGATTCTCTTCTAAACGCGAGTAAGAAGTCATATAGATCGCAGTTCCTGCCAATGGTAATGATCCTTGTCCCCCCGCTAAACGATCGCGTATCTCTCCTCCTGATCCCGTTGCCGCTCCATTAAAGGGCTCTACCGTGGTAGGGAAGTTATGCGTTTCCGCTTTTAATGAAATTACAGAATCGAATTCTTTCTCCACATAAAAATCTGGCTTATCTGCCGATTTAGGTGCGAACTGGGTAACACGTGGCCCCTTTACAAATGCAACGTTATCTTTATAGGCCGAAACGATCGCATTCGGATTCGTCTCCGACGTCTTTTTGATTAATTTGAATAGAGAAGTCGGTTTCTCCTCTCCATCTATGACAAAGGTTCCGTTAAATATCTTGTGACGACAGTGTTCTGAGTTTACTTGTGAAAAACCAAATACCTCTGAATCTGTTAGTTTACGTCCTATTTTTTGAGCTAAGTCTTCTAAATATGCAATCTCTTCCTCATTTAGCGCTAAACCTTCTTCTTGATTGTATTTCGCAATATCTTCGATGTACAGAATAGGCTCAGGCTGAATGTTAATCGCGAAAATATCTTGATTTAACACCTCGTATACTTGAGACAACATCGGATCAAATTCCTGTTGGTTTGCTTCGAAAAATTCTTCAATGCGAACAATTCCATTGATGCCCATGTTTTGGGTAATTTCAACCGCATTGGTGCTCCAAGGAGTAATCATCGTTGCACGTGGACCAATAAATTTGTTGTGGATTACTTTTTGGTCTAGATGCGTAGCATTGCCAAAAAGCCAATTTAGTTTTTGAATATCTTCAATAGATAAAACGTTCTCCACCTGAACAGCGTAGAACTTTTTCGAAGGGTTTTCGAAGAAATAAATCATTGCGATAAGATTATTTTAGTTGTTGTTGTAAGATGCAAAAATATACTAAAAAAAGACAATTAAAAAATTATTCTTTCGTAGTTTCAATATGCTGGTAAGCCCCCAAATCTGGTGCGTTTCGTCGATCTTTACCGTCTAAATCAAGCGGAACACTTGCTGCAATAGTGCGATTGCCCTTAGCGAGTAAGTGTGTCATCAGACTAGAGTAGTAGAAGAGGTTCTTTTTGGGATCTTGGAAATCCACTGCCGCAAGGGTAGGAGTGTCCAAGAAAATATTGTTGAGGTACATCTGTTCGTTGTCGTAGTTGTATACTGCAGCAGTTGCTTTGCGCTTACTGGTATCTTTTAGCGCATTGGAGTCAAATTGTACTTGGCTTGGTGCTTCATCCCCTATAAAGGCAAAACTCTGTGCGATAGCTGTGTGTAGCAGGCTGTTTTGAATTAGTAGGCGTTCGAAAGGAGCATCCTTGCTATTTTCGATACGCAAGGCCAGTTGGTCTGGACGAAATCCACTGTTGCTAAACGTACAATGCTGAAAAAGGTAATTGCCACCATTGCGCAATACCACTGTTGCATTTTGCGTTGTAGCTGCCACGATATTTTGCCCCACTAGCGTTGAGTTTATCGCTTCTAAAGCGGTATATGCATGATTGTACAATTGAGCGTTTGTCAGGGTAAAATCCTCAGCCTGATCCAGGTATAGACCAATCTTTGCCTGTTCGATTCGCACGTGATCTAAGGTACTAGCCCCAGGTTGTTCCAAGCGAATGCCCGACCATTGTCCCGCGGTGTACGCATAAGAAGCTTCCAGGCGATCATGGCGAAATATAATGGGTTCTTCCTTTGTGCCTTTTGCTTGAATTGCACTGCCTTTTAAGCCAATAATACCCGAATTCTCGTGGAAGTATAATTCAGTTCCCGCAGCGATATAGAGGGTTTGATTCTCAGGTATAATCGCATACCCATAAACCACATAAGGCTTGGCATTGTCCATGTGGAGCGTATTCTTTGCGTGAACGTTAGTATCTCCTATATAAAATCCCTCAACTGTTGTTTCATCGGCAATTTTTATATCGTGAAGCACTTGTTGATCCGCCTTTCCTGGATGTAAAAAATATGCATCTTTGATCAACGTTACCAGTTCAATGCTCTGAGGTTGTGCATTGCCCATTAGGCGTAACTGATCGGTGTAAATGAACTCCTTGGCTTGTGGATCGGCTTTGCCTAAGGTGTGAATAAAAACATATAAGCTGTCTTTGGCTAAAAGTTCTACATTGGAAAATTGTTTGCCCGACACCCCTTCTACTAATAAATTGAAGTAGGATTGATCACCTTTGCCCAACCTGAGTTGTGGAATTTTGATGTTCTTATTACTCGTATTGTAGATTTTTACCAAATAGGAACTCGACTGTGTTTCTGAAAAAACGGGATCCAAATAAACCGTATCCGAAGAAAAACGCAAAGCTTGAGTAGCGGGTTCAAAATCCATATCCGTTCGGCAACTTGCGAAGCTGAACAGCACAAATAATAGAAATAAAAACCTAAAAGTATGCATAAGAAGCGTTTAGTAGTAAAGGTATAAAAAATAACGAGAATCGCCTGCAGTTAGCTTTCAATATTATTGCGCAACATCCACAACTTCACGTAGCGTAAAAAGGTGGCATAAGCGTTAAGGGAAGAGAGAATTAATCCCGCAATTCCATCTCTAAATCCTTGTTTTATAATATAGTGCTTGAAAAAACGCATCCCCGGTTTCAAAATGAAGTGATAACCCGTTAATTTCCCAGTCTTCTTGTCGTAATCCTCCGCTTGTAAACTGGCATATCGACTCAGTTTAGCCAAGTGAAAATCAAAGCCACGATAGGTATTGTGGTAGAGTTTCTCTTTCAAAAAACCCACATGCCCTTCAATGTGTAAACACTCGTGTACGCGATTCGTATAATGAGAACTCGCTTTCTTGAACAAGCGAATAACCTTGTCCTTTTGGTAACCTGAATACTTTATTTCGCGATTAAAAAAGAAATTCTTGCGATATACCCAATAGGCATCGTATTGATCTATAGTGTCTTGTTCTACTAAAGCGGTGATTTCCTTTTCTAATTCAGGTGTGATCTTTTCATCTGCATCCAGTAAGAGTATCCATTCGTTAGGAACTTGAGCGATTGCCCAATTCTTTTGATCTGAATAGTTGTCAAATTGTCGAGAAAGAATATGAGCTCCAAGCTCACGGGCTAGGTCTACCGTTTTATCTGTGCTATAAGAATCGACAATATAGATATCGTCTACTATGTTTTTAGCAGATAAAATGCAGTCCCTTATGTTAGACTCCTCATTCTTGGTGGGAATTAAAAGAGTTATCTTTTTTTTCATAAATATGATTCAAGCAATTTAATGTGTTTTTTTATCCAAACTATTGATTCGATTTATGCAATCGGATAAGTTTTACATACTTCATAAACGAGAAGAAAGACTGTATTATTGCAAAAGCCAAGCCATCAATCCCGTTGAGGAACCCTTTTTTGAAAAAATAACATCTAATAAAGGCAACCGTACCATTTAATACAGGTTTGAACGCAGAAACTTTTTTTCCTTTTTCAAACATTTGTTGGGATGCCCATGTAGAATATTGATTTTTTTTGTCAATCACTTGTTTGTAATTCTGCCAACCATAGTGCAAAATGTGAACATTCACACTTTTCTCCTGGGTGGTTACAATGTATTGGTGGGTGATATCAGCTGATGGATGAGCTGTTTTTTTGTTAAAAAAACGAACCTTGGAATCAGGGTACCAACCCGAAAAATTGATTAATTTATCGCCTAAGAAATTTTTAACCCGAAATTTGAAGCCATCATAAGGACTGTTTTCATAAGATTTGGACCGTATAAAGGCTAATGCATCATCATCTAAAAATTCATCCGCATCCAAATTCATAATCCAATCGTTTTTACAGTATTGCAAGCCATGAGAACGTTGAGGTCCATCTCCTAAAAACGCCTGTAGGTAAACTTGTGCGCCCTTGCTCTTGGCGATCTCAACTGTCTTGTCTTTGCTGTTGGAATCAATAATGATCACTTCATCACAATATTGAAATAAAGCATCAATGCATTTCCCTATATTTTTTTCTTCATTAAATGTTATTACTAATCCACTTATAGCCATTGTGTATGTTGTTTTTGTAACGTATCAGATTATACCATTGTTATTTTGTCGTAAAGATGCTAAAAAACAATCAATTATTCTTTAATTATTAACTGATTGTTTTTTACACGAACGTTAAATGTTTGGATGTAAGCTTTAAGAAAACGCTCCATTTCTTGCACTTTTGCCTTTTCCTTCTGTAAAAGATTGTCTTTTAACTCCGGGTCTACTTTCCAATTATACAGTCCTAAACTGCGCGTGCCGTCAAAGGCCAAGTAATAGTCTCCCTCTTCGTAGTTGTAGAGGTTGTTCAAGTAACTAACCGCAAAATCTTGTTCGGATCGGTATGACTTACCAAAGGACACAATTTGTGTATTGAGTTGCAAATAATCCATCAAACTAGGTAATAAGTCAATTTGTTGAAAGTTGCGCTCAACTTTGGCAACAGGAAGCGAAGGATCATCAGGAGCAAAAAACAAGATGGGAATTCTAAATTTCCCTACATTGTTTTTCCATTTTTCTTGTTGTCCATCAGAAGAGGTGTGGTCAGCAACGACAATAAAAAGCGTGTTGTTGTACCACGATTTTGTTTGTGCTGTTTTAAAAAATTGACGCAGGGCATAATCTGCATAGGCAATGGATTCGTGTATTGCTCCTGTTCCCTTTGGAAATTTCCCCTTGTACTTTTCTGGAATCGTATAGGGATTATGTGAAGAAATAGTGAATAAAGTCGAAAAGAAAGGCGTGTCGAACTGATCTAATTTGTTGGCGAAGAACTGCAAAAACTCTTCGTCGAAAATACCCCAAGTTCCATCAAAAGCTTCTGGACCTTCGTATTCATTTTTGCCGTAATACTCTTTGAATCCAGCAACATTAGCGTATTGGTCAAAATTCTGACTTCCGTTAAATGCACCGTGAAAAAAAGCAGTGTGATACCCTTGATCGTTGAGTATTTTTGGTAGCGGATACACGTCGTTTAACGCATAACTCGAGGTAATAAACGTGCGATCCATTAGGCTGGGAATACTCGAAATAGTAGAGGGAACAGCATCAATAGAAACCTTGCCATTGGCAAAACCATGCTCAAAAAAGTAGCTGTTTGCCGCTAGTGAATCCATGAAAGGCGTTAATCCAATATGCATATTCTCACGGCCAAAACTCTCAACAATCAACAAAACAACATTTTTTTTGTTGACCGAGTCGTAGTGAAAGGTCTGAACGGGGTTAAAAATGCTCAACAATTCTTCTTCACTATAGAAATTATAATCGGGTAGGGATTCTTTTTTTCCCATTGTTTTCAATACTGTAAAGGGAGTATTTAAAACCAAGGCGGTGTTTTTTAAGCCGCCATATCCTGCTGCGTCAACCAATCGGATGGGTTTGGGTTGGAACCCGCCACGTCCAAAAATTAGCAATATACCCGTCACAACAAGGGCGAGAATGGCTTGTGGAAAATTAAAACGAGCGTCGTATATTTTGTAGTTTATCTTGCGGTAAATAAACCAAAAGAAAAGGAAGGATCCCAGCATGAACAATGGAATCCACCAGTAATCTACAATAAAATTTCTCAATAACCTCGGCAATTCATTTTCCATCCCTGAAGCTGTAATGAAGGAGTAAGAACTGCGTCGGCCAATAAATCTAAAGTATTCGAAATCAACGAAATTTAAACAAAGGATAAGAATGTTGACCAAGTAAAAGCTGTAAAACACAAACGTTTGATAGCCTTTTTTCGTCTGAAATTTCCCTGGCCATAGATGCAGTAGAGCAAAGGCAAGGTTTATAAAGCCAAGTGCTGCCAAATCAAAGCGAATACCCCCTGTGATTACTTTTAAGTCAATGGGATCTAAGAGATGTTTATTGTACCAATAAAAACCAAAGCGCACGAGTTGGTAAAAGGCGAAAATAAGTAAGAATCTCAAAGTGAATACTTTGATGTTTTTGGAAAATAGCGTAGTCATAAAATTAACTTGTCATTTAAACGTAAATTACCACAGTAGATGCATACTGTGGTAATTGTATTAAGGGGTTGTGGTTGTGTTAAACCGCAACGTTGTATTCTCTCAATGCATCGTTTAACGATGTTTTTAAATCAGTCGATGGTTTGCGTTGTCCAATGATCAAAGCACAAGGCACTTGATATTCTCCAGCGGGAAATTTTTTGGTATAAGACCCCGGAATGACTACCGCTCGTTCAGGTACGTATCCTTTCATTTCCACAGGCTGATCTCCGGTTACATCAATGATTTTTGTCGATGCCGTTAACACGACATTCGCTCCTAAAACCGCTTCTTTACCCACGCGAACGCCTTCAACAACGATACAACGTGAACCAATAAACGCATGATCCTCAATGATGACAGGAGCTGCTTGTAGGGGTTCTAATACCCCACCAATGCCTACCCCACCAGACAGGTGTACGTGCTTGCCAATTTGCGCACATGAACCCACAGTAGCCCATGTATCAACCATAGTTCCTTCATCTACATATGCTCCAATATTGACGTAAGAAGGCATTAAAATGACACCAGAAGAAATATAGGCCCCATGTCTTGCCACGGCATGAGGAACAACGCGAATACCCTTTGCCGCATAATTGCGCTTTAAAGGCATCTTGTCGTGGTACTCGAAAATACCCACCTCAAAGGTTTCCATCTTTTGAATGGGGAAGTATAAAACAACCGCCTTTTTTATCCATTCATTCACTTGCCATCCTGTATCAACGGGCTCTGCCACGCGCAATTTGCCCTGGTCAATCGCTTCAATGACCTCGCGAATAGCGTCTTGTGTATCTTGATCCTGAAGCAAACTACGATCTGCCCAGGCCTGTTCAATAATGTGTTGGAGATGATTCATCTTTGTTTTTTTGAAAGTTACTTTTTGTTTCAATGGCCTTTAATTCAGCCCTTTCACCCGCTTAGCCGAACTGAATCTTTACAGGTTGTTGCGATAGTTTGCGCGAAGTTGGTATTCCATCCTTCTTGTTGAACAAGACGGAATCTTTGCGCATCAACGTCAACGACAAATACAGAATAGAACAGCTGTACTGGATTCGCATCCAGAGCACTATCTCTATTGCTTAAACCTAATTATCCGATGTTTTACATGAATTAATCTAGTAAATCGCACGATTTGATTTTTAAATTTAAGTGGAAGCAAATATAAGTATAAATGTTTAAAAATTGTGAAGTGAACCTGGTGAAAAACTAGGGTGTGTCCAATAGAAAAAAGGCTTTTATCACCTGGATAAAAGCCTTTTTATATAAGGGAGAAGAACAATTACTTCTGGGTTATCTGATCTTTTACTACTTTGCCATCTTTAATGATTAACAGTAAATTGTTTTTTGGATCGCCAATCACCTCTATGTTTTCCAAAGGACTCTTGTCAAACAAAAGAATGTCGGCATAAGCACCTGCAGCGAGTGTACCCAAATCAGCAGGATAAGGATTTCTAGGTCCGCTCATTTTCAACAATTGTGCATTGTCATAGGTAATCATCTTCAGTATTTCAAAGTTGCTAAACCACTGTTTGAGGTTGACAACTAATTCATTTTGTCTAAGTGGATTTTTTGGTGGAGCGACTAAATCTGTTCCAAAAGCCAATTTTACTTTGTGGCGTTTCGCCCATGTATACACGTTTTCTGTGCCTGTTCCCACTAGTTTTTTATTGGCTGCTTGCTCGGGATTGCTATAAGCACTTGCGTCTAAATCAAAGGGTTGCATGCTCAGCCAAATGTCTTTTTGCGCAAGTAACTTAACCGTTTCTTCATCGAGTAAATGCCCGTGATCAATACATTTTACCCCAGCATCGATTGCTTGTCTTACTGCGCGTGGGGTATAAGCGTGTACAGTGACATAAGTGCCCCAGTTCTCTGCCGCGTCTACGGCCGCTTTAATTTCTTTGGTTGTGTATTGGGTTGCGTCTAAGGGATCGTAGATCGTTGCAACACCTCCACCGGCCATCACCTTCAACTGAGAAGCTCCTTTTCGAAGTTGCTCTCTCGCCGCTACCGTTACTTCTTGTTCTCCATCAGCAATAATACTTCCGCCAAGCACTTGAAATCTCGGAGGTGTATGGTCAATCATACGGGGCTCGGTCCAAGGAAAACTCGCGTCTCCATGTCCCCCCGTTTGTGAAATCATCGCCTCACTAGGGTAAATACGCGGCCCTTTATTAATGCCGTAGTCGTTGGCTTGTTTGATTCCCATCACATGGCCACCTAAATCTCGTACTGTAGTGAACCCGCGTTGTAGGGTGTTCTCTGATTCCTTCGCCGCATTGATGAACAAAAAACTCTCATCACCCAACATTATCGCTTGATTGGAATTGGCCGCTAAAAAAGAATGCCAATGCGCATCAATCATCCCCGGCATTACAAACTTACCTTGACCGTCAATTACTTGCGCTTGATCAAGATCTGCCGCTGCTACCTCACCTGTTAAAATTTTTGAAATCTTATTCTTTTCTATGACGATAGAACCGCGCGTTGTTTTACTGTCCTTCCCATTAAAAATCTCTACGTTTTTAAGTACTATTTTAGACTGGGCAATAGTTGTTGTAGTCAAACAAAAAATACCAAAAAGAAGACTAATTTTTAAAAAATTATGTATCATATTTATTTTTTAGCGTAAATATACAGTAATTAAATTGTGTTTTTTGTATTTTATGGTAAGAAATATATTTTTTTGGGTGTTTGTTGAGATTATTTTAAATTTTGTATAATAATGTGTAGCATAGATTATTCTACCTTAGCTTTGTGTATAAATGTTGAACAATGAGTAAGAAATATTTACTATACGGGATCAGTAAAGGGTTAGGCAGAGCCATCGCCCAAGGGATTCCTCAGGAAACCGATGTTGTTTATGGTGTTTCTCGATCCAAACCAGTTGACCTAGCACCCAATACAACTTGGATACAAGCGGATTTATCCCAACCCACAGAAGCGGTAGCAGCAGTTCGTAAAGTGATTGCAGATCAACCATTGGATTATTTGATTTACAATGTTGGTATTTGGGAGCAAGAGGCTTTTGAGGATACGTATGACTTTGAACAATCTTCTGAAACGGAGATTATTCAAATTATTCAGACGAATGTAACCGCTTGTCTATTGTCTTTACAAGCTTTTATTCCCCATTTGAAACAAAGCCCTAATGCCAAGATTATTCTTATAGGGTCTACTTGGGGATTGGAAAACCACAAGGGGAGAGAAGTGGCTTTTTCGGCTTCTAAATTTGCTTTGCGCGGCATGGTACACGCTTTACGAGAAAGCTTACGCGAGCACAGCATCGGAATAAGTGTTTTAAATTTAGGCTATCTAGCAACGGAATACGATCACCATGTTGCGGTAGAGGATGTAATAGCTCAAACGGATGGTGCGCTTATTCCCCTAGAGGATGTGTTAGCAGCCATTCGCTTTGTCCTGCAAACGAGTAGGGCCACTTGTGTAAAAGAAATCAATATGCCCGCAATGAAAGATTTTAACGTCTGAGTGGGGTGGGTGTAGCAAATAAAAATGAATTGTATAAAATCTAATAAGAAAGATGATGTTTAGCAGTCAAACCTATATACATAGAAGAGAAGTACTGATGAAGACAATGGGGCGTCAAGGACTTCTGTTGTTTTTAAGCAACGGGGAATATCCCATTAATTTTGAGGACAATACGTATCCTTTTCGCCAAGACAGTACATTCTTGTACTATTTTGGAATACAACAGCCTCATATCGCTGCTATTGTTGATTTAGATGAAAATCGCACGGTAATTTTCGGCGATGAAATGACTATGGATGCTTTAGTATGGATGGGTAGACAAGAAACGTTACAGGCTAAATGTGAGCGAGCAGGGGTTACTGAAATGCGTTCGTATGCTGAATTAGCTCATTATGTGGCAACAGCCATGACGACCCAACGCAACATACATTATTTGCCACCTTATCAACCGGCGAATAAGATTTTGTTAGGGGAATTACTTCAACTATCAATTGCTGATTTCCAGCCTTCTATACCTTTTATTCAAGCTGTGGTTGCCCAAAGGGAGATTAAGGAAGATCAAGAGATCAGCGAAATAGAGAAAGCACTGACGATTACCAATGCCATGCATTTAACGGCCATGCGCCTTGCAAAACCAGGTGTAAAAGAGTACGAAATAGCTGCTGCCATTCAACAGGTTGCCGCCCAGGAAAATTGCAGATTAGCTTATCCGTCCATTGTTACTGTGAATGGAGGAATCCTCCACAACCACTACTTGGGCAATACGCTGCAATCGGGACAATTGTTGTTGAATGATTCTGGATGTGAAACTCCAAGTGGATATGCTTCTGATTTAACGCGTACCTTTCCCGTTGATGCCAAATTTACCCCAGAACAACGCGAGCTCTATCAAGTGGTTCTCGCCGCTTTTGAAGGCGCAAAAAGCAAGCTGAAAGCAGGCGTTGCGTTTAAAGATGTACATCTACACGCTGCTTTGATTTTATCTCAAGGACTAATTGATTTTGGACTGATGAAGGGTAGAGCAGAAGACGCAGTACAAGCGCATGCTCATACCTTGTTTTTTCAATGTGGCCTGGGGCACCTCATGGGATTAGACGTACACGATATGGAGGATTTAGGTGAGCAATACGTAGGCTATACCCCTCAACAACCTAAAGAAACACAGCTATTTGGGTTAAAATCACTGCGTTTGGGTAAGGCGTTGAAAACTGGACATGTACTAACCATTGAACCAGGGATTTACTTCATCCCTGAATTGATCGAACGCTGGCAAGCCGAAAAAAAACACAGCGATTTTATACAGTACGACAAATTAAACGCCTACAAATCTTTTGGCGGTATTCGAATTGAAGATAATTTCCGCATCGAAGACCATGGATTCCAACATCTAGGACCTGAACTGATTCGAACCGTTGAAGAAATTGAAAATGTAAAATTGCAGTAGTCCTACCCGCCTGTTTCTCCTATCTCTTTCTCAAAAAGTTATAGCACTTTCGTTTCTCGAGATAGGAGAAGTCGGCTTCGTGCTCATATGCTTCTCGTTCAAAGGAAATGGCTCGATACGCTTTGCGCGAATTTCTACAGTAGAGAAAACGCAGGATGAATTCGATTGCATACCAGAGATAGAAAGGGATAATGAGCAGTTCGATTTGTTGTTTGAGGTGGATGCGTTCGTGGTTGACTAGTACAGGATCTTCGGCATAAGCGGCTTTTTTGTAGATCACAAAGGGGTACAGCGTTAAGGCAGCTATGTTTTTTGGTAGCCACTTACAGACAATCATTCGTTTTTGGTGCTTGTTCATACGCCTAGAGATTTCAACTAAGTCAGACGAAATATACGAGTAAATTAGTTTTTTTTTCGTCTTCTTTTCAACACAATTCGCGTGCTTCTAATTCGGTCAACCGTATGCTCTCTTATGTATTCATGGTGTAAGAGCCAACCGCCAATTCCCCCGAGTAAGCTACCGATAATGATGTCGATTAATCGGCTTTGAATTAAGGTGTTAGGGGAGTGTATTAACGAGCTTCCCGCTTCGGCTAACAACACGGTTAGAGCCGTTATGAAAACCACAGCAAGGGTGTAATTGCGCGAAATAAAAATCTCAATAATAAATTGCAAGAGCATAATACAGATACACAAGTAGAGGGGTTGTTGTGAAATGGAGATCAAGACCCAACACAAACCAATGCCAATAAATGTTCCTGCAATGCGGTGTAAGGCGCGTTGCCAAACGTGATATACAGAAATTCCCTGCATAATGGCCAAACACGAAATCGGAATCCAATATGGATTGTTGAAATGCAGTAAATTGCCTAGTAACAAAGAGATAAACATAAATAGTCCAACAATCAACGCGCGAATTAGGTAGTCTACTTGCGTTTTGATAGGAACGGGTTGTATAATGCGCACCGGAGTTTGGGGAAGGTATCGACGTCCGACGATAAAGCTATAGATCAATGCCAACGTACAGGCAAACATGGTACCCAGTACAAAATATCCAATACGCGTGGCAATGGTAGTAAAGTCAAAAGGTGTATTGCTCGCCATAGAAGCAATCATAATAAAGAAGAAACTACCCGGAGGAGGCATGGAAAAGTAAAGCGAAATCCAATGCACAGCCGTGGCAAATAAGCCAAATACAACCGCAGAAACGAGGTAGTTAAAGCTAAAAATAACCCCAACAACATAGGAAAACATAAATCCAAAAGAACACACCAGCATAATAAACATTCGCTGGGGAGTAGGTAAGTTAGAAGGCACATAGAGGATGACTAATCCTGCTAAACACGCCAATAAACCCGCCTGTAGATTGTCAAAATACCATCCCGTAAGCAGGGGAACTCCAATGGCAAACATCGCCATAAAGGGAACATGCCACAGGCGATCACTGTGTTTCATTCGAAATAAGTGCTGGCTTTCTTGTTTAAGGAATTGTACAATGAAGTTCGTTGTCATGGTTTACACTGCTTTTTCAGTTCACCATAAATGAACTGTTTACTGGTGAGCAGTAGTGTTTTGCACATAGGATTGCTTCTAACTGCTACTCGTTTTTAAGTTGTGCAAAGGTACGAATCAATTTGCAGTTTAAAAAAAGGAGAAAGAACTTAAATAGAGGACAAAAGAAGGAATGGCAATAAAAAAAGGCTATCCCCTAAAGGATAACCTCTTTTGTTGAAAAAGCAGTGTTTAGTGTTGTTGTAATGTTGATTTAAAATCGCCTAATCGCGCTTGAAATTCTATTTTTAGGTTGTCATCGACAATAGTTCCATCCTTAAAGTTGTCTTGAAAACTAGGAAGTGAAAAGTGAGACTTAATATTTCCACCAAAGAAGGGGAAAATATTTTTAGCTGATTCCATTACGAATTGTCCGCCTCTAGGCCCTGGAGAGGTAGAGAGTAAAAACATAGGTTTTTGTTGGAAAAGCGTTTTGTCAACACGTGATCCCCAGTCAAAAATATTTTTAAACGCAGTACTAAATGTTCCGTTGTGTTCTGCTAAGCCAATAATTAAAGCATCGCTATTTTTTAGGATTTGATTAAAGGCTAACGCCTGTGTTGGAACACCTTCTTGGTTTCGCTCAGGAGAATAAATCGGCATTTCATAGTCGTTTAAATCCAATAGCTGAATCTCGTGTTCACCAAAATCGGCAAGGGCGTGTTTTACCAGTTCTAAGTTGATGGATTGTCTGCTATTACTAGCAGCAAAAGCTGTTATTTTCATGGTAGAGTGATCTTTTATTTACCATACAAAGGTAGGTGGCATAGGTGGGAAGATCGCTTAATCTACAACAAGAAAGTCAATCGAGGGAGAAGAAAAAAAAGCTACGAAGTGAAACCTCGTAGCTTTTTATGTAAAATATAAAGATTATTTGTCGATAGACCCTAGTACTCTTTGCATGAAGCTATTTAATGCTTCTTTTTGTGTAGCACCTTCTTTCATTAATTTCTGAACTTCTAGTGCTCCGTACATATTGGAAATTAATTCACCAATAACGTCTAATTCTTCGTCTTTTAAAGAGGGAACTTCCGTTAGGTTTTCCAATACTTCTAAAGTTTCTATGATATAGTCTTGATCATTGTCCTCAATAAATTGAGTTAAATGCTTGATTACAGGTAATTTCATGCTATTTGTTTTTTAGAATTAACCGATTTCTCCAACCAACTCGTGTAAAACTTCCGTTTTATTTGTTTGGGTTTGGTTCACTAGTTTTCCGTTAACAAAAGTAGCGAATGTAGGTAAATTACTCACGTCAGCTAGTTTTCTCGATTCAGGGAATTTTTCAGCATCTGCAATAACAAAAGTGATATTCTCTTTTTCTGTTGAAAGCTTTTTAAACTTCGGTTTCATAATTCTACAATTACCACACCATGTAGCTGAAAATTGTACAACTACTTTTTCGTTTTGACCTACAATTTCTTGTAAGTTATCTTGTTCTAATTCTAAAAGCATTTTTTTGTTTTTTTGCGTTAATACCTAATTAGTGTTTGCTTAAGTAATCAGCAACACCTTTTCTGTCTGCATTCATTGCGTCTTTTCCTTCTTCCCAGTTTGCAGGACATACTTCACCATGTGTTTGAACGTGTGTGTAAGCGTCGATTAATCTCACGTACTCATTAACGTTTCTTCCTAATGGCATATCGTTTACTGACTCATGGAAGATTTTTCCTGTTTCGTCAATCAAATAAGTCGCTCTGTATGTAACGTTTGATCCTTCGATTTGTACTGAATCCAACTCTTCGTTATACACTTCACTTTCAACGTCTAAAATTCCTAATACTGAAGATAAATTTCTTTGTGTATCAGCAATAATAGGGTAAGTAACTCCTTCGATTCCTCCGTTGTCTTTTGCTGTGTTTAACCAAGCAAAGTGAACTTCGTTTGTATCGCAAGACGCTCCAATTACCATTGTATTTCTTTTTTCAAATTCAGGAAGAGCCTCTTGGAAAGCGTGTAATTCTGTAGGACATACAAAAGTAAAGTCTTTCGGATACCAGAATAACAATACTTTTTTGTTGTTTTTTGTCGCTTCTTCGAAAATGTTGATTCTTAAATTATCACCCATTTCTGAAATTGCATCTACTGTAATGTTTGGAAACTTTTTACCTACTAAAGACATATTATTTATTTTTTAAAGTTAATATTTGTTTTTCCTTTCTTATTTCTCTTACAAAAGTAGCGTATCGAATTGGTATAAACCATTATATTTGATTATTGTTATTTATTTTACTATAAGTTTTATTTATAGTGATTAGCGTCTACTCTTGTAATTTTACGGAAGCCAGTAAAACTTATTTCGAGAAGCCTAAATATACGAATAAAAAATGACACTATGTGTGAAGGATTTGTTATAAAATGCCCAGTGGAAGAGTAAAAAACAAAACCACGCCTAGATTTATCGAAGGCATAACAAAGGTAAACGAGATGAGATATAATGGGAAATATGCGATGATGGGAAATTAAAGCCCTGCCTCTTCTTCTTATCTTCTAAAGGGTATGCTTTGGTTTCCTTCTATATGAGTACAGAGTTACAGCAAAGTGAGTCCATAGTGAGTCTAGTAAAAAGCGTGTTTTTTATAGACTCACTATGGACTCACTATGGACTCATTATGGACTCATCTTGTCTCGTCCTACTATAACTGTACAGCTATAGTTAATAATCCTACTTCATACTGTACAGATTTTTATTCATCCTTTTATTACTGTACAGTTTTTTTAGGACGGGTCAACAGCTTTCGTACAAGAAGGGTGCAACTGTAGGAAATAAAATTACTGCCTAAGGTACATCTAGTGTTTCCTTCTTAACCGCTTTGGGTCAATAGCTGTAAAAAGAAGGTAGTAGGGGGCTCTACTACCTTGTTGTGAAAACTTTACTCCTTTTTATTCTCTATTTCCAAAAGTCTATATATGATACAATTGACTTAAAGGCAATGATTGGGATGGTTGAATGGAAACAGGTTGATTGTCGATCTGAATCTCATAGGTTTGATGATTCATATGGATATGAGGTTGACTTGCATTGTGAATTAAATCTGATTTTTTCACCTGACGGGTATTCTTGACTGCTTTAAGTGCCTTTTCAACCCCTAGTTCTTGAAGTCCACCGTGATCAATAGCTTGTTGGGCTACAAACAAGGCTGAGATTTCTCCTACGACTTTGCCAAAAGTGCCCCACATTGGGCGGTACATATAAGGTTGAGGAGTAGAGATAGACGCGTTGGGATCGCCCATTCCTGCATAGGCAATTACGCCTCCTTTGACTACCATTTCGGGTTTTATCCCAAAAGCACACGGTCGATAGAAAACCAAATCGGCCATTTTGCCTACTTCTATTGATCCTACATAATCTGCTATACCATGTGTTATTGCAGGGTTGATCGTATATTTGGCTATATAGCGTTTGGCTCTGAAGTTATCATTGTTTGTATCAGGGTGTAAGGGGCCAAAATCTTTCTTCATTTTATCGGCAATTTGCCAAGTACGGGTCACTACTTCGCCAATACGGCCCATGGCTTGTGAATCGGAACTCATCATGGAAATCGCTCCCATATCGTGTAAAACACCTTCAGCAGCAATGGTTTGTTCTCGAATTCTCGATTTAGCAAAAGCAATATCCTCTGGTATATTTTTGTCTAGGTGATGACAAATCATCATCATGTCTAAATGTTCATCAATAGTATTGATGGTAAAAGGATTGGTCGGTGTAGTGGAAGAAGGCAAAATATTATCGTATTCAACCACTTTTAATAAATCAGGTGCATGTCCACCGCCGGCACCTTCCGTGTGATAGGTGTGAATAGACCTTCCGTTGAAGGCGTTGAGTGAATCTTCTACAAAACCAGCTTCGTTTAGGGTATCGGTGTGAATACACACTTGAATATCGGCTTGATCAGCCACTTCCAAACACTTGTTTAATACGTAAGGCGTACTGCCCCAATCTTCGTGAATTTTCATTCCGCCAGCACCTGCAGTTACAATTTCGTGTAATGCTGTGGCACTCGAACTGTTTCCTTTGGCTAAAAAGATGAAATTTACTGGTATTTTGTCTGTTGCTAAAGCCATGCGTTGCAAATGCCAAGCTCCTGAAGTACAGTTTGTAGCAAGGGTGCCCGCCGCAGGACCTGTTCCTCCACCTACAACAGTTGTCGTTCCCGATTGCAGGGCAACATCAAATTGCTGTGGACAAATATAATGCACATGGGTATCTATGGTGCCCGCTGTAACAATTAGGTTTTCACCCGCGATGTATTCCGTACCCACTCCCACAATCATATTGGGCGATACCCCATCCATAATCAAAGGATTACCCGCTTTTCCAATGCCTACAATAAGGCCGTTTTTAATGCCGATGTCTGCTTTTACAATTCCCCAATGATCTATAATAATCACATTGGAAATTACAGTGTCTAACACTTGTTCTTTTGTAGCTAAAGGATGTTGCCCCATTCCGTCGCGTACTACTTTTCCGCCACCAAAAATTAACTCATCCCCATAGGTGGTATAGTCTTTTTCAATTTGGATCCAAAGATCGGTATCCGCTAAGCGTATTTTGTCCCCTGTTGTTGGTCCAAAATAGCTGGCATATTCTTTACGTGATATTTTTTTCATCTTACTTTCTTGCTTTTAAATTAAATCGAACCATTTATTTTTCCTGTAAATCCGTGGATGATTTTTTCTCCTGCGTATGCTACAAGATCTACTGTTTCTGTAACCCCTGGCATAAATCGAATCGATAAGCCCGAAGCAATGTCTAAGTGATAGCCCTTGGTTTTTTCACGATCAAAATGTAAGGCTGGATTTACTTCGTAAAAATGGAAGTGAGATCCGACTTGTACAGGACGATCCGCTGTATTGACAACTGAAACTTGAAGGCGTTTTCTGCCCGCTGAAAGTTCAATGTCGTCAGAAGCAAAGGAATATGCCCCTGCAGCTAGCGTTGTAGTCGGGTTAGATGGTATTGGGGAATTGAGTGAAACGAGCTTTGTTCCATCGACAAACATCGCCTCTACTTGTAATTGCTCAATTAATTCGGGAACCCCTTGCATAACATCGTCACAGGTTAATAATTGGTTGCATTCACCAATCAATTGCTGTACCGTTTTTCCCTCTCTTGCTCCCTCTATTATATGTCCAGATAAGTAGGCTACAGCTTCTGGATAGCTCAGTTTTAATCCTTTTTCTTTTCTGCTCTTGGCCACAATTGCCGCAAATAAAAGAAGCATTTTTTCCTTTTCTTGATGAGTTAAATACATAGTTCTTAAAGTTTTGTACAAAAGTAAAAACTTGTTGACCTCAAGTAAATAGCCATATCATGCCAATACTATCCCTTTTCATGCCATGGAAGCGTATCGATTTTATACTTACCTTTAGAGGTGTTTTTTACTGTATTTTTATATGAAAGAAGTTGCTTCGATTTTATCTAGTTATGATTATAAAAAAAGATATTTGCCTTATCTCGATTTGGCGATACTCAGCAATACGAACTCCCTTCAAATCTATAAAATAGAGGAATATTTAACGGGTATTGTAAAGCCTGTAAGCCCGTATAGAACGGCCTTTAGTTTTATCATCTTTATTACCCAAGGCGAATTTGAACAGCTGATTAGTTTTCAGCATTATCGCATTGCTCCAGGTGAGTGTTTACATGTAAAACAAGGGCTTTGGACTGCTACGCAATACCTTTCTGACGATGTTAAGGGTTTTATCATTTTCTATGAATCTGATATTTTTACACAGTATTTACTGATGCACGACAAAAAGGAGGAAATCAAGTATATGCCTTACTACAAGTTAGAGTATTACGATACGCAGGCATTGACCGCAAGTATGTTGTTGCTCTATGGAGAATTGGGATTGCACGTGATTAGACCTAGTGTGTATGTTCCTATTTTTTACTCCATTTTATCGCGCTTAAACTGCTATACGGTTAATTATACCTTCAGTTCGAGGGATTTAGAAATTGCCTATCGATTTAAAGAATTGGTGATTGACTCTCATATTCGGGAAAAATCTGTCAGCTATTATGCGGATTCCTTGTGTTTGTCAGAAAATTATTTGAATCGATGTATTAAAACCGTACTTGGACGTTCTGCAAAGCAATTGATTAACGAGGTTAATGTGGCTTATGCTAAATTACTCCTCATTAATACCACGCGAGATATCGCCGCTATAGCGTTTGAATTGGGCTATCCATCGCCTAGTTATTTTTCTAAGTTTTTCAGAAAGGAAATGGGGGTATCACCCAATGAATACAGAAGGATAGAACGAGCAAATATTATACATCGTTGGGAATAACATCCAAGGCTTTTTCTAAAGAGAAAAAGCCTTGGAATAGTTCAAGTCTGAATTTAATTTGTTAAGGGTTGATGAAAGACGCGAAGCATCTTTTTACCTACTTGAATGTCATAGGTAAACTTAGCCGTAGTTAGTTCTACGATATAAACTTTTTGTTCCCAAGCGATAGATTGATTGGGATTTCGACCAATGAGTGTGCGTTGTGTTCCATCGACAGAAACATACCAATCTCCTTTTGAACGCACGTTTTTCTTATCGTTAAGCGCTGTAAAAGCAAATGTACCATTGGCGTATTTTCCTTCTTTATTTTTGGGGAAATAGGCATTGCCATGAACATTAGTATAGTAGGTATTTCCTACATAATCGGCTGCAGGAGCTGTATTCATGTTCAGTTTTTTAGCCTGTTGAACCCCTGCGGTGATATCCAATACAGCAACAGTTTTCCAAGGAACGGCCGCCAAAAGCTGAGCTGGCGTTAGGGGTTCCGGATGATTGGTCACAGGTTGGTGATCTACCTCATAGAATGTGTTGGGTTTGCTAGGATCAGGCACAATTCTATAGGAAAATAAACTGTTGTTTACCGCCAGGAGATCTACGGTCCGGGTATAGGCGGTAGAATTTTCGTTGTTGTACACCGTTAAATGGCGTTTACTTGCTCCATCTGTTAGCTTCCAAGTACCAAATAGTTTGGGTTTGTCATTGAAATCTACAAAGCGAAATGTTCCGTCTCGACGATAATAGGCATAACCCGTATAGGTCTGAACGGGACCTGAAGCAAGATCGAGCTTCTTTCCTTGGTGATCTCGAATGGCAGTGGTTTTCCAGACATGTGTGGCCAGTAGGGTTGTTTTGCTGTCTTGGATGGATTGCGGTCGATTGTTGTCCTCCTTCGAGCACGATTGCAAGAAGGAACTGCTAGCTAGTAGTACTGCTAGTGCTGTTAAAAATTTTAGTCTCATATTTTTTTATTTACGAGAACAAATGAAAGAGTAAAAAATAAAGCAATAGAAGAAAAAGGTATATTCTTCATTCTGTTGCTGCATTTTTATGATTTCTTACAGTATAGGGCGCAAAAGGAGGGATTTGATTGTTATGGCTTAGTCCTTCTTGACAATTCGCCTAATTTTAATGTCTAAAGCCGCGTATAACAAGGTTACAAAAGGGCTTAGGTAGTTGAAAAAGGCATAGGGTAAATACGTCAACGTCGGAATGCCCAACACTCCTGCATGATAGGCTCCACAGGTATTCCACGGAATTAATACTGAGGTTACTGTACCCGAATCTTCTAAGGTTCGACTCAAGTTTTCAGGCGCCAATCCTTTTTGTTTGTATGCCTCAGCAAACATTTTACCAGGCACGACAATTGATAAATATTGATCCGAAGTTGTGATATTAACGGCTAAACAGCTCGCCACTGTACTTGCGAACAATCCAAATAAGCTTGTGGCCACGCGCAATAGCGCATGGGAGATTTTTTGGAGTGCCCCGATTGCTTCCATGGTTCCCCCGAAAAACATCGCACATAAAATTAGCCAAACCGTGTTGAGCATGCTAGCCATACCGCCTGCTTCAAATAAGCCATTGAGGCTTTCTAAAGGCGATAGAATGCGGATGTCTGTCGTCAAGGCAAGCATTACGCCTTTGTATGCATTATAGAAATTAAAGACCTCACCACCAGCAACGTGAACAACGATGTCGGGTTGGAATATAAGGGCAAAGACAGCCCCTAGTAAAGTTCCAATTAACAAGGCTGCAATTGGTTGTACTTTTTTGACAATTAAGGCGATTACACAAATGGGAACAATAAACAGAATGGGAGTAATGTGAAAGGTACTGCGTATTGCATCAAGAGTTTCTTGCGTATTTACTTCACCATTAGCGCTGTATAGAAAACCCAAGATCACGAATAGGATGAGGGTGACCACATACGTAGGCACTGTAGTGTAGAGCATATAGCGGATGTGGGTAAACAAATCCGTTCCTGCCATAACAGGAGCTAAGTTTGTCGTGTCTGATAGGGGAGATAATTTATCCCCAAAATAGGCACCTGAAATCACTGCACCACCAATCACCCCTAACGGCATACCTAAGGCATTGCCAATGCCTACCAAAGCTATACCAACGGTTGCTGAAGTGGTCCATGAGCTTCCTGTTGCAATTGAAATAATAGAGGTAATAATCACACAGGCCGGGAGGTAGATCGAAGGGTGTAATATTTCCAATCCATAGTAGATCATCGTGGGGATAATACCGCTCAACAACCAGGTCCCAGATAAGGCTCCTACGAGTAATAGGATATAAATCGCATTCGAGGTGTCTCGAACGTTATTGATAATCTGAGTTAGTATTTTGTCATAAGAAACGCGATTGTACGTTCCTACTAGAATGGCAATCGCTCCACCGAGGAGTAAAATAAATTGATTCGTGCCTGATAAAGCCTCATCCCGGAATACAAAAACATTAATAGCCAATAAAACAACAAGTAATACGACGGGGATTAGTGATTGTGTTAATGAAATAGGCTTTTCTTGTTTTTGTTGCATGTTGATCCGGATTAAAAAGGGTGAATAAAAAAGTAAAAATACTCAATTTAGATGAGTACAGGTCTTTTTATGCACATAAACTGTACCAAAAATGCACGGTTTATCTCACTGAGTTTATATTTGTTTTTTGCGCGGTTTGCACGGTTTGCGCGGTTTGCACGGTTTGCACGGTTTGCACGGTTTGCACGGTTTGCACGGTTTGCACGGTTTGCGCGGTTTGCACGGTTTGCACGGTTTGCACGGTTTGCGCGGTTTGCGCGGTTTGCGCGGTGTATCTCACCTGGTTTATATTTTGTTTTGGTGTTCGATGAATCTTCGATTTGTTTTTTGCGCGGTTTGCGCGGTTTGCGCGGTTTGCGCAAACCGAACAAATCTCACATATAAAATCAACTTCCGCAAGACAGGCATTCCGGATCGTCTAGCGCGCAGCTTGTTGTTGAAGTAGGTTGTTGAAGTAGAGCCGTATCAACGGTAAATTTGATGGCGTCTACGGCTGGTCTTGTTCGCAAGTAGTACATGCCAGTTTTCAGCCCTTTTTTCCAGGCATAAAAGTGCATAGAAGTCAGTTTACTAGCTGTAGGTTCTGCTAAAAATAGGTTGAGTGATTGGGATTGGCAGATAAATGCTCCTCGATCTGCCGCCATATCAATCAGGGATTTTTGCTTGATTTCCCATGCAGTTTTGTACAGCGCTTTGATGTCATCCGGAATGTTGGGCAGGGATTGAATGGAGCCATTTGCTGCAATGAGTTGATTCTTCACAGTAGCATTCCACAAATTCAGTTGAATTAAATCTTGAAGCAGGTGTTTGTTCACCACGACAAATTCCCCAGAGCGCACTCGGCGGTTGTAAATATTGCTGGTATAAGGTTCAAAGCACTCGTTATTGCCTAAAATTTGCGAGGTGGAAGCTGTTGGCATAGGAGCAAGCAGAAGGGAATTGCGCACGCCATGGCGGATAATTTCTTCTCGTAAGCTCGACCAATCCCATCGATCTGATGGAGAAGTCTTCCATAAATCGAACTGAAATAACCCTTTAGAAAGAGGCGAACCAGCGAAGGTTTCATAGCTTCCGCTTTCTTTAGCTAAGTTCATGGAAGCCTCTAAAGCGGCATAGTAAATCGTTTCAAAGATGTCGCGATTTAGCGCTTGTGCTTCCTCACTTTCGAAAGGTAAACGCAACAACATAAATACGTCGGCCAAACCTTGTACCCCAATACCAATGGGGCGATGACGCTTATTCGAATACGCCGTCTCCTCAAGGGGATAATAGTTGTGATCAATAATTTTGTTGAGGTTTCTCGTGATGATTTGCGTGACTTCATACAGTTTTGGAAAGTCGAAGTTTCCGTGTTCAACATAGCGGGGAAGGGCAATAGAGGCGAGATTACAGACGGCTATTTCTTGGGAATTGGTGTATTCCATAATTTCCGTACACAAGTTGGAACTGCGAATAGTGCCTAAGTTCTTCTGGTTGGATTTTTCATTGGCCGCATCCTTATAGCACATAAAAGGCGTACCAGTTTCAATTTGCGTCTCTACGATGGCCTGCCACAAGGCTCTAGCGGGCAGGGTTTGACGGGCTTTATCGGCTCGTTCATAGGCTTGGTATTGGGTGTTAAAAGCGTCGCCATATAAATCGCAAAGGTCTTGAACTTCATTAGGATCAAATAAGGACCAAGAAGCATCCTCCTCAACGCGTTGCATAAAGAGATCGGGAATCCACAGCGCAGGAAATAAGTCGCGTGCGCGCATTTCCTCCTTGCCGTGGTTTTTGCGAATGTCTAAAAAATCAAGGATATCTGCATGCCAAGGCTCGAGATACACAGCAATTGCACCTTTTCTCTTTCCCCCACCTTGATCGACGTATCGAGCCGTTTCGTTAAAAACCTTCAGCATGGGTAGTATTCCATTGGAAACGCCCCCTGTGCCTTTGATATAACTCCCCGTAGCGCGAACATTGTGGATGCTCAGCCCAATCCCCCCTGCCGATTGGGAGATTAAGGCACAATTCTTTAGCGTATCGTATATCCCTTGTATACTGTCTTCTTTCATGCTCAGTAAAAAACAAGAAGACAATTGAGGTTTGGGAGTCCCTGCATTAAAAAGCGTAGGAGTGGCGTGAATAAACCACTTGTTACTCATTAGGTTATAGGTTTCAATTGCCGCATCGATATCATTTTTGTGAATGCCAATAGCCACCCGCATAAACATGTGTTGAGGGCGTTCCGCAACCTCGTTATTTGTGCGAAGTAAATAGGATTTCTCTAGGGTTTTAAAACCAAAGTAGTCGAAGGAATAGTCGCGTTCGTATATAATGCTACTATTCAGTCGATCAGCGTTTTGTTGAATGATCTCATAGGTTTCCTCAGCCAAGAGAGGGGCGTGGGTTTGGGTGATCGGATCGATATAGTGGTATAACTTTTCGGCTGTTTCAGCAAATGATTTTAAGGTGTTTTTATGCAAATTACTCACCGCAATACGCGCAGCCAAAATGGCAAAATCAGGATGTGTCGTGGTATAGGCTGCCACAGTTTCCGCCGCAAGTGTATCTAAAGTAGTGGTTGTTACTTTGTCGTATATCCCTTGAATGACCTTTTTGCTTATTTCAATAATCTCATTTTCTGTAATTTCAAGTCCATAAACTAATTTGTGTAAGCGAGCGGTAATTTTGTCAAAATGTACGGCTTCCATTTTTCCATTTCTCTTTATTACATGCATAAGTGTGTGTTTTATAAGTGGTTAATTTTAAAAGTCTTCGTTCAATGAAAAAGCAACGGCCGTAGCATCTTGTTGCAGGACTCCTGTTTTTTGATATTCTCCAACGCGGCGCTCAAAGAAATTCGTTTTGCCTTGTAGAGAAATGAGTTCCATAAAATCAAAGGGATTGGTCGCATGCCAAATTTTACTACAGCCCAAAGTAAGGAGTAGGCGATCAGCAACAAACTCAATGTATTGACACATTAGGTCAGCGTTCATGCCAATTAGGCGAACCGGGAGTGCTTCGGTGACGAATTCCTTTTCAATGGCCACCGCATCTTGGATGATGGTGTGTATAGTGTCTTCTGACAGTTTGTTTTGGATGTGGTTGAGGTAAAGTAAACAAGCAAAATCACAATGCAGGCCTTCATCACGACTGATGAGCTCATTGGAAAAAGTAAGCCCAGGCATTAATCCTCGTTTCTTTAACCAAAAAATGGAACAAAAACTACCCGAAAAGAAAATTCCCTCTACGGCAGCAAAGGCGATTAACCGCTCGGCAAAGTTGTCGCTCTCGATCCATTGGAGTGCCCAATGGGCTTTTTTTTGTACGCAGTCAATGGTGTCGATGGCGTGTAATAAATAGTCTTTCTCCTTGGGATCTTTGATGTAAGTGTCTAGGAGTAGAGAATACATTTCGGAGTGAATATTCTCAATCATAATCTGGAAACCATAAAAACAACGCGCTTCAGCATATTGTACTTCCTGAATGAAGTTAATCGCTAAATTCTCGTTGACAATGCCATCACTAGCCGCGAAGAACGCCAATACGCGAGAGATAAAAAAGCGCTCATCTTCGTTTAATTGATGTTGCCAATCGGAAAGATCCGAAGAGAGATCTACTTCTTCAGCTGTCCAAAAACTAGCTTCTGCCTTTTTGTAAAAATCCCAAATGTCATCATGTTCAATGGGAAAAATAACAAAACGGTCGTTATTTTCTTGTAAAATAGGTTCTATCATAGCATTTTAATTTGTTTATTGGTTTTTTGTTAGGGTTTGCATCAAGGCATCCCAAGTGCTGTCTGTTGCCTTGTTGCGTTGGTGTCGTTGGGTAAAATCAGCATAGGTTAATAAGGCTTGTTTAAGATCAGCCTGAACATCACTAGCAGCAATATCGTTGTGCTCCATGACGTGAATCAAGAAATAAATAGCTCGTTTCAAGAACTTTTGCGCAAGGTCCAACTGATGTAATTCTTCATAGGTATAGGCCAAATTGTTACAAGAAATAAGGAATACCTGTATGACTGGAATTTTTAATTGCACACACAATTCCCAATGATTGTTCAATACTTCAGCTCGATACATCGCTTCTTTGTAGCCTTTTAAAGCTTCGAGATAGTTCTTTTGATTAAAATTTTCATTGCTGGATACAGTTAAGGTTTTCCAATAACGCTCCAGGTGATTCATACAGGTATCACTCATTTTATTTTAGATTTTGATTAGCAAATTCCCAATTGACGATATCCCAAAAGTTCTCAATAAACTTAGGTCTAGCGTTTCTGTAGTCGATATAATAGGCGTGTTCCCAAACATCAAGTGTCAAAATGGGCGTTTTGTTGAATGTTATCGGCGTATTTGCTTCTTTTAGGGGGATAATTTCCAAAATACCTTGGTCGTTTTGTGCCAACCATGCCCACCCACAGCCGAATAATTTAGCTGCTGTTGTTGAAAATTCCGCTTTGAATTGCTCAAAACTTCCAAAATCACGTTGGATTAGCGCTGCTATTTTTCCCGTGGGAACCTTACCTCCATCGGGCGATAAACAATGCCAAAAGAAAGTGTGATTCCAGTGCTGTGCAGCATTGTTAAACAATCCTTGGTTTTGATTTTGATGCCCCGTTAGGATCAACTCTTCCACCGTTTGTTCCACAAGAGCGGTGTCTTGAACAATATCCTTGAGATTGTTGACATAAGACGCGTGGTGCTTGCCATAGTGATAATCGAAGGTCTCTTCTGTGATTAGAGGAGTTAATGCATCTTTTGCATAGGGTAACTCTGGTAGTTGTAAGTTAATTTTCATGTTATATTATATTAGTTTATTATTTATTGTTGACCGTCAACTGTCAACTGTCAACCGTCAACCTCTCTGCAAAGGTATAAGTTATTTAGTATTATAAAAATATAATTTTAGAGTTGTCTAAAATTATATTTAGTTTGCTTTTGTTTTGTGAAATAGAACCAACTGCTCAGCAGTAGGATAAGAAGGAAAGGAGAATTAAATGCTTGAATCTCCTTTTATTTGTTTGTTATCTTGTAATTTTGTAGGGTTTTAATTCTTAAGCATATGATAGTTAGAGAGAAAAAGCACATTGTACAGATGCTTTTTATTTGGAAGGGATCGGTGCTCAAAAAGATCGCCCCTACGTTATTAGCCATTTTTTTATTTTCGTGGTTGGTGTATTGGAGTCATTATTTTTTTCCAGATATCATAATACCCCTTAATGTAGGAGCCTTTGCCTTAGTGGGGATTTCGTTGGCTATTTTCTTGGGATTTTGCAACAATGCGGCCTACGATCGCTTTTGGGAAGGGCGTAAACAGTGGGGGAGTTTGGTCATTCACAGTCGTTCCTTGGCCTTTCAGTTGTTGCATTATATTGAAGAAGATGAAACCTGTACAAAGGAAGAAAAGCAAAAAGCCATTCGGCTGATTATTGCCTTTTGTTATGCGTTGAATAAACAATTGAGAAATAAAACAGATTGGTCTATTGTTCGTTCGTATGTAACAGAAGAACTGTATCAAGAAATGTTGACCAAGCGCTTTAAACCTGCTTTTTTGTTGAGTGAACTGACAAAATGGGTCAACCAACAGCACAGAGGGGGGCGAATAGATTCGATTACACAGGCGAGAATTGACCAAAATATAGAGCAATTGTCTATTGTTTTAGGGGCTTGTGAGCGCATTGTCCATACGAAGATACCCTTTGTTTACTTTGTGATCTTGCATCGTACCGTCTATGTGTATAGCTTTTTACTTCCTTTTGGATTGATTGATCTCATTGTGTGGACTATGCCGTTTTTTGTTGCGTTTGTCGCCTATACTTTTATTGCATTGGATGCCGTAGTTGCTGAAATCGCCGAGCCTTTTGGCGAAGAGGAAAACGATTTAGCCCTGGATCAAATGTGTAGTACTATTGCTTATTCACTCTCCGAAATTTCGGATTTACCACTGCCGGCTTTGGTCCTTCCAAATGAAGATTATATTGTCAAATAAAGGGTTTCCCTTACGAATAATACAGAAGCACGCATATTGGCGTGCTTTTTTTATAGGCTTTTTTTACTTCTTTCGTTCTACTGTATTCTTGTTGGGAAAAAATTAACATAGCTAAACCTAAAAAAAAGTGCTTCTTGCGCATTATTTTTTTTGTCTTGTAAATTATTTTTGCTTAGTTTTTATCTAATGATATATGGGTGACTTTGAAGTAAATTCATTTTATGAGTTAATAATACACGATTTAGTGAATCGTGGATATGCCGTGGTTGATTGTTTTTTCACGGAGAGGGAAATTGACTTGTTGCGCGCTAACTTTTTTATGAAACAAGAGTTGCAAGTATTTAAAAAAGCCGCAATTGGACAGGCCAGTGAGGAGCAGGTGATTGAGGAAGTGCGCGGGGATTTTATATTGTGGTTGAATGAGCAAACGCCTGATGAGGTGGAGGCAATGTACTTCCAAAGGATGAATGAGTTTATCACTTATGTCAATCGCACTTGTTACTTAGGTATCCAAGAAGGGGAATTTCACTATGCGAGTTATCCTGTAGGAACAGGCTATCAGCGCCATCTGGATGTGTTTCACAAAGATACGCGTCGAACGCTTTCGGTGGTCTTGTACCTCAATGAAAAAGATTGGACACCTGCTAATGGAGGGGAATTGGTGTTGTTTTTACCCGATGATGCAGGTGGTGAACGAGAAGAAATTGTCTATGCACTGCCTGGGCGTTTGGTAATTTTTGACAGTAAGTCCATCGAACACGAGGTGAGAACCGTGCACAAACCCCGTTATAGTATTACAGGATGGCTGAAAACAAGATAACGGTTATCGGTTTGTCATCAACTAAATGGCATGGATAGGGGAGTTGTTTCTATATAAGGGTCTTTAAAGAATAAAGTCTCTTATTTATTAAAAATTTAAAATAATTAAGTCTTATTTGATTAAAATATCAAATAAGACTTTTTTTTTGTGTTTTTTTTGGGATAAATTCACAGTAATACATGTTTTGTTCAGTAGCTCTTCACATGCTGCTATGTACCCTTAAACAATCTTCAAAAGAAGATTTTGACCACTAGATTTTTTCCTATTACCTGATCATCCAAATACGGATTGGGTTTCTCTATTGAGGGATTCGACTTCATCTTATCGAACCAATCGTAAACAATTAAGCGTATGTTTAAAACCTTACTCTCTTTTATTTCCCTGTTTTGTTTTTTGAATTGCCTTTCGCAACAACAAATAAGTGACGCCCATCAGTTGGTCTGGGTCAAGGGATTATCAACAGGAATGTCCAAAGCTGGATTTAACTATAATACAAGAATTCACTTTGGAGGTGTGTTTCCCATCCTAAATAAGAAATTGCCCACTTCTCAACACACATACGTCTATTATGTTGTCAAGAGCATCAAAGCAAATGAGAAGCTCTTTTCGATATATGATGATGGAGCGCTACATACGTTCTATACGGATGTGATTAAATCAGACCTGGAAGTAAAGGTCGACTTAGCATATCTAGCTCAAGGCGCTATTGTCAATTTTAACTTTGTCAATGCCAATTATCGCAATAAAAATGGAAAGCGAATTTTCTATTTGGACAATACCTACGACAAATCCAATACCGCGCTGTACGAGGTTTTAATTTGTAACGATTGTGGAAATCCAATCACCCGCAATAAAATAGAAACGTATTTGGCGTTGAAATACGGCATTACCTTAGCGGATAAAACGAAGTATTGGAGCAGTAATGGAGTACAGCTATGGGATGCAAAGCTCAATGCAGCCTTTAATAACCATATTATTGGCCTTGGCAAGGATCGCTATTTTGGGCTAGAACAACTAGCGACCTCTAGTAATGAAGAGCCAGGAGTTGTGTTGAAAAAAGCAGATAATGAGGAAATTCTCGCCAATCAGAGCTTTGTGTTGATCGGCGATAATGCCAAAGAAAAAGCATTTGATTCCCAAAGCAATCGATTCAAACGACAATGGTTGGTGCAAAATAAAGGAGATCACGATCTACTCGTCGATTTTTCCCTTGCCGTAGCTCCCGAAAAGGATATGGATTATTATCTCTATACGGCTGCAGGAGGGGAGATCGCCCAGGATAAGACCGATACCTTACAGTTGAGCTTTAAAAATATCACCGTCAATACGCATTCAAATACCTATTGGTCGATTGGTCGAGTACAACCTTTTGCTATTGATATAGAGCAAGATACCTTGGGAATTAATCACAGCTATCAATTGTTGACTACTGGAGCAAGTGAGCCGCCTTACGCAATTCAAGCGACGGATTTGAACACCCATGAAGCCTACTTCTTTGTGACAGAACATACGCCATTTGCCTTGAGTGAGCTACCGAAGTCGACCTATTCCTTTACGGTACGCGATAGTCACGAACAACAAGCAACCCTCGATTCAATTGCCTTAGATTTTGACGCGTCTAATTTGATTGTCATGCCAAGTACATGGACACTAAATGGTCGAGACTTGCTGACAATACAGCCCCAACTCAAGAAACCGAACTCCTCCTATAGGTATCGTTGGTATCTCGGTGATAGAATTATCTCAACGGCTCCTGTCTTACGGGTGAATTACCCCAGTGACTTTAGCTTAGAAGTCACGGATCTTAGAGGAAAACACCAGCGTTTTGACTTTAGTGTAAACCGAAAGGTTAAAACCTCGACTTCGTTGGATGAGCAGTGGTTGGTTAGCCCAAATCCAGTGAAAGCAGGTGAGGAATTTAACGTACACTATTTCTTTGAATCTCCCAAACGGGTGGATTTCTACATCTATACTGTAGAAGGCAAGTTTATGCAACGCCAGCAACTCGGTCTTATTGAGGGGGGCGAGTACACCTATAGACTTGGAGGAAAGACCACCTATTTACTGGTTTCCATCATCAATAGTAAAACATCCATTCAGAAATTAATTGTCAAATAAAACCGTAGGAGTATGCAATTTTTTAAATGTTACCAAAGAGAAATCTCAACTTTTATTTTAATCGGCTTGCTGCAAAGTTTTGTTTTTGACGTGTTTGCCGCCTATGCCAACCCAATTCAGCTTAGACCAACGGCTTATTTTTACGAGCCTATGGATGTAGAGGAAGAGCGCTTGCTACCGAAAAATACAGCAACCAACGATACAGTGAATCTAGATGATGTAGTTTCTATTGTGGCATCATCTTCCGTTCAAGTGGCAGATGAAGTAGAAGAGCAAATAGACGATCAAACAGAGGAAGTACTGGTAGAGGAGGAAATAAGAAAAGAGAAAAGAGCAGAAGCCCAAACTCCTGTCTTTCGGTCAACCGTTGACCGTGCTGGGGAATCGGTTGTTTTGTATGCCGCTGATCTGCCTTATGGTGTAATTGGGAAGTCCGCTGATTTACCTTATGATGATCCCGAAGATAACCTGTTTAAGGTGAACATACCCGAAGCCATTGATGCTCAGGCGACTTATGTGTTGTCTTATGAGTTATATGGCGCTTCGAGTTCAACAGCAGTGGCTAAAAGTATCAATACCACTACGAGTACGGGAGGTTATATACAAAGTAAAAATCAAGCGTGGACCCGTGTAGAAGAGTATATAGCGCCGTATAATTTAAAACAGGGGGTGAATACGGTCTTATTCACCGCAGGTGAACAACCTGAATCGCCTTATTTGGTGCGCAATTTGCAAATTGAAAAACGCCTAGCCCAAGAGACAGAAGGAATACTTCAGGTCAATGCAACCCTGTGCGATAGTATAACGGGACAAGCCTACATTTCGGGGGTGGTAGCTGCCATACAAGGGGTTGAATTGTATATTTCGGGAAAACGCATTCCCATTATTCATGATACGTTTGAATACCTAGAAACAACGGAAGATTCTTTAGCCACGCCCTTATTGGCAGAAGTAAAAAAAGAAGGGAGGATAGTGGCAACACAAGAAATCCAATGGTTGACTACCTGTGTGCTTGCCGAGGTAAAACCGTTGACAACGGCCTTTGAACGCCGGGAATTTGCCGTTCAAAAACAAGGAGAATCCCAAGTGTTTCAACACGATCAAGTGGAGATTGAACTTCCATCGGCGAGTTTTAAAGAAGATTTTACCCTGTCGATTCAAGAATTGAGACCCCGTGATTATGCGCCTACAGGGATGACGTTAATAAACGTTACTCCTGAGAAGAGTGCTTATCGCTTTTTGCCAGATGGCACTCAATTTGACCAAGCAGTTACCCTGCGCTTGCCTTATGATGCTACGGCTTTGCCCCGTGGGTATAGCGCTAAGGATATACAGGTGTTTTACTTCGATACCACGATCAAACAATGGACCAAGGTTCAGGTGATTGATGTATTGGAAGAGAGCCAGCAAGTGGTCGCTTTAACGACTCACTTTACAGACTATGTAGCAGGGGTGATTTTAGAGCCCGAGAGCCCCGATGGAGATGCTTTTGCCCCCACGACACTGAGTGGGATACAAGCTGTGAACCCCACGGAAAATATTCCGATGGTCAGCATACCTCAAATTAATGATCGCGGCGATGCAGCACTTACTTTTCCCTTGATTTTACCTCAAGGAAGACAAGGGATGACTCCCGATTTATCAGTCAACTATAACAGTGGGGCTGATGAAGGGGATTTTGGTTTGGGGTGGAGTTTATCCGTTCCTACAATTTCGGTTGATACCCGTTGGGGGGTGCCTTTGTACGATACGGCCAAAGAAACAGAATCCTACTTGTTGAATGGAGAAGAATTGTTATTGGTGCAAGGGGATAACAACCTTTATGCACCGCATAAAGATCCGCTGATGAACCGACAGACAACTGCCACATTCAAAAAGATGCAACACAACCCCAATCAAGTGATTAAACGCTTAGGCACTGTGAATAATTACACCTGGCTAATAGAGGATCGATCTACTGGATGGACCTCCTACTTTGACCTATACGCTAAAGGTAAATGGCATCTGACTAAAGTCATGGATCCTTTTGATAATTATATGCAATATGATTATACCCAAAATTCAAGTGGCGATTATCAATTACAACAGATTGTGTACAATAAGAATCCAATATTGTCAACTTCAGGGACTAATTTACATGAATTTACTGTTTTAATAACACGAAAAAACACAATAGATATTCCTAGTGGACCTCGTTTAGATGTAAAGACAAATAATCGCTATGGTGTAGAGGCGAAGAGTGTGGATTTAATAGATCGCATTCTTATCAGTATGGAAGTTAAAGCCTCTCAGATGCAATCTGATGAAGGAAGAAAATCATTGGGATATGCGTATAATGAATATCAATTTTTTTACAAAGCAGGACAGTTTGGAAGGAGTTTACTTTATCGCATCATCAATACAAATAGCAATAATAAAAATGTTCTTGGACCTACTACAGACAATACCCCTCCTACAGTAGAAGAATACACCTTCGATTATCACGATGATATTGGTACGGGATCCCTTTTTGAAAGTACAGGACAAACGATCAATACCTATAAAGATTATGCCACGGATTACGATAGGTATAATGTATACCTATCTGCTTTGGGGGGAACAGAAGGAAAATTGACGAATTTTAATGGTGGAGGTTCAGCGGGAATTGTGACACCTATTTTTCCTAATTCGTGGTTGCCTTTTAGTCGCGCTGCCACCATAGGGGGAACGTTTGGTGGGGGCTCTTCCAATGCGGAAATCAAAGTAATGATGACGGATATTGACGGCGATGGGTTGCCTGACAAGGTTTTTAAAGACGGGATCAAATTTTATTACCGCAAGAATTTAGGCAATAATTTTTCAGCCGACGTCTATCCAATCAAAGACTTACCGAATTTAGGATATAGTAGAAGTGAAAATAGTGACAAAGGACTTAGCGTCAACATATTTGTTGGCAATATAAGTCGTACCAATTCGAAGAGCTCATCCAAAACAACAACCTATATGACGGATGTCAATGCAGATGGTTTGTTGGATGTGGTGGATAATGAACGGGTGTATTTTGGATCTATAGACCCCCAAACCCAAGCGCCTTCCTATAGTTTAGACAGCTCGATTAGTCCAGTTATTATACTAAAAGAAGAAGAGGTTGCCCCGGTATTAAATCCAATTCCACAGGTTGATATGACCAATGGTCCGATGGATGTTGTAATGGTATGGCGCGCGCCAAAACCAGGACAAATACGAGTAACAGGTACCATAGAGAAACAACATATTGGCCTTGAGAGCGGAGTTAAGTTTTCCATTGAGAGACTTCACGAAACAAATATGGAGGTTGCGAGTTTTGTTGTAGGTCCTAATTTGATGCTTTCCTCAAGAGAAACCCATAGTCATACCCTAACGGTTGAAAAAGGGGAACTGCTTTTTTTTCGTGTACATACGAACCAAGTACCCATAGCGGAGCTAGGAATTTCTTGGAACCCAAAAGTAGAATATACAGGGGTAAATCCAGATCCGATGAGCTACTCTTCTCGACATACCTCATCGTATGCCGATGGATTTATTGTAGGAAGCAAGCTTGAACTTATGTTTAAAGAAGCTGGGAAATACCGTCTAGAATGGCCTAGCTTTACTGTTCAAGAGAATGATAGAGTAACCCTTCGCGTTTCCTATTTTAAGAAGGGAACAACGGTAGGCGGAAATGTAGCAATTCTTGGAAATGATGTAGTGATTTACGAAAAAACGAGTAATATTGAGGGGATTACAACATTTTCCTCTCCAAATCAACTCTTAGATATGGAAACGATCACTTCGGTACCTAGTAGTTTTCACTATATAAAAGTTGAGGTATTAAGTGATTCTGAAATAGATTGGAAGTCGATTGATACTAAATTTAAGCCCAAATTAGTCTCGCTAGATTCGGCAAATCCCGACCTGTATATCACGCCCTATTACTCTAATTACAGTAAAGTACATACGAGTAATATTCCGTTGGAGTATACAGCTGAAGGTCCACGGGTGAGCGTGACCATAAGAAATAATTTCCGTTTGCCGGAATGTACGGAAGCGGCTTGTCAGGATCGATATGTCTATTTGGTCGCTCGCAATCCAAATGGAAGTATTATATCTTTAGTAAGTACTCGTAACCCCAATGACCCGAAGGGGTATGTAAAGTTCCGTTATAAATTTGACGCCAGTGGAACTATCGTTCAGAAACAGCGTTTGATGTCAAACAATCGATATGAAAATCTGGGAGATACGGATTCGTTTTCTTTAACACCAAGGGTAGGAGCGAGATACTATTTTGAGTACTACACCACGGAACACAAAATAGGAGAACTAGTAGATGCTTATCAATCAGGCGATAATGAACCTTTGATTAAAGTGACGGCAAGTGGGGCAAATCCTAGCTCCTATATGTCAGGAGTGGATACCAATGGAAAAGTAAAAGCAAATGTATATACTTCGGAGTCAACAGAAGCTTGGGGAGCCATGTACAGAAACTGGGGACAATTTGCTTATAAAGGAGCAGAACTCCAAGCCACATACCAACCGATTATAGGGAGACATGTTCTACCTTCAGCGGTAGCATCTAATTCAACGGTAAATAATATGCTGACGGATACTACCTTAACGTTGGATCAAGTAGAGTTGGATATGGATAACATTCAAAATGCGGCTGGTAATATGTCGGAGTACTTTGCCATGTTGTTGCCCAATAAAGAGAGCAACCGCTGGGAGAGTCATGAACATTTATATGTATCGGCAACAGCAATCAGTCCTTATACGCGATTCTTAACAGACGATATACCCGATTTGCGTCCACCGGCTGTAGCTGTTGGTAACTATGGCGCTGCGGGAATTACTAAATATTCGCATTTCAAAAATAATACGACGAACAAATCCCTGGGGTTTTTAGGATTTAGTATAGGGCGTGCAGATACGAAAGGATCGAGTGAATTGTTAAATGAATTTCTGGATATCAATGGGGATGGATTTCCTGATATTATAGGTGAACGTATTCAAGTTACCGCCAAGCGAGGCGGGCTTTCGAGTCGCATTGTTCAAGCGGATTTTACGGTTAGAACTTCAATTGCTGGTTCAGGAACTCTTGCAGGAGGAGGGAATGCCGGTATAACGGGAAGTCCAAAATTAGGAGATCGATCAACTAGGTCCGCTAATTTTATGGCCGGTTTGAATACAAAAATAGGAAACCAAGCTAGTGGCTCCCTCAATGGAAGTAAATTCACAACGAATAATTCAAGCTCGCGTTTTTATGTAGATATCAATGGAGATGGATTGATTGATATCGTGCAAAGTGATGGAAAAGTGTTGTTAAACTATGGCGGAGTATTTCAGCAGAGTTCAATTTGGCAGGGTCTACCTTTGCAAAAAAGCAAAACAGAAACCATAGGAGGTAGTGGAAGTGGATCTCTCAATCTAGGCTTTTCTAGCCAATCAAATCTAGATATAGCTGCGGGATTAAGTATTTCAACAAGTACTTCTAAGGATGCGGTAACTTATATTGATTTAAATGGTGATGGATTACCCGAAAAAATTGTAGATGGACAGTACTACATCAATACAGGAATGGGATTTGAGTCTTCAGGACGCAGTCTACCAGGGAGTCAAACACAGAAATCTATAGATGCAGGACTTAATGGAAATTTAACGATCTGTGTTTATTTCCCCATTCCCATTATATTGACAGGACCTAAATTTTGTGTATCTGTAGGAGCAGCTTCAGGGCGCAATATTTCTACAGAAGAAAGCCGGTATATGGATTTTGACGGGGATGGATTTATCGATTATGTCACTTCTACTCGCAATGAAAGCATAACGGTTTATAAATCGCGTATTAGACGTACGAATTTGCTGAAAACAGTGACCCAAAGCACAGGAGCAAAAATTGATTTAGATTATGATGTAGTCAATCCAATCGACCAATCGGTTATCGGATCAACCTATAAGATGCCGTATAAAAAATGGGCATTAACTAAAGTAAATGTATTTGATGGCTTTGAAGGAGATGGAGAAAATACCACCCGCTATGCTTATGAATATTTTAATGGCTATAAAGACAGAAAAGAGCGCAATTTCTTGGGGTTTGGTCAAACAAAAGCCCACTTGTTAAATAGGGAAGGCATCCCGTTCCGTACCACAGTAACAGCGTATCTATTGGATGCTATGACAGAGAATGAGCTATATCAACCCGGAACTAGTTCTAGCCTAAAACAATACCTCTACAAAAAAGGATTGCCGAAGAGAACCTATACCTTAGACAAGAGAAAACGACCGTTGACTGAAACCACGTATACCTATAAGTTTTACGATAGTCGCTTGCTTGTTGATGATATACATACGGCTACAACCTCCAGTGCCGAAGTAAGCGTGTTTACAGAAAAATTAGCTGTATTGCCTATAGTTACAAGTATACAAACGAAAAATTGGACCTATCAAGACGAAACGGGAAGCAATGCTTTGGTTAACCAAACCCAACAAGACTTTCAGTTGTATGATACAATGGGAAATGTCAAGAGGTATATGGATATTGATCGAGGGTTAACTGTTGATATTGCTTATAATTTAGGCGTAAAGACCTTGCCGATTAGCCATCGAGTGAGTGTAACTACAAACAATCAACAGTTGAGATTAACCACTGCCACTGTTACACCCGATGCGATGAAGTATGCTCAAGTAAATCATTATGTAACAGATGCTGATTTCACAATAACAAAGTATGAATACGATATTTTAGGTAATATTAGCAAAAGAACGCTACCAGGAGGCTTTAGTTATACTTACGATTATGGTCCGTTTAGTCCGCAAATGGGAAATCGAGAGTATCATGGCGATTATTTTAAAGTTGTGCCAGCGCGAATTACGGATCCTTTTGGCAATGTGACTAGACAATTAGTTAATGTATTTGGACAACCGGTTTTGGTCAGGGATGTATATGGAGAAGAAATACATTGCGATTATGATCCTTTTAATCGGTTATTACAGGTAAAAGGACCGTATGAAGCCGAATGGACTATTCGCAACACCTATGGGACTAATCGCACATCGATGACGCAACACAATTTGGGTGATGGCCATATTTTGCATACCAGTATGTTAACCGATGGGTTGGGACGTGTCATTCAAGTGAAAAAACAACTGGCCAATGACGAGGAGTATATCGGTTGTGAGGGAGGAACACCAAAACTTCGCTTTGCCGTATCAGGTAAAACAAAGTACGACGAATTTGGACGTGCAGTTGAAAACTATTTATCCGAAGAAGAGCTGTATTGTGAGCCATTAGATCTAGAAGAATTGGGCTTGGAAGGCTTAGCTGAAGCGGAAGTTTTTCAAAGACTTTTAACGAGGTATTATCCCACAACGGATATAGATGAACGCAAGATTTTGACAACCTATGACGATCAAGATCGCGTCTTGGATCAGCTGATCTATGGAATCGATGCGATTACGAAATACAGCTATGGATTTGAAGGGAATCTAATGTTTCAAAAAGTTATTTTACCTGAAGGAAATACGACGATAAACTATTTTGATAAACTAGGGCAAACGGTCATACAAAGTCAATTGGGCGATAGACAAACACTTTCTACCGAATTTGTTTACGATGCGTTGGGGCAAGTTAGACAAGTGACCAATGCCATGGATCACTTTACGAAATACGACTATGATTGGCTGGGCAGGGTCATAGAAAAGTGGTCGTCTGCCTCAGGTATTACTGCGTTTACCTATGATGATTTAGGACAAATTAAGACCAAAGTAGACGCAACGGGTCAAACGATTAACTATACGTATGACTTTAATCGTTTGACAAAAATAGTAGGGAATCAGATTGATGCCGATTTTGTCTATGAACCACAAGGACGCTTAAAATTAATGACCGATCGAAGCGGTACTCATCAATTTAAGTATGGAAAATTAGGGGAAGTCGTAGAAGAGACCAAATTCATTTCTGATGAACATGGCAGACCACATTACTTTAAAACCAAGTATAAATACGATTCTTGGGGTAGAATCTTGGAGCTAGTGTATCCCGATAAAGAAAAGGTCAACTACCACTACAACAGTGTGGGACAATTGACGAGTATGATCAATGATGAAGGTGTCGAATACCTCAGTCAAGTGAAGTACAATTACTTTGATCAACCCTACTATATTCAATATGGAAATAAGGTGGAAATGAAGCAGGAATTTGATCTAACGGAGCGTTTGCGTGCTGCTCAATTCGCTGCACCACAAGCAAATAATTCGAACAGTTTCAGTGTGTTTTTACGCAATGTCTATCGATATGACCGAAATAATAATGTGAAAGGGATTTACAATAATTTTAGCCAGCATCGGCGATTAAATATCGGAGGAACGTATCGTAAAAAGTTTGAGTATGATGCATTTAATCGACTGAAGACGGCAGCAGGAAAATGGGATGGCTTGTTAGAAGAACACAATTATATGTTGGACATGCACTACACCAAAGACCATGCGATCAGTAAGAAAACACAGCTGCATGCTGTAATAGATAAAAATACGAGACAAATAACCTATACAGAAAATTCGATAAAAAGGAATTATATCTATGAAGATTCAAGATCCCCTCAACTTACTCGTATTGAGGGTATGAGTGATAATGGTAATGGGTTTGAACAACGTTTTAGCTATACAGCAACTGGAAATATAGATGTTATAGAAACATCGGGTAATACTTCGAGTGCTGTAGCATATCAAAATCGCAGTTTTAACTGGGATGCCAATAATAATATAACAGATATTACAGATGATGGAAATCTATCGAGCATTTACTTATATGATGGAAAAGGAGAACGTGTAGGCAAGCGAATTACAGTATCTTCCAATTTGAATATCAATGGCCGAATGAACTTACATGGATCCTATAATGCAGGAGAAGTGCTGTATCCTAATGGTTATTTAGTGTGTACTAAGGGGACCTACACCAAACACTATTATGCCAATGCAAAGCGCATTGCTTCTCGTATAGGAAAAGCGGAAGATGTGGAAGATTTTAGCCGAGAAGATTACAATACTGTAGAGGTGTCTCCTCCTACGTTTATGAGGGGGCAGATGCGTAGTGCAACTGCACAGCTAACAAGAGGAGTTAGAAATTATGAGATTTTTAATACAACCCAAATTTCGGAGGCTATCTGTAAAAATCAAGTTGAATTTTTATTGCATTCACTTTATAATACGCCAGAGAAATTGTATTGTAGACAGCAGATTTTAGCTATTTTGGAACAACATATACTGTATCGAGAGAGGTGTAATTTATGGGATTCACAAGGAAATTGCGTGAGTTATGAAACTATAGTGGGAAGAACTGATTATTGTGCGGCACTAGAGCAAATCAACGCTGAAGGTTGCGTAGAACTAACAGCAGATGGTTTAGTAATTGACCCAGAAACGGGCTATGTCTATGATCCGATTACCGGAATTCCACTTGATCCCATCACGCGTGATCCAATTGATTTAGGAACAGTTGTAGATTTTAATCGCCTCGAGTTGGATTGTTACAATCAATTTCTTAATTTCATAGAATACTATAAAGATCGCGAAGATAAACCAGAGATATACGATTTATTATTCAAGTACTATTTGTGTTTGATTTGTAAAGATGCGGATTGTAAAAAGTGTTATGATTTACCAGGTATTGTTTTTGCGGGAGAAGATGGAGGAGAAGATATAAGTTGGATCCGCACAGAAGGAGGGTTTTACATTCAATTTTGTGATTTAGAGATACCGTCCAAACCGCGAGAAGAACCAGAAGAAGAGGTAGAACCAGAATTTCCGCCTATTGTATTGCCCCCAGGCATAGACGACCAATGGAGAGATGAACCACCAACACAGGTTCCTATTGTAGCTAATCCAATGGAAGAACACGGTCCGGTTTGGTGGTATCATAGTGACCATCTAGGCAGCACGTCCTATATTACAGATATCTTCGGAAAACCGGTTCAATACATTGAGTATTTACCGTTTGGAGAGGTCATGGTGGAACAGAGTACCAATAACATTCTGGAGAATGTGTATAAATTCAATAGTAAGGAATTAGACGCACAAACGGGCTATTACTATTATGGAGCGCGTTATTACGATCCGGGAACGAGTATATTTTTGAGTGTGGACCCGTTGGCGGAACAATTTCCTGCCTGGAATCCGTATCATTATGTACACAATAATCCGATTAATCTGATTGATCCAACGGGGATGCGAGCAGAGGAAACAGGAGGTGAAGGAGGTCGAATAACAGTATGGACTGTTTATCCAGATAATAACAAAAAAGGGAGATATAATGCTTATGAAGTAACCAGTACTGATTGGGAAGGAGACCCAACTGATGTTTTCTCCGTCCATAATAATGACGGATCTATTGATATATATAATAGTATAAAAGATCTTAATAAAGCCGGAATAACAAATGTAAATTATCAGCGAAAAAATGATAAGAGTTTCATGGGCAATTTCCGAATGGCTTATGATGGTTGGGTTAATCCAACAGGAGAGACTGCAAGAGCTAAGGAAACAATGTTGAATTACATTGAGGGGGTTGGTTCTTTTGTACTACCTGCTATAGCTTCTGAATTAGTTTCTGCTAAAGGATTTAGTATAGTTAACGCTATACCTGAGGGAAGGTTAGCAAATCATTTATTTAAGGGCAGTGGCAAACTTGCTGATACTCCTGCGAATAGAGCTTTGATACAAAAACTAGCTAATACAAGACCATTAGGCGTAGATTCATATGGAAAAAGTTGGTATATGGGAGCAAATAGTTCTGGGCAGTCTATTTATACATATACACAAAATGGAGTAGTTAAAGGAGCGGGGTATTCAACTATGTCTGCTGAAGAAATGATTATTAGGTATGGTTTAAAATAAAAATCAATATGAGTTTAATAAATAATGGTAAAATAGATAAAAACGGAATAATTAGCAGTAATGACCTAATTACTGAAAAAGAAGGATACGAAGCTATGTTGTATATGCTTAAATCATATTGGGAAGCGACAGGATCTAATGATTTAACTGATATATTAAGTGGTGGTGAATATTGGTTGATGCATAATCGACCTGCTGATAGTGCTTTTTGGGAATATTGGCTAGAAGCAGTAGAAAAAGTTAAAAGAGATGGTCCACCTCCTTTGAAAGAATTATTTAATGATAAATAGTTAATATAGGTGCAACTAGACAAGAATAACCAATCTCCTCAAGCGGATTGTGTTTGGGTTTTAGTTAACGATTTATGGTTTAAGAGTGGTATTGGAACATTAATTTCGTTACTGTTTTTTTCCTAACCACTTGAAAAACTTTCTTCATTTGTAGAAGTCTACTGTTCGTCTATAAATAATAAATACAACCACTAAAAAGCAAAAGCACCGAATTCGGTACTTTTGCTTTTTTATAACTTTAACATATTTTGTTTTACAGCGTTGCGATATTTTTATTAAAGAAGTCTTTAAACTTCTTTTTAGTCAGCATGGTATCAATGATTTTAAACACGGTTTGTCTGTCTTCTTCGTCTAATTGGTTGGGCGTAGGTTTTTAATATGCTTTTTCAATTGAAAAAAACTATAATTTTATAAGAATAGTTGGTTTTTGAAAACAAAAGTTGACTTCGCGCGAGAAAAAGAAGAAGTAGATGTGGATGAGTGTGGACCCGTTAGCGGAAGAGTTCCCTGCCTGGAATCCATACCATTATGTACACAATAATCCGATTAATCTGATTGATCCTACGGGGATGAGTGTGGTTGATGGAGATTACTATGATAAACAAGGAAATTGGTTGTTCAATGATGGGATAGATGATAAAAAAGTCTATGAGGTAAGCCCAATGCCTGGAATTGTGCCAGGGATTGAGGGATCAGGAGCAAATAGAATTGAGTATAAAGGACAAGTTGAAGATGTGTTCGTTACAGGAGATGCACCGACTGATAGCAAAATTCAAAATCTTCATCCTGCTATTAGAATGAAAGCCACTAATTTTATGAAAGAAGCAAATAGTGAATCTGAGAACACATTGATACGTATTGCTCAAGGATTAAGGACTTTTGATGAGCAAAATGATTTATATGCAAAAGGAAGAACAGCGGAAGGATCTATTGTTACTAATGCAAAAGGAGGGTATAGTAATCATAATTTTGGATTAGCTTTTGATTTAGTTGGAATTACTGAGGGTAAAGTTGATTATAATTTAGATTGGAATAGTTTGTCGACTATGGGAAAATCGCATGGTTTTGAATGGGGAGGAGATTGGAAGTCATTCAAAGATCAACCTCATTTTCAGAATATGTTTGGTAACTCGATACAATCGTTAAGAAATAAGTATAATTCAGGGAGTAGAGTTAATGGATATATTAAATTTTAATTTATATATGAAATATAGTTTTTTTTTAAGTTTAGTAGTCTTATTTCTAATAGGATGTGGAAAATTAAGTGAAAAACAAAACTTAAAAATCCAAATAGAGAAAAATGGAATAGATACTTTAAATGTTGTCAAAAAGATAGAAAAGTATAAAGCAATGGTAGAAGCTTCAAAAATGCAATTGAAGAATATTCAACGTGATTTGTATGAGTCTTCAGAAGGAGGAGTTGTAAAAGTTTATTATAAAGGAGCGGATACACTAAAAAAAGAAATCATTTATTATGGAGAAGGAGGAAAGAAAACAGTTGATATCTATCAAAAGGATGGAAAATTTATCTTAATAGAAGATAAGGATATAGTGTACAAAAACCCAATATATGTCAATAGTGATGTTAAGGTCAGTGATAGTACGATGAATGTTTTTTATTTAGATAGTAAACAAAAATTGATTTTTTGGCTTCAAAATGGCGAAAGAGTTTCAACATCAAAATATAAAAAGAAAGAAGAAGAAATAACTTTAGATTATGATTAAAGAGAAAAATTATATTTTTTAAAAACACCACCCCAACCTTCCAAAACGGATCAAAGGGATTTTTACTTCGTTTCACTCAGTATGACAATTAGAAAAGACTTTTTTTAAGGGGGATTGTTTAGTGGATAAAAAAGAAACACCCCACCACCGTTATACTATTAAAAAAGGCTTCGACTGTTCAACGACAAAGGTAGAAGTGTTTCAAAAGGTAAAGTACAGCCGAAGACTACAAAAAAGAAACAGTGAATTTAGTTAACAGTTTATCGAAATTTATTCGATTAAAAGAGGATTAAAACAGTATACAGTAAACGGTCCATTTTATACCAATTTACCAATCGAATAAACCCAGCTGCTTTCTATTTTTTTCTGTATTTTTGTTACAAGAGAATAAATCAGTTCACACCCATAAAGATGATAAACGATGTTTGATTTTCGGTTGAAGGTTTTTTATACCGTTGCAAAAAGGGAAAGCTTTACCAAAGCTGCCAAGGAACTGTTGATTTCACAACCCGCCGTTTCCAGACACATTCGCGAAATTGAAGGTCATTATCAAACCAAACTCTTTGTGCGTGATGGAATTACAATTCGCTTGACCGAATCGGGACAGTTGCTCTATAACTACGCCGAGGAGATCTTTTCTACCTACCGCAATTTAGAATTCGATATGCATGCCTTAAATGCAAAAATGGATGGAAACCTGCGAATAGGAGCGAGTACTACCGTTTCTCAATATGTTTTACCACCTTTATTGGCCGAATTTAGAACCAAAGTACACGATATCCACCTCGATGTCCTCTCTGAAAACTCCGCCGTGATTGAACAACTCCTGTTGAGTAAAAACATTGATGTCGGAATTGTTGAAGGTTGTTCCAAAAACCCACAAATCAAGTATATCGACTTTATTGATGATGAAATTGTCTTGGTTTGCCGTGCGGAAAATCCCAAGTATAAAACGGGACTCATTGATCCTGAAGAACTCAAAGACTATTCCTTCTTGTTGAGAGAAACCGGATCAGGTACCCTCGATGTGATCGAAAGCAATTTGAACCAAGTGGGAATCTCCCTCAATCAATTGCGCAATGAAATGAACTTTTCAAGTACCGAAAGTATTAAAATGTACCTCAAACACTCCGATAGTTTCGCCTTTATTTCTATACACGCGATTGTAAAAGAGTTGAAGTATAACGAATTAGTTGTAGTGGATATCAACGGACTAGATATTCGTCGAAAATTTAGTATCGTACAACGACAAGGGCAGGAGAGTGCCCTGGTTGAACTGTTTATTCGCTTTATTAAATCATATAACCTAAAGTTATAACCGATAACTATTATGTATTTTTCTCGCTTGGGTAGATGATTGACCTTTGTACTGTTAAAAATACATATTCTATGACAGTACAAAATAGCAATACGGCACTCGGAAGTAAAATAGTACTCCTTGGCTTAGCCGTGCTGAGCTTGTTTCCCTTTATTTCTTCGGCAACTGCTTTGGTCTTGGGCATTATTTACGCACAAATATTTGAGAATCCATATGGCAAACAAACCAAAAAAGCCACTGGATTACTGCTGAAAGTAGCCGTAGTAGGTTTAGGGTTTGGAATGAACGTTTACAGCGCTTTAGCAGCGGGAAAAGACGGTTTTGTCTTGACCATTTTTTCCATCTTCCTAACGTTAATTTTAGGATTTGGAATCGGAAAACTGCTGAAAATTGACAAGAAAATATCCTATCTCATTTCTTCGGGAACGGCGATTTGTGGTGGAAGTGCTATTGCTGCTGTTTCACCCGTTATTGATGCGGATGAAAAACAAATATCCGTCGCTTTGGGCATTGTGTTTATTCTCAACTCAGTCGCTCTAATTATTTTTCCTCCTATTGGTCATGCATTAGGCTTGAGCCAAGTCGACTTTGGGTTGTGGTCAGCCATCGCCATTCACGATACTAGTTCCGTAGTAGGTGCAGCTGCAAAATACGGAGATGAAGCCCTTGAAGTCGCTACAACCGTAAAACTAGCCCGTGCCTTGTGGGTGATTCCCATTGCCTTTTTATCAACCTTACTGTTTAAAAATAAAGGGTCAAAGGTTAAAATTCCCTACTTTATAGGATTGTTTATTCTAGCGATGTTAGCCAATTCTTATATTCCTTTTATTCAACCTTTAGGACCTTATATTGTAGAACTATCCAAAGCCGCACTAACATTGACGCTCTTTTTAATAGGAACTTCCCTTTCGTATAGAACGGTGAAAAATGTCGGTGCTAAACCTTTTGTCGAAGGCGTATTGTTGTGGGTGTTTATCTCAGTAAGTTCTCTGCTTTATATTTTATATCTGTAGAAGAGTGAGTGGTAAGTGGTGAGTAGTGAGTGGTGAGTGGTGAGTGGTGAGTAGTGAGTGGTGTACTGTAAATCATAAACTGTAAATCGTAAAAAAAAACGGCAATTTTAAAATTGCCGTTTTTTGTATTTATACTTGAATAACCCCTAGGTTAAATTGTTTTTCGATAGGTGCGTGGTTCGCTGCTTCGATTCCCATAGAAATCCATTTTCTCGTGTCTAACGGATCAATGATAGCATCAGTCCAAATACGAGCAGCAGCGTAATAAGGTGACACTTGCTTGTCGTATTTTGCTTTAATTGTATCGTATAGTTTTTGTTCTTCTTCAGCAGATAACTCTTGCCCTTTGGCTTTAAGCGAAGAAGCCTCAATTTGCAACAATACTTTCGCTGCTTGTGCACCACCCATAACGGCAAGTTCTGCACTTGGCCATGCGAAAATTAAACGTGGATCATATGCTTTTCCACACATCGCATAGTTTCCTGCTCCATACGAGTTTCCAACAACTACCGTAAACTTAGGTACCACTGAGTTTGAAACCGCATTCACCATTTTAGCACCATCTTTGATGATCCCTCCATGTTCTGATTTCGATCCTACCATGAAGCCTGTTACGTCTTGTAAGAAGACTAATGGAATCTTCTTTTGGTTGCAATTTGCAATAAAACGAGTAGCCTTATCTGCAGAATCAGAGTAAATTACCCCGCCAAATTGCATTTCTCCTTTTTTAGTTTTTACCACTTTGCGCTGATTGGCAACAATACCTACAGCCCATCCATCAATACGAGCATAACCCGTAATTAGGGATTGACCATATCCCGCTTTGTACTCCTCAAAGTCAGAATTATCAACCAAACGCTTGATGATTTCCATCATATCGTATTGTTCAGCACGTGATTTGGGTAATATACCGTAAATCTCATTCGGATCAGCTGCTGGTTTTTTAGCTGCAATTCTATTGTAACCCGCTTTGTCAAAATCACCAATCTTATCTACAATGTTTTTGATGGTATCTAAAGCGTCTTTATCGTCTTTTGCTTTGTAGTCTGTAACTCCTGAAATTTCACAATGTGTAGTTGCTCCTCCCAGTGTTTCATTGTCGATACTCTCACCAATCGCCGCTTTTACAAGGTAACTTCCCGCTAAGAAAATACTCCCCGTTTTATCCACGATTAAAGCTTCATCACTCATAATTGGCAAATAAGCACCACCAGCTACACAACTACCCATTACAGCAGCTATTTGGGTGATCCCCATGCTACTCATAATCGCGTTGTTTCTGAAAATTCGTCCAAAGTGCTCTTTGTCAGGGAAAATCTCATCTTGTAAGGGCAAATAAACCCCAGCACTGTCTACTAAATAAATAATAGGAAGCTTGTTTTCAATGGCAATCTCTTGGGCACGTAGGTTTTTCTTTCCTGTAATAGGAAACCAAGCTCCAGCTTTTACTGTTGCATCATTCGCTACCACAATACACTGCTTACCTTTAATATAACCTATCTTGACCACTACACCAGCTGAAGGACATCCTCCGTGCTCCTCATACATGTCTTCTCCCGCAAATGCACCAATCTCTATACTATTAGTCTTTGGATCTAATAGATAATCAATGCGTTCTCTGGCTGTCATTTTTCCTTGTTGGTGTAATTTTTCAATTCGCTTTTCACCTCCACCAAGTTTAACTTTTGCTAGTTTTCGTTTTAAATCAGAAAGTAATAACTTGTTGTGATCTTCGTTTTTATTGAAGTTAATATCCATAGTTATCTAGGTTGTGTATAATATTATTAGTTTTCGCTAAAGTACAAAATAAAAATTATTAGGGCTTACTCTAGCAGTAATATTCAAGAATGCGTAAATTTATATGGTATTCGAATAGAAAGTAACTCAACAGCGGAATGCAACCATAGAAATTGCGATGATTTTGTTAAATTAGTTCGTTGCTATAAAATAAAAAATATGAGAGTAAGAGATTTGTTTGTCCTAGTTGTTAAGTTAGTGGCTGGTGGATTATTGATCGATGTTCTAGTGTTAAATCTCCCTTTGGTTCTCTATCAAATCGGGATGAAGGAAGATGTAATGGGAACCAATGCAATGGAGCTAGTCCATATCCTGCTACTCCTAGTTGGTTTGGTCTTGCTATTTGTCTATGCGGGGCATATTGTCGATTTTTTTCGAGTAGAAAAAGGCTTCTCCAATCTCACTATTCCTTCTAAATCGCTAACGATGATTGGCTTGACGCAACTAGGTGTGTTTTTTGTTGGATTGAGACTTATTGTTGATAATCTTCCCTCTTTAGTTAGCAATGCCCTGTTTTGGTTTAAAGCCAAATCAGTAAATAACCCCTATGAATACGTACAAACAGGCAATTTTTGGTTTGTTACTCTATTTAATATAGTACTAGGCTATCTATTGATATCTCACATGAGAAAAATAGCCCTTTGGGTTATTCCAAATCAAGAAGAACAAGAGTAATAAGTTGAATAGTACTTACTTGACAGCTTTACCGATGAACTGTTTTATTTTAATAATGTTATCTTTAGGTTGTTTTATGGTTAAGAAAGTCGCAAAAGATTAATTTATCATTAAATTATTAAGTGTCTGATTACTAATGGGTAAGTTTTTTTTGTTGCCATAAAATCAGAAGAAACCTGCTTTTGAGATAAAAATTAACGTTAAGGAAACATTAGGTTGATATTATTGCGTAATTTTGTCCCTGTTTATAACATATATTCTATATAATGTCATTGAATAACATTTTTCAATTTTTAGTTCCAAAGGACAAGACGTTTTATCCTTTATTTGAACAAGCAGCTGTAAAGCTTAAAAAACTATCAGAAACGCTGAACGAAGCTGTGCATACTCCAGCAAAAGAAAGAGAGAAATTACTTAAAGATGTTGAGGTAATTAAGGTGGAGATTGAAGCAATTGCACAGAAAACGAGAATCGAATTAGGAAAAAACTTTATCACGCCTTTTGACAGAGAAGATATCCACAATTTGATTACAGCAGTTGACGATGTAGCTGACCATTTATCTGATGCTGCTTCTCGTATGAGATTGTATCAAATTGATAAAATCACAAAACCTTTGCGCAAACTGACTGAAGCAAACCTAGAAGCTTGTAGCGAAGTACACAAGGGACTTTTGCACTTGAAAGATTTAAAAAAGCTAGAAGAGTTAGCGACTGTATGTAAAAATATTTCTCGCTTAGAAAGAAAAGCAGATAAAGTTTTTGATAAGGCCGTTGCCGATATTTTCGAAAATGAAAATAACGCCATCGAAATTATAAAATACAAAGAGGTAATGGTGGCGTTAGAAACGGCTACAGATAGTTGTAGAGATGTGGCTAATGTACTTGAAACTGTTATCGTTAAATACTCTTAATGATCTAGCGCAAGTATATGGAATTTTTTACAGAAATATTGAGTAATCAAAGTGGGATTATGCTAATCGTTATTATCGTATTAGCCCTAGGATTTGATTATATCAATGGTTTTCACGATGCTGCAAACTCGATCGCTACCATTGTAACGACTCGTGTTTTAACCCCTTTCCAAGCGGTACTTTGGGCAGCAGCTTTTAACTTTGTTGCATATTTTATCTCCCTTTATATTATTGGGGAGTTTAAAATTGGTAATACCATCGCTAAATCAGTTAATGAAAATTTTATTACCTTAGAAGTTATTTTTGCAGGTTTGATTGCTGCAATTATTTGGAACTTAGCTACTTGGAAATTAGGTATTCCGTCTTCTTCTTCCCATACCTTAATTGGTGGTTTTATTGGTGCAGCCGTTGCTCATGCAGGTGGTTTCTCTATTGAAGGGGTAGATGTTGTGGTTTACTCCAAAGTGATTCCAATCTTCTTATTTATCTTCGGAGCTCCTTTACTGGGGTTAATATTAGCCTATTTTATCACTGTTGCTATTATGTGGATTTGCAGAAATCAAAACCACTATAAATGTGAAAAGTGGTTTAAGCGCTTGCAATTAGTTTCTTCTGCCTTGTTCTCTTTGGGACATGGAGGAAATGACGCACAAAAAGTAATGGGTATTATTGGAGCCGCTGTAATCTTTTACCACATAAACATAGATATGGATCCTGCTTATATGGGAGATGTAGATACGTTTAAAGTATTCGTAGAGCACTGGTGGTGGGTGCCTTTAGCTTCCTTCTTATTCATAGGTTTAGGTACTTTATCAGGAGGATGGAAGATCGTAAAAACCATGGGTAGTAAGATCACAAAGGTAACGCCATTGGAAGGAGTAGCCGCTGAAACAGCTGGAGCCGTAGCCTTATACGTAACAGAACACTTGGGAATTCCCGTTTCTACCACCCATACCATTACGGGTTCAATCATAGGGGTAGGGGTTACCAAACGTGTATCTGCAGTTCGTTGGGGAGTAACGATAAACTTGTTGTGGGCGTGGATTCTAACTATCCCAGTTTCCGCTATTATTGCAATGATTGTCTATTATATCGTTGCTGCAGTAATGTAATTAAAAGACTACATTCGCTAAGTGATAGAGAAGATTAGTACTCGATATAAATACTATCTCAACTACTTGGCAACTTCATATACAAAAAGGAATGATCAGTACGATCATTCCTTTTTTTGTTGTACTGCTTGTTAAGTAGCCCTTGTTCTACAATGCTTTTCAGATAGAGGGAGAGCTGTTGATTGCTCTAATATTGAAGTAGTACAAGAACTCCCACAAAAAAGACGCTTAACCTGTGGTGGTTAAGCGTCTTTTTGTTTGTGTATTCCAATTGGAAACTATAGATTAAAAGCTTGTTGAATGTCAGCTACACGGTCTAATTTTTCCCATGTGAACAACTCAACTTCTACTTGTTTTGTCTCTCCACCAGGTCGTGTGAACGTTTTGGTTACTACCTGCGGTTTGCGCCCCATATGTCCATAAGCAGCTGTTTCGCTGTAAATTGGATTTCTCAACTTTAAACTCGTTTCAATGAAGTACGGACGTAAATCGAATAATTCATTTACTTTTTTCGCAATCTCACCATCTGATAGGTTTACTTTTGACGTTCCGTATGTGTTTACGTAAATTCCCGTAGGTTTAGCAATTCCAATCGCATAGGATACTTGAACTAACACCTCTTCAGCTACACCAGCAGCAACAAGGTTTTTAGCAATGTGACGTGTGGCATATGCTGCACTTCGGTCCACTTTACTAGGATCTTTTCCAGAAAAAGCACCTCCACCATGCGCGCCTTTTCCACCATATGTATCCACGATGATCTTTCTTCCTGTTAATCCTGTATCTCCGTGAGGCCCTCCAATGATGAACACTCCCGTAGGGTTGATTAAAAATTCAATCTCCTCTTTGGATTCAAATAGGTAGTTGTATTGAGGGTATTTCAACAATACACGAGGAATTAATACCTCAATGATATCTTTCTTGATTTGCGCTTGCATGGCAGCCTCTGCTTTCGCTTTCGCCTCCGCAGTCGCGTTTTCTGCTGGAATGAAATCATCGTGTTGTGTCGATAATACAATTGTTACAATGCGCACAGGCTTGTTGTCGTCGTTGTATTCTAAGGTAACCTGACTCTTTGCATCTGGACGCAAATAGGTTACTTCTTTATTTTCTCTGCGGATAACCGCTAATTCTTGTAGTAATTTATGCGATAAATCCAACGCTAAAGGCATATAATCCTCCGTTTCTGTCGTAGCATAACCAAACATCATCCCTTGGTCTCCTGCGCCTTGGTCTTCCTTGCTCGCGCGTTCAACTCCTTGACTGATCTCTGCCGATTGTTCGTGTATAGCAGATAAAATACCACACGAATTGCCGTCGAACATATACTCACTCTTCGTGTAACCAATCTTGTTGATGACATCACGAGCAATCTGTTGTACGTCTAAATACGTTTTTGATTTTACCTCTCCAGCAAGAATTACCTGCCCTGTAGTTACTAATGTCTCACATGCTACTTTCGATTCTAAATCAAAAGCCAAGAAATTGTCAATTAAAGCATCTGAAATTTGATCTGCAATTTTATCAGGATGTCCTTCACTTACAGATTCCGATGTGAAGTAATAAGCCATATTGTATGTTTTTTAAAATGTTTAAAAAAGAGGAAATGGCTAAAGTGAAGATACAATATATTCTGCTTTAGCATTTTTTACCGAGGTTGCAATCAGTTCAAATTTTTCCTCCTATGAAATTCTTTGCAAATGTATCAACTATTTTTTAATCTGAACAAATTTTATCCTTTTTTATATTCTCCTTAACGATTATGTGATTTCTACTATTCCAGAGGAAATATACCTTTATACCAATCAGATATGAAACATACTCGCGTATTAATTACTTAAAAAGTGTTATGTTTTTTTTAAATCGATAAAAATATAGAGGAATATTGCTTTATTTATATTTTAAAAGCCATTTTTGGTTACATTTGTTTCGAAATTATTATCGTATTAATCGCGTAAAAATGAGACTACATAATATAGACGATCAAAAGTCAATGACTCCGCAAATGGCGCTGTCTTTTTTAAAGGAAGGAAACAAGCGCTTTGTAGAAAACCTAAAATCACATGCGAATTTACTAGAACAAGTAAACGAAACGAAAGAAAGCCAATTCCCTTTTGCAATTATTTTGAGCTGTATTGACAGCAGAACTTCGGCAGAATTGATCTTTGATCAAGGATTAGGGGATGTGTTTAGCACGCGAATCGCAGGAAATGTGTTGAATGAAGATATCATCGGTTCGATGGAATTTGCTTGTAAGCTCGCAGGCTCTAAATTGATTATGGTTTTGGGACATTCACATTGTGGTGCCATTACAGGTGCGTGTAAAGACGTTAAATTAGGTCACCTAAGCAATTTGTTAGCCAAAGTGGATCCAGCTGTTGAACACGTGAAAAAATACTATCCTGACTTAGATATCAAATCAAAAGAAGGGGTAGATATGGTCGCGTTTTACAATGTCGAATACACCATCAACCACATTTTAACCAAAAGTACAGTTCTTTGTGAAATGTATGAAAAAGGAGAAATTGGTATCGTAGGTGCTTTTTACAAAGTGGAGACAGGAGAAGTAGATTTCGTAAAAGAAATGTTTGTTGAATAAAAACTATAGGGTTGAAACACAACGAATTTTATAAAAAGATATTAGAAAATAACAAAGCTTGGGTAGAAGAAAAACTAGCCATTAATCCTGAGTATTTCAAGCGTTTATGCCACAAGCAAACCCCGCCTGTTTTATGGATTGGGTGTTCGGATAGCCGCGTACCAGCTAATGAGATTATCGGCGCAGAACCAGGCGATGTATTCGTACACCGAAATATCGCCAATATGGTGATTCACTCGGATATGAATATGCTAAGCGTATTAGATTACGCCGTAAATATCCTAAAAGTAACCAATATAATCGTCTGCGGACACTACGGATGTGGTGGAGTGGAAGCCGCTATGAAAAATGAATCCTACGGATTGATTGACAACTGGATCCGACACATTAAAACCGTGTACCGCTTGCACAACGTCGAATTAGACAGCATTGACGATACCACTGCGCGTTTCAATCGCTTTGTCGAACTCAATGTGCAAGAACAAGTGTACGACTTAGCTAAAACATCTATTGTTCAAGGCGCTTGGGCACGTAATCAAGACCTGAGTATACACGGATGGGTATATGGATTGAATTCGGGTTATGTTACTGATCTAGAGGTGAATGTGACAAGTAATCAAGACCTTGACGAAGTCTATCAACTGCGCTTTAGAAAAATCTAATCCTCATCCAAATTCTCGTTAAAGGAAGAAGGTAGGAGAGAAGGAATAAATTTTAAAATTATTGGTAATAAAATAGTACCTCCGGGTAACATAAATATAGCAAGAGAAGGAATTGTTTTGATAACCTCTAAGGTTTGCTTTTTGATCAATTTCTTTTCTTGACTATCTAAACTACGATGCGTAGAGTCCATTAATAACTGCATCAACTGTTTGTTTTTCTGAAGTTCTTTTAGAATACGCCCTTTGTTTCTTCCCACTAAAAATTCCACGTAATTCGTCGAATTGTTGATCATATTGTTGAACAAATTCGTCGATTTCAAATAGTGGTAGTTGTAGTCGTTTTGCTGTACAAAAAGCATAAAACAGCTGCTGCTATCCTCGATTTGCTCAGGGGAAAAGGATAAACGCTCAAAAGGAGCAACCGAAAAATCGGGCAAATGAAGCGATTTAGTCTCGTTATTCCACGAACTACACATTACAATATCCAACAGTAAGCTCGACTCTAAATAGGAGGACTGTACCTCCATAATTTCCTCCGTAGCAAAGTCATTGGATCCGTCCACCAAATGAAGGTCCGCCGTCTGGTGTTGAGTGTGATTTAAAATTTCTTGAATGAGATCTTCAATATATACATGATATAAATTCGGGTGTATCTTTCCTGCTAAATGTGTTTCAAACGTCAAGAAATAGATAGACAACACCAATAAATTAAGCACAATATTGTTGCTTTTTGATTGAGAAAAGAAACTCTCTTTCCACTTAATGGCAAACAAGTGTTCCAATCGGGCATAGGTGTGCTTATCTTCAAATAAACTCGTAAAGAAATTGGTTTTATGCGGGACAAAAAGCTGGTAAAAGTCGAGTAAACAGCCTACAAATTCGTCTGTTGTATGAGTAGGGTATTGGAAAAAGTAAATTTTCTCCAACAGTTGTAAAAAACAAATTTTCGCTAATTCCTCTTGGGTATAGTTAAAAGTCGTGTAGATCTCTGGAAGTGCACGGCTGTTTATTTTGCCGAAACTAAAACCAATCGCCCTAATTTCATGAGCTAATTCAGTAGGTGTAGTCGCTTGAAATATCGCATACTTATCCTGTTCTGCGAAGTATTTTTTTATCCAGCCAGACGTTGATGGGTTCATAAATACAAGAAAATTTAGATGATGAAGGAAAAGAAATAGCAGGGCGCTATTTCTTTACCATTTAACTTGTTTTTCAATTGCTTTAATCATTTCAGAGGCAATGTCTTTATTTGTCGCTCCTTCGATTCCCTCTAAACCAGGAGAGGAGTTTACTTCTAACAACAAAGGACCTTTAGCTGAGCGGATAATATCTACCCCTGCTACTTTTAAATTCATTGCTTTAGCAGCGCGTATTGCAATGCGTTTTTCTTCAGGCGTTACCTTGATGATCGATGCGGTACCACCCAAGTGAATATTCGCTCTAAATTCGCCAGGAACAGCCTCGCGTTGTATCGCCGCAACTACTTTGCCATCCACCACAAAACAGCGAATGTCTTTTCCGTTAGCCTCTTTGATGAATTCCTGAACTAAGATGTTGGCATTTAAACTCTTAAATGCATTAATAACACTCTCAGCGGCTTTTTTAGTTTCTGCTAATACGACCCCTTTTCCCTGTGTTCCTTCTAATAATTTGACAATAAGCGGACTACCACCAACCATCTTTATCAAGTCGTTCGTGTCCAAAGGAGAATTGGCAAATCCCGTAGTCGGAATGTCAATCCCGTGATTTAATAACAGCTGAAGGGAAAACAGTTTGTCACGTGACTGAGCAATAGCTGCTGCACTGTTTAAACTATATACTTTTAAAGATTCAAAATGACGGGTTAAGGCGCATCCATAATACGTCATACTCGGGCGTATACGAGGTATTACAGCGTCAAAATCATTTAATACGCGTCCACCTCTATAGTGAATTTCAGGTTGATTCGCATCCAATTTCATATAGCAGTATTTCAGATTTAAGAAGTGCATTTCATGTCCTCTCAATTCTCCCGCTTCAATGATGCGTTGATTGCTGTATAAGTCAGGATTACTCGCTAATAACCCAATGCGCAAGCCGTTTTTAGCTTCTTTGGGCTTGTTGTAATATTCGTCTAATTTTTCTACTGTCGGTTGACCAAGTAAAAAGTGCTTTTCAGGATCTACTAAAATACGACCGCCCATCGCTTCTCTTCCCAATAGCATGCGATATCCCATGGAATCTCGATTGGTAAGGGTTAATTCAATATCCCAAGAAGCTTCACCCAATACAAGGGTGGTTTTGATTACATAGCGAGACTCTCTAGATCCACTAGAACTCTTGACAATTCTTTTATCCACCATTTTGGCTTCGCAATGTATAATGGTCTTGCCATTATTTTGCAACGGATTTACATCAAACTTGACCCATTTCTCTCCGTCTTTTTCAAATGCGCTAATGTTTACGGCATGTAATGCAGAAGTCTTTGCTCCAGAATCAACACGGGCTTTAATTGCTGGGATATTTAATGTAGAGAAAGAACACCATTCTTCACTACCTACAATGAGTTTATCTACCATTATATTTAATTATTCAAATGCGAAAGTACTACTTTAAAGTAATTAGTATTATTGAATAAAGATAAAAAATTTAATAATAACGTTTATATAACAAGCAAGAAAGCTTTAGTGCCTCTACCTCTAGGAATAAAAAGAAAAAACCTGCTAATTAGCAGGTTTTTTTGTTTTTATTTTAATCGTTAAAACTTCTCCATTTTCTTCTTTTGGCGCATCCAAGGTTATGGTATCGCCAACGGTTAACTTCGAATTTACAATTTCTTCCGCAATAGGGTCTTCAATGTATTTTTGAATCGCTCGTTTTAATGGACGAGCCCCATATTGCTTGTCAAAGCCTTTGTCAGCAATGAAATTCTTCGCCTTGTCAGTGAGGATTAATTTGTATCCTAAATCATCAATGCGTTGGAATAATTTGGCCAATTCAATGTCGATAATCGAATGAATGTGCTCTTTCTCTAAAGAATTAAATACTACAATGTCGTCAATTCGATTCAAGAATTCAGGAGCAAACGCTTTTTTCAACGCAGTTTCAATCACTGACTTACTGTGTTGATCCGATTGTTCTTTACGCGCTTGTGTACCGAAACCAACCCCTTGTCCAAAATCTTTCAATTGGCGTACTCCAATATTAGAGGTCATCACAATGATGGTGTTTCTAAAGTCAACCTTGCGGCCTAAACTGTCGGTTAGGTGTCCGTCATCAAGTACTTGTAAAAGCATATTGAAAATATCAGGGTGTGCCTTCTCAATTTCATCAAATAAGATTACACTGTAGGGCTTTCTGCGGATTTTTTCCGTCAATTGCCCTCCTTCTTCATAACCCACATATCCTGGAGGTGCTCCAATTAAACGAGAAAGCGCAAATTTCTCCATGTACTCACTCATGTCAATACGAATTAACGCATCTTCTGAATCAAAGAGCTCCTTGGCAATTACTTTGGCTAGCTGTGTCTTACCAACTCCCGTTTGTCCCAAGAAAATAAACGATCCAATCGGCTTGTTCGGATCTTTCAATCCCGCTCTATTGCGCTGAATTGCCTTGGCAATTTTTCCGACTGCTTCATCTTGACCAATTACTTTACCTTTAATAATGGAAGGAAGATTGGCTAGTTTATTGATTTCCTTTTCGGCAATTCGATTCACTGGTATACCCGTCATCATCGATACCACATCCGCAACATCGTCTTCAGTAATGACAATGCGATTGTTTTTTACATCTTTTTCCCAAGCTTCTTGTGCGATCTCTAACTCTTTTTCGATGTTTTTTTCTTTATCTCTAAGGTTAGCTGCTTCTTCGTACTTCTGCTTTTGTACCATTTCGTTTTTACTCTCGCGTACTTCTTCTAATTCTTGCTCCAAGCTTAGAATATTTTGAGGAACGTGAATGTTAGTGATGTGTACACGTGATCCAACTTCATCCAAAGCATCAATAGCTTTGTCTGGCAAGAAGCGATCCGTCATATAGCGGTTGGTTAACTTTACGCAGGCATCAATTGCCTCATCCGTATAACTCACGTTGTGATGACTTTCGTATTTGTCCTTGATGTTGTGCAATATCGTTATTGTTTCGTCTACTGAAGTAGGCTCCACCAATACTTTTTGGAAACGGCGTTCTAACGCCCCATCTTTTTCAATGTGCTGTCTAAACTCATCAAGGGTTGTAGCTCCAATACACTGAATTTCACCTCGTGCTAAAGCGGGTTTGAACATATTAGAAGCATCAAGTGAACCTGTGGCTCCTCCAGCACCTACAATGGTATGAATCTCGTCTATAAACAGAATGATATCCGTATTTTTTTCCAATTCATTCATCACGGCTTTCATGCGCTCTTCAAACTGTCCTCTGTATTTTGTCCCCGCCACTAAACTCGCTAAATCAAGGGTCACTACGCGTTTGTTAAACAAAACACGAGATACTTTTTTCTGTACAATTTTAAGGGCTAAACCTTCTGCAATAGCAGATTTACCAACACCAGGCTCACCAATAAGCAAAGGGTTGTTCTTCTTTCTACGACTCAAAATCTGAGATACGCGCTCAATCTCTTTCTCTCGTCCAACTACTGGGTCGAGCTTGCCTTCAATTGCCATCTCTGTTAAATCTCGACCAAAATTGTCCAATACAGGAGTCTTACTCTTCTTATTCGGTAAATTCCCTTGAGTGTCAGTCTTCTTGTTTGCTGAACTGTCATTTTGTCCTGATTCTTCAAAAGTTTCAGCTTTTGGGCTGTGGAAGATGTCTTCACTATTCGCTTCTTTCTGATCGTCAGAGAGGAATTCAACGTAGTATCTTTTTACATTTTCATAGTCCACATTCATCTTATTCAAGATCTGTGTGATGGGATCCTCGTTGTTCTTTAAAATACAAAGCAACAAGTGAGCCGAAGTAACCTCAATATTCTTGAATACTTTTACTTCTAAATACGTCAAGCGCAAGGCTCTTTCTGCTTGTTTTGTAAGATATAGTGATCCTTTCTCGTTTACAGCTGTTTTGGTAGTGGAATAGGGGGTTAAGTTCTCAACTTTATGTCTTAAAAAGTCGATATCCACCTCTAAATTTTGCAGAATCGTTGATGCTTCACCCTGCTCAATTCGCAATAAGGCTAACAAAAAGTGCTCCGTTCCTATAAAGTCATGACCTAGACGCAATGCCTCGTCCTTACTAAAGGAAATAACATCTTTAATTTCTTGTGAAAAATTTTCGTCCATATTAACTGAATTTAGGTGATTATTTGTTTCTATATCTATAGTAAAGGCAAAAAGCGTACCTAGTTCACTTTTATTGCCCTTCTGTCATATGCTAATTGACAAAAAAAAACTGGTAAATAAAAATATTACTGTCTGTTTTTTTTGGGAACTATTCGAACAAAATGACTTTAATATGAATAGTTTACTTTTTAACGGAGAAAAACAAAAGCTTATCTAGAACTTTGAAAATGATTTAAACAAGGTTGATTAATGAATAGCCGTTACAAGGCTGTGTTTAGGCTTAAATATAAGGTAAACTCTATTCGATAAGGACAGCACCAAGATATGGTTGATGTTGTTTTAACTTGAAAAATTAGACGCTATATATTTGTCTATAGACTCATCGTATCTTATTATAGATATAGGTCGTTAGCTTCCTACTGTATTAATTGACAAAAGCACCAATAAGTAATAGGAATAGGGATCTGTATGCCAACATAAGGTATACCTCAAACAAAGGACGACCAAACTAAAGCGATTACGATTGATTATTCTCTATAAATTGGTACTTGCGTTGTTTACTTTTCCATCTGTCTTCTGCATATTGACGCAAATCGACAATCTTGTCCTTTTCATCAATAATCTCGAAGCCCAATAGGGTTTCTAAAATATCTTCTAGCGTCAAAAGACCTTGAACTTCCCCGTATTCATTGGTGATAATAGCAATGTGCTCGTGTTTCTCCGTTAGTTTACTCCAAGCTTCAACAACACTCATTCGCTCGTTAAATTGAAGAATATTACGTTTAAACTCTTTTAAAGGAATGTCAAATTCGTCAGCCGCTAAATGTTCAAAAATTGTATCGCGCAATACATAGCCTACAATGTTTTCCGATTGCTCACTGTAAATGGGAATTCGAGAAAAATGAAGCAATTCTTTTTTGCTCAAAAATTCGCGCAACCTCGTGTCTTCATCCGCTTGAATCATCATAATTCGGGGGGTGTGTATGGTGGAAACTGCCACGTCTTTAAGCCTGATTAGATTTTGTATAATCTTGGTCTCTTTGCCATTAAAAATCCCTTCTTGCTCGCCAATTTTTACTAAGCTAGATAGTTCTTCTCGACTAATACTCGACTCTTGCTGTTTTTTACTCAAGCGTCTTGTTAGGAATGAAGCAAGTAAGACCAAAGGATAACAAAGAACAACCATACTCGATATGGCCGTCGCCGTTGGTGCGTATAAAGTCTTGTAATAATTCGCCCCTAAGGTCTTTGGTATAATTTCAGTAAGTACTAATATACACAAAGTTAAAATAGCAGAAATAACTCCAAAGTAAGCCTCGCCAAAAACAGCCGTAGCTTGTGCTCCAACACCTGCAGCACCAACCGTATGAGCAATTGTGTTTAAAGCCAAAATCGCAGAAAGTGGTTTGTCGATGTCTTTTTTCATGTGTATTAAAGCTTTCGCTTTAGGATCTTGATGCTCTGCTTTGGAATGCAAAAATGAAAGTGGAGTAGATAGCAAAACAGCTTCCGCTATGGAACAAATGAAAGATACCGTTAAGGCTAAAAATAAATAAATTAATAATAAACTCATTCAAAAAAAAATTATAAGCACAATAGTATTGTTTTTTTAAGTTCTAATGGAAGTCAATTTTACTCAAACACACAAAATGAGCACTGAAAGGACAAGAGAAGGTAATGAAGTTGATGGAATGAAATATAGGTTTATCAAATAATAGATCAAAACAGCAACTCAGTTAAAAAAATCAGAAGAGAAAAATCAGAAGAGAAAAATCAGAAGAGAAAAATCAGAAGAGAAAAATCAGAAGAGAAAAATCAGAAGAGAAAAATCAGAAGAGAAAAATCAGAAGAGAAAAATCAGAAGAGAAAAATCAGAAGAGA
>NZ_JACHTD010000039.1 GCF_014145665.1 Myroides sp. NP-2 | reverse complement strand
CTTGTACTATACCGTCTTGAAAATCAACACTCCCTTTGATGTTCATCTCGTTTTTTAAATCAAAGCCCATCACTGGGGTTGGATTATTTAGGGTAACCCGATAAAATTCAGAAGGTTGAGTACCAGAAATCAGCTGAGCACCGCCTTGCCCCTCTTCGGAAGGCGTGAATATAGCATGCCCACTAGTGGATCCTGTACTGGGATAATATAAATTATCGTTGTTGAAATTGCTGTAATAATAGGTGGTCCCATCACTCTTAACAACGCCGCTATTGGTGTTGTTAAAGTCATAACTAGTACTCACTATTGCCTCAGGGCTAATAGTCAATGTACCTTGATTAACTAAAGTGTTTTGATAAGGAGCCTGCCCAAAAATGGGCAAGACTCCAACCAAAAAACACACAAATACTTCTATATTTTTTTTCATAACTTTATTTTTTTTCAAATATGTGAAACACAGGGTCTAACACTTTAACTTCAAGTACATTTACATTTGGAGTTGATAAATCAAAATAACCTTCATCCGTTGGGCCTCCTTCGTTATCTCGGAAATTGGAATTACGCGGACTTACTCTAATTTCCAATACGTTTCCTGTAGGAAGTAAGTTTAAATTGTCTGAAAAGGTATATATCCCTGAATATGAGTGGATAAAATTTCTATCAAATCCATCGGGTACTCCAAACGTATATCGTGCTGGGAAAAACTTTTTCACCAAGACACCATTGATGTAAATATCCGCATTCATGATTGCAATCGTTTTTCTCACTGTATTTTTTGATCCTACAGTAAGCGTTGTACACTCAAGGGAGAAAGCAAAATTCATATACTTAGAAGCATCTAATTCTCCTGTTAGATCAAATGTATTGATGTAAATCGTTTCTGTTGGGAGATCAACTTCTTTAAAGTAGTTTGTAGAAGCAAAAGCTTGTCTCACATTAAATTGTTCATGCGTCCAAAGGCTTTCCTCTTCTGTACTAGGTCCACCTGTTAAAACATTGGTTAATTCATAAGATTGAAAGGTGGGAACTTTAAATGTTAGTCCTGTATTTACTATGGGCGCTCCTGTTTCATCAATTTCATTCTCATTGTAGAATGTCAAAGACCCATTTTGATTATTCACCAATTTGGTAACCGTTTCATGGGCTTTAATAACAGGAGCTATCTCCAAGACAGTATCTAGCCCATCTTCTGCGGTAAATGTCACTGTTCCAGTCGTAGCATCACTCGTTATACTAGTTTTAGTTTCAAATGCTTTAACTGCTGCTTGTACATCAACTGTAGTTGTATTGCCCTCTTCATCTTTATAGGTCAATGACCCCGATGCTGCTGTAAAATTTAAAACGGTAAGGGTTTCATGTGCTTTGACAATAGCTGCTACATCAATCGCTTGCTTACTTCCATTGGCATCCGTATACTCAAATTTGGTTCCGTCATAATACATATTACCTCCATTCTGAGCAATCAACTCCACCACTTTATTCTTTACCGCTTCATTGGAAATAATCGTCTCAAATTCTTGAATCACATCGGCGGGAACATTGATTATTGCTGTTGTACCATCTTCTGATGTATAGGTATAGGTACCATCGTTGTTATGGACTAAGGTCGTTTGGGTTTCATGTGCTTTGACAATAGCTGCTACATCAATCGCTTGCTTACTTCCATTGGCATCTGTATACTCAA
>NZ_JACHTD010000038.1 GCF_014145665.1 Myroides sp. NP-2 | reverse complement strand
AGATAGTCTTCAAGACTTTGCACTTTACCATAATACAACCATTCTTCCAACCAGGGCCTATCATCCCAAAGATAAAGCTTTAGTAGAAAATGCGGTAAAAATCACTTACAGAAGAGTATTCGCCCCACTACGTAACAAACAATTCTTTGATTTAAAAAGTTTAAATGAAGCCATTAGAGAACTTGTTGACCTCCATAACAACCAACCGTTAAAAAAGGAAAAAATATCACGTAGAGCACTTTTTGAAGAAATAGAACGCGCAGAGTTGATGCCTTTACCTGAAATACAGTACCAACCCAAAGACTTTAGCCGTGGTACGGTTCAGAAAAACAGTCATGTATATTTAAGTAAGGACAAGCATTATTATAGTGTACCTTTTGCATATATCGGGAAAAAAGTATTGTTGATGTACAGCAAAAATGTAGTCGAAGTTTACCATGAACAACGTAGAATAGCCTTCCATAATAGAGTTTATTCTAAATACGGTTACACCACTCAAAAAGAGCATTTGCCCTCATCTTATCAGTATATGTCTGATTGGAATCCGAACAGATTTATCAGTTGGGCACGTAATATTGGCGAGTATACAGAGCATTACATCGCTAAGGTTTTAGAGAAAAAACATCATCCAGAACAATCGTATAAATCCTGTATCGGTATTTTATCATTAGCCAAAAAAGTGGGTGAAATACGCTTAGAGAATGCCTGTAAACGCGCGTCAGATTACGGAAGATACAATTATAAAAGTATCCTGGATATTTTAGATAAAGGATTGGATCAGTTCCACGATGAGGAACTTTACCAAGAAAAAAAGTTACCAAAACACCGCAACATCAGAGGAGGAAAGTATTACGAATAATTAAATAATTTAAAAACAAAACAAATGAATCAGAACACCTTAGACAAAATGAAAAATTTAAAGCTTTATGGCATGCATAGAGCTTTTGCAAGCACTTTAGAATTAGGAAGTGCTTCTTACACCAACGACGAATTGATTGCGTTTTTAATCGACTCCGAGTTCGATGATAAAGAAAACAGAAAAGTGGAACGTTTGATAAATACAGCAAAGTTCCGCTACAAAGCCTATATGGAAGAAATTACCGCAAGTACAACCCGAAACCTTGATAAAAACACCATTGCACGACTATCTTCTTGTGATTTTATCGAGCAGAAACAGAATGTTTTAGTTACAGGTTCAACAGGCGTCGGAAAGAGTTTTATAGCCTCTGCAATTGGCTATAAAGCCTGTATGAACGGCTATAAAGTGATGTATTTTAGTGCAGGAAAATTATTTGCAAAACTAAAAATGGCTAAAGCCGATGGATCGTATCACAAAGAAATAGACCGAATCGAAAAACAAGATCTGATTATTATAGACGACTTTGGATTGCAAGCTTTAGACAATCATAAACGCGATTTTTTTATGGAAATAATCGAAGACCGACACGGAAAACGTTCTACCATAATCGCTTCGCAACTTCCTGTAAGTACTTGGCACGAGGTCATCGGTGAACAAACTATTGCTGATGCAATACTTGATAGAATGGTACACAATTCTTTAAGAATAGAACTTAAAGGAGAATCCCTTCGAAAGAAAAATATAATAAGTGAAAAGAAAATAAAAAAGGAAACAATAACACCATTATTTTAGTACTTTAGTAACTACTTTTTGACCGTGCTTTTAAACCTCATTTACACTGGTCACTTTAAACCAGAATATACTGGTCACTTTCACCAGAATTTACAT
>NZ_JACHTD010000037.1 GCF_014145665.1 Myroides sp. NP-2 | reverse complement strand
TAGTAGTCCCGGGCAGACTCGAACTGCCGACCCCTACATTATCAGTGTAGTACTCTAACCAGCTGAGCTACGAGACTCTGTATATTACTTATTTTTTATTTGAACAAACAGCGAGAGTAAATAAACCAACCTCTTTTTTTCTCTAGAAAGGAGGTGTTCCAGCCGCACCTTCCGGTACGGCTACCTTGTTACGACTTAGCCCTAGTTACTAGTTTTACCCTAGGCAGCTCCTTGCGGCGACCGACTTCAGGTACCCCCAGCTTCCATGGCTTGACGGGCGGTGTGTACAAGGCCCGGGAACGTATTCACCGGATCATGGCTGATATCCGATTACTAGCGATTCCAGCTTCATGGAGTCGAGTTGCAGACTCCAATCCGAACTGAGACCAGCTTTTGAGATTCGCATCCAGTTGCCTGGTAGCTGCTTTCTGTACTGGCCATTGTAGCACGTGTGTAGCCCAAGACGTAAGGGCCGTGATGATTTGACGTCATCCCCACCTTCCTCACGGTTTGCACCGGCAGTCTTGTTAGAGTTCCCGGCTTGACCCGCTGGCAACTAACAATAGGGGTTGCGCTCGTTATAGGACTTAACCTGACACCTCACGGCACGAGCTGACGACAACCATGCAGCACCTTGTAAATTGCCCGAAGGAAAGTCTATCTCTAAACCTGTCAATCTACATTTAAGCCTTGGTAAGGTTCCTCGCGTATCATCGAATTAAACCACATGCTCCACCGCTTGTGCGGGCCCCCGTCAATTCCTTTGAGTTTCATTCTTGCGAACGTACTCCCCAGGTGGGATACTTATCACTTTCGCTTAGCCACTCAATCCGAAGACCGAACAGCTAGTATCCATCGTTTACGGCGTGGACTACCAGGGTATCTAATCCTGTTCGCTACCCACGCTTTCGTTCATCAGCGTCAATAAGTACGTAGTAATCTGCCTTCGCAATTGGTATTCCATGTAATATCTAAGCATTTCACCGCTACACTACATATTCTAATTACTTCCATACTATTCAAGTTTAGCAGTATCAACGGCAATTTTACAGTTAAGCTGCAAGATTTCACCACTGACTTACTAAACCGCCTACGAACCCTTTAAACCCAATAATTCCGGATAACGCTCGGATCCTCCGTATTACCGCGGCTGCTGGCACGGAGTTAGCCGATCCTTATTCTTACGGTACCGTCAAATAATTACACGTAATTACATTTCTTCCCGTACAAAAGCAGTTTACAATCCATAGGACCGTCATCCTGCACGCGGCATGGCTGGTTCAGAGTTGCCTCCATTGACCAATATTCCTCACTGCTGCCTCCCGTAGGAGTCTGGTCCGTGTCTCAGTACCAGTGTGGGGGATCTCCCTCTCAGGACCCCTAATCATCGTCGCCTTGGTATGCCGTTACCACACCAACTAGCTAATGATACGCATGCCCATCTTTTACCGATAAATCTTTATTATAAATGTGATGCCACATCTATAAACCATGGAGCATTAATCCGAATTTCTCCGGGCTATTCCCCTGTAAAAGGTAGGTTGCATACGCGTTACTCACCCATCCGCCGGTCTCTAGAAAGCAAGCTCTCTATACCCCTCGACTTGCATGTGTTAGGCCTGCCGCTAGCGTTCATCCTGAGCCAGGATCAAACTCTTCATCGTATATTTTTAATATTGTAAAAAGTTAGCTAGTTTATTCGTGATCCTAAGATCACCTTACTCTCTTTAATTTGTATGCTGTTGTCCAATATGTCTATGATCGT
>NZ_JACHTD010000036.1 GCF_014145665.1 Myroides sp. NP-2 | reverse complement strand
ATAAAATGACACCTGTTGAGTTTGAAAATAAATGGTTTGGAAAAAGTACTTTTTCCAAACCATTTATTACTATATTTAATAATGAAGTTAATGTTTAAAAACGGTCAACCATATTTAGGGATGTACACCATTCACCACTCACCTCTCACCTCTCACCATTCACCTCTCACCATTCACCACTCACAACTCACCACTCACCTCTCACCACTCACTACTCACCACTCACCACTCACCACTCACCACTCACCACTCACCACTCACCACTCACCACTCACCACTCACCACTCACCACTCACCATAACTATATAATTATCACCACTATACAAGTAAAATTCTTTTTTATGTAAAAAAAACAGTCAAAACTATTGACAAATTGAATTTTTGCCGTATATTTGCACTCACGATACCGAAAGCGGGGTGTAGCGTAGCCCGGTCATCGCGCCTGGTTTGGGACCAGGAGGTCGCAGGTTCGAATCCTGCCACCCCGACAAAAGCCACTGATAATCAGTGGCTTTTTCTTTTTTCGGACACATTTCGGACAAATTATATCTGAATATTGATTATTCAATAACCTAAGCAAAGTTAAGTTAAGCTAGAAGAATAACCCTTCTTAAAGAATGATTGGAACATAATGCTTGTTTCTATAGAGCGTGAAAAGTTCATCTTATTCTTATAAAAAATCAAGAGGGCTAGGAGTCTTTTGCTTGTCTATGTCAGTGATATGAGTGTAGATCATAGTCGTTTTTATATTTTCATGACCCAATAACTCTTTTACAATTCGGATATCGATACCTGATTGGATTAAATGTGTGGCATAAGAATGTCGCAATGTATGTACAGAGCCTTCCGACTGAACATTTGCTTTGATCAATGCTTTTTTCAGAATCAACTGTACACTTCGTTCGCTATACTTGCCACCCCTCTCACCTTCGAAGAGGTACTCCTTTGGCTTGAATGCTTGATAATAATGTCTCAAAGTCGCCAGCAATTTGTCTGGTAATGATACAATCCGATCTTTATTACCTTTGCTTTGATGGATTCTGATAATTCCATCGGAAGATTTTATGTCTTTGATTTTGAGATTCAACAGTTCGCTAAGACGTAGTCCACAACTATAGATTGTCATCAGAATAGCCTTGTGTTTTAGATTTTGAGTGTTATCGAGAATATTTCTTACTTCTTCTTTTGAAAAGAATTTAGGTAATTTAGAAAATGATCGTTTCGGGTATAAGTAATCCAGTTGGATTTTTTTGTCCAATATCAGTTCGTACATCTTCTTGATTGCGCCCACTAATCCTTTTTGATAGGAAACACTAATTTTCCCATTTTGAACTTTTTCGTTTATAAACGCCTCAATATCTGACAGTGGAATTTCTTCAAGGGAGGGATATTTGCTAACATGTTTAAGAAATATACTAGCGTAATCCTTGTACGATCTAATGGTATTGCCAGCATATCTCTGCATCAGCAATCTCTTTTCGAAGGTTTCAAGTATGATTTCGCTATTCATATCAGGGAAATAGTATTTTATAATATTTTGTTTCGCTATTTGTGCGGTTTTATTTTTTAAATACAAATATATCAATATCTTATGTAGAAAGAAAAGTCAAATAACGAAACACGTATAGGGTTGGTTAAGCGAAATTTTCCGTATATTCGTTTCGTTAAAACAGATGTTGTACGACATAGTAAAACCGAACCAAACAAAATGAAAGTCAGAGAAGAAAAGTTAAGAACAATTATAGAATGGTCGGAGAAAAACGAAGATGTAAGAGTTCTTCTTCTGACAAGTTCACTTGTAA
>NZ_JACHTD010000035.1 GCF_014145665.1 Myroides sp. NP-2 | reverse complement strand
TTTAAACACACGGTTTACGGATTACGCTTTCTATTAAAAACCGAAAATCTTCCGTACGATTACCTTCATTTACCCTCGATTCCTAAAGAAAAAAAACTCCCCGTAATACTAAGTCGAGAAGAAATTTGGAAAATGCTTCAACATGCCGATTTACTTAAACATCGCATTTTAATTGGTTTGATTTATGGTTGTGGTCTGCGTTGTATGGAAGTTCGAAATATTGAATTGAAACACTTAGATTTTGATCGAAAATTGCTTCATATCGTTCAAAGCAAAGGCAAAAAAGATCGTTATGTTCCTCTTTCTGATCATCTTATTCGAGGAATTAAAAAATATATTTCAATTGAACATCCGACCACATTTTTATTTACAGGCAACACCAAAGATGCCAAAGGATTTGATTCGCGATACAGCCAACGTGGGGTTCAATGGGTGATTCAATCGGTTTGTAAAAAAGCTGGAATTTTAAAAGACGTGCATACGCACACGTTGCGCCACAGCTACGCTACGCATTTGTTAGAAGATGGAGTGAATATTCTTCAGGTTCAGAAACTCATGGGACACGAGCGTATCGAAACTACGATGGAATATTTGCACGTTTGTCAGCTCGAAAATCAAAAAATACACAGTCCATTAGATACCGTTTTTGCTTTATGCAGCCGCAGTGGGAAATAGCCGATGTGCTTCGGAAGGTTGATTTATCTCATCAAAGCTTCACCATTCATCAGGAGAAAACACTCCGAGCGTTGACTTTATGCAGAACATCTGCTTTGGGCGGACATGTAGATGCTTGTGATTCTTGCGGAAACATCAGCATCAGTTACAACAGTTGCAGAAACAGGCATTGTCCCAAATGTCAAGGACACAAACGCGAAGAATGGATTCAGGCTCGCGAACAAGATTTATTACCTTGTTCGTATTATCATTTGGTGTTCACCTTGCCTGATACGCTTAATGGTTTAGCCATCTCGCATCCTCAAATCATGTATAGAATACTATTTGAAGCAACTTGGGCTACGTTGTCTCAATTTGGAAAAACGGAAGGATTGCAATTAGGAATGATCGCCATTCTGCATACATGGGGACAAAATTTAAGTTTGCATCCGCACTTGCACTGCATTATTCCAGGTGGGGGAATTGGAGCAAATGGCAATTGGAAACGCAAGATAAAAACCGATAAATATTTGTTTGCAGTAAAAGCTTTGAGTAAGGTTTTTCGGGCCAAATATGTAGCATTGTTACGTAAAGAAAAGCTTGCCGATGCTCATGTTTTGCAAAGTTTATTTGATAAAAATTGGGTGGTTTATGCCAAACGACCTTTTGGTGGGCCAAAGCAAGTAATCGAATATTTAGGCAGATATACGCACAAGGTTGCGATAAGCAATCATCGGATAAAGAACATAACCGAACAAGAAGTTACTATTAATTATAAAGATTATAAAGACGGAAGTAAAACCAAGCAACTCACCTTAAAAAACGAAGAATTTACAAGGCGATTTAGCTTACATATTTTACCCAAACGTTTTGTACGCATCCGACATTACGGAATAGTAAGTAGCAGTTGGAAACGTGGAAAGCTCCAACAATTACAAAAAGAGTTAAATGTTGTACGCCCAATAATTGAACCCGAAACGCAACATAAAAAATGCTATTGTTGTAAAGTTGGTAATCTATTCACCTTGCATGTTTTTGGGCAAAGAGGACCACCGAAAGCGTATCTTATCGGAAATACACTTGCTTCTGTGAATTAATTTTTACGGGTAAGGGAACTTGTGTTTGGTTGAATTGAAAAACAACAAAAAACGATTGAAACAGCACAACTTCAACCACAAAAAAAGCAGTAATCCTAAAATTACTGCTCGTATATCTTAAAGTCACACTTCGACAACTCCATAATACTTTATTAGCTTCCTACGGTTCCGTTCAACGGGCTTTCATCTCATGCCCTGCGGGCAAGACGAAAGCTTAGTTATT
>NZ_JACHTD010000034.1 GCF_014145665.1 Myroides sp. NP-2 | reverse complement strand
TAAGTATCTAATTTACAAAAAAAGTAATTATATTAGCAACAGATTTTACGAAATGCGCATATAGGTGTTATTTTACGAAACTACACCGTGTTTTATTTCGTGAAATAACAATGTTAGCGGGCATTGTGAAAGATACCAGCATAACAGTTAAACATTGATAAATGAAAAAAAAACTACTTTGGATATTAATTTTAGGACTGATAATAATCAGTTGCAAACAAAGGAAAACAGAAATGAAAGAGAAAATAATTAAAACAAACGGCATTGAACTCTGTACGGAAAGTTTTGGAAATAAGAAAAATCCAGCAATCCTTTTGGTAGCAGGTGCAACCGTATCAATGCTGTATTGGGACACTGAATTTTGCCAACAATTATCTGAAAAAGGATTTTTTGTTATTCGTTACGACAACAGAGATGTAGGAAAATCCACTAATTATGAACCAGGTTCTACTCCATACGATATTGTTGACTTAACTAATGACGCTATTTCAATATTGGATGGCTACAAGATTGACAAAGCACATTTTGTGGGGATTTCTTTGGGCGGACTAATTTCTCAAATAGCATCAATAAAGTTTGCCGACAGAGTTAACTCCTTAACTCTTATGTCATCAGGCCCTTGGGGAGACTCAGACCCAACTATACCTGAAATGGACACGAGTATTTTAGATTTCCATAGTAAAGCAGGTACAGTCAATTGGACAAATGAAGACAGTGTGGTAAACTATTTAATTCAGGGTGCAGAATTAATGAGTGGCAAGAAACAATTTGACAAACAAAGAAGTGAAAAACTGATAAGAGCTGAGTTCAATAGAGCCAACAATTATATAAGTATGTTCAATCACGCTGCATCGCAAGGTGGTGGTGGTGAAGAATATTGGAACAGATTAAACGAAATCAAACAACCCACCTTAATTATCCACGGAACAGACGACAAAATTTGGCATTATAAGAATGCAGGTTTTTTACTAGAAAAAATAAAAGGTTCAAATCTAATCACCCTTGAAGGTACAGGACACGAATTACACGTTGATGATTGGAAATCAATTATTGATGGAATAGAAAAACACATAAATGACTGATAAACAAAAACAACGCCCCGCGTGGGCCTATACGCTGCCGGCAGCACTGCTGCTGATGGCTCCTTTCGACATCCTCGCTTCACTGGCGATGGATATTTATCTCCCTGTCGTTCCAGCGATGCCCGGCATCCTGAACACGACGCCCGCTATGATCCAACTCACGTTGAGCCTCTATATGGTGATGCTCGGCGTGGGCCAGGTGATTTTTGGTCCGCTCTCAGACAGAATCGGGCGACGGCCAATTCTACTTGCGGGCGCAACGGCTTTCGTCATTGCGTCTCTGGGAGCAGCTTGGTCTTCAACTGCACCGGCCTTTGTCGCTTTCCGTCTACTTCAAGCAGTGGGCGCGTCGGCCATGCTGGTGGCGACGTTCGCGACGGTTCGCGACGTTTATGCCAACCGTCCTGAGGGTGTCGTCATCTACAGCCTTTTCAGTTCGATGCTGGCGTTCGTGCCTGCGCTCGGCCCTATCGCCGGAGTATTGATCGGCGAGTTCTTGGGATGGCAGGCGATATTCATTACTTTGGCTATACTGGCGATGCTCGCACTCCTAAATGCGGGTTTCAGGTGGCACGAAACCCGCCCTCTGGATCAAGTCAAGACGCGCCGATCTGTCTTGCCGATCTTCGCGAGTCCGGCTTTTTGGGTTTACACTGTCGGCTTTAGCGCCGGTATGGGCACCTACTTCGTCTTCTTCTCGACGGCTCCCCGTGTGCTCATAGGCCAAGCGGAATATTCCGAGATCGGATTCAGCTTTGCCTTCGCCACTGTCGCGCTTGTAATGATCGTGACAACCCGTTTCGCGAAGTCCTTTGTCGCCAGATGGGGCATCGCAGGATGCGTGGCGCGTGGGATGGCGTTGCTTGTTTGCGGAGCGGTCCTGTTGGGGATCGGCGAACTTTACGGCTCGCCGTCATTCCTCACCTTCATCCTACCGATGTGGGTTGTCGCGGTCGGTATTGTCTTCACGGTGTCCGTTACCGCGAACGGCGCTTTGGCAGAGTTCGACGACATCGCGGGATCAGCGGTCGCGTTCTACTTCTGCGTTCAAAGCCTGATAGTCAGCATTGTCGGGACATTGGCGGTGGCACTTTTAAACGGTGACACAGCGTGGCCCGTGATCTGTTACGCCACGGCGATGGCGGTACTGGTTTCGTTGGGGCTGGTGCTCCTTCGGCTCCGTGGGGCTGCCACCGAGAAGTCGCCAGTCGTCTAACCGACGACTGGTAGCAGGCCCGCTCCGATGCGGCGCACTAACCATCGAAACCTCGTGAATGTCGGTATCCTGTCTGGCAGGATACCGCTCATTTCCCTTGTTCAGTTCAACATCGCATTGGCAAAATGGCGGGTTAAGTTCAAAATTCAACTTTTGTGCTTTTTATTCCGCCGAATGTGTCCCACATTCAGCTTTTTTTTAATAATTTAGCTTCTGTGGAAACACATCGGCTACGTCACTGCTAAATTGAACTTTCGGTTCAATTTATCCGCCACTTCGCCAATGCGTTTCCCGTTGGCGGTAATTTGAAGAAACGATTAACAACGAAAAACATTCAAGAAAATGAAGCTATAAGTAACTGTAAGATAGAATAAGAATTGAAATATCCTTTACTACGCTAAGTAGAAAGGACGATTGTTAATATTAAAAAATTAGAAAATGATACAGTTACAGATGATTGACAAAACAAAGTCAATAGCTCAAAATGATAAAAATATTTCTGCCGTATTTATGTATGGGTCATTTACCAAAAATGAAGGGGACAAATATTCAGATATTGAATTCTACATCTTCTTGAAGGATAAAGAAAAATTTTCCGCTGAAAATTGGGTAAGCCAAATTCATCCTTTGGCATTATATTTTACCAACGAGTTTGGAAGTGAAGTTGCCATTTTTGAAAATATGATAAGGGGGGAGTTTCATTTTTTGACAAACGACCAAATGGAAGTTATCAAATCGTGGGACGGATTGGTAGAGTTTAGCGACTTTGACAAGATGATTTTAGTAGATAAAGAAGATTTATTGACTAACACGCTCAAAGAAATAAAAACTAAAGTACCTGATCGAACAACAAATGAAAATATCCTGTGGTTGA
>NZ_JACHTD010000033.1 GCF_014145665.1 Myroides sp. NP-2 | reverse complement strand
TTTTGATATGTTCTAAAAATCATTTTTTTTAACTGGTCACTTTCACCAGAATCAGGTGGTCAAGTTAAACCAGAATCAGGTGGTCACTTTTGCCAGAATGAGGTGGTCAATTTCTCCAGATTCTCCATGTGAAGTCATTACCTTTTCAGGCATCGCAGAAAATTGTCAATGAAATCGAAGCAACTTTTACTGTTGAACTTTTTATGCACCCAACCAACGATTTTGTTATGGAAATTATGCGTCATGGTTCTATTTGTGAAGTGTTGGAACCACAATCGTTACGAGAAAATGTGCGAGAACAAGTAAATGAAATGTATGAAAAATATAAAGGTTGATTTTCAGGGAAGTTAATGATTTCCAATTCACGTAAGTTCGAGTGTTTTTCAGATGAGTTAGAAAAAACTCATCTGAAAAATGTATCGATAACCGTAACCCAAAACTTCTCGATACAAAATTTCTTCCACGCTGTTACAGAAATTTCACTCGAAGTGACGCGTTGAGCTGGATTGTTAAGTTAGCGTAAAATAATTTTTTGGAGGACGTGGTTTGGCTTTGTGCGCAGTTAACTTCGTCATTTTAAATATTTATATTTGAATGATTCATATCTTTATAAAAGTAAAACGGGAAAGGCGAAAACCGAATAGAGTAGGTACAACAAAAAACGATTATAATTTTAATGTTATATTTGTAAATTAAAATATTAGTAAAATTATAAAAAATGAAGAAAATATTATCGGTGATTTTGTTGGCTGTTTTTATGTTTTCCTGTTCGGGAGGTATGGAAGACAGAGAGAAAAAAACGTATATAGATTATACTGTAGAAACGTTGAGTTCATCACAATTGGTCAATATGCTGATGATTCACAATGATTTTGATTATGAACAGTTGAGCAGAGTATTGGGCTGTTCTGTACACACATTAAAACGAGTGCAGAGTGGACAAACCGTCTTTACAAATTCAGGAGAACTTCAAGTAAAGACATTGCTTAAAGACGTACTTTTTGAAAAGAAAATCAGACAGCACGATTCTGAAAGAAATTCATTAAGGAAAAGAGTGATGTATGGCACTTTTTGGACGCATAGTTTTAATGATGAATTTGAAACCAATATAGATTGGAAGTGGGAGGAACCTATTGAAAAATAGTAACTATGATGATGAAAAAAATTTTTATCCTTTTTGGCTTGATTGTCTTTATATCGTGTAGTAAAGAGGTAGAAGAACGACAAGCATTACAATTTGATTTACCTAAAAAGGAAATGGAATTGGATAAGCTAATTGCTTATAGCGCTACATTGGAACAGCAAAACCACGAAAAATTTATTGAAAATTTTGAGGCAGAAAAAGAAAAATATTTTGAAGAAAAAATAGAAGGATTTTTAGATAGCTATGATAGTTTTGGTTTTTTTAATGTTTTGAAACGAAAGTGGTTTAGGTCTGATGAAGCAAATAAGACTGAAATTGAAACACATCTTAAATTGGTGTTTAATCCGATAGATTACCAACGTTTTGAGGAAAAGCAAGTCAATGATTATTTAAGTACTTTGAAGAAAAACAGGGAACAGTTTGAGGTCTTTCAAGGGAACGAAGCTAATGGACAATGGCGGGCAAATATTTCGAAATTTCATTTTTATGACAATTTTACAGAAAACATATCTACAAATCTTGAAGGAGCATTTTTTGAGCAAATTCTATTACTTACATTAGATTTTATAGACTGGTTACCATTAATCTGTATTTTATTAGGAATCAGCTGGTCTTTTATTGATTTATCTTCCGGTATTATCGCAACAATAGTATTGATTATTTTATCAATTGGATTAAGTTATTATTTTGAAGGACGTAGAGAAAATAAAATAGCAGAAAACATTATGAATACTATAAAAGATGAAATTATTTCTAAACCTAATGAAGTGTTATTAAAACAACTGAATACAAATACAAAAAACTATTATTATGGAGAAAATCAGTAAAATTTCATTTTTGTTCGTTTTAATACTTTTGGTATCTTCTTGTAGAAAAAAAGATATTATAGATAATCCGTTAGTTACTAAAGTAGTTAAAGAAACAACAGAAAATGTTATAGAAAAAAGTTCAAAAACAACAGTAAAAAGTTTTATAAAAGAATTTGGGATTGATGAAAAATATCTAAAATTACTTGATGATAAGCAATTAAATATTTTAAGAAACGATTTACTAACTCCGAAGTACAAAGTATTCAGAGAAAAAATTTTAAAGAATCCTGAATTAATAGGTGCTTACAGATTAGTAAGTGATAATCCTGCGATAAGACTTGAAATACGGTATTTGGAAAGTATTACTAAACAACTAAAAGCCAATCCTAATAAAAAGCCTATAATAGAATTATTAAATAACCATAATAAAAAGTATGCGGGAGAAGTCCTAAATGGTGTACCTTTTGTAAAAAGAACATTAAAGCAAAACGGTTATGATGTTGTAGGGGTATTCCCTGATTTTTCAAATTATCGTTTGTTTTCTCATACATTAAATAAAGAACAATATCTTTTGAAAGATGCTCAACAGTTTGATATTGGTAAAGCTGCACTAGCAAATGAATATAAGAAAAATCCTAAAAAAGTAAAGGCTATGTTGCGAGAACTCAATAAGGGGAAGGAATATACATTTAATGGGAAAATTCTTAAAGGAGAAGATATGTTAGAAAAACAAATACTTGATATAACCAATCCTAAAAATAATAAAGTTTTTGGTTTTATATGGCATCACAATGAAAAAGATGGTGTAATGGAGCTTGTATCCCAAAAAGCACATGATGGTGTCAGACATATTGGTGGTAAAAGTACTTGGGGCGGTGGTGTTCATTATAGATAAAAAAGGCGGGGCGGTCTTAAAACTTCCTTTTTTGTTATTTTTTCATTCAACAAAACCCATAGTTTCTTTAGTAAAATAAGTGAAGATTAAGCTTACACCAGCACGTTTAATGAATCACAATTATTCCATCATGATTTTATCATGATCTAACCAACTTTTTTTAGTAGCTACTTTAATTATTGAATATTTTCCCGAAACCCAAAGATTTCGGGATTTTTTATTTTCTATCAGACACACTCTGTCTACCCATCGTTTTACATTTGTCAAAAAAAACGATGATGAGAACAATAACGTATCCACCCGACCAAGCCCATATTTCATAAGCTAACGTAAGGTAGTAAGTTTGCTTGAAATAATAAAGAGATGAGCAAACAAGAAATAATGTACTCTCATGTAGAGGATTGGAAAACAAGTGGATT
>NZ_JACHTD010000032.1 GCF_014145665.1 Myroides sp. NP-2 | reverse complement strand
TCGACACCAAGTCCATTAGATTTTTTGTAACCTAAATTAAAAAACCCAACTTTACATTTTTGGGTGTAAAATTGGGTGTTTATGCTTTAACTGATTAAGTATCAGTGTTTATTGCGGAGAAAGAGGGTTTGCCTCTTTTAAGCCGTATGCTTTATAAATAGAGAGGTTCACTTTTTTGAATTGTTGTGAGCACCTAATTACGAAAGTTTTACACTATGATTGGAATCGTTTGATTCTATGTCAAATATAATTTTTAACTTATTAAGTATTACTATGAATATTCATTTTTATAATAAAATACGAATAGTAATTATAAAAATTTTCTAATTTCAAATTGAAATAAATCATTTTGTGATTGTAGATATTGATAAAACTCTGTGTTTGCAGAAAGATTTCCAAAGCTATTAAGAGATAAATTTGAAATTTGTTCATCATTATATAGTTTATGGACAATATTTGTACTTAAACCTAATCGCACTAATTTAATTAAGTTTCTATTAGTTGTACCATAAACATGATTGAAGTATTCATCTTCATCAATAAGCTCAAAATCAAAAAGAAAAACTATTAATTTATTTAGTTTATAGCTAACAAAATCTTCCTCTATTTTAACTTTTACAATACTTAAATTTATTAGAATTTCATCTGATTTGCCTTGTAAGTTAACGTAGACTGTATCTTTATATATTTTATTATTATATGCATTTGTATTTCTTGTTACTTCTCCATATGATTTCCCAATAAATATAAATGGATCTAGAGTCTTAGCTTTTGTTTTTAAATATTGAAATGTTGAAATAATATTCTGTTTTAAAGGCCTTTTTTGTGTTGTAGTTAAGTAATAATTGTAAAAATTTTGTGCAGCAGTATTTTTTAAACGTTCAATCTCATAATCAATTATTCTATTATCTAAATTATTAATAAAAATATAGGTTATTTTTTGAATAAGATTGAAATTTTCCCATTTTAGAGTATTAAGGTTTTGAATATTTAAAATAATCTGAGGGATGACAAAATCAAAATTATCATAGATTTCTTCAAAGCTGTTTTCAATAAAATATTTTTTTATATTGATATCTTGATTCTTTGAGTTGCGATTATCAATTAGAAATGATGTATTATCTTTAAGTTTTTGATCTTTTTCACGACGTTTTTCTTTAACTTGTTCTTTCGTAAGATAATCAGTTTTTGAAAATGTTAAATCATCGATATTGTAGTTATTCAATAGTGGATTTTCTATTTTATCTTTGAAACTATGATTTCTCAAAAGTTCAATTTTATTTTTCATCGAATATTTACCTTGAAAATCTTCTCGATTGACAAAATGAATTTTTGGATTCAGTTTCTCTAAATTTTGTTCTTGAAAAACATAATTTAATCGATTAACCCTACCAATCAAATTGACCAAATCTTTTCCATCTAAATAATTCGTACTAGTGATAAAAATTGTCTCAATCGGAAGGTTAACTCCTTCTAAAATTACTTTATTGGCAATTATATATTTTAACTTTGCATTGGTTTTAAATTTAAATTCTAGATATTCTTTAATTTGATTAGGTATTTTTCCATGAATATAAACAATACCCTTTCTTAAAAATTTACTAGCATAAAACTTCTCATGAACTTCATTATTAATAGTATTTACAATTTGATCAATTTCTTTGTCAATCAAATAATGCGGTAAAAAGTCAAAAAGTTCATTTGAAAGTTTCTCAATACTCTTTGGTCGAAAGTTATATATGAAATTTTTAGTTAGACTATTGTTAACTATATATTTAAAAAAACTCAATGATTGACTAAATAATATATATTCATTTGTGAAACGATTGTAACTAAAGACTTCTTCGTTTTCCCATAAAAAAATATCTTCAGATTTTAAATTGTGCTTTACAACTGCTGATTCTATAGTCGAATTCATATTGGACTGAATATTTATTGGTAAATCAATTAAAGGAGAGAGATAAATTACTTTATGATTTTTGATTTCACGATTCATTTCTATTAATCGAGTTAGTAGAATACCACGTGAGTTTTTCTTATTATATCTAAAAAGATTATGTGCTTCATCTATAAAAAGGATATCAAATGAAATATTTTTCCTTAGCAATCTTGTGGCTCTTTCTTGAGTTAATATACCAATAAATTTTTCTTCCCCATCATACATCTCATCATGTGTAATTAATTTGTAATTTAGATTTAATTCTTTAATATCGTTAAAGTTCTGAACTAGTAATGATTTTGTAGGAACAATAATTCCAATTTTTTGATATGAATTATTAATAATAAAATCTTTAATTAAAGAACTTTTACCAAATGAAGTTGGCGCTACATAAACGAGATTTTCTACATCACTGGTGAGTAAATGATTACTAGCTGTATTTTGTTCTAAAGTTTCTAAATATTTTTCTCTTAGATTTATAAATTTTTCATTAATTATTTTATATGACAAAAAACTAGTTATGCTATCTAAATTTAGTAAATCTCTATCTAAAATTGTTTTGCAAATAGGATAAAATCCAATTTGCATACTTATGTCATACAAAGGTTTAAAATCTTTAAAAAGTAAAGAATATTTTAGAATTATGTAATAACCTAAACGGAAATAGCTTTTATACCGATTATCATTGTCATAAACTTTAAAAAAGAGTAAAGAGCATAAGAGAATGTATTCTTTATGTGATTCTGATAGAGATAAATCATTTGTTAATAATTTAGAAAAAATAGAATTAAATTCAGTACTATTTTTTAAAGCTGTGAGTTGCGCTTTCTCTGACATTATTATGTGTTTATATAAGTTATGAAACCATCAATAGCCTTCTTATTTATGCAAATAATATTTATTTTTTTGTATTTATATTTTTTTACCAGACTTATAAGTTTAGTTTTTAAATCTTCTTGATCAATACATTTCCAATTAGTTCCTAAATAGATAGTTGAGCTAGGAATGATATTAAAATTTTTTATATCATTAAATTTGCCTTTTAAAAACTGTCTCTTAAAATTACCTAAATTTTGAATTAAGCTTTTATTTGGATTAATTTGTTGAAGACTAGCATGATTAATTGCATTAGACCAAGGGTCTATAGGATTACCATGTATATCTAATTTCTTACCATTTAATTTATCTCTCAAATCACGATAAGCTTCTCCAATATTTGAATTGTGCGTCGCAGTTGAAGTAGTTGGTAAACTCGACTTACTTTCGTACAAGAAAATTTCTTCTTCAAATTGGTATAATCCATCAAAACCTTTCTTCATTGATTTTGTTTCCTCTAAATTTTTGAATAAAAAATGTTGTTCAAAATTTAATTGATTTAAATATAAATGACAAAAAAACTCTGCTATAAAACCATGCTTTTTTGATTCATCTTTTCCGATAAACCAATTTTTAATTTCAATTTTTAAAAGATCAATATCTTGGTCACCTGCAATACCATTACATATTTTAGCTATATTATTTTTGATTGCTAATTTTATATCATCATCATAGTCTCCTATATCAAGATAATGAATTTTAAGTTTTTCGGAGATTGTATCAATACTTGCATTAATTTTCATACTTAAGGTATTATTGAGATAATTAGTACTTAGAATAAAAGTCTAATATTTAGTGAAAAAATAGACTTTTGTGTGGGGTATAAAATTAAGCTTAAATCTTAGCAGGAACCAATCGTGTTGTCATAGTAGATGTTGAACTAAACCTCCGGTAGCTTTCGCTGCGATGATTTTGTACCTTAGTATTTATTAACGATTAAATAATTGATACTATGGTAATTAAAAAAAATCTCCGGAGGAATTAAGAGCAAACAAATATTTGAATCGCGCTTGTAATGAAATTACAGGTTTTTCTGAACTTCTGCAACGTTTTGAACGAAATATTTCTATTTTAGGACGAAGCAAACGCACTTTTGAAAATTATTCACGTCATGTAGCGACCATGGCATTGCATTTTGGGAAATTACCTACCGAATTACATCCTGAACAGGTTAAAGATTATCTGTTTGAACTACAACAACGTTCTCATTCTCCTTCGCAATCGTATTTTAAACACACGGTTTACGGATTACGCTTTCTATTAAAAACCGAAAATCTTCCGTACGATTACCTTCATTTACCCTCGATTCCTAAAGAAAAAAAACTCCCCGTAATACTAAGTCGAGAAGAAATTT
>NZ_JACHTD010000031.1 GCF_014145665.1 Myroides sp. NP-2 | reverse complement strand
TTTACCTTTTGGTTGCTGTGGGTAATACTTAATTGAAGCCATAACGATATGATTTATATATACTGTAAATTTAGTTTTATCCAACCAATTATCCAACCATTTCTGAATTTTAATGTTTTTTGTTTTTGCTAAAACACATAAAGCCCTTATAAGTAAAGCTTTTTAGATGTATTTAGATGTAATAAGGTTTAACAAGAAACAATAGTTATTCTCCAAGAGGGGGAGCAAAAAAAGCCTGACAAGAAATTGTCAGGCTTTTTTGTTTCAATAAGAAAGAGAAAGAGCCACAATCAAATTGTGGCTCTTTTTATTAACGTACTACTTGGTAGTTCATTTCAGTATTTGATTTGGTATAAGCCGCATTTAACACTTTTCCGTTTTTATCTGTTACGACAACAACAATTCTGGTGTTGTCTAAGTTAGCTGCATGATGTTTAATATAAATATTTTCATTTGTGTATTCACCACTCTTTACACTTACTGCCGAACTAATTTCTTCTCCTCTAAACCCATTTGCTAAACCAACCAATGTGTTGTTATGTTCGAAATTTTGTAAAAAACCATTTACTGTTTGATAGTTTGTATAAAGATTCGGTAAGTAGTTTGACTGTCTGAATAGTAAATGATCCTCGACCATGAAAACAGCAAATTTTACTCCTTCAGTATAATCCTCTCCAAATTTAATTCCAACTTTTACAATTCCATCATTTTCATAGATTTCTGAGTTGATTTTAATACCAATGGTAGAGTGATCTTTAATATAAGTTTGAAAATTATTAAAGTTACCCTCAAAATCATCTACTCTGTCAATCATTCCAAAAGGATATCCTCCAACTCCAACTTCGTTTTCGAAGCTTCTTCTTTCTGTTTTGAAGAAGTCGAATGGATCATGTCCTCCGTGATTAACGTTTGGGTTTGTTGAGTTATGAATAGCAATAGCTACGATATTGTTTGGGTAATTCTCTTCAAGTTTTTCGATTTTATCTGCTACTCGTGGGCAATATCCACACCAAGCACCAGTAAAGTCTTCTACAACTACTTTGTGAACGAATTTCAATGCATTGTTGATTTCTTCATCATCTTTAAATACAGAAATAGTTAAGGTGTTACTTTTTTCACCTGTTGCTTTTTTCGCATGTACTTTAAATTCTCCAATTTGATCAAAGGTTTTAGTGTCACTCTCAATGGCTTGCTCATCAATAAAGAATTGAACATCTTTAATAATTTCATTACCGAATTTAGCTGAGAATGTAACTACATCATCAACTTTAATTGTTGTGTTAGTTGCAGTAATAGTTAATTCTTTTTTTCCTGGAGGTGGATTGTCATCATCATTACCACCTTTGTTATCGTCACTTGAAGAACAGGACGCACTGAATAATCCTATCCCTAAAGTAAGTACAAGGAGTAGGAAGTAATTTTTTGTTGTTTTCATAAAATTATTTGTTAAAGTTGTTTTCGTAAAAATATGTATAAATTTCGGTTAACAAAAAGTTAAATATACATTTTTTTGTCTATTTTTGAACCTTACAACTAAAACTGAATATTATGAAAGCGTTTTATGCATTTATGTTACTGTTTGTCTTTTCTACAGTTAATGCTCAACAAAAGGATTTACCTGCTGTTGTGCTTGCAGATCTAGAGGGCAAAAAAATTGATTTTTCTTCTTATGCTAATGAGGAGAAGCCTGTCATTGTAAGTTTTTGGGCAACTTGGTGTGGACCATGTTTGAAGGAATTAGCCGCAATTAATGATGTGTATGATGATTGGCAAAAAGAAACTGGAGTAAAATTAATTGCTGTTTCTATTGATGATGCCAAGTCAGTGAAACGAGTAAAACCTTTAGTTAATGGAAAAGGTTGGGATTACACTGTATTATTGGATACGAATCACGATCTGAAAAGAGCAATGAATGTAGTGAATGTGCCCTTCACAGCAGTGGTATATAAAGGCAAAATTGTTTATAAGCACACTAGCTATACACCAGGAGTTGAAAAAGAATTAATTAAACAAGTTAAAGCTTTAATTAAGTAAGTCGATGAGAAAGATATTTTTTACGGCTTGTGGATTGCTTCTTTTTTTCGGAGCTAAAGCACAGGTTCGCGTTGGTTTTGAAAATAATTCGCAATGGTATATTGATGATAAGAAGATCAAAATTGATGAGAATGAAGCCGAGGATCGCTTTAGAACAAATTCTTATTTGAAAGTTGACTATGATTGGAAAAATTGGAGTTTTGGCGTTCAAGTAGAGGGGTATGAGCCTAAAGCATTATTGAATTATTCCCCTGACTATAAGGGATTCGATATTGGAACACTCTACGCAAGATATAACAATAGAGAATTGGGATTAGATGTGACGGCTGGGCATTTTTACGATCAGTTTGGTAGTGGGTTATTATTTCGTTCATGGGAAGATAGACAGCTAGGTATTAATAACGCTGTGCTCGGATTAAACGTGAAGTATACGTTATTAGATTATATCGATGTTACCGTTTTAGGTGGAAAGCAACGTGTTGGAATGGGATTTGATTTATCCAATTCTTTTTTGATAGGAGGTGATGTGAATGTTGATATTTCCGGTATGATGGAAAACTATGAGATAGACTGGTCTGCAGGTTTCAGCTATCTTGGTCGCATGGAGAACTCAAGACAATATAATACCGATTTAGATAAACTGACTAGTGGTTATAGTGGGAGAATGAATTTTGGTAAGGGTGGTTTCTATATGGGTGTTGAATATGTTTATAAAGACAAAGATGCGCTTGTAGATTTGTTTCGCGTTAAACCCGATGTTCAACAGAAAGGGAATGCTTTATTAATTAATGGAGGATATGCTAAGAAAGGTTTAGGTTTCGATGTTAATCTTAGAAGAATGGAAAACATGAGTTTCTATTCTGAACGAAATCTTGCTGGGAATGATTATTTTAAAGGTACTTTAAACTATATTCCAGGACTGACCAAACAATACGACTATTCTTTGCAGAATATTTATGTGTATCAAGCACAACCTACTTTTGATCTAGAGAGACAGGGTAAGTTAGGGGAAATTGGAGGACAATTTGATTTTTACTATGAGTTTGCTAAAGGTACAACGCTAGGAGGAGAGTATGGAACTAATGTTGTTGTGAATGGATCCTATTGGGCAAATCTTGAAAATGAACAAAAAGCTGATAAATCTGGAACTAAGGCTGATTTCTTTGGATTTGGAGAAAAAAGCTATTCAGATTTGGGGATTGAAGTTCGAAAGAAATGGTCAAAAAATTGGTCTTCTATTTTTATGTATTTGAACCAATATTATAATCCAGGTATTTTAGAAGAAAGACCTGGAATTGGGAAGTACAAAGTAAACATTGCTTCTTTCGAAACTACATATCAATTCTTGGATAATAAATCGGTTCGCTTAGAAGCACAACATTTATGGACGAAAGAAGATAAAAAGAATTGGGTAGGAGGAACTCTAGAGTTTGCTTATAATGCTAATTGGGCTGTCTTTGTTAATGATATCTATAATTATGGTAATGATATTAAAGATGAACGTATTCATTATTATAATGCAGGGATCAGTTATACGAAAGGTACGACGCGTATATCTACAAGTTATGGAAGACAACGCGGAGGATTATTATGTGTAGGTGGGGTATGTCGTTATGTAACTGAAGCTGCCGGATTAACAGTTGGTATCACAACATCATTTTAAGATTTTATATTTTAGAATTATTATTTTGTTTTTGTACAGAAAGGAGAGCGAAAGCTCTCCTTTTTTATTTATACATTTATTGTTAGTTTTCTTTAGTTTTCCTCATTCCTTGATAAGCTACTATAAGACTAGTTCTTCCTTTTATATTAATAAAGCGACATGTTTGGACAATTTATATAGAGGCGATGATATTTTTAGCCCTCCTCACCAAACCATGTAGCTAAAACATCAACACCTATATAAAAGGAGTTTCCATACCAAGACGCTTGAGTTGTATTTCCTTCCTTTATATGGATTGTACTTAATAAGTAGGTCCCTATGATTAAAAGCTATTTTCTTTTTTTGGTGCATACTCTTGGCTATTTCGAATTTGCTTTCCTTTTTTTATAACCCTCCTATAAAGGTTGTGATTGGTTGTTGTAGTTGTTTTTCATGTCTCTGCTTCGACTCCCCTCCAACACTTCTTCGACAAAAAGGCCTTTTTTCCAGTAACTGTGCAGGGAGAGTTGGAGGGGAGTTGGAGGGGAGTTGGAGAGGAATACCAAGAAATAGGAGACGAACCTCACGACGAGCAAAGAGCGACGAGCAAAGAGCAAAGAGCAACGAGCAAAGAGCAACGAGCAAAGAGCAACGAGCAAAGAGCAACGAGCAAAGAGCAACGAGCGAACCGCGCAACCTACAAAAAAAAACTTTTCGATCTAACGTGCGTTATAGTAATGAGTTGTGAATAAAAGTGAAATTTTACTAAAAAAAAAGCAACAAATAATTTGGAAGTGGGGAAAAAGGTACTACTTTTGCATCCGCATTAAACAAGCAGACGTTCATAGAAAAGCAGTAGAAAAGGCTTGAGATTGGTTCAGAAATATTTTTTAAAAATAAATTTGGATAATCGAAATAAAGAGTCT
>NZ_JACHTD010000030.1 GCF_014145665.1 Myroides sp. NP-2 | reverse complement strand
CCATCTTCTGATGTATAGGTATAGGTACCATCGTTGTTATGGACTAAGGTCGTTTGGGTTTCATGTGCTTTGACAATAGCTGCTACATCAATCGCTTGCTTACTTCCATTGGCATCTGTATACTCAAATTTGGTTCCGTCATAATACATATTACCTCCATTTTGAGCAATCAACTCCAACACTTTATTCTTTACCGCTTCATTGGAAATAATCGTCTCAAATTCTTGAATCACATCGGCGGGAACATTGATTATTGCTGTTGTCCCATCTTCTGATGTATAGGTATAGGTACCATCGTTGTTATGGACTAAGGTCGTTTGGGTTTCATGTGCTTTGACAATAGCTGCTACATCAATCGCTTGCTTACTTCCATTGGCATCTGTATACTCAAATTTAGTTCCGTCATAATACACATTTGCATCTAATACATCACTTTCTGTCACAATTCTTACCCATCTGTTTTTATCCCAATAATAAAATCCAGGTTTTATATCCCCTTGCTCAACATTAGCATAAACTAGTAAGCTTTCTACATTGCCGTTGACAATCGTTGTTTTATCAATAGTACTTTTTAAAGCAATGTTTGGAATCAATAGTCCTTTATCCTTGGATAAAATGGTCAATTCAGCAGATTTATTGGGAGTAGTCGTTCCAATCCCCACCTGAGCATGTAAAGCTGAAACCATTAACACAGCTGCAACTGACAATAATTTTCTTTTCATATTTTTTTCAATTTAATATCACAAAATCTAGTTTTGTAGATAATTAGACAACCAGCTTTTATCAATGTATTTTCCTCCCATACTTAAAGTGCAATAATCATTATAAAAATGAAGCTGCGTTAATCAGGATAACAAAGGATAGTCAAACCTAAACATTAAAAAAGTTAAAAAAAGCATCAAAATCTCAATAAATAACCCATAAATCCAATTGATACACGATTTAACTTTCACAACAAGCTTGGTACCTAACCTTTCAACCAAATCTTCAAATTCTAGGATTTTCTTTTGTCAATAGAATAGCTAGTTCTTGCTATACTTCTCAACAGAACTCAGGATAAGTTCTTGTTTTTTAACAGTTTAACTCAATTTCACTTGCTTGCTTTCTCCTAATTGCGATTTGCATAGGTCTCTTTATTTTATTAAGCTAGTAGAATTCTAAAATTATTTCTTGTTATATATATTCTCCTAACAGCAAAGTTGCTAAATGAGAAAACTTCATTGGAAATGATTCTGTTTTCTAACACAACTAAACGCGTTCTAACACGGAATACATACGGAGGAATTTGTCAGAAAAGAGTTAACACCTCTTTTCAAAAAATCCAATTACTTGTGTCTAGTGCTAGTCTATTGCTTTTCAAATAGGTTAATTTCTAAATTGTCTTCTAAGACAACGTCAACTACCATTGCATTTCCTGTAACAAAATAACCTGATTCGGTGCTAACAGCATTTTTGAAAAAATTATTTCGAGTAGGTTTAATTCTAATGTCAATTGTATTACCTGAAGTATTTAAACGCGTCTCGTCAGTAAAAGCGATCATGCTAGAATATTCACCAGAAGAAGAATCCCATCCTCTAGTATTTCCTCCAAAATAGAAGATTCTTTCGTTCATCGTTTTCATTAATTCTCCATTTATAAAAATTTCGACATCAAACATGGCAAAAACTTCCACCGCTCCAATAGCATTATTAATACGGTTTGCTGAAGTTGCCCGAACAGTAAAGTCTACATGTATATACTTCGTCCTTGCAGGATTACTATTAACGCTGAACAAAGCGCGATAAACTGTTTTATAAGTTTCATTAGATCGGCGATATATTTGTGGGTTTGGTCCTAACACCATATTCATTTCGTTATAACTCCAACCTTGGCTTGTCGATGTACCATCAACGAATCGTATCGTTTTGGTCAAATCGTACTTTTCTACTTTTGGCACCTTGAACGTGGTTCCGCCAGTTGTTATGACATTTCCATTATTATCGATTCCTTTTTCATTGTAATAAGTAAATGATCCATTGCCATGATCCACCAATTTAGTTACCGTTTCATTTGCTTTCACCAATGATCTTATATCCAAAATGGTATTAGTCCCCCTTTCATTCGTAAACGTAATGGTCCCTGCTGTTGCATTACTCGTTATACTACTTACTGTTTCAAAAGATTTTACTGCATTTTTCACATCAACCGAAACGGTATTTCCGTGTTCGTTTGTGTAGGTTAAGATCCCAGTAGTGGTGTTATAGGCTAAGGCAGTCAATGTTTCATTGTCCGTGACAATTTTATTGACGTCAATCAGATGTTTAAAACCCCCTGTGTCGATATATTCAAAAACAGTTCCATTGTATTGCACAACGCTAGGCGATTCTAATATAAATTGCTGTAATTGAGGAAGTACCGTTTCGTTCTTGATAATATTTTCAAACTGTTCAACGACTGATTGGGGTACATTTATTGTTGTTTGTATACCATTTTCTGAAGTATAGGTATAGGTGCCATTTTGATTGTCTACTAATGTCGTTTTCGTCTCATTGGCTCTAACAAGGTCTAAAATATTGATAATTTGCCTGTTTCCATCTGCATCATTGTACTCAAATTGAGCACCGTCGAAGTAGACATTTCCTCCTGTATCTAGAATAATTTGTTGTAGTCGATGTAATACAGCATCATTGCTAACAATATTCTCAAACTGTTCAATGATCGATTGAGGAACATTAATCGTGGTTTGGGTGCCATTCTCTGAGGTATAGACATAGGTACCATTTTGATTATCTACTAAAACAGTCTGGGTTTCATTGGCTTTAACAATGGTTAAAATATCAACGCTTTGTCTGTTTCCATTCTCATCGTTATACTCAAACTTAGTGCCGTCGAAATACACAATTCCACCAGTATTCAGTACTATTTGTTGCAAGCGCTCTAATACAGCTTCGTTGCTAACAATGTTTTCAAACTGTTCGATGACTGATTGAGGAACATTGATTGTCGTCAGAATACCATGCTCTGAAGTATAGGTGTAAGTCCCATTTTGATTGTTGATTAGGGTAGTCACCGTTTCATTAGTTCGGACTATATGTGAGATATCTATAATTTGATGTACCCCATTTAGATCGACATATTCAAATTTGATTCCGTCGTAAAATACACTGCCTTGGGTATGTAGAATTATTTCTTCTAATTGTTGCTTGACGGATTCGTTGTTGACAATGCTAGCAAACTGCTCAATAACAGATTGTGGAACATTGATAATCGTTTGGGTTCCATCCTCTGAGGTATAGGTATAGGTACCATCGTTATTGTCAACCAAGGTGGTTTTCGTTTCATTGGTTCTGATAATTTGGGTGATATCGATGATTTGATTTACTCCATTTTCATCGATATATTCGAATTTGTTGCCATCGTAAAACACACTACCTTCTGTATGGAGGATCACTTGTTCCAATTGTTGCACTACGCTTTCATTATTTATGATCGTTGCAAAACTTTTAATCACTTCATCTGCGATATCTACATCTGGAACAATTCTCACCCATTTGGTTTTATCCCAGTAGTAAAATCCAGGTATAATATCTCCTTGTTTTGTATTGGCATAGACTAGTAGGCTTTCTACGTTACCATTGGCAATCGTTGTTTTATCAACGGTACTTTTTAAAGCGATATTTGGAATCAACACTCCTTTATCTCTCGACATAATGGTTAACTCAGAAGATTTATTGGGCGTACTCGTCCCAATTCCCACTTGAGCCTGCACAACTGAAACCAACAGTAATGCAGCAACTGAAAGTAATTTTTTTTTCATAATTTGTTGATTTAATTTTATATTCTCATTTTATAAATAGTATGGAATACCTTTTGTTATTCTCGTTCTTCCGTTGCTTTAACTCTATTAACATTTTCAAATACCGTTAGGAAGAAAACATCACAAAAACAACATTTGATACAAACATAAATAACAAAAAAGTTAAAAAAAGAATCAAAAAACCAAAATAAATAGTAAAAAACTAGTGATACACAATTTAACTTTTGTTAAAAAAAGAATAAAAAACAAATTATTTAAAAAAGGGGGGAACTGCGATTTTTACTGGAAGATGCGCGACTTATAAACAAAGTTGCTACCTTTCTTCTCTCAAAAGTAAATGCGTTTACATGCTTCAAAGTAATTTAGCGATAGAAAAACGGGGATGTACTCGTAGTTGTTCATTTATTTTAAATTTTATTTTTATAAAGAATCGCTCCTTTCGCGCCATTTTCTCGATTTTATTTGCTAACTGCTTCCTTTAGCGTCTAAAAAAGCGTTTACCTCCTCCTTGTTCTTCTCTTTTGCGACCCACCTCTTTATTTTCCTATGCGAATTGTCCCTACCTTTTATTTTTTGTGTAGTACTAGACTCAACAACTTCGTACATCTTTGTTGAATCTTGCTCATTTCTACCTATTTTATTGACAAAACAAATATTTTGAGCGCATCACGTCCAAAATACTTCATTGGATTAAACCGCAACTCTGCGAAGAGGGCTACTTTTTTTGATAATCTCTTCTCTCAACTTGTACCAACAAAAGTGAAGTAGAACTCCCCCCTACCTCGGATGTATGTATCTTTCTCAAGCAGCGGATTAAAAATACAGGTGTATTTGCGCTATTCACCTCCTTTGATACAAGCCTTATATTGATATTTGAGCTAATTCCCCTTTCACTTCTCTATGCTGTATTTTCGCTCTTCATCTCTTAAACTGTAGCGTTGTTCTATGGGATATAAAAAAGAAGGAGGACTATATAGACCCTCCTTCAATTCTGCTGTATGTTTTACATCTCACAGCCCGATTATATAAAAAAAAGTAATTCTTACTACTTATTTCTCTACAACAATAAATTCACTGCGTCTATTTTCTTGGTGTTCGGCATCACTACAGCGAACGCCATTACTGCAACGGTTGAGCAATTGGGTTTCTCCATAGCCACGTCCTGTTAGGCGATCCGAACCAATTCCTTGCATAATCATCCATTGCATAGTTGATTTAGCGCGTCGATCGGATAAACTCAGGTTATAGGCATCTTTTCCTTTGCTATCAGTATGAGCGCGCACATCTACCTTTAAACTTGGGTATTTCTTCATTAATTCCACCACTTTCATCAACTCAATGCCCGCATCTGGTCGGATGTCTGATTTATTAAGATCAAAGTATATCGGTTTTAGGTTTAACTTTCTAAACAAATCATCATTCACTTCTAAGGGGATTTCTGGTTTTTCAAGTCCGATATCGACTCTTTTTACGCCTGCTTCACTATCGGAATTGAAAGCTACTTCTATCGCATTAAACGATTCTGCTTCTACTTTAATATGATAATTGACCCCACAAATTAGCAGGGGAATTGTGTAATTCCCTTTCTGATCGGTGCGCAGCGTATCGCTTTTCTGACTCGATGAAGCAGAGAGTACAACAGTTGCGTTGGGAATCGGCACTTTGGTTTGCTTGTCATAGACGGTTCCTTCGATGATTTGTTTACACGCCTTTTCTGACCAAGCATAAATATCATCTGCTCCTTTTCCTCCTGGGCGATTTGAACTAATAAAACCCTTTTTTTGTTTGGTGTCTATAAAAAAACTAAAATCGTCTAAAGGACTGTTGATGGGCTCTCCCATATTTTCTACTGATTCGAAATTGCCATCGGAACTTATTTTAGTAACGAAAACGTCTAATCCCCCTAGGCCTGGATGACCATCGGAGGAAAAATACAGCTGGTTATCGGAAGAAATAAACGGAAAACTCTCTCTTCCTTCTGTATTGATTGTTTTTCCGAGGTTTTCCACAGGGCCATAGCTACCATTTTGGTGTAAAGCCACGCGATACAAGTCGGATTGTCCAATGCTTCCCTTGCGGTCTGAGGCGAAGTACAACCACTTTCCATCGGGAGTTAAAGCGGGATGGGCGGTACTAAAATCATCCGAATTGATCGGCAATTCTTCCACCTGTCCCCACTGCCCATCCGCTTGCTTTATTGCTTTGTATATTTTAAGTAAAGAGGTATGTGCTTTATTTTGCTGGCTTTTCCCATTGCTCTTGGCGTTGTTACGCGTAAAATACATCGTATTTCCATCAGCAGTAAATACGGCTGTTGCCTCATTAATACTGGTATTCTCCATGGGTAAACGCACAGGTTCTCCAATGCCCTCATTACTGATTTGAGCACTGTACAAACTCGTATAGCTTTCATTGGTCCAGGAGTGAATGGCATTTCCCTTTTGATCAGCAGTGGCACGCGCAGAAGTAAAAATCAATTGATCGCCTAACATAGTTGCTCCATAATCGGAGTATTCGCTGTTGAGCGCTAATGCTTTGATCTCATAGCGATCTGAATTGCGTGCAATTTGGGTCAAATAATCAGGATTCTTGTTATACAAGGCTGCGCGAGAGTCTCCGCCCTCCAACTTGTAAAACTGATCCAAAAATTCCTTGGATTTCACGTAGTTCTTTTGACTTTTAAGGGTTTGCGCATAACGGTAGTAATATTCAGAAGGGATAAGTGCACTATTTTTGTCCTTGTAGTCCCCTTCAAAAAGTTCACTATACCACTGATGTGCTTCGGTTAGCTTTCCGTTGAAGTAATACGCATCTCCTAGGTTCTGTAAAACCGAGGTATTGACGTAACCTTGATTAACTAATCCTTCATAAATTTCAATGGCATTGGCATAGGCCAAGCGATCAAAGTTTTTATCTGCACGCTTCTCCTTCCCTGTTTGACCATAACTTACCGTCAGCACAGAAAACAAAATAACAGCAGCGATTCCAAATTTTTGTACATTTTTTTTCATACCAAACTATTTTAGAAGAACCTTGGCGCGGTTACGCGCTTAAAGCTGTTTAACAAATTAAAGCGCAGAAAAATCTCATGGGATCCGGAGTTGTAACGAGACAGCTTACTGGTTTCGGCATCGTAACTATAGCCGATCATCA
>NZ_JACHTD010000002.1 GCF_014145665.1 Myroides sp. NP-2 | reverse complement strand
TTTTCAAATAAACTAACAATCTCGCGTTTAAATTCTTCTGAATAAATACGATTTTTTTTGATTTGTTGAACGTTAACTTTCATAGGAAAATTGATTTTTTATGGTCAACCTATGTCAGGGACGTACAATAGATTCATCGCACACCGTAAACTGTAAACAAAAAAAGGATAGCATGTGCTATCCTTTTTTCTGAGGCATCGAGCGGATTCGAACCGCTGTAGACGGTTTTGCAGACCGCTTCCTAGCCACTCGGACACGATGCCGTATCCTTTAATTGGATGCAAACTTACTACTATTTTTTAAATTTAAAAACCAATTTAAATAGTTTTTTACCTCCAACAATCAGAAAACTACCTAACTCCTTGCATTTCAACAGTTACGTATTCTACATCTCCGCCGATTGGTGGATTAATTTTTGAAACAGCGACAGTTACTTTCTCCACTAGCTTAATTTCCAACAAAATTCGATCAATAATACGCTGAACAACCGTTTCTAATAATTTGGAGCGCTTATCCATTTCTTCTTTGACAATTTGGTTCAATTGCACGTAATCAATAGCATTTACCAGTTCATCTGTTGCAGCAGCATCTCTAAAATTTCCTGCTGCCGTAATATCAACGCGGTATTCGGATCCTATTTTTGCCTCTTCGGGCATGCAACCGTGAAACGAAAACGTTCGAATATTATTGAGTCTAATAATCCCCATAAAAAACCTTCTTTTAGATTAAAAGATAAAAATACGATTATTTTTAGTTAGATATCGCCTTTTGTCCAGGTAAAGTACATCGAAATTGTTTAGTTTTTTGATACCTTTGTAGTTATAATATTTATATCCATGTCAACAAAAGAGAAATCATTAAATTTTATTGAGCAAATCATTGAAGAAGATTTAAAAAATGGCTTGCCAACAGAAAAACTACATTTCCGTTTTCCGCCTGAGCCTAATGGTTATTTACACGTAGGTCATGCGAGTTCTATTTGTTTAAACTTTGGATTGGGATTGAAGTACAATGCGCCAGTAAACTTGCGTTTTGACGATACGAATCCCTCAAAAGAAGAACAGGAATTTGTTGACGCAATCAAATACGATGTAGAATGGCTAGGTTATAAATGGGCAAATGAAGTGTATGCATCGGATTATTTCCAGCAACTATACAATTGGGCTGTACAGCTGATTAAAGAAGGAAAGGCCTACGTCGACAGTCAATCTTCAGAAGTTATGGCTCAACAAAAGGGAACGCCAACAACACCAGGCGTTAATAGTCCATTTCGCGATAGAAGTGTAGCTGAAAACCTCGATTTATTTGAACGCATGAAGAAAGGGGAGTTTGAAGAAGGCACCCATATTTTACGCGCCAAAATCGATATGGCTCATACTAATATGTTGATGCGTGATCCAATCATGTACCGCATCATCAACAAAGCACACCACCGCACACAGAATGATTGGTGTATTTACCCTATGTACGATTGGGCTCATGGAGAAAGTGATTATTTAGAAAGTATTTCACATTCGTTCTGTACCCTTGAATTTTTACCGCATAGAGAGCTTTATGATTGGTTTTTAGATCAAGTGGTAGAGGAAGGCAATATTCGCCCTAAACAGCGCGAATTCGCCCGTAGAAACTTATCACATACAGTAGTGAGCAAACGAAAACTAGCGAGACTAGTAGCGGAAGGTCACGTAACAGGATGGGATGACCCGAGAATGTCAACGATTTCCGGATTGAGAAGAAGAGGATATACGCCTGCTTCAATCCGAAATTATGCAGATACCATTGGAATTGCCAAAAGAGACAACTTGATTGACGTTTCTCTATTGGAGTTTTGTGTACGCGAAGATTTGAATAAAATCGCACCCCGTGTGATGGCTGTTTTAGATCCTGTAAAATTGGTTATTACCAACTATCCAGAAGGAAAAGAAGAGTGGTTAGAAGCTGAAAACAACCCAGAGGACGAGGTAATGACTTTTAGAAAAGTTCCTTTTTCAAGAGAATTATACATTGAAAGAGAAGACTTTAAAGAAGAGGCAAACAGTAAATTCTTCCGTTTAACACTAGGCAAAGAAGTACGCCTTAAAAATGCCTACATCATAAAAGGAGAAAGCGTAATCAAAGACGACGAAGGCAATATTACAGAAATTCACGTCAGCTACGATGAAGAGAGTCGCAGTGGAAGTGGAACAGAAGCGAGTAAACGCAAAGTGAAAGGAACGATTCACTGGGTTTCCATCCCCCATGCTGTAGAAGCAGAAATTCGCGTGTACGACCGCTTGTTCATCAATGAAAATCCAGATGGAAATAAAGAAGTTGACTTTTTAGAATTCATTAACCCGAATTCACTAAGCATTGTCAAGGGATATTTAGAGCCAAGCTTACAAGAAGCACAAGCAGGGGATAAGTTCCAATTCCAACGCATGGGTTACTTCTGTGTTGACAAAGAAAGTAGAGCAGATCACTTGGTTTTCAACAAAACCGTAGGGCTTAGAGATACTTGGGCGAAGTTAGATCAAAATTAATTTTATTGGTAATACAGTAAAAAAAGGTGTTTTTAACGTTATATTAACGATCAAAAACGCCTTTTTTTATTAACTTTATGAGATAACCATAAAAATTAAAAAGTATGTCAGAACGTTTAGGAAGTACATTAGCCGCATTAGTGGCTGGAGCAGCAATAGGAGTGGGGATTGGAATACTTTTCGCTCCGGATGAAGGAAAGAAAACGAGAAAAAAAATTAAAAGATCGTTTGACGAGTCCAAAGATGAATTATCAGATAAAATTGATGATCTAAAAAAACAAGTGCGAAATGTTGTAAGCAGAAAGGCAGATAGCTTTGAGGACGGCATTGAAGAATTTGTCAACGCTGCAGGAAAGAAAAGAGATGAAGTGATTTCTGCATTAGAGCACAAATTAGCCGAGCTGAAAAAGCAAGGTAAAGAATTGGCTGAAAACGCAAAAAAATAATCTGTTTATATAAAATATAGCATGGCATTCCAAGAAATAAAAGACAACCTTAACGAGATAAAAGAGCATTCAGAACAATACCTCAATACGAGTATTGACTATGTTCGGCTGTGGGGGTTTAAAATTACAGCAAAAACAGCCATTATTTTTATGACAATTTTTGTCGTTGGTGTATTTCTTCTTCTCTCGCTTTTATTTTTATCTCTCTATGCCGCATTTGCCATAGGGGAGAGCGTTGGAAGTGCATCTCTTGGATTCTTATATGTCGGCTTGTTTTATTTACTCATTAGCATTCTTGTCTTTACCTGCCGAAAACAGCTTGTTGATAGACCCCTTATTAAAAAGCTTTCAGAAGCTATTTTTAATGATTAGATTTAAAATTATATGACTATGAAAAAGAGCTATTCATCTCTAGAGCAAATTAATCACGATTTACATATCTTACGCATAGAAAGGGAAATCCACTATCAAAAGATTAATCTTGCTTTGGACCAGCTGAAAGAAGAAACATCTCCTGAGAAATTAATCAAGAATACCTTGGGTACTGCCGGTTCACTTTTGAAAAACTCTGGTAGCATACAAACGTTAATCGCAACGTCTATCTTTCGCTTTTTTATGCGCAGAAAATTCAAGAAATAAATAAAGAAGGTTAACGCTAAGGCGTTTAGTTAGCATATAAAAGCTAGTAGAAAAACAATTGATTGTGTATTTCTGCTAGCTTTTATTTTTTGGTGCAAAAAAAAACTTGAAGAAATTGTTCTTCAAGTTTTATAGCTTTATTGTATAGTAATACCGGCAAACTGATCATAAATCAGGTGTTTTAAGGCATTTTATGCACTATAACGAGGTTTTACTCCTCCTGCTTTTTTGAAGGCTTAGAATGCCCTGTATTTGACATTTCTGAAATCTTACCGCCTGCTGCAAAAGAAGTAACCATATTCGTTAGCATATCACTTGCTGCCGTTGGAGAATTGGGCAATAAGATCAGGTTCGATTTGGAATCAGCACCCACCGCTTGAAGGGTATCGTAATGTTGCGTAACAACAATTAAAGCCGACGCTTCTTGAGAGTTAATACCCACTTTGTTTAAAACGTCAACACTTTCCACCAAACCTTGTGCGATCTCGCGACGTTGGTCTGCAATACCTTGTCCTTGCAGACGTTTTGATTCTGCCTCTGCTTTGGCTTTGGCAACAATTCTAATTCTACTTGCTTCCGCTTCGTATTCTGCTGCCACTTTCTCACGGTCTGCAGCATTAATTCGATTCATCGCATTTTTTACTTGAATATCTGGATCAATATCCGTGATTAAAGTATTGATAATATCATATCCATAGGTCGTCATCGCTTCGTTTAATTCGCGTTTAACGGCCACGGCTATATTGTCTTTACGCTCAAATACGTCATCTAAGATCAATTTGGGTACTTCGGCACGCACCACGTCAAAAACATAAGAAGTAATTTGATCGTGTGGATACTCTAATTTGTAAAAAGCATCGTAAACGCGATCCGCAATTACTTTAAACTGAACAGAAACTTTGAGCTTGACGAAAACGTTGTCTTTGGTCTTGGTTTCGATCATCACGTCTAACTGCTGGATTCTCAAGTTAACAACACCAGAAATCCGATCAACTACTGGAATTTTTAACTGCAATCCAGAGTGTCTAATACTATTAAATTTACCAAAGCGTTCGACAATTGCTGAAGATTGCTGTTTGACTGTAAAAAAGCTTAAAAACAAGACAATTAATACAGGAACTAAAAAAATTAAAAACATAACAATTATTATTTATTCGTAGATCAAATTACAAAAAAATCTCTAGTACTAGAGATTTTTTTTATTACTGGGCGTTAAATTCTAATTCTACTTCTATTAATGCAAGCAAGGCTGGTGGTAAACCTGCAGCTAAGTCAGGAACTAAAATTGGGATTAAAGCTGCAAATTGGTCGCCTTTTGCTTTAATCACTAATTTGTCTTCGGTCAAAGTGGTTACATTTACTTTCATCTCTTGATCAAAAAGTGTAAAAGTCAACAGGTTTGTTGCCGCATTAAATGACCAGTGGGATCCTGTAGTTGATACAGCACAGCTTTCATCGTGAAAATTAAAACTCACCTGTTCTCCATCGTTAAAAACGAGGGTATCATCATCGCAATCAGGATTTTTAGGATAAGCCATAGCGATGGGATCACCCGCAGGCATAACAACATTTACGTGAACAGGGATCCAAGTTTTTCGAATAGAAGCAGCAGCTTGTTTTACTTGAACGGTGATTTCGTTACTGTCGTTATAGCCCTCTTTTTTGGCTACGACTTTATATGTACCAGCAGTGGTAAATATATAAGGATTAGCCACTTGCTTTCCGTCTACATAGATAAGACTACCTTCAACAGTAGTTCCTCCTACTGCAACCGTAAAAGAAACTTCTTCATTTACAGCAACTGTATTTCCTTTTAAGATGGTTAGTTCAAGCGTTTTTTTTCTGTGCTGCTCTGAGCTATTATCATCGCTACTACAAGAAACTGTTCCCGTGAGTACTAGCGCTAATAGTGAAAATGATAAGACTATTTTTCTCATAAAATAAGTTATTGATTACTCTCAAATATACAACTTATTACGGACAGAATTTAAATTTTCTTAACATTAGAATACTAATTATTTAACAAAATAAAAATAGACCACATAGTGTTCTTTGTCTTTTATCTGTTTTAATTCGGGAATAAGGGGGATTAAATCCGCTTCCACATGGGCTAAATTAATGGACAATTCTAATTCGGTGCTAGATTTGTTCAAAAGGATCGTTTTAAGCACTCGATCATCTTGCAACTGAATGCCAAGCTCATCTAATTTATGATACCAGGTAAAAGGGATATTTTTGACTTGACCTAAGGCGTCAAGCGATTGAAATACACCAGTATAATCTTTGTGCAACCGCACCACATCGGCGTCATTGCCCAAACTGGAATACTCTTTTAGAACAAAAGCATGACCGAGAAGTGGTCTAACAGTGATGGATTGAGGTTTCCATTCGCCTAGGAGGTGCTTTTGAATAAAATTAGTCCACTCGTTTTGTGCTCGTTCTTGGGTATTGGCTTCATCATTAGCACAAGAGGAAAATAAAAGGGTCAAGATAGTAAAGCTTGCCAATAAATTTCTCATTAAACTTCAATTAAAAAGTAAAAATACGCCTTATTATTCACAAATTCTAAAGTGTTGGAACAAAATAAAAGAGAGCTTTTAGGGCTCTCTTTTATACTTATATGGTTGCAATTGCTTGCTTGATTCTCTTTAGTGTTTCTTCTTTGCCAATTAGTTCGATGATTTGAAATAAGTCTGGACCTTTAAGAGCTCCTACGACACAAACGCGCAGCGGTTGCATCACTTTTCCCATTCCAATGCCTTGATCGTTGATCCACGCTTTTACCACCGTTTCAATTGTCGTTGCATCAAACGTATCTATTCCCTGAATAACATCAGCTACTTGTTGCATAATGGTTGCCGTATCCTCTTTCCAGTTTTTCAGTGCTTTTGGATCGTAAGCCGTTGGTGCTTGGAAAAAGAAATCACTCAATTCAAAAAAGTCAGAAACAAAAGTTGCACGTTCTTTGATTAGTCCAACAACTTGTTCTACATAAGCGTCTGTTGCATCAATTCCCTTTTCATTCAAAATCACCTGAAACGCTTGGGCTAAATCTGCGTCTTTTTGCAATTTTAAATAGTGCTGGTTGAACCATTTGTTCTTTTCTGGATCAAACTTAGCACCTGCTTTGTGCACGCGACTTAAGTCGAATTTAGCCACCAATTCTTCTAGTGAAAAGATTTCTTGATCGGTTCCGTCATTCCACCCCAAAAGGGCTAAAAAGTTTAGTACCGTTTCTGGATAGAATCCTTTTTCGCGATAACCCGATGATTTTTCGCCTGAAACAGGATCTTGCCAATCGAGTGGAAACACAGGGAATCCCAATTTATCTCCATCTCTTTTAGACAATTTTCCGTTCCCCACTGGTTTTAAAATTAACGGTAAATGTGCAAATTTAGGAGCTTCCCATCCAAATGCTTTATATAACAATTCATGTAAGGGCATAGAAGGTAACCATTCTTCACCTCGAATAACGTGAGATGTTTCCATTAAATGATCATCTACGATATTAGCTAGGTGATAAGTAGGCATTCCGTCGCTTTTAAACAACACTTTATCATCTAATAAATTCGTTTCGAATTTAATATCACCTCGAATAATATCATTCAAAAATAGGGTTTCACCAACTGGTGTTTTGAAGCGAATAACATAAGGTACATCAGCAGCAATCAACTGATCTACTTCTTCTTTTGACAACTTTAGCGAGGTTTTCAAAACTTCTCTATTGCTGTGATTATAAATAAATGTTTGCCCCGCTTCTTCCGCTTTTTTGCGCAATTCATCTAATTCTTCTGCTGTATCAAATGCATAATAGGCCCATCCTGTTTCAATTAATTGATCGGCATATTGTTTGTATAAAGCTTTGCGTTCACTTTGTCTATAAGGTCCAAACTTTTCGTTTTTTCCAATGGTTTCGTCTGGAGCAATTCCCAACCATTCCAATGCTTCAAGAATGTAGGCTTCTGCTCCTGGAACAAATCTATTTTGATCTGTGTCTTCAATTCTCACATAAAAGACACCCTTATTTTGTTTAGCAAATAAATAATTAAATAATGCAGTTCTAACACCACCAATGTGTAAAGGTCCTGTAGGACTAGGTGCAAAACGCACGCGAACTTGATTAGCCATTTTGATTCATTATATTTTTACAAAGATAGTACAACTATCGTTTTTATAAAGTTGTAATACCTTTAAAATCATTTATAAAGTAAAATTCTACTATTTTCGGTTTTACTGCACTCGTTTATCAATAAATGCAATAGGTTTTCTGCTTAGAGCATTAAATACAATAGGCTGTAAAATGGCGATCTCTTCAAATACGATCTGGGGTGTTACTCTTAATTTAGCGCGAAAGGCATCTTTAATTTGCTTCATATACTCTTGAGAAGTATCGTCGCTCACTAAACGAATGACAATTTCATCGGTTCCGATATCGTTAGTTTGAACCTCTACCAAATGCATTTGAATGGAAGTAAATGCATTTAGAATATCGTGAATTGCTGGGGGATAAAAAGTAGTTCCCTTGTATTTTATCATGTGTTTTTTGCGTCCTTCAACGGGACCTATTCGGTAGGTATTTCGACCACATGGACAAGGATCTTCATGTTTTCTCACCATGTCACCTGTTTTAAAGCGCACCAAAGGTATACCTTGAACACCTAGCGTTGTAATAACGAGTTCCCCTAGCTCACCTGGGGAAACAGGTTTATTCTCTTGATCGACAACTTCAGTAAGGATCAATTCGGGAATTACATGTCCCCCTTGATGGTACTCACATTCTGTAAAAGCGGCCCCCATTTCTGTTGAGGCATAGGTTGAGAATAAGGCTAAAGGCCATTTATCCAAAATTCGGTTGGCTAAAATACTCGGTTGTAAATCCGCAGTTCGCAAAGCCTCTCCAATGCAAATCACCCCTTGAACACTACTATTTTTGTAATCAATTCCGGCTTTTTCGGCATAATCGATCAGTTTTAGCAAGAAAGAAGGTACGCCAATGAGGTATTTGGGTTTGTATTTTAAGATCGAATCCCATTGTAATTGGGGAATTCCAGCGCCAACGCGAATAACTCCAGCACCTAACTTACGCAACCCTAAAAAGTAGGCTAATCCCGCCATAAATCGACGATCTATAGTGGTCATTAGCTGTACGATATCTCCTTTTTGAATACCAGCAATAGTAAATGACGTCGCTTCGTTAAAAGCTAGACGGTCCAAATCACTATCCGTCAATCCGAAGGTTACTGGATCTCCTAATGTACCTGATGTGGTCGCATAGTCGATAATTTGTCCTTTGTCGACACAAAAGAAATCATCGTTGTTTCGCTGCAAATCATCTTTAGTAACCAAGGGCAACAAGGGCAGGTCTTCTAGGGTTTGAATAGCTGAAATATCGACTTGTTGTGCTTGATACAGTTGCTTGTAATAGGGGGAATGTTGGGTGACATAGTGCAACACTTCCCTGAGTTTTTGTTCTTGAAAATGTTTTATTTCCTCAACTGATCGGTCCATTACTGACGAATTTAGTTCCATTTTCTATTTATTTTTTTGAGGTATTTCATTATTTCTCGTTCGGCATTTAAGGTGGTCACTTCTTTGGTCAATGCCAATTCAAAAGCTTCCTTTGCCAATTGATATTGTTTTTGGTTGTAATAATACAGACCTGTACGGTAATACACCAGCCAATACTCCGGGTTCAATTGTTGATACGCCTGAAGTCTTGCGGTATCGATTTTCTCTTTATTTTTAATTTGATGTTCTATCCAGCGGTTTTGTATTCGAAATGCTTCATAATCTGCAAAAGCTTTTGTATGAATAAAAGGGTCTTCAGGGAGCGTTAAGCTATCGATAGCATAGGATTTGGCTTCTTCAAAGGTATTGGAAAAAATGGCATTGAGATCATAGGCTACAAAAGCACCTAATTGATAGGGATTTGAAGATACCCACACCAAGCGTTTCTCTGGTTGAAAGATAATGCCGTGATGGGCGAGGAGTTGGTTTAGCGCTTTTTCATTGCCATAACCTATTTCTTTGTTGTTTAATCCTTGTGTATTGCGCAATAGTTGCGCCATTTTTAGCGGTGATAATTGGTGTTCCTCTTCCACGATTTCCTTTATTTTATCCCAGCGGTATTGGGAATGGCTTTCTTCTATTTGTTTGAGGTTTCGCTTATCCTTGGCAAAAGCATCGCTTTGGAAGTGATTGGAACAAATAACTGCAGACACATTAGGCATGTCATATACCCCAAAATTTTTAGGCCCTATTTCAATAATAACAGCCTTTTTATCGTGGGCGCTTCCTACTAAAATAGACTCTGAGACAAAAACTTCTTTTTGCTGGGCCATGGCGATTGCTTCGTCAATAGTTGAGGCATATTGCAAGATTTCACGGGCAACAATGGAAATAGGGGTTTTAGCCTTGAGGGGAACTGCAGATTTACCTGCATTAAGTGTTACCGTTAATCCTGCTAGGTTCATCCCTGATACTACACCAGTCATGCCCCCCCAAGTGACCGACATAAATGCATGACCTTGGTCGGGTTTGACAAAAGCTATTATTTTATTTTCTGCAAATTCATCTCCTGCGTAGAAATCGAAATTGCGTCCGATGAGCAAGCCTCCATCCTCCGTATGTTCTCCCCACACGGCTAGAGAAGAGCAACCTACTAATGCTAAATCCTGAAAGGCATGTCCGATATCGTGTGCCCCGTGTAAGTACAAATTTCGATGATAGGCATCACCTAAATACGCAAATTGATCTGTTGCATACTGGGACAGTCCATAAATTTCAGTTTTAAACTCTGCTGGAATATAACGGTAGAGGTGTCGGTTATAAAATTTCAGCATTTTGACCAACATATTTTGTTTAAATCTCGATGGAACAAACTCTTCTACTTTAGCAAAAAAGACGGTTTCTTGTTTTTGATATAATTGCTGGGTTAAGGCCCCGGTTTTCAATCCAATTTGGTAGGGATCTCCAGTGACATAAAGCTCCCATAGTTTTTGTTTGTTTTGATAGAGGTAAGCCTGATCCGTAATTTTTAGGGTATCCGTGTTATAAGACAATTGAGGGACAAGCGTATCGTATTGTTCAAGAGACGGCAGCTCTCGGAGTCCTTTCTTAATACCACAACTGGCTAGCAAGAAAGCGAGTAGCAGTAATGGTAGTATCTTATGCTTGTGTTGTGTCATTACAGTATTGATTTAGTTTTTGCATTAAACCTTCTTTGTCAATCATTTCCATACAGGTTACAAAAGCTCCAATAGTCACTCCCATAATTCCGTGCATACGTACGTTTTGTCCACTAAAAAACAAATTGCCGATTTTGGAACGTGGGGAGATAAACGTTTTCATCGGGCTATTGGCATCTTTGATGAAACCGTACATATTTCCTTTTTCCGAACCGATAAAGTCGCGATACGTCAATGGCGTAGAAGTATACATTCCTTGAATGGACTCACGAATCCCGGGATACACTTCTTCAAGCCTTTGGAGGAGTAACTCCGCTTTTTCAGCTTTGAATTGCTCATAGGCTTCGTTTCGCTGTTCTAGGGATTTGATAGTAGATACGTTGTGGGTATGTTCCCAAGGCTCTACTTCTGAAAAGTCCATATAGGTCATTGCCGTCATGCTTTCTGCATAAGTTTGTTCGGCTTTATTGACGTTCATGGAGGTTACCAGTAGGTTGGGCCAACTCGAATTACACTTTCCGTTTGTATCCCATATATCTGCTGGGCTATTATAGTGATAAATATTGTTGTTTTGATAGGGAAAACAGTCCTTTTTAAAGACAATATACAGGGAAAAAACAGAGGTTACCTCTTCCAAACTCATGATTCGTTTTACAAATGGTTTGGAAAAATGGTTGGGTCCCACCATTCGAATCGTTTGTTTTAAATTGATATTGGAAATGAATTGTTCGCCTACAAAGCGTTTACCCGTTTTGGTTTGACAGCTCGTAATTCTATCCCCATCAAAATTTAAGCTCGTTACTTCTGTATTTTTATAGACTTCACCGCCGTATTTTTTTATTTCAGCTAGGAGTGATTTACTGATTTGACTGCCTCCATTGATGCAACGCCAAGCACTTTGAATATAAGAATTTACCGTTAGGGCATGAACATAGAGAGGCGTTTTTTCTTTGTTGGCCACATAGAGAAAATTAGAGCCTATTAAGACGGCTTTTAAGCGTTGATTAGTTGTGATTTCATCTAAGAAATCGCACAATCGGTAGGAGACAATTTGGTCATTATACCCTTTTCCCAAGGCTAAATTATACATGGGAAAGCTGTCGCAAATGTCTTTAATTTTGTCAATGTATTGACGCAAAGCCTTTTCTTCTTCAGGGAAATAGACCAATAATTGCTGTACAAAGTTTTCGTATCCTTGACCATGCGGATAGCGAATTCCCTCATCTCCAAAAGAAATCATATCATAGCCATTGAGATCCATTCGCTTCAACTGCAGCTTATCCATAATGCCCAAGTACGAAAAATACTTGTATAGGTTTTGTCCTTCTTCCAAACCTCCAATATAGTGTACACCGGTATCAAAAATAGATTTCTGTCTAGAGAAAGTCTGCAAATTGCCTCCGTATTGGTTATTTTTTTCCAAAACGCATACTTTCTTGCCTTCTTTAGCAAGAATAACAGCAGAAGCTAGTCCTCCGATTCCACTTCCAATAATGACTACATCATATTTATTCTCCATCCTGTCTAATATTCCAGACAACAGTATAGTCGTCTTCGCTAATTTTTTCAAATCCCTCGAATTCCTTCAACTGAACTCCTGATTTTTTGAGCAGGACGATCGTTCGATAATGGGAGTAGAAGGCAGGAGTAAGGCAGGTATTTGCACTACTCACTAAAAGCGTATCGCAATTTTCCTGTACTTCCAATGTATCGAGGTAGTTAATTTTCCTTTTCTTTACGATATATAGCGTATTGGCAATGGCACGTTGTTCTTGATCTGGGATATAGCAGTAAATTTTTCGCTTGCTTTGTTGCAAGGTCAACAGCATATTCAATTGTCCATAATCATCAGCCATATGATGAATCACAGCATCATCATTCACCTGTTTATTCAGTTCATAATAAAAAGTACGGTACTGTGTATAGTCCGCCTTAACCGCCTTAACCACAGTTGGAAATTTGTATAAATAAGCCCAGAACAGCTTTTTCTTAAAATAATCTACGCTTTCTAACTCGGATCTAATATGGGCGAATTCGGTTTTAAAATGCTTGCTAATTGCTTTTGTACGCTGCGCATAGGTTTTGCCGAAAGACGCATCTTGATGAGCAATTCGCTTGCCTATTGTCGCTATGATATGACCGTCATAGATGATGTAATCTCCTTTTGGAATGGTTTCAGAATTGCCGTGAATATAAACGGGAACCACATCTAATTGCAGGGTTTCTGCCAAGTAAAAAGCGCCTTTGTGAAAGCGTTGTACTTGGTTGGAATACGAACGAGTGCCCTCGGGAAAGATCATTAAGGAAAATCCCATTTCTACTCTTTGCTGAAGGTGTTCAATACTGTTGTCAACCCCTTCGGAAACGCGATAAAAACCAGCCGATTGTATGGCTTTGCCAAAGATTGGCGATTTATATACCCAATCATTGACTAGATACACAATATTGGGGTACACCATTCCCATGACAAGAGAATCCAAAAAAGAGGTGTGATTGGCAATGATAATGGCAGGTTTTTCAAAAGTTTCTCCGTGTGGATTGCGCACTTTCTTGCGCACAAATGCATTCAAATAGAGCACAGAAGTCATATACCAACGCATTCCCTTGCTAAACAAACGCAATTTAGTTTGCTGTTTTCCAGGGGCAATAGTAAGAAATAACTTAGATAGAAGCGAATACAAAAAGCCAAAAACACCAAAGTACAAGAAAGACAGCATACTGTGCAACAACAACCGCAACGTAATGGGTGAATTTCCTTTTTGTTGCCTACGTATGAAACAAATTTTGAACAGTCGTGGATAAATCACAAATGCAGTAATTGCCGCCACACTCATTCCAATGATAGAAACCAACGAGATGGATTTCAATGCGGGATGTTTGGCAAATATCAACGTACCCACAGCTAATAAAGTAGTCAGTACTGCTAAAATAATAGACGCCCTATACGTTGCCATACTATCTTTTCCTGTGGTGTATTCTCTTTGTAGGGCATTGGTCATAAAAATGGTAAAATCTACGCCTTGTCCAAAAATAATGGTACATACAATCGTACTAAATATATTGAACTCAATGTGAAATAACCCCATTAAACCTGCTGTGATTAACCCAGTAACCACAATGGGAACCATTGAGACAAGGACCATTTCAATTCTCCTAAAGAACAGCCATAAAATAGCAAATACAGCTAAAAAAGAATAGTTGACTAAGTCGTTAAAATCATGGACAATATTACCTAAAAAGGTTTCGTTCATTTCTTTTCTGTCAATCACGATAAAATGATTGGAAGAAGGAAACTGCTTTAGAAAAGCCTGCCTGTTTTCTTCGGGTAATTTGACCACTGTACTCAGCGTATAGTGTCCCTTTTTTTCGATTAAGAACTCGTCAATAATCTCTGGATTTAAGGCTGAATATTCTTTTATACTAATAGGTTCAAAGGCCGTATTCAACAAGGTAAAAAAGGGCTGATAAGCTGTTTGGTTAAACCCGTATTTTGCCCCTTCATATTTGAGTTTTGTGATAAAAGCGTTGACATTCTTTTTTGCCCAGAAATTCTCCCATTGGGCAATTTTATTGCGTTGCTGTTGAGTGGACAATACAAAATCACCCAAAGAACTAAAGTGTAGAATAGTTCCACTCTCTTTCGCAAGTTCTAATTGCTTGGCTAGGGCTACATTTTGTTCTACTACTTGTTCAATATCCTCTCCAAAACAAGTTAAATAAAGTGATTTCGACCCACTATCAACTGTAGATTCTAATTTTTGCTCTGCTTTTTTTAGTTCTTCAGGAAAGTAATTTAACGAGGATAAATCGCTATTAAACTTGACATTTTTGAACGTAAAAAGACTGATCATAACAACTAAACCACACACGCCTAAAAGTACTTTACTTTGATCAAAAGGAAAGTGTGAGATTTTATCTAGCAGCGTATTCGACTGATTGAGTTTATCCTTCGCTGAAGGAGTATAGAGATGAGGTACTAGTAAAAGGGATAGTATTCCTGCTCCTAATACGGTTATAGAGGCAAAAATACCCAAATCTCTCAATGCTTCTGAGTGCACAAAGACCAGGCATAAAAACGCAATAGCTGTTGTGGAAGCACTCATGATAATTGGGTTTGTAATTTCTTGATAGAGCTGTTTGATATCATTACAATGTTTATAATGTGTCATGATATGCAGGGCATAATCAATAGTTATTCCAATTAATATCGCACCAATGCTCAATGAGATTGCTGAGATGGAATCAGTCATAAAATAAAGAAAAAACAAAGCCATTAACGCACTGATAAACGTGGGAATAAAGAGAATAATGGGAATGGTAATTCTTCGGTAAAAAGCGATGAGCAAAATCATCAGAATGGTGACCGAAACAGCTACTGTTTGCTGAATATCGCTTTTGATTTGGGTTGCATTGGCAACAGCTACAAAAGAGGCGCCAAAATAATCTAAGGATACGTGTTCTTGCTTGTGGTTAAACTCCTCTTTTACCCCGTTTAGAAAGCGGATAAAATCGGTATTATGTGCGGTATCACTTCCACTGTAAACAGGATCGATAAACAACAACAATTTATCTTCTTCTCGGTTGAATAAAAAGCCATCTATCAATTGAAAACCGTCGCCAATATTGAGTTTTTGCAATTTCTTTAGCGCGATAAAGCCGATGCCAAAGGGATCTTTTTGAATGAATTGTTTGGCCACTAAGCTCGTTGGAGATACTAAGGTTTTATAATTTGCCTCCACTGTTTGAGCTATACTATCAAGCTGTATTTTTTGGTCGAGTAGGTCGTAATCTGCTTCATCCAAGAACAAGGGCAGATTTTGATAAACAAACGCGATGGTTTCATTTATGTTTTCGTCTTCTATTTTACCTTGAATATGCTTAATATAACCTTCTTTAGTCGCTAAAGTGTCGAGCAAATTAGAGGCGAATTCGACCATATCATCCGTTGTTCCCTCCTTTTGTTTTTCGATGATCAGGGTAATCTTATCCGAAAAGCGCAACTGTTCTAATACTTTGGCTGTTGCATTGGATTTTTCACTTTTAGGCAAAATGCGGGTAATATCTTCTTCAAACTTAATATTCCAAGCCCCAAAAGACATAAAGCCAATAAACAACACAATACAGCCGAAAAATAGTATTTTATTTTTCTCTCCCCATTGGTATATTTTATAAAACCACTTTGCCATTTTTAATTTTTCTGTTTTTGAATGATTGACAGTAAAAAGAAACTAATTGATCCCAAACAAAAGCTAGCCATAACAGCCAGTGCAAAGCTACCTAAAATATATTGCCATACATGCTCAGAAATAGCTACAAAGCTAAATTCACTGATTAAAATATGCTGACTTCCATTGGGAACCATATAGTAGCCTAATTGAAGGGATGTATAGACGATGAGTGGAATCATAGGTGGTATACTGACGTTTGAAAAAGCAAAGGCCAATACTTTGTTTAATCGGAAAGTAATCGCTAAAAAGATAGCGAGAAAAGAATGCAAGCCCCAGAGTGGGGAAAGCCCAATGAAGGTTCCCAATCCGATAGACAATGCCTTAACAGAGGCCGTATCTTGACTACCAAGAATATCTTGTGCTATAAACGCTTTAAAACTTTTTTTTTTAAAACTGCGCAGAAAGTTTCTTGGGATGATATATAGCAATAAGATACAGACCAATACAGTATTTAGTATACTGATACGGGTAAAATCTCTAAAAGGGCGAAAATGGGAAACGCGTTCCTGGTTATCGTATAATACTTGTATGGGAACATTTTTCACCTCAACCTCATTCCAAGCGGCTCGGACGATAACTTCTATTTCAAATTCGAACTTTCGCGTATAAAATCTTTTTGAAAGCTTGTTTAGTGGATACAAACGATAACCTGATTGTGTATCTGAAAGGGATATTCCTGTTTCAAACCAAAACCAAAAGTTGGAAAACGCATTGCCAAAACTACTTTTTTTAGGAATGCCCTCTTGATTCATATTTCTAGAACCAATCAACAGCAATTCTTTATTTTTTGCTTGTTCTAAGGCATCGATAAATACAGGAATATCTGAGGGGTAGTGTTGCCCATCAGAATCAATGGAAATGACGTAGGAGAATCCCGCTTTTTTAGCTACTTCAAACCCTTTTCTCAGCGCATTTCCTTTCCCTCGGTTTACAGGAAGGTCAACGATAGTGATTAGATCCTTGTATGCTTGCAAGATAATCGGCGTTTGATCTGTAGAACCGTCATTTACAACAATAACATCCTTTGAAAATTCCAATACGCCATCCAAAACACGTTTTAAGGTGTTCTGGTTATTGTAGGTAGGAATCAGTATACAAATACCCCATTCCTTTAGTTTCGAACTATAAGTATCAAAGTTTGCTGTTGTCATTATCACGCCTATTAAAGCAATTTATTCCGTTCTTCTGCAGTGAAAGCTTTTGATTGTTCAGCATAGGTTTTAATCCATTTTTTTACTGCTGTCGATTGTTGGTCGTACTGTTTAATAATCAACTTTTTATCGCTGTCAATATTTTTGTAATAGCCGACAATTTTAGGGGTGTTTTCTTGGATAATTAAGCGAACGAGTCTAAATTCTACATTGGTAGGTTCTCTTTCGATTGCTGCTTCAATGAGTAAAGCACCTTCCTTAACGAGCTCTTTTTTTACTTTAATTTTCTTTTCGAATTTAGCCAAGGTAACCAAGGCCGCCCCTTTGTATAAGGAGGCAGATTCGTCCGTCGTTTTGATTGTCAAAACTTTTTCATAAAAAGCCTGTGCTTGCTCAGCAGACAAGCTCGCTTGTTGAAAGCTTTTGCTCAAATCTGTTGTCGACACTTGAAAAAAGCTAATAAAACTGAATATACAAACCAACGCTGCCTTCATCTTTTTCCTATTTTTGGGTATATACACTACTCATTTTCAACGCAATGCTATCTTGAAAACTAATACTACTTTTGACCTTTATCAACTCTTCTTTCTCCTCTATTGCAAAATTTACCAGAAGGGTTTGATCCACTTGTGGATTGATCAACGTCATAAATTTCACATTAGATACTTGTTGCATCAAAAGTGTCTTGTTTGTTGTTGTTTCAACTAATTCTTTGATGATTTGTATCATACAAACACCGGGCATCACAGGATTGTCGGGAAAATGTCCATCAAAAACAACATGATCCTTATTTAGCTCTATGGTTGCTTGAAAATCCGTTTCCACACTTTGAATTGAAACTACACGATAAAAATCCTTTATCAACATAAAATATCCGATTGCGTTTTTAATTTCACAAAACTAATTAAAAATTACATATAGTTATGGAAAAACCGTCTGTAATGATGCCAATGGCTTTAACATTATAATTTAGAAACAAAAAAGCCCTCTTTTTGTATAGAAAGAGAGCTTTTAAAAATTTGTACACTTAGAAAGTATAGGTCAGGCCGATTTGAAAACTAGAGTTAAAACTATCATCATTATACCAATAATCAGTGTAGAACCAATAGTCTTTATCCACAACGCGCACAACTCCTTGTCTCCATCTTGCTTCGATACCCAAGTGATCTGTTACTTGATACCCTACACCTAAGTTCAAAGTCAAATCGCCATAAAACTCTGTTTTACTTTTTCCTTCAGTCATAATCGCAAAACCCGGTCCAACGTGTACGTTGAAATCTTTAAAGCTAAATTTGTTGATCACGTTGATATCAATATAGGATAGATTAATATCTTCGGATACGGATTGATAAGGTTCATTGTACCCATTGCCTCTTTTGACGTATTGCAAATTGGCATTTTTAGCACCTTGGCGGGTATAGTTTAATTCAGGTTGTAAGGTGTAAAAACTAACTAATTTAATTGGAAATTGTAGCCCAACATAGAAATCAGCTTTGTAATCCGCTTCTGCATTCGTAATGGTAGATAAACTCAACCCTCCGCGAACTCCGGGTGTAAATTTCTTTTGTGCATATGTACCATTGGCAATTCCCAAGGTAATGCAGGTAATGAATAGTAATTTTTTAATCATAATTTATAAGGTATTGGTTATTTTGATGGATGATTATAAGAATAGGTTAACCCAAGTGGGACACGTCTACGCTGAATATGTCTTGTTTCTATACAGGCGAAGCGAATTACAACATTAGTCTTCTGTTAAACTAGGCTCTAAAGGATTTAATCGAATGACTAAAGGAAAATTTTGATGTGTTATCTCTAGCGTTTCTCCTCCTTTTGCATAGGTAAAAATAATTTTTGGTTTGCTTGCACTTGCCGCAATGACTTCCGTTACTTCCTCTTGTTGATTGACTACAACAAAGGTTTTTTGTTTTTTGTATACTCCCTTGTACACCGTTGTATCAGGTTGTGTGGCTTTGGCTTGTAGGGTATAATTATCTTCCACTAAATAACTAAAATCTTTAGCTAAAAAGTTGAGAATAATCTTTTTATTCAAATCAGGCATAACGTAGTTAATTGCATAAGGTTGGTCTTTATAGATGGAAAAATCAAAGAGCGTATTGCCAAAATCAGAGGTTAAAACTACGCGGTGTACTAGTTCGTCCATGCGCTTTACCACTAATAGTCCGCTGACTTCTCTTTTGGAAATTTGAATATGAGCGCGAAAAATATGTTCTTCACCAATCGTAGCAAAATATGGATTGACTACGGTAAAAGTACCTTGTACATAGTTTTCTTTACTTGAAACAGGACCGTGATAGCTCTTGCACGAAAACAACAATACGGAACATATGCTAATTAGTATATGCCTTTTCATCTAATTTAATGTTTACTTTTTTGTTGCTAAATACAATACGTGTATAATCTGCCGAAGGTTCAATCAGTTTAACTTCTGAAACGGTATTTTGTCCTTGATCAAAATACAAGACAATTTCACTGATGTATTGTGCAATTTCCTTATTCAGCGGAACTAATTTTGCAATACGTCGGTTATTATTTTTAAAATAAGTAATGGCAAACTCCTTTTCATCAAACATATTGCCACTGATACTTCCAACAATAAGCGCATTGATTTTGGCAAATTTTTTATTGTTTCCTATGTCAATTTTATTCTTTTTTCCCTGATCATTAATGGTGATTTTATTGTCCGAAAACGAAATACTATAAGCGAAAGGGCTAGTGTATTTCCAAAGTAATTTATTGGGAATACTCAACTGCATATGTCCTTTTGATTCGATTTCTTTAGACATAAAACTCATGTTTTTATACTGTGTAAAATCGGTTGAAAGGGTTTGTATATCTTTAGTAGTACTGACAACTTCTTTTTTAAAGGTATTCTTTTCATCCGTTGACATGGCTTTTTCTTGGCAGAACCCAACGAGTGTTGAACCGAATACTAAAGCGGTAAAGATTATTTTTTTCATTGTTTTTCTTCATTTAAGAACTCTACTAAATTAACCATTTTATACTTCTCTTGTTGTAGTTGTTTTAAAAGTATTTCTAACGCCTTTACAGATCGCTTGCTTGTATCGTGAAGGAGCACAAGAGATTGTTCGTCTATTCGCTTGTATACGCGGTTAAAGATGGTATTTTCATCTTCAATCACAGTATCCAAGGATCGATTATTCCATCCGATCACACGGTGCTGGGTTTGGCGAATCGCTTTGGCAATATGTGGATTGGTAATGCCAAAAGGCGGACGATAAAAAGGGGTTTGAAACTGAAGAATTTGCTGCATTACAGCCGTGCATTTTTCTATTTCCGTTTTGACTTCTGCCGTGGAGAGAAAACCCATTGATTTGGGATGCGAATAGCTGTGATTGCCCAGGGTATGTCCTTCGGCAAGGATTCTTTTGGCAATGTCTGGATATTGCTCTATTTGTTTGCCAATACAAAAAAAAGTGGCTTTAGCCTGATAACGTCCTAACAAATCCAATACTTGAAGGGTATAGGGGGTAGGTCCATCATCAAAAGTAAGGGCAATAGTTTTGGGTTTGGGATTCGGGCTTTTAACAATAGCGGGGATAAAAAACCCTAACCGAATATCAAAAACACCCCAGCTATAGACGCCAATAAAAAACAAAACTCCCGGAATGAGCCATGCAAGGGATAGTCCTGTATATAGGACAAAATAAAGCACGATTATGGTATAAAGTGCACTTATTCCGTTGCTTATTTTTCTCCACATTGCTTTAACAAAATAAAACTATGATCTTTTCCTTGAAATTGATTGTAAAGGAGGATATACTGTACATTTGCATCTCTTTTCATACGTTCCGCAGCTAGTAATAGCCCAAAAGACGAAGCTGTATGATGGTGACCGACATATTCTTTATAGGTGAGCATTTCCGCTTGCTTAAAGCTGTGATATATCACTTTAAAATAATCTTGATCCACGGGTAGGTCACAACTGCCTACATACACCAGATCAATGGCCTCTTCGGTCAAGTTATTTTCTTTTAAAAAGGACGCTATACTCCTCGGATTGGTGGTATTACTGATATGAATATCAACTAACTCGGCATAACTTGTTGCCGTGTGGTGTTGATCGAGTACAACGCATGTTGCCCCTTCACCTGTGTTAATTCCCTTTTCATATACAATATCCTCTGTATTGACTAATTGGGCTAGTTGTTGATTGTTGATTGTCGTTTTACCCACCTCATCAATACCGCCAATTAAGGCATTTTCTATTTCTTCTGCTTTGATCTGCAATAGGCCATCAAGTAAGGCGGATTCAAAAGAACTATGTTGATGTACATAGGTAAAATTGTAGCCTTTACACCCGAAATGCAGGGCAATTTGTCCACCAACAGTATTGTGTGTAGATTGAATAAAAGAAGTAGGCGTAAGGTAACTTTCGTTATTGTCTAATAGCAGCTCTAAGAATTTTTCTGAATCAACTAAACACCCCAACCCTGTGCCTGTAATAATGGCTTGTGGCATTTGTAAATGCGCTTCTTCTAAGGCTAAATGAGCGGTGTAAATACCCATTTTTACTCCTTTAGCCATTCTTCTCACCATAGCAGGAGGTATTAATTCTTTGTACGAGGGTTGATGGGCTTCATTCACTCCCTGATGGATCGTTTTAAGTGATTCTACAGTAAAATTACGCGCTTGTTCCTGAATGGATATAGAAGATACCCCGTTGATATAGACCTTTTTCATCTTTTACGCTTTAGTAAAAATAATCGTTGAACAATTGCCTCCAAATCCAAAAGAGTTAGACATAACCGCCTGGATGGGTGTATGTAAAGTTTCTTTTTGTGGTACAAGCGTTAATTCTTCCATTGGAGTTGTATGGTTCAAATTTGCAAAAACTACATTGTGTTGTAACGCTAAAATACTGTATACGGCTTCTATTGCACCAGCAGCGGCCAAGGTGTGGCCTGTGAAAGGTTTAGTAGAACTAAATACAGGAGCGGATGAACCAAAAATACGCTGAATAGCTCGTCCTTCAGACAAATCGTTATTGGGAGTAGCTGTTCCGTGGGCATTGATGTAATCAATGTCTTGCTTGTCGAGCTTTGCCATCTTCAGCGCTTTTTGCATGGCTAAAAACGCCCCTTCACCGTCCTCTGAGGAAGCAGTTTGATGATATGCATCATTAGCGTTGCCATAGCCTGCAACAATACCTAAAATTGCTTGATTGCGCGCAAGCGCTATATCTTCTCGTTCCAAAACGAGAAAAGCTGCGGCTTCTCCTAAGTTTAATCCTTTTCTATTTTGATCAAATGGCGTATTATCTGTATCTGATAAAATCATCAAACTATTAAAACCATTAATCGTAAACTTAGCTAAAGCATCGGTTCCTCCAACAATTACGCGGTCTAGTTTTCCAGCTTTAATCATACGACACCCCATCATCAGGGCGTTAGCTGCAGAGGAACATGCCGTACTAATCGTTGATACATAGCCTTGTAAACCTATGTAATCCGCTATTTTCTCCGTTGAGTCTCCTGCTTCTTGACTGCAAACGTATTTTCGAACGCTAGGATCGGTTAGAAAAGAATGATAATACTGTTCGATAAAATCCATTCCACCTACTGAGGTAGAAGATATTAATCCTGTGCGAACAGCATTAATATCTTGTATATTGGCATGCTCTACCGCTTGTTTTGCAGCATAAGCCCCTAATAAAGCTGTTCTCGTATAGTTGTTGTCTTGCGGTAGGTTTAGTTGTTTGATCAGTGCGGCAGTCGAACACTTCACTTCTCCAACCTTGATCTTGTCTTTGTGAATAGAATCGAAAAGCGTTAATGTGCCCACACCAACTTGATGCGTGCATAACGCATGGTAATTTTCTTCAACGGTTTGACCAATGGCAGAAATAATCCCCATTCCGGTAACAACTATACGATCTTGCATATTTATTTGGTTCTATTAGCTGAAATATAGGTTGCCATTGTTTCAATCGACTGAAAAATAGCTCGTCCTTCTTTTGGATCACTTAATTTGATTCCGTAATCTTTGTCCATCAATACGATCAATTCTAATGCATCAATCGAATCTAGTCCTAATCCATCGCCAAATAAGGGATCTGTATCTTGAATATCGTTGATTTCGATATCCTCAAGATTTAAAACGTCAATAATTTTTGTTTTTAATTCTGTTTTTAAATTTTCCATTTCAATTAAAATAAATGCTTAATACTTTCTATTGTATGTGGTACTTGACCCCGATTTTCAACGGAATACAAGACCAATTGATATTCTCCTTCTAAATAATCTACCCAACCGCATATTACTTTTGATGCGCGATTCGACATCAACGCATAGTTCGTGTAGTTGAGCATCAGTGCTGCGTCATATGCTGGTGAAACAAAAAAGGCATTTTCCCCTTGTAAACGGTGTCTGATGCTTATTTCTGCTAAGCAAATGTTCGCTAAGGTATACACAAATACAGCTGGACTTGGGTAGCAGGCATCCGCCTCTGCTATAGATGCGCTATGTTTCAGATCCGTATCTAAACTCGAGGTTGAATTGCTCAAAAAAAGAGCAGTATCGCGTATGGGTTGAGCTGAAGTTGTAGGTGTTAGTAGCAATTCTGCACCAATAAAAGCCAATTTACTCAGCATATCCATTTTAAAAAACTTGGGATACTCCAATTGTTTTTCTTTGTAGATGCGCTTTAAAAACAAAGCTAAATCCTTTGTTTCTTCCGCATTAGCCGTGAAAACACTACTGTCATTTACACGTACTTCCCCCGCCTTGATTGTGCAATAATCCGCAATATAAAAAGTTTGTTTCCTCATCTTGTACTTACTTTTTACTTAGTATTAATGCTGTGTTTGATCCTCCAAAGCCCGAAGCGGTTTTCAACCCAATCTGCAGGGATTTGACCTCCGTTGCTGTTGTAATATTAAGCTCTCTTGACACACCTAGTTTCGTAAATCCTTTGGATACAATTAATTCATTATGTCTCATGCTTTGCATAAGCATCACGAGTTCTAGTAGTCCTGCAGCTCCAAGAGTATGTCCGAAATAACCTTTTTGACTGTGGATGGGCGTTTGAGCCAATCCCAATCGATCGAAGGCGATTGCTTCCATTTCGTCATTGTAGGCCGTAGCTGTACCATGTGCACAAATACAGTCGATTTGTGCTGTTGTGAGTTGAGCTTCTTGTAAAGCTTCTTGTATACTTAAAAATAGACCTTCACCTGTACGTGATGGACCTGAAATATGATTAGCATCTGCGATAGACGCTTCGCCTACCACCTCAAAGGAGGTTCCCTCAACGGATTTAGTGCTGAGGTAAACCGCTGCAGCAGCTTCCCCTAAACTGACTCCTTTTCGATTGAGATCAAAAGGAGTACAAGGTTCCTTGCTCATCGCTTGAAAACTGTTGAAACCCGAAACAACAAAAGCAGTTAATTCGTCTCCAGCTACGACATAAGCCTCATCAAACTGTTCCATTTGAATCAATCGCTTGGCAACAGAAACAGCTAAAATACCCGAAACACAGGCATTGCATACCACAACAGCAGGTGTGGTGAAACCAAAAAAATCAGCAATGCGTTGCACAGATCGATTCATATCGGCCTCTTCTAAATTACCGGTTGCTAAAGCTGCTATATTTCCCTTCGTTGTAGAAACAACCAAGGCTGTTTTTGCCGTAATTTTTCCTTGATCAACAAGGGGATGAAGTGTGCTTATAAGCAGGCGCTCAAAACGTGTAAAGCTCGAATTCCCTTCAATACTATGCTGAAGTTGTTCATCGATCCATGCATCGTCGATTTGGCCACCATAACAAGCTGAAATAAATCCAAGTTGATCTATTTTTTTTATGCCTGACTTTTGTGCTTGTATGGCTTTCCAATTGTACTGTTGACCAAATCCAATTGAACTGAAACACTCTGCTTTGTTGATGTAAACCTTTCTCATTCTTTTGTCAATCCTAATTTTGCTTTCCACTCTTCATAGAAAGGGGGTATAGCTAACGAAAGATTATTGGCTTTATCGAGGAAAACTTGTGTTGTTTCTCCAGTACAAACCACTTGATCTTGTTCATTTACTATTTTATATCTAAATATAATTTTAGCAGCGGGACTTGCGATATAGGTTGCTCGAATACGAATAACATCTCCGTATTTCAAGGTTAACTTATGAGCGCAAGCGGAGGCTACAATAGGCGTAACATATCCTGCTTCTAGCATGTCTAAGTAAGAGATACCATAGGTTCGTCCAAAGGCCTCTCTAGCATCTTCAAAATACACTAAATAGTTGCCATGCCAGACGATTCCTAGCGCATCTGTTTCGTTGAATCGAACTCGGGTTTCAACTTCAACAGTGAGTTCGGAAACTTCTCTATAAAGATCTTTTTTTCTTATCATAAAACAACGCTATTGAGATCATTACTAATGCAAACAAAAGTAGCAAAATAATCTCAGTTCTAATTTCCCATAAACTGCCTTGTCGAAGCAAAAGGGCATAATACCCTTCCAATCCCCAATTCATTGGTGACAATTGAGCAACATATTGCATGAAAACTGGCATGGCAAAGGTTGGTACCCAAACCCCACTTACCGCTGCGAGTATTACGACAAAAGTTGCTCCAAAAGGAGAGGATTGTTCTTGTGTTTGTGCCACTGTTCCAAAAACAACACCCAAAGATATTGCAGATAAACCAATACACAAGGTCAAGACACTCAAATTAAACAACTGATTTCCAATGGTAAACGGTAGCAATCCTAAGGAAGGAAAAACGAATTTCCCCACACCTAAAATCAGGTAAAACTGCAACAAGCAAATCACGAGATACGTTATGATTTTTCCCGCCCAAATAATTCCCATATGCGTGGGAACTGTATAGAGTCTCACTTTAGTACCCTGATTTTTTTCTTTGACTAAATTCATGGCAAAAGGCACAATAATAAAGAAAATAGCAAACAATGACCAAGCTGGGACGTTGTGTTGTACAGCGTTTGGTTTTACTTCATTGTGTAAATCAAGGGGCGATATTTCTTTAAAAGTAAAAAGCGCTTGTTGATTTAGGAGTGTACTATTAGGTTCCAAATCCAGCTGTGCAGCAAAAGCGCTATAAATAAATTTATTCTCCGTTTGAGTGACAATGCGATCAATAGCTGCCTTGATTCCCTCTTTGTAAGCAATTTGCAGGGCTGGATCGAAATATAACACTACTTCTTTTGGTGTAAAGTTCAGTTTTTCTTCTGAATGACTACCAGCTTCGTTTAACTGAAGTACTTCTTCTACATTGGTGTCAATATAATGCTGAATCTCTTGGGTCAACTGTTTGGGAATTACAATAGCCAATTGATAGTCTCCTTTGAGAACAGCATGTGCAGCGCGTTCTTCTGTTAAAGGTTCTCCACCTAAAGAAGTAAGCAATTCAAAACTTCCCAAGGCTTTTACCTCCTCAAAAATTGCCTGAGAAACTTGATCCTGATCTTGATCAATCACCAATAATTTTACGCGATGATTGGTTATATTTTCATAGGTATTATTCTGAATCAGAGTAACCACGATAACGAGAAACACTGGCATAATAAATAAAATAGCCAAACCGCCTAAATCCCTTGACAGCAGTTTTACCTCTTTGCGGATGGTCATCAGTAATTTATACATTGTCCTTCAAATTTATACCCGTTAGTTGCAAAAAAGCCTCTTCTAAGTTTGTTGTTTTCGTTTGGTTGATCAGATCTTCACTACTGCCCAGAGCAAATATTTTTCCTTGATTAATAATCGCGATAGAGGTACACAATTGCTGTACTTCATGCAAGTGATGTGAGGTGTAAATAATCGTTGTTCCTTTGGCGTTGAGTTCTTTGAGAAAAGAGACAATCAACAGTCTAGATTGTAAATCAACTCCTACCGTTGGTTCATCAAGGAAGAGAATGCTAGGGTCGTGTAAAATACCTGCGATGAGATTTACGCGTCGTTTCATTCCGCCAGAAAAGGTATCCAATTTTTTATGTGTAAACGCCTCTAGGCCTAAATAGTTGAGGTAGTATTGTATTTTTTGTTTGAGTTCTCTTCCCTTTAATCCGTACATACTACCTAAGAATTCGAGGTTTTCATAAGCCGAAAGTGTAGGGTAGAGGGCGTATTCTTGAGGGACAACCCCGATGATACGCTTAATTGCTCTTTCATTGTGTTGGTAGGTTTTCCCCTCAATGCTCAAAAGGCCTGATGTTGGTTTAACCAATCCGTAAAGCATGGATAACAACGTTGTTTTACCAGCGCCATTTGGTCCTAATACGCCAATAAAATCTCCTTTGTTAATTTGCAAAGAGACATCTTCAATAGAAAAGAAGTTTGCTCCTTCATATTGTTTGTATAGCTTTTGTATGTCGATAATGGCCGTTTTCATTAGAGGGCTTTTTTAAGCTTTTTAAAGAATTGTTCTTCCCGATCAGCCAAAGCATTCAGTTCTTCGGACAAGCTGAGGTATACATCCTCTCCATTTTTGCGTTTTTTATACACTCGAGCTGCATTTACGGCAAAATCTCTCCACGCATCACCGATTGCTGTCATTTCAATTGCAAACTCGTTTAAAAAGGGTTTATTTAACTTTTTGGATGCCTCTTGTAAAAAAGCGGCGTAAATAAAGCGAAATCCACCGCCTCCTGTTCCAATTTCTTCCTGCATGCGCACCATTTGTGCCAAAAAGTGATTGGCTTTGGGCACACCGTGTTTCTTTGGCCACTTGACAATGGCTTTGGCCACCATCCGCATCCCACGCACGCCTACTATAGGAACAGGAGCTAGCATATCATTGCACGTTTTTTTTATCGCTTTGACAATCGCCTTTTCCCAATCAATCTGTTGAGGGATGGAAACAGGATAATAGATCTGCCCTTTAGGCGCAAATGCTCCTTGGGCAAATCGCACTTTTTCCAATTCACTAGGAGTTAATTCTGTCGGTGTAGCCATCACGGGATCACTAACCAAAAAATTACTTCCGGTTTTGCCATAAACAACCAAATTGTGGGCATTAAAATGAAAGCGATACTCTGCTGGAAAATAGGGTAGATGATACACCCCCACTTGAAGTCCACACGGAATTCCCTGTGCAATTTTAACTTCTAATTCCTGTTGTGCTTTCTGTTTATCGGTAAACTTGATGCGTTTTACTTTTAATCCTAAGCGCTTGGCTAAACGGTTAAAAATTAACCCAGGCATAGGCCTATAGCTAATTGCTGGAGCGTGATTTACTTTGACAAAAGGCAAGTAAACAAAAAACAAACCAGAACCAAGTCCAAAAGCCATCGGTTCGCTAATTTGGATCCCTTGATTGCTCAATAAATTTGATGCTACCCCATTTTCGCAATGCGCAGCCTGTTTGTGTACAAAATCTATCTTCATTTTATTTGCCGCTAAATGACTTCAACTCTTCTACGGAAATGTCAAAGGCATTTGCATATTTTTGTAGTACAGATGTACTTAATTTTTTAAATATTTCTGGTTTAAAATGTCGTTTTACACGCCATCTCCAAAGGGATACATAAGCACTTAATGTAGGTAAATCCATGCGGTTCACTTCCATAAAATAGACGATTGGACTAACTAGTCCACGCGCTACTTGTTCTTTTGCTTCTTGCACTCGGGTGTTAATGCCCTCTAAAGTCGCTTCTTGAACAATGGTTTTAGTTTCCCAACCTGAACTAAGCGCAGTAACATACTCGCCTTTTTCATTAACTGCATAGCACAGTTCACGAATGTCGTTTTCCTGTAAACTGCTTTTATCTTGTGGCACTTCAGATTCTTTCATTGCTTATTGTTTTTGTAAGAATAGGTTAACTTCAGCTTTTAATACAAGTTTGTCTTCTGTATGCGTGGTAACCTCAATTAAACAGATCGAAAAATCATCTCCATCGAGTCGAGAAATTAACTTTCCCTCTGTTAAGAGCACTTCATCTACCCGAGGTAAATCAAGTATTTCCACCTTTTTCATGGTACTAATAAATCCCAATACTTGTACATTTTGACGTTCTTGATGATTTTCGTCAAAAAAAAAGGTTTGTCCAACAATAGCGGAACACGTTTGGGCAGCATTTTCCATCAGCCCAACTTCACAAAGTAACTTATCTGTTACAAAAATATTGTCTTCTTTTATATCAAATCGCGTAGCAACACTATCCGCCGTAATAGTTGTAATAATATCCACCATCAGCATTGGATCGCGGTGCGGTAAATAATTTTGTATTTCAATTACTTTCGTATTCACCATAAGATATTAAGATTTTGCAAGGACTGTTTTCATCTGTCCTGTTGCTATTGTGATATCCTTACACATTGTGGTCAACTCTACTAGAGTTACGCCCATAAATTCATGTAGAATTTGTGCTCTAGTAATCAGTTGATCGCCAACTTTCGGCAGTTGAGCAATGTCAATTTTTTTTATGGATCCAATATAACCAGTTGGCGCAGCTATATCTTTCAAATAATAAGCATAACCAGTATGCAAAGCTACAGCCTGTGCCATATGTTCAATAATTCCCGATTCTTGTAATCGATCATTGGATACGCAAATATTATGGCCAACGATTGACAAGCCTGCTTCAATAAAATCAGCTCCAAATTGATAAAGCGCATCCACCATAACTAGGGGTGGACGTTGTGGAATTAATGTTCCAACCAATTCTCTTGCAATTAATTCTCTTTTCTCCATGACTAAATTACTTTTAAATAAGCATATGCATATGAAAATCGTCCGCTTTCTGGAACAGATAATAGAATGCGATCGCCTGATTTTAATTGACCGGAATTCATCAACTCTTCAAACATCAAATAGATTGAAGCAGACCCTACATTACCGACGTGTTTGAGATTCATAAACCATTTGTCTTTGGGAATTTCCATTCCTGCATCGGCAAATTTGGTATACAATCCCTCCACAAAGTAATGGGAGGAGACGTGAGGTAAGAAATAATCGATTTCCTCTACTGTGATTTTATTTTTCTCCAAGGCAGCTTTCATGCTTTCAACCCCTTTTTCTAAAATATGTTCATTTAATATTTTCACATCTTGTTTCAAAGAGAATACCGATTGCGTCAACCATTCCGCTGCATCATAGTCGCTCCACGGTTTAATACTACCATCGGCTAATTTATCTCCGCCAGCATACATACACGCCTCTAGTTCAAAGGCATACGAGTAGTAATCCATCCATAAAATTTCGACTGATCTTTCGCCTCTTGGTTGGCTTTCTAATAAAAAAGCACCACATCCATCCGATAGCATCCAACGCAGAAAATCCTTTTTAAAAGCGATAATAGGGGTTTGTTCCAGCGCTTTTAAATTAGCTACTTCACCTTCAAACTTCTCTGATTTCATCCAGGTCGATACCCGTTCAGATCCCGTGCAAACTGCATTAGCAGCCGTACCAGCTTTGATAGATAAAAATCCAAATTTTAGCGCATTCATTCCCGAACAACACACGCCAGAAGAGGAATTTAATTCCAGGGATTTTGTTTGCATTAGTCCGTGCACCATAGCAGCATGTGATGGCAATAAACTATCTGGTGTGGATGTTCCACAAGAGAGTACGTCAATTTGAGCTAAGGTAAATTGAGAATCACACAAACCTTGAATAGCTTCAAAAGTTAGCTGTGCATTAGTATGCGTTACTTTTCCTTGCTTGGTCATTGCATAATAGCGGGTCTGAATTCCGTTGTTTCTCAACACAATTCGACGTGCTTTAGAGGCTTGTTGGTCAATCTTACCTAATACTTCTTCCATTTCATCATTAGAAATTGGCATATTCGGTAAACATTTTGCGGCTCTTGTTATAAAAACTCTTCCCATACCTTTACTTTATTCCTTGAAAATACACTTTATCTCGTTGAATTTTCTTGTATTTAAACGGGTACAAAAGGAGGTGGATCAAATGTACAATTGGCGAAATAAACCAAATGGCTATAAACAAATAGACATTGAAACACTTCAACAAAAAAGGTCTTCGCTTGGGGCTACTTTTCAAAATCAATGTAGACCATATGCCAAAAAGACGATTGGCTTTTCGATCCATTGAAACCAAAAAATGGCGTACCTCTACGGCATTTTGCTGAATGAGCTCTTTTTGTAATCCCTGATAATTAGTACTATATAAATATTTTATTATTGTATCTCCAAATCTCTTACTAGCCAAAATCTCTGCTGTTGAAATCCCTGGCTTTGGCAATAGACCAAATACCTTTCGCTGTTTTCCAGAAAACATCCAATCCACTATGGTAATCACGCTAACTAAGTTAATTGTTCTATCCACAAGGGCAATATTACCAACTAGTATACCATTAATGCTTTGAATCTGTTTTTTTATTTTTTCTTGTGCCATAATCCACATATTCCTGCTACCACTAACCGTTATAATAGGGGTTTGGGCTAATAGCTGTTTTGCATAGCTACTTTTTACAAAGGAATTTATGGGGATAGAAGGCGTTAAATACCACACTTGATAGCCGAGTATAACTAAATCGTATTTCTTGTCTAAAATCGCCTGAGAAGGCGGTAGTATAGGTTGTTCTATTTGTCGGAATGATTCAGGAAAGACATCAAAGAAATCCTCTTTCTTCCAAGGAAAAGCATAGGGCTGTTCCATTTCTATTTCATACCAGGTTATTTCAGTTGCTTCGTCTTTGGTTAACGAATCTACCAATTGATCTAATACCCGCTTTAATTGTCCTGACTGACTATAGTAAATGACTAATACACGCTTCATCTTCTTTATTATTTAGTAGAGATGGGTTTTTCCCAAAAATCATAATAATTAAACCATTGTAAGGGGTATTTTTTTACGATTTGCTCTACACTAGTACAATACGAATGGAGCAGGTGTTGGGCATCGCGATGTTTTACTTCAGCCCGTCTTGTGTACAAATGATAGTGTAAATTACACTCTTTCATTACATATACATAGGCAACAGGTACTTTCATACGTGAAGCTATACTGAAGGGACCAGCAGGAAATAGCGCTGCCTCCCCTAAGAATTCTTGTTGTAGGGTTTTATTAGCAGGAAAAAAACGATCCCCTGTAAAACAAATAATTTCATTGTTGGACAGACAGGTATTAATTTCAAAAATATGAGACATATCCTCTTTCACAACAATAAAATTCAGCTTTGTTTTAATGGATATTTGATCGAAATACGCTTTGATAAAACTGTGTTCACGATCTGTTGTTACTAAATTAATTTGGCAGTCAAAATCAATGTCTGCAAAGAAGTACTCCGCTACTTCAAAATTGCCAACATGCGCACTAATTAATATAGCTCCTTTTTTCTCTGCTAGTAATTCTTTTAGAATGTCGATTCCGTCAAAATCATACGTAAAGCGATTTCTCAAACCAATAGAAATAGCTGTTTTATCGATGAGCACTTGACCAAATCTAAAATAGTTGGCATACATCATGACTAGCGATTTTGCCACGCTAAATTGATGTCTGTGGTGAAAGTAATAGTAAAGAACTTTATTGGATTTCCACGCTGTGATAAAATAATAAAAAGCTACAAATATCAGAACGCTATAAGCCGTTCTGATACCGAGCTTTTTTATACATAAAACGAAAATTTTATACCCGAGTAAATTACCTTTAGATTTTCCTTGCCATTGCGCCATCGGTCATCTTACTTTTGCTTAATCTTGCGTTCAATTAAATCGTAAAAATCTTGAAAAGTAACAATAGCTGTAAAATCAGCTTCTACTAATTTAACACCAAAATTTGATTCAATTAATACCACGAGATCAACATAATCTAAGCTGTCCAAATTTAAGCTTTCTCTTAAATTATTTTCTGCTTCAATGACATCTTGATCTACTTCAAATTCTTCAATTAAAATTTGATTAATTTTCTCAAAAATCTCTTTACTATCCATCTATCAACTATATTTTTTAACAATAAGGGCGGAATTTGTACCTCCAAATCCGAAAGAATTGGACAAATATAGGTCAAATTTTTTATCTAACGTTTTTTTAACAATCTTAAGTCGACTCGAATCTTCATCTCCGATTGTGAAATTCTTATTTGGTCCGACGAAATTGTTATTCATCATCAATGTAGAATAAACAATCTCACTGGCCCCTGCCATCCAACATTCGTGCCCTGTTAGTGATTTAGTTGAGGTAACATAAGGCATACTTGCTTTAAATACTTCGTAGATTGCTTTGGCCTCATTTGCATCTCCCAAGGGAGTAGAGGTAGCATGTGCATTAATATACCCTATTTCGTCCACAGCAACACCAGCATTTTCGATCGCTCTTCGCATTGCTGTAGCAGGCCCATCAACATTAGGTGTCGAAATATGCCCGCCATTAGAAGAGAAACCATATCCCAACACTTCTGCTATAATAGGTGCTCCACGCTCCATAGCTGACTCATAGCTTTCTAAAATCAACGTTGCTCCCCCACCACTAGGCACTAAACCATTGCGATTAACATCAAAGGGACGAGAAGCTTCGCTTGGGTCTACGCCTTCTTCTGCAAATACCCCCAATCCATCAAAACTAGCCATAGCAAATGGATTAATTTCTTGTGCTCCACCGCAAATAACGATATCCTGAAGTCCTCCTTTAATCATCGCAAAACCAAGTCCAACAGCATGAGATCCACTAGCACATGCCGCACTAATGGTCATATTAATTCCCCTCAATTTAAAAATCGTAGATAAATTCATCGTTACGGTCGAATTCATCGATTTAAAAATGGCACCCGAACCAATTAAGGCGGTATCCCTTTTTTCTCTAAAAATATCGGTTGCCTCAATCACCGCTTTGGATACACTATCGTTACCATATAGAATTCCCACTTCGCGTTGTTCTAGGAAATCTAAGCTAATTTGTGCATTTTTCAAGGCTTCCATTGTGGCCACATAAGCGTATTCCGTTTCCTCTCCTATAGAAAGTCGCTGTCTACGATTCAAGTCAGCTTTCAAATCAGGACGTGGAACCATACCCGTATAAGCAGAACGGAATCCCATTTCATGACGTTGTTCATCGTAAATAATTCCCGATTTCCCTTCATATAAAGACGTTTTTACCTCGTCTAGATTTAGTCCTAAACAAGAGTAAATTCCCATGCCTGTGATAACAACTCTTCTTTCCATCAAACCTAATTAAGAATATATTCCACCATTGATATTAATGACTTCTCCTGTGATATAGCTCGCTTTATCTGAAGCTAGAAAACCAACCAAATCAGCTACTTCTTCTGTTTTACCAAATCGATTGGCTGGTATTAATTTTACCAATTCTGTCGCATCTAAATTAGCCGTCATATCGGTTTCAATAAACCCAGGTGCAACTGCATTAACGGTAATATTTCGCTTAGCAACTTCTTGAGCCAATGCTTTTGTAGCGCCGACAATCGCAGCCTTAGCAGCTGAATAATTCGTCTGTCCTGGCGTTCCTTTCATACCTGAAACTGATACCATATTAATAATGCGACCATATCGGTTTCTCAACATCTTTTGCATAAAGAATTGGGTTACATTATAAAATCCGTTGATACTTGTTTGCATCACAGTATTCCAATCCTCATAAGACATCCACATAAACAAACCATCTCTTGTAACCCCCGCATTATTGATAACTACCTCTACAATGGCAGTAGGATTTGTAGCTACCCATTGCGTTAATACCTCCGTTACTTCTTCATTATTACTCACATCAAAACGCAGAATTTCTCCTGTCGCTCCCATTTCCTCCACTTCGCGTAACGTTTCTAACGCCTTTTCTTCATTTGATTGATAATTGATCAAGATGTGATATTTCTTTTCTTGTGCCAATCGCAAACAAATCGCTCTACCTATTCCTCTAGATCCTCCTGTTACTATCGCGGTTTTCATTTGTGTATCTATTATTATATAATTCTATGTTTTATACCTTTTTGCTGTACATAGCTTTTCAACTACAGCCTGAAATTTTTATTTTCCTCTTCTTTTACACGGGTTATTCCACCGTTAACTCCCTAATTTACTATAGCAAGGCGAGACTAAGGCGCTTTGCATTGTTAAGTGATCATAAGAATCTTACCTGTCTTCCTCTTTCTACCCAGCAATTTCTGATGAAAATGAATCTCATTGAATATACTGTGATCGAATCGTTTTTCACTCCTTGTCTATCTTTCCAACGTGTTCGTCCTTTCAAACTAGTGTTCATCGTGTATTTGCAGTAAGCTAACACTAAAAAACAATAAATGCAGGGCGAAACGAATCGCAATATTAGGCTTTTAAATAGTCTTTTATCTGTTGTAAATACGGATACAAGGCTTGATCTTCTGAGAATGTAGGAATAATTTGGCGAATTTCAGTATACCATTTTTTGGTAGATTCAGAAACGCTGTCCTTGCACTCTAAAGCATCTATTGCCTGAACTAAGGTTAGCAGTTCAATGGTCAACACCTCAAAGCTATTCTCAATTACCTTGTCACAAAGCACTGCTGCATTAGTCCCCATACTGACAATATCTTGGTTGTCGTTGTTGTTAGGTATACTGTGAATATACATAGACGTTGCTAAGGCTTGACATTCTGCTGTTGTTGAAGTAGCCGTAAATTGTGCACCTTGCATACCAAAGTTAAAGCCTAGTTTTCCGAGATTGGCAAATGGGGGTAACAATTCATTTATCTTCGCATTGAGCAAATAATTTAGCTGACGTTCAGCTAACATGGTCAGCCGTGTAACAACCAATTTCAGTTTATCCATTTCCAACGAAATATAATCGCCATGAAAATTTCCTCCATGGTATACCTGTTGACTCTTAACATCTATAATTGGATTGTCATTGGCAGAATTCATTTCATTTTCCAATACTTTTCCAACGGCTTGAATCGTATCATACACAGGACCTAAAATTTGAGGAATACAGCGAATAGAATAGTACTCTTGTACTTTATCTTTGAATATATCCTCCTGATTTGTTCCCGAATATAAATGTTCTTCTCTTTTCTTAATTCGTTGGCTATCTTTTAAATATTGACACATTTGGGCAGCAATATGGCGTTGACCTTCGTGTAATTTAGCTTCGTTTAAGGCTTCAGACAAATGATCATCATAAGCAGCAACCAACTCATTAATGGCACAGGCAATTTTTACAGACCAATCCAACAGTTTTGTCGCATTATTCCAATTGAGAATACCAATACCGGTCATCACAGAAGTTCCATTCATCAAAGAAATACCTTCGCGAATACTAATACGCATAGGCGTAATATTTTCAAGTTTAAACACTTCTTTTGTGCTTCTTCTTTCTCCTTGATAAAAAACTTCTCCTTCTCCGATTAATACCAAGGCTAAATGAGCCAATTGAACCAAGTCACCACTTGCGCCCACTCCACCATGTGCGAAAATAAGTGGCGTTATTTGTTTGTTCAACAGGGTTTTCATCAACTCAATAACCTCCAAATTAATACCAGAATATCCTAGAGATAGCGAGTTTAAACGCGCTAAAATCGCAGCGCGAACTTGTGCAATACTCAAAGGATTACCTAGGCCAGAAGCGTGACTGCGAATTAAATTATACTGTAAAGCAACACATTCTTCGTCTTTAATGCGATATTGAGCCATTGGTCCAAAGCCAGTATTTACGCCATAAATTACTTTATTTTTAGCATACTCACTTAAAAAATTAAAACTCGTCTCAACTCGCTCTTTAAGTGCTGGATCTAAGACTAATTCGTGTTCTGCCTTTAGATATTGTACGAAATTTTCTAAAGATAAGAAGCCATTCAACGTGTTCATTAACTTGGTATATTAGTTATATTTGTATTCAAATTTAGTCTCCTCTATAGCTTAGCTGAGACAGCAACAAATTTAATACTAATAACATAATAAATAGCAAATAATGTCAATCGAAAATGTAGATGTTCTAATAATCGGAGCAGGTCCATCTGGAAGTGTTGCAGGCAGTTACTTACACAAAATGGGTATTAGCGCTAAAATAGTAGAAAAAACAAAGTTTCCTAGAATTGTAGTAGGTGAAAGCCTAATTCCCCGTGTAATGGATCACTTTGAAGCAGCTGATTTACTTCCAGCCTTGCATACCTACAATTTTCAACCGAAACCTGGTGCCCGATTTATCCGAGGAAAAGAAATCTGTATCTTTGATTTTAGCGATAAATTTTCAGAAGGTTGGGATTGGACATGGCAGATTCCCCGTGCAGATTTTGACAAAGCTATAACGGATGAAATGCAGCGAAAAGGCATTGATATCCAATTTGAAACAGAAGTAATTAAGGTAGAATTTGATGGAACGAATTCCCTTACCACCGTTCGAAATGCACAAGGAGAAAGTTCGCAAATACGCGCTAAATTTTTAATTGATGCCAGTGGATATGGACGCGTTTTACCGCGTATGCTCAACTTAGATGCCGCCTCTAAATTAAGTCCACACTCTGCTATATTTAGCCATATCATCGATGATAGAAGACCAGAAGGAGTAGAGGGAACACAAATCTCATTTGACATTTTAGAAACTAAAGTATGGCTATGGGTTATTCCTTTCTCCAACGGAAAAACAAGTGTGGGAATTGTTGGTCCTACTGATTATATCAATACACTGGGAAATACCACAACAGAAGCCTTACAAAACGCCATTCAACTATCCGATTTTTACATCCAACGTTTTGGTGATTTGCCTTTTGATTTTGAACCAAAAAAATTGTCAAATTATTCCACTAGCGTGTCGAAAATGTTTGGTGAAGGCTATGTATTAACAGGAAATAGCACTGAATTTTTAGATCCAGTTTTCTCTTCTGGGGTGTGTTTTGCCACCGAATCGGGTATGTTAGCAGCTAAACTAGCGATCAAAACACTAAAAGGAGAAACAGTAAATTGGCAAACAGAGTACGCCGATTATATGCAGGAAGGAATTGATGTATTTACCACCTATATCCAAGAATGGTACACGGGAAATCTACAAGAACTCTTCTTTCATCAACCTGAAAATCCAGACGTAAAACGCAAAATATGTTCGGTTTTAGCAGGCTATGTGTGGGATAAATCTAATCCATTTGTTTTAAAACACAACAGCGTTATTCGCAATATGGCCCATCTAATAAAAATGGAAAAAGGCAGTTAATCTATCCTATACCAAACGAAAATCGCAAAGGAAAACACAATAAAGTAGCCCAAACGGAGCTACTTTTTTTATGTAGATCAGCGAATAAAATAGACAGAAATACAGTATTTGACACCTAAAACTGCTGACATTCTTTTTTCATTCCTTCTCTCTTTTATACGTTTTACCCCTGGATTAAACGCAGTATAATCTCTTTTTTACATGGCAAAAAAAAAGTACAGCCTCTATAAATAAAGAAAAAGTTAGGTCAAAACAGATGTATTTCAGCTTGCATTCTCCTCGAAAATTAAGGAGAATTAACCCCAAAATAGCCCCTATTTTTAGCTGCACTTCCGTTGCTTTTCCCGCCTATTAAAAACGAAAAAACACCATCTATGCTTCGAGAAGGAAAATACTCCAAATTCTAAAATTTAAAAATAAAACATTGATTTACAGCTAACTAACACTTATCAACATCGTATTTTTTAAAATGATCTAATGCTTTGATTTTTAGGCAGATCGAAATAAACAGTTTTTGTTGATAAGTAAGGAAAGAATAGAATAACTATTTTTTGTTTAATTGAAATTTATTACAATACGGGATTGGAATGTTGATGTGCAAATTTATTTTTTAGATTCTATTAGTTAGATATCCATAGCCTATGCACCACTTATTAACAGAAATACACACCCTAAGTTGTTGTGAAAAGGCTGTTGATAACGGTTATCAACCGTGTTAATAAGATAGCTATATACTTATTTTAAAGCGATTTAAGAAATGATATCCTGTTAATAAGTTTTTATAAGTCAAAACAGCAAATTCTAGCTGAAAAGTTATTGTACATATTAACAAGCAATATAATAGAGAACCTTTTTTTTAATTTTTAAAAAGATTTTTATTCTATTATTTATATTGTTGATAACGTTGATAAGTCTGTTTTTTTCTCTTTTTGTTTCTTCTTGTCAAAAGTTGACTTTTTTCCTTTTATTTCGTTTCGTATGGAGTTTGTATTTTGCGTAAATAAATTTGGCTTACCCTTTATCGATTTACGAAAATTATAGGGAGAAGTTTGAGGTGGTTTTCTGTTGTCTTATTTTTTTAAGAGGCCTTGTATTTTGCATAAAAAAAAATTACCTATCCTTTCATCGGTTTACCAAAATTATAGGCAGGAGTTTGAGTCGTTATTTGCTTACCTTCTTTTTTTGGATCCCGCTGTATTTTGCGTAAATATAAATTGCTTACCCTTTGATCGATTTACGAAAATTATAGAGAGGAGTTTGGGTTGTTTTTTTGTTGTCTTATTTTTTTAAGAGACCTTGTATTTTGCATAAAAACAAATTACCTATCCTTTCATCGGTTTACGAAAATTATAGGCAGGAGTTTGAGTCGTTATTTGCTTACCTTCTTTTTTTGGATCCCGCTGTATTTTGCGTAAATAAAAATTGCTTACCCTTTGATCGATTTACGAAAATTATAGAGAGGAGTTTGGGTTGTTTTTTGTTGTCTTATTTTTTTAAGAGGCCTTGTATTTTGCATAAAAAAAAATTACCTATCCTTTCATCGGTTTACGAAAATTATAGGGAGAAGTTTTAGTGGTTATTCGCTTGCGTTCTTTTTTTGGATCCCGCTGTATTTTGCGTAAATAAAAATTGCCTACCCTTTGATCGATTTACGAAAATTATAGAGAGGAGTTTGAGTCGATATTAGCTTGCGTTCTTTTTTTGGATCCCGCTGTATTTTGCGTAAAAAAATTTTGCTTGACCTTAGATCGATTTACTAAAATTATAGGAAGATGTTTGTGTGCCTGTTCGCTTGAGTTGCTTTTTAAGATCGCTCTGTATTTTTCGTAAATAAAAATTGCCTACCCTTTGATCGATTTACGAAAATTATAGAGAGGAGTTTGAGTCGATATTAGCTTGCGTTCTTTTTTTGGATCCCGCTGTATTTTGCGTAAAAAAATTTTGCTTGACCTTAGATCGATTTACTAAAATTATAGGAAGATGTTTGTGTGCCTGTTCGCTTGAGTTGCTTTTTAAGATCGCTCTGTATTTTGCGTAAAAAAAATTTGCTTGCCCTTTAATCGGTTTACGAAAATTATAGGCAGTAGTTTGAGTCGGTATTCGCTTACCTTCTTTTTTTGGATCCCGCTGTATTTTGCGTAAATAAAAATTACTTCCCCTTTAATCGGTTTACGAAAATTATAGGCAGGAGTTTTACTCTGTATTTGATAGATTTAATTTTGCTTCTTCTTGTAAATGGTTTAAAAAATTTTCCAGAGACTTTCGTGTGTTTTATGAAAAATAGGGGAGGGATCTTTAGTTCTTGCCTAGGTTTTGTTGTTTCTTATATTTGCCATTCTAATTTCGGCTCAAGTACCTTTTAATTTGTTGATTTCTTGATTAAAATTTTTCCAACCTTTGTTGTTAAAATTTATTTCTTTTCAAGGTTCGTTTTTTATTTTTATCTATCTTTGATTGGTGAAAGCTGGACATTTGCGTATTTGATTCTAGTTTTTCTTTTTTTTAAAATACGCCAATTACAGGAGCTATTTTTTTTGACTTTTATATGGCTTTTTATTGTTTGAAGCTAAATACTGGTTTTACTACAATTTATTTTCAGTTACTTTTTTATTATTTACTGTAGTTCGTTAAAGGTAAGTTTTGAAATAATTTGTTTCAAATTCAGCTTTTCTATTTGTGAATCTTTTTAGATTTCAGTGTATTACTGTTTTGATTTTCATTGTACCTTTGCCAGATATTTTTATTTTATATGATAACTTTTAATTACGAACTGGATTTTTCGCTCCAAAACGAATCCCAATATGAGACTTGGATAGCTTCTATTATTGGTTCTGAGGGTTTTTTGGTAGGGGAGATAAACTATATTTTTTGCACAGATGAGTACTTACACGAAATCAACGTAAAGTATTTAGATCATGATACCTTAACTGATATTATTAGTTTTGATTACTCTGATAATCAAGTAGTTAGTGGAGATATTTTTATTAGTATAGAACGTGTAAGAGAAAATGCTGCTGATTTTTCGGTAGATTTTCACACTGAATTATTACGAGTAATGGCTCACGGCATCCTACACTATTGTGGATTTAAGGACAAGAGTGAGGAAGATGAAGCGCTGATGCGTCAAAAAGAGGATGAAAAAATAAAATTGTTCCACGTGGAACACTAAAATGAAAAGATTTTTACAAAAATGAGCATTTTTCAAGATAGATATGATGTAGTTGTTGTTGGTGGAGGGCATGCTGGCTCCGAAGCTGCCGCAGCTGCTGCGAATATGGGATCAAAAACACTTTTGATCACCATGAGCTTGCAAAATATCGCGCAAATGTCTTGTAATCCTGCTATGGGTGGGATTGCCAAAGGACAAATTGTTCGCGAGATCGATGCCTTAGGCGGATATTCTGGGATTGTTTCTGATCAAACGGCTATTCAATTTAAAATGTTGAATAAATCAAAAGGTCCTGCTATGTGGTCTCCTAGAGTACAATCGGACCGTATGCGTTTCTCTGAAACATGGCGTTTGATGCTGGAAGGAACACCTAATTTAGATTTTTATCAAGATATGGTAAAGTCTTTACTGGTTAAAAATCATCAAGTCGAAGGTGTGGTAACGAGTTTAGGATTGACTATAAAAGCCAAGACGGTAATCCTTACCAATGGTACTTTTTTAAATGGTTTGATCCACATCGGTGAAAAACAGTTTGGTGGAGGTCGAGCAGGAGAGGGAGCGGCTTTTGGGATTACAGAGGATTTAGTTAAGCTAGGGTTTACTGCTGGCCGTATGAAAACAGGTACACCTCCCCGTGTAGACGGACGTTCGTTAGACTACACTAAGATGGAAGTTCAAGGAGGAGATATCAATCCTGCTAAGTTTTCCTATATGGATGTAACCTCGCCTTTAAAGCAACAAAGAGACTGTTATATGACCTATACTTCTGCTGAAGTACACGATCTACTTCGTGAAGGTTTCGATCGTTCTCCGATGTTTACAGGACGTATAAAGAGTCTAGGTCCGCGTTATTGTCCTTCTATCGAAGACAAGATTAATCGTTTTGCCGATAAGGAAAGACACCAAATATTTGTTGAACCTGAAGGGTGGAATACATGTGAAATTTACGTCAATGGTTTCTCAACCTCTTTGCCAGAGGATATTCAATTTAAAGCTTTACGCGCAGTTGCAGGATTTGAAAATGCGAAGATTTTTCGTCCTGGCTATGCGATTGAATACGACTATTTTCCACCGACACAATTAAAACATACTTTGGAAACAAAGCTGGTCGATGGATTGTATTTTGCAGGGCAAATCAATGGAACAACTGGTTACGAAGAAGCGGCTTCTCAAGGGTTGATGGCAGGTATAAATGCACACTTAAAAGTGAACGAAAAAGAGCCTTTAATCTTGCGTAGGGATGAAGCTTATATCGGAGTTTTGATTGATGATTTGATCACAAAAGGAACAGAAGAACCTTATCGCATGTTTACTTCTCGAGCAGAATATCGCACTTTATTGCGTCAAGATAATGCTGATTTTAGATTAACACCGATGGCATATTCGATCGGATTAGCCTCTGAAGAGCGCATGAGAAGAATGGAATATAAGCGTTTGGAGTCTGATAAATTTGTTCAATTCTTTAAAGAAACCAGTGTCAAAACAGAAGAGGCAAATCCTATTTTAGAAGCTAAAGGATCGTCTTTAATGAGTCAGCCAGACAAAATGTTTAAGGTATTTTCTCGCCCACAAATTGAGTTAGAAGACATCTTAAAATTCCAAAAAGTGGAGGAGTATATTGCCGAGCACAACATCGATCAGGAGGTTATAGAGCAAGCAGAAATTCAAGTGAAATATTCGGGTTATATCGAAAAGGAAAAGAATAATGCAGACAAATTAACTCGCTTAGAAGATGTGAAAATTCCGGAGAATTTTGAATATGATAAGATCGTGTCTCTCTCATTTGAGTCGCGCGAGAAGTTCAAAAAGATTCGTCCAATTACCATTTCACAAGCATCGAGAATAAGTGGAGTAACCCCGACAGACATATCGATTCTATTAATCCATATGGGGAGATAGGAGGGGATAGCAACTAAAGAATAAGGATTGTTCCACGTGGAACAATCCTTATTTTTTTGTTTAGTAGGTTCGAATTAAGCCCCGTCTTTTCAATATATTAGCTGGATGTTTAAAGTAAAGGATCAAGTGAAAAAACCCGACTAACTGCCTTTTATAAGGGATTTGGGTAGAGGAAGTAGGAATCGATAGGAATAGAATTAGCAACGTGATTGATATCCTAATAACCCTACTGTACTGTCTTAATTGATGACTTATCTATGGTTTAACTTCCTTAAAAAAATCGGGGCCAAGAAAGGGAAATCAATTGTGAACTCGAAATAGTAAAGTATAAAACCTTGGCAAAAGAAGGAGAATCTTTCAGACGCTTATTCTGTTTTTCGATAGCATATAAAAAACAAAAATAGGAGCGATCATCTAAACAATTCGGTTGTAAAAAATAGACCCACCAGAATACTTTTGTTTAAAAATAAAGTAGAAATTAGACCGGAGTAGATCATTCAAAATTGACGGATATTTTTTAAAAATATTCAGTTTGAAAAAATGAGGGAACTATTTTTTTGTGATAAAACCTTGTGGAATTTTGACCGCCTAAATCCAACATAAAAAAATGAAAAGCATAAAAATCAAAACCGAAAACGACTTGTTTTTTTACATCTAGTTTACACGATAAATTGGTGTTTTTTTTTTCTACTAAATCAAAAGGTGAAAGTTGGATTTTGGATTGCTACTTTTTTTCTTTTTCAATTTTTAGCAATTTGAAAAAGCTAATTTTTTTATGGAAGTTCATCTGAAAAAAATCAATCCGAAAACACAAAATTTCCATTCCAAAATTGAAACTAAAAACGTTCAAAATTTAAGGGAAAAGCGCAAGCTTTTTTTGAATAATCCTAAAATTAGGTGGTATTAAAAAAGGAGCCTATTTTTCTTTTCTTTTGAAAAAGCAATCAAAAAAAAATAAGAACAACTTTTTTAGATCGACAAAAAAAGAAGAGAAAAGAATGATTGATGCAAAATAGATAGCTCATTCTTTTTTTCTTTCCCGGTGTAATTAAAATTTTGATTGGAGAATAAACGTGTTTTTCTTAGATTAAATTTTAAATTTGAAAGATGATTTTTTTCACTTCGAAAAAAAGCGTTGTAGATTAAAAAGTATAGAGTAGATGGAAAAATTGAATTTTACAAAAGATGAGAAATTTTTAACGGTGCAAGATCACGCTGTTTCAAAAGAAGTATTTTCCTTGTTCTATAATCGCGCTTATGATTTACTGCTTACAGATCCTGTTCCAGCAAAAGAAAATTTGAACAACTACTATCTAAGTGAGAATTATATTTCGCATACGGATGGCAAGCGCAATTTTTTTGAACGAATTTATCAAGGTATAAAGCGCATTGCTTTACGCAGAAAAGTAGATTTGCTTTTCAAACAAAATAATACAGTGGGAACGCTTTTGGATATTGGCTGTGGTACAGGTGATTTTTTGGTAGAAGCGAAAAAGAGCGGATGGGCCACTACAGGCTATGAGCCAAATGAGCATGCTTTTGCCAAAGCAAAAGCGAAGGGAATTACTTTAGTAAAAAAATTGAGTGAATTGGAAGCTCATACATTTGATGTAATCACCCTATGGCATGTGTTGGAACATATTCCTAACTTAGAAGAACAAATCGTTGAATTGAATCGCTTGTTGAAACCTGGAGGTAAATTAATCGTCGCCGTGCCTAATTATAAGTCCTATGATGCTGTTTATTACAAAGAGTATTGGGCAGCCTTTGACGTACCAAGACATCTTTGGCATTTTTCTCAATCTTCGATTCCGCGTATTTTTTCACTTTTTGATTTTACTGTCGACGAACTTCATCCGATGCTGTTTGATAGCTTTTATGTTTCCCTTTTGTCGGAACAGTATAAAACAGGAAAGCGAAATTGGGGTAAAGCTTTATTTGTTGGTTTGCGTTCCAATGTTGAAGCGAGAAATACGATGGAATATTCTTCTTTAATTTATTGCCTGTCTAAAATAAACTAAAACACAAGGATGGCGTAAAAACTGTAGGTATTGAACTGTTTTTCTTATTTTAAAGTGTTTTAAGCTACTTTTTTTAGTTGAGTCAATACTTCGTATAGCAAAATATAGATCGTGGATAAGAAAGAAGCTATTATAGCTAGTATTAATAGTTTATTTCTATTGTTTATACTATCTTTATAAGTTATATTTATCGGAATATATAAATTGAAATAATGTAGTATACATTAAAAGTTTTTTTAATTTTACATGTTTTTAAAAAAATCAAAAATGAAAAAAGGTATTTTCGTATTAGGATTAGCTGGATTGTTATTTTCTTGTAACAACAATACAAACTCTGCTGCAACAGAATTTAAAACTGCGTATATTGATTCTTCTAAATTAATGACAGAATATCAAGAGGTAAAAGATATTGAATCGAAATACAAAATAAAATCTGAAGAGAAAGGAAAAGAGCTAGAAGGAGAAATTGCACAATTTCAACGAGAGATTCAAAATTTCCAAAATAACGCAGCACAAAAAGGACAAGCGTGGGCTCAACAAAAAGGAGGAGAGTTACAACGTAAAGAGCAACAAATTCAAATGAAACAACAGTCGATGTTTCAAGAATTACAAGCTGCTAGCGCAAAAGAAATGGATTCAGTAGTGAAAAAAGTGAAAACACACATTGCTGACTATGCGAAGAAAAAGAGTTTAGACTATGTATTTAATACAGAAGAAGCTTCCACTGTAATTTTCGGTAAAGAAGAGTACAATATTACGGATGCCATCATCAAAGAATTGAATGCAAAGTATTCAGGTACATTTGCTGCTTCAACTGTAGACGATAAGAAAGCAGAGGAAACTCCAGCAACAAAAGAAGAAAAATAAGAATATTTAATTACGTATATTATTCAAATAGTCCTAAGCATTCTTAGGGCTATTTTTATTTTAAAACCAATTTAAGTTTTATCTTACCTCAAAAAATGGAAAATTTTTCAAGCGAAGCCAAGTACGTTTTACAGTTTATCAACGAGACCAAGCAGTCCATTTTTTTAACGGGAAAAGCGGGAACGGGAAAGACCACATTGTTGAAAGAGATTGTCAAAAGCACGCATAAAAATACGGTTATTGTTGCTCCAACAGGTATTGCAGCCTTGAATGCTGGAGGTGTTACGATACATTCTTTTTTTCACTTTCCCTTAGCTGCCTTTATTCCGGATGCAGTAAACCCACCTATATTTAGTGAATACGTAAAATTTGAAAATCGGGTGTCGATTAAGAAGCATTTCCGCATGAGTAATGTACGTCGTTCGCTGTTTCGCAATTTAGAATTGCTCATCGTTGACGAGGTGAGTATGCTTCGCGCCGATGTACTAGATGCGATGGATTTTATGTTGCAAACGGTTCGACGCAATAATCAGCCCTTTGGCGGGGTTCAGTTGCTTTTTATAGGCGATTTGTTGCAATTACCTCCCGTGGTGAAAAACGAAGAATGGGAGGTCTTGAGAAGGTATTACGATGGTTCATATTTCTTTCACTCCTTGATTGTTCAATCCAATCCACCACTGTATATCGAATTAGACAAAGTCTATCGACAATCAGATGATGCTTTTATTAAAATATTAAATAACTTGCGCAATAACACGATTACTCCCTTGGATTTACAAGTACTCAATCAGTATGTAAACCCAACCTTTGATCAAAATAAAGCGCAAGGCTATATTACCTTAACTACGCATAACGCCAAAGCAGATACGATTAATTCCGACTCCTTAGCGGCCTTAGCGGCAAAGGCTTATACTTATCAAGCTGAAGTGGTTGGTGATTTCCCTACGTCTATTTACCCCATTGAAAATCAGTTGCATTTAAAAGTGGGGGCGCAGGTCATCTTTGTAAAAAACGATTTATCCTTCGAGAAGAAATATTACAACGGCAAGATGGGGATTATACAAAAGTTGAGTAGCAAGGAGATTTTTGTTAAGTTCCCTGAGGAAAATGAGGTGATTGAAGTAGAGCGATATGAATGGCAAAATATTCGGTATAAGGTCAATCCCAATTCTAAGGAAATAGAAGAGGAGCTTTTGGGAACCTTTACACATTACCCTTTAAAACTGGCTTGGGCTATTACGGTTCACAAGAGTCAAGGATTGACCTTTGAAAAAGCAATTTTAGACGTTTCTAAGGTATTTTTACCTGGTCAGGCTTATGTTGCCTTGTCTCGATTAAAATCGCTGCAGGGATTGGTTCTATTATCGCCAATTCAAATGAATGGTCTAAAGAACGACTTCGATGTGATGCAATATGCCAAAAATAAGGCGGACAAAGACACTTTAGAACAAGAAGTGCTCAAGCAAACCCTACTTTTTTTGGAAGAGAAATTGATCGGTGCTTATTCGTGGAAAGGATTGTGCCAGAATTGGCGCAATCACTTGTACTCCTACGGAGAGGAAAACGATAAAAGTAAAAAGAATGACTATAAAAGTTGGACGTTAAAAATTGTTCAGACCTTGGAAGAACTCGTGCTATTAGCCGATAAGTTTACTAAACAACTCAGCCATATTTTTTATCAACAACCCGTGGATATTCACTTTGTCAAAGAGCGTGTGGACAAAGCCTATGCGTATTTTTTCCCTTCCTTAGATCACGTGGTATTTGAGCTGTTGTTTACCATGGCACAAGTACGTGGAAAGCGACAAATGAAGACTTTTTTCTCCGAATTAGAGGAATTGGAAGATCAGACAATTAAAGCAGTTTTAGACCTGAAAAAAACCAAACTTTTGGTTGATTTAGTCATTAAAAAAGAACGTATAACCAAAGAAAATCTACGCAGTTTAGAAATAGGGGAGTACCGCATCAATCACCTGACCCACATTGCCTCTTTATTGCTCACCACTAGATTGGATCTACAGGATGATTACGACCTTATAGAAGATTTAAAGTCTAAAGACAACCAGAAAAAAGAAAAGAAGAAAAGCACTTTTGTTCTAACGTATGAGTTGTGGATGGAAGGTCTGCGTGTAGATGCGATAGCTGCAGAACGCAAATTGACGCCTACCACTATATATTCTCATTTGGCTAAATTGATCAGCGATGGAAAAATTGAATTGCACGAAGTGTTAGACCAAGCGAAAATAAAGCGTTTAAGCGAGGTGTTTTCACAACACGAGGGCAAATCGCTTGCAGACCTTAAAGCGGCTTCAGCCAACGAATTTACATGGGAAGAATTAAAATTATATCAACGCACTTTACCCGATAGCGAAACCGATTAGTTTCGCTATTTTTTATGGATTAATCGAGTTAATTTAATAGAGAGATCTGTAAAAATCATTTTGCTGTTACCATTGCGTTCAATATGGTAAATTGCGTTGGATAATTCCTCAAAAATCTCTTCAATATTTGCGCCATTGACAAATGGGGCAAAGTTTTGCAGTTTAAATCGGTCGACTGATGTTTGGTAGTAAACCAAATCGGGCGATTGGTAGTTGTAAAGCAGCGCTTGTCGAAACAATTCAATACAAAATTCCAAAAATTGTTTTTGTTGTTCACGGCCTATGGTGGCTAAGTCCTCACTCCAATCAACGAGATCTTTAATGACTGCTGCATTGCCCTTGGCGCGAAAAGCCGCGCGAACCCAAGTGACAAATTTCTGTTCAAAATCCGTGGAATCGGCACCATTGCGCTGTAACTGCAATGCTTTGTTGTAATTGCCTTGAGCTTGACGAGCAAGCAAAGCCGCTTGCTGCTTGTCACACCCCTGATTGATTAAGGCTTGTTCGATTTCAACGCTGTTTAATGCCGTAAAACGCAACAACTGACAACGCGATAAGATCGTCTGTAAGATGGAAGTTTCGTTTTCGGCAATTAGAATAAAAATCGTCTTGGCAGGCGGTTCTTCTAAAATTTTTAAAATCTTATTGGACGCTTCTGTATTGAGTTTATCGGCCATCCAAATAATCATAATTTTATATCCACCTTCGTAGGATTTCAACGCTAGTTTTTTGAGGATTTCTCCTGCTTCATCCACGCCAATTTGCCCTTGTTTATTTTGAATGTCAATGTGGTTGTACCAATCAAATAAGCTGCCATAGGGGTTGTTTTTGATAAAAATACGCCAAGCTTCGGCAAATTTATCACTTGTAGGATGTTTGCTAACTTCAGTTGTTGTTGCCACCGGATAGACAAAGTGTAGATCGGGATGCATCAAGGCATTAAACTTGATATTACAACTTTCATTTCCGCCTGTGTTTTCACCACCTACATTGCGACAAAGTAGGTATTGCGCATAGGCAATGGCCATCGCTAATGTTCCAGTACCTTCTTGACCAATAAATAATTGGGCATGCGGGATTCGACCGGATTCGGCACTTTGTACTAAGTGATTTTTGATGTGGTTTTGACCAACTATTTCTGAAAATAACATAATGCAAATATAATGGAATTCTTTGGGTATGAGAATGTCTTGGAAAAGAAAACTTCCTCCTGTTTGGGCAACAATTTGATTCGCGTTTTGGAAGACAATTGCCAAGAGAAAATTAAGATAATAATTAAAATAAACGTAATTTGGATTTTAAAAAGATTTATATTTGCGTTAATTGGAACCTATTATAGAAAAATACAACTATGAAAACAATTGATACTGTGAATTTTAATGATAAAAAAGTTTTAATTCGCGTTGATTTTAATGTGCCGTTAAACGATGCTTTTGAGGTGACAGACACCAATCGTATTGAAGCGGCAAAACCCACAATTGAGAAAGTGATTAAATCGGGTGGAGTAGCCATTTTGGTTTCTCATCTGGGTCGTCCAAAAGGAGAAAAAAACCAAGCGTATTCACTGCGACATATTGCGGCTAAAGTGCAAGAAGTCTTAGGTACAAAAGTTACGTTTGTTGACGATTGTATTGGCGATACTGCGAAACAAGCAGTTGCCAACAGCAAAGCGGGAGATGTTCTTTTGTTGGAAAACTTGCGTTTCTACGCAGAAGAAGAAAAAGGAGAGGAGCAATTTGCTGCTGCTTTGGCTTCACTGGCTGATTTTTATATTAACGATGCTTTTGGTACAGCGCATCGCGCCCATGCTTCAACGACAATTGTAGCCAAATTTTTTCCAAATGACAAGTGCTTTGGTTATTTGTTAGCTAAAGAAATTGAAAGTATCAATAAAGTTTTACACAGTACAGATAAACCAGTTACAGCAATTTTGGGAGGATCAAAAGTGTCTTCTAAAATTACGATAATTGAAAATATTTTAGACAAAGTAGACCACATGATTATTGGAGGTGGTATGGCGTTTACTTTTGTCAAAGCACTTGGGGGAGCTATTGGCGATTCCATTTGTGAAGATGATAAAATTGAATTGGCATTGCGTATTTTAGAGCAGGCTAAGGAAAAAAACGTGGAGATTCACTTGCCTATTGACGTAGTCGCAGCGAATGCATTTTCAGCAGACGCTCAGACGCAAATTGTCGATGTAAAGGCAATTCCTGTGGGATGGCAAGGACTTGATGTCGGGCCAGAAACACTTGGGAGTTTGAAAAAGGTAATTTTGGATTCTAAAATTATTCTTTGGAATGGACCACTAGGGGTATTTGAAATGGAGAAATTTGCCAATGGAACCATTGAATTAGGAAACTTCATCGCAGAGGCAACAACTAAGGGTACATTTTCTTTAGTAGGAGGGGGAGACTCTGTAGCCGCTGTGAAGCAATTTGGATTAGCACCGAAAATGAGTTATGTATCTACGGGTGGAGGAGCTATGTTAGAAATGTTGGAAGGACAAATATTGCCTGGTATCAAAGCAATACAAGAATAACAGTATAGGGTGTAGTTGGCGTTGTGGACTATACCCTATATCAAAATATAAAATTATGATTTACAAAGGAGTAGCGTTATCCCTTATTAGCCTATTATCTTTAAGTTTACATGCACAAGAAGGAATAGAAGCAAGCAAGAAAGAACTAGATCCACAAGTATATTTGGATTCAATCAAAGCAAGTTTTGTCAATCATTCTACTAGCGAGCGCATAGAAAAGCTCTGGCTAGGTGAATTGATCAACCAAGATTTGTATGAGGAGATGAATGCAGATTTAACAGGGGATGAATTTTTTAGTGAAGATGCTGGAGAATACGATGGCTTAACAACCGAAGTCTTGAAAGAACGATTGGCTTTATTGAATGAAAAAACGCCATTTAACGTGGAGTATAACGAGTCTTTGGAGCGATTGATTAAGTCGTTTTTAAAGAAGAGAAAAAAGTCGTTCGAACGCCTATTAGGTCTTTCAGAATACTATTTTCCCCTATTTGAAGAACAATTAGCAAAAAACAATATTCCGCTGGAAGTCAAATATTTGACAATTGTTGAATCTGCCTTGAACCCAAAAGCAGTATCCCATATGGGAGCAACCGGGTTGTGGCAGTTTATGTATGCCACTGGAAAACAGTATAATTTGGAAGTTTCTTCCTTTAAAGACGATCGCGTGGATCCGTTAAAAGCATCTGAAGCAGCAGCCAAATTCTTAGGAGACCTCTATACCATTTTTGGCGATTGGGATTTGGTATTAGCCTCGTATAACGCTGGTCCTGGAAACGTTTCTAAGGCCATTCGTCGCTCAAATGGCTTGACTAATTACTGGAACATACGTCCAAATTTACCGCGTGAAACCCAAAACTACCTGCCTGCTTTTTATGCAACAATGTATATTTTCGAATATGCCAAAGAGCACGGAATCAAAGCCAATGACAATATTCCAATGAAATTAGTTCAAACCGATACTGTGGCAGTGAAACGCATGATGAGCTTTGAACAAATTTCTAAACTATTAGACATCAGCGAAGAAGAATTGGAGTTTTTAAACCCAACCTATAAATTAAAAGTCATTCCGTATTCCTCTAGCGAATTAAACTTCCTTCGTTTACCGTTGGATCGCGCTGGTTTATTAGTGTCGAATGAAGAAAAAGTATATGCTTATGTCGATTTTGAGGAAAATCGCAAAGAGAAGCCGAATTACGATATAGCCATTGCGCAAACGTCTAGTGTACGCAATAAATATCACACCATTCGCAAGGGTGAAAGCGTTGGTGTAATTGCCAAAAAATACGGTCTTTCTGTTGTTCAATTGAAAAAGTTAAACAACATGAAAACAAATGTTATCTATCCTGGTAAGAAATTAATCGTAGGGAAATCAACGGTTGCTCAAGCTTCAACGAATGGATATTACGTTGTTAAAAAAGGGGATTCTCTGTATTCAATCAGTAAAAATCTACCAGGTGTAACCATTTCTAAGTTGAAAGCTTTAAACAATATGAGTGATCAATCAACCTTACAACCAGGTATGAAATTGAGAATTAATTAAGTTACATCCTTTGAGATATTTTATTTTCTATATGGTTTGTTTGACTTTTTGTGTGAGTTGTAGTGAACGCACGCGAAAGGATGAAACACAACTGCCTTCCCAAGGTCAAGTGAACCAGGTCTTGGTGGTTATTGACGACGATTTGTGGTTGAGTAATGTAGGAGATACAATTCGAAATTACTTGGCTGCAGCTATTGAGGGAATCACGCCAGTGGAACCCAAATTTGATATTGATCAGCAATCGCCCCGTATATTTGAAAGTACCGCCAAGAGTAGTAAGCATATATTGTATGTGTCAACAAGTGAAAAGCGCACTAAATTTGAGCTTTTAATCAACGAGTACGCTCAACCGCAGCATTTTTTTGTGGTGGAGGGAAAGGACAATAAAAGCCTAATAGACAATTTCTTGAAGCACAAAGATTCCATTATCAGTCGCTTTCACCATCAAGAAATTAGCGAAATGCAGGATCGATTCAAAGAAAGTGTGTTGCGCGATGCTGATTTCTTGCAACATAAATACAAGATTAAGCTCGATCTGCCTGCGTCGTATAAACGCGTATTAACAGATGATAGCTTTGTGTGGTACAAGAAAGAAATAGCTTCTGGAACGAGTAATATTTTAATTTATTGCTTGCCGTATGAGCGAATTAAATCGACCACGGACAAAAGAGAATTGACAAGAGAAATTAATTTTTTGAGGGATTCCGTAGTTGAAAAATACGTTCACTCTTCAGAATCAAATACGTTTATGAATTTGATTGTCGATGCAGAACCACTCAGTCGAACGATTGAACTCAATGGAGTTGAAATTCTGGAAGTAACAGGTATTTGGGATATGGAAAATAGTTTTATGGGAGGTCCCTATCTAAGCTATATTGCCAAAGTAGAAGACAAAAAATATTATTTAATTCTTGAGGGGTTTACCTATAATCCGTCGATGAGTAAGCGCAATGTGTTGCTCGAATTAGAAGCCATTATGCGCACCCTGCGCATCAATCCATAAAAAAAGCGGAGCACTTAACGATGTGCTCCGCTTTTTTTATGCGATGTAATTTAAAGCGATTTAAACGCTTTTTTTTATTTTAATTGCTATTTCTATAACGCTATTGTAAAAGCGATTTAAATCGTTTTATTATCACTTTCTGGGGTTGTTTGTTGGTGTTGACGAACAAATTTTTCGAACAAGGCTTTCATCTTGTATTCTACCTCTTGATAGGTCAATCGATCTTTGGTTTGATAAAACAACATCATTGCAAACTTTTGGTCCACGTGATCCAAGATTAGCGTTTTGTTTTTTCGATAGCACTCGCGCAGTAAACGCTTGTAATAATTTCGGTCTACCGCCTTTTTAAAATGGCGTTTTGACACGGAAACACCGGTTTGTAAAGGGGGGGCATCTTGGTCGTTTACCTCAATATAAACCAAGCGAAGTGGGTATTTACTAACAGATTTTCCTGTTATAAATAGTTCATCTATAAGCTTTTTAGCTTTTAGCTTTTCTTCTTTTGAATAAGTTTGGTTTTGTTTTGTCATAGGTGGTGCAAAGGTAGAAAAGGAAAACGATATCTATAAAAGAAAAGTCCTAGAATTAAACTAGGACTTTTGAGTTTTTTTATTGTTGTTTAGGCACAGTGGTTTTAACCCCCGCAATTGTGCGTTTTTATTCGTTGTGATACACGTTATTTTCTTGATTGACATCTGCCATAAATTGGCTAGGGTCAATGAGAATAGATTTTATTGTATTTTTAGGCTTAGGGATGATGAATTTATAGTCTGGCTGCGCCCAACCCCATCCTTCTAAAATAGTGCGTTCATACTCGATATACTGATTGGGTTTGTTCCACATCATGGAAGTATAAGGCACATAAAAAGTTTCCATAGACCCATCTTGATAGGTTACTAAAATGTCTAAAGGCATGCCTGCACGACCAATGCGTTTTAAGGTTACTACAGATTGATTCTTTTGAATTTCTTCTACAAAGAGTACTGCATAGTCAATGGTGTTATTGGTCATGGTCCAATCGGTTAAATACCAATCGAGGTTTGCTCCTGTAATTCGTTCTGCCGTGCGTTTAAAGTCGTTCGGTGTAGGATGTGTAAATTTGTACTGGCTGTAAAATTCTTTTAGCGTTGTCATCATATTATCCCAACCGATGATATAGGCGAGTTGAGTTAAGAAGATCGATCCTCGGCTGTATGCTGAAATGGAATATGCTCTATTGGTTAAATAGTGATCAGCATGTGTAGTCAAGGGCTCTTGAATGTTTCGCGCTACCATGTTGTAGTAACTTTTATAGGTAGAAGCAAAGGGGTTGTTGTCTTCTAAATCTTCTTTAGGCAAGATTTGTAACATCGCTAAATCTGAAATAAAAGTTGTAAAACCTTCATCCATCCATTCGTGTTTGGTCTCATTGGTTGCTAACGTATGTTGAAACCAGCTGTGTGCTAATTCATGTGCTGTAACACCTACCAAACTTGCATAATTGCGTTCTCCAGTAATTAGCGTACACATTGAATACTCCATTCCACCATCTCCTCCTTGAATAACTGAGTATTGAGAGTACGGATAATCGCCTACATTTTTGTTGAAGAAATCCATTAATTGAGCAGTAATGGGTTGTAATTTCTTCCAGTTTTCTACGATAGCAGGGTTGTTCTTGTACAAGAAATGTAATTTCACGCCGTTCGGTCCATCGTATATATCGTGGATGTAGTTTGGATCTGCTGCCCAAGTAAAATCGAGTACATTGGCTGCTTTGAAATGCCATGTTCTGGTTTTGCCTTTCACTGCAGGTACTTTTACCCCTTCATCTTCATATCCAAATCCGATTTCGTTGTTGTTTTGTAAGATTCCAGTTCCCCCAACAATATAGTCTTTATCTAGGGTAATTTTTACGTCAAAATCACTCCATACACTGTGAAATTCTCTTCCTAGGTATTGCTCAGTCTGCCATCCTTCAAAGTCGTATTCTGCCAATTTTGGAAACCATTGCGCCATAGATAAAGCAACGCCTTCTTTGCTGTTGCGTCCAGCTCTTCGAATCATTTGTGGAACTTGGCCTTCAAAGGTCATGTCTAATACTGTGGTCTGTTTAGGAGCTAGTGGTGTTTTTAACGTCACTTCCATTACAGTACCCACAACGTTGTTTTCTACCTCCACGCCATCTTGAGTAAGGTTTTTAATTTTAAGAAAGCCGATCTCGCTTTCTTTCAGCTTATTGATTCTGCTTTCATGGATTTTACGACCTCTTATTTCTTTGGTATCCACCATACGAGAATCAGGATCAGGAATAGACATCAACAAGGCGTCCATATCACTATTCGGCTGAAAGGCATTGAAATACAAGTGATAAAACACTTTGCGAAGCGTATCAGGAGAATTATTGGTATAGGCAACGGCTTGTTTTCCCGTGTACGTGAATTTTTTAACGTCCATTTTGACATCCATGCTGTAATCAGCATGTTGCTGCCAATACCCTGGATTTGGATTTTGTTGTGCGTTTGCCTGTTGCAAAAACGGCAAAAAACAAAAGAAAACTGCTACTAATTTTTTCATATCTTACTGTAAATTAAAACTCCACAACAAAGTAGAACTAAGTTGTGGAGTATAGGATATTTTTCCCGATTAGAAGAAAAATGTTATTTTTTTGCCTTAGCCAATTTTTCAGCTAAAAGTAAGGCATTGTATGCATTAACAAATTTTCCAGACGTCGAAATTGAATTGAAATTTCTCACTTCTTTTTTCTCACCAACTACAACATCAATATTTACGGCTACACCAGAATCCATGATGATTTTTTTCACTTCTGCTGCTGTAAATTGAGGGTAATACGCTCTAACTAATGCAGCAACTCCAGCTACGTTTGGCGAGGCCATAGATGTTCCTTGTAAGTATTCGTATGAGTTATTTGGCGTTGTTGCGTAAATTTTTACTCCAGGAGCAAATACGTCAACATCATAGTGTCCATAGTTCGAAAAGGTAGCCACCATATTTTTTCCGAACTTAGGATTTAAAGCTCCTACAACAAGGAAGTTGTTTGCTACTTCAGGTCCCATCTTCACGTTGTCATTTGGATAGCGTTCTACACCGCCATCAATGTTCAAATCCATAGCATCATTTCCTGCAGCTACAACGATTAATACGTCTTTAGATTCTGCATATTGGATTGCATCTCGCACCCATTGGCTATTTTCTTCAAAGTACTTACCAAAACTACCATTGATTACTTTAGCTCCATTATCTGCAGCATAGCGAATCGCTAAGGCAATGTCTTTGTCGTATTCGTCTCCGTCAGGAACAGCGCGTAAAGCCATAATTTCTGCAACATCTGATGCAACACCGTCTCCACCTAGCTCGTTGTGACGCGATTGAGCGATGATTCCCGAAACGTGTGTTCCGTGTTTTGCTTCGTCTCGGTCTGGACCTAATACATTGTTATCTCCATAAACGCGATCGTTGATGTTCGAATGATCATCACCCACTAGTTCACGTCCGTTGTAATCAATGTTTAAATGATATTTTAATTTGCTATCTCCGTAGTTTTTATACGTTTCTATCCAAGATAGCTCACGCCCATTGTTTAAAATAGGAGTAATTATTTTTTTAGAGTGTAAAATCTCTTCAGATGCATCCTCAGCAATTGCGTTTAGGTCTTCTACGGTATAGTCTTTTTTACCTAAGAAAGAGGCCAATCTTTCGTTGGCACGCATTAACATATCGGCTCTAACTTGGATTTCTTTTGCGTCATGGATTTCTTTTGCCAATTCTTTAACGGCTCTTTTGTATTGCTCAGATCCGTCATCTCCTCTGCGAACCACGCGTACCATCTCTACGTTTTCATGTACAGATTTACCTAAAAAGTTCCAACCGTGTACATCGTCAATATAACCGTTGTTGTCATCGTCTATGTTGTTTCCAGCAATTTCATTTGGATTGTTCCAAACCTGATCTTTTAAGTCATCGTGATCAATTTCAATACCCGAGTCTATCACTCCAACAACTACTTTTTTAGGAAGTGGTTTTCCCTTTAAAAGTTCCTCGTATGCACGATCAACAGACATGCCTGGTACGGTATCTCTTAGGATGTCTAAATGACTCCATCTCTTTAGTTGTTCTTCAGATAAATCAGTAGTTCTTGTAGGCAGTTGATCTACATTTGAAATAGGCTGTTGTATAATTGCTTTTGAGCCTCCACAGCTAGCTAAAGCAAAAGCTAAGGCTGCCGATAGGTAAATTGGTTTAATCAAACGCATTGTTATTTTTTTTTAATTTCGATTTAAGACCGATAAAAATAGTATTTAATTAGTTGAAAACGTTAGGATTAACATTAAATTAAGATATCAGACACCTTGAATTTTTCATTTAAACGCACTCCTTTTTCGGTGTGTTGAACTGTAATTATTTCGTTATGAGCATCATGTTCTAAAAACAACAACCAGTTTTCGTCTGCAGCCATTTTTAAAAATTTTTCTTTTTCGCTTAATGTTAACAAGGGTCGGGTGTCGTATCCCATTACATAAGGCAAAGGGATATGGCCAGCAGTGGGTAAAAGGTCTGCGGTAAAGACCAATTTGCGTCCGTTGTACTCCAGGATGGGAATCATTTGCTTATCCGTATGTCCATCGGCAAAGAAAATTGAGAATCCCAATTCGGTATTTAGGGTAAAATCGCCGTCGCTTTTCGGTACAAAATGCAAAGCGCCGCTTTGTTGAATAGGCAGGATATTTTCAGGTAAAAAAGACGCTTTTTCTCTGTCGTTAGGATTTGTGGCCCATTGCCAATGGGCTTCATTGGACCAATAACGCGCGTTTTTGAATGCGTTGACATAGCCTGTGCGATCGGCATTCCAATTTACTGCTCCCCCTACGTGATCAAAGTGAAGATGAGTCAGGAACACATCGGTAATGTCATCGGGGTGAAAACCGTGTTGTGCCAAAGACTTTTCTAAAGTATGGTCCCCCCAAAGCGCATAGTATCCAAAAAATTTATCCGACTGTTTGTTTCCCATCCCCGTATCGAATAGAATCAGGCGATTGCCATCTTCAAGGAGGAGCAAACGCGCGCCCAAATCAATTTGATTGTTGGAGTCGGCAGGATTGGTACGGTTCCAAATCGCTTTGGGAACTACGCCAAACATAGCGCCACCATCTAATTTAAAATTGCCACTTTCTATGCTGTATAGTTTCATGTTGATTATTTTGAACAGTGAATGATGCAAAGTAAGAAATTTATGTAAAACCCTGGGCATAAATAACCAATTTATAAGGTATAATCTAAATTTGTATGCCGTTGTTCAGCAGCAAGTCGATCTGTTAGATTTTAGCATAAGCGGCGACAGAACGACTGTGTTTTGCATCAAAGTGAAAGGGTAGTTTAACCTCTTGAAAAAAAGTAAATTACCGTTAAAAAGGCCAAAAAAATGCTTTTCTTGGATTTGTTCAATCCTTTCTTTTTTTTGTGTCTTTTATATCCAAAATTAGATGCGAAATTTGTAACGAAAGCTTTTTAAATAGAAAAAGAATTTATTTCCCGTATTAAACGGATTTCGATTCGTTAGTAAAATTGATAAACTACTGCGTAATAAGTAATTAAAAATGGTTTTAAACAATAGATTTTATCGATTTTAGTATTAAAACTTCTAATCGTTATAAATATGTTAGTTAGTGCTAGAAACCATTTTTTTATAATACCTTTGTCAATCGGTATAGAATTAATCTATTTTAAGTAAAACGTATGATAAAAGTTTCAGATATAGCAAGTAAACGCGTTGCTCTTTTGATGGAAGATGAAGGATTCGATTCTAAGAGAGATTATGTACGTGTAGGGGTAGAAAGCGGCGGATGTTCCGGCTTATCGTACCAATTGAAGTTTGACCGTGAAATTTCAGAAACAGACAAAGTTTTCGAAGATAACGGGGTGAAGATTGCTGTTGATAAAAAAAGCTTTTTGTATTTAGTAGGAACAACTCTTGAATATTCAGGAGGATTAAATGGAAAGGGTTTCTACTTTAACAACCCGAATGCAAGTAGAACTTGCGGTTGTGGAGAAAGTTTTTCTTTATAGTACAAAAAGGGAAGGTTGCGATCTTCCCTTTTACCAAAGTAAAGTCTAATGTAGAAGCAGGTAATAATTGCTTTTAAGTACCAAAATATGAGCAAGTATACAGAAGAAGATTTAAAAAAAGAATTAGAAGGTAAGGAGTATGAGTACGGATTCTATACAGATATAGAATCTGAAACATTTCCAATTGGATTGAATGAAGATATCGTCAGAGCTATTTCTGCCAAAAAGGAAGAGCCTGAATGGATGACCGACTGGAGGTTAGAGTCGTTCCGCATCTGGAAAGAAATGACAGAACCGGAATGGGCTAATGTACAGTATGAAAAGCCAGATTTCCAAGCAATTTCTTACTATTCGGCACCAAAAAGTAAAGATAAATACAAGAGTTTAGACGAGGTGGATCCTGAATTATTGGAGACCTTCAATAAATTAGGTATTTCAATAGATGAACAAAAGCGTTTATCAGGCGTTGCAATAGATATTGTAATGGACTCTGTTTCTGTGGCAACGACGTTTAAAGAAACGTTGGCAGAAAAGGGGATCATATTCTGTTCTATTTCTGAAGCGATTAGAGAATATCCCGAATTAGTTAAAAAATATTTGGGAACAGTAGTGCCGCAAACGGATAATTTCTATGCAGCATTGAACTCTGCTGTATTCTCTGATGGATCGTTCTGTTATATTCCAAAAGGCGTGCGTTGTCCTATGGAGTTATCGACGTATTTCCGCATTAATCAAGCGGGAACAGGGCAATTTGAACGCACACTTGTTATCGCAGATGTGGGTAGTTATGTGTCTTACTTAGAGGGGTGTACTGCGCCGTCTCGTGACGAAAATCAATTGCACGCTGCCGTTGTAGAATTAATAGCCTTGGACGATGCTGAAATCAAGTATTCTACAGTACAGAACTGGTTCCCAGGTGATAAAGAAGGAAAAGGTGGGGTTTTCAACTTCGTGACTAAACGCGGATTGTGTGAGACAAATGCCAAAATTTCTTGGACTCAGGTAGAGACAGGTTCTGCTGTTACTTGGAAATATCCTTCTTGTATTTTGAAGGGAGATAATTCTGTAGGGGAGTTTTATTCTGTTGCAGTAACCAATAATTTCCAACAAGCCGATACAGGAACAAAAATGATTCACTTAGGTAAGAATACGAAATCGACGATTATATCGAAAGGTATTTCAGCTGGTAAATCTCAAAATAGTTATCGCGGTTTAGTGCAAGTAGGCCCACGTGCTGAAAACGCTAGAAACTTTTCTCAATGTGACTCGTTGTTGATGGGGAACGAATGTGGAGCGCACACTTTCCCATACATTGAGGCAAAGAATTCAACCGCTCAAATTGAACACGAAGCTACAACTAGTAAAATTGGAGAGGACCAAATTTTCTATTGTAACCAACGTGGAATTTCAACGGAGAAAGCAATTGCGTTGATTGTCAACGGTTTCTCTAAAGAGGTGTTGAATAAATTACCGATGGAGTTCGCTGTAGAAGCACAAAAATTACTAGAGATTTCATTAGAAGGAAGTGTGGGTTAATCCCAACAAACTAATGAAGGCATTTCGTATCATTACAAATTTAAAATAACAAACAGTTTATGTTACAGATAAAAAACCTACACGCAAGTGTTGAAAATAAAGAAATATTAAAAGGAATTAATTTAGAAGTAAAAGCGGGTGAAGTTCACGCGATTATGGGGCCAAACGGTGCTGGTAAAAGTACATTATCTTCTGTAATTGCTGGAAATGAGGCTTTTGAAGTAACGGAAGGTGAAATGTTATTGGAAGGAGAAGAGTTAGGTGAATTAGCTCCTGAAGAAAGAGCACACAAAGGGGTGTTTTTATCTTTTCAATACCCAGTTGAAATTCCTGGTGTTTCCGTAACAAATTTCATTAAAACAGCAATCAACGAAGCGAGAAAAGCAAAAGGAGAAGAGGAGATGCCTGCAAATGAAATGTTGAAAAAAATTAAGGAAAAATCAGAATTACTTGAAATTGATAGAAAATTCTTATCTCGTTCGTTGAATGAAGGATTTTCAGGGGGAGAGAAAAAGAGAAATGAGATTTTTCAAATGGCGATGTTAGAACCAAAAATTGCCATCCTAGATGAAACGGATTCTGGATTGGATATCGATGCTTTGCGCATTGTAGCCAATGGAGTAAATAAATTGAAAAGCGAAGACAATGCAGTGATCTTAATTACGCACTACCAACGCTTGTTAGAATATATCGTTCCTGATTTTGTACACGTATTGTACGACGGAAAAATTGTAAAAACAGGAGGAAAAGAATTAGCCTTAGAATTAGAAGAAAAAGGATACGACTGGATTAAAGAATCGCTGTAATCTGGCGGTTGATACAGTATACAATCATTTTAATCTAATAGGTAAATAAGGAATATGGAACTTAAAGATAAATTAATAACGTCTTTTGTTGCTTTTGAACAGCAAGTAAGTGGGGAGCATGATACGCTACACGCTATTCGCGTTGAAGGACTAAAGACTTTTGAAGATAAGGGATTCCCTACAAAAAAAGAGGAAGCGTGGAAATACACGTCTCTAAATTCAATTTTGAAACAAGATTTTTGTGTGGTTCCCAAAAAAGAGGTAGCGATTGAGTACAAAGATGTTAAACAGTACTTTTTAAGTGACTCTGATACGTATAAGTTGGTGTTTATCAATGGCGTATTCAGCTCACATTTGTCGTCTACTACACACGATGGCTTAGATGTTTGTTTGATGTCTTCTGCATTGACTAAACCTAAGTACAAAATGGTGATTGACAATTATTACAATACCATTGCGGATAAAGAAGATAGTTTAACAGCTTTAAACACAGCTTATGCTGTTGAAGGTGCCTTCATCAATGTACCGAAGAGCAAAGTAGTTTCAAAACCAATTGAAATTGTTTATTTGTCTACTTCTGCCGAACAAGCTTTGTTAGTTCAACCGCGTAATTTAGTTATCGTTGGAGAAAATGCACACGTTCAGATCTTAGAGCGTCATCAAAGTTTAGACGAGTGTAGCGTTTTCACCAATTCTGTAACAGAGATCTTTAGTCATAAACGCGCGATTGTAGATTTCTATAAATTGCAAAATGACTTAGATACGGGAACGTTGATTGACAATACATTCATCAAACAAAAACAGGAGAGTAGAGTATCGGTTCATACGTTTTCATTTGGTGGAAAGTTAACGCGTAACAACTTGAATTTCTATCAAGATGGTGAGCGTATTGACAGTACGATGAAGGGAATTACCCTGATTGGCGGCAAGCAACACGTTGATCACTATACACTAGTCTCTCACGATAGTCCAAACTGTGAAAGCCACCAAAATTACAAAGGATTGTATGACGACAATTCAGTTGGTGTTTTCAACGGTAAGATTTATGTCGATAAAATCGCTCAAAAAACCGATGGTTTCCAACAAAGTAACAATATTTTGTTGAGCGATAAGGCACAAGTGTATACCAAACCTCAGTTGGAAATTTTTGCTGATGACGTTCGTTGTTCACACGGTTGTACCATTGGTCAATTAGATGAAGAAGCGATGTTCTACATGCGTCAACGTGGAATTCCGCAAAAAGAGGCAAAGGCCTTGCTGATGTACGCCTTTACTGATGAGGTAATGGAGTCTGTTAAAATCCCCGAATTAAAAGGCAAAGTTGCAAAATTGATTGCGAAAAAACTTGGCGTTTCTATGGGGTTTGATATTTAATATTCATTCATTCATAATACGAAAAAGGGTAGTTGACCACCGGTTAACTACCCTTTTTTTTATCTGTATATTTTTAAGCGTTTAACGCCTTTAATCTTTCGTTTAGATATTCTGAGTTGCCAACGTGAAGAAAATGGCTTAAACCGATGCTATTGTGCTTTATGGACTTGTTAAATCGTATGTGGCACTTCAACTGCGTTGGTTTTATATTCTTATCTACTTTCATTTGTAATGGTGTAGGTTCTGCTCCACACAATACGCAATTAATTGAATCTTGTTTTTTACTTGAAACTTCTCGGTTAACTTCTTTATATGTGATTCAACGGTTCTCCCACTCAGGTGAATTATCGTACCTATCTCATGATTGGTCAATCCTTGACACGCATAATTGATGATTTGAAGCTCTAGAAAAGTGAGCTTGTAAATACTTTGCAGTGTAGTGTTATTGGAAGTAGAATAAGTCATTTTACTTTTCTTCCATTCGGCTATATGTTGTTCATACGTAGCCTCATGTCCATTTAGTTGTGCTAGGAGTATGGCAAAGATTGCGTTACAGTTTTTTTGACAGTAATACACCTGATCATAACCAACTAGAGTTTGGTGAATATCTTCTTGGTAGACGTGTGAATAGGTAATTATCGGCGTGTTATTGTTTTTTTTTCTCAAAATTTTTATGGCTTCTAAACCGGTGATAATCGGAGTAAATATATCGATAAGCAGAAAATTATTCTGTCTGTAATTTATCCTATTAACGAGTTCATAACCATTGGAATACGTATCTAGTATATCAAAGTTCAAGGTATGCTTGATGGATTCGATAATTAAATTCTTGAAGTGTGAGTCCGACTCACAAATTGATAGATGAATGGGCATTTATATATTTTTTAGCTTGGATAATGTAAAATTAATATTAATTTTGAGTTATTGTGTTATTCTCAATAAATAACTTAAATCATTTTATTATGTATTTGAAAAGTATAAATAATAAGAGTATATATTTACAAACTATCTATTTTATTGTCAATTTTTTATCTTTGATTTTGGTTTGTTTTATGGTAATCTACTTCTTTTTTGAATGTTCAGACCGTCAACATAAGCAGATTAAAAAAGATGTCCTAGGGTATAAAACAGTGCTGAACAGCCAATACAATTTGCAAAATAAAGTGGATACACTCTACTACTATATGAGCCTATTAAACACAGGTAAAGTTCATAATGATCGCTTTCTAGAGCAGTATATTGCTAAACAGATACAGGAGATAAAAAATCTAGTAGAATCGGATAAAGATGGAGATTTCAACTATTATAGGTTGTTGTTTACTCAATTGGACAGCTTGTTAGTTTTAAAAAATCAGCTCATACAAACCAATAGTGAAGAAGCATTGGCTTTAAAAGATTTGAATGAATGTCTGAACCGTTTCAAGACGTTACAAACAGAATTAAACGAAGACCCCCTGCGTAAATTCAACACTAAATAATTTCAAATGCCACAATATCAAACTAAAACGCTTGCTCAAAAAGAGCACACCTACCAATTTTTGTACCTACTATTTCTGTTGCTCCTCACTCAACTGATTCTTGGATTGATCTTTTTGTCTTCTTATCAGTCGCCCTTTTCAACAATTGCCCTGATGGATGCAGAGCTTTTAGAACAGAAAAACCTGTTTAATGCAAAACAAAAGGAAGTTGAACCCTTTGTTGTTGAAACATTTCAAAAAATAAGTGAATTAAAAGAGAATATGCCACAACCTCAAGTTGAAAATGACCTCCTTAGGCGCATGGAGACAATGGCTCATTTTTTTAATCATTCCAACAGTTATGATCCTCGAAAAGAAGGGTATAGGCAAATAGGTGACTTTTATCAGATGTATTTTGAAGACAAAAAAATTCAAGCGAGAAAGTCAGAAAATATTCAACATTTCCGCAAGGAATTTGAGGAGTGTAGCATCGGTTTTAAAGATAAAGAACAACAGTTGATTCAACGAAAGAACATACAAATGTCGCGATAAGATGAACTATAAGAGACAGAATAAGGATCAGTTGATTTTGCTAGTAGCAGTTACGATCATTTTGCTACTCATGGGCATTTACTTTTTTCAAAAAAAGGTTTATGCTCCGTTTTCCGATGTGAAAGTAAGGGTATATCCAACAGTATTGGAGGTAGGAGATACCCTTGAGGTAAGTGAAATTACTTCCATGCCTGGATTGAAGCGATGGGAGTTTGGCGATGGGAGTTTGGCAATGGGCGATCGAGGGAGTCACTGCTATAAAAAACCGGGCTTCTATCAAGTATCCTTCGCTATTAATGAAGCGCTTGTATACACTGCTTCTGTGGAGGTGAAGCCGAGCTCTAAAAAAGATAATGCCGACTATTTTACCACTATAGAAGCACCATCACAGGCTATGCAGAACGAGTATTTGATTTTTCGCGCAAACACGGATCGGGCTAGCTTGTTTAGTTGGAAGTTCGGTGAAACGGGAAACATTGATGCCAAAGAACCTTTTGTCATCTACTCTTATCAAGAACCAGGAGACTATGAGGTGCTTCTCTATACAGATGAAACAGCCTACCCCGTTGTGCACAACATCACGATTCTTCCTTCATACAAAAACCTGACGGAGGAATTGAACGTCGAAGAACAATACAAAGCTATTGACCATGATTTCAAAGAACACTTACAACAAATAGCTTTGGGAGCTTCTTTTAACGAGCATTATAACTATTTGGTTAAAAAGTACTTATGTGGAAATGAAAATGCATTTGTCACTGTAAATTCTGCTAAGAAAAATTCATTTTATTTCTACTGTATGGGGTTGCGCTTTGATCGTAAAGCAGTCATTCAGTCGGTTAAAGTCGGTTTTGATGAAGAGGTTAGGTGCGTGGTAAAAATTGCAGTTGAACAAATATTAAATTAGAGATGAAGGATAGCGTTAAACGCAGATTAGGGGTTATATTATTCTTAGGAGGAATAGGGCTGTGGAGCTGTGGAGGGAAAAAGATTGCGGTTGAAAAAACACCGGCATCCCGTGTCGTTTACAGGGTCGAAGACAATGAATTGCTTTCGGGATACCCAAAATTTTCAACGCCTTGGATTGTTTTCTCAGCCCAAGAGGAAGGCGCAATATACGACAGGGAGAAGCAAGAGCAAGCGAATAAAAAAACATCGTTTTTAGCCCCTTTTGTTGTTTTAAAAAAGCGCGGAGATCGCTATAAAGTAGCCCCATACAATACGGGCAGTATGATGAATGGAAAAATGGATCGTGCACAAGTCCAATCTCAAAGCTGGATAGGCGAAAAGGATTTGTTGTTGTGGGGGGAGTCACTTAAAAGTGCTACAACTGGTTTTCGCTTAAAAGGATTACTCACTTTGCACCATCCCGATGTGATAGCTAATAGCGAGCAGTTTGTACAAAGCGATTCTATCTCCTTGTTTAAAGATCCGAGTTTACTGAAACGATCCTCGGCTAAAATGCCCCTCAATACTGTTGTGTATCTCTATAAGTTTTCGGCCGATAACAAAAGAGTACTTGTAGGAGATCGACCTAGAATTGATGCAGACCATCTCGATAGTACCCGATACGGCTGGATTGATGCGCGTATCCTATCCGTTTGGGGAGAGCGAACTGCGTTTAAAGTAAAACCAACCCCCGGAATTCCTGCTATTCAAGTAGGAATGGAACGCAGTGAGACTGCTTTCATTCCTGTTATCTCTTCTTCTGAGATACAGGACATACACGATTTCTATCATATTTTTCCCTTGACTTATCACTGGCGAAAAGACGATTTTTCGATTCGCTATTGGGACCATTATCTAGATTATTCAGCAAACTGGTTGTACAATGTCGATGGGCAACCCATTGCCTATGATACGTATAAAAAGCGCGTAGTAGCGCATCGAAAGTTAAACCTTGTTTTTGTCCTCGATGGATCAAGGGAAGTAATGGATCATTTGGGGGCTTTCAAAGTGATCATGCAGGGATTAGCGGAGCAATTTGATCAGGAGTCTTACTTTGATTCTATTTCCTATTCCACGCTTTTTTACCACGTGAGTGCTGCTGTAAAACAAGGTTCTGACCAACATACACAAGATTTTTCATCTTGGTTTCACGCGTTTGAAAGGCCAATGGAGATGCCAGAACACTCCGCTGCCAATATCAGTCTGTATGAAGCGATGGATGACTTGAGCTCCCTCCTGAAATCCCGTGAAAATGAGAGCAACTTGGTGGTGGTAATCGGTGAGGCTATACAGCCTAAAGACAAGGAAAAGCAACAAAGGCTTATCGATAAGCTCGTCGATACACAAAGTCGCTTGCTCTTTTATCAGGTTCAGGCCAATTATTTGGATCCAGATAACGATTTTGTACTCTTTGCTGAAGAGGTGATAAAAGCTTCTTCGAATCAGCTCATCCCATATAAAAAGCAGCTCTTGATCCGTCATGAAGATGTAGTAGAAGGCAATGAATTCGACTTATCTCAGGGAAATCAAGGGTTTTATCACTTGGATTATCCCTTGCAGAGCATGCATCAGGGCGCGGTTCTATTTCCGAAAAAAGGACAAGTGAATGCACCGCTTGCCCTTCAAAATACGCTTCAACGTATTACCCAAGCGATTGTTATAGACAACAAGAAGATTGACAGCACATTAACGGCGGCTTTTACTAGTGATCAGGGGATGTCACGAACTAAAATAAAGGCGACTTACCAGCCTTTTTTTCAGCAAGACCAGCCCTATGTACCACTTGTGCTTGCCAAACAGCTAGAGCGTCAATCGCGCGTTTTTATGCAGGAGGGCGTACTGAAAAAACAAGAAGATATAGGTGTTGACGCCTTGGAATACGGGGTGCTTTTAGACGAAGAAGAACTGGCGGATATACGCGATTATTACCTCAGTATTTACGCAGCTGTGATCAAGAATAAGAAGAACCTCAGCAATAGACGAATGATTCGCCGATATATTCAAGTAGCCCGAGGGAAAAGCGTATTGCCTAATAAAGTAACAAAAAGCTTTTTACTCGCTAACACTATGTCTACAGGGCTTTTTCAACGGACGGGATTGTATGAGACTAATGCTGATTCCCTATCCGTCTTGAAGCTGAAGCAATGGAAGCAAACCCGACGGATGAATGCGAAAATGTTGGAAGATTTCTTCAGCAGTTTTAAGACAAAGGCAAGTGAAATAGAGGAGCACAAAGGAGATAAAACGGTGCGTTTACAGCAGAACGACCACTGCTTTTATTGGTTGAATCAAGCGTATATCCCCATTTTAAATTATAACAACCAACAGCTAAAAGATCAGTCGTTTGATCTATTGCCTGTCGAACTCGAAAAAATAAAGGAACAAAACCCTAAAAAAGAAGTTAATGAGGGCCATGCGAAGGATTATATCGAACGCGTGAAAAAAGGAATGCCCTAAAACAAAAATGAATATGAACGTATTGTTATTCAATGAATCCCTGCAAGAAGTGATTCATATCGCACAGTCAATTGCGAGAGAAAATTATAATGCAAAGTATGCTGGGGCTCATGTTTTACAGGCGCTGATGCATAAAAATGTTGAGTTACACGATTTTTTAGTACGCCTGGGCAAAGACCCTGCCTATGTATATGAATGGGCAGAGGTTAGAATAGAAGCCTACCCTAAAACGACGCAGCTAGCAACGCAGATTGTGGAAGCAAGCAGCTTAGAGGTGCTGTGGGAGAATGCGGAAGACGTAAGAAGTAAATTAGGATTACTAGAAGTAACACCTTTGTGTGTATTGGCTAGTCTTGTAAAACCCAATACGATATTTACCACAGAAGAACTAAGATCGTTGCCACTGAGAGAATCCGAGTTGTTTTTCGCGATTCAGTCGATGGAAGATAGGGGCGAGCGCATAGTCGAAGAGGGGCTACTCGGTGAAAAAGGTCAAGCAACATCGCTACAGCATTTAGAAAAATATGGTATTAACTTGCTTCAAAAGGCCAAACAGGGGCATTTTAGTGCTGTGGTTGGTCGCGAAAAGGAGATTCGAACCCTAGTTGAAATATTAGGTCGAAAAACCAAGTCAAATGTTCTCTTAGTTGGCGAGCCCGGTGTAGGAAAAACCACCTTGGTTGAGGGATTTGCTCAGCATTTGAGTCAAGAGGCAGTTCCTTCCCTTTTAAAAGGCTGTCATTTATACCAGTTAGATCTTGGACTTTTAGCGGCTGGTACGAGTTATAAAGGAGAAGTTGAGGATCGCTTGAAGAAGGTTTTAACGGAGTGTAAACAGTTAGGGCGCACACTTCTTTTCCTGGATGAGATTCACCAATTGTTGGATCACAGAGGAAGCTATGGGGGAGTGGCCAACTTGCTGAAACCCGATTTAGCAAATGGTAGCTTGACGATTATCGGCACAACCACAGGGGAAGAATATCGCAAGATTATTGAACCGGCCAAGGCTTTCAACAGGAGATTTGAACGATTAGACGTGGTTGAACCCGATGTGCAAACCTGTGTAAAAATGTTGTCGAGTGTTGTGGAAAATTATGAACACCACCACAGGATTCAAGTGGAAGACCGAGCATTACTTACTTGTGTGACCTTGGCGAAACGCTATGCGAAGGAGAAGAGATTACCCGATACTGCTTTGGATTTGTTGGATCGCACCATGGCGGCGATTGGCTTATTAGACGAGCGCTCAACAGTGGTATTGAACGCTTGGAAAGCAGACTACGACAATCGCCTAGCTCAAGTTTTTGCAGACGAACAAGCCAAAGCAAGTGAACTAGTTTGGCTGTATTGCCAATTAAAAAACAGCCTGAGTCCTATTCTATGGGGACTACTAAGGGAACAGCCCGAATTAGATTCGAGTATGTCAAGTGTGCATTTGGAGCAAACCATACTGTCAATTTATGGGGAATTAATCGAAAATAGCAAGCAGAAGGTAGGTCGGGTATCAAGTTTGGAGATTGCGGCGGTTATGGCGGCTAAAACGGGTATTCCATTGGGAAAAATACAAGTTCAAGAAAAAGAAAAACTCCTGGGGATGGAGGAATTACTTGGTCAACGCGTTGTAGGGCAACAGCACGCTTTAAAGGTTGTCGCAGATGCGATTGTGGAAAGCCGAAGCGGATTGAATAAACCCGGACAACCCATGGGCTCCTTTTTCTTTTTAGGACCTACCGGTACTGGAAAAACAGAACTTGCCAAAGCCATTGCCTCTTTGCTTTTTAACGATGAAAAGGCAATGATCCGTTTCGATATGTCTGAGTTTAAAGAAGAACATGCGGCAGCTCTGCTGTATGGAGCACCTCCAGGATATGTAGGCTATGAAGAAGGCGGGATGCTCGTCAACAAAATAAGACAACAACCCTATGCCGTAGTGTTATTTGATGAGATTGAGAAAGCCCATTCTTCTATTTTTGATGTCTTTCTTCAGCTGATGGACGAGGGGAAGATCCACGATAAATTAGGAAAAGAAGGCGACTTCAGCAACGCCTTGATCTTGTTTACCTCCAACATAGCAAGTGACGCAATTCGCACCGCTTTTGACAAGCAGCACATCCCAACCTCTAAGGAGTTAATGGAGTTGATGCAAGGACATTTTCGACCAGAATTCCTCGGTCGAATTACAGAAATTGTTCCTTTTGGGCCAATTACCGTACCAATGGCCCAAGAAATTTTTTCGATTCAGCTCAAGACCTTGCGCCAGGCCTTTGATCGACTGAATATAGGGTTTGAAATTTCGGATTTAGCCCATAAGCAATTGGCAATAGCTGGTTTTACTAGTCAGTATGGCGCTCGACAAATCAACGGGGTAATTCGGCAGGAAATCGCACGGCCTATTTCTAAAATGATAGTAAGAGAACAGCTAAGGGCTGGACAAAAAATTTACGTGGATTGGCAAGAGGAAGCTGTTGTTTTTCAACTTGTTAAATAAGGGAAATAATGCTACATACGTTTTTAAAATTTCCGTTCAACCCAGAGTTAGCCATGACCGAGGGCGGGGTGATACCCACGTGTAGTTTGGCCGAGAGTATTGCGCAACACGTGATGTTGCTCATTCTCACGCGAAAAGGAGAGAATCGATTTAATCCAGATTATGGCAATGCTGTATGGGACTTAGAGTTTGATAACGGGATTACAATTGTGGAGTGGGAGCGTGTCTTCGAAGAGAGTTTACTCGAACAAATCAAAAAATATGAAACGCGAATTAGTTATCCTCAAATACAGGTACACATGGAATACGTGGAACATACGTATGGAACGAAGGACTTTGTGGAGATCCGAAAAAAGGCAAAAATAGGAATCAATGCCGAGTTAACGGGCCTAGGAGAGCGCTATACTTTTAGCACACAGATCTATTTAAGCCCGATGGCTGTAGACTAAATAAACAATGCGATGAAAAAGATTGTAAATAACAATGCGAAGGAAGTCATAAAGGCTAGAATCCTTCAACATGCAACAAAACTTTGGGGAGTGCAGAACCCCAATGCGCTAGATCCACTAGTCTCTCTATTAATTGATGCATTTAGTACGGAGATATTTAAAGTGAATAACGATATTGAAAGTATCAAGGTGAATATTTTAGAAAAAATTGCGCGATTATTAACGCCAAGCATTTACACTTATCCACAACCCGCCCATGCCATAGCGATTACACAACCTGAAGAGTCACGGGAGATTTTGTTGGATCACCAGGAATTTTACAGCAAAAAGGTCTTTCCCTCTACGGTGAAAACAGTAGGGGATCTCAAGTTTGACCTACCTTTTACTGCTGTGGGTCATGTACAACTTGTAAAATCTAACGTTTGTTATCGCCTGATAGGGAATACTATTTGGGAGTATGACGCTTTTTACAACAGTATAGCCACTGTAAAACTCGACCAAGCGGTAGGAAGGAATCAGCTCTTTTTAGCGTTGGACCTCAGCGCGTATGAGCTAGAACATCTTCCTGATCATTTCAGCTTGTATTGCGATAATCCAACCTATGATAGCCTTGAGTTTGTGTACAAATTATTGCCTTTTACCACAGCCTCTGTGAATGGAATGCCCTTGGTGGTAACTGCGGGGCTATCCTACGCAACTAAAGCGAAAAAGTACAGCTATGATTCAACATTTGAAGACTATTCTATTGAAAAACGCATCCAAGAACGGATCAAGAGTATTTACGCAAATAAATTCATAGAGTTGAGCGGATTTAAACGCAAAGTGGACGAACTAGGACTTGTGGACGTACCTGAGAATCTTTCTTTTTTACTTGCCAATCAAGAAGCAAAACAGCTAATAGAAAACAAAAAGTTACTGTGGATTCAATTTGATTTTCCAGCGCAATACAGCCAAGATATTTTGGAGGGCTTTTCTTTTTATTTGAATGCATTTCCCGTGTACAACAGGGGATGGAGACACAATGAATCGAGTTTAGATATCATGGGTAATACCATTCCCTTAGTAGCGCAAATCGGAGAAGCCTTTTTGTATACAGAGGAGATTGTCGATAGTCAAGGCAGGCTGTATAGCGAGATTCTCTTTTCTGAAAACAATAGTTTAAGACAAGGGTTATATACAGTTCGAAAGGGGGGGATGGAGCGCTTTAGTGAACGCAATGCCATAGATCTCATCACTCAAGTGATTGAACTTACGCGAGATGAGGTATCTGCCTTTGGTGTTCTCGATCGAGACAAAGTGATCGAAGCACTTAAAAAGATGGTGTATCAAATGCGCGCTTTGGACCAAAAGGTTAAGACCGTAAACGGCAGTGTGGCAAATGAGGTACACTATGTCATTGTAGAGCCAAAGTCACAGACAGAATACATACAAGCAACTTATTGGATTACCCATTGTGCCTTAGCCAACAACATCCGAAAAGGTGTGCAACTCACGCAACAAGACAAGGTGTATACCAATGCCAATAGGCATATTACTTTGTTGAGTACGACCCAAGGTGGAGAACGTGAAAAGAGAGGCACGGATGCTATTCAAGCCTATAAATATGCATTGACTACACGAGACAAAATCATTTCTAAAGAAGATGTGAAAAATTATTGCAAAATGGTTTTACAAGCAAATTGTAAGCAAATTACTATTGCTCGAGGCGTACAAGTAAGCGATAAACCTAAAGAAGGCTTTGAGCGCACAGTAAACATCGAGATTGTAGTGGACAATTACGAAGACATGGGTTCACAGTACTGGATAGATTACGCGCGCAGTTTAAAGCAAGAAATAGCTAGTAGATCGATAGATGGAGTGACGTATATCATCCATTTTAAAGGTGAACATTTGAATGAAGAAGAGGCATAGTACATGAAAGATAGCAATTCAGTATACCTCCAAGATTACAACAGCTTGGATACAGATTATAAAACAGAGGTAATAGCCTATCACATTTGGAAGTATTACCCTGATGTCGACGGTGTTTTTTTGAAGCGGTTAGGGAGTAATAACCGCAGCTTCCACAAAGACCTTAGGCGCATTAAAGTCGAATTTATGGAGGTAAAAGAAAATATTATCAGCGTCGAAAGTTACAGGGAAGGCATTTACGACTATCTACCGGAAGGTATTTTTCACCCTCCATCACACAAGCATAGCCGCACAAATATTGTGGATGTGGTGGATCAAATTCGACAGCAAAGACAGGTTGAACAAAAGGCTCGTTCTTTTTTTCAGCCTTTTGAAATGGAGGTTTACTTCAGTCATCTAAAGGCTTTAGAGCTCGCAGCTAGTTTTGATGGCCTAGATCCAAGCAATCAATACTTACAGGTCTTGGAAGAGCTATGGCCCTTACTGAAACTGTTAGATACTGCCAATGCGCGTATTTTCTCCTTCTTACTTCCCTATTTTCACCAAGCAAGAGGAAAAAAAGAATGGATAGCAAAGTCTTTGAGTAGGTGTTTTAAAATACCGGTAGCTATTTCATTTGTACCCAATAGAATAGCAGCAATTGAAGATCGCTCTACAGTATTGGGAGTCATGCAAATGGGACTAACAAGTGTATTAACCGAAGATCATTTTGACGGGGAGAAGAGTTGGCTGTTTCGCTATGGTCCAATTGACTATGCCGATTTGCATCTGTATTTAGAAGGAACGCCCTTGAGGCTTTTGTTACAAGCGATTTACGACTATTGTCTACCTGTTACTGCAACGGTAATAGAACGCTTTATCACCCAAAAAAATCAACATTCATTTCGACTGGAAAACAACAATAACAGCTTATTAGGGTATTCTACCTATTTGTGAGGCTCAAACAACAACAGTTATGCATATAGAATTTATAAAAGCTTTTTTTCTTGAACATTTAATTATACCCACAGTTTTGATTGTACTTGCTTTTTTACTGGTATACCTCAAAAAAAAATTGCCCTTTATCCGGGCTAAAGAGTTGATATTGTACCTTTTGGTAGGTGGGGTTCTGTTGGGCTTGCCTGGATTATTTGGGTTTGCTGGAAATACCTTTAATCCCTATTGGTATTTGATTGGGAGTATTCTTTACTTTTTGATGGGTTGTATCCACCTCAACCAAATACGAAAGCGATTTCAAGCGTTGGATGTTGCAGAAGGACTTTCAACCTTGTTTGAGGTGAGCATTTCTGTATTTATGCTGTTGTTTGGGGTATTGCTCTTTACCTATCTTTTTGATTGGCTTAGCCCTTTTAAAGGATACGCCTTGTTGTCTGCTTCTTGTAGTATCACCTTTTTTATTCCCTTGCTATTTGGCTATTGTTTCAATCAGTTTTTAAAAATTCCCCTTAGTATATACAAGACATGGAACTATCAGTTAAATAAGCAGCCAATTGATTTTGAAGGGTTTGATTTAAGTAAGTTAAAGGTGGTTACGCTGGAGTTGAGTAAAAATGAAGGGGAGGGACATCAATTTCGCATTCAGGCAAAAACACTTGGAACGGGAATTACATTTGGCGATTGGTTTCAAAAAGTATTGGAAGATTACAACTTTAAAAACGCATCATACACCATTGAGTTGCGCAACGAAGAGGGAGTGTATTACGCCTGGATATTCTATGTGAAACGATCCATGTTTCACCTCCGACACTACATTGATTTTGAATTAGATATTACCCAAAATAAAATTAAGGAAAACGATGTAATTATTTGTAAACGCGTAATGGAACACAAACAACAAATAAACGAATGAAAATGATAAATTCTGAAAAATACCAAGCCATTAACTGGGTTGATGGCATGAAGATTTCACAACAACACTTTGACGCACATACCAACTTTATTTTGGATGGATTTAGAGAAGTACGCGCTGTGTTTACCAATGCATTTACTTATGGTTTACTGCCTTTAAATGGCAAAAGCAGCGGGCAAGCGATCTTTGATTTAGTTGACTCTCTAACCGGAGATGTTGAGGTGGTTATTAAGCGTTGTAGCGCATTAACACCTGGGGGCTATAGAATTGATCTCGATGATTTTAAAACGAGTTTAAAAGAGCTACTTCCTGTAGTAGCTGAGGAGTTGCATCAGCAAAAGATCCCTTACTACTTGCTTCTGTCGGTCAATCCTTTTGATAAAATTCCATACGGTCCCCTTGATTTAGAAGAAACTCCTCCGCGCTATCCGTTTACGAAGCCTCGCCATCGTATCGAATTTATGCCTGTGACTTCTTTTGATACGAACGGATCTATGGAAGAATCAAACTTTATCGTCATCGGTAAAGTAATCGTGCAAGGGGAAACACTGCAAACAGACGTACATTTTATTCCCCCTTGTACTAGTATGAGGAGCCATCCCTTATTGCTCCAATCGTACAACCGCGCAGCTACTTCCTTGCCCCTGCTTCAAAAGTATGCATTGCGTATTCTTCAAAAGAATAAAATAGACAAGCAAAATTCAACATTAGCCACTAATGTAAAGCAATTGTGTCAAGTGTTAATCCGCGATATAGGCAGTACTTACTTTCACTTTAGAAATGTAATTCCCCATGTATCGCCTATTTATTTTGTCGAAGGTTTTTCTCAACTGTCCATTCACCTCTATCAAACTACACAAGTTCTTTCATCGGTAGACCTTGAAGAACTACTCAGCTATATTGGAGAATGGAGCGATTTAGCCCCTCATATGCTTTTAAGTCAGCTAACTACTGTGGCTGAAATGAAATATGAACACCTGGATTGTGGGGCGCACATGGATCAAATTCATCTCCTTTTGAGCAGTTTAGAAAAGATCTTTCTGCAACTGAGCGAGCTTGATTATATCGGACAGCGCAAAGAAAACATCATCATTACAGCATTAGAAGTAGCACCCCCACCTAAGACAAATCGCGGTTGGAGTGTGTTGGATTAAATGAGAAATACATGGAGCTGTTTGATCGATTCAAAAACGTAGTCAAGTCAATTGCGGAATCTGTGGAAGTTGGACTAGAACAGGCCTTGCAAGGAAGAAAATCAACAAGAAAAAACAAGAGAGAGTCCGAGGGTAGTAACAAGAATCAAACGGCCTCAACGAGTGAAAAAAGTAATATTAATTTTAATAAGAACGAGAAAATGACAATGTTTAATTATGGAGTTGGTGGCAATGAAGTAAAAGTTGACGCTAACGAGGCCATTCAAGAAATTCAGGGCAATAAAAGTTTATTAGTGGCCAAACTCACAACGGATGATGCCATCGCCCCTGAAATTGTAACGGGGTTGAAAACAGTGGAAGAGGTGTTTCATTATTTCACCCCCAGTTTGGAAATGGAACACGAAACCGCCGATGGACAATCAGTAAAAGAAGTGTTTAGATTCAATAATCTCGGAGATTTTACTCCCAAAAAAATGGTGGAGAACTCCCCTTTTTTGAAAGGACTAAAGGTGGATGAAGAGCAGTATAACAAGATTGTTAAACAGATGCAGGTCAACAAAGTACTTCGAAAAGTATTGGAAGACCAGGAAGCAAAAAGAGAATTTGCAGATACGTTAAGAGCAATTGCAGAAGAATTAGAAAAGTAAGAAAGCATGGCAAAAGTAGATCAAGAAACACAGAAAAATACGCAACAGGAGCTGAATCAAGCCCAACGAAGTATGCTAGATACGCCTGTAGTAGGCAAGGCTTTGGAGAAATTGGGGGGCTATGGATTTGTAGAAACTGTCGTGGATGGCATGGCGAATATGAATCCCGAACGCAAGGCGAGGAAACAAATCTTTCTTACGGATTCTAGTAAGAAAGGGGAGCGTGAAGAATTGTTGAAAAACATACAGTTATGGTTGGAATTGTTAGAATCCGATCAATCCACAAAGGAACTCATTGACGCTTGTAAGCAAAAAGCTACCCAGGCCGTATCCTGTTTAAAGAGCAATTTGAAACAAGCCTTGCTGCAGAGTCGCGAGTTGGAGGTGTCCTATCGTACGATTGCACAGTTTTATAAGAATACAGAGCTGGATAAAGTGGATAATGTGCATGTGATCAACGCTTCAATGGAGCAAATAACTGATCTAGACAATCCGGTATTCATCAATTATATAGCAGAAGAATTTAAGCTGTACTACGATCGATTGGATCTGCGTGACAACTATTCGTTGTTGTCTATTCCTGGGTATATGGGGTCTAATATGGTGGTGGACAAATGGGCTAAAATCTGCAATGAAAACAAAGTCATGTTGCTCACTGACTTTGCCAATTTAGACAAGCCAGATGATGTGGTCGACCTATTTTACTCGGCTAATCTGACGAGCGGAGATGTTCACAAGAGCAATGTCATCATGACTTGTAACTGGTTAGTTGGTCGCGGTCGCGCTGAGGAAGTAGGAGAAGAAGAAGATGTTTTTATTGCACCTTCGACCTCGCTTACAGGCAAGATTCACAAAACGCTTATGTCACAAGTTGCTGCTGGTAAAAAACACGGCGGAATCAACGAGGTTAACGCTGTTAAGTTTGAGCTCAAGAAAAGTGAGATCTCTCAACTCGAAAAAATGGGACTTGTGCCGATGGTGAATGAATACGGCAAGATTATGGCCTTTTCGGCAAAAACCTTGTTCGATGGCGACAATATTGGCCTGCAAACCTATTCTGTCGTTCGTGTTTTCGATTATGTGACCAAAGTACTATTGGATTTTTTAAATCGCCGTGCTTTTGAAAATTGGAATGCAAAAAACGAAGATGATTTGCGCAAGCAAATTGTCCTGTTTTTAGACGGAATCAAGGGAGCCGATAAATTGATTGAAAAATTTAAAATCGTGCGTTTCGAGCAAGATAAGCACCAAAAAGACCGTGTATGGCTCGATATCCGCTTAACTCCTTATTTCCCCGCTAAAAGCTTTGTAATTAAGCTAGACGGGCATAAAGGAGATGATGGCAATGACTGGGAAGCCGAATATGTACAAGAGTAAGCCTAGACCGCACTGTACTCCGCTGTTAAACCTGTATAATCAAGAGGTAATTCTCGGCTTTTTAGTTTCTCAATTTGTTGATATGGAGGTTTTAAATTAAATTTATTTAAATAGTGTATAAATTAATAAATAATAGTTTTATTTGTTAAGTTTGCGTGTGTTTTAACAGTAAAACCCCTCTATTTTTTTAAAAAAAGAGAATATGTTAAGTTTTCTTCCTGAATAGTTTTTAAGTTTGATGTAGTAATAATTTAAAACTAAAAAGTTATGGCAGAAAACAATTCAAGAGCCGTTTTAAAATTCAATGGAGGTGACGCACAGAAAGTATTAAATTTGAAGTATGGTGTCTCTCGTTCTGTCGATGTTTCAGGACGTGTAGCATCTGATCCTTCCAATGCCCTCATTACCATTACAGTAGAAGCAACAGATAAATCGGAGATTTTAGAAAGTTTGCTCAATGGGAAATACAAACCAACAAAAGGAGAAATCATCTTCAATAAATCCCATGAAGAGGGAACGTTGATTTCTTTAACTTGGTCTAATGGATACGTAATCCAGCATCACGTTGATTTTGATGCCATCAATTCCAATGCCATGTATATTTCTTTTGTGGTCAGTGCAGAGCAAATTGAATATGGAAACTCAGCGTATCAAGGAACCTGGCCAAGCGCATAATTAACTTGGACTAGCAGTTCACACGCTTGTTGTATTAAAATCAGAACGGGTACATAATTAGTTTTACAAAGCTTCCTGCATTGATGCGATTTACGCAATCCAATGGTTTTGTTGACGACTTACTACTCGTTCTGTTTTTTTATTGCTAGACAGATGCATTTCATTTTCCTATTGGGATGTGATCTATATAGGTTCTTCCATTGTTGATCCGCGGATCTCAATTGGAAATAGTAGGATTAGGCAGATCTTCTTTAAGGCCACAACCGTCCTTTATCCCGCTATCTAGTTGCTCCACTAGTTTTGGGGCATTCTCTCCTTTTAAGTAGTTAATTCGCAATTAACCGTATAGTAAGATAATTTAGTTTATGACAAGTAAAACTTTATTTGATGCTAAGGAGTTAGAGCAAACAAAAAATCCCCTTGAAGCTATCGAATCTTCTTTAGTTGCTGCAGCTGATCAAGACTATGGAAGCCCCGCAAAAACCATTGTAAACCCCACTCCTATTGGGGTTAACCATTTAGTTGATCTAAAAATAACAATGGAAGGCACGGAGTGCTTGAGTTTTATAAACTTTCGTTTAAATCAGTGCATCAAGGGACATCATTCGTTTGAATTATCCTTACATCACAATGCATTAGGCAAGAGTGAAACCTATCAAATGGCTCACACTCAAGAATTATTGGGAAAGCGTATTTTAGTGCGTTTTCATTTAAAAAATAGTCGTGAAAATCTTGAACGCGACTTTATTGGACTCATAACAGAGGTTAGTTTTGAGCAAAAACAAGGTAACCATGGCGACATTATTCTCCGAGGATATAGCCCTACTATTTTACTCGATAAGGCTCCACATATTCAGAGTTTTGGAGGATCGAATCCCCTTTCGCTGCACGCAATAGTCCAAGCTGTTTTGGAAGAAGGTTACGCGCAAAAAGGAAAATACAACTATGCTGTTCAATCCCATCGACAAGTCAATCTCTCTTATAGTTGTCAATATAACGAAACAGCCTATAATTATCTAGCGCGAATGGCTGAGGCCTATGGGGAGCAATTCTTTTACGATGGAGAAGTACTGCACTTTGGTGATTTTCCCCTTGCGGAGTCTACAATTCCCCTTACTTATGGACGCGATATTGATCATGTCAAAGTAAGCTTATCCGCACAACATGTTAACCGGGATCTGTACGGATATAACAGTCTAGACAATGAGCGGTTAAGCGCAATAGGAAACACCAAATTAGTTGCCAAAGGGACTCTCGCTAAGGTAGCTTATGAAAAATCACAACGCATTTTTACAGCGCCTTCTTTGCAAGTAGCCCCGATAAAGGCATCCACCAACCAAGATATCACCCAAGCACAGAAAGGACTTATCGCAAGTGAGGGCATGAATGCTTTTGTTGTTTCTGGTACGACAACAGTACCATTTTTATATCCAGGATGTAAAATAGAACTCCATGTGCTGCAATCGCCAGGCAAAGAAAGTCACTACTTCACCAAGTTGATGATCACTAGTATTAAACATGAGGTGGACGCATTGGGCACATATAAAGGATATTTTGAGGCTGTAGATGCTGATACAGGTTTTATTCCGCGTATTCACTTTGATACACCCGTGATAGAGCAGCAAATTGCCACGGTAGTTAACAACGAAGACCCTAAAAGTAAAGGACGTGTACAAGTGCGATTTGACTGGCAAAAAGTAGATGAAAATACGGCTTTTATTCGCGTGGTGACGCCAGATGCAGGAAGTAGTGCTGTTGTAGACAAAAATCGTGGTTTTGTAACAGTCCCTGAAGTTGGCGATCAAGTGATCGTAGGCTTCATCAACCAACATCCAGATCGACCTGTCGTTATGGGAAGTTTGTTTCACGGTGATGCAAGTGCTGGTGGAGGCATAAGAAACAGCATTAAAAGTTGGAGCTCTAAGAGTGGCCACATCATCGAATTCAATGATGAAGGAGGAATAAAAATAGTGGACAAGAACAAAAACTTCATCGAACTCGACGGAGGTGGAACTATTGTTGTGAAGAGTGCCCAAGCAATTAGCATACAATCGGGAAAATCGAAGTTGACCCTTGAGGAAAATGGAAAGATTACCCTAGAAGGAGAGGAGTTATTCCTCAAGGGAAAAACCATCAATAATGTGGCGTCAACAAGACTCGTAGAACAAAGTGGAGAGGCGATTTTGTCCTTGGATGCGGAGGAAAATGAGGCTACACTTTCCTCTAAAACAACAGCAGTGGACGGCAAGAGTAGTGTAACTGTAAGTGGTGGAATAAAAGCCAAGCTAACGGCGGATGGCACGGCAGCCGTTGAAGGAGCAATCGTCAAATTGAACTAAGCCAATGGAGTGTAATCCAATTCAACAAAGAGCGGAAGAACTTGAATTAAAGTATCTCGAGCTAAAGGATACGCATCCCTATACCTTTCTTATTTTGCGCACCCCTTCGGATGATTGTGAAATGATAGATGCCTTTTACGATTATATGGTCGCAGTCGACAATGAAATTGACGATGTTGTTGTGGTCTTTAAGTCTGGATTGCAACAGGTGAATCTCTATAGCAAGGCTTTGGTGGAAGAGTTGTTTATGTCTACATTTTTGTGGAATTATACAGATAAACCACCGGGCATTGAGTCCAACTATATACACTGGAAATTGGATGTCACAACTTCCGACACCCATAATGTAGCGGCACTATTTGTGTCGAATATTAACGCCTTTTGCGCCAGTGTGGAATTTGAAGAAGACTCCTATTTAGTCTGTGTTTTAGATGATCCAAACAAGCGTGTCAAGGCAATGCTTCGCTGGTTGAAAGATTTAGCCGTACTGGAGTTACACCCTAAAGTTCGACTAGTATTATCCGATACATTTGAGCAACCAATATTCGATGAACTCCAACATTTTGCTCCTAAATCAACCCATATTTTACCCCATTTTTTTGGTTTGGCGCAAGCCATAAAAGAAGTCGCTGCAATGGGAGACCCTGATGCTCCTGATACAAAGTATCGGTATCACTTGGTACAGCTGTATGATGCGATTGCTAAAAAACAAAAAAATGCGATTGACCAACACGCAAATAGTTGTCTCGCTATCGCAGATCGCTTTAAGGAAACAGAGGCCCACTGGTACATTCAAAAAACGATGGTTTACTGCGCTTTAGCTACTTCAGCATATAGCGAGCAACAAGTTAATAAAGCAATCAGCTATATGGATGAAGGAATCTCCATCTTGCAAGAGATCGAAGGTCAACTCGCTGAAGATCTAGTCGGGCAAATAGCGGCACAATCCCATTTGTTTAGAGGGAGCTTGTTTATGATGCTCAACAAGAGCGACAAGGCGATTGAAGATTTCAAAAGCGGGGTGACCCATTGTGAGAATCGACAAGATTACCTGATGCAAATTGAGGCTTATCGACTATTAGCACAAGCCGCAGATAAAGGGGCAGATAAACAGTTGAGGTATGATGCGTTAAACAAGGGACTTCGCCTTGGCCAACACCTATCCGCACCTATAATTCAAGCATCGACCTATGCTTTGCTCGTGAAAGAGGTGTTGGACTCTCGGTATACGTCGTATATCTCTGATAGCGAATTGGACAGTCTTCTTCAACCCTTGTTAGGGGAGAAATGGAGAGTTAACGCTAAAAATGTGAAAAGTATGATGACTAATAAAACGGAAAAATGAATAAAAAAGACAAAGGATGGGTAACAGATCTTGTCCTAGTATTCCCTGAACTACCTGGTATACTTCTGTTTTTGCTAGGGTTTGTTCTTTGGTACTGTTCGAAGAGGGGATATGATTGGATGTATGATACAGGAGGGCCAGGGGTCTTTACCAATATAACCTGGATCAAGAATGTGTTGGGCGAAACAGTCGCCCGTCGCTTCAATTGTTTTATTTCTTGGGGGATTATGATTGCTGGAATTGCTATGATAGGGCTGGGAGTCTGGCTTAGATTAACCATCAGTACAAGTAAAGAGTAGCTGCTCAAAAGCCATTCATTGGTAGTCCAAGACGGAGGGGTATAAAGAGCGTAGAGAAAAAAAGTTGTAAAAATTTTGATCACTAAGAGAGTATGCACGATGAAGGAAAAAAAAGTAAGCAATTTATCTAATGAAAATCTGTCGGAAGAGCGTCTTCTACAAAAGGAAGAAAAATCTATTTACGAGCAGACATTTGACGCTATATTCAAGAATTATAAAGGGACTTTTACCGCTATATACGATAGACATCACAATATTGTGACCGATACAAGTCTAAACCAGGAACAAATGATTGTAGAAGCGATTGTAAATATCTCTAATGGAGCATTATCGGCCTTTACTACGGTACTTACATTTGCTAATAACATGAGTGAGGGGGTGATGTTACCCCTGCTTCAAGCCACTAATTTTGCCAAGGGTATCGGTTGTTTACCAGTGTCTAAACAATTGGATCCTGTGTTGAATTTGATTGACATTCACATGGTGAAGATTCCACCCTCCCCATCGCCAGTTCCCCTTCCACACCCCTTTATGGGGCTATCTTTTAACGCCAAAGACTTTCTTGCTTTAGCAGCTATGAAAGTATGTGTACTGGGCGTTGATGCTTTTAAAAAGGGAACAGATTATTTGGTGGACCAAGACTTGATATCGGGAAAGGATGCGGAGGTGACTAATGATGTAGTTGCTACGGTTAGCAGTTTTGCCCGTATGTTTATATTGCGTCTTGGAGCAACGGTAAAAGTGGGGCATGTTTTGCCGCGAACAGTTGCTGGCACTAGTATACGTTGTTTTCAACATGCACCTGCGGGTGGAGGATTTCATCCCGTTGCGGAAAAAACCATCATGAAAAATAAAGGGCATTCCTGGCTTGGTAGTATGTTTGTTTTGGCGGATAATGCTCCCTTAGTAGGCTCTATTGCCCATCTACAAAATGCGTGTTCCGATATTGGAATGACTTCTATTCACGATGCCAGCGGCCCTGCTGATCCCGAAAATGGAGTAAAAGCAAAACTATACGTGCCAACAGGGATGATCATTCCAATTCCCTTAACTCGTCTTGTCTTGACTAATCCCGTTCCTTCGCCTATTAATCCACTGCAAGCCCCTAGATTTCTCTTGCGTGCTGGATTTAATAAATTAAAGCTTAAACGCGCAAAACAAGTAGCAAAAAACCAAGACAACGGAAAACCTTGTAGCAGCTTCTCGCGCGCGTTAAATAAAGTGAATAAAAAGCTGTTTAAACACAAGTACACCCAAGGCGTATACAACAAAGTTGACAAGCGTATAAAAACCTATGTCGGACATCCTATTGACGTAGCAGGAGGTGATCTATTCACGGATAATCTTGATTTTTCATTTACAGGAATGATTCCCTTGTCTTTTAGGCGCGTTTGGTATAGCGATAGTGAGTACTGTGGTCCCTTGGGTCATGGTTGGCACCACAGCTACGATTGGGCTTTGTTTGTCAACCAAGACTATCGACGTGCACAAGTGAGGGTAGGGGATGGTCGCCTGATTAACTTTGATCATATTCCGACTCGGGAATTTCCAACGTCGCGCTATCATCGTTCTGAAAAAATTTGGCTGTGTTTTCACCCAGATGGGTATTACTACATTCAAAAGCAAACGGGAGAAATGTATCTGTTTCAGACAACTTCCCTAGCCGCTAAACAAGAGGCCCATTTGCTAAGTTCGATTTGTACTAGAGAAGGGTTTGCCATTCGATTTTCCTATGATTCCTATGGAACATTGACCCATATCTTAGATTCAGTGGGTCGAGGGTATCGAATCGAAAGTGATACACAAGGGCGATTGACCAAGGTATGGACAGATGCACCCGAACTAGGTATGGAAGCAGTGTGTATTAGTGAATATGTTTATGACACCCAAGGCAATCTGATTGTGCATTATGACGAGATCCGCCAACCTCTACAAATGAAGTACAAAAATCACCTACTTGTAGAAGAAATTTGGCGCAATGGACACCGTTGGTTTTTTAAATACGAGGGAAAAAATACAGGGGCTCGTTGCACGGAATCTTGGGGAGATGGCGGTATTCATCACATGATCTTAACCTACTATCAAGGGGAAACCCATGTTGTTGATGGCGAAGGGAATAAGACGATTTACAAGCATCGAAATCACGTGGTGTACGAGACGATTGATCCCAAGGGTGCAGTGTGGAAGAAATTCTTCAACAAATACAATGAGTTAGAGCGCAGTATGGACCCTTTGGGCCATGTGCAAAACCAAATTCGCGATCAGCTGGGCAATTTGGTGCAGTTGATTGAACCCGATGGACAATTTACCCAACTGATGTACGAAGATTTGAATTTTCCTTATTTGCCAACTGAAGTGATTGATTCCCGTGGCGGAAAGTGGAGGTTTACGTATGATGCTGGAGGACGACTTCGCCAAAAATGCCATCCACTAGGGGCAAAAACCAATTTTTCCTATAATAAAGACGGACTACTTTCGGTAATTAGCAATGGGTTAGGAGTTCGTATGACGCTTGAATACGACGAGCAGTACAACGTAGTAGCGATGGTTAACACAACGGGAGAAAGAACACAATATCAATACGATCTTTGGAACCGCTGTACGCATACTTTAGATCCCAAGGGTCGAATGAGAAAGTGTGTGTTGGATTACGTAGGACGTCCTTTAATGGTTTGTGAATTTGACGGCAATATCATTCACTTGCAATACGATGCATTGGACAATGTGATACACTATGAAGATAATTATCACAACATCTACTATCAGTATAAGGGCATGCACAAGCTGATTAGCAGAAGTGAAGCAGGTCAACGGCTTTGTTACAGCTACGATTCAAATGAACGGTTGCGCAGTATTCAAAATGAAGAAGGACAACTGTATCACTTTGAACTAGATGCCGTTGGACAAGTCATTCGCGAAAGAGGATTTGATGGGTTGGAAAAGCAATACAAGCGCAATGAAGGAGGGTGGATCACAGAAGAACGCACTGCAAATCGCTGGAAGACGTATGAACACGATGAAATGGGACGTGTGATACAGGTGAATTACAGTGATCAAACAAGTGAAACTTTTACCTATGAATTCGGCTCTTTACGCCAAGCCATAAATGAGGCGGGTGTGGTCGATCTATATTACAACAAGGAAGGACAGGTAATTAAGGAGTGCTTTAATGGACATGAGGTTAAACACACCTATGATGTTTATGGACGTCGCATTGGAGTCAGCAGTAGTTTGGGGGCAAAATTTGAATATCAGTACGATGCATGGGGCAATGTTGTTGAAAGCGAGTTCAACGATTGGAAGGTTACACAAACCTATGATTCCTTTGGCATGGAATTGACCAGAGCCTACTCAGGAGGCATACAGCAAGCGTGGTCATACAATTCAATGGGTCAAATGCTAACCTTAGGCGTCAATAAACAACAGCAAAACAGTGTTTCCATTCCTTGTTTTCATCGACAGTACACGTGGGCAGACGCAGGAAGGCTTCGTCAATTTGTAGATCAAGGACATGAGTTAACCCAATACAAACGCGATCCAAGAGGATTTTTACAACAGGTTGTTTATGAGGGGAATGAAAAAGAAGAGCGCGGAGTGGATGCCAGTGGAAATCTATATCAACAGTTGGGATGTAAGGATCGAATATATACTAAAAATCGCTTAATTGAAACGAAAACGGCAAGGTATACGTATGATAAAGCAGGATATCTCATTGAAAAGATAGAGAAGCTAACAGGTAAAAAGTGGACGTATGCCTGGAATGGTGCAGGTATGTTGAGCCAAGTGGTACGACCAGATGGAGAAGCCGTAATCTTTAAGTACGATGCTTTGGGTAGACGGGTGAGCAAGCGCTATAAAAGTGCGACGACCCATTATGTGTGGCAAGGGAATGTCATCTTACATGAGTACAAAACTTTCGATGCTAGAGTAACTACAGCTGACGATATCATTACTTGGGTGTTTGAGGAAGATAGCTTTACGCCTATGGCAAAGATCAAAGGCAACAAGCGATACAGCTTGGTGAGTGATCATTTGGGAACACCAATCCGCGCCTATACTGATACTGGAGATAAGGTTTGGCAACGCCAACTCGATAGCTTCGGAAATACGCGTATGACTGTTGGGCATGCGGGATTTTGTAACTACCTTTATCCAGGACAGCTCGTTGATATGGAGACGGGTTTAGCCTATAACCGCTTTCGATACTATGATCCGAATGTAGGTAATTACATCAGCCAGGATCCCATTGGTCTAGCAGGGAATAACCCAACGTTGTATGGGTATGTTTGGGATACTAGTGTTGAAATTGACCCATTTGGGTTAACCCTTCCATTCGGATTTAAAAGTTACGGACAATTAAGTCAGTTTGCAATTGAGATACAAGCTAGTGTCGCAAAAGGAGGCAATGGCAAGGGATCACCAATTATCTTACAAGGTAGTGCAGTTAGTGGTATAGGATACAAGAGTAAGTTGCCTTTTGACGTTGGGAGAGTAAGTGATTTTGATGTCGCGATTGTCAATCCAGTTTTGTTGAAAAAAGCAGAATCTGTTGGTTTATCAAAACAAGGATCGGGAAAATCTTTTCCATTGGATGTTGATAATCCATGGAGAGCAAAAAAATTAGGCCTTGGAAAATTACAGAGTAAAATTTCAAATAGAATGGGGCGTGACGTTAATTTTAGAGTATTTCAGAGCGTAGAAGTTGCTATAGATGCTAGTATAACTAAAAGTTATACAATAAAAAGTTATTAACTAAGATGGTAAAATCATATTATTTAACCTTCGGCTTTTCGAAACAAGACAAAGTAGGTTTGGGTGAAATAATTTCAAGTAAGTTAGGGATTCAATTGAAGACTCTCTCAAGAGGAACATTAGGCTATAGATTTGGTCCTGTAGCGGAAACACTTTCTATTCTTGAAAATTATGTAGAAGAAGAGGACTGCTGGCAAGAAGAGGCACATCAGCATTTTCCTATTTTAGTAACTGCCTCATTTACTCATGGAAAAAATGAAGACAAGGAAAAAAGAGCAAACAACGTCCGGAAAATTCTCCAAACAATTAATGATTTAATTGAAATTAGATTTGAAATAATTGAATCAGAAAATTGAGTCTGTGTATAACTAAAGTTTAGTGAATAGGATTGATACCAAGTATGTCAATTATGGTAGATTGTTTTTTGTAATACATCTACTATTCCATTTACTAGGAAAGCTTGGAGCGTAGACGTTGTTTTATCTACCTTAGTTTTTCAACGAAATTCAACCTATATCAAAGGTTGAGGTAGTATCACTTTAAGAAGAGTCGATGTAAGTTCAAGTAAATTGCGGTGAATCCAAGAGTTAAACAAAAGCAAATCGCTGAGGTTTTTGCTTTCTAGACCTTTAACGTTGATTTTAGCGAAAATAAGCGCTTAATTAACACAAAACAGTTTACAGGATATAATTACATAAAAAATCCTTTATAACGCTTAAAATAAGCGTCAGATGAGGTTTGTACCGATCGTGTAAAAAGAAGATGTTGTACTGGGGGCTAATTCGTGATGAAGAATCTTAAGTAAAAAACAAACCGATTGGATTGAAGTGGAAGTAGAGGACCGATCCGTCCTAAAGATACATATGAAAAAAGCCTCAAAGGAATACTTTGAGGCTTTTTATTATTGTAGGTGTAGATTAAGATTCACAACTGCTACAGTTTACTAAGTTAGTCACCATTTCTTTAGAAACACTTTGACTTCTTTGGTAGTATAGCGTTTTTACTCCTAATTCCCATGCTTCAATCATTAAGCGGTTTACGTCTTTAATTGGAAGAGAAGACGGAATGTTTAAGTTCAAACTTTGTGCTTGATCCACGTATTTTTGTCTGATCGCAGCTTGTTGAATAATTTCCAATTGGCTGATTTCTTTGAATGTTTTGAATACCGCTTTTTCTTCTTCTGTTAAGCCTTCTAATTGTTGAACACTTCCTCCAGAAAGCATGATATTTCTCCACGTTTCTTCATTGTCCATTCCTTTCGACTCTAATAAAGCCGTTAGGTATTTGTTTTTGCGCATGAAGTTTCCTTTCGATAAGCCCGCTTTGTAATAGTTACTACTGAACGGTTCAATTCCAGGAGATGTTTGTCCTAAAATAGCAGAAGAAGATGTTGTAGGTGCGATCGCCATTGTCGTCGTATTTCTTCTACCGTATCCTTTTAAAATTTCAGGTTCTCCGTAGATGCGCGCTAATTCTTGAGACGCTTTATCTGCTTTAGCACTGATGTCTTCAAAGATTTTGTTTGTCAACATCTTAGCCTCTAAACCTTCAAAAGGAATCATGTTTTTTTGTAGGTAAGAATGCCATCCTAACACACCTAAACCTAAAGCTCTGTGTCTTTTCGCAAAGCGATTAGCAGAAGCTAAGTAATAGTTTCCTTCCGTTTTTTCGATGAATTCCTGTAATACAGCGTCCAAAAAGAAGATCGCTAATTTAACCGCTTCCGTATCTTTCCACTCGTCGTATAGCTCTAAGTTCATTGACGATAAACAACAGATAAACGATTCATCATCAGAAGAGGGCAACATAATTTCAGAACAAAGGTTACTTGCGTTAATACGCATGTTTAAATCTTTGTACACTTGTGGTTTGTTGCTATTTACGTTGTCAGAGAAGAACAAGTACGGCATTCCTTTTTGCTGTCTGCTTTCCAGTACTTTTGCCCATAATTGTCTTTTTTCCTTGTCTCCGTCAATCATTTCTTTCATCCAATAGTCAGGAATACTCACGCCGTAGAATAAGTTTTGAATTGGATTTCCGATATTTTTAATGTTTAAAAACTCATCACAGTCAGGGTGATCAATATCCAAATAAGCCGCAAATGCACCGCGTCTTACGCCCCCTTGTGAGATGGTGTCCATAGCCGTATCAAAAAGCTTCATAAAGCTTACCGCCCCACTACTTTTACCATTATCTGTAACCGCACTCCCTCTTTCGCGTAAGCCTCCAAAATAACCTGAAGTACCTCCACCGATTTTGGTTTGCATAATCACTTCCCCTAATTTGTGCGTAATTCCTTCAATGCTATCCGGAATATTTACGTTGAAACACGAAATCGGCAAGCCGCGTTCTGTTCCCATATTTGCCCAAATTGGTGAACTTAAACTCATCCACCCACGTTCAATCATCTCTTGAAAAGATTCTTTTAATTCTGGTTTAAATAAGCGCTTTGCAGCTGCCGTCGTAATACGGTCAATAGCTCCTTCAACCGTTTCTCCTTTCAATAAATAACCTCTGTTTAGAATTTGCTCACTTTCGGAGTTTTTCCACCACAGTTTTTCTTGTAGGTTATCATTTTCTTTTACTTCTAGTGGTAATGCGAAATTGTTCATAGTTTTTTTGTGCAATTATAAGGGGTTATTAGAATAAATCTTCAGCGGTTATACTCTTGTCGTGCTTCGTATAATCTACGGGTCTTTTGGCGAAGAAATCGTCTAAACTATTAGCGAATACCTCTTCCTCAAACCAAGCCATCGGTTTATATTGTTCCTGTGTAATATTGTACACTTTCTTCAAGCCAATTTTCAACATGCTCTCATCTACTCTAAATTTCATAAAGTTCAATAAGTCATGTTTATTTACCGTTTCAATCGCGCCTGTTTCGAAAATCCAATCTAAGATTTTCGCTTCGATATCAATTGATGTGCGTACCACATCATTTACGTGATTAATTAATTCTTCATCAAAAAAGTCAGGGTACTCTTCGCGTATGATGTTGATGATATAGATTCCCGCATTGGCGTGAATTTGTTCGTCAACTGAGGTCCATGCGATGATATTGCTCACGTTTTTCATCAAACCTTTGAATCGCGTAAACGACAAGATGATGGCAAACTGACTGAACAAAGATACGTTTTCAATTAATAATGAAAACAAGATAAGCGATACGACGTATTTTTTGCGATCCGTACTGTTATTTGAATTCTCTAATACCGATGACAAATACTCCACGCGCTCTCTGATTACTGGAATAGTCAACAAGGCTTCAAACTCATCGTTATATCCCAATACGTCTAATAAGCGAGAATAGGCTTCCGAATGTCTAAATTCACATTCAGCAAACGTAGCACCTAAACCATTAAACTCCGGTTTTGGGAAGTGTTGAAATAAATTTCCCCAAAATGTTTTTACCGCTACTTCAATTTGTGCAATAGCCAACAAACTGTGCTTGATCGCCAATTGCTCTTCTTTCGACAAATGCGAGTGGAAATCTTGTGTATCTGCCGTGAAATCTACTTCACTATGTACCCAAAATGATTTGTTGATCGCTTCCGTGAACTGGTAAATCCCTGGGTATTCGAATGGTTTATAGTTAACTCTTTTATCAAAAATAGACATAGCAATATATTTTTAAATTAATAACAGATGTGCGTTTGGTAATGGCAGTAAACACGGGATGTTTCAGCTAGAAATGTCACTCGGTTTTTGCTTAACTCGCTTGCTTTTACTTCCTTAGAGATAAGGATATCGGTAAAACTCAATAATGCTAAGTTACTATTTAGAACCTATGATGTCAACTTTATTTTAGATTAAGTTATCAAATATTGTTAATAACTTTTTTAAGGCCGTATTTACCTAGATTCGTCGCGGATTGAGACGAGAAGGGTTTGTTTATTTTGATATAAATTGTTGAGAAATCAAATTTTTTTTTGGTGGCCTTTCCCAAATTAGATGAAAGAATGTGGCAAATAAAAAGAGCATCGATCGGTGAGATGGATGCTCTTTTTGGACTATTTTTGGTTTAGTTTAACTGAGAAACAATTGTTCTCCACGTTTCTAATTCCGGAATACCTGGTTTTCTTTTTCCGAAGAATTGGATGATGATTTCACCCATTTCATTGAATACTTCTACTGCAGTTACGATACCGTCTTCTGTTGGTTTTCGCACAATCCACGTCTGTGCTACTTTGTCCATATCCAAGTGCATGTTGAAATCAGGATCCAAAATGTTATACCAATTCTGGTGCCACATCGTTTTGTTGATTTCACCTGTGTGGATTTGAATATTTCCTCGATTACCAACGAAAGCCATGATAGGAGTCTTTTCTGCTGCCGCTTGTTCTAATAACGTAATTATAGCCTCTTTTGCAATAGGTTTAGCATAAAACTCACTCGGTGCTAAGCGCAAAGCTTGTGTGCGCGTAACATTGTATTTTTTAAGCAAACTGAAGAAGTTATGCGTGTCTTTTAAACTTTCCCATTCTTGTCTAAATCCTTCAACATCAACTTCTTCGTCTAGTCTTTCATCTAGGTTTTGAATATAGGGTTCTGTTTTACCTGTAAATTCTTGAACGTCTTCTTTATACTTTTCAACTAAAGCGTCAAATGCTGCGGCATTGCTAATGCTTGTCAGGTAAATTTTGTGGATTGCTTCTCCATCTTTGCCAAAGAACTGCAAGCTTTTACGCACAACATTACCCGTTTCTTCTACCACGGCAAAAACGTATTTCCAGTGAGATAAAAAGATGCGCAAATCAATGTCAGGATTAACGAATAAACCTGCATGTGGATTTGAGAAATCAGGATTGCTGTACACCCCTTTGCGCTCGTGTACACATTCGTCATTACGCGTTAAGGCCATTACTTTGCCTAAGGATTCAATTTCACTTAGGATTGCCACCATTTCAGGACGCAACAACGTTGCTGTTTCTCCTAAAGTAGTAGCAAGTAATTCCATCTCACTTGTGTTTAATTCTGCCGCTGCATTGCGAATGCGCAAACGTGGATTTTCTTCCTTTAACTTTGCCCAACGGTCTTTTAATGTTGCTATTTCGGTATTCATTATGATATTAGTTTTAAACTCCAAATATGATTAATGGAGCATTATTAACTGGGTTTTTAGTTACGATACACGGAAATTTATACACCTGAGAAATGGTCTCTTGTGTCAACACTTTTTCCGGAGTATCATACAATACTTTTTCTCCTTTGTTGAGTAAAAGGATGCGATCAGCATATTGCGCTGCAATATTTAAATCGTGGATGACAACAATGGCAGTATTGCCTTGTTTGGTAAAATCTTTAATAAGATCAAGAATTTTGTGCTGATGTAAGACATCTAAGTTATTGAGAGGTTCATCTAAAAACAACAATTTGTTCTCTATAGAATTGTTGAGTTGAGACAACACACGAGCCAAGTGGACGCGTTGTTTTTCACCCCCTGAAAGATGGTTGTATTCCCGGTGTTGAAGCGGGCATACATCAATACACTCCATGCTGTGTTGAATGGCTTTCTTGTCTTCTTCTGAAGGCGTATGCTCAAAATAAGGATAGCGTCCCATCATGACTACATCTTCAACTTGTAATGGAATGTCGGTATTGAATGATTGAGAGAATTTAGCTTTGTGTTTCGGCAATGTTTTTTTACACCACTTAGGATACTCGCACTCCTTTAATAAGATGCGATTGCCCGGTTGGTGTAATTCATCGGCAAGTAGGCTCAAAAAAGTTGATTTACCTGCACCATTAGGACCTAGTACAGCAATAAACTCCCCGTTATTACAACTAAAATCGATGTTGTTAATAAGGAAAGTATCTTTTGCTTTAAAACTAACTTTTAGTGCTTCAATCATGTTACAGTGATTTTTTGAATTTAATTAAAATGGCGATAAAAACGGGAGCTCCCATGATAGCGGTTAAGATTCCTATGGGAACCTCCGTCGGGGGAACTAACGTTCGACTAACCCCATCTGCCAGGAGTAATAAAATACCACCAGCTAGTATGGATAAGGGCAGGATAAAATAGTAGTTGGACTTGAATATTAAACGCAAAATATACGGTACTACCAAGCCAACAAACCCAATCGTTCCCGTAAAGGCAACAATCGTCCCGACCATTAGCGCAGAAAATAAGATAATTCTCTTTTTAATACGCTCAACTGTTATGCCCAAATGATTGGCGTCTCTTTCGCCTAACATCATGGCATTTAGTGCTTTACCTAAATTTAGTAAATAAAATAGAGATACGCCAATTACGACGGTTAAAATCCCTATTTTGGTCCAAGTGGCACCAGCTAAACTACCTAAAGTCCAGAATGTTAGGTTTCTCAACTCTTCATCGTTTGAAATAAAGGTCAACAAACCAGTAATCGAACCCGATAAAGCGGTGATGGCAACCCCTGATAACAAGAGAATACTGATATTGGTTTTACCGCCAACAGTGGACATTTTGTACACAAAACTCATCGTTAAGATCGCTCCAAAAAAGCTCATGATACTCAAAAGCGAATAGTGAAGAACCTCAGGGATGAAGGGTTTAATAAAAGCGCCTAATACTATGGTTATGGAAGCAAATAAAACGGATCCAGAGGTGATTCCAATCAAATCAGGAGACGCTAAAGGATTCTTAAACATCCCTTGCAACGCTGTTCCTGATAAGGCCAAACCACCCCCTGCTAAAATAGCCATGATAATTCGTGGCAATCGTACATGTGTTATGACATATTGATCGCTCGGATTTACCTTTTCAGGATGAAAAAGTAAATTTATAATGGTGTTTAGACTACTATCCTCAAAGTTATACACTCCTAAAAAAATAGACACAACAGCAATTCCCAATAAGACAATGCTTAAAGTGACTATATAAAAAGAGAGTCTTTTCTGCATATTCGTTTCCTTATTCTGATAACTGTTGATTTAATTGGGTAACAGCTTGACCAATACGCGGCGTAAAGCCAGTTAACAACAAGCCATCCATGGCGATGATTTTCTTGTTTTTACCTGCATTTGTACGGTCTAATCCTTCGATTTTTAACACGCCTTCTACTCCACCCATACTTTGTAATCCTGTGTCAAACATCAAGATGTAATCAGGGTTGCTGTTTAATAAAGCTTCCGGAGTAAGTGGTTTGAAATCTTCGAATCCAGTTACTGCATTTTGTCCTCCTGCTAATTCAATAATGCTTTGCATTGGTGTTTTATCTCCTGCTACAAATAAGTTCGCCGCACCTCTTGCATAGATGAAAAGAACTTTAGGTTTGTTTTCTAAGGTTTTTACTTGTGCTTGTTCTTGATCAATTTTAGCTACTAAGCCTTCGTAATCAGTAAGATTTAAACTCGTAGCGATGTCTTTGATTAAGGCTTTCGTTCCTTCAACTGAATACACCTGATCAATCACCACTATTTTGATGTTAGCATCTTCTAACTGCTTCTTCAAATTTTCGTTTAAATCTTTCTTCGCAATGTATACAATTGTTGGTTTCAACGCTAGAAGAGCCTCAATATTGATTTTATTTACGTGCTCTAATTGTGTTGCTGTTGTATTCATATCTGTTGGATAGGTACTTGTAACATCGATTCCCACGATATTATTGCGTTGACCTAAATCAACTAAAGTTTCTGTAATGGCCCCGTTTAAGGAAACAATACGTTCGTTCGAAGTTGTTACTTCTGTGTTAGTTGTTTCTACAGCTTTCTCTTCTTTGCTGTTTTTACACGCGATTACTGATAACGCGACTAAGACTACAAGGGCAGTTCTTTTCATACCGGATTCTTATTTTAATTAAATCTGAATAGAGGCAAAAATAGGGTTTTTTACACTCAAACAAAATATATTAAGATTAATTTTAAATTATAGCTAAAGTCGTGGTAGCCTGAGGATATGTTAAAAAAATCGAAATACAAATTGACAAAAAGTGCAACGGTTAAAGGGAGATTGAAAAAGAGCAGATTATATGGGGGCGTGCTTTTGTCATTCTGACAAAAAATCAGGCGCAATGAATTGCTTTTTTACAGTATATTTGCTGTATTAAAAAAGTAACTATGAAAAAAATTTTATTTACAGCAGCCGTAGCATTTATGGGAATGACAACGGCTCAGGCGCAATTAGGTAAATTAAGCGGAAAAAAAATCGACGCTATTACAACTGCGGTTTCTGCATTTACTGTATCAGATGCTGAAATTAAGCAATCGGCACAAGAAGCAATCAAGTGGATGGATGAAAACAATCCGATTTGCGAGCTAAATTCTAAGCAAAAAGACATGCGTGAGTATGCTGAGCGATTAGAGCGTATTTTTGGGCCATATAAGAACTACGATGGCTTAAATTTAAACTACAAAGTGTATTATGTAACGGATATCAATGCCTTTGCTTGTGCTGATGGAAGTATCCGTGTATTCTCTTCCTTGATGGACATCATGACAGATGACGAATTATTAGCGATAATCGGCCATGAGATCGGACACGTGAAATTAGAGCACACCAAAAATGCCTATAAGCAAATTTTATTAGCAGAGGCAGCAACAAAGTATGTAGGTTCTACTAAAGGAACTGTGGCAGACCTGATGAATTCGGATTTAGGAGGGATGTCAGAAAAATTGATGGGAGCTTCTTTCTCGCGTAAACAAGAAACGGATTCAGATGATTATTCGTACAAGTTTTTAGTGGCGAATGGGAAAGATCCACAAGCTTTGGCTGATGGATTCCAAAAATTCGCTGACATGGAAAAAGAATACGGAGCAGACAAATCATTAGGAGCTAAAATTTCAGCTAGTCACCCAGACAGTGAAAAACGCGTAAAACGCGTAGAAGAAAAAATTAAAAAAGACGCAAAAAAATAGTCTTTTCTGCATAAGAAAGTAAAAAAGAGTGCTCCATAAGGGCACTCTTTTTTTTTTGGCTTTACGATTAGACTTAAACGGAATAACTGTAGGTTGACTACATAATACAAGCGTTCTGCCTCCATAGTGCGTCTATTAAAATGGCCATTTTAATAGACGCACTATGGACTTATAATGGACTCACTATGGACGCATGTCCTATAAAAACTAGGCGAATTTGTTTAAAGTATACGAGGTGAAAAAGCGATAGAAAAAGGGAAGAGGACGCTATCTTTTGTGAAGAAAAAGCTAAATATTAAATTAAAAGCTAAAATCCTTAGGTGTTGCATTTAAGGTATTTAGCCGTAGAGTTTCTACTTTTCCTCTTTTAGAAGTAAAAGGTATAGGGTGTTTTAGTAAATAATACAGCTATTTTTTAATAAATGCAGTATTGTATTGCGAATAGATTGTTTTCTGCAAACAAATGGGATTCACTATCTTTGTCTATAATTTTGATTAAAAAAGACAGATTATGTTCGATATAAAAGCAGTTAGAGATGATTTTCCAATCTTGCAACAACAAGTAAATGGAAAGCCTTTGGTGTATTTTGATAATGCTGCTACAGCTCAAAAACCCAAAGTGGTTGAAGAAGCAATCAAAAACTATTACGAGACGATTAATGCGAATATTCACCGCGGTGTTCATACGTTGAGTCAATTGGCTACTGATGCATACGAAGAATCGAGAAAAAAAGTGCAACAACATATCAATGCCAAAGAAGATCGAGAGATTATTTTTACACCAGGAACGACATTTGGCATCAACTTAGTGGCTCATGGCTTCGGTGCTTTGTTAAAGGAGGGCGATGAAGTTTTGATTTCTGCGATGGAACACCATTCGAATATCGTGCCTTGGCAGTTCGCTTGCGAGCGTTCTGGCGCTACGCTCAAAGTCATTCCAATGAACAAAAAAGGCGAATTGATTCAGGAAGAATTTGACGCCTTGTTAAGCCCTAATACGAAAGTATTGGCTATTACGCATATATCGAATGCCTTGGGAACAATCAACCCGATTAAGGAGATGATTGCCAAAGCACATGCTGTCGGCGCCGCAGTTTTAATTGATGGAGCTCAAGCAACACCACATATTAAACCCGATGTACAACAGCTCGATTGTGATTTTTACGTTTTTTCTGGACATAAGATCTGTGGGCCAACAGGAACCGGAGTTTTGTATGGTAAAGAAGCGTGGTTAAACAAATTACCTCCTTATCAAGGCGGTGGGGAAATGATCAAAACGGTGACCTTCGAAAAAACGACCTATGCGTGTTTGCCTCATAAATTCGAAGCGGGAACACCCAACATCGCAGGCGGTATCGTTCTGGGTCATGCACTTGATTACTTGAACAACTTAGGTTTTGACAATATTCAAGCCTATGAACATGAGTTGTTGAAGTATGGAACACAACGCTTACTCGAAATTGAAGGCCTTTACATCGTGGGGACTGCAGCTGATAAAACTTCAGTTATTTCCTTTAATCTAGAGGGTTTACACCCTTATGATGTAGGGGTAATTGTCGATAAACTTGGCGTTGCCGTGCGAACAGGACATCACTGTACGCAACCTATTATGGATTTCTTTGGTATCCCGGGTACCATTAGAGCTTCATTTAGTTTTTACAATACAAAAGAAGAAATTGACATCTTGGTGGAAGCCGTTAAAAAAGCCAAGCAAATGCTGTCATAAAGCAAATTGAAATAAGAAAAATATGACGATAAGAGAAGCACAAGAAGAGATAATAGATGAATTCTCTATGTTTGAGGATTGGATGCAACGCTATGAGTATATCATTGAATTAGGGAAAACACTTCCTATTATTGATGCACAATACCAAGTAGAGGAAAACTTAATCAAAGGTTGTCAATCCCAAGTGTGGCTGCACGCTGAAAATATAGAAGGTAATATTGTATTTACAGCCAATAGTGATGCCATTCTTACCAAGGGAATTATTGCTATTTTAATTCGTGTTTTTTCCAATCAACATCCAAAAGACATCGTAGAAGCCGATTTGTCTTTTATTGACGAAATTGGATTGAAAGAACATTTATCACCCACACGCGCAAATGGATTGGTTTCTATGATCAAACAAATTCGCATGTACGCTTTGGCGTTTCAAGCCAAGTAATTTTTAATTAAAAGAAAGAGTTTTAGTATGGAAGAAATAGACGTACAACAATTAGGAGAGAATATTGTTAAAATGTTGAAAACAATTTACGATCCCGAAATTCCAGTTGATATTTATGAATTGGGTTTGATTTACGACGTATTTGTCAATGAAACAAATGACGTGAAGATTTTAATGACTTTAACTTCGCCTAACTGCCCTGTAGCTGAGACCTTGCCAATGGAAGTAGAAGAAAAAGTGAAGTCTATCGACCAGGTGAATAACGTGGAGGTGGAATTGACATTTGAACCTACTTGGTCTAAAGATTTGATGAGTGAAGAAGCACAATTAGAGTTGGGATTGCTATAATATGGAAGGAGAAATTGTAAATAAAGTTGCCAATAGCGCACTAGTAGTTTTTGATTTGGAGGATTTATATCCCGAAAATCCAAGGATGGAAATCGACATTACACAATGGTTGTACGAAGGCTTAGTGTTAAGAGAAAAAGACTTTAGAGCGGCGTTAAAAGAAGTAGATTGGAGTCGTTATCAAGATGCTTATGTCGGTTTGTTTTGTTCGACAGATGCTATCTTACCTGGATGGGCTTATATGTTGTTAACTAGTTATTTACAACCTTTTGCGACCCGTATCTTCTTAGGGGATAAACACCATTTAGAACAGTCGATTTATCAGGAGTTACTATTTTCGATTGACTACAGTCAATACCAGGATTTACCTGTAATTATTAAGGGCTGCTCAAAGAAGGAAATTCCCGACGAAGCTTATGTCTTAGTTACTCAGTTAATGATGAATACGGCTCGTTCCGTTATGTTCGGTGAGGCTTGTTCTGCAGTTCCAGTTTACAAACGTTTAGCAAAAAAGTAATTTATTTTTGTCTTTTTCAACCTTTATTGTTATTTTCGTGTTAAAATAACAGTATTATGAGAAAAATTTTGCTTAGCATTGCTGCTGTGTTTATGTTGTATTCCGCACAAGCTCAGGAAGCTGAAGGAACGGAAGTTCAAAAAAAATGGACTTCTAAAGGGAATTTTGCCCTAATCGCAAATCAGTCGAGTTTTTCAAATTGGCAAGCAGGAGGGGATAATAACCTTGCTGGAAACGTGAACTTGAATTACGATTTGAATTACAAACAAGACGATTGGACTTGGGATAACAAATTTCAAGTAAGTTATGGTTTAACCAAATTGAAAGGGGAAAAAGAAAAGAAAACGGATGACCGTTTAGAAATTACCTCTTTACTTGGTAAACAAATGACAGACAAGTGGTATTACTCATTATTCATGAACTTTAAAACACAGATGGATTCTGGATGGGATAAAGACGGGAATAAAAATACACACTTTATGTCTCCAGCTTATTTACAAATTGGACCTGGTTTATTGTGGAAACAAGATGATAACTTAAAAGTGAACATCGCGCCAGCAACTTCTCGTTTTATTATGGTTCATAAGCATTTTACTGAATTCGGTGATGCTTTTGGGGTTGAACAAGGTAAAACAATGGAGTATCAACTGGGTATGGCAGTAAATGGGTACTACAAGTTTAATCCAATGGAAAATGTTTCGATTGAGAACATTTTAAACTTGTACTCTAACTATTTAGACAAACCGCAAAATGTGGTGTTAGATTATCAATTAAACGTGGTGTTGAAAGTGAACAAGTACTTATCTACAAACTTGACTTTCCAAGCGATTTATGATGACAAAGCATACCAAGGTTTCCAATTACGTGAAATGGTTGGTTTAGGAGTAAATTATACTTTTTAATTAAGTATACAGCATAAAAAAGCTCGAGCATTGCTCGAGCTTTTTTTATTACAACAGCTGCAGGTTTTGCTGTTCCGCTTGTTTTCTTACTTCTTCTGGCCATAAACTGACCTGCACTTCGCCAATATGTCTTTTTCTCAACAAGAACATACACAGGCGTGATTGTCCAATGCCACCGCCAATGCTCAAAGGCAGCTGGTCGTTAAGCACAAGTTGATGGTACAACAACTTTGTTCGGTTAGTGGTTTGGGTGAGCTCCAGTTGGTGTTGTAAGGTCGCTTGATCGACGCGTATGCCCATAGAGCTCAGTTCTATCGCTTGCTCTAGTACAGGGTGCCAAACCAATAGATCGCCGTTTAAACCGCGGTATCCGTCCTCCGTAGGCGTACTCCAATCGTCATAGTCGGAGGCTCTACTGTCGTGTGCTTGTCCGTCAGACAGCGGATGTCCCACGCCTATTATAAATACAGCTTTGTGTTCTTTTGTTATCGCTTGTTCTCGCTCTTTAGGAGTGAGGGTAGGATAAAGCTGTAAGAGTTGCTCTGCCTGTATGAAGGCAAGATTAGTCGGAAGAATAGGCTCTATTTCTACCTGTTGCCAAAGCGTAGTTTCTGTGTCCTTGATGGCCTGGTACACAGTGCGAACTACCGTTTTTAAATAACTTAAACAGCGGTTTGAAGCCGCAATTCTCAGTTCCCAATCCCATTGATCGACATAGATAGAATGAATCGGACTATAGTCTTCCTCCGCGCGAATCGCACGCATATCCGTCAATATTCCTTCGTATAGCGGCAAGGCTAAGGCTTGTAAGCGAATTCGCTTCCATTTGGCGAGAGAGTGTACAATTACGGCATTATTCGATAAGAATTTTACAGGAAATGAAACTGCTTTTTCTACGCCATTTAGGTCGTCATTGATTCCCGTGCCTTCACTGACAAGCATGGGAGAAGAGATCGGATACAAATTCAAGTTTTCACTTAGGTTTGTAGCAAAGGTTTGTTTAATTAAAGCAATGGATTTTTCGGTCTGTAAAATGTCGTCTTTACGCATAAATGTACCTGGTATTAAAATTAATAAATAAAAAAAGGCCCCTCGAATGAGGAGCCTTGAAACGTTGAATAAATAATATAAGAATTAGCTTATCCTTGATCCATAGAAATTCCCCTTCGAATAGCAGATGCAATTCAAATTTGAAGAGAAATTAGTATTGATTAAATGTGTGATAAGCATTATAAATTGGCGTTTGATTAACTAAAGAATAAAGATACTATTTTTTATCTTGAAGATACCCTCAAATAAAAGTTAAATTTATTCGTCTTCGTTTTTTTCTTCGTTTTCGATTAAATGGTCAAAATCAGGGTATAAGAAATTGTTGTATGGGAATCGCGTCACGTGGATGTGACGTACCGCTTCGTATACCGTCTTTCTAAACTCCTCGAAGTTTTCTTTGTTTGTAGCTGAGATAAAAATAGCATTGTCAGGACCTACTTTACTCATCCACGTTTTTTTCCACTCGTCTATACTATAGTGACGCGACGTACGTTCCGTCATCAAATCATCTTCAGCAATCACTTCTGGGTGATAGGCGTCAATTTTGTTGAATACCATGATGGTCGGCTTATCATCACTTTTGATGTCTTTCAATATCTCGTTGACCGAAGCAATGTGATCTTCAAAGTCGTGATGTGAAATATCGACGACGTGCAAAAGTAAATCAGCTTCGCGTACTTCGTCCAACGTACTTTTAAATGACTCCACTAATTGCGTAGGTAATTTGCGTATAAATCCTACAGTATCAGAGAGAAGGAATGGTAAGTTGCCGATTACGATTTTGCGAACAGTTGTATCTAAAGTGGCAAATAATTTATTTTCTACAAAGACTTCACTTTTTCCAATGGCATTCATTAAGGTGGATTTTCCCACATTGGTGTACCCAACTAGGGCAACGCGAACCATAGCTCCGCGATTGCTGCGTTGAGAAGCCATTTGCTTGTCAATTACTTTTAATTTTTCTCGCAATAAGGTGATTCTGTCGCGAACAATTCGTCTATCAGTCTCAATTTCTGTTTCTCCAGGTCCACGCATTCCAATCCCCCCACGCTGTCTTTCTAAGTGGGTCCACATTCCCGCTAAACGAGGAAGTAAGTACTGAAACTGGGCGAGTTCTACTTGTGTTCTCGCATAAGACGTTTGAGCGCGTTGAGCAAAAATATCCAAGATTAAATTCGTGCGGTCTAAAACTTTACAATCCAATAACCTAGAGATATTCTTTTGTTGCGCTGGCGATAACTCATCGTCAAATATTACGGTGTGAATGTCGTGTTCAACAATATAATGCTTGATTTCCTCCATCTTTCCCGTTCCCAAGAAGGTCTTTGGATTCGGCTGATCTAATTTTTGACTAAAGCGCTTGTGTACTTCACCACCCGCCGTAATCGTTAAGAACTCAAGTTCATCCAAGTACTCATTTAACTTCGCCTCATCCTGATCTCTATTGATAATACCAACAATGACAGATCTTTCAAAATTTATTTCTTCTCTTTCAATCATATATATATTGTCTATGGTAACAAAATTAGTAAAAAAAATGGCTTGAATGTTTTTTGGGTGTGTGTTTGTGAATTCTTTGTATTGTTTAATAATTGAGTGTATTTGCTTTATTTTATTTATATAATAGTTAATTAACGAACTTTAATGTAATTTTTTATTTTCAAAATGTTAATAATTATTTAAAAAAAAATCATATGTTTGATGTTACTAAGTTGAAAATGGACAGAGCATATAAAAGTTGATAGACACTTTTGCTTTTTACTGCTTTGTTGGGTTGGCAGACAACGTAAAAATAAGCTAGTTATTTTTGTATATTGGCGCGTTCCACAAACAACTGAATAGCCCTTTTATCGATGGGCTAGGGGATTTGAAGGCAGAAAGAAATGTCAGTTGAAACTTTTCTGGCGGAGATTGGTTTTCTACTTGTATAAACCGTTCTAAAGATAAAGTGAAGGAGTAAGCTGTAGTTGAATGAGTAGGATGAGCAGTTTGTTAGTTAAAAATATTGGACAGCTGCCCAATCAGGGCAAGACAAACCTGAAGATACACGATCTCAAAACTTGTAGATAAGTAACTGTTACATTGTAATATATGAGGATCAGTTGCTGTAACTTAATTATTAATAACACCACCAACTGTGTGAAAATTCACACAGTTGGTTCAATTCTTTGTAAAAAATTAAATCGTATATGAGAAAAATATATTTAACACTAGGTTTACTGAGTTTGCTTAGTTGCCTAGAGACAAAGGCCCAACAAAACCCACAGTACACCCAATACATGTACAATATGAGTGTTGTTAACCCTGCTTATGCTGGTTCTAAGGATGCGGTTTCTATGGGAGCCTTATACCGCAAACAATGGGCTGGATTTAAAGGAGCTCCAGAAACGGGCACATTCTTTATCCACAGCCGAGTTGGTAAGAAAGTTGGGGTTGGATTGTCTTTTATCAATGACCGCATCGGGCCTGTTACTGAGAACAACCTCTATGGAGATTTCTCTTATACCTTGGAATTAGGCGGCGTGCACAAGTTGGCCTTGGGTATTAAAGCAGGTGCTACGTTTCACAGTGCGAACTTGTTTTCTGAGGTTGGTGATGGTTATACGATTGATCCCAATGACCCAGCTTTTGGCGCAGATAGTAAATCAACGCTTTTTAACGCAGGTATCGGAGCCTACTACTATACTGATAAATACTACATTGGTTTAGGAGTTCCCAACTTGATCAAAGAGTACTACCTGAATTACGATGGGAAAGACTTCGGTCAACGCGAGATCCATATGTTCTTAAATGGAGGTTATGTATTTGATTTAGATCAAGACTGGAAATTGAAACCTTCGACTATGATCAAATACGCACTTAATTCCCCTGTATCGTTCGACGTGAATATGAATGTGATGTATATGGATAAAATCGAGGCAGGTATAAGTTACCGCTTAGATGATGCCGTTGGAGGTATGATCAACTACCGAGTTACGCCTCAGTTGCGCGTAGGTTATGCTTATGATTACGTGACGTCAGACATCAATAAAGTAGCGAAGGGATCCCATGAGTTCATGGTGTTGTATGACATTTTCTTGTCTAAGAAAGTTTCTAGTTCATCCCGTTATTTCTAATTGATTAAAAAGCACACAATGAAAATAAGAAAGGTTTATTTAAGTCTGTTATTGGGTGGATTATTATCCACGCAAAGTCTAAGTGCTCAAGAGCCTATCAAACCACCTTTAGAGATTGCCAATGAACACTACAACCGCTACGAGTTTGTCGAGGCGGCAAAGGTGTATCAGAAGTTGATCCGCGGTGCCAAGACAGATAATTATATTTATTTACAACTAGCAGACTGCTATTACAACATTTTCAATACTGTTGAAGCGGCCAAATACTACGGGAAAGCCTTAGAGAAGGATCCTAGTTTAGATTCGGAGTTGTACTACCGTTACGCACAGATGCTCAAGGCTAGCGGACGCTATGAGTCGTCCAATGCTGCGATGAAGAAATTCGCTGAGCGCAACCCTGAGGATCAACGGGCTATTGCATTTTTACGCGAACCGGATTACATTCCAAGATTGCGCGAGCAAGAGGAGCTGTTTACCTATGAAGAGTCTGGGATCAACGACCGTCAGGGCAATGATTTTGGTGCCTTTTTAACCGTAGGTGACACGCTTTACTTTGCGTCTACTCGCGCAGGTAACAACTCAAAAAAGAAATACGGCTGGGACAACCAAGGGTATTTAGACATCTACCAAGCGAAATACAAAAACGCAGATGATCCCTTATACGATGTAGAACCGGTTTCAGAATTGAATACCAAATACCACGATGGTCCGTCTACCGTAACTGGGGATGGTCATACGATGTACTTTGCAACGGAGAGTTTCCGCGCAGGTAAGTTTGTGAAGAACAAAGCAAAATTGGTTAAGCTAGGAAAAGTAAGTGTTTTCCGTGCGACTAAGAAAAAAGACAAGTGGACCGATTTCGAGCCAGTTCCCTTCAATGGGAGTGATTACTCGGTTAGTAATCCTAGTGTGAGCAAGGACGGTCGTACGCTTTACTTTTCTTCCGACATGCCAGGTACGATGGGTAGCACAGATATATGGAAAGTAGATATTGATTCGGAAGGCAACTACGGCACTCCGGTTAATATGGGTAGTCAGATCAACACAGAAGGACGAGAGTCTTTCCCCTTTATTTCAGAGGATGGCAAGTTGTACTTTGCCTCGGATTCCCGCAAGGGCTTTGGCGGTCTAGATGTTTATGTTGTAGACTTAGCCATTCCTCAGGCAGAGCCTAAGAACTTAGGCTCTCCTATTAACACGGCAAAAGACGATTTTGCCTTTTCGTTTTACCCGGGCAAAGACATCGGTTTCTTTTCAACCAACCGCGTTGGTCGCGATGATATCTACAAGGCAAAACCTGTTTGTAATACAGAGATGTATGTAACGGTTACCCACAAAGATACAGGTAAGATTCTCGAGGGTGCCCGTGTAGACATTTTTGATGACCGCAAGAACTTGATAGAAACCAAGTTTACAGATCGTCGCGGTATCGTGGAATACGTAGTTGACTGTGATAAGTTTTACCACTTACAGGTTGACAAAGAGGACTTCGAAGGCAAGTCTATCGAAGTTCCGTTGAACCGCAAAGGAGGACGTCAGCTAGTGAATGTTGCTTTGCGTCCGATTGAGGTGATCGTCACGAAAGACGAAATCATCTTAGGTGATATTTACTTCGAGTTTGACCGTTCGAACATCACCCAACAAGGGGCTTTCGAGTTGGATAAGTTAGTGAAGGTAATGAAGCGCAACCCACAGATGCGCATCAAAGTAGGCGCTCATACGGACAACCGCGGAAGTGCAACCTACAACCAGAAGCTATCGGAGAATCGAGCGAAGACCACCGTTCAATACGTGTTGTCAAAAGGCATAGAGCCTTATCGCCTAGAATCCCAAGGATATGGCGCTAGTGAGCCGAAAATCGATTGTAAATCAAACTGTTCCGAAGAGGATCACGCGATCAATAGACGCAGTGAATTTGTTATCCTCAAATAAAAATATGTAAGTATTAAGTTTAGTATAGTTAGAAAAGTCCTCACCCTGTTATGGGGTGGGGATTTTTTGTTACGTACTAGAAATGAATAATTAGCAACAAAATGACAGAATGTTATGATTCTGTTAATATAAAGGGGCTTTAAGTGTTTTGTTGATGAAGATATTGTTTTATTTTGTGTAATTTAATGTTTATGTGTATTTAATTTACTTATATTTTTACATCTTCTGTTTTGTTAATCTTTATGTTTTGTTAATATTAATATAAAAAAACTTTATATTTGGTAGTAACTAACTTAAAACAGATTTGTATGAAGAAAATTACGATGCTCTTTTTGTTCTTGTTGAGCGCTATGCTTAGCTATGGACAAGAAGTGACCATAGGTGTTGGGACAATAAATCAAACGCATCCGTTGAGTAATTACTTTGGTTACCAACGCTCTGCTGCTTTGTATACAGCCGCAGAGATAGGACAAGGAGGATTTATCACCCAATTAGCTTGGAACGTCGGTAGGACAGGTGCAAACCGTCCTATAAAGATTTATCTAAAAGAAGTGGACGCAGCTACGTTGACTTCAGCCACTTGGGCTACTTTGATAAATGATGCTTTACCTGTATATAGCGGTGTATTTGAGGCTACTACTACAGGGTATAGAACGATTACTTTGGATCGAAGTTTTCACTATTCAGGAGGTACAAAAAACCTAGTTGTCTTGGTAGAGGCGAATTTTGGAGGCAGTGGTACTGACACTGTTTCTGGATTGGAAATTAAGGCGTCAAGTGCAACAAATATGCATTTGGGTGCAACAAGGGATTCCTCTGCTCCTGATGGGATGTTGAGCTTCCAAGGTAATAGACCAAATTTAAAAATCACATTTGGTACTGAGACAACGGGTTGTTTAAGCGCTGTACCTATAGTCAGTACTGTTGGTGTCACTAGTATGGAATTGGATGTGATTGGTGTAAATAGTACGGCCTTATCTGTTCAATATGAAGTGCGTACAGCAGGAGCAGCAGGTTCTGGTGCTACCGGACTCGTTACTTCTGGCACGGTTACCGATTTGACTACATTCCCTATTGAAATTTCGGATTTGACCGAAAACACAAACTATAGTGTATATGTGAAGGTGGTTTGTGATGCAGATACAGCATCGGATTTTTCTGAAGCTAGAACTTTTACAACGCGAGAAATAGGTGTAATTGGCGAAGGAACTCGAACGGAAACTTCATTCCCGCTGTACTCTTATAACTCTTATAACTACGCTCAAATGATCTATACGGCTGACGAGGTAGAGGGAGTTTTGGGAGCTAATAAGCTTATTGAACGCATCCGATTTTATTATACAGGAAACGGAACAACTTCTAACTATGATAGATGGACATTGTATATGTTGAATACTTCCGTTGGAGAGTTTACAGGAACTTCTGCTACGAACTGGATAGATCCTTCGTTATTTTCACAAGTCTTCCAAGGAACAGTTACGCTTGTTCGAAATGCATGGGTTGAAATAGAGTTGGATTCTCCTTTTGTCTGGAATGAAGGAAGCAATTTGGCCATTGCCTTGTACGAAAATGCACCAGGTTGGTCTAGTGGTGCTAGTTTTGGTGTTTATGGAACTACTAATTATAGAGGAATTAATCGCAACACGGATACGGAGTTTAGTCCAGACACAGGATTAGGCTCGCCTAGTGGAAGATATCAATATTTGCCTAAGATATATTTAGGGGGAATTGTTCCGCCTAGCTGTTATTTACCTTTGAATACAGCGGTAAGCAATATCGAAGCAGAAAGTGCACAATTGAATTGGGATATTATTGAGGATGGTGAATCCAATGGGATTGACTACTATATCTCAACGACCGATACGGCACCAACGGATACAACAACTCCTTCTGGAAGTTCTCTAACTGGCGATGATCGCTCTTTAGACTTAGAGGACTTAACTGAAAGTACAACCTATTATGTTTGGACCAGAAATATTTGTGAGGATGATTCAACAACAGCTTGGATCAGTAGACCTGTTGTGTTTACTACAGCATTAATACCAGCTACGCTTCCTTTTACGGAAAACTTTGAACAAGAAGGAAATTATGGCTTTGCCAATCACAATCTTAATAAATGGCATATCGGTACTGCCGTTAATAACGGAGGTACGTCTAGTTTATATATCAGTAATGACAATGGGGTAACGAATCAATATTCAACTTCGACCACTCAAGTATCTCATATTTACAAAGATTTTACTATTCCAGCAGATGCTGAAGAAGTTGAAGTGCAATTTGATTGGCGATCTGTTGGGGATAGCAGTGATGGATTTAGTGTATGGGTTGTACCTGTCAACTTTGTGCCAGTAGCAGGAAGTGAGATTACCACATCGGCGGATAGAGTTCGACTCGGTCGTACTATGTACAACCTAAATCAAGCTTTCATCACGGAGCGTATGGTGGTCAATGCGAGTGATTTTGCAGGACAAATGGTTCGTTTAGTGTTTCAATGGAAAAATAACGACTGGGCAGGAACGCAACCACCTGCAGCGATTGACAATTTGAAATTGCTATATTCGGCTTGTGTTCAACCGACAAATTTAGCTGTTGACACCCTTTCCAGTACTAGTATTGATGTTGAGTGGACAGCAGTTGAGGGCGTTTCAAATTACGAAGTAATAATTACAACTACTCCAACCGCTCCAGCTGATACAGCAGTAGGAACAACCGTGAGCACTACCTCACATACATTCGATAACTTAGCAAGTAATACAACGTATTATATTTGGGTGCGTTCAATTTGCTCTAGCACCAATAAAAGTTTATGGAGTAATTTACGTGAAACAACACCTCTTGTTCCTGTGAGTTTACCCTATGTGGATGATTTTGAAACAGATCAAGAGTACGGTATCGTCAATCATAATTTGAATAAATGGTTTATTGGTAATGCTGTAAATAATGGTGGTGAGAGAGCCCTATATATTAGTAATGATGAAGGGGTGAGCAATATCTATACAAATAATCAAATAGCACAATATTCCTATATTTTTAAGGACTTCACGATTCCTACCGGAGCAACAGATATTGAAATTACATTTGATTGGCGCTGTGTGGGAGAAAATTCATGGGATGTTTTTAGAGTTTGGATGGTTCCTACTACGCATATCCCTACTGCTGGGACTGCAATCACAGCCACAAATAGTGGAGGTGTACAAGTAGGAAGAAGCGTGTATAGTTTGAATCCTTCCTTTGAAGCGGAAAGAATCGTTGCGGATGCTTCTACCTATGCAGGGCAGACCATGCGTCTAGTCTTTGAATGGAAGAATGACACAAGTGGTGGGACTCAACCTCCAGCGGCAATAGACAATTTAAAACTGAAACAAATCACATGTCCGACTGTTGATCCTACAACGATCACCATCGGATCAATAACAAGAAATTCAGCAGTTGTTTCATGGACTGCGGTTGCAGGAATAAGCTCCTATGATGTTTATCACAATACAACGGGGATTCGTCCAGATGAAACAACTACGCCAACTGCTACAGTTAATGGAACAACTCATACCTTAAATAACTTAGAGGATGGTACACAGTTTTTTGTTTGGGTACGTTCTCATTGTAGTGCGACTGATACAGGCTATTGGGAAGGACCTATAGTGTTTGGAACAGATTTGGGCCCTGTTAATTTACCGTATTATGAGGATTTTAACGAGAATCCAAAATTTGGCTATGTGAACGACAGCAAGAATAAATGGTTTGTGGGTCAAGCTGATAATATTATTGGAGAAGCAATGTATATCAGTAAAGACAACGGAGTTTCTAACTCGTATGATGTAAATGGTGTACAAGTTTCACATATTTATAAAGACATTGTCTTCCCAGCAAATGCAACAGAAGTTTACACGATGAGCTTTAAATGGAGATCCGAAGGAGAAGGAACAGCACCTTATGCTTATGATTATTTCAAGGTCTGGTTAGTACCTACTACATACGTTCCTGTTGCCGGTGTACAGACAACTGCTGCCAATAGTGGCGGAGTTCAGTTAGGACAAGATATTTACAATCTAACGGCTTCTTTTACACCAGAGCGCATTGATTTTGATGCTACACCCTATGCGGGTCAGACTATGCGTGTTATTTTTGAGTGGAGACAAGATGGGGGTGGCGGTGCTCAACCACCTGCTGCAATTAAGAACTTGTATATCCAACATGTGGCTTGTGGAGATATTGAGGAAATTGTGATTGAGAAAATTGACAATACAGAAGATTTTCATATTTCATGGACACCTGCTGGTGACGAAACAAAATGGGAAGTTTTTATCCATGAAGTAGGTGAAAGAGATCCTTTATATGCTACTCAGGGTATTGTAGTAGAAGGAACCCCAGAGTATATATTTGAAGATGCTGTAGAAGAGGTGTTCTATCGTGTTTATGTTCGCGCTATTTGTTCTGATACTGAAAAAGGATTCTGGGTAGGACCACAAGAATTCTCTATTTTCTACCCTCCAGGATGTGCAAATATTAACGTTGAGGAACTCGATATTGAAATTGCTGATGATGGGAATTACTACCTTTGTACAGATGAACCTGTAACGCTAGATTTAAAAGCAAATTTCTACGATATCAAAGCTACCACGGAATATGAAGTTGAATCGATTGACTACGATCCTCCGTTCCCATTTGTGGGAGGTGCAGCTATTAGTTTGACAAGAGATGATTATTGGTCTGATATCATTGATCTTGGATTTGATTTTTGTTTTTTTGGCAATAGTTATGACAAAGTATTAATCGGTACTAATGGGATGCTGACATTCAGTATAGCTGGAGAAGTCGAAAATGGAAGATACCGACCGCTTGGTACTACGGGATATAGCTTTGATGATACGCATCAAATTCCAATAGATAGAGGCGGAAGCCCTCCTTATGTAAATTCAATTTTTGGAGTAATGCAAGATATGTATCCTAATAATTCTCCATCAGATTATTCTGTTAACTATCAGATTTTGGGAACCGCTCCATGTCGTGCGTTAGTATTTAATATGTATCACATGGGATTATTTGGCTCTAACTGTCCTTACAACCCATCTGATATTGAGGGAAGTACGCAAACAACGCAAGTTGTTTTATATGAAGGTACTAATATTATTGAAGTCTATGTAAAGAACAGAAAGGCATGTACTGGATTTAATAACGGAAGTGGTTTAATTGGTATTCAAAATGAAGATGGTACTCAAGGCTATGCCCCTCCAGGAAGAAATTCTGGACCATGGGATGCTCAAAATGAGGCTTGGCGCTTTGTGCCTAGTGGCCCATCAATTGCTACCTTCCAATGGTTAAAAGATGGAGAATTCTATTCTGATCAAACGGATATTAGCGTAACTATTGAGGAATCAGTTGTCTATACAGGAAAAATTAGTTATACCCATTGTAATGGTGAGGAATTAGAAATTAAAAAGAACTTTTCTTTCTTAAAAGAACCATTCGAATTAAGCACTCCTACAACATTGTATGATTGCGCTAAAAAACCAGGATCAGAGTATTTCTATAATTTAGATGAAATTATTCCTTCGGTATTACAAGGTCTAAATATAGAGGAATTTACGATTGAGTATTTTACTAGTAAAGCCGATTTAGATGCTGGTATTAATCCAATAGACCCCTCGTTTGTAACGAAGACTCCAGAAGATGAGATCATCTATATGAAGGTTACTAATAAGCTGACCAAATGTCCGAAAGATACCTCATTTAGGCTAGGTAAAAATGAGCAATTAGGGGCAACTCAAATAGAGCCTATTTTTATTTGTAAAGAAGTTGTTTTACCTAAATTAGCGGATGGAGAAGCATACTATACAGATCCATACGGGGCGGGAACCAAATACGAAGCAGGTGCACTGTATAATGTCGTAGGAATGAACACCTTGTATGTTTATCGTGAGGATGAAAATGGATGCTATGGACAATCGGAATTCACAATTGAGATTTTGCCAGAGGTATTCTCTCCTGTTTTTGAAGATCAAGTATTTAGCTGTGAAGCCTACAAATTGCCACCATTACCTGCGGGAAGTAAGTATTACACCTTGCCAAATGAAGGCGGTATTGAGTTGCCAGTAGATTATGAAGTAATTGTTCCAATGACGATTTATATTGTAACAAGAAACGGTAATAAAGAGGTTTATTGTTATGATGAGACAAGTTTTACAGTAGATTTTGAAGAGTGTCCAATTCCTAAAGGATTTTCACCTAATGGCGATGGTATCAACGATACCTTTGATTTAAGTAATCACGGTGTTGCTAAACTCCAGATCTTTAACCGAAATGGAGTAGAGGTTTACAGTCATGGATTAGGATATAAAACACAATGGGCAGGTCAAAACAATTCTGGTAAATTGCTTCCAGCAGGAACCTACTATTATGTAGTTGTTACGCATGGAAATATGAGAACAGGTTGGGTACAACTTAATTATTAATAAAACCACCAACTGTGTGAAAATTCACACAGTTGGTTCAATTCTTTGTAAAAAATTAAATCGTATATGAGAAAAATATATTTAACACTAGGTTTACTGAGTCTGCTTAGTTGCCTAGAGACAAAGGCCCAACAAAACCCACAGTACACCCAATACATGTACAATATGAGTGTTGTTAACCCTGCTTATGCTGGTTCTAAGGATGCTGTTTCTATGGGAGCCTTATACCGCAAACAATGGGCTGGATTTAAAGGAGCTCCAGAAACGGGCACATTCTTTATCAACAGCCGAGTTGGTAAGAAAGTTGGGGTTGGATTGTCTTTTATCAATGACCGCATTGGCCCTGTTACTGAGAACAACCTCTATGGAGATTTCTCTTATACCTTGGAGTTAGGTGGCGTACACAAGTTGGCCTTGGGTATTAAAGCAGGTGCTACGTTTCACAGTGCGAACTTGTTTTCTGAGGTTGGTGATGGTTATACGATTGATCCCAATGACCCAGCCTTCGGTGCAGATAGTAAATCAACGCTTTTTAACGCAGGTATCGGAGCTTACTACTATACTGATAAATACTACATTGGTTTAGGAGTTCCCAACTTGATCAAAGAGTATTACCTGAATTACGATGGAAAAGACTTCGGTCAACGCGAGATCCATATGTTCTTAAATGGAGGTTATGTATTTGATTTAGATCAAGACTGGAAATTGAAACCTTCAACTATGATCAAATACGCACTTAATTCCCCTGTATCGTTCGACGTGAATATGAATGTGATGTATATGGATAAAATCGAGGCGGGTATTAGTTACCGCTTAGATGATGCCGTTGGCGGTATGATCAACTACCGAGTTACGCCTCAGTTGCGCGTAGGTTATGCTTATGATTACGTGACGTCAGACATCAATAAAGTAGCAAAAGGATCCCATGAGTTCATGGTGTTGTATGACATTTTCTTGTCTAAGAAAGTTTCTAGTTCATCCCGTTATTTCTAATTGATTAAAAAACACACAATGAAAATAAGAAAGGTTTATTTAAGTCTGTTATTGGGTGGATTATTATCCACGCAAAGTCTAAGTGCTCAAGAGCCTATCAAACCACCTTTAGAGATTGCCAATGAACACTACAACCGCTACGAGTTTGTCGAGGCGGCAAAGGTGTATCAGAAGTTGATCCGCGGTGCCAAGACAGATAATTATATTTATTTACAACTAGCAGACTGCTATTACAACATTTTCAATACTGTTGAAGCGGCCAAATACTACGGGAAAGCCTTGGAGAAGGATCCTAGTTTAGATTCGGAGTTGTACTATCGTTACGCACAGATGCTCAAGGCTAGCGGACGCTATGAGTCGTCCAATGCTGCGATGAAGAAATTCGCTGAGCGCAACCCCGAGGATCAACGGGCTATTGCATTTTTACGCGAACCGGATTACATTCCAAGATTGCGCGAGCAAGAGGAGTTGTTTACCTATGAAGAGTCAGGGATCAACGACCGTCAGGGCAATGATTTTGGTGCCTTTTTAACCGTTGGGGACACGCTTTACTTTGCGTCTACTCGTGCAGGGAACAACTCAAAAAAGAAATACGGCTGGGACAACCAAGGGTATTTAGACATCTACCAAGCGAAATACAAAAACGCAGATGATCCCTTGTACGATGTAGAACCGGTTTCAGAATTGAATACGAAATACCACGATGGTCCGTCTACGGTAACTGGGGATGGTCATACGATGTACTTTGCAACGGAGAGTTTCCGCGCAGGTAAGTTTGTTAAGAACAAAGCAAAATTGGTTAAGCTAGGAAAAGTAAGTGTTTTCCGTGCGACTAAGAAAAAAGATAAGTGGACCGATTTCGAGCCAGTTCCCTTCAATGGGAGTGATTACTCGGTTAGTAATCCTAGTGTGAGTAAGGACGGTCGTACGCTTTACTTTTCTTCCGACATGCCAGGTACGATGGGTAGCACAGATATATGGAAAGTAGATATTGATTCGGAAGGCAACTACGGGACTCCAATTAATATGGGCAGTCAGATCAACACAGAAGGACGAGAGTCTTTCCCCTTTATTTCAGAGGATGGCAAGTTGTACTTTGCCTCGGATTCCCGCAAGGGCTTTGGCGGTCTAGATGTTTATGTTGTAGACTTAGCCATTCCTCAGGCAGAGCCTAAGAACTTAGGCTCTCCTATTAACACGGCAAAAGACGATTTTGCCTTTTCGTTTTACCCAGGCAAAAACATCGGTTTCTTTTCAACCAACCGCGTTGGTCGCGATGATATCTACAAGGCAAAACCTGTTTGTAATACAGAGATGTATGTAACGGTTACCCACAAAGATACAGGTAAGATCCTCGAGGGTGCCCGTGTAGACATTTTTGATGACCGCAAGAACTTGATAGAAACCAAGTTTACAGATCGTCGCGGTATCGTGGAATACGTGGTTGACTGCGATAAGTTTTACCACTTACAGGTTGACAAAGAGGACTTCGAAGGCAAGTCTATCGAAGTTCCGTTGAACCGCAAAGGAGGACGTCAGCTAGTGAATGTTGCTTTGCGTCCGATTGAGGTGATCGTCACAAAAGACGAAATCATCTTAGGGGATATTTACTTCGAGTTTGACCGTTCGAACATCACCCAACAAGGGGCTTTCGAGTTGGATAAGTTAGTGAAGGTAATGAAGCGCAACCCACAGATGCGCATCAAAGTAGGCGCTCATACGGACAACCGCGGAAGTGCAACCTACAACCAGAAGCTATCGGAGAATCGAGCGAAGACCACCGTTCAATACGTGTTGTCAAAAGGCATAGAGCCTTATCGCCTAGAATCCCAAGGATATGGCGCTAGTCAGCCGAAAATCGATTGTAAATCAAACTGTTCCGAAGAGGATCACGCGATCAATAGACGCAGTGAATTCGTCATTCTTAAATAGTTAAAGTAGTAAGTTTAGTATAGTTAGAAAAGTCCTCACCCTGTTATGGGGTGGGGATTTTTTGTTTTTTCAATATAGGAACTGAATAATTAACATTATTTTTTCAGAATCATGTGAATTTGTGAAAAAAAGTATATTGTAGGTTATTTTGGTTTTATTATTATTAATAATATTTATTTAACTTAATAAATAATGAATTGCGAAATTATTTTTTTATAGTATTGAATGTATGATAATATATGTTGAGGTTTAGTGACAGTTGAGCATGAGCAAGACTATTTGTTTTGTTAATCTTTGTATAAAAAATATTTTATATTTGAGCCTAACTAACTTAAAACTTAATACGTATGAAAAGAATTACAGTGCTGTTTTTCTTCTTGCTAAGTATTTTTTATACTTATGGACAAGAGGTTACGATTGGCACAGGTACGAGAAGCGATAGGAACCCAATGGGGGCTCTTTATGGCTTCGAACGATCAGCTGCATTGTATACCGCAGCTGAAATTAATCAAGTAGGTTTTATCAATAAATTAGCTTGGGATATCGGAAGCGTAAAGCAAGAGAGACCCATTAAAATTTATTTAAAGGAAGTAGACAATGCGACTTTAGTTGCCAATAATTGGAACAGCTTTATTGCGGATGCTACCTTAGTTTATGAGGGTATTGCTCGTCCTGTAACTACAGGTTATTATACTATTGCTTTTTTGAATTCTTTCAACTACTCAGATGGAACAAAGAATTTATTAGTTTTGGTTGAAACCAATTACGGGGGAAGTGGTGGTGGAAGCTCTTTTGATATTAAAGCAACAGAAGCTACCAATATGCACTTTACAAAAGGGAAGGATAATACTGCACCTACAGAAGATTTAAGTGCCGTAACTTCAAGGCCAAATTTGAAAATTACGTTTGGTAATCAAATAACATGTCCTCAGGTTACTGGAACGATTCAAGGAATTTCCTCAACAAGTGTGAATTTTACTATTTCAGATCAACCAACTACAGAATCAATTGAGTATGAGGTTAGAACTTCTGGCGAACCTGGATCTGGTGCAACTGGATTAGCTGTTTCCGGAACTTTAACGGATATCAGCACCCAGCCTTTAGTTATTGACGGATTAACAGAAAGTACCAGCTATAGCTTATATCTTCGCGCTAATTGCGGAGCAGAGGGGACTTCATTTTACACTTATGCTGGTCAATTCACTACTTCACAAGTGCCTGCAACATTACCGTTTAATGAAAATTTTGAAGGTAGTGTCAATTGGCAAATGGGAACAGGCTCTACCAATAAATGGTTTATAGGTGATGTTGTGAATAACGGTGGCACAAAGGCATTGTATATTAGTAAAGATGAAGGGGTTAGTTATGAATATGATAGAAGTGCGTCTAGTGTTACACATGCCTATCGTGACTTAGCTATTCCAGCAAACACTGATGAGCTATCAATTGGTTTTGATTGGAAGGCTGTTGGAGAGGGAAGCTCAACACAATACGATTATTTTAGAGTTTGGATCGTTCCATCTACTTATACGCCTGTAACTAATACACAGATTACTGCGGCTCCAAATCGAATGCAATTAGGGGGGAATTATAACTTGACTCCTGAATTTACTAGAGCAACTATTGAACAAAATATAGCTGCGTTTGCAGGTCAAAATGTGCGTTTAGTATTTGAATGGAGAAATGATGGAAGTGGTGGAGATCAACCACCTGCAGCAATCGATAATATAGAAGTAAAACAAGTTCTGTGTAGTCTACCAAGTAATTTGATCGTGGATGCACTGACAAAAAATTCAATTAAAGTGAGTTGGGGAGAAATAGCAAACGCATCTAGTTATGATGTGTTCCTAAGCACAGATGCAACCCAACCGGATGAGTCAGCAACTGTTGTCAATGTAACAGCTGCAACACACACATTTACTAACTTAGAACCCAATACAATTTATTACATATGGGTGCGCTCTAGATGTTCTGACAATGCAGAGAGTACATGGACAACGGCTTTAGAAGCACGTACACCTTTAGTACCGAAAGCACTACCTTATGCTGAAGATTTTGAAGGAGATATCTCCTTTGGATATATAAATGATACAACCAATAAATGGGTTGTTGGTACGGCGGTAAATAACGGCGGAACAAATGCCTTATACATTAGTAATGATGATGGGGTAACTAACGAATATACGGTATCAGGCGCACAAGTCTCTCATGTATTTCAAGATTTTGAAATACCGCAAGATGTCAATGAACTTAGCATACGATTTGATTGGCGTTGTGTGGGAGAAACAGTTAGTTTTGATAGATTTAAAGTGTGGGCAGTTCCTGTAGACTTTTTGCCGATTGCAGGTACTCAAATTACCGCAGATGCAGGACGAATCCAACTAGGAAGAGAAAATTACAATGGAAATAATGCATTCTTAGCTGAAAACTTAATTGTAGATGCTACCTCATTTGCTGGTCAAACCATGCGTCTAGTTTTTGAATGGAGACAAGATAGTAGTGGAGGAACGCAACCTCCTGCAGCTATTGACAATTTGAATGTTGAAGTAATTACCTGTAGTCAACCTTCAAACTTGGTACTAGAGGGAGTAACGTCAAATAACTTAACAGCGAGTTGGGGTGCAATTGCTAGCGCTGCAAGTTATGAGGTGTATATCGGTACAGATGCAACACCACCAGGTGCTACTGTAACCACGGTAAATGTGACGGGTACAACACATATATTTGAAGGGTTACAACCCAATACAACTTATTATGTCTGGGTACGTACGAAATGTTCTGCTACTGAGGTTAGTTTATGGACGGGACCTCTACAAGCTAGGACCTCTTTAGTTCCCGTAGGATTACCCTATGAAGATGATTTTGAAACAGACCAGCCTTACGCTATGGTCAATGACAACTTGAACAAGTGGTTTATTGGTAATGCCGTAAACAATGGTGGTGATAAAGCCCTATATATTACAAGTGATGATGGTGTAACCAATGCTTATATCAAAGATGATATTTCGCAGGTATCCCAAATTTATAAAGATTTTACGATTCCTGCTGGAGCAACAGATATTGAAATTACATTTGATTGGCGCTGCGTTGGAGAAAGTAGTTTTGACTATTTTAGAGTTTGGGCGGTACCGACAACGTATTTCCCTACCGCTAACGTGTTAACTACTGCAACGAATAGTTCAGGGGTTCAATTAGGCAGAACGAATTTTAGTCAAAATGATAGCTTCCTAAACGAGAGACTTGTCTTTGATGCTACTGCTTATGCCGGACAAACGTTACGCTTGCTTTTTGAATGGAGAAATGACGCAAGTGGTGGGACTCAACCACCAGCTGCTATTGACAATTTAAAACTGAAACAAATTACATGTCCGACTGTTGATCCTACAACGATTACTATCGGATCAATAACTAGAAATTCAGCAGTCGTTTCATGGACTGCAGTTACAGGAATAAGCTCCTATGATGTTTATCACAATACAACGGGGGTTCGTCCAGACGAAACAACTACGCCAACTGCTACAGTTAATGGAACAACTCATACTCTAAATAATCTAGCGGATGGTACACAGTTCTTTGTTTGGGTACGCTCACACTGTAGTGCAACAGATACAGGCTATTGGGAAGGACCTATCTCATTCTCAACAGACTTAATTCCTGTGGATCTGCCTTATTTCGAGGACTTTAACGATAATCCGAAATTTGGCTATGTGAACGACAGCAAGAATAAATGGGTTGTTGGTCAAGCCAATAATATTGCTGGAGAAGCGATGTATATTAGTAAAGACAATGGAGTTTCTAATTCGTATGAGGTAAGTGGCGCACAAGTTTCACATATTTATAAAGACATTATCTTCCCAGCAAATGCAACAGAGGTTTACACGATGAGCTTTAATTGGAGAGCAGTAGGAGAAAGTACATATGACTATTTCAGAGTATGGTTAGTCCCTACTACATACGTTCCTGTAGCTGGTGTACAGACAACAGCTGCCAATAGTGGCGGGGTTCAGTTAGGACAAAATATCTACAACCTAACGCCTGCTTTCACACCTGAGCGAATTGATTTTGATGCTACACCCTATGCAGGTCAGACTATGCGTGTTATTTTTGAGTGGAGACAAGATGGGGGTGGCGGTGCTCAACCACCTGCTGCAATTAAGAACTTGTATATCCAACATGTGGCTTGTGGAGATATTGAGGAAATTGTGATTGAGAAAATTGACAATACAGAAGATTTTCATATTTCATGGACACCTGCTGGTGACGAAACAAAATGGGAAATTTTTATTGTTGAAATAGGCGAAAGTGATCCTTTATATACTACTCAAGGTATTGTAGTAGAAGGAACCCCAGAGTATATATTTGAAGATGCTGTAGAAGAAGTATTCTATCGTGTATATGTTCGTGCTATTTGTTCTGATACTGAAAAAGGATTCTGGGTTGGTCCTGAACAGTTTTCTGTTTTCTACCCTCCAGGATGTGCAAATATTGACGTTGAGGAACTCGATATTGAAATTGCTGATGATGGGAATTACTACCTTTGTACAGATGAACCTGTAACGCTAGATTTAAAAGCAAATTTCTACGATATCAGAGCTACCACAGAATATGAAGTTGAATCGATTGACTACGATCCTCCGTTCCCATTTGTGGGAGGAGATGCTATTAGTTTGACAAGAGATGATTATTGGTCTGATATCATTGATCTTGGATTTGATTTTTGTTTTTTTGGCAATAGTTATGACAAAGTATTAATTGGTACTAATGGAATGCTGACATTCAGTATCGCTGGAGAAGTCGATAATGGAAGATACCAACCCCTTGCTCCTACAGGATATCTCTTTAATGACACGCATCAAATTCCAATGGATAGAGGTGGAACAACAAGCCCTCCTTATGTAAATTCAATTTTTGGAGTAATGCAAGATATGTATCCTGATAATTCTCCATCAGATTATTCTGTTAACTATCAGATTTTGGGAACCGCTCCATGTCGTGCGTTAGTATTTAATATGTATCACATGGGATTATTTGGCTCTGACTGTCCTTACGACCCATCTGATATTGAGGGAAGTACGCAAACAACGCAAGTTGTTTTATATGAGGGTACTAATATTATTGAAGTCTATGTAAAGAACAGAAAGGCATGTACCGGATTTAATAACGGAAGTGGTTTAATTGGTATTCAAAATGAAGATGGTACCCAAGGCTATGCCCCTCCAGGAAGAAATTCTGGACCATGGGATGCTCAAAATGAGGCTTGGCGCTTTGTGCCTAGTGGCCCATCAATTGCTACCTTCCAATGGTTAAAAGATGGAGTATTCTATTCTGATCAAACGGATATTAGCGTAACTATTGAGGAGTCAGTTGTCTATACAGGAAAAATTAGTTATACCCATTGTAATGGTGAGGAATTAGAAATTAAAAAGAACTTTTCTTTCTTAAAAGAGCCATTTAACCTTTCAACGCCTCAAACATTATACGACTGCGCTAAAAAACCAGGATCAGAGTACGTATATAACTTGGACGATAATATTCCTGTGGTGTTACAAGGTCTAAATATTGAGGAATTTACAGTTGAATATTTTACTAGTAAAGCCGATTTAGATGCAGGTATTAATTCAATAGACCCTTCGTTTGTAACTGAGAATCCAGAAGGTGTGATCATTTATATGAAGGTTACTAATAAGCTGACCAAATGTCCGAAAGATACCTCATTTAGGCTAGGTAAGAATGAGCAATTAGGGGCAACCCAAATAGAGCCTATTTTTATTTGTAAAGAAGTTGTTTTACCTAAATTAGCGGATGGAGAAGCGTACTACACAGATCCATACGGAGCGGGAACCAAATACGAAGCAGGTGCACTGTATAATGTCGTAGGAAAGAACACCTTGTATGTTTATCGTGAGGATGAAAATGGATGCTATGGACAATCGGAATTCACAATTGAGATTTTGCCAGAGGTATTCTCTCCTGTTTTTGAAGATCAAGTATTTAGCTGTGAAGCCTACAAATTGCCACCATTACCTGCGGGAAGTAAGTATTACACCTTGCCAAATGAAGGCGGTATTGAGTTGCCAGTAGATTATGAAGTAATTGTTCCAATGACGATTTATATTGTAACAAGAAACGGAAATAAAGAGGTTTATTGTTATGATGAAACAAGCTTTACAGTAGATTTTGAAGAGTGTCCAATTCCTAAAGGATTTTCACCTAATGGCGATGGTATCAATGATACATTTGATTTAAGTAATCACGGTGTTGCCAAGCTTCAAATCTTTAACCGAAATGGAGTAGAGGTTTACAGTCATGGATTAGGATATAAAACACAATGGGCAGGTCAGAATAATTCTGGTAAATTGCTTCCAGCAGGAACCTACTTCTATGTAGTTGTTACGCATGGAAATACGAGAACAGGTTGGGTACAACTTAATTATTAATAAAACCACCAACTGTGTGAAAATTCACACAGTTGGTTCAATTCTTTGTAAAAAATTAAATCGTATATGAGAAAAATATATTTAACACTAGGTTTACTGAGTCTGCTTAGTTGCCTAGAGACAAAGGCCCAACAAAACCCACAGTACACCCAATACATGTACAATATGAGTGTTGTTAACCCTGCTTATGCTGGTTCTAAGGATGCTGTTTCTATGGGAGCCTTATACCGCAAACAATGGGCTGGATTTAAAGGAGCTCCTGAAACGGGCACATTCTTTATCCACAGCCGAGTTGGTAAGAAAGTTGGGGTTGGATTGTCTTTTATCAATGACCGCATCGGGCCTGTTACTGAGAACAACCTCTATGGAGATTTCTCTTATACCTTGGATTTAGGTGGCGTACACAAATTGGCCTTGGGTATTAAAGCAGGTGCTACGTTTCACAGTGCGAACTTGTTTTCTGAGGTTGGTGATGGTTATACGATTGATCCCAATGACCCAGCTTTTGGCGCAGATAGTAAATCAACGCTTTTTAACGCAGGTATCGGAGCCTACTACTATACTGATAAATACTACATTGGTTTAGGAGTTCCCAACTTGATCAAAGAGTACTACCTGAATTACGATGGGAAAGACTTCGGTCAACGCGAGATCCATATGTTCTTAAATGGAGGTTATGTATTTGATTTAGATCAAGATTGGAAATTGAAACCTTCAACTATGATCAAATACGCACTTAATTCCCCTGTCTCGTTTGACGTGAATATGAATGTGATGTATATGGATAAAATCGAGGCGGGTATAAGTTACCGCTTAGACGACGCTGTTGGCGGGATGATCAACTACCGAGTTACGCCTCAGTTGCGCGTAGGTTATGCTTATGATTACGTGACGTCAGACATCAATAAAGTAGCAAAAGGATCCCATGAGTTCATGGTGTTGTATGACATTTTCTTGTCTAAGAAAGTTTCTAGTTCATCCCGTTATTTCTAATTGATTAAAAAACACACAATGAAAATAAGAAAGGTTTATTTAAGTCTGTTATTGGGTGGATTATTATCCACGCAAAGTCTAAGTGCTCAAGAGCCTATCAAACCACCTTTAGAGATTGCCAATGAGCACTACAACCGCTACGAGTTTGTCGAGGCGGCAAAGGTGTATCAGAAGTTGATCCGCGGTGCCAAGACAGATAATTATATTTATTTACAACTAGCAGACTGCTATTACAACATTTTCAATACCGTTGAAGCGGCCAAATACTACGGGAAAGCCTTAGAGAAGGATCCTAGTTTAGATTCGGAGTTGTACTACCGTTACGCACAGATGCTCAAGGCTAGTGGACGCTATGAGTCGTCCAATGCTGCGATGAAGAAATTCGCTGAGCGCAACCCCGAGGATCAACGGGCTATTGCATTTTTACGCGAACCGGATTACATTCCAAGATTGCGCGAGCAAGAGGAGCTGTTTACCTATGAAGAGTCTGGGATCAACGACCGTCAGGGCAATGATTTTGGCGCCTTTTTAACCGTAGGGGACACGCTTTACTTTGCGTCTACTCGTGCAGGGAACAACTCCAAAAAGAAATACGGCTGGGACAACCAAGGGTATTTAGACATCTACCAAGCGAAATACAAAAACGCAGATGATCCCTTATACGATGTAGAACCGGTTTCAGAATTGAATACCAAATACCACGATGGTCCGTCTACCGTAACTGGGGATGGTCATACGATGTACTTTGCAACGGAGAGTTTCCGCGCAGGTAAGTTTGTTAAGAACAAAGCAAAATTGGTTAAGCTAGGAAAAGTAAGTGTTTTCCGTGCGACTAAGAAAAAAGACAAGTGGACCGATTTCGAGCCAGTTCCCTTCAATGGGAGTGATTACTCGGTTAGTAATCCTAGTGTGAGCAAGGACGGTCGTACGCTTTACTTTTCTTCCGACATGCCAGGTACGATGGGTAGCACAGATATATGGAAAGTAGATATTGATTCGGAAGGCAACTACGGGACTCCAATTAATATGGGCAGTCAGATCAACACAGAAGGACGAGAGTCTTTCCCCTTTATTTCAGAGGATGGCAAGTTGTACTTTGCCTCGGATTCCCGCAAGGGCTTTGGCGGTCTAGATGTTTATGTTGTAGACTTAGCCATTCCTCAGGCAGAGCCTAAGAACTTAGGATCTCCTATTAACACGGCAAAAGACGATTTTGCCTTTTCGTTTTATCCGGGCAAAGACATCGGTTTCTTTTCAACCAACCGCGTTGGTCGCGATGATATCTACAAGGCAAAACCTGTTTGTAATACAGAGATGTATGTAACGGTTACCCACAAAGATACAGGTAAGATCCTCGAGGGTGCCCGTGTAGACATTTTTGATGACCGCAAGAACTTGATAGAAACCAAGTTTACAGATCGTCGCGGTATCGTGGAATACGTGGTTGACTGCGATAAGTTTTACCACTTACAGGTTGATAAAGAGGACTTCGAAGGCAAGTCTATCGAAGTTCCGTTGAACCGCAAAGGAGGACGTCAGCTAGTGAATGTTGCTTTGCGTCCGATTGAGGTGATCGTCACGAAAGACGAAATCATCTTAGGTGATATTTACTTCGAGTTTGACCGATCGAACATCACCCAACAAGGGGCTTTCGAGTTGGATAAGTTAGTGAAGGTAATGAAGCGCAACCCACAGATGCGCATCAAAGTAGGCGCTCATACGGACAACCGCGGAAGTGCAACCTACAACCAAAAGCTATCGGAGAATCGAGCGAAGACCACCGTTCAATACGTGTTGTCAAAAGGTATAGAGCCTTATCGCCTAGAATCCCAAGGATATGGCGCTAGTGAGCCGAAAATCGATTGTAAATCAAACTGTTCCGAAGAGGATCACGCGATCAATAGACGCAGTGAATTCGTCATTCTTAAATAGTTAAAGTAGTAAGTTTAGGATATTTTAAGAAGCCCTTACCATATCGGTAAGGGCTTTTTTTGTACCTTAGTTAAACATTTGCTGGCACAATAGTTGATTTACAGCAAATGTTTAACTAAAAAAGTGGATAAAATGAAGTTTTTATATTATATAATCGTCGCTTTGTTTTTTGGTTTTGCCACACAAGTGCAAGCGCAAAGAGCAGTAGTAACAGCTACTAATTACGATATTAGTGATAACTTAGATTTACAGGCAGTTGCTTCTATATTTGGGGATTCAAAAGACTTAGGAGATTTTGAATACCGCCTAAATGACCCTAGTCTACGCATCAATAATTTAGATTTAAATAATGATGGCTATGTAGACTATTTACGCGTTATCGAAATAGCTGAGGGAAATACCCATTTAATCGTGATTCAAGCCGTTTTAGGACGCGATATGTATCAAGATGTGGCAACGATTGAAGTTGAGAAAAATAAGCGCCGTAATCAAGTTTCTGTCCAAATTGTAGGAAATAGTTATCTCTATGGGCCAAACTATATTTATGAACCAGTTTATGTCGTTACCCCACCTGTCTTCAGCTTGTTCTGGGGTGTATCCTATCGTCCATACTACTCTTCGTGGTATTGGGGCTATTATCCATCCCATTACTCGTATTACTCGCCTTATCCTACGGCAACTTATGTCGTTCACGTACACAATCACATTAACTATAACAATAGATATGTGTACACCAATAATCACTACAGCAGTAATTCAAGATCGATGTATAGCGAGGTAAGAAGAGATTATTACGAGCGCTCAAATCCAAATAACTCGTTTTATGAGCGAAATAATGGCTACTCCAATAGCCGTGATTTAGCTGAAGCAAGATCGTCTTACACTAGAGAAACAAGTAATTATTCCCGTTCGAATACTACTTCAACAACGGGCTCAACACGCGATATCAATCGAGTAGATACGAATAACTATTATTCAAGAAGCTCAAATTCTTCCAGTGGAACAGATGCTTACAAACGAGGAGAAGCCATAAGCGGAACCAATAATAGCTCAACAAATTCAAATTCAGGTTATTATTCGCGCGGTTCAGGTTCGACTACGTCAGAAACAACCAATGCAAATTCAGGGTACTATTCACGTAGTTCGGGATCATCCACTAGCAATTATGGAAATAATTCAGGCAGTAGCAACTCCAATTACTCCCGTAGTTCAGGATCGTCTAATAGTAGTACTTCAGGCAGTAGCAACTCCAATTACTCACGCAGTTCATCGAATTACAATTCAGGAAGCAGTAGTCCAAGCTATTCAAGAAGCTCATCTAGCTATAATTCAAGCAGCAGTAGCCCGAGTTACTCGCGTAGTTCATCGAGTTACAGTTCAGGTAGCAGTAGTCCAAGTTATTCTAGAAGTTCGTCTAGTTCTAGTTCAGGCAGCAGTCCAAGTTACTCTCGCAGTTCATCAAGCTCAAGTAGTAGCGGATCTTCGTCCTCTTATTCAAGAAGTAGATAATCATAACACATAAAAAAAGAGCAAGTGATAAACTTGCTCTTTTTTGTTATTTATAAAGCTCATTCAGCAATTTCGCCAAACGAAGCCCTCCTTTTAATAGCTGTTCCTCTACAGTATCTTTAAAGTCAAAATGATAGCGATAACTTAAATTTTCACTTTCTTCTACACTGTTGTAAATCGCGTTAGCCGAAGTATACGAATCATAGATCCAGTCCTCTAAGCTACCCGAAACTAAAGATTTATTGTGCTCTTTACCGTGAATATCTAGTACAGTAGCATATTCTGTATAGCTGTATTTGTCAAAATCTACTAAGGCAGAATCCCATAAACTGTGTAAGTTCGTCGGCTTTCTAAACCATTCAACTTTAATTCTATTTCCTCCCAAATCTTCTGATCTTCCGATGTGTAATGGTTGATGTGCGTCACCAATAATGTGGATCAAGAAGTAGAGCTTTTGTTGTTTTTCCTCTAGCGTAAGGCTGTTACTCTTCAATTCTTCCATCAAAACTAAGGCGCGTTTGTACAAGTTTTCGTCAGTAGAATCAGCCAATTCTTGATCAAAAGCAGCGCGACTTAAATTTCCAGGTAAGTTTAGGTAATGCCAGCTGTCTGCGAATTTCCACGTAGGATCAGACTTAATGAAATCAGGCCAATTTGCCCAATACGCTAGTTGCTGTTTACCAATAATCTTCTGTAATTCTTTTTTAGCTTTTTTGTTTAGGTTTCTCTCTGCTATTTCTGCAATAACGCGATGTCCCGTTGTTCCCCACGCGAAGATCGCCGTAGTTTGCAAGAAGCAAAAAGTAAGGGCTAAACCAAATAAAATTTTTTTCATTGTTTGTTTTTCTATTAATTAAAAAGAGCTTTTAACTCTGTCGCATCGCTCGGTTTCATCTTACCGGCTAGGACTAAGCTCAATTGTTTTCTTCTTAATGCCGCCTCATAACGTTGGTGTTCTAATTCTGTTTCTGTGATCAATTCAGGAACTGGAACGGGATTACCCATATCATCAACAGCAACAAAGGTGTAAATTGCTTCATTGGCCTTGGTTTTACTTCCCGATTCGCGGTCTTCAATCCAAACATCAATATAGATTTCCATCGATGAAGTAAAGGCTCTTGATATTTTCGCTTCTATGGTCACTACACTTCCTAAGGGAATAGGCTTGTTAAAAGCAACGTGATTCACTGATGCAGTTACGCAAATTCTTCTTGAGTGTCTTCTTGCAGCAATCCCTGCAGCTCTGTCCATACGCGCTAATAATTCCCCTCCAAACATATTGTTTAAAGGATTTGTTTCTCCTGGGAGAACTAAATCGCTCATGATAGTAGCTGATTCAGATACTAATTTTGCCTTCATAAAGAATGTATTTTTGACAAAGATAGCGACAAAGCAAAAAAAAACCGAACGTTTTGCGTTCGGTTACTATATTTAACGTATTATTTAATAAAAATCCATGCGTCTTTATTAGTAGTACGGTGAATTTCTTTCAAAGCTTCTTTGGCTTCTTCATGGGAAGCATAGCTTGCATATAAAACAGGATACATGCCATACTTTGTTCTTCCTAAGAAAGAAGCTTGCTCAAACCCCTTTTTTTTGAGGATGCCCACTTCTATTGCTGCATTTTCTTCACTTCTAAAAGCAGCTGCTACCAAGTGATACGGTGTCTCTAGAACGGCGTTTTCATCTTTTACAGGTAATGCAATAGACTCACTTGTAGGTTCAATGATAAACGTTGCTTGCTGAATCCTATTTTGAACTTGAGTTTGTACGTTGTTCTCAATGAATAGGGTTTGATCGTTGACATAAGCTGTGTAGCCATTTTGTACTAAAACACTGCCAATACCTGCAACAAGAACCAAGACTGAAGCATACTTAAAGAAAGTAGCTGTTCGTCTTGTTCGCACTGGCGTAGAAGCTAGAGCAACAACTTGCGGTGCTGCTTTAGGTGCTCTTTCAACAGTTTGTACACGCACAGAAGACAAACCGAAAGAAGTCGCTAAGTAATTTTGATTCTGAATAGGATCAAATTGTAAACTCTTCTCTTCGTTATAGCTAAATATCCCGATTGATGCTAGGTTTAGCGTTTCAAAAGAGGTTAAAGTACTATTCCAATCAGCGACCATATTCTCAATGCGTACCACTGCTTCCTCGTAAGAAATACCTTCTTGCGTAGCCAAGTGATTGGCTAATAATCCATCATTGTTTACGATATTTCTATTAAAGGAAATTCGCTTTTGGGGCGGAAAAAATTGTTGTTTTTCAGCATCGTAAAAAGACGATTGGATTTCAGTGATAAAAGCACCAAATCCTGGAACAATAACGCAGGGATAGCGATATAATAAGGCTGATATGTATTGAGTCATCTTCATACTACAAAATTAGTCGAAACCAATCGCTTAACAAATAATAAACAAGTTTTTTTTATTAACAATTTGACTAAACGACAAAAGGTTGTTAAGTGTTTGGTATTGAATGGTTAGGTTTTTGCTATTGGAAATACTAAGGTAATAAAATTTAACTAATTAACATAGTTTTTGATGGAGGAGGAAGATTTGTTTTATACGTTAGCGCTAACCAAAGTGATCGGTGTTGGACCAATAATTGGCAAGCGATTGATCGAACACTTTGGTTCAGCCAAAGGCGTATTCCAAGCCACACCTGATGCGTGTCGCTTAAAACGAGTATCGGAGGGATTAATTACAAATTTACAAGAGGTGCAGGTGCTAAGATGGGCCGAGAAAGAGCTCAAGCTCATTCAAAAGCTCGACATCCTGCCGTTATATTATCGAGCACCAACTTATCCCTTTTATTTGAAGCAATGTGATGATGCTCCTCTTTTGCTTTTTTATAAAGGAGCAAAGCTTCCTGATTGGACTTCCCGCCCTATACTTAGCGTAGTCGGTACGCGTACACCAACGCCAAGAGGCATGGCTTTTTGTACCCAAATCATGGAGGCTGTTCAACCGTTCAATCCGATTGTTGTCAGTGGATTAGCATACGGAATTGATGCCTGTGTACACCGAGAGGCCTTGGCGTTTGGATTAGAGACTTTCGGAATTTTAGGGCATGGTCTGCAGCGTATATATCCTGCAATTCACGCCAAATTGGCTAAGCAAATGATGAGACATGGGGGATTGCTAACGGAGTTTCCAATACAAAGTAGAATAGAACGCGAAAACTTTGTTCAACGCAATCGCATTGTTGCTGGAATGAGTCAAGCAACTATTGTGGTAGAAAGTGCACTAAAAGGGGGATCAATGAGTTCGATTGGCTTTGCGAATGAGTATAACCGCGATGCCTTTGCCGTGCCTGGAAGAGTAGATGATCTAATGAGCCAAGGTTGTAACGAATTGATTCGAACCCTCAGGGCCCAACTTCTACAACAGCCTAGCGAAATCATAGACGTATTAAATTGGAATCGAACAGCACCCAAAACTAAGGTTGTGCAACCCCAATTGTTCGTGCACTTGGAAGAAGAAGCACAACGAGTCTTTGATTACCTCTGTGGGGTTGAACGGGAAGTCATTGATTTAATCGCTATAGAATGCAACCTTCCCATCTATAAAGTAAGTACACTCTTGTTACAATTAGAGCTTCAAGGCCTAGTGAAGCCCTTGCCAGGAAAATATTTTGAACGCCTAAATTAAATAAAAAACGGGCACGCTCTATCTGGGTGCCCGCTTGTATTTTACTTTGCGATCGTATAGCCAAGTTTTTCTCGTACTCGTTCTAGTGTAGCATTAGCAACAACCGATGCTTTAGATGCTCCAATGGCTAACAAGCGATCTACTTCTTCTAAATTATTGATGTAGTAGTTGTATTTTTCTCGTATCTCTTGAAATTTCTCAACGATTAACTCGTATAGCTCTTGTTTTGCATGTCCATATCCATAGTTACCTCCTTGGTATTTTGCACGCATTTGCGCATTTTGTTCCGGAGTAGCCAATAGCTTGTAAATCGTATAAACGTTACAAGTGTCTGGATTCTTTGGATCTTCCAAGGGTGTACTATCCGTTTCAATACTCATGACTTGCTTGCGCAACGTCTTATCGCTTTCGAAAATATTGATTATATTATTTCTGGATTTACTCATTTTATTGCCGTCTAATCCAGGTACAATCATTACGTCTTCTGAGATTTTAGCATCAGGTAAAACAAAAGTTTCTCCCATTTGATGATTAAATCGAGAAGCAACATCACGGGTAATTTCCAAGTGCTGTAATTGATCTTTCCCTACGGGAACGAAATTTGCATCATATAATAAAATATCCGCAGCCATAAGCATAGGATAGGTAAATAATCCAGCATTAACATCAGAAAGAACTTCCGCTTTATCTTTAAAAGAGTGAGCTAATGTTAAACGTTGGAAGGGAAAAAAGCAACTTAAGTACCAACTTAACTCAGTCGTTTGCGGTACGTCGGACTGGCGGTAAAAAGTTACATGATTAACATCTAAACCACAAGCAAGCCAAGTAGCCGCAACACTATAGGTGTTTTCCTGTAATGTTTTTGCCTCTTTTATTTGCGTTGCTGAATGTAAATTCGCAATAAATATAAAAGACTCATTCTCTTTGTTATTAGCCATTTCTACTGCTGGTAGAATGGCGCCTAAGAGATTCCCTAAATGTGGAGTTCCTGTACTTTGAACTCCTGTTAGAATTTTAGCCATTGCGTGTTTGTATATATAATAACTACAAAGATAGCGCTTTTGGAGGTATTGTTTTTTCTTTTTTTCTTTTTCCTTGGGTTCACTTACCTTTATTTTTTATTTTTGATGAACTTCATGCAAAAGTTAAATGCATTGTTTAATGAAATACATTCGCATCTTTTTTAGCGTATTATGGCGAGCTTGGTTTTACCTCTGGATGCTGGTTGTAATCCTTTTGTTATCGCCTTTGCTCTTAGCAACGATTTGGTCCGATTCGACCTATCCTACTTTTTTCAAAGTCGCGCGCTTATGGGCTAAGCTTACTTTTTTTGGTATGGGGATGTCTTATCATATTGAGTCTGCTTATGCACTAGAAAAGGGAAAAAGCTATATGTTTGTTGCCAATCACACTTCGATGATGGACATTATGATGATGCTGATTCTAGTTCCAGATAATCCCTTTGTCTTCGTAGGGAAAAAGGAGCTTGCCAAGCTACCTATTTTCGGGTTTTTTTATAAACGAACGTGTATTTTAGTGGATCGCAAAGACTCAAAGAGCCGATATCAAGTGTTTGAAAGCGCACAAGCCAAATTAAATCAGGGGTTGAGTATTTGTATTTTTCCAGAAGGAGGAGTTCCTGATGATCGCACAATTGTATTAGACCATTTTAAGGATGGCGCCTTTCGTTTAGCCATTGACCATCAGATTCCAATAGTTCCCCTGGCCATGGGATATTTGAAGTATTTTTTCCCCTTTCAATGGGGATTGGGCAAGCCTGGAACAGTGCCTGTGGTGATTCAACCACCGATTTCCACTGCGGGTTGTACCCAAGAAAACAAAAAAGTACTCAAGGAAGCAACACATCATAGTATCCTAGAACAATTGCTGACTTGGGAGGAAAAGAGGGCTAGAAAAGATATAAAATCAATAGTGAATCCCTAATTTTTTTACTATATAAACATATTTTGGTATTTTTTTTGTTTAGGAAGAGGGAAATTACTAAACAAAATTTTATGCGATTCAAATCTTTCCTATGTCGTTTACTCCTTCGATGCTTGTGGCTTAATGTACCTATATTATTGAGCTGGGGACTTTTTTTTGTGCTGGGCGATAGCATTTGGAGTGCTTATTCTATTGTTTATATGTATTATTTTTTACACGTATACGTAGGTATATATTTGTGTACCCTTTGCTATCATTTGTATAGAAATAAGCTTAGGGCAACGCAATGGACGGACTGGATTAGCTTAGTTGTGCTAGTAGGTGGAGCTTATGTGTACGCTAAGGGGGTTTTGTACCTCTATTAAATAAAAAAAGCCTCAAATGTTTTGAGGCCCTTTTTGATGTACACACATTTTATTGTGCTTCTCTATTTTTGATTTCTTCTTTAATCTTTTGTTCTAATTCATCCATTAGTTCAGGATTGTCTTTGATTAGCGATTTAACCGCGTCTCTTCCTTGTCCTAATTTGGTGTCTCCATAGCTAAACCAAGAACCGCTTTTCTTTACAATTTCATAGTCTACAGCTAAGTCTAATACTTCTCCAACTTTAGAAATCCCTTCTCCATACATGATGTCAAATTCTGCTGTACGGAATGGAGGAGCAACTTTATTCTTAACAATTTTTACTTTTGTGCGGTTACCAATTACGTTTTCACCATCCTTAATTTGCGTTGAACGACGAATATCGATACGTACAGAAGCGTAGAATTTCAAGGCATTACCACCAGTTGTTGTTTCAGGGCTTCCGAACATTACACCAATTTTATCTCTCAACTGGTTGATGAAGAATACTGTACAATTGGTTTTACTAATAGTCGAAGTTAATTTTCTCAATGCTTGAGACATTAAACGCGCGTGTAACCCCATTTTAGAATCACCCATATCACCTTCAATTTCTCCTTTTGGCGTTAAAGCCGCAACCGAGTCAATGACTACGATATCAATCGCTCCTGAACGAATTAAGTTTTCCGCAATTTCCAACGCTTGCTCTCCATTATCAGGTTGTGAAATAATCAAATTGTCTATATCAACCCCCAATTTCTGTGCGTAAAAACGGTCGAATGCATGCTCCGCATCAATAAATGCCGCAATTCCTCCTGCTTTTTGCGCTTCCGCAATGGCGTGTAGCGTTAAGGTCGTCTTTCCTGATGATTCAGGACCATATATTTCAATAATTCTTCCTTTCGGATATCCACTTACACCTAAAGCTAAGTCTACACCTAATGAACCTGAAGAAATGACTTCAACTTCTTCCACAGCGGTATCTCCTAATTTCATTACCGTTCCTTTTCCGTAGGTCTTGTCTAATTTATCTAATGTTAGCTGTAAGGCTTTTAATTTAGCTTCTTTATCTGCACTCATTTTTTTGAAGTATTGATTCTTAACTGATGTAAAAATAAGATAAAAATACTATAGATCCGTGTTTGATGTAAAGAATGCTACAAATTGTAGCAAGTTTGTTCTTTTCGCTTGCTCATTTTGATTTGCTCTGCTCCACGAATTGCTAAACAACAAGCTACATCAGCAAGCATCGCTCTATAAATCCTATGTCTATTTGTTGTAATATAGGTGCAAATTAAAATATTTCTGCTGATAGTATCTCTAATAGAACTTGAGGCAATGTGGGAAAATAGGAATAAAGTCTCCTTAAAATTTAAGAATTAATGGCGGAAGTGGGGTTTGGTTGAAAATTTCACATTGCATATGTGTTTTGTATGGTCTTACTTCCTACCTTTGTAACGCAATGCACAGGAGCATGCAAGCTTTTGTCATTTAGTTACTTAAAAATATTTTGTGATGTCACAGTCGAAAACAACACGTCTTGATCGCGTAACCTTAGGTACTCTATTAGTAACGCTTGGAATTATTTACGGAGATATTGGAACATCGCCACTTTATGTAATGAAGGCGATTATGGGACGTGCAGTAATACGCGAAGAAGTCGTCTTAGGTGCTATTTCTTGTGTGTTTTGGACATTAACCTTACAAACGACGGTCAAATATGTCTTTCTTACCCTAAAAGCGGATAACAATGGAGAAGGGGGTATTTTTTCGCTTTTTACTTTAGTAAAAAAACTCAAAAAGCCTTGGTTAATTGTACCCGCAATTATTGGAGGGAGTGCTTTATTAGCCGATGGGATTATTACACCGCCTATATCCATTTCTTCTGCCGTTGAAGGGCTTAAAATTTACCAACCCAATTTGGCTACTATTCCTATTGTTATCGGTATTCTAATGGGGATTTTCTTTATTCAACAATTCGGTACACGTACCATAGGCAAGTTTTTTGGTCCTATGATGATGATTTGGTTTTTAATGCTTGGTGTGTTGGGTTTCAGTCATTTAATTGATAATCTTAGTGTGTTAAAAGCTTTGAATCCGTACTATGCTTTTCACTTGTTAAGCATTCACTCCGAGGGCTACTTGGTTTTGGGGTTTGTATTTTTGTGTACCACAGGTGCTGAGGCTTTGTACAGCGACTTGGGGCATTGCGGAATAAAAAATATTCGCATAAGTTGGGCATTTGTCAAGCTGATGTTGGTCTTGAGTTACTTCGGACAAGGTGCTTTGCTGATCGAATATGCTGGAAGTACACTGATGGATTTAAGCCCAAATTCGGATCAACCTGCCAACCCTTTTTATTTGGTGATGCCAGACTGGTTCTTGCCTTTCGGAATTGGGATTGCTACCTTAGCTGCAGTTATCGCTTCTCAAGCCTTGATTAGCGGATCATTTACCCTGATCAACGAAGCTATTCGATTAAATTTATGGCCGAAGATACGCGTGAAATTTCCAACGAATATACGCGGACAACTGTATATCCCTTCTGTAAACTTCTTACTTTTTATCGGTTGTGTATTTGTCGTGTTACACTTTAAAGAATCGGGTAATATGGAAGCCGCCTATGGTTTGGCTATCACCCTGTGTATGATTATGACAACCATATTACTAGGTTACTTCATGGTATTAAAACGCGTGCCTCTGATTCTGATTATCCTCGTTGAACTTGTTTACCTCACCATCGAAGTGTCGTTTTTTATCTCCAATGTGCAGAAGTTTTCACATGGAGGCTATGTCACTGTGTTTATCGCTGGAATTTTAGCAGCAGTGATGACTGTCAATTACCTTGGCAAAAAGATCAGACGCAATTATACTGATTTAGTGAATATCGTGGATTATCAAGAGATATTAACCGATTTGAGTCAGGACCAATCCATGCCCAAGTACGTGACGAATTTAGTGTATTTAACCAATGCCTATAGCCCATCCAAAGTAGAGTATAAAGCCATGTTTTCCATTATTAATCGCCGCCCTAAACGCGCAGATAATTATTGGTTTGTACACGTAAATGTAGTGGATGAACCCTATAAGTTAGCATATAAAGTTGTAAAGTACGGTGCCCATCAAAATATCCTACGCGTGGATTTCTACCTAGGCTTCCGAAATGAACAACGCATCAACGTACTGATGAAACAAGTGGTGACTGAACTCATGCATCAAGGAGAAATCGATATTACAACCCGATACGAGTCTCTGCACAAAATTGATGCCATCGGCGATTTTGAGTATATCCTAATCGAAAAAGAATTGTCCTATGACAATGATTTGCCTATGAAAGAGAAAATTATTTTAGACCTCTATGATTTCCTTAAAAAGATCTCCCTATCAGAGGAAAAAGCATTTGGATTAGACAGTAGCGCTGTAAAAGTTGAACGTTTTCCATTAATTATCAATCCAGTGGAAGACCTGCCTTTGAAGCGTTTAGAATAAAAAGGTATAATTTTTTAAAAGGCTGACATATAGCGAGATATGTCAGCCTTTCGCATTTTACTATTTGATTTTCAAATCAAAAGCGTATCTTTGCACCCTGAAATTCTTCCATTTTAGAATTTTCAACTCGTTTTTTATATTATTCTACACTTAAAATTTATATAGCATGCAACTGTATAACACATTAAGCGCAGAAGAAAGAGCAGAACTTATTGAGCAAGCGGGAGAAAATCGCTTGACTTTGTCTTTCTATGCGTATGCCAAAATCGAAAACCCACAACAATTTAGAGATGATTTATTCTTAGCATGGAATGCGTTAGACGCCCTTGGACGTACTTACGTGGCCCATGAAGGAATCAATGCGCAGATGTCGGTGCCAGCCTCGAAGTTCGAAGCCTTTAGAGACACCTTAGAAGCCTATGATTTTATGAAGGGTATTCGCCTGAATGTTGCCGTGGAACAAGATGACCTGTCGTTTTTAAAACTAACAGTAAAAGTCAGAAATAAAATTGTAGCAGACGGATTAAACGATGCTACCTTTGACGTAACAAATAAGGGTATCCACTTAAAGGCTAATGAATTTAACCAGCTGTTGGAAGACCCAAATACGATTGTTGTAGACTTCCGCAATCACTATGAAAGTGAAGTAGGACATTTCGTTGGAGCAATTACTCCAGATGTAGATACCTTCCGCGAGTCTTTGCCGATTATTAAAGACCAATTGGAAGAGATTAAAGAGGATAAAAACCTTTTGATGTACTGTACTGGTGGGATTCGTTGTGAAAAAGCATCGGCTTACTTCAAGCACCACGGATTCAAAAATGTGTATCAACTAGAAGGGGGAATCATTGAATATACCCGACAAGTGAAAGCCGAAGGATTAGAGAGTAAATTCATCGGAAAGAACTTTGTATTCGATCATCGTTTAGGTGAGCGTATTACCGATGATGTGATCGCCAATTGCCACCAATGTGGGAAGCCTTGTGATGTTCACGTGAACTGCGCCAATGAAGCCTGTCATTTGTTGTTTATTCAATGTGATGCGTGTGCTGAGGCTATGCACGGTTGTTGTTCGAACGAATGTTTAGAAGTGATTCAATTGCCGATTGAAGAGCAAAAGGCGTTGAGAAAAGGCGTTCAAAAAGGGAATTTAATTTTCAAGAAAGGGCGTTCAGAGGCTTTAAAGTTCAAGAAAGATGTGGATGGGACAGCTGAAATTCAACCAGTAAAAGTAAGCACAGTGACTCAAATTCGCAAAAAACAAGTAGAGCGCAAGCAACTTGTGGGAACGGTTCAACACTATTTTACGAAAGCAGGGGTGGGTCAGTTTGAGATGGAAAAATCGGTACAATTGGGCGATAAACTTGCTATTGTAGGGCCAACAACAGGAGATGAACGTTTGGTTTTAGAAAAAATGTTGGTGAATGGACAAGAGGTTACTGTGGCAAATGTAGGTGATCGCATGACAATGGAATTAAACTTCCGCGTGCGCAAGAATGACCAATTATTTAAAATACTTGATTAAATAGATAAGCTATGACAGTTTCAGGAAGAGTTGAATTAATGGCTCCCGCTGGAAACTTCGAGTCCTTGCAAGCTGCAATTGACAACGGAGCCGATTCAGTGTACTTTGGAGTAGATCAATTGAATATGCGCGCGCGTTCAACGGTGAATTTTTCAGTCGACGATTTGCCCGAAATAGCCAGACGTTGCCAAGAAAAGAAGGTACGCACCTATTTGACGTTGAATACGATTATTTACGATCACGATTTGTCGGTTGTAAAAACATTGCTCAACAAGGCAAAAGAGGCGGGGTTAACTGCCGTTATTGCCTCTGATCAAGCGGTTATTGCCTCGGCAAGAGCCATTGGTCTTGAAGTGCATATCTCTACTCAATTGAACGTGACCAATATTGAAACTGTTAAGTTTTACAGCTTGTTTGCCGATACCATTGTCTTATCGCGCGAATTGAGCTTGCGTCAAGTAAAAAAAATCACAGAAGCCATTGAGCGAGAACAGGTCAAAGGACCTGCAGGAAACTTGGTGGAGATTGAAATTTTTGGACATGGTGCTTTGTGTATGGCGGTATCAGGTAAGTGTTACCTAAGCTTACACTCCCATAATTCATCAGCCAATCGAGGTGCATGCAAACAAAATTGCCGCAAAAAATACACCGTAATCGATCAAGAAAGCGGATTTGAAATCGAGCTTGACAATGAATATATGATGTCTCCTAAAGATTTGTGTACCATTGATTTCTTGGATCAAGTGATTGATGCAGGGGCAAAGGTATTGAAAATCGAAGGAAGAGGAAGAGCCCCTGAGTATGTGGCTACAGTGATTCGCACCTATAGAGAAGCTATTGATGCCATTGCTGAAGGTACCTATAACAAGGAAAAAGTAAGCGAATGGATGGCCGCCTTAGAAACGGTGTATAACCGTGGCTTTTGGAGTGGGTATTACCTCGGACAAAAATTAGGCGAGTGGAGTGATAACCCAGGGAGTAATGCTACCCAGAAAAAAGTATATGTCGGTAAAGCAGCACACTATTTTCAAAAAGCGTCAATAGGTGAATTCAAAATTGAAGCTTATGACATTAAAGTAGGTGATCGAATTTTAATTACCGGTCCAAGTACAGGAGCACAAGAATTAACCGTTGAAGAATTGTTTGTCAACGAACAACCAGCTGAAAAGGCAACCAAAGGAGACGATTGCACTTTAAAATTGCCCTTCCGCGTGCGCTTGTCTGATAAAATGTACAAAATAGTAACCAACGAATGATTGTAGTTACCTTACAACGCGATAAGTGTATTGGATGCAATTACTGTGTTGAAGTTGCGCCCCAACAGTTTCAGATGTCAAAAAAAGACGGCAAAACCGTTTTATTAAAGGCAGTGAATAATAAAGGGTTTCATACGCTTAAGTCGCCAGATTATACGATATTAGAGGCTTGTGAACAAGCCGAAAAAATATGTCCCGTACATATTATTACAGTTAAAGAAGTCTGAGATGAATAGGAAGATATATTATTTGAGTACGTGTGATACCTGCAAACGTATTTTGAAAGAAATGCCTCAGGTAGAAGGATTTGAATTACAGGATATTAAGAAAGATCCCGTTACTGAATCCCAGTTAGCAACAATGTATGACGCTGTAGGGAGTTATGAAAAACTCTTTAATAAAAGAGCGCAGTTGTACAAATCAAGAGGATTAAAAGATCAAAACCTTCAAGAGGAAGAGTATAAGAATCTAATTTTAGAACAGTATACCTTTTTAAATCGACCAGTTATTTTTATTGATGGGGCCGTTTTTGTCGGCAACAGCAAAAAAGTACTCGAACAAGCTTTTATAGCGGCAGCAAAATAAAAAAAGTCGAAGTTTTTACTTCGACTTTTTTGTTTTTTAAACAGCTGTTAGTCAGTATGTTGCAATAATATTTGAATTTATTTCTAAAAATCATGTGACCAAATATCAAATTTGATGTCTTAAATATGAAAAAGGGAATAATTGCTATGAGATTTTTCAGGTTTTAATAAGATAGAAGAAAATAAAGTTACACTATACTGGTTTGGATTTTTAATTGTTTATTAAGGGGTTCAATCAGAAAGAAGAGCCGGTATAGTTCTTTTATTAAAGATGAAGAATTGTTATTAAAAAGAACATTTTTATTTCATAATAGAGTGAAGTTGGTTAAGACTTAACGTAGTTGAAAATGATTGGTTTGTTTTTTAAAAAGTTACAGTTAAGTATAACGTTGGTTTGAAGAGGGAGGCTTAGGCTTCCCTTTTTTTTGTTTATGACCCTCTCCATTCATCGTAAACCGTTCACCGTTAACTGTAAAGCGTTCACCGTTCACCGTAAACCATTTTTTCTTACCTTTGCAGTCATTATCCAAAAGTATATGATACATTCCATGACAGGGTTTGGTAAAGCGTGTTTACAATTACCCACAAAAAAGATTACGATCGAAGTAAAGTCACTGAACAGTAAGAATCTTGATTTAAACGTGCGATTGCCGTTAAGTTATAGAGAAAAAGAGCTGACTTTGCGCAATCAGATTGCTCAAGAATTAGAAAGAGGAAAGGTTGATTTTTCTTTGTTTTGCGAGATTACTGCTGAAGAGACGTCGAGTAAGATCAACGCTCCGATTGTGTTAGCGTATATTGAACAGATGAAGGCGATTATTCCAAATGCAGATGAGACTGAATTGATGAAGATGGCGGTTCGCATGCCAGATGCTTTGAAGGTAGAGCGCAATGATTTTGACGAGGAAGAGTGGAAGGATATTGAAGTTGTAATTAACGAAGCCATTCAGAGCATGAAAGCGTTTCGTTTAAGCGAGGGGAAATCCTTAGAAGATGATTTTAGAGCGCGTATTGCAAGTATTTTTTCCTATATGGAACAGGTATCACTTTTAGATAAAGAACGTATCGTAAGCGTAAAAGAACGCCTTCGCAACAACTTGATGGAATTGCAATTGACTATTGATGAAAATCGATACGAGCAAGAGGTGATTTACTACCTAGAGAAATTGGATATAACCGAAGAAAAAGTGCGTCTAGCCAAACACTTGGATTATTTCTTAGAAACGTTGAATGGCAAGGAAGCGAATGGTAGAAAGTTAGGTTTTATTGCACAAGAGATGGGAAGAGAGATTAATACGATGGGATCGAAGTCTAATCATGCAGAGATGCAACAAATTGTTGTGCGTATGAAAGATGAGTTAGAAAAGATCAAAGAGCAAGTATTAAACGTATTATAAAGACACACAACACCTATGAATAAAGGGAAATTAATCGTTTTTTCAGCTCCGTCTGGTTCGGGAAAAACTACAATTGTACGCCATTTATTAGCACAAAGCGACCTAAATTTAGACTTTTCTATTTCGTGTACCTCACGTGAACCAAGAGAAGGAGAAGAACACGGAAAAGACTACTATTTTATTTCGTTAGAAGACTTTAAGAAACACATAAAAAACGATGATTTTTTAGAGTGGGAAGAGGTTTATCGCGATAATTTTTATGGAACACTAAAAGCAGAGGTGGAGCGCATCTGGGCATTGGGAAAAAATGTTATTTTCGATATTGACGTTGCAGGAGGTTTGCGCATCAAACGCAAATTCCCTGAGGAAACCCTTGCTGTTTTCGTTAAGCCACCGAGCATTGATGAGTTGAAAATCCGTTTAAAAAAGCGTTCAACAGAGAGTGAAGATAAAATAAATATGCGCATTGCGAAGGCTTCGGTTGAATTGGCAACAGCGCCTCAATTTGATATTATTATTAAAAATTACGACCTAGAAACTGCAAAAGCAGAAGCAAGTCAGTTGGTTCGCGATTTTGTAAAATAGCAAAAGATGAAGGTTGGTTTGTATTTTGGGACCTTTAATCCCGTGCATATTGGGCATGTGGTTATTGCTAATCACATGGTGCAATATAGCGAGTTAGATGAGGTGTGGATGGTAGTTACCCCCCATAATCCTTTAAAAAAGAAAAAAGGCTTGCTCGAAGACTTTCACCGGATTCACCTGGTGAATCTCGCTACGGCCGATTACGATTATTTACGACCGTCTGATATTGAGTTTACTTTACCCCAACCCAATTATACTGTAAATACTATGGCGTATTTACAGGAGCGTTTCCCCAAACACGAATTCGCATTAATTATGGGAGAAGACAACCTCGATTCTTTTCCGAAATGGAAGAATTATGAGGTCCTACTCAATGCCTATAAAATCTATGTTTATCCACGTATTGATCGCAACCGTGTAGAGCCAAGTCCGTTGATGCAACACCCCAATATTGTGGTTGTGGACAATGCCCCTATCATGGAAATTTCGGCTACCTTTATTCGAGAGGGGATTAAAGCAGGAAAAAATATGCAACCGTTACTAGATAAAGAGGTCTGGAAATACATTGACCACAACCTCTTTTATAAAAAATAACAATAAAAACCATCAAGAAAAAAGGGCTGTTGTACAGCTCTTTTTCTGTGTTTACCCCTTATACTAGTAGGACAAAGTATAAATTGTTTGTCTTAAGCCAAAAGAGGTGGTTTTTTGTCGAGAATACAATAGAATGAAGTAAAAGAGAAAGAACTATAACGAATTGTTTTACAGTTTTTCAATTGTTTGCATTAAGTTTTTTAGTTACTTTTGACGAAGTTATAAGCTAAAATTATGAGTGATTATCCAAAGTTTGCAGTAATTGGAGGTGGGAGTTGGGCAACGGCTATCGTAAAAATGCTGAGTGAAAACCTACAGCAAATAGCATGGTACATGAGAAATGAAAATGCGATAGAAGAAATTAAGGTAAACCATCATAACCCGAACTACCTAAGTTCGGTAGAATTTGATATCGATCAGCTGTTGCTGACCAATGATATTAATAAAGCCGTATCTTATGCGGATTACGTGATTTTTGCTATTCCCTCTGCTTTCTTAAGTGAAGAAATGCAGCAACTTTACGTCAGTCTTGAAAACAAAGTTGTAATTTCCGCTATTAAGGGAATCATTCCCGAGACGAGTTTAATTGTGGGAGAACATTTTCACCAAACCTATGGTGTTTCCTATGATAATATTGCTGTGATTACCGGGCCTTGTCATGCAGAAGAAGTAGCCTTAGAGCGTTTGTCCTACTTGACAATTGCTTGTCGCAATGAAGAGCATGCCAAAGTAATCGAAAGCTGCATCAGCAGTCATTATATTAAAGTGAAGCTTACGGATGATATTATTGGAACGGAATATGCCGCTGTATTAAAGAATATCTATGCTATTGCTTGTGGAATGGCGCATGGACTGGGATATGGGGATAACTTCCAAGCTTTGTTGATGAGTAATGCTATACGCGAGATGAAGAAATTCATCAAGAAAGTACACCACATGAAACGCAATATTAATAACTCCGCTTATTTAGGAGATTTATTAGTAACGGGATATTCGCTTTTTTCTCGCAACCGCATGTTTGGCAATATGATTGGCAAAGGTTATACAGTCAAGTCTGCACAGATGGAGATGAATATGATTGCAGAAGGATATTACGCAACAAAAAGCGCCTATGAGCTCAATGCTCAATACGGAGCTAAAACGCCGATAATCAATGCGGTATATGACATCTTATACAATGGAAAGGATCCGAAAAAGACCTTTAGAAAACTCACAGAGAAATTAGATTAAAAAAAAATACAAAAAAGACCGTTATCGGTTTTTTTAGACAAAAAAGCAATATAATAGACTGATTGTCAGTTTGTTGTGTTGCTTTTTTTGTTTTGCTGTAGTTTGAAAAATTAGTTGTAAATTGTTGATTTATAGTTGCTTGTGAAGATTTGCCTAGGGGAAAAATAGATCAAGTAGTTTTGTGCTGTTAAAAAAAGAAATATAATGGATCATTTAATTAATCACCCAGGCCTATTGGCCGTTTTTGGAATTGTAGTTTTAGTCATGCTCTTGTTGGATTTAGGTGTTTTCAATCGAAATAGCCACGTTGTTTCCACCAAAGAAGCACTTATTTGGACGGTAGTCTGGATTGGTCTAGCCATGGTATTTAGTGGAGTTATATACTACTACATGGACTTTGAGAACTTTGCCCGTTTCCAATCGGCTTATTGGATTGAAAAAGCCCTCTCTGTTGATAATCTCTTTGTCTTTATTTTGGTGTTTACCTTTTTTAAAGTACCCAAAGAATTACACCATCGCGTTTTATTCTGGGGAATTATTGGAGCCTTAGTCTTTAGAGCTATTTTCATCTTTGCGGGTGTGGAATTAATTAACCATACATATTTACCTGCTTTTGAACTGTTTGGTCAACAAGTGGAAATAAATGTTGTACTAACGGTGTTTGGGGTATTCTTGCTTGTGTCGGGAATAAAGTCGTGGTTTGCCAAAGACGATCACAGCGAAGAACAAGATTTGACTAAGAATTTTGCTGTGCGAATGGTACATAAGTTTTTTAAAGTAAGCAATGAATACGACGGAGATAAGTTCTTTACAGTTAAGAATGGGGTAAAAATGGTTACTCCCTTGTTTGTCGCTTTAATGGTTATTGAGTTTACGGATTTAGTTTTTGCCGTCGATAGTATTCCTGCTATTTTCGCAATTGCACCAGATGACCCATTTATCCTGTATACATCGAATATTTTTGCGATTCTAGGATTGCGCTCGCTTTACTTCTTGTTGGCGAATTTTATGGACAAATTCTCTAAGTTGAAATACGGATTGGCGATCATTTTATCGTTTATTGGAGTGAAGATGATTATCTCGCCATTCGTTCATATTGAATCTATGGTATCTCTAGCTGTAATTGCAAGCGTACTAACCCTATCTGTAGTGTTATCCCTTCTTTTTCCACCGAAAAAAGAAGTGTAAATATCCAAGCAAATAGCTTATAAACAATTGTACAATTCTATCAGTTATAGAGGACATGAGTCCATAATGCGTCCATAATGCGTCCATAGTGCCTCTATTAAAAAGTGGGTTTCCTATAGACTCACTATGGAGGAACTAAGGAAGTATGATGGAGGTAGGATAAGCTGAACAATACAAAAACAAAGTGGGTGTCCTTTTGGGACACCCACTTTTATTTTATGCTGTTGCGGTAAACAGTTAGCGATTTACTTTGAAGCACTAGTATTTCCTCTGTGACACATGGTACAAGTAACCACATTAATGTTTTCTGGATTTGGATCGTTCTTCCAGTTGAAGTGCTCCGCATTAATTTGACGGGTCATCACGATCATGTGACGCGCAAATTCTTTTTCTTTTTTCGCGTCAGATGCAAAGTCCAATCCTTCTTTGTCTTCTGCAGGGGCATGACAGTAGCTACATTTAACACCCAAAGCCGCATTATAGCCTTTCATCACTTTTTCCAAATCTTCTTTGGAAATATCTTGTGGAAGTACCGTGAGGTTTTTCCATGCTGTTTGAACAACGGTGGTTTCTGTTTCCGTTGTATTATTTTTAAATGAGAGTAAACTGATCATCAAGCAAAAGAAGCCTAATATAATTCCTGTGTTTTTTAGTTTCATATCTTGTCGCATTTATAGTTGATAAGCAAGATATAAAAAGTAACTTTTGGAATTAGTATAAATAAGGATTAACTATTTGGTTTATAGTTATTTCGCATGGGTTATCCCTTTTTTGTCTGCAAAAGGCAGGTTTTTTAACGCTTTGTCTGATATACTCTTGGCAGGGAACACGAAATTTTTATCATAAAGCTTAGCACCCTGAAAGTACGTCAACATAAACGTATTAGACAATTCAAAAATAGCTTCGTCCAACAATTCAACTTTGATTGATTCTCCCGCAGCTAAAGAAGGAAACGCATGTCTAAAAATACTTGAGTTTCTCTTTTCACCATTGAGTTCTCCCTCTGCTTTGGAAACAATCATAATAGCTTCAATTGTTTCTGGCGAATTATTAAATAAGTAAGCGTACCAAGCATCTTGTAAAAAATCCTCGTTATATTCTTTTACAACCGCCACTTCCACATCTTTCACTTCTGGTATTTCTATGTCTTTTTTCATTCGAATAAAATTTGAACAAAGATAAAATTATTTCTACGATTCCACTTTTTGTTTTTCAAAACAAAGTTTGGTTTGAAATTTGATATACTCTAATTGATCATGATAGTTTTTTGGTTTTTAAGTTTTGAGTTTAAAGATCTTCTGGGGGTATACCAGAAGATCTTTTATTTTAGGATATTTTATGATAACTTGTAACGTTTAGATCCATCGCTATACTAATGTAGGAGTACAGCAAAAAAAACAGAAGCAAAATGACATATCAATGGTTTATCACCTTAGAACGAAAACGCATAGCTCGAGGAAATAAAAGTAGCATGGATCTCGTGGTCCGTATTTTTAAATGGTTGGGCATAGCCTATTTAACGGCAATGATGTTTTTGTTGGGATGGATATCCTATTACGCCATCGTTGAGGACGAGGTAGGGGTGCCTCCTATAGCGTTTGTAAGTCGCTACTTACTCTACTATTTTGCAATTGAATTAATGATGCGTTTTTTTCTGCAAAAAGGACCTGTAGCGAGTATTAAGCCCTTTTTGATTCTCAACATAACCCGATCAAAAATCGTAACCTTTTACGTAGGAAAAACCTTTTTGAGTGCTTTTAATATCATTCAGCTGTTTTTTCTCATTCCCTTTACGGTGATAGCAATTCAGGCAGAAGAGAATGCATTAGCTATTTTGGCTTGGGCCTTGTCGATGTATTGTATCGTGTTTATCATGCATTGTGTTGGTATTTTGATGAGTGCTTATGCCCCTGTTTTTTATTGCGTAATTGGATTCGTCGGACTTTGTTTTGGGTTGCACTACTTCGAGATCGTAGACCCTACGGTGTACACCGTGCATTTTTACCAACTCGCCTATCAATATCCCCTGAGCCTGTTTGCCTATCTATTGCTCTTGGCGGGTTTCATTTGGAGTACCCATCGCTTTTATTTAAAGCGCTTGTATTTGGACGATTTAGAAAAAGTACGGGTGAAAGAAGGGATTGCACTAGAAATGAAGTGGTTGGATAGATTTGGACGTTACGCTGCTTTCCTGCGCAATGATATTCGATTGATTATCAGAAATAAAAGGGCGAGAATAACCGTGCTTATGAGTTTTTTATTTCTCTTTTATGCCCTGTTTATGTTCAGTGCAGAAAATATGAGTTCCATGTCTGTCTTTTTTGCTTTTTTTTCAACTGGAGGCTTTTTGATGCTCTTTGGACAATATGTGCCAAGTTGGGATTCGGCTTATTATCCGCTTTTGATGACGCAAAACGTGATGTATCGCGATTATCTAATGTCCAAATGGTTGATTATTGCCTTGGGAACATGTATCTCAACGTTGTTGTGTTTTTTCTATTTTTTCATCGATCTACAGCTGTTCTATTTGATGATCGCTATGGGAGTGTTTAACATAGGAATTAATGGCTATTTAGTCCTTTGGGGTGGCGCTTATCTCAAAACACCTATGGACCTCACCGCAGCTAAGAACGTGTTTGGCGATGCTAATTCATTTAACTTACGCGTGATGTTGATCAGTATACCTAAAATAGTATTACCCTTTTTATTTTATGGCCTAGGCACGTGGATTTATCCGTTTTGGGGAGGCTTTGCTCTGCTTATTCTAGTAGGAATAGCCGGTTTGTTTATACACCGTTTTGTATTCCAGGCTATTGAGAAAATTTATCAAAAAGAAAAATATGCGACATTGGTCGCTTTCAAAAAATAAAGATCCGTATGATACAAGTAGAACTTTTGCGTAAAGTGTATAATGGAACAACCGTACTAGCGCTTGATGCGCTAACTATCAGCTCAGGAGAAAGTATTGGTTTAGTTGGGAATAATGGAGCTGGAAAAACCACCTTTTTTAGTTTGTTGTTGGACTTAATTCAACCTACTGCTGGTAGTATTCTCTCCAAAGGACTCAATGTAACCCTTTCCGAACAATGGAAAAATTACACCGCTTCTTTCTTAGATGAGACCTTCTTAATCGGATACCTAACAGCAGAAGAGTATTTTGTTTTTCTAGGTAATTTACGCGGTTGGTCAGCCACTAAAGTAGAGGAGTTTGTTAAGGGACACGAAGATTTCTTTAACGGAGAAGTGCTAAAACAAAAAAAATACATCCGTGATTTCTCTAAGGGAAACCAAAAGAAAATTGGTATTATAGGTGCTTTTATTGGTGATCCAGAACTAGTGATCTTGGATGAACCGTTTGCCAACCTTGATCCGTCAACTCAAATTCGATTGAAGGAATTAGTCAAAAGAAAAAGAGACATGCGCACCATGACTATTATTATTTCGAGCCACGATCTTCAACATACCTATGAAGTATCGGATCGCATTATTGCCTTAGAAAAAGGCCGCATGATCCACGATGTACAAACCGATGCAATTACCTATAAAGAACTCGAAGGCTTTTTTAGCGTAGAAGCTTAAAAAAACTAGAATAAATCAAAATAGCGCTCCTACTCGGGCGCTTTTTTTAGGTTAAATCTCTTGTAATTTTATCAGTATCATTACTTTATAATAAAAGTTTCTTTTGTAATTTGCAGCCTTGTATTTTTAGTTGTGCTAAAGCAAGGATGCACACTAGAGCAAGAATAAAAAAGGAAAAGGTATTGTCTAGCACAAAAACAGGAGACCACCGCGACAAAGCATGTTTTAATTTTTAACAAAATTTGCAAAAAGTATTAAAAAGTGGTGTATTTTTACTGTTTGGTGTATACTAAAAGAGAGAAAAAATAGTTGTTATATAAAGTTTAGCCTACATATTGAAAACAAAGATTGTCATTCGGTTTGGTGGAATTCTTCTGCTAATTATGTCTTTTATAGCGTGTTCTGTAAAGAAGGATAAGATGTTGAATAGGGGGTATCACGCTTTGACAACAAAGTACAATATTCTCTTTCACGGCAACGAGTCCTATACAGCGGCACTTGACGCTTTAAAGGAAGGCTATTTCGACGATTATTGGGAAATTTTGCCCGTAGAGCGAATTGAGATCGAAGTTGACCCAGAGCGAGAGTTCGAAAAGGGTACTTCACTAGAATCGAAACAGGGCAGCGTTTTAGATAATTTATCCGTTGGGGGAAACAATTTAGGTGGACCCGAAAGCACGGATGGGGAAGGATTTACCCGAGCAGAGAATAAGGCAACCAAGGCCATTCAAAAACACTCCATGTACATCAAGGGTAGAGAGCGAAACAGCCAGATGGCTAATGCGTATCTTCTACTTGGGAAATCGAGATATTACGACGGTCGATTTGTTCCTGCTTTAGAGGCCTTCAACTACATTTTATACAAATATCCAGACAGTGACTTAATTGGCGAGGCTAAGGTGTGGCGTGAAAAAACTAATTTGCGCCTGCGCTATGATGATTTGGCCATTAAAAATTTAAAAGAATTGTTGCGCGAGCGCAAAGGCAGGTTGCCCCAACAAGTGGAGTCTGATGCTTATGCCATGCTCGCTCAAGGATACATAAACTTAGAGCAATTAGATAGTGCGAGTACGGCCCTAAAATCTGCAGTTGATCTAGCGGGCAATAAGGAAGAACGCGCGCGTTACCACTATATCTTAGGACAGCTCAACGGGCGTATCGGAAAGAAAGACGAGGCTAGAAGTAATTTTCAGGCGATTATTGAGATGAATCGCAAGTCTCCTAGAACCTACACCATCCATGCCTACGCAGAGCTATTCAACCTAGAAGGAGCAACAAAAATTGACTCAGTGGCTTTTCTAAAACAATACAAAAACTTACTAAACGACCGTGAAAATAGACCTTATTTAGATGTTTTAAATCGTCAAATAGGACTCTTTTACCGCGATGTTGGCAAGCAAGAACAAGCGTTGACCTACCTAAAGATTGCAACCAAAGAAGGCAAACAAGACAAGCAACTCAAAGCGAAAAACTTTTTGAGTATTGCCGATATCTATTTTAATGATGCTGGCTATGCCATTGCAGGACAGTATTATGACAGTGCTATTGCCTTACTACCACCCAAAGCAAAAGAAACATTCCGCATCACCAAGCGCAGAGAGTCTCTGCGTGAGGTTGTTGACTTGGAAATTCTAGCCCATAAAAACGACAGTATTCTTCATTTGGTGGCTTTGTCACCCGATGAACAACAAGCGTATTTCCAGACGTATGTCGATGCTTTGCGCAAGGAAGATGCAAGAAAACTACAGGCAAACTTAGGCCAAGGGGCAAATACTGGGGCAGACTTTTTCAATGTTCCCAATTTTGGAGATGCCATCGAAAAGTCTTTTGGCGAAACGAACTTGGGTAGTATGGGAGGAAAAACGACCTTCTATTTTTACTCCAATCAGGCCTTAACTCGTGGGCGACAAGATTTTAAACGCCGTTGGGGCAATCGTGCCCTAACCGATAATTGGAGGTTGAGTTCGATGCAATCCAACGCCAATGCTGGAACAGGGGAGGAAGAAGAATTGGCAGCCAATGAGGGGAATGTAGGAAATAATAGCGGAGGGAAGGACGATTTTGTCGATCCGCGTTATCAACTCGATACGTATACAAGTAAAATACCAACGGATAGTACCCAAATAGCGAAGATGAAAGAAGAGCGCGACCTTGCTTATTTTGAGCTTGGTGCCATTTATAGCGAGCGTTTTGGCAAAATTTCCGAAGGAATTAGTCGTTTGGAGCAATTGTTGTTATTCGATCCAAAAGAACGTTTGATTCTTCCTACGCTGTATAAATTGTACAAGTTATATCTAGAGGTTGATCCGGCAAAAGCAGCTCAAATGAAAGCGCGAATTATAGCCGAACACCCAACCTCTCGCTATGCAAAATTAATGCAGAATTTGAGTGTGGCTAGCGATGGAGATTTATCACCAGAACAAATTTATGCTTCTATTTATCAGGTGTTTAAAGCAGAGCGTTTCGAAGAGGCAATAGCGATGATGAAAGATGCCTTGGAGCGTATAGATGATGGGTATGTCAGCAAATTCGAGCTGTTGAATGCAATGATTATTGCGCGTACAGAAGGGGTGAAACAATACAAAGAAGCGCTGAATTATTTGGCGTTGACGTATAGTAGCACGCCAGAAGGAAAAGAAGCAGCACAATTGTTAGAGCATGTTATTCCAGCATTAGAGTCAAAAGGATTTGCAACGAAAGATTCGAACAATTGGAAAATAATAGTTGCTGTACCAGTTGATCGGGTAGCTGATTTTGCAGCAATTAAGGCCAATATGCAGCGCCTGTCAGGAGTAACGGCAGGGACGGGGCTAAAGTTTACCGAAGACTATTACTTAGCCTCGACGAAATTATACGTGTTACACGGATTCAAATCTAAAGCAGAAGCTGAACAAATGATTGGTCGTTTAGGTGATCATCCTTCTCTTATACCGATGATGCAAGAGGATTATGCCGTGATACAAATTAAAAAGAATTTACAAGAATACCAGGCTCCAGGAAATATAGAGCCTTAATAAAAGCGTTTTTACATGTTTGAAAAATCGAAAAAGAAAGGAACAGGATTAGATTTGTTGGGACAAACAAATCGAATTGTAGAAGGGACGATCATCAAAGGTGATATAGAGGCGATTGCCGATATTCGTATTGATGGCGTAATTGAAGGGAATATTGTGGTAAAAGGGCGACTTGTACTTGGGCCAATAGCAAAGATTAAAGGCAATATCACCTGTGAAAACAGTGAGGTAGAAGGTGAGATCGAAGGCAACATCACGGTAAACGATTTATTGACGGTAAAGTCAGCAGCGCGCATCAAAGGCGATATACGCGTGGGACGCTTGGCTGTTGAACCAGGAGCCAAAGTTGATGTCAAATGCCAAATGGTCGGCAGCTCATCGGCTTCCGAATAATGGACGACAAGAACTCACCGCGAAAGTGGCTGTCCTTGATTAATATCCCCATTCAAATGGGGGTAATCATTTATTTAGCAAACCGATTAGGCGTCTGGTTAGATGAGAAATACAACTTAGAACACGACATGGCAAATAAAATTTGTACTTTATTGGGAGTAGGATTAGCTTTGTACCAAGTAATTAAACAAGTCAATCAGTTAAATAAATAAAAAAATGGATAAAGAAACGGTGCAAATGGGGGTAAAACTTTTAGTGGGACTTATCGCTGTGTTTGCTTTGCATTATGCTGTGGTCACTTTTACTAATGCAGGGGATGCTTTGAGTGTTTTGGGATACAGTATAGAACAGTTTTATGGCTTTGAACTAATTTTTACAATTGCAACCTTTTTTGCACTTGTTGGAATTAAAAATAGCCTACCGAATAACCTGGGATTTGTTTTTTTAGGATTCATTACTTTGCGATTAATTGCAAGTTATTTATTCGCAAAAAAAGGATTAGATCACGAAATGATAGCAGAGGGATTTAAGTATAATTTTTTAGTGATTGTACTCGTTTTCCTTGGAGGGGATGCATTTGTAGCCTATTCTATTTTAAATAAGAATACTACATCAAATGAAACTAAGTAAAAAAAGTTTGATATAAAGGTATGATAATACAAGAATTATTGTACTTTTGCACAAAATTTTAGGAACCAAAATATTCAAGAAGTTAAGATATGGTGACTCTCAAGAAATCACTGAATTTATTAGCAGCTGTTTTATTTACAGCCTCGTCGGTATTTTCGTACGCGCAAACAACTACTCAAAAGCTTGAAAATTCTATTCAAGAAGCTGAGCAATCTATTGAAAAAACCCTGGAACACGTAGAAGGGGAAAAGATAGAAAACCCTGCTGAAATGACTCAAGCTGAGAAAGTTCAGGCCCATATTACCCATCACTTGGCCGATGATTATTCTTTTGTTTTCTTCTCAGATGAAGAAACAGGTAAAAATTACGGGTTCTCTTTGCCTGTTATTTTAATCGACAACGGTCTTAAAGTTTTTATGTCTTCTGAATTTGACTACGGTAAAAAAGTAGTAGAAAAAGACGGACAGTTTTACAAATTATACCACGGTAAAATTTACAAAACAGATGCTGAAGGTACAATTACCTATGATGAGGCACACCACCCTACCAATGAGAAACCACTTGATTTCTCTATCACAAAGAACGTAGCTTCTTTATTTTTCACTACAATTTTAATGTTTATCCTATTCTTAGGGTTAGCTAAAACATACAAAAACGGACCGAACAACTTGCCAAAAGGTATTGCTAGAGGATTAGAGCCTTTGGTGCTATACGTTCGCGATGAGATGGCTGTGCCAAATATCGGTAAAGCGAAATACAAAAAGTTTATGCCGTATTTACTATCGGTATTCTTCTTGATTTTTATCTTGAACATTTTAGGGTTAACTCCACTAGGATTTAACGTAACAGGTAATATTTCGGTTACGGTTTGTTTAGCAATTTGTACGTTCATTATTGTGCATTTTTCTGCAAACAAAGATTACTGGAAACACATGTTTTGGATGCCTGGGGTTCCAGTGCCAATGAAAATCATGTTGATGCCCATTGAGATTTTAGGAGCGATTATTAAACCGTTCTCGTTAATGGTGCGTTTATTCGCAAATATTACAGCAGGTCACTCGGTAGTATTCGGATTAATTGCTATCATCTTCGTGATGAAAGAAGCATTAGGAACAGGTGGAGCAATTGGAATCGGATTCTTCTTGTCAACGTTCTTAGTCGTTTTAGAAATTTTAGTAGCTTTCTTACAAGCGTTTATCTTTACTATGTTGTCGTCTTTATTCATTGGAATGGCGGTAGCAGATCACGATCACGAAGAAGCACACTAATCAAATTAGAAAAAATAAGAGTATAAATAAATTTGTTTAATTAATATTAAATTCAATACTATGACAATTCCAACTATCATTGGTGCAGGTTTAATCGTAATCGGAGCTGGTTACGGTTTAGGTAAAATTGGTTCTTCTGCAATGGACGCTATTGCTCGTCAACCAGAAGCTGCTGGAAAAATCCAAACTGCAATGATCATCATTGGAGCTTTATTGGAAGGTTTAGCATTCGGTGCTTTAATCTTAGGTAAATAATCCAAGTCAGTACAAAGAGTTTATCTGTAACGGTTGGTTACAGGTAAACTTCTTATTTTAATTAAACAAAATCAGGTATTAAAAAGTATAATTTTAGATAATGGATAAGTTAATTAACGATTTCAGTTTTGGACTATTTTTCTGGCAACTAATTATTATGATAGTAATTGTTGTTATCTTAGGAAAATTCGCGTGGAAACCAATTGTAAATGCTTTAGAAGCTCGTGAAGAGGGTATTACTGATGCATTAGCAGCGGCAGAAAACGCTAAAAGAGAAATGGCTAATTTAAAAGCGGATAACGAGAAGTTATTAGCAGAGGCACGTGCAGAGCGCGATACTTTACTAAAAGAAGCTCGTGAGATCAAAGAAAAATTGATTGCAGACGCTAAAACAGAAGCGGAAGCTCAGGGTGAGAAATTAATCGCTCAAGCAAAAGCTACAATTGAAAGCGAGAAAGCTGCGGCTATTCTTGATTTAAAAACTCAAGTTTCATCAATTTCAATTGAAATCGCTGAAAAATTATTGAAAGATCAATTATCTAACAAAGAAGCTCAAACACAATTGGTTGAGAAAATGTTAGATGATGTAAAATTAAACTAATATCACTATGGTAAGCACAAGAGCTGCGGCACGTTATGCAAAAGCAATGCTTGAGGTTTCTTTAGAAAAAGGAAATGTTGATGCTATCAATACTGATATGATCCTTATTTCTCAATCAATATCTCAAAGCGCTGAGTTGAAAACGTTCCTGACAAACCCAATAGTTAAAGATCAGTTGAAATTAAATGCTTTATTAGAAGTATTTGCAACAGTAAACGACGGGACAAAAGAACTTTTCAAGGTATTAAAAGCAAATAATAGATTTGGCATCTTACAAGCGACTGCTGAAGAATTCCAAAAGCAATATGATTTGCACAACGGTATTGAGAAAGTAACTGTTACTACAGCAATGCCAATTGATGCTAGTATAGAGGCTAAAGTACTTGACAAGGTAAAAGTTTTAGCACCTGGAAAAAAGGCTGTCATTACGAATGTTGTCGATGAGTCAATCTTAGGAGGATTCATTTTAAAAATTGGCGATATCCAATACAATGCGTCTTTAGCAAATCAATTACAAGTATTAAAAAGAGAATTAATTAAGTAAAAAAAATCACCGCACGAATTTTTCGTGTATAAACATAGATAAAAATGGCGGACATTAAACCAGCTGAAATTTCAGCGATTTTAAAGAAACAATTATCTGGATTTAGCTCTGAGGCTACTTTAGAAGAAGTAGGTACAGTACTAGAAGTTGGAGATGGAGTTGCTCGTGTTTACGGGTTGACAAATGCAGAGTACGGAGAGCTAGTTGTATTAGACAACGGTTTAGAGGCAATGGTACAAAACTTAGAAGAAGATAACGTAGGTATTGTATTGTTAGGTTCTTCTGTTGGAGTAAAAGAAGGTACAACTGTGAAAAGAACAGGTCGTATCGCTTCTCTACGCGTAGGAGAGAAAATGGTAGGACGTGTTGTAAATACGTTAGGATTACCAATTGATGGTAAAGGTCCTATCGAAGGTGATTTGTACGAAATGCCATTGGAGCGTAAAGCACCAGGTGTTATCTACCGTCAACCAGTAACTGAACCACTTCAAACAGGTATTAAAGCGATTGACGCGATGATCCCAGTGGGACGTGGACAACGTGAGTTAGTTATTGGTGACCGTCAAACTGGTAAAACAACGGTTTGTATCGATACAATTCTTAACCAAAAAGAATTCTATGATGCAGGTCAACCGGTTTACTGTATCTATGTTGCTATTGGACAAAAAGCGTCTACTGTGGCTGCGATTGCAAAAACATTAGAGGAAAAAGGTGCAATGGACTATTCAATCATTGTTGCGGCTAACGCTTCAGATCCTGCTCCAATGCAAGTTTATTCTGCTATGGCAGGTGCGGCTATCGGAGAGTATTTCCGTGATACTGGTCGTCCAGCTTTGATTATTTATGATGATTTATCTAAACAAGCTGTTGCTTACCGTGAGATGTCTTTGATCTTAAGAAGACCACCGGGACGTGAGGCTTACCCTGGAGACGTTTTCTACCTTCACTCAAGATTATTAGAAAGAGCGGCTCGTGTTATTGGTGATGATGAAATCGCTAAAAACATGAATGACTTACCAGAATCAATCAAACCTTTCGTTAAAGGTGGTGGGTCTTTAACTGCTTTACCTATTATTGAGACACAAGCGGGTGACGTTTCTGCTTATATTCCAACAAACGTAATTTCTATTACGGATGGACAAATTTTCTTGGAGTCTGACTTGTTCAACTCAGGTGTACGTCCAGCGATTAACGTAGGTATTTCGGTATCTCGTGTTGGAGGATCTGCTCAAATTAAATCAATGAAAAAAGTAGCGGGTACTTTAAAATTAGACCAAGCTCAATTCCGTGAATTAGAAGCATTCGCGAAATTTGGTTCTGACCTAGATGCTGCTACAATGAACGTTATTTCTAAAGGTCAACGCAACGTTGAAATCTTGAAACAAGCGGTTAACGATCCTTATACTGTAGAAGATCAAGTAGCTATTATTTATGCTGGATCTAAAAACTTGTTGAGAAACGTTCCTGTTAACCAAGTGAAAGCGTTTGAAAAAGAGTACTTAGAAGCGCTTAACTCACGTCACAGAGATGTGTTAGATCAATTAAAAGCTGGTAAATTCGGTGACGAACAAACTAGTGTTTTAGAGAAAGTAGCTAAAGAATTAGCTTCAAAATATTAAGAATTTTTTGAAAGAGTTTAAGCAGGTCTAACTGCTTATTCTCTTTCTGAATTATATACGTTTTCAAATGGCAAATCTTAAAGAAATACGCAATAGGATTTCTTCTATTGGATCTACAATGCAGATCACATCTGCAATGAAAATGGTGTCAGCAGCTAAATTGAAAAAAGCGACTGATACGATTACAGCTATGCGTCCTTATTCAGAGAAGCTAACTGAGATTATTCAAAATGTTAGTTCTACTTTAGAAGGAGAGAATTCAAGTGTATATTCGCAAGTTAGAGAGGTAAAAAATGTATTGTTTCTAGTCGTAACTTCTAACAGAGGGTTATGTGGTGGTTTCAATGCCAACATTATTAAACAAGTTAATGTATTAGCGAATACGGAGTACAAAGGAGCTACAATTGATTTATTGACGATCGGTAAAAAAGGAAATGACATCCTTAAAAAATCGTTTAACGTTGTTGATAATCAAAGTTCTCTTTACGATCATTTCGACTTCGATCACACAGCTGTTATTGCTGAGCACGTGATGGAAGCTTTCGTCAATGGGAAGTATGACTCTATTCAAATTGTATATAACCAGTTTAAAAATGCAGCTACGCAAAACGTAGTTACGGAGCAATTTTTGCCATTATTGCCAATAGAAGCAGAAGCAACTGCAGCAGCATCTGATTATATCTATGAGCCTTCAAAAGAGGAAATCATTGAGATGTTGATTCCTTTGTCGTTAAAAACACAATTGTTTAAAGCTATTGCAGACTCTGTAGCATCAGAACACGGTGCGCGTATGACTGCGATGCACAAAGCGACAGATAACGCACAAGAATTAAGAGACGCGTTGAAATTAACTTACAACAAAGCTCGTCAGGCTGCGATTACAAATGAAATTTTAGAGATTGTTGGAGGTGCAGAAGCATTGAAAAACTAATCAATAAATATTATACTTTTTTAAAAAGACGCTTTTTAAGCGTCTTTTTTGTTTTGTAGTATTTGGTATGGACTGTGAATAGTTTCGCCTTTTAACAAAGGAATAAATAGGAAGGAGAGTCTGTTTAGGCGCCTTTCATCCATAAAAAAAGCTCGACTCGTTCGAGCTTTTAAATTTCTATTTACGATTCAACATTCACGATTCACTATTCACCATTCACGATTCACGATTCACGATTCAGGATTCACCATTCACCATTCACCATTCACGATTCACCATTCACGATTCACCATTCACCATTCACCATTCACGATTCACGATTCACGATTCAGGATTCACCATTCACCATTCACGATTCACCATTCACGATTCACGATTCAGGATTCACCATTCACCATTCACCATTCACCATTCACTATTTACTATTTACTCAAAGTAAATGCTGTCTATTACTAATTCATAGGTTGAATTACTTCCTGTTTTAAGGGAGAATACATCTCCAGCTCCTGTAGCATTGTAGGTTGTTTCGGATAGATTAAGGGTGAGTTTGACCCAATTGCCTCCCGTATCTATTGATCCGTTGTATTGGTTGGTTGTAAATTTTGCCAATTCTAGGTCTTGTGTTGCTACGGTGCCTGCATTGAAGGGATCGAAACCACCACCTGCTTTGTTGACGTTGAAGGATAGAGACTTGTTGTTTGAGGTTCCCTTTATCCATACGATCAATCTTGACTTTCCTTCTGGAACTTGTTGACCTGTTATGGTAAATACATAATCGTTTGCTGTTGTGGTACCCGATAGTTTAAGGGCGTCTTTACCGTCTCTACCTTGACCTGGAGCATGTGTAGCATAGGGTTTTAGTCCAAAGTTATTTAGCGTGCTTGTAAAGGCTTGCCAATCGTTAAAATCTGCTATAACGAAAGGTTCCCCTGGCTCTGGATCTACAGGACCTTCTCCATTATCTTCTACCGGGGTTCCGTCCTCAAAGCGAATCTCGTCGATAACTAGGTCATAGTTGGCGTCATTTCCATTTCTGAAGCTGATGAAGGTTCCTGTGCCAGTTTGGTGATAATCTCCGTTTAAAGCGCTTAAATCAAGGGTTATTTTCACCCATTTTCCACCTGTATCAATCGTACCTGTGTATATATTAGTCGTATTGCCTGATGGAACCCCTTGAAATGAACTCTCATCCATATTCGGTTGTATTACTTTACTCGCTGTTACATTTTCTAGATTGTACGCATAGTAATTTGTCCCATTTGCTTTGTGAATATTAATCGATAGGGATTTTGCCGATGTTCCTTTTACTAAAAACGATAGTTTGGTTGCGTCGGTTGGCATTTTTACTTTTTCTACGGAGAACAAGTATCCATTTTTATCGCGTTGTCCTTCTACAGCTAATCCAGTTGAATTTTCCCATCCTTTATTAGGCGCTTTTTGGGCAGTTGCATCACTCAATTGATTTTTGAAAATTACTCCTAAGAAGGCATCCCAATCTTCAAAATCAGCTCCTGGAAAAGCTAAGAATTTACCTAATGTGATGTCTTCTGGTTCAGGGTTGACTTCTCCATCACCAAATGGCTCTTCTTTTAGGTTTATGTCCTCTAATACACGGGGATAAAATTGTACGTTATTGCTAAATACATCAACAATTCCTGTTATGGAGCCGCTGTGTTTTGGAATCTCATAGGCCACAAAATCTCGTGAATATTGACTTGTACGCACAAAAAAACTGCGATTGTCTTTGTCAACCATTTCTCTCAAGGTTTGCCCTTGACTGTCGACATCCGATTTGTCGTATAGCTTTTTGCCCACAATAGCACGGTTGAATTGCACGTCTTTAATCGTTACTAATTTTCCTTTGTAGAAGTCTTTTTTCGAAAGTAATTCCTCCAGCGTGATTGTCGGATTGTAGGGGGTAAAGTCTTTCACAGGTTTACAGAACTTACCTATAAATTTATCGATGGATCCTTTGGGAATCGATGTGGTGTACTTTCCATTCGTTCCCCCACCTAGGTTGACTAGGCCATAGCTGTTGTTGAAGTACAACCCCCCTAAGCGAACATAGATAATCGTACCAGGAGGATATTGAACAAATGAGGCACTATTATCAATATTTAGCACCAATGGTTGCTTTGTGTTTTTATCTAGGATGTGTAGCTTGTTGTGAAAGTTTCCACCTTTGTCGCTTGATACTACTACACCTTCTAGGATATCCTTTGGATCGCCACTGTAGGGTTTTACCGTTTGTTCTGCCAGAGGATATAGTTCGTCAATAGTTTTATTGATGACAACCTTTGGTTCTTCACAGTGTAATGAGGGAACCGAAAAATCGTCGTTCTTTGCACAACTCCCAAAGAAGAGTGTCGATAGTGCAATAAAAAGTATAGATTTAAAAATTGTTTTCATAGGTACAGAAATTAGAAGTTGTAGTAAACATTTACAAAGAAGTTACGACCATAACCATAGAAGTACTTGTTTCCAAATAGGTTGTATGGACCTTTATTGTTTTTGACTTCTTCGGCATAATTAGCATTTCTAGCTTGTTCAAATCCTCCTGTTTTATATTCTTTGTTAAACACATTGTTAATCGAGGCAAAGAATCCCACAATGGTTCTATTGGGCAATCGCCAAGATTTTCCTCCTGTGATATTGACGATAGTAAAGTCGGCTAGTTTTTCTTGTTTTAAGATTTGGTGTAGCTTCTCATCCGTTAAGTCAGTAAAAGGTTGGCCAGGTGTACTTGGATTGATGACGAAATTACGGGTTCTACGCAGGGCAGAAATATCCGTATAAGCATCGGCCATATAGTTTAGGTTTGCACCAACAAACCAAAATTTGGGATCCCTGTATTCTAGACCTAGTGAAAGTGCCGTTTGAGGACCATTAGATAGCTTGTACTTTTTTAGGGCAGCTTTGCCATAGTCAAACATATTCGTTTGATTGTCGGTTGTTAAATGTACATTGGGATTGCTGATGTAAAACGCTTGTCCCAATGCAGCCGCAGCCGTTGCCTTAAGGGTTGACGTAATTTGGTATTCTGCCCCTAATTCAAAGCCTAATTGGCGCTTATCTATACCTGTAAGTATTTCAGAAACAAAGTTATTACCTGAATTTTCAAGATTGCCTTCTGCATCCTTTATACCCGAACCGTTGGCAAAGTAGAAATTAATTTCTGTACCGTTTCTAATTTCAGAAAAGTATCCTGTAGCTCTAGCTTTTAAACGAGGTGTTCTCAAAATATAGCTCCCATCTACACTAAAAATATCTTCTTTTTTGTTGGCGGGCACAAGGTTGTTGTTCACCCTGACATTAGCAAAGGTATTTTTGATTGAGGGCGCCTGATTGTGGTAAGAAATGTTCAAATCCAAAGCGTGTTTACCTGTAATTTGATAGGTTGCTCCTCCTTTGAAACCAAAGGTTGTATAATCCGTATGCCCACTCTTTCCGTAAGAATTGTTGATGTACACCGGATTTTTATATAATCCTTCCCTTTGGTAAGTGGTATAGCCTATGTTTTGAGCGAGGTAAAAATTCAATGCACCATAATCAAAAACAAATTGGGTAAATACATCGACAACGTCTGCATATAATTTATAGTTGTAACCAAAGCGATCCCCTTCTTTTACTTTTCGATCTGGATGATTTACGTCTTTGTCCTGTAGCTCTGGCTTTTGGTAGGTGTCTTTATCGAGATAGTACCAGCCGCCCAATAGATCAGTTAATTTTTGATAGTTTTGGGAGTTTAGCTTGCGGTAATTTGCCCCAGCATCGAAGGTGATATTGTTGTTTAATTTTGTCTTAAATGATGTGTTTAAAGACGCTATTTTTTCTTGTTGTCTATCTTCGTACTGCACGATTTGACTTTGTCCTTCAAATGCAGCATTAATGGCATAGATATCGCTCCAGTTGATTTGTCCATCATTGGCAAAGGAATTCCTATTTTGCGCTGCTAAATCTAAGTAAGATTGAGTTTCGGACTTAAAGGAGTTGTCGTCGGGCAACGCATTGAATTCTGCTTGTGACATGTCCCAGTATTTTGGGTCGATCTGGGTTAAGTAATAGCTAGGTAGTCTTTTGTAATGCGCAGGATCTGGATTTTGATTATTTTGATAGCCAAGTCGGCTGTCTGCAATGTGACCAAATTGAAAGGAGGCCGTTGTTGTTAGGCTACTTTTTTCGTTTATGTTCCAATAGTGAGTCAACATGAAAATGGGCTGTTCAATATCGCGATAACGCGAATTTCGTTTATCTCCTTCTTGCCATCCCCAATACGAATTGTACTTAAAGCCTTTGATATCAGCTTGTTCTTGAGTGATGGGGGAGTTTTTACCTCTTTTATTTTTGGCGTAAATAGCAGAGAAATTTAAACTGTGTTCCTCGTTGAATTTCTTTTCAATTGCTGTAAAGAAGGAGAGTGCATCATAATTGCTACCTTCCCAATACCCTTCTTTTGCTCCTCGATACGATCCTGATATGGCATAAGCCCATCCTTTTTTGTTTAGTCCCGAAGCATGGGTGAATGTCGGACGCCAATTATAGTTGGTATTCGAGCCAGAAAACGTTGCACGTGAGCCTTTGCGAATATGAGAGGCACGGGTAGAAATGGCCTGTGTTCCCAAAATGCTACCAAAGGTATAATCAGAAGGCGTTGATCCAGAAGAGAACTCTTGGTTTCGCATTACGTCGTTTAACCCTCCCCAATTGCTAAATTGGGGTCGACCATCCAACACCCGATTCATTACAATACCATTGATCAAGGTTTTGCCGTATTCGTTGTTCAGGCCACGTACTTTAAAGAACGATTGCCCCCAGTTGAATGCTGCAACTTGTTGGAAGGGGTCTTTGGTCGCTTGTAATAATCCCGAAGACGTATCCGAACCCGAATTGTCATCGCTAAGATCATTTTCCGTCAGTGTGATAAAGCCTATCTGAGCTTGAGCCATGATATCTTCCTCCAATAAAACTTCACCTAAATCAAAAAATTGATCGGCGTTGGGCTCAATAGGTAACTGCTGATTGACATATCCTGGATAGGATAATTCTAGCCACAGCTTACCCGTTTGCTTGTTTTCTAGGATAAAGATTCCTTCACTGTTTGTCAGGGTTGAAATATTCGTGCCTGAAACTCTCGCAGATACCGCATTGATCGGTGTTCGAGATTTGGCATCGAGTACTTTTCCCCTAATTTCGTGACTGCCTTGTGCAAACGTAAATGTAGGTAGGGCACAAAGCAAAACAATTAAAAGTTTCCTCATAAGTGAATTGATTATTAAAGTGCTAATCTAAAAAGTGCTATACTTTTATAGTAGTAAAGTTACGTTTTTAAGATAAAAACTGCTATTTTTGTATAAAGTATTTTAATAAATTACGTTAACTTATGAGTAGAGTGGTCAAAAATCTAGTTTTAACCTTGTTTTTAGTAGGACTCGGTATAAACCTTCAGGCACAGGAAAAGAAGTTTCAAATTCACACCATCGCATTCTATAATGTGGAGAATTTATTTGATACAATCCGCGATCCAAACATTTATGATGAGGAATGGACTCCTTCTGGAGCACAAGCGTGGACAAAGAAGAAATACGAAAAAAAAATTGACAACCTTACTCGGGTAATGTCGCAAATTGGCACAGACGAAAATCCGAAGATGCCCACGATCATCGGTGTAGCCGAGGTAGAAAATAGAGCGGTTTTGGAAGATTTAGTGCATGCGGCAGTGATGCTACCTGGAGATTACGGTATTGTACATTATGATTCACCCGATCGCCGTGGTATTGATGTTGGACTTTTATACAGTAAGCATCATTTTGTGCCAACTTCAACATCAGCTCATACGTTGTATATTTACGATCAATTACGCAAAGGAAGTGACGGTTCAAAAAAGCGTATTTATACCCGTGATCAGCTCCTGGTTACTGGACTATTAGATGGAGAAGAAGTCCATTTTATTGTTAATCACTGGCCTTCTCGAGTGGGAGGTGAAAAGGCGAGTAGTCCAAATCGAGAGGCTGCTGCGGCATTAAATGTAAAAATCATCGATTCCCTCCAAGCGATTAATCCACAAGCAAAAGTGATTACAATGGGGGACATGAACGACGGTCCGTTCAATAGGAGTATCAAAAAGGTTTTACAAGCCTCTGGAGGAGACAAGAAATCTGTGCAACCCCAAGGACTTTTCAATCCTATGGAAAAAATGGCGAAAGACGGTTTAGGTACATTGGCTTACCGAGACGCATGGGATATATTCGATCAGATGATTTTGACTGAACCTTATTTACAAGAAGGCTATGATTCGTGGAAGTACTGGAAAGCGAAGATATTTAAGAAGCCCTTTATTATCCAATCCACAGGACAATACAAAGGCTATCCCCTGAGAAATAGCAACAGTGAACCCGGATTTAGCGATCACTTTCCCGTTTATTTGTATTTGATTCGCGAACAAAAATAGTAAAAAGAGTGCCTATAGACATGCCCCAAAAAAGTTAGACTCTTTTTGGGGCATTTTTTATGAGGTATTGCAACAATTGGACAATTGGACAATTTTACTGCGGGAGTTCAAAGCGAATCTCATCGAGGATTAGATCATATTCGCTAGGTATTGTCGTCGTTTTACCGCCAAATCGAATGGCGAAGAAAGGACCACTGCCAGTTTGATTGTAAGCCACACCCGCAAGAGGAAGCGTAATTATGATCCATTGGTCATGGGTATCGATAGTACCGTTGTACTGATTGACGTTGCCTTCTTTATTGGTGCGGGAGGAGGGAGAAACGGATTTACTCTGCTGGACATCGCCTAAATTATAAGCGACAAAATACCCCATAGCATCGTATACTTGAATCGAAAGTGATCGCCGACTTGCTCGTCCCTTCATCAGAAAAGAGATGGCGGTTGCGGTGGTGGGAACAGTTTGGTTTTGCACAACAAATGCCATGTCTGTTTTAGTAGGTGAACCGCGAAAGGCTAATCCTGTGGAATTGTTCCACCCTTCATGAGGTACTTGGACAGCAAATTTGAGTCCTGCTCGAGTTAAGGTTGACTTAAAAGCGTCCCAATCTTCAAAATCTGCGCCAGCAAAGACTAATTGATCTCCTGGTTCTACAGGAATGGTTTCATTGCTATTATCCTCCTCACTGTCTTTTCCTTCATTATCTTCCTCCTCTCCTGAGGTAGAGCTGTCTCCTGTCAAGGGATCTTGGTTCAATAACAGATCAGTCAATAAACGGGGATACAGTTGAATTTGCTTGCTAAAAACATCGACAATTCCCGTAATCGATCCACTGTTTGCGGGAATACTATAGTCAATAAAGTCCTTACTCATCTTCCCTGTTCGGATGTAACAGACATTTCCTTGACTATCGACGAGTTTGCGCAAGGTATAGCCTTGGGCATCAACATCATTGGGGTCATATAGTTTTTTGTCTACTATATGGGGGTCGAATTGTACGTTTTCTAGGGTAACGAGTGTATTGGTGTACTGTGCTGTATTTTGCTTGAGGTCTTCTAAGGTGAGGCGACGGGTGTATGTCTCAGGAGCTACCAAAGCATCGCAATATTTTTCCAAATGTTTTCCTAGGCTGTTTTTAGGGATACTCCCAATGTATTTTTTATCTTTTGAAGAGGTGTAAATTCCACCACCTAGGGCTAGTTTTCCAAAACTATTGGTGATGTAAAGGTTGTCTAGCTTGACGAGTATTTTTGTCCCTGGAGGAAATTCTGCATATGAATCGGGGAGCTCAAGGTTAATCGTCATAGGACGTAGTGTATACTCGTCAACGATATGGAGCTTATTGTAGAAATTTCCACCTTGGTCGCTGGAGATGACTATACCTGTAAGTGCATCAGTAGGAGCAGCAGGGTAGAGGCGAATTCGTTCATCGGCGAGGGTAAATACGTTGTCAATAGTGGTGTTTGGACTCCATGATGGGTCTGTACAGTCGAAGGATGGAGCGCCAAAATGATCTGTTTGGGCGCAGCTGACTAGCGCAAGTGCTACTAGGCTAACCTTCATGCTTTTGGGGAGTATGCTTTTCATTTTTTAAAAGGATTATAGGTTGTAATACAGATGAATAAAGAAATTGCGACCGTAGCCATACCAGTACTTGGTGCCAAACACAGGTAGATCACCCGCTGTTCGCGCCATTTCTTGTGGATAAGTAGCGTTTCGCGATTGTTCAAAACCACCTGTGCGGTATAAGGTGTTGAACACATTTTGCACGGAGCATAAAACGCCGAGGGTAGCACGATTGGACAGTCGCCAGGATTTTCCTCCGGTAATAGAAAATAGGGCATAAGGAGGGAGTTTTTCCTGCTGTAAGAGTGCAGACAAATTGGAGGTTGTAAGACCTTCATAGGGGCGACCCATCTTTTGGGGATCCCTAAAGTAAGTGGAAGATCTCTTTAAAGGCGATACCCGTATGAAGGAATCCGCAAGATAGCTGAGGGTTGTTTCGACGAACCAGAATGCTGGTGCCCGATATGATAGTCCTAAGGCTAAAGCTGTTTGCGGACCATTAGCAACCCTGTATTGATTGAGGTTGGCTTGATCGACCTCTTGAGCGTTTGCCGTATTGGCAGCTTGTATGTGGAGCTGTGGATTGTTGATATAGAACGATTGTCCTAGTCCTGCGGCTGTAGTCATTTTTAGGGTGGAGCTCAGCGCATAGGCAAGTCCAAATTCAATGCCGAGATAACGCGTATGAACCGGGCTAAGTCGCTCAGAAACCAAAGTGCCTTTAGCATCTGTGAGGTCCATGCCTTCGGTATAGTAAAAATTCAATTGGGTACCATTGCGGATCTCGGTGAGATATCCAGAAAGGCGCGTTTGAAGACGCCTTGTGCGCAATCGGTAGCTCGCTTCTATGGCCAAGTTGTTTTCGGGCTTGAGCTGAGGGTTGGTGGTATTGCTAACTCTAACATTGGTGAATCCATGCTGAAGCAGCGGTGCTCTACTGTTGTACACCATGTTCAGCTGTAGTAAATGCTTACCCGTGAGATAATACGTAATCCCTCCTTTGATACCTAAGGTATTAAATTGCAGTCGCTCACTGCGGCCATAGGATGTTGTGGGGTAGTTAGGATTGCGGTATAACCCTTCTCTCTGGTAGCTAGTAAAACTGACATGTTGTCCAAAATAGAGATCAACCTGGTTGTAGTGCAAGGTAAATTGCATAAAAGCGTCCACGATATCAGCGAAGAGCCGATAGTGATATCCATAAGTGTCTCCCGTGTATATCGATCGATTTGGATGATTCAGATCGCTGTCTTGTAGTGCTTTTTCTTGGTAGGAGTCAAGGTCAAGGTAATAAGTTCCACCAAGTAAATCCACCGCTTTTTTAAAGTTAGTGGAGCGAAGATTGCGGTAATTGACTCCCGCATACACGGTGAGGTGATCGTTGAGTGCTGTTTGAAAAGCAGTGTTAGCTGAAAGGGTTTGATCTTCTTGTCGATCCTCAAACAAGATGATTTTACTTTGCCCATCAAAAAGACTGTTCTTTCTGTAGATTGTTTCCCAGTCGATCTGTCCGTGTTGAAGAAAGAACAAGCGCGCATCTGTTGCTTGTTGCAAATGAGCTAGGGTCGTTTGTTTGAAGTCATCTGATTCGGGAAGTGCGTCAAACGCCTCAGCAGACATCTTCCAATAGGTTGAGTCGATTTGTGCGAGATAGAAGCTGGGAAGATTTTTGTAATGTACAGGATCTGGGTTGAGGTTATCTTGGTAATCCAATCGACTTTGGGCTTGATATCCCCATTGATAGCCCAGAGTTGTCGTCAATTTACTCTGTTCGTTCAAGCTCCATGTATGGGTCAACATCAATAGGGGTTCTTGTATCACTTGATAGCGGGCGCTTCTTTTCTTGCTTCCTTGCCAACCCCAATACGCATTGTAATCTACGCCTTTTAATTCGGTTTGCTCTAGGGTATTGGACGAGTTTTTGGCGCGGTTGTTATTGGCGAATATACCAGAAAAATAGAGGCTGTGCTTGGCAGTGATTTTTTTTTCTATACCCATGAAAAGCGACAAAGCGGCATAATTGCTTCCCGGCCAATACCCTTCTTTTGCGCCGCGATAAGATCCTGATAGGGAGAATGCCCAACCGCGGCGAGTGAGACCAGAGGCATAGCTAAAAAAGGGTTTCCAACGATAAGAGGTCGTTGTACTTGCGAAGCCGAATCGCAGGCCTTTTCGAAATTGTGCAGCCGATGTAACGATGGACTGTGTACCTAAAAGACCGCCAAAGCTTGCTGAAGTTGGAGAGGAGCCAGAAGAAAAGACCGCATTTCTCGTGGCGTCATTTAGGCCGCCCCAGTTGTTCCATTGCGCACGTCCATGATGTATCTTGTTCATAACAAGTCCATTGATTAGAACATTGCCATAGGAGCTGTCTAATCCACGCAGGCGATAGAAGCTCGATCCCCAAGTAAAGGCTGCCGCTTGTTGAAAGGGGTCTTTGGTGGCTTGTAATAAACGAGCGGAATTTTCTACTGTGGTAGCATCGTCGTCGAGGTCTGTGTCTTCAAGGAATATTAATCCTAGCTTTTCTGTGGATTCCCAATCTTCTTCTAAGAAAAGATGCCCCAAATTAAGCTGTTCCCCTGCGTCTACCACCGTGCTTATTCGCTTGGTCGTATAGTTTGCCAAGGAGAGTTCCAACTCCCAATTTCCTGGGGAGGGCGGGGTTAAAACAAAAGCGCCGTCGGGATTCGTTAAGGTAGAAAGGGGCGTTCCAATTAATCGGACAACTGTTGTTTGCAGGGGCATCCGCGTTTTGGCGTCTAAGACTGTTCCGCTGATTTGCTGCTCGTGTTGAGCCAAAGTGAGGTGAATTGGCAACCCAACTAATAGGGCGAGTAAACATGCTTTCATAGGCAAGGGGAGAATTTTAGGGGTTCGTTTTTGAATTATTTACTATAAAGTTAAATTTTAATTAAATAATTATTTAATTTTAACGTTAAACGATGATAAATAATTAGTAAAATGAACGATATTATATATTTTTATTTGAAAACAACAATTTTTGTCTTGGGATTACTAAGCGGAACAACAAGTGTTGCCCAGCAAAAACAATATCAAATTCGCACAATTGCCTTTTACAATTGTGAAAACTTGTTTGATACCCTGCGCGATCCCAAAATATATGATGAGGAATGGACTCCAACTGGGGCAAGAGGTTGGACAAAAGAGAAGTATGAGCAAAAAATTGCCAATATCGCTCGTGTTTTGGCTGAAATAGGAAGGGAAGAGAACCCGAATATGCCAGTTATTATAGGACTTGCTGAGGTAGAAAATCGCGCTGTGTTGGAAGATTTGGTCTTGCATCCAGCTTTGCGCAAGGGAAATTATGGAATTGTACACTTTGATTCTCCTGATAAACGAGGAATTGATGTGGCTTTGTTGTACGCCAAAGATCATTTTATTCTTGAGCATGCCTCTCAACATGCGCTGTATTTATACGATCAAAAAAGACCTACTCACCGCAAGCGCATATATACCCGGGATCAGTTATTGGTTTCGGGCTTACTAGATGGAGAAGCCATGCATTTTATCGTCAATCATTGGCCTTCGCGCGTGGGAGGTCAAAAGCGAAGTAGTCCAAATCGAGAAGCCGCTGCGGCACTGAACAAAAGGATTATTGATTCCATACAAGCGATTCACACACAGGCGAAGATTATCACCATGGGGGATCTCAATGATGGACCAATGGATGCGAGTGTAAAGAAAATCCTACAAACGGAAGGAGAAGCGACCAAAGTACCGCCTATGGGGTTGTTTAATCCCATGGAGAAGTTGGCCAAAGCTGGGTATGGCACCTTAGCCTATCGCGATGCTTGGGATATTTTTGATCAGATCATCTTGACACAAGCTTTTTTACAAGAGGAGTATACGACTTGGAAATATTGGAAAGCAAATATCTTTCAAAAGCCATTTATCGTTCAGTCAGAGGGGGTGTACCAAGGGTATCCCTTGAGGAATAGCAATAACGAACCAGGGTTTAGCGACCATTTTCCAGTGTATTTATACGTGCTTCGCGCGTGGTAAAGCCCGTTTTTGGACAGCTGTGTCCACAGGGTGTATATTTAGCTTCTGTATATTGATGGAGTCACTGGATATGGAAGAGCGAATGCCATTGGACGAAAAAACCCCGTCTTTTGTAGACGAGGTTTTATCTATTTAGGCTTTTTAGATCCTTGCTGTTGGTGGTTGAAAGTGCTATTGAAAGAGGGTTTCGATAATCTCTTGTCCATATACTTGAGAGACTTTCTCAACAAAAGATTCAAAGCTAAAGCTAGCTTCTTGATTAGCTTTGTCAGAGATGGTTCGAATCACAGTACAAGGGATGCCGTATTCATAGCAGATTTGCGCTACAGCAGCGCCCTCCATTTCCACGCAAAGAACATGGGGCAAGGCTTGTTGTAAGCTTTCTTTTTGCAAATCCGTAGAAAAAAATTGATCGCCACTGCCAATTGTACCAATGTATACTTTGGGCTGGTCGATGGCGAATTTTTTCAACTCATCTGCTGCAATCTTAGTGCGCAGTACAGCAGGGTCAAGGAAGTTTTCGATGTGTTGCTTCACTTGATTAGACCTTGGTATACTGGTTTCAAAATAGGTTTTGTTGAGTAAGGGAATCTCGTATTTTGGTCGCAAAGGAGAAACATCCATGTCATACTGAATTAAATCTTTGGCGATGATAACATCACCCACTTGGATATGTGGAGCTATACCACCTGCAACCCCAATAAATATAATTTCACTCACGTGGAAATGCAACAGTAATGCCGATGCAGTTGCTGATGCAGCAACTTTTCCAATACGCGAGTAGACAACCACGACTTGTTGTTTGCCAAGAAATCCTTGGTAATAGGTGCGATTGCCAATCGTTGTTGCCGTCTTATCTTGTAAAATAGCGATAATCCCATCTACTTCCTGGGGAATGGCGCCCATAATTCCAATTATTTGTTCCTCCATATTGAATTGTGTATTAGCAGTCCAAAAGTAGAAATAAATGTTCAATATCTAGGCGATAATCCAAGACATACGCCTGAACGATCCTAACGGTTCATTGACTTGCATTAGGGATACTTCCTTTTTTTGGCTAATAAAATAGAGAAATCGGCAGTATTTTATTTTTTCAAAGTAAAAGAGCTAATTATTACAACTAAAAAATTCTTGAAGTAGCCTATAAAAAAATAGTATCTTTACAACGAAAAGTGAGAAAATAATTCCTCCTGATTAGTGGAGGATCAAATATATAAATACATAAATACACAAATGGCTTGTACAAATTGTTCAACGAAGACAGATAGTAATGGCGTACCCAGAGGGTGTCAGAGTAAAGGAACATGCGGAACAGATAGCTGTAATAAATTATCAGTTTTTGATTGGTTGTCCAATATGGTTTATCCAAATTCAGACAGCATTTTTGATATAGTTGAGGTTCGATTTAAGAACGGAAGAAAAGATTTTTATCGCTATCCTAGTGGGATGACTGTAGCAATGGGGGATATTGTTGCAACGGAAACATCACCAGGACACGATGTGGGGATCGTTTCATTGGTAGGAGAACTTGTAAAAGTTCAAATGAAAAAAAAGAAAGTAGATGAAACAGGAGAAATCTTGAAAATCTATCGAAAAGCAACACAAAAAGACATCGATATTTGGCAGGAGGTTCGAGAAAAAGAAGAGCCTGTTCGAATGAGAGCAAGAGAAATTGCAATCAACCTAAATCTTGAAATGAAAATATCAGATGTTGAATTTCAGGGAGATGGATCAAAAGCGACGTTTTATTATACAGCGAGTGAGCGTGTCGATTTTAGACAGTTAATCAAAGAATTCGCAAGAGAATTTAGTATTCGAATTGAGATGAAACAGGTGGGATTCCGACAAGAAGCAGCGCGTTTAGGCGGGGTTGGCTCTTGTGGAAGAGAGCTTTGTTGTTCTACTTGGTTAACGGATTTCAGAAGTGTGAATACAGCAGCAGCTCGTTATCAACAACTATCGTTAAACCCACAAAAATTAGCGGGTCAGTGCGGTAAACTAAAATGTTGTTTAAACTTTGAGCTAGACACGTATTTAGAGGCATTAAAAGATATGCCTGATTCGGATACAAAATTAATGACAGTAAAAGGTATCGCTTTTTGTCAAAAAATTGATATTTTCAAGGGGCAGATGTGGTTTGCTTATGCGAATAATTCTGCCAATTGGTATGTTTTGACAGCAGAACAAGTGAAAGAGATCTTGGCCTTGAATGCGCAAAATGAAAAAGGAAACGAATTAGAGAGTTATAGCGAGGATATTCCTACAGATAATGATCATTTCCAAAGTGCAGTTGAACAAGATAGCGTCACGCGTTTTGATCAGCCTAAGCGCAGAAAGAAGAATAGCAAACCGAAGGGGAAATCAGCTGAACGAGGAGCGTCTTCTACTGCTGCAAAAGCAGGAGAAGAAAGAGAATCGTCCAACGATAAAGACGATAAAAAACGCAGACCGAGAACCCGAAATAAAAATGCAGAGGGACGAGAAAGACCAGTTGCAAAAGAGGGAGAACGCAAAGTGGAAGGTCGAACTGAAGGAGGTAAGTCTCAAGGTAAATCTCAGGGAAGATCTGAGGGAAGACCAGAGCGAAAAGCTAAAACAGAGGGAAGACCTGAAGGAAGACCGGATCGAAAAGCGGAAGATCGAGGAGAAGGAAGACCGGAGAAAAACCGCGGTAATAGAGAGCCAAAAGGAAACAGCGAACCCAAGGGGAATAATGAGGCTGGAGGAGAGGATACTAAGGGGAAGAATCAAAAACCGCGTTCCAATAAACCGAAGCCTAGAAAGCCTCGTCCAGCAAATCCAAATACAAACCCAACTAATAAACAAGACGGTGAAAATAAATAGTCTTTATTTAGCGTTAAGTCTTTCGTTAGGCCTATTGATGAGTTGTCAACACGACGAAAAAGTGGTTTTTGACGAGTTTCAGCCTACCAAAGGAGTTTGGGAAAGACAAGATGTCAAAACATTTGTTTGGGATGTTCAGGATACGCTGACGGCCAACAATTTGTTTATGAATGTAAGGGTCAATAACGAGTATCCTTTCAGCAATTTGTTTGTAATTTCTAAATTGTATAAACCCAATTCGGAAATTGTCATTGACACCATTCAATTTCAAATGGCAGATCCCAATGGCGCTCTTTTAGGCACTGGCTTTTCTGATGTAAAAGAGAGCAAGTTGTGGTTGAAAGAAAATTTCGTTTTTGATCAAGTGGGAAAACACAAATTAACGCTAGAACAGGCTGTCCGCGCGCTAGGTGATGTAGAGGGAGTGCCTGAGTTAAAGGGGATTAGTGAAGTCGGATTTAGAATCGAAAAAGCAGAATAAGTTTCTTAAAAATTGTATGAATAACAAAAAACAAACGAGTAAAAAAACACCTGGTTTCAAGAAGTATTTAGTTGCTTTTTGGATCGCTTTTTTGGGCTTAGGTGTTGCCCTTGTACTATTTTTCCTTTGTGCTTCTTGGGGCGTTTTTGGAGCAATGCCTACGTTTGATGAGTTGGAAAACCCATCGAGTAACGTTGCAACGGAAATCATCTCTTCAGATGGAAAGACGATAGGAAAGTTTTATTTAGAAAATCGCGTACCTGTCAAATACGAAGATTTACCCCCTCATTTGGTTCAAGCGTTGATCGCTACTGAAGATGAGCGTTTCTATGGACACTCGGGAATTGATGCAAGAGGAACCTTACGTGCGGTAACTTCTGTAGGAAGCAGTGGTGGTGCGAGTACGATTACTCAACAGTTGGCGAAGTTATTGTTCCACGGAGAAGGATCGCGTAACTTGGCTAAGCGTATTACCCAAAAAGCTAAGGAATGGGTAATTGCTGTTAAGTTAGAACGTCAGTACACCAAAGAGGAAATCTTGACGATGTATTTGAACAAAGCGGACTTTGTGAATAATGCCGTTGGAATTCGCTCTGCGGCCAAAGTTTATTTAGGCAAAGAACCGAAAGACTTAACCATTGATGAGGCGGCCATGTTAGTGGGAATGCTTCAGAATCCAGCGTACTACAATCCCGTTCGCAGACCCGAATTGGTGCAAAAAAGAAGAAATGTCGTCTTGCATCAAATGGCTAAAAACGAGTTTATTGCCCAAGAGGAGAGCGTTCGCTTACAAGGTGAACCGCTGTCGTTGCACTTTACACCAGAGAGTCACAGAGAGGGTATTGCCACTTACTTTAGAGAATATTTGCGTGATTATATGCGCCGTTGGGTAAAAGAAAACCCGAAAAAAGACGGAACAACTTACGATATTTATCGCGATGGATTGAAAATTTATGTTTCAATCGATTCGCGTATGCAGAAATATGCAGAAGAAGCTGTACAACAGCATATTAGCAATTTACAAGAAGAGTTTTTTATTCGTCAAAAGAAAAATAAAAACGCACCTTTTTACAATATTTCAGCCGCAGATACAGAAGCGATTATCATGCGTGCAATGAAAACTTCTGAGCGTTGGCGTCAAATGAAAGATGCGGGTAAATCAGATGATGAAATCCTCAAGTCTTTTGCCGTGAAAACGGATATGCGTATTTTTTCGTGGAAAGGTGAAATCGATACAGTGATGACACCAAGAGATTCAATTGTGTATTACAAGCATTTCTTGCAAACGGGAATGATGTCGATGGAACCTCAAACGGGTCATATTAAGGCGTGGGTTGGTGGAATCAACTACAAGCACTTCCAATATGATCACGTAGGACAAGGAGCAAGACAGGTTGGTTCCGTATTTAAACCATTTGTATATGCCACGGCTATTGAACAATTGCACTATTCGCCTTGCGACTCGATTATCGATTCACCGTTTACTATGCCGAAAGGAAGATACGGGATTGGGCAAGATTGGTCTCCTCAAAACTCAAATAGAAGTTATAAAGGTATTATGACTTTAAAACAAGCCTTAGCAGGGTCAGTTAATACGATTACAGCTAAGCTAATGGACAAAGTAGGGCCTAAAGCCGTGGTCAATATGACTCGTGATTTAGGGATTTCTGCAGATATACCACAAAGTCCAGCGATTGCTTTAGGTGCGGTTGATATTACGGTGAGTGATATGGTGGCAGCCTACAGTACATTTGCTAACCAAGGAATTTACGTAAAGCCTATTTTTGTAACGCGCATCGAAGATAAAAATGGAGTGATTCTATTTAATGCGGTACCAGAAACAAAAGATGTCTTGAGTAAAGACGTAGCATATACTGTTGTGAAATTACTCGAAGGGGTAACGGAGAGTGGTTCTGGGGTTCGTTTGCGCACAACTTGGCAAGGACCAGGGTACAAACGCGTAACAGGACATCCGTATAAGTTCACCAATCCAATCGCAGGGAAAACCGGAACAACCCAAAATCAAAGTGATGGATGGTTCATCGGTATGGTACCTAATTTAGCAACAGGAGTGTGGGTAGGTAATGACGATAGAGCAGCACACTTTGATACGATGCTTTACGGACAAGGAGCGACAATGGCGCTGCCAATTTGGGGCTTGTATATGAATAAGTGCTATGCAGATAAAACTCTGAATGTTTCTAAAAGTGCATTTGAAGTACCGCAAGGATTGTCCATCCGCGTTGACTGTTCAAAAGTGCTACAAGAAACCGATAAAGCAGACGACGAACTTGATACAAATGAATTTGATTTCTAATATTGAAAACGCCTTTTTTTAAAGGCGTTTTTTTTATATTTTAGAGCAGTTAATTAAACCAGAGATTATGATAAATAAAAAAGTAGCTAATGTTCAAGAAGCATTGGCTGATGTTCAAGATAATATGACGATAATGCTTGGTGGTTTTGGATTGTGTGGAATACCAGAAAACTCAATCGCAGAGCTTGTTCGCATGAATGTTAAAGGCTTAACGTGTATCTCTAACAACGCTGGAGTGGATGATTTTGGTCTAGGTTTGTTGTTGCAAAAACGCCAAATTGACAAAATGATTTCTTCTTATGTGGGAGAGAACGCAGAGTTTGAACGTCAAATGTTGTCTGGAGAACTTAATGTAGAGTTGACTCCACAGGGGACTTTAGCAGAGAAATGTAGAGCTGCTAAGATGGGAATTCCTGCTTTTTTTACACCAGCAGGGTATGGAACAGAAGTGGCTGAAGGAAAAGAAGTACGTGTTTTTCATGGTAAACCCCATATTATGGAGGAAGCTTTTGAAGCTGATTTTTCCATTGTCAAAGCGTGGAAAGGAGACGAAGCAGGAAATTTAATCTTCAAAGGGACGGCGAGAAACTTTAATGAGTGTATGGCTGGAGCTGGTAAAATTACGGTAGCAGAAGTAGAAGAATTAGTGCCAATCGGAGCTTTAGATCCAAATGAAATTCACGTACCGGGTATTTTTGTTAAACGCATTTTTCAAGGTGAAAAGTACGAGAAGAGAATTGAACAACGCACTGTTCGTCAAAGAAAATAACCAATCAATCGTTTAAAGAAATAGTATGTTAGATAAAGTAGGTATTGCTAAACGCATCGCAAAAGAATTACAAGACGGATTTTTTGTAAACTTAGGTATTGGTATTCCAACGCTTGTTGCTAATTATGTACCAGAAGGAATGAATGTTGATTTTCAAAGTGAAAACGGCGTTTTAGGCATGGGACCTTTCCCTTATGAAGGCGAAGAGGATCCAGATTTAATTAATGCGGGAAAACAAACCATAACGACTCTACCAGGGGCTTCCTTTTTTGATTCGTCAACAAGTTTCGGAATGATTCGCGGAAAGCACGTGGATTTGACTATTTTAGGAGCCATGGAAGTATCGGAAGGCGGAGATATTGCCAACTGGAAGATTCCTGGAAAAATGGTAAAGGGAATGGGAGGAGCTATGGATTTAGTTGCTTCTGCTGAAAATATTATTGTTGCGATGATGCACGTAAATAAAGCAGGAGAATCAAAGATATTAAAGTCGTGTTCTCTACCATTAACAGGTGTAGGTTGTGTCAAGAAAATTGTTACTGAATTGGCCGTAATGGAAGTTACGCCAAATGGAATTAAATTGTTAGAAAGAGCACCCGGTGTTTCTGTTGAGGACATTGTCAAAGCAACGGAAGTCGAGTTAATTATATCGGGAGATATCCCAGAAATGATTTTAGATTAAATAGAAAAAGGAGGTTTGTTAGCCTCCTTTTTTTTATGTTGTTTGGTACTGGATTCCCGTTTGTTGTACAATGCGATCCCCTTTTATTTCGCGATGTGTTTTCCAATCGTTATCCCCTAGTGGTGGAAGTGTTAATCCCAGTTCATTGGCCTCTTTGGAGTAATAATCCAATCGGTTTTTATACTGAGGAGACACTAGATTGTAAACAACATTAGAATCGAAGCCTTGTTCGATCAAAGCGGTGGTAAATTGAATAATATCGTTGAGGTGGATCATGTTGATCGGTAGGTCCGGATTATCGAGCATACCGCGGTTGACTATATAGCGAACCGGCTTTCGGTCGGGACCAAATAAACCACCTAGACGCAAAATACAACTCGTCAACCCAGTGGCACGATTTAAAACTTCTTCTGCTGCTAAAATTTGTCGGCTCGTCGGGTCATTGCTATATGCCGTACAAGATTCGGCTATTGGAGTCTCACTAGGCGCATAAACCGACACAGAGCTCATCATGATTACCTTTTCGACTTTATGTTGTTGTAAATAGGGAATTAAGCGCTGAAAACTAGCTTGATAAAGCGTACTTTCTTCTCCTCGAATCGGAGGAATGGTGATAATTAAAGTGTCTAGATCTTCTAAAAATTCGTGAAGCTGTGCTTCTTCTGTATCTTGCAAGTTTACGAGATAGGAATCGATGCCTATTGCCTTTAATTCCGCTAATTTAGCTGGACTTGTGGTCGATCCCTTTACTGTATAATTCTTATTTATAAGATGTTGACTTAGGTGTAATCCCAACCAACCACAACCGAGTATGCCGATATTTTTCATTTGTTTTCTTTTTTTTTAACTACCAAAAGCTAAAATTACGCAATTACTTTGTGTGTGTAAATTAATCTGTTGATATTTGATATTATAAATTTCAGTAGCCATGAAAAAATTCGCATTGTCGATGATGACCTTGTTTCTTGTGGGGGTTAGTTTTACTGCACAAGCGCAAGATGTAGAAAAGCAAATCATTATCGAAAACAGAAAAAATACAGATGAACAGCAAAAGAAGCCTTATGTAATTTTGGTTTCCTTGGATGGTTTTCGCTATGATTATATAGAAAAGCATCACGCAAATTTCTTGCGCAAGTTAGGGGAGCAAGGAACAATTGCAGAATCGTTAATTCCGTCCTATCCTTCTGTTACATTTCCCAACCACTATTCCATTGTAACCGGATTGTACCCTGGACACCATGGGTTAGTAGGAAATACCATGTACGATCCTAAAACGCAAGAACGCTATTCTTTAGGGAATGCAGCAGCAGTGACCAATGCCAAATGGTATGGGGGTACGCCTTTGTGGGTTTTAGCTGAACAACAAGGAATGTTGAGTGCTTGTTACTATTGGCCAGGATCTGAGGCTCCTATTCAGTCGGTACTGCCTACTTACTACTACAAGTACAGCGAGAAAACGAGTATAGATGATCGCTTAGAAGGAGTGAGAGCGTGGTTGAAATTACCAGAAGAACAAAGACCTCATTTTATTACTTTTTATATGCCAGAGGTGGATCATGCGGGACATCGATTTGGTCCTGACGCTAAAGAAACACTTGAGGCCGTACAACAAGTTGACAAAGCAGTAGAGCAACTGTATCAAATAATTAAAGAATCGGAACTACCAATCAATTTATTTGTAGTCTCTGATCACGGTATGTTAGAGTTGGATCAAAAAACCTTGTTAAAAGTGCCGTTTGAGGTGAATGAAAAAGAATTAACTATTGCTTCGAATGGAACTTTTGTGAGCATTTTTGTTAAAAATCACAAGGATATTAAGAAATGGTATACCCTTGCAAAACAAGAAGCCGATCCTAAATATATGCAAGTATTCTTAAAAGAAGACTTGCCGAAAGAGTACCATTTTGGCAAAGAGGATGACCGCTTTAATCGAGTAGGAGATATTGTGTTAACTGCAAATGCGCCTTACTATTTTACGAATAGACCTTTGGCGGGCAGCCATGGCTATGATCCTAACGTGGTGCGTGAGATGCATGCACTATTTTTAGCCTTTGGACCTCAAATTCGTGAGAAGAATAAAATTGCGTCTTTTGAAAACGTACACATTTATCCAATCATTGCCAAGATATTAGGTTTGTCGCTGGATTTGGATAGTATCGATGGTAATACAGATGTTGCAAGTGAAGTACTAAAAAATTAAATAAATCTATAAATCATAAAAAAAACTCGATCTTGAAAAAGATCGAGTTTTTTTATTAGAATTGATAACCAAAACCTAGGTTCAAGTATATATTGTGCATGGTAAAGGAAATGGCGTCAAAATCTCGATCTAGCAAGCTGTTGAACCCATAAGTTGCATCAGCAAATAAAAAGAAGTGTTGATTGACTTTCCACTCTGCTCCAACTTGTGATCCCCATTGGAACGTATTAACATGATTGGAAAAGTCATAATCTGCTTTTTTTCCATCTTGAAAAATTAGTTTTTGCCCTGTTGGGTCTGTTTGTCTCAAGTAACCATCATATACATACCCATCAAATGATTGATCGATAGAAGTAGAAAAATACAATCCACCGTAAACATTCCATTGATCATTAATAGTGTAGGTAGCTAATACAGGAACAGTCAGATAAGTATTGCGGATTTCAGTTTTTACATCTCCCGTAAAATGCCCCCTTACATAAGCGCCATTGTAATTAATTTCCGTTACGTAATCTTTTACTCTTGCGTCTGTTTTCATTCCTTTTCCTTCCACTCGGATTCCCAAGCGTATCCCCCATTGGTGGTCGTCAGACAACCATTTCGTCATATTGGCTTCCATTCCTAATTGAAGGGTAGGATTATAACTTTTTATTTTGCGTATTTCACGGGGTAAACCTAGAGGTGCTGCTCCACCAATACTAAATTGGGAACGAACTTGATAGGTTACGTTGTGATTGAAAAAATGTTGGTTTTTCGGTTCTTCTTGTTGAGCATAAGTCGATAGACCTAAAGAGAAAACCAATATGGTATAGATAAATTTTATATTCATTTCCGTCTAGTTAAATTAGTTCTTTAAAATTTCAACTTCATCAATATAAAGGGTACTGCCAATAGCGCCATTGAACAAACTACCTTCTTCACTTGAGGAGAATACAATGGCTAGTTTGTATTTTTTACTACTATCGTAATACTTTCCTTCTACATAAGTGAATGGTATTTCAAATAAGGTCCAAGTATTTGTTTCTTTTTTTAACTCATCTGGTACACGAGCAATAGAGACAATTTTCTCATCGATAAAATCGTGATCCCCGTATAAGAAGTCCTCCGTATCACCTTCAAATAAGATAGCATAGGCATCCCAACGATCTTCACTTAGTTTATTCTTTTCTTTGTTGTTTATTTGGAAGTCTTTCCCCTTCGTATATTTAAAGAATCCTCTAAAAACAGTTGGTTCATAGTTAAAATCATAGCCGAATTTGGTTCCTTTTAAAGGTTTTGAAACAGCAGTAGCTAAATCAAATTCTCCTAAAAACAAGTTTCCAGCAGCTAGTGGGCTACCCATTATAGGGCCTAGAGGTTCTGTAGATAAGGTAGTTAACTTAATACCATTTCCAATAAATCCATCTGGGGTAACTGAGGTAGGGAAATCACTTGGTTTTTTTGCATTATCAGGATCTCCATCAGTCAAAACATAACCTGGGTTTCCACTCGCCCAGTCAAATAGTTTTATCTCATTTCCGTCTTTATCTAGTCCCATCTCAGAAATGATATGGTAATAATCTGCTCCGTAGAAACCACCAACTTCTTCTCTGAAGGTTTCGAAGTGATAAATAGTAGAAATTTCTGCATTGATAAATTCTACGATATAGTTTTTACTCCAATTCTGATTTTCTGAGGTCACTCGATACATTAATGGACCTTGACTAAAATCGCGCACTGTTCCGTTTGCTGGTACTATGCTAGCTCCTTTTGTTAAAGTAAAATTGGGTGCTACTTGGGTTAAATCTAACGATTTGGATACCCTAAATGTTATTTTGTTGTTGGTGATTATGGGAGCGGTTAATAAAAATTCTTTGCTGATGCTCGCCGTTTCAATATCAGCTTCTGTATTTAATGCTTCATCTTTGATACAAGATGAAAAAAAGATCCCTATTAGCAATAATAGGGATAAGAAATAGGATTTGTTTCTCATCGTTGACATGTGTTTATTAATGTTTTATTCATACAACAGTAACACTGGCGTAACTAATAAAATCAAATTTACGCTATATTAACGAGAAAATACGTTTTTTGCTATTTAGGTTGGTATATTGTGTTTTTTGATGTGAATAACAAAGAAAATAGATATAAAAATCGCAGTTCCTTTGGTGTAAAACTGTTTTTTTTGACAAAATGACGTACTACGGACTGAGAATAGATACAATCTCAGTAGTAATAGTACTTGATACGTCGGATGTAGCGGCTGTAAAATTAGAATTGATAGCCAAAGCCCACATTCAAATAGATGCTGTACATCGAGAAGGAGATCGCTTCAAAATCTTTTTTAAACAGGTTATTTAAACCCCAATTGAGATCAGAAAACAAGCGCAAATGATTGTTTGCTTTGTATTCGAAACCCCAAGCAGTTCCCCATTGAAATCGATTTAAGTCGGAAGAAAAGTCGTATTCTCCTCTCGCGCCATCTTGAAATTCAACAGGAGTTCCAATAGGATTGCCTTCACGTAGGACTCCATCGTATACATAACCCGTAAAATCCTTATCGATCAAACCAGAGAGATAGAATCCGCCATAGACGTTCCAGTTCTCATTGACCTGATAGACGGCAAGTACAGGAAAGGTGATGTAGGAGTTTTTCATCTTTGTTTTGACGTTCCCTGTAAAGTATCCTTTGGTTTGCTTGCCATCATCACCATCAATTTGCGTATAGTAATTTTTAACGCGCGCATCGGTTCGCATACCGCGTCCTTCAAAACGAAGCCCTGTTCGTATTCCCCATTTGTGTTCATCTGTTAACCATTTGGTGGCATTTACTTCCAATCCCAATTGCAGCGTAGGGTTGTAGCTGTTTATTTCTCGAATTTGAGCCGGAATACCCAAAGGGGTACTACCGCCAATACTAAACTGTGCTCGGGCTTGATAGGTGGTGTTTTTTTTGAAAAATACTGAAAAAGAAGATGTGTTTTCTTTTTCAGATAAAACAGGTTCAATAGATTGAGCAAATAAGCCATAGGGAAGCGCAATAAGGCTAGCCAACAGCAGATATAGAAAGGTATTATTCTTTTTCATACACTAATTCTATTTCATCAACAAATAAGGTGCTTCCAATAGCGCCTTTAAAAGCGGCGCCATCTATACTAGAGGTCATCACAATAGCAATCATATAATCTTTATTGGGATCATATGTTTTTCCTGGTACAAGAGTAAAGGGAATGCTAAAGGTGGACCAAGTTGTCGTTTCCAAGCGATCTGCTGCTGCAATTCGCGCAATCGCAACATTTCTAGGATCAACAAAATCGTGATCCCCTGTTAAGTAGTTGTCTTTTTTTTGCAATTCAAAAATAATGGCATAGATATCAAAAGAATCTCGCGCACCCACAACTTCATTATAATCTTCATCCGTTACCTTTTCACCAGGTGTATATTTGTATACCCCGCGGAGGGTTTGTGGAAGTGCCCCTGAATAGGGTAAGCCAAAGCGAGTGGATTTTAGCGTATTAAAAGGATTGAGTTTAAATTGTCCTAAAAATAAATTGCCTGCAGCGATTGGATTACCAGTTGCAGCCGCAAAGTTTGAAGTGTATACCGTTTGCATCTTTACCGCCAATCCTCCACGACGACCTTGAGCCACTGTTGTGGGATAGTCTTCTGGAGGGGTTGAGCCTGCAATGGTCGCATAGCCTTGGTTTCCACTGTCCCAATCGTATATTTTTTCTCCATTGGAGCCAATCTCATAAAAACGGTAGTAGCGATTTCGATCCGTGAGCTCCGCATTGTTAAAATCGTAAAAAGTGCCTAATTCATCACTGGTAAAACTCACCAGATAGGTCTTTTTCCAACGCTGATCTTGGGCAGTAACCACAACCTTTTGCGCCGTAGTAAAGTCCCTTGTTACTCCATTGGGTGGATCCATCGTTGCATTGGGCGACACAATGAAAAAAGGCGTTTGCTTTTCTAAATCAACATTCGATTTTACGCGAAATTCTACCGAGGTATTGGTAATAATGGGATCCATCTTCAAATATTCCGTAGGAATATAAGCTTCTAGAATGTCTGCATCTGTGTCTAACTCCTCGTCTTTAATGCAACTACTGCACATTAAACCGAGTCCTAGCAACAAAAGTGAAATACTGTGTCTCATAAAGGGGTTGCTTAATTAACGATTGCTCACAATTATCTTGCCGTTTTTACTAAAAGTTTCAATTAGTGAATTTACTACTATTTTGTTTTTTATAATGCATTTTATTTTTATTTTTTTTAAGATATAGCTGAATTTTTGGGTTAAAAGGTGAAAAGTGTATACTGTTGCTGGAGAAAAAGAGATGAAAAGTTAAGTGGAAGTTGTGGGTGTGGTTTGGTGGAGTTTCTATCAGAGGCGTTTGTTTTCGTTTTGAACGAGTCGCAAAATTGGGAGAATCTCTCTTTATTTCTTTCGATAATAGTATATTTGTTTGATTGTAAATAGTCTGTATGAAAATCAAAGGATTCATTTGTTTGCTGTTTTTGGTGGTTACAAGTTTGAGAGGACAAGAAAACACCAAGTGGAGTAGCTATTTTTCTTATAAAGAATTAGTTGCATTAACTCAAGGAAGAGATGTTGTCTTTGGAGCAACTCCCTCTGCTTTGTTGCGCTATAATGTGAACAGTGCTAGTGTGGAGGTATACAATTCGGTTAGTGGACTAAAAACCAGTAGTATTACCGCGCTTTACTTTAGTGAGGTACACCAAAAACTACTAGTAGGAAGCGAAGATGGGAGTTTGTTGGTCTTCGATTTAAAAAGCGATCGCTTCCGCTCCATCTTAGACATAAAGAATAAACCATCCTTGCAACAATCTGAGCGAAGAATTAACGCGTTCTTGGAAGTAAAAGGAGAGGTGTATATCGGGACGAATTATGGAATTAGTGTTTTTAACCTGTCGAACAACGTTTTTGGCGATAGCTATTACATTGGACAAAACGGGAAGAATACAGCAGTACGAGATGTCGTAGCAACTAGTAAAGATTTGGTAGCAATTACTGCTGAGGGAATCAAACAAGTGGATTTGCAACATCCAAATAAAGTGGATTATAGGCAATGGACGACTTGGGAACCTAGCCCAAAATGGCAACGAGCTTATGTTAGGAATGAGGAATTGTTTCTAAGTGCTACGGAAGACCCCGTGTTGTATCAGTTGACCCAACCCAATCAAGTACGCGAAATAGCGACGTTGGAGGAGCCTCTTGTGAGTTTCAATAAAAATGAAGCGGGTAACCTTTTGGTTATTACCCCTTCCAGTGCTTATGCTCTACACGCAGGGAATCAACTCGTGGAAGTAGCGCAGCAGCACAACCTTATTGATGTGGTTGAGGTTAAAGGAGACTACTATCTCGGTAGTAGTTATGCTGGATTAGTGCAGCTGTCTAAATCGGGACAACGGGAATCACTTTCTCCTGATGGGCCAGAATCGAACCGTATTTTCTCCTTGCTTGCCACGCGAGCTGGAACCTGGTTTATCAGTGGTGGATATGATAAAAATACTTATAATCCCTATGTACCAGGGTTAACCGCAAGAGGATTGAGCTATTTTAACAAGAAAAAAGGATGGGAATTTATCTCCTTTGACCAATTAAAAGACGCTAGAGCGTTAACCTATGCGGCGTTAAATCCTAAAAATGAAAACGAATTGTTCGTGGGGTCTTATCACTCCGGATTGCTACAAATCAAATTAAATCCCAATACGATTAGTACGAGTGAAGTTAGCTTGTGGAATCACGAAAATACGGGGACTACGGGGTTGGAAAATCTGGAAATTGACCCAGAGGACCCATCCTTTCCTCCTGGTTATGCCAGTGTACGTGTAAATGGAGTTGTCTTTGATACACAAGGTAAATTGTGGATGACGAATAATTTTGTGAGACGCGCATTGAAAAAGAGAGAGGCAAATGACAAATGGGAATCCTATGCAACTACTACAGGGATGTTCGACTACAAAAGAGGTAATTACGGGCGATTGGTCATCGATAAGAACAACACCAAATGGATTCCCTCTTTAGAAGATGGATTGGTGGCGTTTAACGAAACAAAGAACAATCGACTCGCCTCGTTTAATACGGATTTAGGGACACTACCCTCTAATAATGTCAGTACCTTGGCTTTGGATAAAAACAATCAACTTTGGATTGGCACCAATAAGGGCTTGCGTGTCATCCAAAATGTCAATCAATTTTTACAGACCACTAACCTCAAGCCAACCAATATTGTTATAGAGGAAAATGGTATTGCAGAAGAGCTTTTTTATCAACAATATATCACTAAAATAGAGGTTGATGGAGCGAATAAAAAATGGGTAGCCATAGCCGATGCAGGGGTGTTCTTAGTTGCTCCAACTGGAAGGGAAATTATACATCATTTTACGAAAGACAATTCGCCTTTGCCGAGTAATACAATTAACGATATTGCCGTAGATCCAATAGCGGGAGAAGTTTTTTTTGCAACGGATTTGGGGGTGGTTTCATTTATGGGTGATTCTTCCGAAGGACAAGAGAGCAATAGCTCTTTTTATGCATATCCCAACCCTGTACGCCCTGAATATTTAGGAGAAGTACGCCTTGTTGGATTGATGGATCGCTCCGTCGTTAAAATTACGGATATCGAAGGGAATTTAGTTTTTGAAGCTACATCCAATGGTGGAACCGTGGTGTGGGACACCCATGCGTTTAACGGAAAAAGAGTGGGATCAGGGGTGTATTTGATGATGGTATCTTCTGCAGACCACAACAATACAAAAGTTAAAAAATTAATGATCATCCGCTAATGGTTGTACAAACAAAGGCCATCGTTCTGCAGTCGATTAAATATCAAGATAAAAGCTTGATTGTAAAGTGTTTGACAAAAGAAGTGGGAATTCAAACTTTTTTTGTTCGCAACGCTTTTGCAAAAGGGAAAAATGCACAGAAAATCGCGTATTTTCAGCCCTTGATGTTGTTGGATATTGCGTTCACCTATAAAAATAAAGGCGGAATGGAGTATTTTAAAGAAATTAAAGTGGACCAAGTGTACCAAACAATCTACTACGATTTCTCCAAAAATAGCATTGCTCTTTTCGTCAGCGAGATTTTGAGCATGATTGTGAGCGAACAAGAAAGAGATGAACAATTCTACACCTTTGTTGAAGCCGCTTTACTTTGGCTAGACACGCATGACGAGACGGCTAATTTTCACCTGTTACTCCTTGTGGAGTTGACAAAATACCTCGGATTTTACCCTGATGCTTCTGAGATTGATTGCCATTACTTCGATTGGATAGAAGGCGTTTTTACTGATGTACACGCCTCTAGTTGTTTTGATGGTGAGGAAACTTTTTTGTTTAAGCGACTCTTGCGCTTAGGTTTTGAATCGGATCAAAAAATATTTTCTGCCCGCGATCGAAAAACCCTATTAGCTCTTTTGATGAAGTATTATGAAGTGCACTTTACGGGCTTCAAGAAACCAAAATCCCTAGAAATACTGAAAGAGGTATTCTCTTGACCTAGTTTTGGGTAATCAACACTTGCTGTTCTTTTCTAAATGGAAGAAACTCACATGCCTAGATTCTGTTTACACAGCAATCGGCAAAGGAACAAGGGAGTATTACCCAAAGAACAAATCTCCCCAAGCTCATACGCTCTACTTTTTATTGCTTCTCAGGCTTTCAAAAACTCAAAATCATTCAAAAATGCTTTTTTTTGCGCTTTTTAGTAGCAATAATTTGAGTTGTAATTAAATGAAAATGCGTAAATTCGCCCAATTGATTAAAAAATAGTAGAATAATAACGATGAGCACTAAATTTACAGAATATAAGAATCTTGATATGTCAGGGGTAGCATCTGAGATGCTAACGTTTTGGAAAGAACAATCCATATTCGAAAAAAGTATTAGTACGAGAGAGGGTAACAAGCCTTTTGTATTTTTTGAGGGACCGCCTTCAGCTAATGGAAAACCTGGTATTCACCACGTAATGGCTCGTACGATTAAAGATATTTTTTGTCGATATAAAACGCAAAAAGGATTTCAAGTTAAGCGAAAAGCAGGTTGGGATACACATGGACTACCTGTTGAGTTAGGTACAGAGAAGGAATTAGGGATTACAAAAGAAGATATCGGGGTAAAGATTACCATCGAAGAATATAACCAAGCTTGTAAGCGCACCGTTATGCGCTATACCGACTTGTGGAATGAATTGACACAACAGATGGGATATTGGGTAGATATGGAAGATCCATATGTAACCTATAAGCCGAAATATATGGAATCTGTATGGTGGTTGTTGAAGCAGATTTACGATAAGAATTTATTGTACAAAGGATATACGATCCAACCGTATTCGCCTAAAGCGGGTACAGGATTGTCTTCTCATGAGATCAACCAGCCAGGGGCTTATAAAGATGTAACAGATACTACTGTTGTTGCGCAGTTTAAAGCAGTTGAAACAACCCTTCCTGACTTCTTACAAGGAATGGGCACTATTCACTTCTTGGCTTGGACAACGACTCCTTGGACGTTGCCATCGAATACTGCTTTAACCGTTGGACCTAAAATTGACTATGTATTGGTTCAATCATTTAACCAATATACGGGCGAACCGATTCAAGTTGTTTTGGCTAGCGCATTAGTGGGTAAACAATTTGCTGGAAAATTCTCAGCTGTAGAAACAGCGGATGAAGTAGCAGCTTATCAAGAGGGAGATAAAAAGATACCGTATTTTATCGTTAAATCCTTCAAAGGAGCGGATTTAGTAGGGATTAAATACGAGCAGTTATTGCCGTATACGTTGCCTTACCAAAATCCAGAACATGCATTTAGAGTAATTGCGGGAGATTTCGTAACAACGGAAGACGGTACAGGTATTGTGCATACAGCGCCTACATTTGGTGCCGATGATGCCAAAGTAGCTAAAGAAGCTACACCAGAAGTACCTGCCATGTTAATCCTAGATGCAGAAGGAAATCCTGTGCCATTGGTTGACCTTCAAGGTCGATTTGTCAAAGAAATGGGAGAGGAATTTGGTGGAAAATACGTTAAGAATGAATATTATGATGAAGGAGAGGCACCAGAACGCTCAGTAGATGTTGAGCTGGCTATTAAATTAAAAGAAGAAAATAAAGCATTCAAAGTAGAGAAATACGTGCACAGTTATCCACATTGTTGGAGAACGAATAAACCGGTGTTGTACTATCCATTAGATTCTTGGTTTATCAAAATCACGGAAGTTAAAGACCGCATGTTCGAACTGAATGAAACAATAAACTGGAAACCCAAAGCAACAGGAGAAGGGCGTTTTGGAAATTGGTTGAAAAATGCCAACGACTGGAACTTGTCTCGTTCGCGCTATTGGGGTATTCCACTTCCGATCTGGAGAACAGAAGATAAAACCGAAGAATTGATCATCGGTTCTGTAGAGGAAATGGTGGCGGAGATTGCAAAATCAAAAGCTGCTGGTTTCCAAGAGAACAATCCGTATGAAGGATTTGTGGTAGGCGATATGTCAGAAGAAAACTACGACAAAATTGACTTGCATAAAAATGTGGTTGATTCCATCGTATTAGTTTCTCCTAGTGGCAAGCCAATGTATCGTGAAGCAGATCTAATCGACGTATGGTTTGATTCAGGATCTATGCCATATGCCCAATGGCATTATCCTTTTGAAAATAAAGAATTGGTGGATCAAAATGGCGCTTATCCCGCTGATTTTATCGCAGAAGGGGTGGATCAAACTCGTGGATGGTTCTATACCCTTCACGCAATTGCTACTTTGGTCTTTGATACCAAGGCATATAAAAACGTAGTTTCTAACGGTTTAGTATTAGATAAAAACGGATTGAAGATGTCTAAGAGTTTAGGCAATACCATCGATCCTTTTGAAACATTAACTGAACATGGTCCAGATGCAACTCGCTGGTATATGATTTCCAATGCAAATCCATGGGATAACTTAAAGTTCGATCTAGAAGGAATAACAGAAGTAAGAAAAAAGTTCTTCGGAACCTTGTATAATACCTATAACTTCTTTTCACTATATGCCAATATTGACGGATTTAACTATTCAGAGGCTGAGGTTCCAGTAAAGGACCGTCCAGAAATTGACCGTTGGATCCTATCGGAATTGAATACTTTGGTGCAAAAAGTAGATGAATGCTACGGAGAATACGAACCAACTCGTGCAGCAAGAGCAATTACGGAATTTGTAACAGAAAACTTGAGTAACTGGTACGTGCGTTTATGTCGTAGAAGATTCTGGAAAGGGGAGTATGCACAAGATAAAATTGCAGCCTATCAAACCTTGTACACCTGTTTGATTACGGTGTCGAAATTAGGCGCTCCGATTGCTCCATTCTTTATGGATAGACTTTACAGAGACTTAACATCTGTAACGAACAAAGAACATGCTGAATCTGTACATTTGGCTGATTTCCCTAAATTCGATGCGTCTTTCGTTGATGCCGGATTGGAAAGCAGAATGCACAAAGCTCAAATTATTTCTTCTTTGGTTCTTTCTTTGCGCAAAAAAGAAATGATCAAAGTACGTCAACCCTTACAGCGAATTATGATCCCAATTTTAGATGAAAATCAACGTTTGGAGATCTTAGCAGTAGAGGATTTGATCAAAGCGGAGGTTAATGTAAAAGAAATTGAGCTGTTGGATGATGCTTCTGGGATTTTGGTGAAACAAATCAAACCTAATTTCAAAACCTTAGGACCGCGTTTTGGAAAAGATATGGGATTGATTGCTAAGGAAATACAGAATTTCACCCAAGAAAATATTTCTGAGATTGAGAAAAATGGAGAAATTATTTTAAAATTAACGGAAAAAAGTATTATATTAACACTTTCGGACGTTGAGATCACTTCTCAAGATATCGAAGGATGGTTGGTAGCAAATGAAGGAGGAATTACGGTTGCACTAGATATCACCATCACAGAGCAATTGCGTAAAGAGGGAATTGCTAGGGAATTAGTAAACCGCATTCAGAATATTAGAAAAGACTGTGGTTTTGAAGTAACAGACAAAGTAAAAGTTACATTGCAAGATGTAGTAGAAATAAGAGAAGCTGTTTTAGCAAATGAGGATTACATAAAATCTGAAACATTAACTCATACATTAGAATTTGTTGAAACATTAGAAAACGGTATAGATGTAGAGTTTGATGAGCTGAAAACGCGAGTATTAATTTTAAAATAAAATTAAAATTATGAAAGAGACTGGCGAATTAGTACGTTATTCTGACGCAGAGTTGGCAGAATTCAAAGAGTTGATTCAAGCTAAAATTGAAAAAGCACAAGCTGATTTAGAATTGATCAAGAGTGCATATATGAATGATTTAAACAATGGGACAGATGATACATCTCCTACGTTTAAAGCATTTGAAGAAGGTAGTGAAACGATGTCCAAAGAGGCAAATTCACAATTGGCTATCCGCCAAGAGAAGTTCATTCGCGATTTAAAAAATGCATTGATTCGCATTGAAAATAAAACCTATGGCTTGTGTAAAGTAACAGGAAAATTAATCGATAAAGAACGATTAAAATTAGTTCCACATGCAACCATGAGTATTGAAGCAAAAAATATGCAACGATAAATCAATAAAACAACGCTCTTTTTACTAAAAGAGCGTTTTTTTTATCACCTAAAATCGTTTACATTTGCGTGTAAAAGAGAAAAAAAATGTCATTAAAGAAAGCCTATTTCCTAGTTGCTATAATTTTAATTATCGATCAATGGTCAAAGATTTATATCAAAACGAATTTTTTGTTAGACGAAGAGATTTTTGTCTTTGATTGGTTTAGAATACATTTTATAGAAAATGAAGGTATGGCTTGGGGAGTTGCACTTCCTGGTGACTATGGAAAACTAGCCTTAACTCTGTTTAGAATTTTTGCTGTGTTCGGTATAGGATGGTGGTTGCAAGATTCTATCAAGAAGAAGCTGTCTAATTACTTGATTGTGGCTATATCGTTAATTTTAGCAGGTGCAGTGGGTAATATTATAGATTCGATCTTTTACGGCGTTATTTTCAACGATAGTACACATCAATTGGCAACATTGTTCTCTGATCAACCGTATGGCACCTTATTTCACGGAAAAGTAGTCGATATGCTATACTTCCCAATTTGGCGTGGTTATTTGCCTGAATGGCTTCCTATTTGGGGCGGCAAGTATTTCACCTTTTTTAATGCTATTTTCAATTTTGCTGATACTGCCATCTCAGTTGGAGTTGGAATCTTAATTGTTTGGAATAAGCGTATTTTTAAAAACTAGCTTGAGTAGTTAGGGGTGAATAGTGATGTGTTAAGGGTGAAATCATCTGACTGAGTGCAAACGTCCTAAACCAGAATCCTCGTAACGAGCAAACCGCGCGACAAACAAACCACACAACGAGCAAACCACACAACGAGCAAACCGCGCAACGAGCAAACCGCGCGACAAACAAACCACACAAAATAAAAGAATTTCACTATCTTCACTTCTCGAAAAAACACGAGTTATGAAGATATTAGAGGAAGTGATTTTACCCGGTGAGAGCAAGACCGTACACTTAGAAATTGCCAGATTACATACGGCAACTAAATTGAGAATTCCCGTAATTATCTCCCGTGCACTTGAAGAAGGACCTACTATACTATTTTCCGCAGGTTTGCATGGCGATGAACTAAACGGGGTTGATATTGTACGCCAAATTGTCCACAGTGGATTAAATCGCCCAAAACGAGGAACAATTATTTGTATTCCTGTGATTAATATCTTTGGGTTTATCAATAAGACCCGTGAATTTCCCGATGGTCGTGATTTGAATCGCGTCTTTCCAGGCAGTAAGACAGGATCATTAGCGGGGCGTTTTGCTTACCATATTTTAACGCATATTATTCCACATGTCGATTTTGTGATTGACTTCCACGCTGGTGGGCAGAGTCGATTCAATGCTCCTCAGTTGCGCATCTCGATGGATGATAAAGCCGTGCTGGAGCCTTTAGCAGAAATTTTCCATCCCCCTTTCTTATTGTATTCTAATCAAATTACAGGATCTTTTCGCAGTGCTTGTGCCAAGCGCGGAGTTAAGATGTTGTTATTTGAAGGCGGAAAATCCCTAGACATCAATGCAGAAGTGTCTAAAATGGGCGTTGAGGGAACCAAGCGTGTTCTCCGTCATTTTGATATGCTAGGCGACGAATTTGAGGTGGAAAACCGCACCGATAAAATGGTCGTTATAGCACAATCTGTATGGGTGAGAGCCAAGCAGTCGGGTTTAATGCACGATCAGGTTGCTGTGGGAACCTATGTGAGAAAAGGAGAAGCACTCGCTTATATATCCGATCCCTATGGAAAAGAAAACATGATGATTAAAGCGCCAAATAGTGGTTATGTCATCAATGTTAATGATTCGCCCATTGTATACCAAGGCGATGCTATTTTTCACCTATCAAAAAATACGATCAATGAATAAAAACACCTTACGTCAAACCTATATCCAAGCTAGGCAAGGCCTTTCTGAAGAAGAAATCGACGACAAAAGCTTAGCCATTGCCAATCAGGCATTGCGTTTGCCCATTTGGGATAAATCAAACTATCATTTGTTCTTGTCTATTGTAGCAAAAAAAGAAATTAATACCGACTATTTGTTGCAAGTGTTAGCGGGTAAGGATAAGAATATTGTGTTTTCTAAGTCTGATTTTAAAACCGGAGATATGCAGCATTATTTGTTGACGGATAATACGGTTTTGCGCGTGAATTCCTATGGTATACCTGAGCCAGAGGGGGGAATTCAAATCCAAGAAAATCAGTTGGATGTTGTTTTTGTTCCATTACTCGCTTTCGATCAACATGGAAATCGCGTGGGCTATGGAAAGGGATTTTACGATCGATTCTTGGAAAAATGCAAACCAGAGGTCATCAAGGTGGGATTGAGCTTTTTTGAGGCAGTTCCATCCATCACAGAAGTATCTGATCTGGATATTGGGTTGGATTATTGCATAACCCCTGAACATATTTATACGTTTAAATAAAAAAGCGATGCCTGATGGCATCGCTTTTTTATTTAGGGCAACCATGTTTGGACTCTTTTTTAAGCGATGAATGCTATAATTACTCAAAAGTCTGGTGGGAAACATAGTAGATGCATTCTGAGCAATTGATTTCATACAACAAAGTTTATAAATAATAATGTTAAAAATTTAACGATAAGTGTGATTTTGGCATTATAATTGTGAGTAATATTAGTAGAAAGTAGATTAAATGCGCAATATTTTTGTATTTTTCTTGATTTAAGTGTATGTGTTGTTAGTATAGTTTTCCCTTATTGTTTTTTAAATCATTTCATGAAATAATTAAACAAGCAGAATAGAATAAGTCTAGCTATTCATACTCTTTTTCTACCTTACTCTTTTTGGGATAACCGATTAGTATTGTTTGAGAACTCACTTTCTTTCTTGGTCTTTATCTGCGATAATTAGGATGAACTCTTAATCATAAGTAGAGGTTCATACTGTCTTTGTAGCTGACAACTCATCTGCTAGGTTGTGCAGTGTAATTTTTTACAGCTATAAGTTTTAAGTCTGTTTTAAAGGTGTAGAGAGAAGTGAAATTGTTGATTCGCAGTAGTCCGGAATACGACGACTAAACAAAGTGTTTATTAAGTAATTCGTTGATTCAACGTTGAAGTTGGATTGACATAAAAATTTCAAAAATGAAAAATATTAAATTTTTTGTACTACCTGTACTTTTGGCCTTTGTAATTGTATCCTGTGATAGGGAGAGTGGGACAGTAATTCATACTATAACACAGGAGACTGGTATGAATAAAGAAATAAGTACTGATTTTTATACACAATTAACTCATCATTATCTTGCTACTGTTGATGATGGTAGCAATCCACCAGATCAACTCGAAGCGCCTCGTAAGTTTTGGAGTAAATTATGGAAAGGAATAAAGCAGTTCTTAAACGCCGATGCTAATGCTATGCTTTCTATCTATAAAGATTCTCAAAATCTAGTCGGAACTTTAGTTTTGGGTGTTGGTAGTTCTATTGACGAGATCACAAAAAATGAAAAGATAACTATAGACTCAGGATTACCTGATTTACAGGTGTTAAAAGAGGCGGTTAATCTTACAAATAGGTTTGATTCAATAGGATATAACCACTATGTTATTGTGAATAAGGTTTTAAATAATATGGACGAATATAACGGTATTACTGATGTAGGAGCACGTGATGCGGCTATTATTCAGAGCGTAAAGAAGGAGGTTTTAAACTTGTATCCTAATGCTCAAATTGGAGAGGATATAGATTATACAACGTTCTACAATTTTTTAAAACTGCAACATGGTGAGAGCTATACTGAAGACTCGATCTATTATGATCGGATATTTTCTTCTACTAGCAAAAAGACAGATCCTACATTGCTTTCTATTTTGCAGTTATATGCGCGATCATATGAAGCTGTAAAAGAAGGTTATATCGATTCTTTTATCGCTTATTCTAAAAAGATGGAGCAAGCCGTATTAGAGGATAACAAGTTGACAACTGACGTGAAAGAAACCTTACTTATTAGGATGGCTACTTATCATTATGGTATAAAGTACTATGCTAGTTTAAATTAATAAATACTAAACCCAAGGGTAAATCCTAGATTTACCCTTGGGTTTAAATAAATGTATAAATGAGAGTACTATTATTTTTAGAGTGTTTTTTATTTTTAATAATCGACAAATCTCTAGGTCAAACGATTATAAAAGACTGTAGTGCAGGGCAATTTGTTGCTGATGTAGTGGTTTATGATGCAGAAAATAATACCATAGTAGGCATTTCAAACGCGGATGGAATAGTGGAGATCGATCCGAAGGTTTTAGATCTCTCCCTTGTACATCCAGACTATGGAACTATTAAAACGACGAGACATGAAGTGATCTGTATTGATCAATTGCTAAATACAATTGTAATTGATCTGCATTTTGACGCCAAAAAAGAGTTATTGGGAATTCTTGAGAATACCTATGATCTATATCGTATTGATCCATATGAAGAACAGGTGTTTAGCTATATAGGAAAGATTTATGAAAACAACAATGAAGGAGAATTATTGATACAAGAGAAAGGAGGATTCAATAAAAATTCAACTTTTTATGATACCTCTTTTTTTATGTCCGATCGTTTAGTTGATTTTTTCGATAACATGAGTTTGGTTGCCTTTCATCCTCTAATAGCAGATGATAAAATATATTTTTTTTTCAACAGTGAAAAACATTTCAAAAGGTTGATTAAAAAGGTTAAAGCGTCGGAGGTCAATAAGATTAATTCGGATTATTTTGTTTACGACATTACGGGGATTAATTATTGGCAGTTTGAGATTGATCCTATAGAAAAACGAGTAATACGGTTTGTAAATTCAAAAGAGGTGCTTCTTTCTTCTGATAACAGATGGCAGAGCCCTATAGTGCAGCGGTTGATTGAGGTCCGCTATAGCTTGGTTGGAACTAAATTGGAGCAGCGTTTAGATTTATTCGAATTGTATAAATCAACGCGTTCAGGACAGGCGATGGCTAAAAATTTGACGATAAAGACCGTTAATTTAGCAGATGAACCATTTGGAACGATTAATTCTCTTTCTGAGTATTCTAAATTGAAAAGGTATAAAAGAAGGCAAGTTATAGAATTAGCTGATCGGAAGAAAGAATAACATATAGTTGCAGTATGCAGCTTGAATACAGCGGGTGACATTTGGGTACACCCGCTTAAACAAATATATAAATGAGAGTACTATTATTTTTAGGATGTTTTTTATTTTTAATAATCGACAAATCTTTAGGTCAAACAACTATTAAGGACTGTGGAAAACAGCTACTCATTGCTAATGTTGTGGTTTATGACGCGGAAAACAAAATAGTAGGAGTAACGGATGGAGAGGGAAAAGTAGCCTTAGATCCAAAGATATAAGACATAACCCTTGTACATCCAGAATATGGACATGTTACCACCGTAAATCAAGGAATCATTTGCTTGGATGAATTTTTAGATCCAATTGTTATAACATTACACTTGGACGCCAAACAAGAATTGATGGAGGTCCTTCAAAATACCTATGAGCAATACCGTATATACCCTTTTGACAAGCAGTTTTTTTATTATAAGGGAATGATTTATGAAAATGATAGGAAGGGGGAGTTAATCGCTAATGAAGAGGGGTATCTAACGTATAACTCCTATTTTAATACATCGCTTTTTATTTCTGATAAACAAGCGGATTATATGGATAGTAGTGATGCTGTAGTCGATCTTCCAATGAAGAGAGAACATCGGGATTATTTCTTTTTTAACAGTAAAAAACAGTTCAATGCGTTGTTGAAAAGCCTGAAAAAACTAAAGGTCAAAAAAATCAATGCCGCTTATTATGTGTATGATGATGCTTGGGATAATTATTGGTTGTTTGAAGTAGATTGCCTTGAAAAACGAATAGTTCGATTTATTAACACGGCACGTGAAACGACTTACTTTAATCCTAGAGCGAACTATATTTTTAAAAGAAAGAGTACATTAGTTCAACGGCTCATTGAGGTGAATTATGGGTTGGACGGGGAAAAACTTAAACAAAAGCTCGACTTATTTGAGGTATACAGGCTAACTAATTCAGAGGTGAAGTGGGTGAAATATTTAAAAATAAATACCGTTGATAGGCAAGACGTGACGATAGAAAATAAATATTCGTTATTTCAATATATTCGATTACATGTGAAAAGAAGGTTAGAATTACATAATTTAGCCGAATTGAAAGAGAAATCAAAACCATGATTGCAAAGCTCTAGTGAGCGATTGAAAGAATATGGTGATAATACTAGGTGAAGCATTTGTATTGATCGAGAGATTGTATATTGAAAAACTAAAGCGATGAATTTCAATATTTTTTTTACGATATAGTAGTATTGTTATCCATTTCTTTAAAATCTTCATCTTGTTGACGCATCTTAATAAAATCGGTCACCGATAGCTTGGTGATTTCTTTAAATGCGGTAGAAAAGCTTTTGGAGTTTCCAAAGCCAAACGCTTCAGCTAAACCTGTTAGATTGAGCAGATGTAACTTAGGATTATAAGTCAATTCATGCACTGCGTGCTGGATTCGAAGTTGCTTCAAATAGTCAGAGAAGTTAATCTGTTTTTCTTCATTAAAAAACTTGGATAGGGTATTGCGATTGGTTCCGAATTGACGGGCTAATTCATCTTGCGTAATTTTTTGCAAGAAACCCTTTTTATTTTCAAAGTCCTCTAATTTCTTTGCCAAAACCTGTGTTGTGTGGAGTGGTTGGCCCCATTCAGGAGTTTCTATAGGCAAAGCTGCTGGTGATTGTTTTAATCGCTCAGTAAGTTGGTTGGTCGTTAGAGGCGCGCGCTCAATAATCTGTCTGTATTGTTGTTGTAGTTTTTGTTGCTTCTTTTGGTAGTATAAAAGTCCTATAAACACAATAAAAATCAATACAGTTACTAGACCATACAAGCCTTTAATCTTCGAATGACTTTTGGAGAGTTCGTACTCCAACTTTTTTTGAGAAGCTTCTAATTTCTTTGTATCTAAATGCACGTGCATATAGGTGCTTAGCTTGCTGTTCTTTTTGTGTAGTTCGGAAGAAAGCCCCATTAATAGCTTGGTATAGTACAATTCTTTCTCTAAGTTCTTTTTGCTCTGATAATAGGTGATCAAATAGTCAAAAGCCTCACTTAGTTCGGTATTGGCAAACGTCGTTTCGAGATAGAGTTTTTCTATCTTTTCGAAATAGGGCAATGCCTTTTCTGGTTGACTGCTTTCCCATGCATTTTTCCCCAAGTAAAGGTAAACTAGGTGTTCATTGGCAAAATCTCCATTGGTTTGTATTGGCGTTAGGGATATAGTAAGCAAGGAATCAGAAGCAGAATAATTTTTCATGCGGTGATTATACATCCCGTTGATTAAATCAAAATAGGCCGTTTCTAATGCTTTATCCCTGGAGTTCAGCTTGTCGATGGCTGCATAACCCTCACCTAGTAAAAGTTGGATGGTATCCGTTTTTTGCTGGCGAAAGTTGGTTTTGCTTAAGGCGAAAACATTGGTGATATAACCGCGTAAATTGTTATATGCATTACTTGTATCATGGAGTTTGCTTTGGTAATAGTCAATAATCTCTCTGGTTACTTTTTCGGATTTTTCATAATCGTCTAGATGGTAATAAATGGAACTAATTGAACTTTTAACTTTGTTCAAAGTATATTCATCTTGGGCTCCCTTTAAATAATCTTCTGCTTTTAGTCCGTGTTCTAAGGCTGTTTTATAGTTTTTGTTAATGTATTCCACATAACTTTTTACATTATAGGCTGTGCCTACCGCTTTGATATCATTTAATGTTAGCGTATAATTAAGTAAACTATCAGCGTAAAGCATTTGTTGATCATACGCTTTTTCTAAAAATACCTTTTTGCGATAACCCACGATAATAGCTTCGGATACTTGTTCTTTTTTTGCTTTTTGCAAGTAATATTCGAGATATATTTCCTTGTCTGCAGGGCTTAATAAGTCGGAATTAATGCTAAAAAGGAGATCTTGTAAGGACCAATTCTTATAATCCGCATGATTTTGAGCAGGCAATGCATAGGAAAGTCCGCCACTAAGGGTTACAACAAAGAGAAACAAGAGTTTTTTTACACCCATTTTGTAAGGTTTTAAAAGCGTTTTCTTAAAGGTAGTGTTTTTTTGTGTTTTATAAAACATTGATGTTCAGTGTTTTTTACAAATTTTCCGATCCATTGACAAATTTTCTCTCGTTCTAATTTTAAGGAATTAACCCCTTAGTAATCAGTGTGTTTTACAAATCCTCCTTTTCGATTTACAATACTTCCGCTATAGGAATGATCGAAATTTGTGATTTTTTCTCAAACAACCTAAGTTTGCTTTGAAAATCATACGAAATCAAATTTGTTCCCATGAACAAGATTTGAATTCAAAAAGGAACTTATAGTAAAAATTAAAAGGCAAAACTATGAAAAAGATTTATATCTGCGCAGTATTCGGCTTGTTGTTCGCTTCATGTAGTACAGATGACGGACAGACTGAACCCTTAAAATATACAAATGAGGTTCATGCGGTAACGCCGACAAATTGGTTAAGTGTGATGACTAGTGTTGAAAGCGCAGTTGAAAATCAAAGCAGTTATACTGACTTAAAAGAAATGATTGCACATGTAGAAAGCAACGCTTTGGCTACTGCTGGTTTTGTTGCTATGTTAGACGCATCGTATAAAACACCAAAGGCATTTGAAGTAAAAAACGTAATGCATACGGATCAGGCCAAATTGATTGGTGGACTAAACTATAGTGCAACAGCAAAAACGTATTTGAACGAATTGATCGTGGATAAAAAAGCGTGGGCTGTTAGTCCTGAAGCTAATCCATTATTAAGTGCTAAGGAAGTAAAATTGTTGCAATTTGTAAAAGATATCAACGATCCAGATGACGAGTGGAACAGATTAAGACCGCTTGCTTTTGCATACGGTTATCAAACTAGTGATGCAACTGCAATAGTATATGCAGTGCTTGCGGGCGAATATAAAAAAGTAAAATAAGAAAAAACGTGTTGTTTCTGTATAACTGGCAGTCCGGAATGCTGGTATGAAACAAAACATAAGATACACTAGAAAGAGGGTATGAAATGAATGTATAAAAACAATAATCACAATTGATTATATCCTTAGAAAGTAAAAATAGTAATGGAACTTATAATTACCTATCGGTTTAAAATATTTGCAGTGTTATTGCTACTATGGGCAGGGATGAACTTTTGGGTATTTCCTCCTGCTTGGTTTTGGGTTGCCATTGTTTGTATGGTTCTGGTTTTGGGGATCAGTGTTAAGTTGTTTAAGGCCAAACCTTAGCTTTAACATGATAGACCAGCCATCGGATAATTCGGCAAAAATAGTTGGCTTTATCTTTTAAGACGATAAAAATAGAGGAGTTATATCCATTATAATTGATTAATTTAAATGGAAAAAAGCGATGAATTTTCATCGCTTTTTTGTTCTCATACATTTTAAACTTTAATTTTGTACTTTAATCATGGAGCGATGCAAGTAAAAGAAGAGTTAGCCTTACAGATACAATCCTTACCGGATCAACCTGGTGTATATCAGTATTTTGATAAAGAAGGGAAGATTTTGTATGTCGGTAAAGCAAAAAATCTAAAGAAGCGTGTGAGCTCCTACTTCAATAAAGTGCATGACAATGCAAAAACGAATGTCTTAGTTCGAAAAATTGTAAAAATTAAACATATAGTTGTTCCAACTGAAACCGATGCACTGTTGTTGGAAAACAACCTGATAAAACAACTCCAGCCCCGATACAATGTTTTGTTGAAGGACGACAAATCTTATCCTTGGATTTGCATTAAGAAAGAAGCCTTTCCCCGCGTTTTTACTACGCGTCGCATGGTCAAAGATGGTTCAGAATACTTTGGTCCTTATACTAGTACGAAAACTGTCGCAACCCTATTGGATTTGATCAAAGAGTTGTATGCCATACGCACTTGCAATTATGATCTATCCCAACAAAATATCCGCAGTGAAAAATTCAAAGTTTGCTTAGAATATCATATTGGCAATTGTGGGGGGCCTTGTGAAGCCTATGAATCAGCTCAACAATACGATAAAAAAATTACAGAAATACGCGATATTCTCAAGGGGAATTTCAAGGAAAGTCTCAAAGGGTTCAAAACCTATATGTTGGAATTAGCTGCTGATATGCGTTTTGAAGAAGCACAACAGATCAAAGAAAAGATTGAGCTGCTTGAGAACTATCAAGCCAAATCTACTATTGTCAACCCCAAGATTGGCAATGTAGATGTCTTTACCATTCTTTCGGATGAAACAAATGCCTATGTCAATTTCTTACAAGTTTCTTATGGGGCGATTATTCGCTCACACAATATGGAACTAAAAAAGAAACTAGAAGAAACTGATGCAGAGCTGCTCGAGCTGGCTATTGTTGAAATACGCAGTCGATTTGAACTATTGACCAAAGAGATACTCGTTCCCTTTGATGTAGAATTAGGAGAGGACATTAAAGTAACGGTTCCAAAGATGGGAGATAAAAAAGCCCTGTTGGATTTGTCCGAACGCAATGCTAAGTTCTATCGTCTAGATCAGTTGAAGCAAATTAAGATTGTAGATCCCGATCGACATGTTAAACGCATCATGCAACAGATGATGAAAGATTTGCGATTGCCAAAAGAACCTCGCCACATCGAGTGTTTTGATAACTCCAATATTCAAGGAACCAATCCCGTTGCCGCTTGTGTCGTGTTTAAAGACGGAAAACCGAGTAAAAAGGACTACCGTCATTTTAATGTAAAGACCGTAGAAGGTCCCAATGACTTTGCTTCCATGCAAGAAATTGTTTTCAGACGATACAAACGCCTACTCGATGAGAAAGAACCTCTGCCTGATTTAATTGTTATTGACGGTGGAAAAGGGCAATTGGGGGTAGCGTTAAAGAGTTTGGAAGATCTAGGGTTAAGAGGAAAAATTCCAATCATCAGTTTGGCAGAGCGACTCGAAGAGATTTTTTATCCAGGAGATAGCTATCCTTTGTATTTGGATAAGCGTTCAGAGACAATGAAAGTGATCATTCACCTTCGAGACGAGGCGCACCGATTTGGATTGACGTTTCACCGCAACCAGCGCAGTAAAAATGCGATAACTAGCAAGTTAGACGATGTGCCTGGAATTGGTGAAAAAACCAAAACCAAATTGCTCAATCACTTTAAATCAGTGAAGCGGATAAAAGAAGCAGAGCCAGCAGAGATAGAAAGTATCATAGGAAAAGCAAAAACACACGTTTTATTGGAACATTTGAAGTAAATTAGTAGGGCGAAAAAAAAGGGAAACTATGTTCAGAATTATCGTTGTATTAGTACTAGGTTTACTCGGAGCTCAGGGATTTGCTCAAGAGCCCACTCAACCGACCGACCGACCGAAAGTGGGAGTGGTTTTGAGTGGTGGTGGTGCCAAGGGATTGGCCCATATTGGTGTGCTGAAAGTACTAGAAGAAGAAGGTGTACAAGTAGACTACATTACTGGTACAAGTATGGGAGCTATTGTTGGGGGACTTTATGCTGCAGGATATACGGCGACTGAATTAGATTCTATATTTAGTAGTATTGACGCCACAGCTTTAATACGAGATTATATTCCCCGCGTATCCAAATCATTTTACGAAAAGAAAAACGATGAAATCTACGCGCTGACTTTGCCCTTTGATAAGTTTAAAATAGGATTGCCCAAAGCTTTTTCTCGAGGAATGTACAACTACAACTTGATGAACAAGCTTTTAGCACATGTAAGACACGTACGTGATTTTAATGATCTGAATATTCCTTTTTTGTGTATTGCTACCAATATTGAAACAGGGAAGCCCGTTTTGATTGATTCGGGTTATTTGCCGCAAGCTATCTTGGCTAGTGGTGCCTTTCCGTCCTTGTTTGCTCCAGTCTTAATTGACGAAAATCACTTGATCGATGGAGGTATTGTCAACAATTATCCCATAGACGAGCTCCGAGCCTTAGGGGCGGATATTGTCATTGGCGTCGATGTGCAAGATGGACTTAAATCCATGGAAGATATCAACGGTGCTGCCGATGTTCTGCTTCAGATTTCCAACTATTCCACCATTAATCAAATGAAGGATAAGGTCGAAAAAACGGATATTTATATTAAACCCGATATTTCTGGCTATACTGTTATTTCTTTCGAAGAAGGAAAGGCAATTATTGAAAGAGGAGTAGAAGCTGCGAAGCTGAAAGTAGAAGAAATTAAAAAAATAGGCGGAAGAAAAGATGTTTTGCAAAAGCAGTTTGTGCCAAAATACACCGATAAATTGTACGTTAACTCGATTGATATTAATGGGTTAAAACACTATACACAGCGTTATGTTCACGGAAAGTTAGGGTTTAAACCTGAGAGCTATATCACTTTTGACGATTTAGAAAAAGGTATCGATCAACTCAATGGATCCGATAACTTTAGCAGTATTTCCTACCGTTTTGATGCGAATGGAGACGGAGATGCCTTGGTGTTGGATATGGTAGAAAACCCAATTAAGCGCTATCTAAAACTAGGTGTACATTACGACGGACTATATAAATCCGCCGCCTTGGTTAATGTGACACAAAAAAATCTATTGCTCAAGAGTGATGTCGCGTCATTGGATGTGGCGGTAGGGGATAATGTGCGCTATAATTTCAACTATTTTGTAGATAATGGTTTTTATTGGAGTGTGGGAATCAATTCCAAATTCAACCAATTTAGCAGTGATTTACGCTTTAAAATGTTGACAGATAGCGATCGAGTTATTGTGCCAGGACAAGGCGATTTATCGAATTACCCATCCAAATTTAGCGTTGACTATAAAGATTTTGAAAACCGTTTAGTCTTCCAGACCTTTTACCAACAAAAATTTTTAGTTGCCGCTGGATTGGAACACCGCTATTTTGATGTAAAGAGCAATACGCTTGCAATTGAACATAACAATTTTGACCGAAGTACCTATTTGGGAGGATTTGCTAGCTTTACCTTTGATACTTATGATAATAAGTACTTTCCACGCAAGGGGTTTATGTTTAAAGGAGAATATAAAAACTACTTCTTGTCTTCGGATTATCTAGGTAATTTTCAGAACTTTTCGACCATCACGGGGCAAGTGGGTTATGCTACTAAGATCACAGATAAGTTGAATGTCGATCTGCGTTCGCGTATGGGAGCAACTATTGGAAATACACCTTCAATCGGCTTTGTTTATTTCTTAGGCGGGTACGGATTTGCAGAACGCGATAATATTATCCCATTTTATGGGTATGATTTGTTGAGTATTGCTGGAAACTCCTACATTTTGGGATCGATCGATCTAGATTATGAAATTTTCAAAAAACACCATATTAACTTTTCGGCCAATTTTGCAAATGTTGGAGAAGATATTTTTTCTGGCTCAGAGTGGTTGTTTAAATCCAAATATTCTGGATACTCTTTGGGATATGGAATGCAAACCATGATTGGACCGATTGAAGTTAAATACAGTTATTCGCCAGATACGGGAAGTAGCTATACTTTTTTCTCTGTAGGCTTTTGGTTTTAGTTAAGAATTCAAGGGGGTCAAGAGGGGGTTTTTTAGCAATACGTAAATAAAATTTGGTTATAAAGTTGGATATATCATTTTTATTTCGATATTTGTGACATTATGAATATACAATGGGACGGTTTATTGGCTTATATTAAGTTTCTGATCAAGAGAAATCCTGAATGAGAGACTTTTACTTATATTATTTTTTTCCAACCTTAAAACTATAAGTAATTATGCCTTTATATCATCGCTTAGGGAGTATTCCCCCTAAACGTCATACGATTTTCCGCAAGGAAAACGGTGACTTATACTATGAACAATTGTTTGGTACAGTTGGTTTTGACGGAATGTCAACAAATATGTACCATGTACACCGACCAACACAGGTGAAAGAAATACGCAAACAGTATTCTGTCGCACCTAAAATTGCGAAAGCAAATAACATTCAATCTTACCGACTAAGAGGATTCCAAGTAGAACCCGAAAATGATTTTTTAGAAAGCCGAAAAGCAGTTTTGACCAATAGTGACTGTACCATTGTATTAGCGGCTCCTAAACATTCAATGGAGGATTATTTCTACAAGAATACCGATTCAGACGAATTGATTTTTATCCATAAAGGATCGGGTACGTTGCGTACTTTTCTAGGGAATATACCCTTTAAATACGGAGATTACCTTGTTATTCCACGAGGAATGATTTACAAGATGGATTTCGACACCGAAGATAATCGACTATTTATCGTAGAATCTAAACACCCGTTTTATACGCCAAAACGCTATAGAAACTGGTTCGGACAATTGATGGAACACTCGCCATTTTGCGAGAGAGATATCCGTCTTCCTGAAAATTTAGAAACCTATGATGAAAAAGGAGATTTCTTAATTAAGTTGAGAAAACAGGATGAAATCTTCGAAATGATCTATGCGACTCATCCTTTTGATGTGGTTGGATACGATGGATACAACTATCCGTATGCGTTTTCGATTCACGATTTTGAACCCATTACTGGACGCATTCACCAACCGCCTCCTGTACATCAAACATTTGAAACTGCTGGTTTCGTTGTTTGCTCTTTTGTACCGAGGTTATACGACTACCATCCGGATGCTATTCCTGCGCCCTACAACCACAGTAATATCGACAGTGATGAGGTATTATACTATGTAGATGGTGATTTTATGAGTCGTAATGATATTGCACCAGGGCATATTTCACTTCACCCTGCGGGTATTCCACATGGACCGCATCCTGGGGCTGCAGAACGTTCGATCGGAAAAATAGTAACCGAAGAGTTAGCCGTTATGGTTGATACCTTCAAGCCTTTAATGGTGACGGAAGAAGCCATGAAAATTGCCGATGAACAATACTACCAATCTTGGTTAGAAGAATAAAAATTCAAAAACAGAATAAACAACAACTAAAACTATAATTATGAGTAAAGAAGTAAAGTCAGTTGAATTTGGCTTAGAAAAAATATTTGAAGGAGCACAAGATTTCTTACCTTTATTAGGAACAGATTACGTTGAATTTATCGTTGGAAACGCTAAACAAGCAGCACATTTCTACAAAACTGCTTTTGGATTTCAATCGTTGGCTTATGCTGGATTAGAAACAGGTGTAAAAGACAGAGCGTCATACGTTTTAGTACAAGATAAAATTCGCATCGTTCTAACAACACCACTTACTGCTGAGTCTGAGTTAAATGATCACATCGTTAAACACGGAGATGGAATTAAAGTAGTGGCGTTATGGGTAGAAGATGCACGTAAAGCATACGAAGAAACAACAAGCCGTGGAGCTAAATCGTATATGGAACCTGTAGTGGAAACAGACGAATTTGGTGAAACAGTTCGCGCAGGTATCTATACTTACGGAGAAACTGTACACATGTTTGTGGAGAGAAAGAACTACAAAGGAGTGTTTTTGCCAGGATTCGTTAAATGGGAAAGCGATTACAACCCAGCGCCAGTTGGTTTGAAATACGTGGATCACATGGTAGGAAACGTGGGATGGAACGAAATGAATACTTGGGTAAAATGGTATGAAGACGTGATGGGATTCGTAAATTTCTTATCGTTTGACGACAAGCAAATTAATACAGAGTATTCTGCTTTAATGAGTAAAGTAATGTCTAACGGTAATGGACGTATCAAATTCCCTATCAACGAACCAGCAGAGGGAGCAAAGCGTTCTCAAGTAGAGGAGTATTTGGATTTCTACAACGGACCTGGGGTTCAGCACATCGCAGTAGCTACTGATGATATCATCAAAACTGTAGGTGAAATGAGAGCTAGAGGTGTTGAGTTTTTATCTGCTCCGCCACAAGCATACTATGATGCAATCCCTGGACGTTTAGGTGTACACATGGATATGATGAAAGAAGATATCAAAGAACTTCAAAAATTAAGTATCTTAGTGGATGCGGATGAAGAAGGATATTTGTTACAAATCTTCACCAAACCAGTAGAGGATCGTCCAACTTTATTCTTCGAAATTATTCAAAGAATGGGTGCTAGAGGATTCGGTGCAGGTAACTTTAAAGCACTTTTCGAATCAATCGAACGTGAACAAGAGTTACGCGGAACATTATAATCTGAGTTAATAATATCTTAAAAAGCCTCATTTTGAGTACGTTATAGTTAAAGTGAGGTTAAAAGATGCAGGATATATGAATAATCAATAAAAAACTGTACATTTGCACTCGCAAAAATAAAGATGTCATAAGCTTTATTTGAGTGTAATAAATTTTTCATAATTTATAGTTTTTTGGTTGGTTAATAGCATAAAAACTCAGTCAATTATTTGACTGGGTTTTTTTGTTTGTTATTTTTGAATAAAATTAGCCGACTATGAAAAAAGTATTATTTGTTATTTATATCTTCTTAACCTGTGCAGCTGTCACTTTTGCACAAAGCAAACCCAAAGCATTTAAAGCGGGAGAATACCTAAAGTTTAGAGTTTCCTATGGCTTCCTCAATGCAGGAATAGCCGAACTACAACTAGCTGAAACTTCATACAAAGGAAAAAGTATGTATCACGCAAAAGGTATTGGCTATACAACAGGACTTTCAAAAGTATTTTTTAAAGTATACGATGATTATCAAAGTTATTTTGAGAAAGATCAAGTTGTGCCTCATCGATTTGTTCGAAAAATTGACGAAGGTGGCTATACCAAAGATCAAGAAGGATTCTTTGATTATTCCAAGAAAAATGTCTTAGTTAAAGACTACGAAAAAATTAAAGAAAATACCTATCCCATTGTAAAAGAGGTGCAGGATATCGTATCTGCTTTTTATTACCTTAGAAATCACCCTAAATTAGACAGTTTAAAAAAGAATGAAGCCGTGGAAATCGATATGTTTTTCGATGGAGAGGTTTTTCGTTTTAAATTACAATACTTGGGAACCTCTGAATTAAAAACTAAATTTGGTAAAATTAAAGCCTTGTCTTTTAGACCTTATGTGATGGCAGGACGTGTATTTAAAGAGAAAGAAAGCTTAACTGTTTGGGTGTCAGCAGACAGTAATAAGGTTCCTTTGCGAATTAAAGCAAGCTTAGCTGTTGGGTCATTAAAAGCAGATCTAGAAGAATACAAAGGATTAGTTACCACCTTAAAGACCGAATAAACCATGAACGACTTAACCAATCAACACATAAAAAATTTAGAAGAAAAATTTACCCAAATGGGACAAAATCCCAATGTACATTTAGAAGGGTTGTTGCATGCCAAGCCCCTTACGTACTGGGATTATATACAAACTGATGCTTTGTTAGGCCTGCAAATCCAGCGTACCCTATACCCAGATGAAATGGTGTTTATTATGTATCACCAAGTCAATGAGTTATTGTTTAAAATGATTTTATGGGAAATTGAACAATTGGCCGTTACAGCTAAAATTGACGTCGAGGTTTTTACTGATAAATTGATGAGAATTAGCCGATATTTTGATATGTTGACTAATTCTTTTAGCATAATGGGGGATGGAATGGACGTAGAACAGTATAATAAATTTAGAAATACACTAGCGCCTGCAAGTGGTTTTCAAAGCGCTCAATATCGTTTGATCGAATTTGGATCAACAGATTGGAAAAATTTGATCGACAAGCGATTTATTGCTGACTTACCGGAAAATATTTCAGCAGAAGAAGCGTTAGAATTTATGTATTGGCAGGCTGCTGGAAAAAATTATAAGACTGGTGAAAAGTCCTACTTGCTCGATGCGTTTGAGAAGAAATACAGTCAAACTTTTGTTAAAGCAATGAAAGATTATGAAAAAACAAATTTATGGCAGAAATTTGTTGAACTTCCCAAAGAAGAACAAGAGCGTCCAGCGTTAATTCAAGCCATGAAACATTACGATTATACCGTCAATGTTACTTGGGTGATTGGACACTATAAAACAGCATTAAAGTACTTAGAGAGTACGGGGGTAACGAAGGAAGCCACCGGCGGTAGTGATTGGAAAAAGTACATGTTGCCAGAATATCAAAAAAGAATTTTCTTCCCTGCATTATGGTCAGAAGAAGAAATGGAGAATTGGGGAAAAGGATTGGTTTAAAATAGAAAAAAGTTAGGTTTGAAGTATAAAATTTTTATGTTGTTAACAGGACTTCTTTTGTTCACTTCTTGTAAAAAGGAAGCAGAAATGGAAGTAAGTACAGATACTGAAGAAGAAACAGTAGAGGAAATTGTAGCCGAATTATATGGGTTTAATTTGAAAGATTATGTCGTAACGGAAGATACGATACGGTCGGGCGATAACCTAGGTAAGATTTTTGGCGATTTCAACCTCAATGCTACAGATGTACACAATATTGTTACCAAAGTAAAAGACACAATCAATGTAAGAGGTATCCGCGCCGGACAACCTTATACGCTGATTAAGTATAAAGAGAATCCAGACAAGTTAGCAGCGTTTGTTTACCACCCTAATATTTCGGGTTATCAGGTTATCGACTTACGCGATACAGTTACTGCTTATACGAAGACCTATCCGGTTACCATCCGAAGAAGAACAGTAGCCTCAACTATTGAGGGCTCACTTTCTGTTAGTTTGAGCAATGAAGGGGTGGATCAATCCTTAGCTACGCGTATGTCTCAGATATTCGCTTGGTCGATTGACTTCTTTAAATTACAACCAAACGATCGCTTTGCGGTAACTATAGAAGAAAAATACATTAACGATACGGTGTATGTAGGTATTTCAAAAATTGAGGCTGCCTATTTTAATTATAGAGGAAAGGACTTGTATTCCTTCCCGTATCAAAGACAAGGAACTAAAGGAAAAGATTATTACGACGAGGAAGGGCGCCCGATGAAGAGTATGTTCTTAAAGGCACCCCTAAAATTCTTCCGCATTACCTCGCGCTATACTAAAAGCAGATTTCATCCGGTTCAAAAAACGTGGAAATCTCATAATGGAACAGATTATGCTGCGCCAACAGGTACGCCAATCATGACCACTGCTTCGGGTGTGGTAGAGCGTACAGGTTATACAGCTGGAAATGGTAATTACGTAAAAGTAAAACACAACGGTACATATTCTACACAATACCTACACATGTCTAAAATTCTTGTAAAAAAGGGACAATACGTAACGCAAGGACAAACGATTGGATTGGTAGGAAGTACAGGATTGGCTACGGGACCACACGTGTGTTATCGCTTTTGGAAAAACGGAGTACAGGTGGATCCGCTTGGTCAAGTGTTGCCAAACTCAGAACCGATGGATAAAAAAGATATTCCTGCTTATAAAGAATATATCCAACCGCTTAAAGCAGAATTGGATGCTGTGATAAAAGAAAAGTTTAATAAATAATTGCTGTTTTTACATTATAATGTTACAAACTATAAATCCTACTAGTACTGCTGCATGGAGTAAACTACGTGAGCACTTTGAGCAAATGAAGTTGATCCAAATGCAAGACCTCTTTAAAGAGGATTCTAGTAGAGGGAGTTCATTTAATATTCAATTCGATGATTTTCTGCTTGATTACTCTAAAAATAAGGTAACGAAAGAAACGTTAGCTTACTTGTGTGAGTTGGGGGAAGAAATGCACTTGAAAGAAGCAATCGAAGACTTATTTACAGGAAGGAAGTTAAATAAGACAGAAGATAGAGCCGTATTGCATACAGCATTACGCGATTTTAATCCAAATGCCTCAATCGTTGTTGATGGTGTGAATATCTTGGATGAAATTCGCCAAACACGTGATCGCATGAAGGACTTTGTTGAACGTGTGATACAAGGAGAATATACTTCCAGTACAGGAGAGCCTTTTACGGATATCGTCAATATTGGTATTGGTGGTTCAGATCTTGGACCTAAGATGGTGGTGCAAGGCTTGGCAAATTACAGCAATCAGTTGAATGTTCATTTCATTTCAAATGTCGATGACGATTATTTGTATGCGGTGTTACGTAAACTAAACCCGGAAACTACCTTAGTACTTGTTGTTTCCAAAACTTTTACGACGCAAGAAACAGTTTTAAATGCGGATAAAGTAGTAGAGTGGTTAAAGACCAAAGTGAAAAAAGAGAAGCTCGGTCCTCATTTGGTTGGGGTAACTGCCGAAATTGATCGAGCAGTGGCGTATGGCATTCAACCGGAAACTATTTTTCCCATGTGGGATCATATTGGAGGGCGTTTTTCGCTGTGGAGTTCAGTAGGGCTATCGATCGCTTTGGCAATTGGGTATGAGAATTTTGAACGCTTGCTGAAAGGAGCTAATAAAATGGACGTACACTTTCGTACTGCTCCTTTTGAACAAAATATCCCCGTAGTTTGTGCTTTGTTAAGCGTGTGGTATAACAATTTCTTTGGTTATGAAACAGAAGCGGTTGTTCCATATAGTCAATTCTTAGAACGTTTTCCTGCACATTTGCAACAAATGATCATGGAAAGTAATGGCAAAGATAAAAACCGAGAGGGAAATCCAGTGAATTACGAAACTGGAACATTAATTTGGGGTGATGTAGGAGTATCTGCTCAACATGCCTTTTTCCAATTGTTTCACCAAGGAACTAAAGTTGTTCCCGTGGATTTTATAGGTTTTATTAATCCATACAGTGCCTCAGATTGTAACCATACTATCCTAATGTCCAACTTTTTCGGACAAACGGAAGCCTTGTTAAATGGAAAAGACACAACGAAAGAAACGGAAACAGAAAACCCTTTAGTGCAAAATTTTAGAGAATTTCAAGGAAACAAACCTTCTAATACTCTTTTAATTGACAAGTTGACACCAGAATCACTAGGGGCCTTAGTTGCATTATATGAACACAAGACTTTTGTTCAAGGTGTGATCTGGAATATTTATAGTTTTGATCAATTTGGTGTGGAATATGGCAAAGTTTTAGCAAAAAATATTCAAGGCGAAATAATTTCGAATAATGTACTGAAACACGACAGTTCTACAGCGTTTTTGCTGAATTATTATTTGAGAAACAGAACTGTTTAGAATTCAATAAATTGGGCTACAAGTTAAAATTAATAATTTCGTAACATTTGAGGAGTATCTTTTTGTACATTTGCGGTGAAATTAATTTATCACTTACACTTACAAAATGAGAAACTTGAAGAACTGGATGTTGTTTTTCGTAATGGTTATTACGTCAACATCTGCATTTTCACAAAACAAAGTAAAGGGTACGGTCATTGATGGAGAGCTAAACATGAGCTTGCCTGGTGCGACTGTACTAGTGAAGGGAACGCAAAATGGAGTATCTACTGATGCGAATGGAGCGTTTACTTTAACTGTAAATAGCGATAAAGGAGAGGTTGTTATCTCTTTTATTGGTTATCAATCGAAAACAGTTGCGTTTAAAGTTGATGCAAACAACGTAGCAAATGTTGGAAACGTTGTATTAAACCCAGATGAGAATATGTTAGCAGACATTGTGATCATGGGAGTTGCAGACGTTGCAAAAGACCGTAAAACACCAGTTGCTGTGTCTACTATTAAAGCAGCTGAAATTCAAGAAAAGCTTGGTTCTCAAGAGTTTCCTGAAATCTTAAACACAACACCTTCTGTTTACGCTTCTAAAGGTGGAGGAGGATATGGTGATTCTAATATTAACATCCGAGGATTTGATCAACGAAACGTGGCTGTATTAATTAACGGTATGCCTGTTAATGATATGGAAGGTGGAGCTGTATATTGGTCTAACTGGGCTGGTTTATCAGACGTTACATCTGCGATGCAGGTACAACGAGGATTAGGATCTTCTAAAATTGCAATTTCTTCAGTTGGAGGAACGATTAACGTTTTAACACGTACATCTGATGCAAGAGAAGGAGGATCTATCTCTGCAGGTGTTGGAACAGGAGACTATTTCAAAGGATTAGCTTCTTATAATACAGGTGTATTAGAAAATGGACTATCTGCTTCGGTATTATTAGGTTATACTAGAGGAAGTGGATATGTGGAAGGAACAGGATTCGAAGGGTACAACTACTACTTAGGTTTAGGGTACAAATCGAAAGATTCTCGTCACAATGTTCAATTCACTTTCACTGGTGCTAAACAAGATCACGATCAACGTTCTACTTCAGTTTCTATCGAAAACATCCAAAAATGGAATGGTGGGAAAATGAACAAAAGATTCAATCCTGATACAGGATTTTACAATGGTGAACGTTTTAACTTTAAATCAAACTACTATAACAAACCAGTAATGTCTATCAACTACGATTTCAATATCAATGAAACATGGACATTAGGTGCAGTATTCTACGGATCTTGGGGACGTGGTGGAGGAACTGGAACAATTGGTGGTGGACCAAATGGTTACAGAGATTTCGGACCTGAGGTTAGAGATGCAAACGGACATATGCGTTTTGATGATATCGCTGCTTGGAATAGAGGTGAAACAATCGCTGATTGGAATAATACAAGTAATCCTTTAGTAGATGATCCAAACAATCCAGGTCAACAAGGTCATTATGTTATGGCCTATGATCCTAAAAATAAAAATAGAGGAGGTTGGGCACGTCGTTCAAGTATAAACTCACATGACTGGTATGGTACGGTGATTAATTTAAATGCGAAAGTAAATGAAAACTGGACTGTTGATTTTGGTTTAGATGGACGTATTTACAAAGGATACCACTACCAATTATTAGATAATTTATTAGGTGCTGACGGATATTACGTGAATAATAATAAAAATAATGGAGGTCAACACTATATCGTAAGTCAAACTTATGAAGCAAAATCTACAATGAACCCTTGGGTAAATTGGAACAATAGAGAAAAAGTGGGATACCACAATGATGGTAATGTGAAATGGTTAGGTGGATTTGGACAAGTTGAATACTCTAAAGATGATTTATCTGTATTTGTACAAGGAGCTATTTCTAACCAATGGATGCAACGTGTTGATTATTTCAACTATGACCGTTCGACTGCTCAAGGAGCAAAAGATTACAAAACGGATTGGGAAAGTATCTTAGGAGGAAGTATTAAAGGGGGAGCAAACTACAATATCAACGAAAACCACAATGTATTCGTAAATTCTGGATATTTCTCTCGTCAACCTTTTATGAACAACGGGGTTTATTTGAATAATACGAATACGCTAAACCCAAATCTTACAAATGAAAAAGTTTTAGGATTTGAAGCTGGTTATGGATATAGAAGCCATAAATTAAGAGCAAACTTAAATTTATATAGAACATCTTGGAAAGATAGAGTAACTCGTGCGACAAGTAGATTTGATACAGACGAGATTGGATCAAATGGAAAGCCACTACAAGTTAATGGTTATGCTACTTTAGTCGGAGTAGAGCAAATACACTCTGGAATGGAAATGGATTTCATCTACTATCCAGTGGATCGTTTAACTATTACAGGATCTTTCTCATGGGGTGATTGGAAATATGCTTCTAATGTTACAGGAACTTTCTATAACGAAGAAACAAATGAACCTATTTATAATGAGCCAGGACAACCTGAGTCAGGATTTAAAACGCACACATTATATATCGATGGAGCTAAAGTGGGTGGAGCACCACAGTTGATTGCTAACTTAGGCGCAAGCTATGAAATTGCAAAAGGATTGAAAATTGATGCGAACTACAGATACAATGATAATTTCTATGGTTCATTAGATGTTGATAAAGCAAATGCCAAAGGGAAAAGTGGATCAATGAAGTTACCTGCATTTAACTTATGGGATGCTGGAGTATCTTACCGTATGGAACTTGGTAAAGAGAAACAAAATGCTTTAACAATGCGTTTCAACGTAAATAACTTATTCGATACAACCTATATTTCTTCTGCAAGAACAAATATTCAGGCAACTCCTGAGAGTACAACTTGGAAAGGTGTTGATGTTCGAAACGAAGTAATGTTAGGAGCGGGTAGAACATGGAACTTTACAATGAGATTCAATTTCTAGTAAATTAGTCAATATATAGAAAGAGCGGTTATGAAAATAACCGCTCTTTTTTTTATTTTGTATCTTGTACAAACGCTTTATTATGGAGAGTCACTCCATTACAACTAAACATTTTTATGTACAAAAACACTGAGGATATGAAGAAAAAGAAATTAACCAATGAACTGAGCATCGCTGAGATTTGCTTTGGAGGCAATGTATTTGGATGGACTTTAGATGAAAAAGCATCGCTGCGCATGCTAGATGAATTACACGATCAGGGTATTAATTTTATTGATACAGCAAATAGTTATTCGCATTGGGTTGAAGGTAATGTGGGAGGAGAGTCTGAACGCATTATCGGAAAATGGTTTAAGGAGAGCAAGAAAAGACAAGATGTGGTTTTGGCTACCAAAGTGGGTGGTGGTATGCAAGGCGTAGAAAGAGGGTTGACTAGACAACAGATTATCGATGGCGTTGATGCGTCTTTGCTTCGCTTGCGCACGGATTATATTGATTTATACTATTCCCATCACGATGATGTGAATGTTGGAGTAGAAGAAATCATGGGAACATTTCAAGAACTGATTCAAGCAGGAAAAGTTCGTGCACTTGGAGCGTCTAACTTAAGTGGAGAGCGCTTACTTGAAAGTAATCAAGTTGCAGAAGCCAAAGGATGGACCAAATATATTGCCCTACAACCGCTGTATAACCTCTATGATCGCGTGCAATTCGAAACGGAGTATAAAGATATTGTCGAGAAAGAAAAGCTGGCTGTAGCGCCTTATTTTGCTTTAGCTAGTGGCTTCTTATCTGGAAAGTATAAAACAGCCGCAGATTTAGAGGGAAGCGCTCGCAAAATGATGGTGGAGCATTATCTAAATGAGCGAGGGTTAGCCATTTTAGATGCGTTAGCAAAAACAGCTCAAAAACACGAGGCAACAAGTGCGGAAATAGCGATTGCTTGGTTGTTACATCAACCTGTAGTTACAGCACCAATCGTTAGCGCTACGAGTGCCAAACAATTACAGCATTTAGTTCGCGCAACTCAGGTGAAATTGGATTCGGATGATTTAATGCGTTTGGATGATAGTAGCCGATGGGAGTCATAATCAAAAAAAAGCCTGCAATTTGCAGGCTTTTTTTTATAAAATTAATTAATCGTTGCTCCATTTTTTACACCTTCTTCATCTGGGTTGACAAATACCAATTTACCGTTGGCATCTTCTGTCATTAAGATCATCCCTTGACTTTCTACACCGCGTAGAGCACGTGGTGCTAAGTTGGCTAAAACCGTTACGCGTTTCCCGATGATATCTTCCGGTTTGAAATGCTCAGCAATTCCCGATACAATCGTTCTTACATCCATTCCCGTATCCACTTTTAACACTAAAAGCTTATTGGCTTTTGGCATTTTTTCTGCTTCTACAATCGTTCCAACACGCAAATCCAATTTAGTGAAATCGTCATAGGTTGCTGTTTCTTTTTGAGGTTCTACCACCGCATTGGCCACTTTATTCGCTTGTTTAGAAGCTTCTAAGCGATCCAATTGTTTTTGAATCTCTTCATCTTCAATTTTAGCAAATAACAACTCCGCTTCTCCAATTTGGTGTCCCGCTTGGATTAACGGTTGATCCACTTCAATGGCAGACCAAGCTAATGGAGTCTCTAGGCGCAAAATTGATTTTAATTTTGCTGCAGTGAAAGGCAAGAAAGGTTCTGCTAGCGTACTTAAGGCAGCAGCAATTTGCAAGGCCACATACATTTGCGTTTGTACTCTTTCCTCATCTGTTTTAATCAACTTCCAAGGTTCTTCATCCGCTAAGTATTTATTTCCTAAACGCGCTACATTCATCATTTCTCCCAACGCTTCTCTGAAGCGGTAACGATCAATAGAACTTTCGATGACAGCTGGATAGGCTCTTAATTCTTCTAAAGTGGCAATATCTACCTCAGAAAAAGCATGCGGTTGTGGAACTATACCGTTGTAATATTTATTCGTTAAAACGACAACACGGTTGATGAAATTTCCAAAAATAGCCACTAATTCGTTGTTATTTCTCGCTTGGAAATCTTTCCATGTAAAGTCATTGTCTTTTGTTTCTGGTGCATTTGCTGTTAAAGCATAACGCAGTACATCTTGTTTTCCTGGGAAATCTTCCAAGTATTCATGCAACCAAACCGCCCAATTTTTAGACGTTGAAAGCTTGTTACCTTCCAAGTTTAAAAACTCATTTGCTGGTACGTTATCTGGTAAGATATAGCTTCCTTCTGCTTTTAACATAGCAGGGAAAATTACACAGTGGAATACAATATTATCTTTTCCGATGAAGTGAACCAATTTAGTATCTTCTGATTTCCAATAGGGTTCCCAGTCTTTTCCTACGCGTGCTGCCCATTCTTTCGTGGATGAAATATACCCAATAGGCGCGTCAAACCATACATACAATACTTTTCCATCTGCACCTTCTACAGGAACAGGGATACCCCAGTCTAAGTCACGCGTTACCGCACGAGGTTTTAAACCATCGTCTAACCACGATTTTACTTGGCCATAAACATTGGGTTTCCAATCGTTTTTATGCCCTTCTAAAATCCACTGACGCAAAAATCCGTCGTATTGATCTAGGGGTAAAAACCAGTGTTTGGTCGATTTCAAAATCGGCGTACTACCTGTAATGGTGGATTTAGGGTTTATCAAATCCGTTGCATTTAATGAAGTTCCACATTTCTCACATTGGTCTCCATAAGCCTCTTCATTGGCACATTTAGGGCAAGTTCCCATAACAAAGCGGTCCGCTAAGAATTGCTGTGCTTGCTCATCGTATAATTGTTCCGTGATTTCTTCGATAAATTTCCCTTCGTTATACAACTTCTTGAAAAATTCAGAAGCCGTTTGATGGTGAACAGAAGAAGAAGTACGCGAGTAATTGTCAAACGTAATGCCGAAATCTTCAAAAGATTGTTTGATGATTCCGTTGTATTTATCGATTACCTCTTGAGGGGTAATGCCTTCTTTTTTTGCTTTCATAGAAATAGCCACCCCGTGTTCGTCGCTTCCACAGATGAAGGCAACGTCTTTGCCTTGCATTCGCAAGAATCGAGCATAAATATCAGCTGGAACATAAACACCTGCTAAGTGTCCAATATGAATTGGCCCATTGGTATAAGGCAATGCCGCCGTTAGCGTATATCTCTTCGGATCTTGTATCATAAACTATTCTATATATGAAATTAATAAGACTGCAAAAATAAGCAATATTGCTGGAAGTTATACGGATTATTTTGTCGTATTAATTGGCCTTTCTCAAGTGATAATAAGATAAAAAGGGCAAAATCAAGATCGATTTTGCCCTTTTTACGGATATTAAATAGTAAAATAATTTGCTTATGGAAGAGGTTGTCCCACTTGTATGTCACAACGATGCCCTGGTTGTCCATGGGGTGGATTGATTTTTCCACTGCTTGCTGTTTGACCTTGCTCTTGTGCAATACGACTTTTCGCGGCATCATTCACTAGGAAAGGTTGTCCTTGACTAGCCGTTGATGCGGGAGTTGCAGTCGCAGACATTCCACCTCCTGGAGGAGTGTCTAAAGGAGCTCCTACTTGAATATCACAGCGGTGACCCGGCTGTCCATGTGGTGGGTTTAGATTGCTCTTCGCTCCAGTTGCTTGTGTTGTGCTTGCCTGGTTTGTTGCAGGTTGTGCTGCTGTATTCGGAGCAGGTGTTGCTTCGGCCCCCGTTGCGGGTGCTGCACTCGCTGGTTGTTCAGTTGCTGTCCCATCAATCGTAATATTCGAGGGCTCTTTACCTGTGTCTTTACAAGCGGTTAAACTTAAAATAAACAGGGATGATACTGCTAATAAATAGTTCTTCATGATTAGTTAATTGGTTTTGTCAGGTAAACTTAACTATTTTTATTAGGAATAAAAACAATTAGACGTTAAACCTTATTCTGCAATCGCGTTTTTTTCTCTTGCGTTTTCTTGTATCTCTTGCTTCATTTCTTCCTTGATTTTAAATGAAGTAAGACCGGAAGAACTGTTGTCTTTGGTTCCGTGCATCGGAATTTGAACAGGTTGTGCCGTGGTTGTGGATGATGGCTGTTCTATTTTGATGCGCTGAGGTTCTTGCGTTTCTTTGCTTTTATCTGTACAGTTGGTCAAGGCCAACGCCACTAAAACCAAAGGGAAGAAATAGAGTGTTTTCATGTGTATTGTTGATTTAAGAAAGTGATTCCGTTTCCGAATTTGTTGCTTCTAATTCCGTTAAGACTATTTTCTTTTTCTTTAAAAATAAAAAGAAAATGGCAGAAAAGATCCAAGCTCCCCAAAATAAATAAAAACCCGTGTGAAAATTGCTCTTCATGTGTTTATGAGAAGTAGTCGTAAAATCAAGGTAGGTGTAATAAGCAGCACCCAATCCGATGAGTATCGTTATAATAGCCAGTGTATTAGCTATCTTGGCTGGAGTGAAATACTTGAAAAAAGCGAGTATCACAATGAGAAAGAGCTGAATGATAAAAATAAGCAGGGCCGTTTTCCAAGGGGATTTTAAAACGAGGTATTCTCGGTAAAAAAAAGTAATGCCCATGCGTCCAATAAACGACATTTTACCAATCATAAACGCCATTAATACAGCGAGTAAGGCTTGTATTAAAATCAAAATAAATATATTCTTACCCATGGGTTATTTTGTAATTCTCCAACCTGTTTCTTCTGTGTACTTCATCTTGAATTTTCGAGTGATAAATTCGGTATTAGGCGATTTATCCTCCTTTAAAAAATGAAAAGGCGTTGGATTTTTTTTCAACTTAACTGTTGCAGTGGCTGTTTTTTTACCTTTGGCATCCAACTGAAAACCATTGTCTTTATCGACTAAGTATTCGATCGTCTTTACTTTTATCTTATTGCCCTTTTGTTCTAAGACATAGGGATGTGCTTTTCCCGTTAATTTGATAGTTCCTTGCCAAAGACTGTCCTTGGACATAAATCGTTTTTTCGTATTAAAATCTGCAAGGTTGAGGTAGCCTTCATCTGCTAATTGTTTGTACTGCTCAATGAGCGCTGCATCTTTTCTCGTTCTTAGTTTAGTATCTCCAACGGTAAACGTCGTACTTTCATAAATGGGTTGGGTTTCCATATACGCTTCTATGGCAGTGATCGCCTTAGATGAATTCAAAGACTTGCTGTCACAAGAAATAAAAGTGACCGTTAATAGGATTACACTTAAAAATGATAGGGTGATTTTGTGCATTTTTTATTTCAAATGTACAAAAAACTCAGGGTCTAAACTTCATTTATTCAAAAACCTATTGTTTTTTGTAAATCAAAGATAGTCAGTAAGATAAATAATGGTGTTCAGCAGTGATGGATTGGATTATTTCAATTGTGTAGGTCTTTTTTTTTAGAATAATCCCTACCTTGTGAGCTAAACGAGAAACAATGAAAAAAATAAGTGTTTTAACCGTGCTGAGTATGGCTTTATTGGGTTGTACTCCCAAAGAAAAGAATGAGGTGGCTGAGCAAGTAGTAGAGGCGACCCCTCCCTTGGTGTTGACTGTAAAGGAAGCACAAAAGATAATTGCTTTGCCTTTGCATTGCATTGAACAGGAATACCCAAATAAACTGGGACAAGTGCTAGGGGCAGACTCTGATTTAAAAACACCGAAACAACTACGTCCTATTTTTTACGGTTGTTTTGATTGGCATTCGGCTGTGCACGGGTATTGGTCTATTATCGAATTAATGAAGCGCTTTCCGGAATTGGATCAAAATGGTGAAATTCGCGAGCGCTTGAATGGGTTGATTACCCCAGAGCACGTTCAAGTTGAATTGGCCTTCTTTGACGACCCCAACAACAGAACCTTTGAACGTACCTATGGATGGGCTTGGTTATTTCAACTGCACGGAGCACTATCCACTTGGGAGGATGAGGACGCACAACGCTGGGCTGCCTTACTTGAACCTTTAGCCAAGGTATTAATGGATCGCTATACTGCTTATTTGCCTAAGTTAAATTATCCTATTCGAACGGGAACCCATGATAATACAGCTTATGGCTTATCGCTGTCTTTGGAATATGCCCGTTTGATGAAGCAGACGGATTTCGAAATGTTAATTGTAGAAACAGCAAATCGTCTATATGCGAAAGACATCAACTGCAATCTTGCCTTTGAGCCTAGTGGACATGATTTTTTATCTCCTTGTTTGGAAGAAGCTCGATTGATGAGCAAGATTCAAGATACCACTGCCTTTACAACTTGGTTGAAGGCATTTTTACCAGAAATATTTGAACCAGATTTTCAGTTGGAAATAGGAAAGGTATCGGATCGTACCGATGGCCACTTGGTGCATTTGGATGGCTTGAATTTTAGTAGAGCAGCTTGTCTAAGCGACTTGGCTAAGAAATTACCAGAATTAGCACATGTAAAAGCTATTGGCAAACATCATTTTGAATCTTCATTCGGCAATATTACAAACGATGATTATATGGGAAGTCACTGGTTAGGTACTTTTGCTTTATACGCTTTACTCCATCAATAATATAAAAAAGGTTTCGCATGCGAAACCTTTTTTATTATCCTATTCTCAATCCGTTTTTAACCGGTTTGTCTAAACTCATTAGGGTTACTTCTTTGCCTTCTACTGCACCCATGACCAAACATTCACTCATGATATTGGCAATTTGCTTTGGTGGGAAGTTAACGACCGCAATCACTTGTTTTCCAATTAATTCTTCTGTAGTATACAATTTTGTGATTTGGGCAGATGTTTTTCTCAAACCTATCTCTTCTCCAAAATCTACAACTAATTTATAAGCTGGATTGCGGACTTCTTTGAATTCTTCGGCTTGAATAATCGTACCCACGCGCATTTCAACTTTCATAAAGTCATCCCATGTTAGCGTATTGGTAGTGTTTTCCATAATTGATAATTTGTGTGAACTCAAAAATAAGGAAAATAATAGGAAGTGAATTTGTCAATTGGCAAAATCCAATTCAAAAAGGGGCTATTGAATCGCTTTAACCTAGGGTTGACTGTTTTGGATGACAAACTGAGAGACGAACAACCTAGGTGACAAAATGAAGCAGAGGGTGTACAACAATGCTTACAAAAAACGAACTGCGCAAAAAGCAAACCCTACATCAATTAAAAAAACGCACGTAATTGCACACTTCCCGTGTGAATCGTCGCTGTTGATTCATTGCTTCTTCCTTGGTAATGCAAACTTAAATCCAAGTAATTCGTTAGATTTTTCTGAAACATGATGCGCCAAGTCATATTTTTTCCAGGTTGTAATCCTTCTAACATCTGATAGCCAATAGGAGAGAAGACATTACCTGTAAAGGTGTTTTGAAAAAAGGAGAATTCTCCATTCATCGTAAATAATTTCATCTGGTTAACGGAAAATGAAGCCCCAATGCGGTGTTGTTGTAAATTTTCAAATTCGGCAGTTTGGTTCTTTTTCTCTTGAAAGACATAAAACACATCTACTTGTGTTTGTGATGAAAACAAATAAGATAGTTTTGTTTCAAAGCCTTGAATCTTGAGTTCGTAGTTTTTACTTGCATAGGAGGGGGATTGGGTTTCTTGTTGAGTGGTTTTTCCCCACACATCGATCAACCACGTCTTTTGGATGAGGTGGTTGTATCCCAATTGATGGGTTTTTATTTTGTTTGTTGTAGCGCCATAAGACAATAAGTTCCTATTCTTTGATTGAGTATATCTATAGGTCACGCTGTGGCGTTTTTTTCCGCGATTGTAATAGAGGTAATTGTTAAAACTTTCGGTTAAACCCACCATTTGTGATTCGTCCGAGGCAAAGGGATGTAGTCGAAGTTGATTGCCCTCTTTCAAATCTTTGCGGTCAATGCTATAGGAGGTTTGATTGTAGAAATAAGCCAATATACGCTTGATTCCAGTTTCATTTTGCCAAGTTGCCGCTGGATTTAGCGTTAGGGTTTGGGTAAGCTTGTTTTGATTGGTTGGCAAGAAGATCTGACTCGGTAAATACAAACGTACATATTTCCCTAAATCGGGATAAGGAGCAAGTTCAAATTCTTCCAATTCTTGTATGCCGTTGTTGTTGTAATCAATCCACATGTATTGTCCACGTCCCGGTTCAACCTCTAAGTAGGTAAATTCTTGTTGGGCAATGGTTCCAGAACTAATTTCATATAAGGTATGGGACTGTATAAATCCCTTAAAATACTGATCGCGGTAGGTTAATACGCTATTTACTGTATTTTCGGTAGGTTTTGTTTCATCCACAGGACGTACTGAACGATAATTGGCATAGAGGTTCAAATCGCGCGTCTCCGATTTGAGCAGTTGGGATTTCACATAAAAGGTGTGGGCCTTTGAGAAAGAGGCTAACGTATTATTTTGCAGACTGTCCGTAATTCGATATTGGTAGCCTAGTTCGATATTCTTTCCAAGTGAATCGCCCCGTCCTACAAATAAATCTAAGGAAGCATACCGATGACTGATGGGGTGTAGACGTTGCGTCTCTTGATCCGTTTCTTTGTTCTGTTCAAAGTCGACCCGAGTACCCACATAGTTTTTATCCCAATAGTATTTAGCTAGTGAGTGACTCTGAATAAAGGTGGTTTTTTGGAGCAGCCCCTTTGCTTGCATAAAACTATTTTGCGTCTGGATGTACCAAGGTTTAGCTTGCCAAGTTCCCGATAAGTTTTGTCGACTTCCCTTGTAGTCCGATCCGAAATTCAGCTGTTCCACTAAATAAGTTGCACTTCCCTTTCCAGGAGCGATTAGTTCTAATCCACCGGTAAGTAAACTTTGATTTCCTTCTGCATATTGTAAATTCCAGTTGCGATCAAACTCAATGGAAAATAGATTTTCTAGGGAGTGAAAGTTTTTGTGGATAAACTGTACGTCTGTTAATACGTTTAGTTGGGTTTGGTCGTTTGTCCACAGGCGTTGTTTGCCCTTTAATGCAGTTGCCCAGCCTTTGTTTTCTTCTTGGTCTAAAGGGGAAAATAAGTTGGCATCGTGGTTGCTAAAAGCAAATTCAACATCTAAGGAGGTTTTCTCTGAGGGATTATACGCTGCATTGAAGGTCGCAATGGTGTTTTGTATAGGCGCAACGAGATTAACTACTGGAGCGTAATTTCCTTGGGGCTGGCCGTGGAGTGGAGCAACATATTCGTATATACGCCCTATAGATTGGGTGCTCTTCAAAATATAATCCCCCTGATTATTGCCTACTGCCGTAAAGGTAACATGGTATAGGTCTGCCTCAGGATCTGTTGAAAAGGCAAAATACACCTGGCCTTCTGGCGTTTGCTCTTGGGTATAGAGTATTTTGTTCTCCGAATACGTATCGCGATAGGCAGAGGGTGCAACCATACGACTAGGGTCATTTCCCGCTTGTTTGAGGATGTCGATCTGCTCTTCTGTTAAGTTTTGTTGGAGGTTTTGATTCTTTAAATCCGTTTCCGTAAATACAGTTAACCCCATTTGCCAAGCATTTGTTTCATGTTGAATATTGCCATAGCCTACAAAGCGTGTGTAGTTGCGATCGGTATATTGGTATTCAATGGAAATGCGCATGTCGGCAGTAATGGGATAACGTGTGGTAAAACGCAATTCACCCGAGTTGTAATCCATGACATAATCCTTTTCCTCCCCTCTTTGGAGCAGTAAACCATTGACGTATACTTTTTCAGAACCCGAAATAATAAGAATGTATAACTCTCCATTGCCTCCCTTTAATTTGTAAGGCCCTTGATTGCCTTCCTGACCGTTAAATACACTGCGGGTATATTGCCCTCGTGCTAAGGCAGCTGCTGCTTCAATTGTGATTTTACTATCGTCATTTTCAAAGACAAAACGCGTGGATAATCCCTGTACTTTCTTGTTGAAATTTAAAAAGCGGCGCGTTCTGTTTTCTAAAAAGATATCCCCCGCCCGAATCGACCATGTATCTGAAAATAATTCAATAAAAATCTGATCAAATTCATTGATCTTTTGAGAGTAACCACCGTATTGTAAGGGGAGGTTGTTATCTTGAATGGAGGCGCGAATCTTGACGCGATCCGATAAATTTCCCGTAATTTGTAAATCTAAATTCGATGAGGTAACCGCACTTTGGTTGGTTCCCATGGTTAATCCTCTCGATAAACTTCCCATGGTATTTAACCCCTCAAAAGGCACAAAAGCAGGGCGGTTGTTCGTCTGATGTTGATAAGTAAAACTACCCGCTTCATTGGGAACAATGCGAGAGGTATCATAATAGCTAATTGGCGTAGTTAGGAAAGAGGGGAGTTCTAAATAGTAGACCGTTAACGGAAAATCGAGAGCAGATTGGAGTAAAGTAACAGTATTCGTCTCAAAATTTACGTGGTAAGCAGTGGGAGATACCACTATTTCATTTGCATCTCGTATTTCAAAATAACTGTTGTTCAGTGGGGTGGGGGGTAGCTGATAGGTTGTCTGTCCAATTTCCCACGTCCGTTGTTGATATAGCGAATTCCCTTCTTGTGCATAACTGCAAGAATACCAAAAAAGGAAAAAATATAAAAATCGCTCTAGGTTCATCTATGTATAAACTCCAATTCATCAAAAGTAGTGTATTTATCATAATATTTAACAAAGATATCTACAGGTGATGAATGAGGTAAAATAGACATATATTGTACGTCCTCTATTGAAGAGGGGAGGTTAACGTTGCGTCTTAATTATTTCCAAATTGATTTCTTTTGTTTTATAAATTAAGGGTATTCTGTCATTTATAGTACTGTTCTACTTCTTTAAAAGGTACTTCTTTTCCTTCTTTGTTGTAAAAAATTTCATCTTGATCTTTTTCTTTTTTCCTTAGTATTTTTCCGTCGTTATAATAATAAAAACCTTGACCCAGTGAATCATACTTGGTTCGTAATTCTCCATTTTCGTAATACGATCTAGATTCCCCTATTTGAATGTCATCTTTATAGGTTGCTTCTGTTTTCAACTGACCATTTTCATGGCAAGAAATTGATTTACCCTCAAGTAAACCATCTTTTCGATAGCTCTCATAGTTTAGTTGGCCACTGTAAAAATAATACCTCCAAAAGCCATTTTCTTTGTTGTTTTTAAATTGAATGTCGTATTCTTTGTTTCCATTGGGATAGAAGGTAGTGGCTTGGATGTGTTCTCCTTGTTGATACAGATGAACAGCTAATACTTTTTTACCTAGGTAGCTTCGTGCTTCTCCTGTATAAGGTTGGTTGGTGTCTTTGATATAGGATAGTCCTTTAGTTTCCACCAAATCGTCTAAGGTGTATTCTTTTTTTTGGCAGCTATGAATGAGTAAGATGCAAAGGAAAAGTGCAGTAGCATGTTTCATCTTTTCTTCAGAAAAATTTCGTGTTTTGTTTCGACAAAATCGTTACCTGCACCAGAGAGAAGCGGAAGGGTAATATAGATACTCAATTTACTGTAATTGCTAATTTTTAAATTGGACAGTTTAAATGATTTCATTACGGAAATACCCTGTTCTACAATCGTTGGTTCAATTAGGGAATAATCGTGGTATAGGTAGTTATTTAAGTTAGGATTGATAAGTAATATCCTTTTTCCATTAGATTGTATATTTTCCTCATACAAATAACTCAATGTATATCCTTTTAGGTCATTGTTCCCTTTCACGGATACTTGCACTCGGATATCCACGGTATCATTGCTATATACTTCGTAGAATCCGTGAACATAGGAGGTAAACTTATTAGATTTAACTCCGCGTTCAGTGGTTGGTGTGGGGTATTTTAAGTTTATGGCACCCGCAGGAGTTGCTTTAAGGGCCCCCTCTTCAGAGTTTATAAATCCAGAATATACAATTCTCTTGGCATCGAGATAGCCAAACTTCGTGTTGTGCGAAGGCATTTTGTACGGTAAAGTCATCACTTAGTTTTGAAAGATTTGTATACTAGTGACGTAGCAATTTCTATAAAAACTAGGCTAAGTCACTCTTTTCAGGAAGTGCATTCCCGAAAAGAGTACTATCATTTACTGTGCCAAATAGGACTTATTCTTTGGTGACAATTTGCATGGTTTCTCTATTCACCTGTTTTAACAAAAGCGTGCGATCGAGTAAGATGCGATCCGCTGAAGCATCGTCAAAATGGCGAATGGTATAGAGGGAAACATTTTCATTATAGCTCACGCGATATTGATCGTTTAGTTTTTGACGCAATTCTTCAAAGTGGTTGAATTTATCCTCCACACAAACAGAAAAACTAATAGCCGAGTTCTGAATCACATTAACTTTGATATTGTATTCGCAAAATAGCTTAAAAATATCGCTGATATTTTGTTCCATGATAAATGAAAAATCCTTGGATGATAGTGAAATCAACAGTTGATTTTTCTTGACGATGAAACAAGGAATAGCTGGTTTTAAATCCGCTCCTTTTGAAACAGAAGTTCCCGCTAAGGTTGGGTTGACAAAAGATTTCACATAGAGTGGAATTTCCTTTTGACGCAGCGGTTGTAGTGTTTTAGGGTGTATCACTGAGGCACCGTAAAACGCTAACTCAATGGCTTCTTGGTAGGAAATTTGTTCCAAGAGGGTTGTTTCTTCAAAATAACGAGGGTCTGCATTGAGTACACCTGGTACATCTTTCCAAATAGTTACGCTTTCTGCATGTAGTGCATAAGCGAAGATGGCAGCAGAATAATCCGATCCTTCTCTACCTAAAGTTGTGGAAAAACCATTGTAATCGGATCCGATAAACCCTTGAGTGATATACAATTCTTTTTTATCGATGGCTTGAGTAATAGCTTCGGTCGTGATGTCCCATTGTACATTAGCGTCGCGATAGGTGGTGTCCGTCTTAATTAAATTTCGAGCATCAATCCAGGTGTTTTCAATCCCGGCAGCGCGTAAATAATGATGTAAAATGACTGTCGAAAGGAGCTCCCCATAGCTGACAATTTGATCATATACAAAATTGTAGTTAGGCGATTTATTGTTTAACAGAAAGGACGTTAGTGTTTCAAATAATTCATCTACTGCTTGGTAAACAGGATGTTCCGAATCTGGAAACAAAGCGTGTAAAATAGTCAAGTGATAGGCTTTTACTTCTTGTACGGATTCGGCTAAATCAAATCGATTTTGAAAGTAGTTGTGTACAACCACTTCGAGTGCATTGGTCGTTTTTCCCATGGCTGAAGCGATGAGTAAACTATCCGAATATCCTACTGTGCGCAGTACTTGAGCCACGTTTTTTACATTGTCTGCATCTTTTACAGACGCTCCACCAAATTTATATATTTTCATAGCTAACTAATTTGCAATAAAGGCATTAATTCCTTGTTCATTCATTTGAACGGTATACCAATCTTCCAAAACATGAGCGCCTGTTTTTTTGTAAAACTCGATTGCAGGAGTATTCCAATTGAGAACCACCCATTCCACGCGTTTGACTTGTTCTTCTTTTGCAAGGGCAATCACCTGTTTGTACAAGGCAAGACCCGCACCTGTTCCTCTTGCTTTTTCAGTAACGATTAGATCTTCTAAGTGGATGGTTTTTCCTTTCCACGTAGAATATCGGTAGTAGAACAACGCCATACCTATAATTTCACTGTCTTGTTCGGCAACCCACACACGAAATAGGGGCTGGGGCCCAAACCCATCGCGAATAAGATCCTCTACTGTTATGATTACTGCATCGGGCTCTTTCTCAAAGGTCGCTAATTCTTGAATTAAATTTAGTACAGCTGGCATGTCAGCTGGAGTAGCTGTTCTAACATTCATGTCTTTTGTCGGATTTATGGTTAATAACTTCATTTGAATGACAAAATTAACGATATTTGCACAGCAAATACACAACTAAAAGAATCATTTTTCCATGACAACAAAAAGACATCAAACCCTAGGGGAGTTTATTATTGACAAACAAGAGCATTTTAAATACTCATCTGGAGAGCTTTCTCGTTTAATTAACTCTTTACGCCTTGCTGCAAAAGTAGTTAGTCACCAAGTAAATCAAGCTGGTTTAGTTGATATCGTTGGCGCTTTTGGTGCAGAAAACATACAAGGAGAGCAGCAACAAAAATTAGATGTTTACGCAAATGAGGTTTTCATCAACACCCTAGTAAATCGTGAAATCGTATGTGGAATTGCTTCAGAAGAGGAAGACGATTTTATCACAATTCATGGAAAAAAAGGGGACAACGATAGCAAATACGTTGTCTTAATCGACCCATTAGACGGATCTTCCAATATTGATGTAAACGTTTCTGTAGGAACGATCTTTTCTATTTACCGTCGCGTTACTCCAGAAGGAACGCCAGTACAATTAGAGGACTTCTTACAAAAAGGAGAAAATCAGGTGGCTGCAGGTTATATCGTATATGGTTCATCAACGATGTTAGTGTATACTACAGGGGCAGGAGTAAACGGATTTACTTTAAACCCAGCGATTGGAACGTTTTATCTGTCACATCCTGATATGAAAATTAAAGAAGACGGATCTATTTATTCAATCAATGAAGGAAATTACATTCAATTTCCGCAAGGGGTGAAAGACTACTTAAAGTACTGTCAAGAGGAGCAAGGAGATCGTCCGTATTCAGCGCGTTATATCGGGAGTTTAGTTTCGGATATTCACCGCAATATTTTAAAAGGAGGGATCTACATTTATCCAACAAGTACAAAAGCGCCAAAAGGGAAATTGAGACTGTTGTATGAGTGTAATCCAATTGCTTTTATTATGGAGCAAGCGGGAGGAAGAGCCTCTGACGGATACCAACGTATCATGGAGATTGAACCAACAGAATTACATCAACGTGTTCCTTTTTTCTGTGGAAGCAAAAACATGGTGGAGAAAGCGGAAGAATTTATGGCCATTCACGTATAAGCGAGATATTATATATAGCGGCTGTTTACTAAGCCCAACAAGATAGAACCCCATCTAATTTTAGGTGGGGTTTTTTTGTACTGTACAAGTTGTGTATCCTTAGTTCAGGACGGGACATAGACAAAATAAAAGAGGGTGTCCTTTTGGGACACCCTCCTTTTTTAACGTCTAATTTTTTGAATTTCTGCAATAAAAGTATCTAGGTCAACCCCTAGTACTAAAAGGGAGAGAGACTTGTTTACAATTAAGTCAATGTCACCAGTAAAACCTAACGCCGCTGTAAATTTGCGCAAAATATCTTTTTGCTTGGGACCTAATACGTGATTCACATATACCATACGTGCTAAATCATACAAGCGCTCAATTCGGTTGATCTCCAAATAGGGAGGGTTCACAGGGTATTTTTCAGGGTTGGCCATGATTTTGTCATAATCCTCAGTTGAAATATCGAGCTTATCTGCTAGTTCATTTAAGAATTTAAGCTCCTCTTCACTGATATCTCCATTCGCCAAGGCAACGCGCACAATAGAGGCAAAGTGCCCCTTGTTACGCTCTTTAAAGCCGCTGTCATATAAATCTAAATAAGCCATAGTTCGTAATTTTTTGTTTTTAATTGGTTTAAGGTGTTAATTAAAAGTAATGTACAAAAAATATGGTTAAAAATGCGTGTATGAAGCAAAAATAATTCTAGTTGTAAATTTGGGTAAACGACGTGATACGGGGTGTTGAGGTTGATATAATTGGAGGGAGGAAACTTGATTTGATCTCGATAATCGCATTATTTCAAAAGAGGATAGAGAGTCACGTGAAACTTATGTGTATTTTTGTCGTATATTAAGAGTTATAAAATAGAGGTTTATGTCAAATCCTAAGGTAACTAAGTACGACAAAGCGTATTTGCGTATTGCACGTGAGTGGGGGCAATTGTCTTACTGTAAAAGAAAAAAAGTCGGCGCAATTATTGTCAAAGATCGGATGATTATATCGGATGGATATAATGGAACTCCCACGGGATTCGACAATTGTTGTGAAGATGACCGCGATCAAACCTATTGGTATGTTCTACACGCCGAAGCAAATGCAATCCTAAAGGTGGCTAGCTCAACGCAGAGCTGTCAAGATGCTACTTTATATATCACCATGTCTCCTTGTCGCGATTGCAGTAAGTTAATCCATCAGGCGGGAATAAAACGCGTTGTATATGTAGAAGGTTATAAAGATATGGCGGGCATCGAGTTTTTAATCAAAGCCGGTGTTGAGGTAGATCATATTGAAGATTTAGACTAAGACGAGGATGAAAAAGTTTTTTTGGCCCTTTATCGTTGCATTATCGCTCTCCTTAGGAGTACTCCTAGGCGGTTTTCTCGTATCGGCTTCTCAACGTACACAAAGTAATTTTTTTACCAATCACAATAAGTTAAAACTCAATCGTCTGCTGGACTTTATTGAGCAGGAATACGTGGATCAAGTAGACACAGATTCTATTGTGGACCGTACCGTTACATCCATATTAGAGCAATTAGACCCCCATTCGGTTTACATCGGCAAAGACTTAATGAAAGAGGTGACCGAATCCATGCAGGGGAGTTTTGTTGGAATAGGGGTGCAGTACTATTTGTATCAAGATTCACTGGCAATTATCAAACCCCTAGAAGGTGGACCATCGAGTAAGGCGGGACTGCTAGCGGGTGACCGAATCTTAAGCGCAAACCAGCAGCTGTTGTACGGCAAAGCAATATCAACAGATACCATTTCTTCCGTTTTAAAGGGAGAAGAAGGAACCCCAATCACACTAGAAGTTTACCGCAAAACAACACAAGAACGGCAAAATATTGTAGTCAAACGGGAACCAATTCCGTTAAAAAGTGTGGATGTTGCCCTTAAACTCGACAACCAATATGGCTATATTAAAATCAACCGGTTTTCAAGTACTACACACGAAGAGTTCCAAGTTGGGCTACTAGCCCTAATAGCTCAAGATATTAAAGGATTGATCATTGACTTACGCGATAATAGTGGGGGATATATGGATCAGTCTACCAAAATTTTGAACGACTTATTGCTGACCGATCAAACGATTGTAAAAACCATTAACCGTGGTGGACAAGAAAAAATAACCAAGGCAAAGAGTACGAATTTGTTTACGGCTAAGCCCTTGTATATTTTAGTGAATGAAAGTAGTGCTTCGGCCAGTGAAATTATAGCTGGAGCGATTCAGGATAATGATCGTGGCACGGTAGTAGGGAGGCGTACTTTTGGAAAAGGCTTGGTGCAACGTGAGTTGATGTTGGGCGATGGTTCTGCTATACGATTAACTACGGCGCGTTATTATACCCCTTCTGGACGATCTATTCAAAAGAATTACAAAAATGGGATTGTAGATTACAACAACGACTTCCGTTCGCGCTATGAACATGGAGAATTATATGCCGCAGATAGTATTAAAGTGGCAGATAGCTTGCAATTTAAAACCCTAAAGGGTAGAATCGTATATGGAGGTGGTGGAATCGTACCAGATTTATTCGTGCCTATTGCTAGAAAACACGGAGAAGAAGCAATTGAGATGATGATGAAATCTGGGATGGTGAGCTATTACGTATTCCAGGAGATCGATAAAGATCGTCAGCGATACAACGCTATGACCACGACAGAATTAATCGCTAATCTCGAAGGCGATTCTAAAGAATTTGAACAGTTTAAACGCCATCTAGAAACGAATAAGTTGTTTTTTAAATTAGACCGTCACAAGGATTTAGTTCTCCATTATCTAATCGCTGAATACCTAAATCAATTGAAAGGGCAGCAAGATTATTACGAATGGTTGCTGAAGATTGATCCGATGGTTTTGAAAGTAGTTCAGCAGGATGAGGCATGAGTTAAAAGTAAAGCGAATTTTAGCGATTAAAGTTGATTTTTAATCTATAGCAATTAGGATAGTATTGTCCTACTATGTGTTTAATGTTGGATAAAATCAATACTTTAGGTTCGAATAAATACCTCACGTACCTGGGTGATTGCTGTTTATTTTTGGATTATAAGATAACAGGATTCTAAACAATAGCTGTATAGCTATAGTAGGACGAGACAGCTCCTCTTCGGGCTGAGTCCATAGTGAGTCCGTGGTGAGTCCATAGTAAGTCCATGAAAAACCACATTTTTAATAGACTCAGCATGGATGCACACTAGACTAATCCTAGAGGCAAGGGAAGGATAACCCCTAGGAGAAAGGTTAAAAGTAAAATAGCTGTTTTTAGCGGATTTACAAAAACCAGAGTAAGCGAAAGTATATAATGCTTGAGTCGTGTAACGTTCAGCGTATACCATAAAAAAACCCCGCCTATTTTTAGACGGGGTTTGATTTTTTTGAGGCTTTTAGACAGCCTTTTATTTATTTTACCAAATTTTCACTCGCTCTTCTGGTTTGATGTAAAGCTTGTTTGTTTCTTTGATATCGAATGCTTCATAGAAAGCATCAACGTTTTGTAAAGGAACAAAAGCTCTGTAATAGCCTGGAGCATGTGGATCAGTTTTCACCTGGTTTTTGATTGCTTCATCACGTGCTTTAGTTCTCCAGATCGTACCCCAAGAAATAAAGAAACGTTGTTCTGGTGTATAACCGTCGATAAGGCCTGGATCACCATTTTCTTTTAAGTAGATTTTTAATCCGTCATAGGCAGCATTAACTCCACCTAAATCTCCGATATTTTCTCCTAATGTAAAGTGACCATCAACAAAAACGCCTGGTAGTGGCTCTAATGCACTGTATTGATCTGCTAATTTATTCCCTAAAACAGTAAAGCGTTCTAAATCTGCATCTGTCCACCAGTTGTTTAAGTTACCGTTTTTGTCATAACGCGCTCCAGAGTCGTCAAAACTGTGAGAGATTTCATGTCCGATAACCGCACCAATACCACCGTAGTTGATCGCCTCATCTGCTTTATAATCGTAGAAAGGAGGTTGTAAAATTGCAGCAGGGAAAACGATTTCGTTATAAAGAGGATTGAAGTATGCATTTACCGTTTGTGGTGACATTCCCCAACGAGATTTATCTACTGGTTTTCCGTAGTCTTCTCTGTTTTTAGCTATTTCCCATTTTGATGCATTTCTCATGTTTTCAAAATAGTTTCCTTTGTCTGCAGGAGATTTGATCTCCATTTTAGAATAATCTTCCCATTTGTCAGGGTAACCGATTTTAACTGTTGTAGTCGCTAATTTCTCTAAAGCTCCTTTTTTAGTTTCTTCAGCCATCCAAGGTAAGTTTTTGATACGCTCACCAAATGCAGTTAATACGTTTTTAATCATCGCCTGTGCTTTTGCTTTCGCTTCAGCAGGGAATTTTTTAGCTACGTATAATTGACCTAAAGCCTCTCCAATAGTATTGTTCACAATTGCAAGGGCTCTTTCTTCCGCTGGTCTTTGTTCTTTTGCTCCTTCTAGTGTTTTAGAATAGAACTCCCAGTTTGCCGTTTCCATCTCTGGTGATAAGGTACTAGCATAACCGTTTACTAAAGTCCATTTTAAGTAAGCTTTTACATCATTGATGTTTTTTGCTGATAAAATGTCATTTAATGCTTTCATATATTTAGGTTGAGAAACCACCACTTTGTCGATGTTTTTCAATCCTGTTGCATCAAAATAAGCGGTCCAATCTACGATTGGAGTTGTTTTTTGTAATTCAGCAATCGTCATTGGATTGTAAGTCAAACGGCTATCTCTGCGTTCTACTCTTGTTAAACGAGGTTCTGCCATTTTTGTTTCGATCGCTAATACGCGTTTTGAATCCGCAGTAGCTTCTTCTTTTGACTCACCTGCCATTTCTAACATACGCGCCACGTGTGCTACATATTGCTCGCGTTTTTCTTTCATATCAGCATCTTGCAAGATATAGTAATCGCGATCAGGTAATCCCAATGATCCAGTGCTCAAATACACGGTGTTCTCATTTGAGTTTTTAGCGTCAGCATATACATAAGAAGAATAGAATCCCAATCCACCCTCGTCTGCTAAATCATTGATTAATTTAGTGACATCTGCAGGAGTTTGAATCGCGTTGATTTGATCCAAGTACGGTTTTAAAGGTGTTACACCTACACTAGTACGCGTATCATTATCTAAATAGGACTCAAATAGAGCAACTGCTTTGGCTTGGTCTGATTTAGCATCTAGATTATGTGCATCAGCTGCTTCTTTTAAAATGGCTAAGGCATCTTTATCTGTATTTTGTCTTAACTCATCAAAACTTCCCCAACGCGTTCTATCATTGGGAATCTCAGTGTTATCATACCAAGTACCGTTTACAAAACGGAAAAAGTCATCCCCAGGATTTACACTTAGGTCCATGTATTCTAAGTTAATCCCATGATTCTCTTGATCTGCAACTTCTTCAGCTTTTTTGCCGTCTTTACAAGCAACTAATGAAGCTAGAGCTAGACCAGAGGTTAATAATACTCTTTTTTTCATTTTATTTCAGATTTTACTTTAATTCTAGTTTAAACAAAAATAGAAAATATCTTTTGAGTAATTTTCATTTCAACCTTTAAATTGAATTTTTAGGAGTAAAACTTGTTTTTTGGTTTGATTTATTAAAATTCAAAGCAGGATAACGGCATAGAACTACAAGGGACTCATCCGTAAAACCTAGTTGTTTTAAGCTAGCTTTAACGTATTTATAGGTTGGAATTTGTAAGTTTGTAGGAAACTCAAATCATCATGTTTCAATTTTTTAAACGCTATAGATATTTCTTTCTATTTTTCTTTTTGATGTGCTGTGTAATCATGGCTATGTTTTACAATGCGTTAAAGTACAGAAAAAGCCTACCTGTTTATACACCTTCAATGGTGAATCCCGAGATGGTGGATAGTTTAATTCAGCATGAAGCAAATAAACAAAAGCACCGTATTGCAGCCTTTTCCTTTATCAATCAAAATGGTGATACCATTACCAACAAAGATTACGAAGGACATATTTATGTTGCTGATTTTTTCTTCACTACTTGTCCGACCATCTGTCCCATCATGGGAGATAATATGGAGTGGTTGCAAGCGAAGATCAAAACGCTTCCTGGGGTAAAGCTATTGTCTCATACTGTAACGCCCGAAATAGACAGTGTACCTGTGCTCAAAGAATATGCGTTGAAACGCGGGGTTGATGATGCCATTTGGAACTTAGTTACTGGTGATAAGCGTGAGATTTATTATATGGCCAGAAATTCGTATTTAGCTGTAAAAACAGGTTCGCCAGAGGAAATGTATGATATGGTACACACGGAAAATTTCGTCTTAGTGGATAGTGAAGGGCGAATTAGAGGATTTTACGATGGTACGAATTTAGATACCAAAGACCCAGAAAACAAGAATATGGAGGAGCTTTGGGAAGATATTCAATGGTTGTATCAACACGAAAAAGAAACGAAAAAATAACTAGAAACATACCAATAGAAAGACAGGCCTAATAGCTTGTCTTTTTTATTTTATTCCAGCCACACTTTTATGTTGTACTTGCGAATTAGTGCGTTGAACGAGTAGTATTTAGACTAAGAAAAAATAAAATTGTGTTTAACTTGATTTATTATTGTTTATTTTTGCAATGTGAATTAAATCTAAATAAGGTGAATACAACGTTAGACTTATTAAAAAGAAACGAAAAGGGCGTAATTGCTGACTTTGACCTTCATAAAGTGCCTCTAAAGCTATTAGAAATGGGATGCCTACCTGGTAATCCTGTTGAACTATTAGAAGTGGCTCCATTGGGAGACCCCATTTATTTTTGCATTAACGATACGCATTTATCGATTCGCAAAGAATTAGCACGAGAAATTGTGGTTAGCTTGGAGGGGAATTTGAAGTAAGAATAGCAGAAATACAAATGAAAAAAGATATAAAAGTTGCCCTAATAGGTAATCCTAATGTAGGGAAGACCTCTGTATTCAACGCCTTAACGGGCTTAAATCACAAGATTGGTAATTATCCTGGTATTACTGTGGATAAGAAGTCGGGAACGACCAAATTAGACGAAGAGGTAAGTGCTACGATTATTGACCTGCCTGGAACGTATAGCATCAACGCCAGTTCAGAAGATGAGCGCATTGTCTTGGATTTGTTGTTTGACCAAACCAATGAAGACTATCCTGATGTAGCCGTAGTTGTGGCAGAAATTGAAAACTTAAAGCGAAACTTATTGTTGTTCACCCAAGTTAAAGAGCTTGGCTTTCCTACGATTTTAGTCATAAATATGGCGGATCACATGGAAGAAAAAGGAATTAGCATTCAAGTGGCTGCGTTAGAAAAAAAGCTAAATACCAAGATTGTGTTGATGAGTGCCAAGAAAAAAATGGGTATTCAAGACTTAAAACAAGCAATTTTAGGTTATCAGCATTATTCGATTGAGCCTTGTTTAAACGCTACAGCAGTAGATCCAACCTTCTTCGGTCAGTTGGCTTTGACTTTTTCTACACTTTCTGTTTTCAAATTGTGGATGATCTACTCTCAAGATATTGTCATTGGCAATATTGGAAAGAAAGACATCGAAGAAAAAGGAATTCACCTTTCAGACAGTGAAATCAAGAAATTACAACATAAGAAAACCATTAAACGCTATCAGTTTATTAATGATACATTAAAAGAAACGTATAAGCGTGATCTCAATAAGGCTTCGGATATTCGCACTAAAGTAGATCGTATTTTAACTCATAAGGTTTATGGGTATTTGATTTTCTTCGGTATTATGATGCTTGTGTTTCAAGCGATTTTTGAGTGGTCGAGTATTCCCATGGATTGGATTGACGAACAATTCTCTAATCTAGGTTCTTGGGTACACGAAGTGATGGAACCAGGTAAATTAACCGACCTGATTGCTGATGGTATTGTACCGGGTATTGGAGGGGTGATGCCCTTTATTCCCCAAATTGCTATCTTGTTTATGTTCATTTCAATTTTGGAAGAAACGGGCTATATGAGTCGTGTGGTCTTCTTGATGGACAAGCTGATGCGTCCGTTTGGGTTGAGTGGAAAATCGGTAGTGCCATTAATTTCTGGAAATGCCTGTGCAATTCCCGCAATTATGTCTGCACGTAATATTGAGAATCCCAAAGAGCGATTGATTACGATCTTAGTAACGCCATTTACGACCTGCTCTGCTCGTATCCCCGTCTATATTATCATCATTGCTTTAGTGATTCCAGAAACGCGTCTATTTGGGTTTTTGAGCCTACAAGGATTGACGCTAACGTTGTTTTACTTCATTGGATTCTTAGCTGCTCTAGCTTCTTCTTGGGCGTTGAGTAAATACATTAAAAGCGAGCGCAAATCGTATTTCGTTATTGAAATGCCAAATTATCGCACGCCAATTATCAAAAATGTGGTGGCAAATATGTATGAAAAGACCAAAGCCTTCGTTGTGGGAGCGGGTAAGATCATTTTTGTTTTATCGATTATAATTTGGTTTTTAGGTGCACATGGTCCAGGCGATAAGTTTGAAAATGCAGAGGAGCACATGGCTCAAGCTCATCAAAATCAAAACGTTTCTGAAGAAGAAATGAGTGAATATGTAGCGAGTTACCGCTTGGAGAACTCGTATATCGGCATCTTAGGTAAATCAATAGAACCGGTAATTAAACCCTTAGGATACGATTGGAAAGTTGGTATTGCTGTATTGTCGTCTTTCGTAGGGCGTGAGATTTTTGTCGGAGTTTTAGGAACAATCTACAATGTAGGATCTGGAGACGAAAACGATGAAGATGGGCGTATTAAACAAAAAATGGCTGCTGAGGTATGGCCAGATACAGGTGAAAAAGTATTTACCTTAGCTAGTGGGGTGTCTTTGATGTTCTTCTATGCGTTTGCCATGCAGTGTACTGCTACCGTGGCTATTGTACGCAGGGAAACAAAATCGTGGAAATGGACAATTTACCAATTGGTTTTTATGACGGTTTTCGCTTATGTGGCAGCGTTTATAGCCTATCAACTTTTAAAATAAAGAAGAAATGGATTATCAAGAGATTATCGTATACGGCTTATTGCTTTTTGCTATTGGGTTCTTCATCAAGAAAGCCTGGGGTAAAAAGAGCAATAAAAAGGGTGGAGGCTCTTGCGGGAGTGGAAACTGTGGGTGTTCGTAAGGATCTTTTAACGTTGAGGGAATTACCTTCGATGATATAAAAAAAAACAGCAATAGACTTGGGTTTATTGCTGTTTTTTTTTGTGGGTTATTTAAGATAAAAGGAGTAGTAGAAAGAAAACGGTATAAAATAAAATGTCGTTTAATTTCATTTTTGTTAATAATGTCGTAAAATAATTGAAATTTTAATGAAATAAATTAATAATAATTGGTTTTAATATGTAATTTTGATAATTATTGGTTGATATAATGTCCCGTTTATGAAAAAAAATGTGATTTTCTGTTTTTTGGTATTTTGCTATAACCAGATACTTATAGGGCAAGAAATTAATGTGAAAGGAAAAGTTCGCAATGAATATGGCAATCCTATAATTTTTGCTACTGCTGTTCTATTTGAACATGATAGTATACCCGTCGCTGCTGCATATACGGATAGTTTGGGTGATTTTATTTTGAATCATAAAGTGGGGGAGTATAGACTAACTGTTTCGTGGTTAAATTCAGATGTTATCACAAAAAAAATTATTGTCACTCATGATTTGGATTTGGGGGAGTTCATCCTAAATGAAAATATAAATCTCGATGAGATTTCCATTACATCAAGAAAGAAAATGTTTGAGAGAAAAACGGATCGAATTATTTTTAATGTTTCTCAATCGACATCTGCTACAGGATTTAGTGCATTAGAAACACTAGCATTGACTCCTTTAGTCTCTGTGAATGGGCAAGGAGAAATTGCGATTGTAGGCAAGAATAGGGTTGGAATATTGATTGATGATAAAATTGTGTATTTATCAGGGAGTGAACTTACTTCATATTTAAGTAATATACGTTCTGAGAATATTGCTCGGATAGAAGTCCTTACCTCACCACCGTCTAAGTTTGATGCACAGGGTAATAGTGGATTAATTAACATTGTATTAAATAAAAATGAAAATTTAGGATGGAATGGTAGTTTAACAAGTACAGTAAAACAAGCGACTTATACTAGTTTGTCCAATAACATTAGTTTAAATTACAGTTCGAGTAAATTATCTTCTTCTGTAGTTTTAAGACACTATTATACATCTCTTAAAGCCTTAGAAAATTATGAAATATGGCAAAAGAAATCTTTAGTCTCAAAAGAAAATCGACACGACTTTTATAAAGGAATGGGAGTTGAAACCAGGTTTAATTATGCGTGGTCTAAAAACACAAAATTAGGTCTTATTTATAATTATGGAACCGCAGATGATGATAAAGATGTACATAATAGCGCTAGCTTTTATGATCAGAATACATTGTATAAAGATTTGTCGACAGCAGCTACACATAATATTAAGACACCAGTACATACGCTTAACCTTTATGCTCAAAGTAAACTTTCGAATAGAGGGGATCAAGTAGATATTGGATTGAATTATTTTGATACCTCTGCTAATTCAATTGTTGATTTTACAACTATTGACGTATTAAATCCTTTGCTTGCAGATAGAGTAAAAACAAGTTCAACTGTTGGATATGGCATTTTATCCACTACTGCTGACTTTGTGTTGAATAGTACATGGAGTAATCTTTCATTCGGTCTAAAATATGTGACTATGCGCAATAATTCTGATGTAGGCTATTTCAATTGGACTGATCGTGGATATTGGATTGATCCCACTAAATCCGCATTATTTAACTACAAAGAGAATATTTACGCAGGGTATTTCGATTTTAGTAAGATATTTTTCAAGACTTGGCAATTGAAACTTGGCTTACGATACGAGTATACGAATACACAAGGTATTTCTAAGACAGTAGATGAAAGTAAAAAGACTAAATACGACAATTTTTTCCCATCTGTATATGTAACGCATACATTGAATGACTTTCATGTTTTTTATATGTCTTATAATAAACGAATTAATAGACCAAGTTTTAGAGAAGTAGATCCTTTTCGATGGTATAGTAATCCTTATTCCTATTCAGAAGGAAATCCTTTATTATCTCCTTCATACAATTACAATTTTGAGTTAGGTTATTTATTCCATAATTATTTGTCTATAGACCTGTATTATCAGGAGTTGCACAATGAGTTTGGGCAAATTTCTAATTTCGAAAATGATGTGGAAGTATCTTCCTATTACAATTATTACAACCAAAATAATTTAGGGGTAAATGTTATGTACACAAGGTCATTGCTTTCTTTTTTAGAAAATAGTATTTCTTTCAATATGGCCTATGTCAAAGCTCAGCCTAAAATGGAAGATATTATAGGAGAATCAGGATTGTTTACAAGTTACTATATCAATAATACCCTAACGTTAAATCCAGAACATAGTTTTCTCTTGGTCAATTATTGGCAAAGACTTCCTTCCAAAAAAGGGAATAGTTCGTTGCGAAATATGGCCTCTTTTGATATAGGGTTTAAATTTCTTTTTTTTGACCAAAAGCTCTCTTTTAATATTGTGGTTAACGATTTGTTTCAACAACTCAGAGCAAAAGGAGAAAAGAAATTTGATACAAATCACCAGCAATTTAATAACTATTACGATGCTAGAAATCTATCTTTTTCAGCAACCTATAATTTTGGTAAATCAAAACATGGCGAAAAAAATAAAACAATTGACTTTGAAGAAACTTCAAGGGCAAATTGAAGATACTGTTTGCAAACGTATACCAATGAGAGTCTAATGTATTAAAACTTTGACTGATTAGTTTATTTGAAAAAACAATATTATGAAATTAGTAAGTTTAGATCAATTCAAAAAGCTTAATGAAGTAGAATTGAAAATTGTTAAAGGCGGGGGATTAGTAGCAGGATCTACTGTGGAATCTGACAAGCGTGATGACGATAGAGCATCTACAGATCAGAAGTAATTGAAGAAGAACATTTGCAGGAGTATATATTTATACTCCTGCATTTAAAATCTAATGAAGATGATATTAATTTTAACTACAAAGTACTATGAACAAGGTACAACTCCTGTGGTAGATTGGCTAATACATAATAGAACTCCTTATCTTATAATACACTACGAAGATCTAATTTCAAAAAATAATAAATATGTTTTAGATGTGATTAATAAAGACATTATAGTTGATGGAGTTAATATTAAATCTAAAATCAAGATTGTTTTTTACAGAAGATTTTTTTTATCTAGTAAAATATTTGATTATAGTGATGATGATCCTGTTGCTAAGCAATTACATTTAGAGTGTATTTCTGAGTTAGAGGCGATTACTAATTATCTTAAACATTTTTTTAGAGATATTCCTCAATTTCCCATAAAACAAAGTTATGGAGAAAATAAGTTATTGTACTTAGAGTATGCCTCGAAAGTTGGATTACAGTGTCCAAAATCACTAATAACGAATAATAAAGAAGACGTGCTGAAGTTTAATAGTACTTGTAAAAACATAATTAGTAAACCGATCTATTATTCTAATTATTATTATGTTGATCAAGTGACTTATTCAGTTCGAACTATTAAGTATACAGATGAAATGATCGAGAATCTTAGTGATTTCTTTTTTCCAACCTTATTCCAAGAAGCTATTAACTCAATATACGAAATTAGATCTTTTTATTTAGATGGTAAGTTTTATTCTACAGCAGCTATTTTTTTAGGAAAGAATAAAAACATTGACATTAAATTAAATTACAAATCTATTAATTTGAATTGGGTGTCGTTTAAACTTCCAGCTATTATTGAAGAAAAACTTGATTTGTTTATGAAGAGCATGAATCTAAATACGGGTTCAATTGATTTATTAAGAACGGATAATGATTTTATTTTTTTAGAGGTTAATCCTGTTGGTCAGTATTCAGCTCCAAGTGATTATTGTAATTATTATTTAGAATATGAAATAAGTGAATATCTTAAAGATAGATTAAATGCACCTATTTAACCTGATTTATAATATTATATTTTTTTACTTCAATAGATAACATCTCCTTTACTAACTTAATTAACTCGATAAGAATTCTTACACATAAAATTTTAAATATGAAGTCAAAAGTAATTGATGTTAATTTTTTAAAGCATGTTTCACCTAATTATCAATACATGCAAGCGGATCCGAGTAACTTGACTTCCTCATTTTATGACAAAATACGATTTAGCAGTTGTAAAAAACATAGATCCGAGGAGTATATAAGTTATAGTTGCTATAAAATAATTTCTAATATTTCTATGTCAACCTTTTTTAAAAATTATGGATAATAATATATACTACGTTTTGTTCTCTTTTAATATTCCTATTAAAGGAAATGGAAAGAGTGTAATTTATAATCTTCAAAAATCTAAATTGATTTTTGTCCCTGATGTAATGATTGATTTTATTGAAAGTTTAAAATCAAACCCTATCTTAACTGTTAAACAGAATTTAACAACTGACTCACTCTATCTTTTTGATCAATATATGGAATTTTTAGACCAAAATAGTTTAGGTTTTTATACAACCAACAGAGATGAATTTCCTGATTTAAAACTTGATTGGAGGGTTCCGAATTCACTAATATCTTGTGTAATTGAATTTGATTGTCTAAGTAGCGATTTCTTGATTGACTCAATTTTAAATCAATTGGAAGAATTGAATTGTTTCCATATTGAATTCATAATTAAAAATACTAATCTTGAATTTTTGTGTAGAGTAAGTGAATATACTTTCTATAATACGATAAAGTCTATAAATTTTTATATAGAATATGCTGAAGATATTGTAGATAATCTTATTAGTTTTTTTGAAGAAAATAAAAAAATAGAGTATGTTTTGGTATTTAATTGTGATTCTGAAGTTAAACATATTTCTTCCGAAAGAATTTTATTTATTGAAGAAAACATAATTGGAAATCAATTTCAATTTCAAAATGATCAATATGTGGTGAATATAAAATATTTTACAGAATCTTTGCATTTCCATGCTTATTTAAATCGTAAAATATGTATAGATGAAATTGGAAATGTGAAAAATGACTTGTCTTTTGTAACTTGTTTTGGAAATGTAAAAGAGAACTCTATTCTAAATATTCTAGAATCTAGTGATATTAAAGATCTTTGGAATGCCAGCCCTGACAAAGTATTAGACTACAAATATGATATATTAAGATACTGTACTGTTTATACAGATGATTTAGTGAAATTAGATGATGGGTATTATAAAGTCCGATAATTATGAAGGTTGTTTTTCAGTTAAATCAAATGGATTGTGGGCCTGCATGTTTAGCAACAGTATCTTGTTTTTTTGGAAAAAGAATTAGTTTAAACTATTTAAGAGAGATTACACATGCTTCTAAAGACGGGGTTTCATTGTATAATTTAGCTCGCGCATCTGAAGATATTGGTTTTCTAGCAAAGCCTACTAAAACTACAATTGATAACTTAACTTCAGAATTATTACCTTGCATTCTATTTTGGGAACAAAAACATTATGTAGTTCTATATAAAATCAAAAGTAGAAAGGGTGTTTTTAAATTCAAAATTGCAGATCCTAGTTATGGAAATCTTTCTTATAAATTAATAGATTTTAAAAAGTGTTGGATAAACGATAATGCTGAAAATGAGGGTTTCGTTCTGTTTTTAAAGCCTACGAGTGTGTTTTATACGACAACTTTTGAAGATGAACGAAAAGTTGATGTATTTGTGTTTCTAAAGTATTTAAATACTTACTCTCAGCAAGTTTATTTATTGTTATTCTTGTTGCTGATTGGCACAATCCTGTCCATAGTTTTTCCTATTTTAACTCAACAATTAATTGATAATGGAATTAAGAAGGGTAATATTGATATAATAGTTGTAATACTTTGTTCTCAATTTGCTTTTCATATTGGAAATATTGTGATTGAAGTGGTTAGAAATTGGGTGACATTGCATATAGGAACCAAAATGAATATAAAAATCATTTCAGATTTTATAAATAAAACATTGCGTCTACCTATAAAATATTTTGAAAATAGGCTTATGGGGGATTTTAATCAGAGAATTTCTGATCATACTCGAATTGAAAGTTTTCTTACCTCTCAAAGTATCCTTTCTTTTTTTTCCTTTTTGACATTTCTATCCTTTATGGCCTTTTTAGGATATTATAGTATGATTATTTTGATTATCTATGTTCTTTTAACAATTTCTTCTGTTGTTTGGTCGTTATTATGCTTAAGAAGACGAAAAGCATTGGACTATCGAAAATTTCAGAATGGGAGTGATAATCAACAATCAATATATGAAATAATACGGGGAGTTACTGAATTAAAAATTAATCAGTTTGAAGTATATAAAAGAAAAAAGTGGGAGACTATTCAGCAAGAGTTGTTCGAAATAAATAGTAAAATTTTAAGGATTGATCAAATGCAAACTGTTGTTTTTGAACTGATAAATAAAATACGAAACAGTAGTATTCTATTGTTATCGTCTTTTTTAGTTGTTGATAATAAAATGACACTTGGTGTTTTACTAAGTATCTCTTATATACTTGGGCAAATGGATAATCCATTATATCAATTGATAAATTTTATTAAATCATTTCAAGAAGCAAGTTTGAGTATGGCCAGATTACTAGAGGTAGAGGATTTTGCTGATGAAGAAACTAATACCTTAATCCAAGTTCCCTTACAAGTATATAATGATAAGTTAGAAGGAGAAGGTATTTGCATTAAAAACCTTTTTTATAAGTATGATGTTACATCTTCCTTTTATGTACTGAATAATCTGTCCTTGAATATTCCATTGAGAAAAATCACTTCTATAGTAGGAGTAAGTGGTAGTGGAAAAACAACTTTGATAAAATTGCTTTTGAAATTCTATGATGTAGAAAAGAATATGATTTTGTTTAATGGTGTAGACTTGTGCCAGATATCTCCTAAGAGTATTAGAGAAAATTTTGGCGTAGTCATGCAAGATGGTTTTATATTTACAGATACAATTGAAAGAAACATTGCTACGGGGGAAGAAAAAATAGATTTGGTTAAACTCAATAAATCAGTTGAAGTTGCTAATTTGACTTCTTTTATATCACAGTCACCTCTTGGCTTAAAGACAAAAATTGGTGCTGATGGAGAAGGAATATCAGGAGGAGAAAAGCAAAGAATTTTAATAGCCAGAGCGGTATATAAGAATCCAAGTTTTGTTATTTTTGATGAGGCTACTTCTGCTTTAGATTCAGAGAATGAGAAAATAATTCATAATAATTTAAAAACTTTTTTTGAACATAAAACTGTTATTATTATTGCACATAGATTATCAACAGTTAAAATGTCAGATCAAATTGTTGTATTAGAAAGGGGGGAGGTTGTAGAAAGTGGTAATCATAATGAATTGATTGCTAATAAAAAATCATATTATAATTTGGTCAAAAATCAATTAGAATTAGGTACTTAAAAGGAGTAAAAAGTCATCAAGAAAGCCTGGGGTAAAAAGAGCAATAAAAAGGGTGGAGGCTCTTGCGGGAGTGGAAACTGTGGGTGTTCGTAAGGATCTTTTAACGTTGAGGGGATTACCTTCGATGATATAAAAAAAAACAGCAATAGACTTGGGTTTATTGCTGTTTTTTTTGCAGAAGATTTCCAATCCTTCTACTAGCTAATTTGTTGGTTGTTTCAAATTAGTAAGGGTGTGAACTAGTTCGAGTACGTCTTTTACATCATCCGTATTAAGGGAGAATTCATCATCTTGTTCTGTACAGTGGTGTAAATAGTAGTAGAAAAGTGCTGTTATACTTTTGGCATACGATTCAAAGTTGGGGTTGTGGTTATACAATTGCTAGATAAGGGAAAGGTTGTGTGAATCATTTTCTGAAATTAGAAGGTGTAACGTTTTTGTACTCATAATTTTCGATTTAGGTCATGGACCAGTTCCAAAGGGAATGCCGAAACGATTGAGATATTGAGCAAGTTCTTTTTCCTCTCAAGCAAACGCCGTGGAGCTAGTGTATTAGTAATTTTTAAAATTGTTTTTTGGTGTAGAAAAATAAGTTATTTTAGTGAAATTATTGTGTTTAATTAACTGAAAATATGAGTGTTATTTGTTTTGTTAATGAGATTGGTGGTCTTTGTTTGATTCTTTGATTATTGGGTTTGTCTTACTGTTCTTTCTCAACCTTTACTTTACACCATAAAAAAAGACCAAGTTTCTGGAAGAATACTTGGCCTTTCGGTAATTTATTGAATTGTTATTTATTTGTTCTTAGTTGAATAGTCCCAACAATAAGGAAGGGAATAAACCAAAGACTACAACGGCAGCTACTGCGATTAGGCCTACAATCTTGTATGATAAAGGCACTAGAATAGCTGTAGGTTCTGCTTGTTCTTCCTCTTGATTTTTCCCAAACATCAAGATGATAATTTTCAAGTAGTAATAGATACTGATGAATGAGTTAATTACCCCGAAGATCACTAGGGTAATGAATCCGTTTTTCACTGCTTCTGTGAACAAGAAGAATTTTCCGAAGAAACCAGCGAAGATTGGAATCCCTCCCATAGATAATAACGCAACAGCTAAGATAACCGCTAAAAGGGGGTTAGATTTGCCTAATCCTTTGAAGTTATTGATGTGTTCGTTATCTTTTCCTTTGGTTACAATAGTCAATACTGTAAAAGCAGCGATACCTGCAAAAGCGTAAGACGTTGCATAGTAGAATAGATTAGGCGTTGCACTGCCTAAGGCTGTTAGGGCCATCATCATAAAACCAGCATGTGAAATACCTGAATAGGCCAATAATCGTTTCATATTATCTTGGCGCAAGGCCATGATATTACCCACGGTCATCGTTAAGATCGCGATAATGACGATTGCTGTAGTATAATGGGATGGCATTTGGTGTAATAGGTTGATTGATACTTTGTAAAGGGTAGCAACAGCTGTTACTTTCACCAAAGTACTCATCATAGCTGTAGTAATATTTGGCGCTCCTTGGTACACGTCTGGTGCCCAGAAGTGAAACGGAACTGCCGCTATTTTGAATAACATTCCGATCACCACCATGGTTACCCCAAGTGCATACCATACAGGCATTGGATTCGATGTAGTTAATTTGGCAATTTGAGCCAAGTCAAAAGAGCCTGTTGCTCCGTAGATTAAGGCGATTCCAAACAGAACGACACCCGATGCAAATGAGCCCAACAAGAAGTACTTCATGGCTGATTCGTTACTCTTTATGTTGGTACGGTCAGATCCACAAAGGATGTATAGGGTGATAGAAAGGATTTCTAATCCCACGAAAAACATCGCCATATTTCCGAAGCTCACCATGGAAATTGCACCCATGAGCAAGAATAATTTTAAAGAAATATAGTCTGATATTTTAGAAAATTGCGTTTGATAGAAGTCTTTACTCAGGGCTACTAACAAAATAGTTAGGGCAATAAATAAAGAAGAAAAGGCACTAGAAAATTTAGTGGTCACGATCATATTGTTGTAATGGGCCTCCACCACATCAATATTACAAAGTGTGTAACCCAAAATTCCCAGTAGTCCTACAAGGGTTACAGGGATGATTAATTTTCTCAAATTAATGATCTCTGCTAGTAGAACGATAACCGCTAATACGCCAACTGCTATTAATGTATTCATCTTTTATATTTTGGAATTATGGCTTCAGAATAAGCTGAATCTCAATTTTGTTATTTAATATAGGAAACGATTTCAACCAAACTTGGTGTAATTAAATCGGTAATTGGCTTAGGGTAAACACCGAGGAAAATTACGGTGATTACCAAAATTCCCAAGACAATCTTCTCGTTTAGGGTTACCTCTTTAAAAACTTTGGCATTCGTTTCACCTAGCATAGATCGTTGGAACATGCGCAACATATAGAATGCGCCGAAAATAATACTTGTTCCTCCGATGATCGCGTACCAAATATTGATTTGCGATAGTCCGTATAACAAGCTGAATTCACCAATGAAACTAAATGTTCCTGGCAAACCAATGGAAGCGAATAACAAAATCATAAACAAAGAAGCGAATTGTGGCGCTTGTTGGCGAATTCCTCCCATTTCATTGATGGCTCTTGTTTCGAATCTATTGTACATAATTTCTGCTACATAGAATAAACCTACGATGACAAAACCGTGTGCTAACATTTGATAAACTGCTCCTAATAATCCGTCTAAGGTTAGGGTATAAGCCCCTGCAGCGATTAGTCCAACGTGTGCAAGGGAAGAATATGCGAAGAAACGCTTGATATTCGCCTGTTTTAACGCAACAATAGATCCGTATACAACACCTATTAGACACAATACTAATATCGTAGGCATTAAGTCTTTCGCAGCTGATGGTGCGATAGGCAATTGCCAACGAATGATAGAGTATAGTCCCATTTTCAACATAATACCCGATAAAAGCATGGTTCCAACAGTTGGTGCTTTTTCATAGGTTGACGCCTGCCAAGTATGGAAAGGGAATACGGGAATTTTAATTGCATAGGCTAAAAAGAAGGCAAGGAAAATCCAGTACTGTTCGTTGCTTGTTAAGCTTACGTTGTATAAGTCTGCAAGTAAGAAACTACCCGCTTTTTGGTATAGGTAGATAAACCCAACCAACATGAAAAGTGACCCGGCAAAGGTGTAAATAAAGAATTTAAAAATTGCTTTTTTACGTGCTTCGAAGGTGTCGTTCCCCCATAGTAAAGCGATAAAGTAGATTGGAATTAATGATAACTCCCAGAATATATAGTATAAAAATCCATCTGCAGCTAAAAATGTTCCCGTCATTGCAAATGACATAAACAGCACTAAACCGTAGAATAGATTCGATTTTTCAATGTGATTGCCAAATGAAGACAACAGGATTAAAGGGGTCAGCATGGTTGTTAATAAAACAAGTGCTAAAGACAGCCCATCTGCTTTTAAAGCAAAGTGAATAGAAGGATTCGCAATCCATTGCGTAGTGAAACCTGTATTTACTCCTGAATTGTGTTGGCAAATTAATGCAATTGTTTCCACAAATGCGACTAACCCGAATAGCAAAGCAATTTTAGGGGCAAGTGTTTTATTTGCTACAAACGTAGCAAATGCTCCAACTAATAACGTTATTAATAATATAGTTACGTTCATCTCTCTAAATTATCTTGCAATGAATAAATAATACAACATCAAACAGATTCCGAATACAAAGGCGAATAAGTACAATCCGATATTTCCGTTTTGTGCCTTTTTCCCTTGTAGAGACAACCCGTCTGCTATTTTTCCTAATCCGTAAATGGCTTCTGACAACACGACTTCAACAACGTCTCTAAAGAAAACAGAAAGGGTGTAAATTGGTTTTACAATTACTTTCATATAGATTTCGTCTATGTAGTATTTGTTGTATAAAACTTTGTGGAATCCTGTCATTTGTTCATCTGCAGGAGGAAGATCACCTTTTTTGATGTATTTGCTGTATGCAATGAATAGACCAATACAAGCACCGATAACGGCAATAGCCATTAAGATGTATTCGGTTGTACCCAACACATGTGGATGAGCATTGGCACTATTTACAATAATCGGTTCTAAATAGCTTGTCAACCAGCTATTTCCAGGTAAGCTAATAACTCCACCTACCACTGACAATATAGCCAAGATCCAAAGTGGAACTGTGATGGCTGCAGGACTTTCGTGTAAGTGATTTTTTTGTTCTTGTGTTCCTCTAAAGTTTTTGAAGAAAGTCAAGTACAACAATCTAAACATATAGAAAGCCGTCATAATTGAAGCAAGTGATCCGATAACATATAAGACCGGATTGTGGCTAAAAGCGGTTAGTAAGATTTCATCCTTAGAGAAGAAGCCAGAGAAAGGAGGGAACCCTGATATGGCAATAGTTGCCAATAGGAAGGTTGCATAAGTAGCGGGCATAAATTTCTTTAAGCCTCCCATATTTCTCATGTCTTGTTCACCGCCCATAGCGTGGATAACAGATCCAGAGCCTAAGAATAAACAAGCTTTAAAGAATGCGTGTGTTACAACGTGGAACACTGCGATTTCATATGCACCAAATCCAACGGCCATAAACATTAATCCCAATTGAGATACTGTTGAATAAGCCAATACTTTTTTGATGTCTGTTTGCACTAAACCAATAGAAGCAGCGAACAATGATGTTACAGCTCCAACGATAGCGATAATATTTTGTATGTGTGGCGCAAGGTCAAACACAAAGTTTAAGCGGGTGATTAAGAAGATACCTGCTGTCACCATGGTTGCCGCGTGTATTAACGCAGAAACAGGTGTTGGTCCTGCCATCGCATCAGGTAACCAAGTGTACAATGGAATTTGCGCACTTTTTCCTACAGCTCCAATAAATAAAGCTAAAGCAGCCCAACCAATCCACATGTTGATTTGGTGGTTCGTTCCCTGCATTAACGCCTCTTTAATGGTCATATAATCTAACGATTGGAATAAGAAAGCCAAAATAAATACACCTACTAAAAAGCCCAAATCCCCTATGCGGTTCATGATAAATGCTTTTTTAGCAGCGTCGTTATACGACTGGTTTTTATGCCAAAAGCCGATTAGTAAATAGGAACACAATCCAACACCTTCCCATCCGATGAATGTGATCAATAAGTTACTTCCGGTAACTAATACGATCATAAAGAAGATGAATAGATTCAAATAAGCGAAAAACTTCGCATAGTTTTCGTCATTTTTCATGTAGTTGGTCGAATACCAGTGAATTAAGGTACCGATCCCCGTTACAAATAGCAACCACAAAAGCGATAGTTGATCGAGTAAAAAGCCAAAAGTAACGTTGAAGTTAGCCAAGGCCATCCATTCGAACAATTCTATTTCAATGGGCTGTTTGCTATTGTTTACTTGGATAAAAGCCAATAACGAAATGATAAAAGAAATTAAAACTGCTACAGTTGCGATAACTCCTGAACCATTACCTAATTTCTTTCCAAAGAAAACATTAACCAAAGTCCCGAGTAAAGGGACTAATAATAAAAGTAAAATTACGTTTGTATCCATAAGGAATTATCCTTTTAAGTTCTTTAATTTATCAATGTCAATTGCGCCAATATTTCTGTAGATCGATACAAGGATAGCTAATCCCACAGCAACTTCTGCTGCGGCAACCGCCATTGTAAAGAAAACAAAAACTTGTCCTTGTGCGTCTTGGTGATAGGTTGAAAACGCGACTAACAACATATTCGCTGAGTTCAACATGATTTCAATGCACATAAACATCACAATTGCGTTTCTTCTATATAATATTCCAAACACTCCAAGACAGAATAATATAATAGATAAGTAGATGTATTTATCAATACCGATGATTTCAATTACATTTTCCATAATTATACTGCTTTTTCAGATTTGTCTTTTTTAGAAATCAATACGGCTCCAATCATTGCCAGTAAAAGTAATACTGCAATCATCTCGAAAGGAACTACATATTCATTCAATAATACTTTTCCTAACACGTGAACCGATTGAAAATCTTGTCCGTGGTTAGCATATTGTAATTCGTACGCTTGATTTCCTCTTAAAGTGATCGATAGCAACAGTAATCCTACTAAACAGAAGGCAATTGTTGCGGTTACTTTAGAGATGAGTGGTTTTGAAACTTCGTGGCTGATATTTAAGTTCATTAACATGATGGTAAATAACATTAAAATCATAATTGCGCCAGAGTAAACCATAATGTGGATCATACCTAAAAACTGAGAGTTAAGGAGGATGTAATGACCCGCTATTGAGAAGAAACTAACAACTAACCACAAGGCACTGTGAATAGGGTTTTTACTCAACAACGTTAACGCTGCACTTCCGAGGGTAATTGTCGAAAGGATATAAAATAAAATCTCTACCATAATTACGCTTGATTCTGTTTGTTCGTATTAGCAATAGCAGCCTCTAAAGGCATAACCAATTTATCTTTTCCGTAGATAAAGTTTTCGCGTGTAACATCTGCTTTGGTGATCGCGCCAGATTTAGTTAAGTAAATCGCTTGTTTCGGACAAGACTCTTCACATAGCCCACAGAAGATACAGCGCAGCATATTGATCTCGTAGATCTCTGCATACTTTTCTTCGCGGTATAAGTGTTTTTCTTCTGGTTTGCGTTCTGCGGCCTTCATGGTGATGGCCTCTGCAGGACAAGATAAAGCACATAAACCACAAGCGGTACAGCGCTCCCTTCCTTCATCGTCGCGCATTAAGGTATGTCTACCACGGTAAACTGGGCTAAATGGACGCGTTTGTTCAGGATAAGAAATTGTCACCTTTTTCTTAAACATGTGTTTTAAGGTAACCATCATTCCTTTGAAAATCGCAACCAAGTAGATGCGCTCACTCCAAGTCAGTTTCTTGTTAGAAACCATCTTCTTTCTTCCTGATAAAGAATATGTATTAGTTGATGACATGTTTAATTAGTTTAATAGTAAGATTACAACAGCTGTAACGATTAAGTTCAATAATGCCAATGGGATTAAGGTTTTCCATCCTAAGTTCATCAATTGGTCATAACGGAAACGCGGTAAAGTCCAACGCACCCACATATAGACAAAAATGAAGAAACAGATTTTCGTAAACAGAGCGATAATACCCAATACGTTGGCTATATTTACGCCCCAGTTTTCAACTGCCCAAGCCATTCCTGGATAGTTATAGGCTCCAAAGAATAGCACAGAGATAATAGCTGATGAAATAAACAAGTTTGCATATTCAGCAAATAAATAGAATCCCATTTTCATAGAGGAATACTCTGTGTGGAATCCACCGATTAGCTCTTGTTCACATTCAGCTAAGTCAAAAGGTGCTCTATTGGTTTCTGCAAAAGAACAGATTAAGAAAATTAAAAACCCGATCGGTTGATAAAATACGTTCCAGTTCATTCCACTTTGTTGCAGGGCAATTTCTCTCATGCTCATACTTTGCGTGAGTAACAACAAAGAGATAAGGGAAAGTCCCATAGCAATTTCGTATGAAATCATTTGAGAAGCGGCACGAATACCACTCATCAACGAGTATTTATTGTTGGATGCCCAGGCTCCAATCATAATTCCATAAACTCCTACAGAAAGAACAGCAAGTACATATAAGATACCTACGTTGAGATCTGCGGCTTGCAGAATAATTTCTCTGCCAAATAGTACAAATTTATCGCCCCACGGCAGAACAGCACTAGTCATTAAAGCCAGTGTCATCGCCAAGAAAGGACCAAATTTGAATAAGAATCGGTTAGGTGTTGTTGGCTCGTATTCTTCTTTAGCGAATAGTTTTAAACCATCGGCTAAAGGTTGTAAAACCCCTCCTTTACCTGCACGGTTTGGACCTAAACGATCTTGTATCCACGCTGCGATTTTTCGCTCAGCTAGCGTAGCATACATCGCCATAAGCATTGTAATTGCGAATACAACTACAATAATAACTGCTTTATCTATAATAATAGCTTTATCCATTTTTTACCGTTTTATTCTTTAGATTCTTCGTTCGTCAAAGGGATAGCTTTCATACTGATCTTCTTGCGATCTTGCTCGCGTCCTTCTAAAATGTGTTTTTCTGTTTTAATCACTACATGATCTAATTTCTTGGTGTAGTTATTTTGATTGATAACAGAGAATTTTTCGAATTTGCGCGGGCCTTCAATTACCCAGTCACTTGTTTCTTTGTGGTCAAATCGACACGAGTTACAGATAAATTCTTCTACTTCGTGGAATTCGTCTTTGCGAGCTGTTACACGTTGAATTTCTTCTCCAAACATCCACAAGGTTACTTTTCCTGAACATGTCGGACAGTTTCGGTGCGCATTGTACGGTTTGTTGAACCACACACGCGATTTGAAACGGAAGGTTTTGTCTGTTAAAGCACCAACAGGACATACGTCAATCATATTTCCAGAGAATTCGTTGTCGATAGCTGCTGAAATATACGTCGAAATTTGCGCGTGTTCCCCTCTACCACATACACCGTGAACGCGTTCGTCAGTTAATTGTTCTGCCGTTTTTACACAGCGGTAACAAAGGATACAGCGATTCATGTGTAATTGGATCTTGTCTCCAATATTCTCCGGTTCAAACGTTCTCTTTTCTTCTTGATATCTTTTTTGTTCCTTTCCGTGTTGGAATGCCAAGTTTTGTAAATCACATTCTCCCGCTTGATCACACACAGGGCAATCTAAAGGGTGATTAATCAAAAGAAATTCAGTTACTGCTTTTCTCGCTTCTAAAACTCTTGGCGAAGAGATGCTTTTTACTTCCATACCATCCATAACCCCTGTTTTACAAGAGGCCATTAGTTTAGGCATCGGACGGGGATCTGCTTCGCTACCTTTGGAAACTTCTACCAAACAAGCTCTACATTTTCCTCCTGTTCCCTCTAGTTTTGAGTAATAGCACATTGCTGGTGGAACAGATTCCCCACCAATCATTCTTGCTGCTTGTAGAATGGATGTTCCTGGTTCTACTTCTATTTCATGTCCGTCTATAGTAACTTTCATAAATTGTGCTTTTTAGCTAAAAAATTAGCGTGAATTATTTATTAATCAAGTGTTTTACGCTCGCGAAAGGTTCTTGTACAAAGTGGTTTCTGTCTTTTACCTTTTCTGGGAATAAAACGTGATATTCAAACTCCTCTCTAAAATGTCTAATAGCAGCAGCTACTGGCCAAGCCGCAGCATCTCCTAATGGACAAATGGTGTTTCCTTCAATATTGCTTTGGATGTTCCACAACAAGTCAATGTCTTCCATTGTTCCTTGCCCTGTTTCTATTCTGTGCAATACCTTTTCCATCCAACCCGTTCCCTCGCGACAAGGCGAACATTGTCCACAACTTTCGTGTGCGTAGAAACGAGCAAAGTTCCAGGTGTTTCTTACGATACAAGCGGTATCATTGTACACGATGAAACCTCCAGAACCCAACATAGATCCCGATTCAAAACCGCCCTCAGACAAAGATTCATACGTCATTAAACGATCTTCACCTGTTGCAGTTTTATATATTAAGTGAGCAGGTAAAATCGGCACAGAAGACCCGCCAGGAATCAAAGCCTTGATTGGTCTATCGTCCATCATACCTCCACAGTATTCGTCCGAATTGATAAATTCCTCTACCGTAATTCCCATTTCAATTTCGTATACTCCGGGTTTTCTGATATGACCTGAAGCCGAAATCAATTTAGTTCCCGTTGAACGACCTAAGCCAATCTTCGCATAATCGTCTCCTGAATGGTTGACAATCCATGGAATATTAGCAATTGATTCTACGTTGTTTACGACTGTAGGATTTCCCCATAAACCACTAACTGCAGGGAAAGGAGGTTTGATGCGTGGATTTCCTCTTTTTCCTTCTAATGATTCGATTAAGGCTGTTTCTTCTCCGCAGATATACGCTCCTGCACCACAGTGTACGTGTAGATCTAAAGAGTAGTCAGTGCCAAGAATATTTTTCCCCAACCAACCTGCAGCATATGCTTCCTTGATTGCGCGTTCTAAGGTTTTAAATACCCACATATACTCCCCGCGAATATAGATGTAAGACAAGTTTGCACCTAAAGCATAACTCGCGGTAATCATTCCCTCAATTAATAAGTGAGGAATGTACTCCATCAGGTATCTATCTTTGAAGGTACCTGGTTCGGATTCATCGGCGTTGCACACCAAGTGTCTTGGTTTGCCTGATTTTTTGTCGATGAAACTCCATTTTAAACCAACAGGGAATCCAGCACCTCCACGACCTCTTAATCCCGATGCTTTTACTTGTTCTGTAATGTCATCAGGAGCCATTGTTTTAAGTGCTTTCTCCACCGAAGCATACCCGCCATTTTGACGATATACCTCGTATGATTTTATCCCTGGGATATTTATTTTGTCTAATAATATTTTTGTCGCCATATTACTATTTGTCGTGAAGAATTACTTTTCCTGCTTTACAATCATCAATGATTTGGTCTATCTTTTCTGCTGTTAAGTGTTCTTTATAAAAGTCGCCAAGCTGCATCATAGGAGCATAGCCACAAGCGCCTAAACATTGAACACCAACCACTGAAAATAACCCATCAGGTGTTGTTTCTCCTGGTTTAATACCTAATTTTTCACAAGCGTATTCCATCATATCGTCTGCACCTCTAATGCCACAGCAAGAAGTTAAACAGAACTCAAAGGTGTACTTACCCATTGGTTTTTGGTTGTACATCGTGTAGAATGTAACTACTTCATATACCTCGATCGATGAAATTTCTAATATCTCCGCTACTTTGTCCATCAATTCCACACTGATCCAGTTGTCATGCGCATCTTGTACTGCGTGTAACACAGGTAAAAGGGCTGATTTCTTTTTGTCAGCAGGGTAGTGGCTCAACAATTCGTCAATGCGTTGTTGAAGTTCGGGTGTGATAGTTATGTTTTGTTTGTATTTCTTCGTTTCCATGATTTAAGCGTCTAATTCTCCTGCAATGATGTTTAAACTTGATAAAGTAATGATCGCATCTGATAACATACCTCCTTTTACGATGTCATTGTACGCCTGGTAAATGATGAAACAAGGTCTTCTGAAATGCAATCGATACGGGGTTCTACTGCCGTCTGTAATTAAGTAGAAACCTAGTTCTCCATTTCCTCCTTCTACACATTGGTACAATTCAGTTACGGGAACGGGAACTTCTCCCATTACAATTTTGAAGTGATAGATTAGGGCTTCCATGTTGGTATATACATCTTCTTTAGGAGGAAGATAGTATTCTGGTACGTCAGCGTGGAAAGGACCTTCCGGCATTTTATCCATGGCTTGACGAATAATTTTCAAACTTTCCCATACCTCGGCATTGCGGACGCAAAAACGATCGTAACAGTCACCCGAAGTTCCCACAGGAATATCAAATTCAAAGTCTTCATATGAACAATATGGCGTTGCTACACGCACGTCATAATCTACACCAGCAGCACGTAAGTTTGGACCTGTAAATCCGAAGTTAATTGCCTCTTCTGCTGAGATTCCACCCACGCCAACAGTACGATCCATGAAGATTCTGTTGCGTGTCAATAAGCCTTCGAATTCGCTCCAAATGGCAGGGAATTCAGCTAAAAACTCCTCTATTTTTTGAAAAACTGCAGGGCTCCAATCTCTCTCGAAACCGCCGATTCTACCCATATTGGTTGTCAATCGTGCACCTGAAATTTCCTCGTATATTTCGTAAATCTTTTCTCTGTATTGGAATACGTATAAGAAACCAGTTAAAGCTCCTGTGTCTACCCCCATTACTGAACTACAAATGATGTGGTCTGCAATACGCGCTAATTCCATGATGATCACGCGCATATACTGTACGCGTTTTGGAATCTCTATGCCTAATGCTTTTTCAACTGTTAACCACCAAGCCGTATTGTTGATTGGCGATGAACAGTAGTTCAAACGGTCCGTTAAGACGTTTATTTGATAGAATGGGCGGTTTTCGGCAATCTTTTCAAAAGCACGGTGAATATAACCCACTGTTCCTTCTCCATCTAATACCTTTTCCCCATCTAACAAAATAATATTTTGAAAGATACCATGCGTTGCAGGGTGCGTAGGACCTAAATTCAAGATCTGTAACTCTGTACCATCTTCTTTTAGTTTTTCCTCTATGAGCTTCGCGTATCTTTGTTCTGGCGGTAATAATAAATCTGACATAATACTAAATCTTTATCAGTTGTTATTAACAATTGTGAATCGTTCTACCAAAGAATCGATCGTCTTTGTCTGTTCTTCCTTCATCTTCCATTGGAAATTCTTTGCGCAGTGGGAAAGATTCCATTTCATCCATGTTTAAAATGCGTTTTAACTGGGGATGGTTCTTGAATTTGATGCCGTAAAAATCATAGGTTTCCCTTTCTTGCCAGTTTGCTGATTTAAATAAATCAGTCACTGAATCAACAGTTGGATTTTTGCTGCTCAAAAAAGTTTTGAAGCGAATTCGAATATTGTCCATCCAGTTGTGCATGTGATACACCACGGCAAATTGACGATCTTCTTCTGAATCTGGGTAGTGAACCCCACAAACATCGGTTAGAAAGTTGAAATTCATTTGGTCATTTTCTTTCAAAAACTCAACAACGGCGTGAAGCGTTTCAGGCGCGACTTCAAAAATAAGCATCTCATGCTGCTCGTGAAATTCTTTAACCGATAAACCAAATTGGTCGATTAAAGCCTTTTGAATGATTTGATTATCTAATGCCATATCTATTTACTTTCTATGTTATAAGATTTTAATAACTCATCGTATTCTTTTGTACCTCGTCTGTAGATCGATTCTGCTTTTACAATTTCGTGTAAACGCATCACACCATCTAATATTTGCTCCGGTCTAGGCGGGCATCCTGGTACGTACACATCTACGGGAATCACTTTGTCGATGCCTTGTAGCACAGAGTACGTGTCAAAAATTCCTCCCGAAGAGGCACAAGCACCAACGGCAATTACCCATTTAGGCTCTGCCATTTGTTCGTATACTTGACGTAAGATTGGAGCCATTTTTTTAGAAATTGTCCCCATAACCATCAACATATCCGCTTGTCTAGGAGAGAAACTCATACGCTCTGATCCAAAACGCGCAATGTCGTAGGTTGCAGCCATCGTCGCCATAAATTCAATACCACAACATGAAGTTGCAAAAGGTAAAGGCCACATCGAGTTAGAACGTGCCAAACCAACTACTTCACTTAATTTCGTAGCAAAAAAACCTTCTCCCACATATCCTTCAGGAGCTTCTACTGTTTTATATTTTTTATCGCTCATCTTCCTAGTTTTTTAATCCCATTCGAGACCTTTCTTTTTAAATTCATATAATAGTCCAACTAATAACAGGAACAAGAAAATTCCCATTTTAGCAAATCCATCCCATCCCAATTCTTGAAAGTTCATCGCCCAAGGATAAAGGAATACCACTTCAACATCAAATAAAACAAAGAGAATAGCGACTAAGAAATATTTTACGTTAAAAGGAATACGTGCGCTTCCCAATGATTCTAGTCCACATTCCCAAGTACTATCCTTGATTTTTGATTTTTTTCTAGGGCCTAGTTTACCTGAAACCCATATCGTCACTGCTACAAATCCCGCAGCCAGTGCGATTTGCATTAAAATTGGTATAAAATCGAGTTGACTTGATTGCATAAGTACAAGTTTTATGTTAGAATACAACATACAAATATAGAGCCCTAGATCGTCTTAACAAAGCTTTAGAACTCTTGGTGTTGGGCTAAATGTTTAATATAACCCAATATGTATTTAGATTAATTATAAATAGTATGTTAGCGCATAAAAAAAGCTACCTAACGCGAGTTAGGTAGCTTTACTGTAACGGAAAATTATATATATTTTCTTAATCTTCTATCACTTGTACATTAGTGGCAATAAGCCCTTTTTTACCTTGTTCCTCTTCGTAAGAAACGCGGTTACCTTGTTCTACGTTCTTTGTTTTTAAACCAGTGATGTGAACAAAGATGTCTTGTTTAGTAGCTTCATTTGTAATGAAACCAAATCCTTTGTCTTCGTTGAAGAATTTAATTACGCCTGTGTGCATTTTAAAAAAATAAAAATATTAGAACTCCAAATATATAGTTTTTTTAGTGGCTAAAGGGATTGAATTTGAATTTTTTACTAAAAATTATTCTCACTTGGTTTTTTTTTATTTTTTATGGGGACAACCCTACTTAATTGTAGGGTGTTTTTATAATGTTTTTACTTTTTGTAAATAATTGTTGATATAGGAACTATTGAATTCTCTGAGGAATAAATAGCCTTGGTTGGTTGCTGCATCTGTAATTTGCCTACTGAGGCAGTAGGTTTTGTTCTTCCATTTTAGCAGTACATTCAGGTCGATGAATTCTTCGAAAGTAGGATCAATGGCTATGAGTTGTGCTGTTTCACCACGAAGTTCGATGGTGCCCACACCTGAGTAGCGTTGATTCACCCCTTGGTTGTTGGACATGCGCAACCTCCAATTTAATTTGTTGTCCTCGACAATTTGCGGTTTCGTTCCAGCGTAGACGGTCATACTATATGTATTCCCTTCATAAGATAAGTCTTGTAGGCTGTAATAATGATCATAAATAGAAGGGTCAAGGGTGGTTTGGGGGTCAAGTTGTTTGGCCTTTTTAGTCCCTACATAATAGGTGGAGTAGAGCTTGGTTTGATCGTCTTTCTTATAGGCTCTGGTAACGCTAAAGGTGGCATAGTATTGTCCATCCCAGTAGGTAATGCTGTATAGTTTTATCATTGGGGTATGGATAGCATGGACAATTTTCTGCATCTCTTCAAAAGATACATCCCCTTTGGTTGCGCCTGGCAAGTGAAAGAGCTTTTTGGGGTCTGTAAAAGTCGGGACATAATACTTACTATGTGCAACGGAGAGTGAATCTGTGTGCTCCTTTATGTCTAAGAACAGGCCAAGGTCCATTTTGTTGTCAAAGACCAAAAGTTGATTGTTGGGCAAAGCGGTTGATGCAATAAACGGAATGTTGCTCATTAATGAATCGTGTAGGAGGACTTGTGCTTTTTTGTTCTGATCCCTAAAAAAAGCTTGTCGATCTTCTGCGTTTTTGAGTTTTATTTGTATGTCTTGCCTGTCTCCGAAAATGGCAGCATTCAGGTCTTTGAAGTATATGCCTGAACGACCGGCTAAGAATTTAGTAAAAACACTAGCGTCGTAATATATGTGGTAATTTAATGTTGCTAAATCACCCAATGCTTTTTTTGCATACGCGATATTGTCCGTAACGATGTTAACCGCATAAGGTTTGTTTGTTGGTATGTCTTTGAGATAGCTGTAGAGGAGGGGGATGCAATTGTTGCAATCGTTGACAGTGAGTAATAAAGTGAGACTTTCGTCTTCTCCTTCCGCTGCTTGACCTTTTAAATCAAGATGGGCCTGAAGGTATTGATCAATCGCTGCATAGTCCTGAGCACATAAATAATAAGGGAAAAGAAAGAGTAGGCTATAAAGGAATAGGTTTTTCATGATAGTAAAAGTTTAGAATGGATAGTCATGTATGGCTTTTGTTTCATAAGCCGTTCATTTTAACTGTTTAGCAGACTTTTACTTTATCATTTCAATTGCAAAGGAAGAGGATTTCTGGAAAAAATCTCCTTTGAATCGTTTGATTAATCCTGAGGTTACAATCTTTGTTTCTCCTTGATAGTAGGTTAAGGTTCCCTTGCTGTCTAGATTTAAATCAAAAGATTTCTCACTAGATGATGGAAGGAATTCAGATTCGCAAACTAGATCAAAGCAGTTTGTGGTTGTTGATCGATCGCACAGGATAGTTGTTATAATTATTTCTTTTCCATTAGCATCGTTCATTCTCGTTGTTGCGGTTGTAGGATTTCCTGTCATATTGTAGCTCTGTGTTTGTGCCCAAGCAGAACTAAAAATTCCCATTAATAGGAAAAGTAGAATTAAAAATAGTTTTTGCATAATAAAGGGGATTAAGGTTGATATATCCTACAATGTAATGTATTGGTGATATAAATGCAAAAACAAGGTTAAATATGTGTGAATGATTGAAGCAATAACAAGTGTTAATTTGAATGGTGTAATACAAAAAGGCCACCTGATATCAGGTGGCCTTTGCTATAGATAAATAAAAAATATTATTCTTCTTCTAATGGTTTCATCTGGAATGATTCCATGAAAGCAGTGGTATAGTTTCCTGCTCTGTAGTTTGGATCATCCATCAATTGTCTGTGGAATGGAATTGTTGTTTTAATTCCTTCGATAACAAACTCGTCTAATGCGCGTTTCATTTTGTTGATTGCTTCTTCTCTTGTTTGAGCGGTTGTGATCAACTTAGCAATCATTGAATCGTAGTTAGGCGGGATAGAGTATCCAGAGTAAACGTGCGTATCTAAACGCACACCATGTCCTCCTGGTGCATGCAACGTTGTGATTTTTCCTGGAGAAGGTCTGAAGTCATTGAATGGGTCTTCAGCGTTGATACGACATTCGATAGAGTGTAGTTTTGGTGTATAGTTTTTACCAGAGATAGGCACACCAGCCGCTACTAAGATTTGTTCGCGAATTAAATCGTAATCAATTACTTGTTCAGTGATAGGGTGTTCTACTTGGATACGAGTATTCATTTCCATGAAGTAGAAGTTGCGATCTTTGTCCACTAAGAACTCAATCGTTCCTGCTCCTTCGTATTTGATGAATTCTGCTGCTTTTACTGCTGCTAATCCCATTTTATCTCTCAATTCATCAGTCATGAATGGAGAAGGTGTTTCTTCGGTAAGCTTTTGGTGACGTCTTTGAATAGAACAATCTCTTTCAGATAAGTGACATGCTTTTCCATACGAATCTCCAACTACTTGGATTTCGATGTGACGTGGATCAACAATTAGTTTTTCCATGTACATACCGTCGTTTCCAAAGGCAGCAGCAGCTTCTTGACGTGCACTTTCCCACGCTCTTTCGATTTCTTCTTCTTTGAAGATTTCACGCATTCCTTTACCGCCACCTCCAGCTGTTGCTTTCATCATGACAGGGTAGCCAATAGCTTTGGCTGTTTTTTTTGCGTGATCTAATGATTCTAACAAACCATCAGAACCTGGAACCGTTGGTACTCCAGCTAACTTCATTGTTTCTTTAGCTGTTGCTTTATCTCCCATTTTTTCAATCATCTCTGGAGATGCACCGATGAATTTTACTCCGTGCTCTTGACAGATTTTAGAAAATTTGGCATTTTCAGCTAAGAAACCATATCCAGGGTGAATCGCATCAGCATTTGTGATTTCAGCTGCAGCGATAATGTTGGAAATTTTTAAATACGATAGGTTTGAGGGTGCAGGACCAATACATACCGCTTCGTCAGCGAAGCGTACGTGAAGGCTGTCCGCATCTGCAGTTGAGTAAACAGCTACAGTTTTAATCCCCATTTCTTTACACGTTCTAATGATGCGTAAAGCAATTTCACCTCTATTAGCTACTAATATTTTTTTAAACATCTTCTGAAATTTTAAATTGTAATTGTACTTTTCTTCTTTGCAAGCAGAGAAGGGTTGTCTAATTTCTTAAGATGGGTCAACTAAGAATAAAGGTTGATCAAACTCAACAGGTGACGAATCGTCAACTAAGATTTTTACGATTTTACCTGAAACTTCAGATTCGATTTCGTTGAATAACTTCATTGCCTCAATAACACAAACTACATCTCCAGGTTTGATTACTGTTCCTACTTCTGCGAAAGGAGCTTTGTCTGGTGCAGGTTTTCTGTAGAATGTTCCAATAATTGGCGATTTTACAGTAATGTATTTTGCATCATCTCCTGCTGGAGCTGCCGCTGCTGGAGCTTCAGTCGCAACTGGAGCTGCTGCTGCAGGCGCTTGTGGCATTGATTGCGCTACTGGAACTTGTTGGATATACGTTGTTTCAGTGCTTCCTGTTTCTGTTGTTTTGATGGTGATTTTAAAATCATCCATTTCTAATTTTACTTCTGTAGCTCCTGATTTCGCTACGAATTTGATTAGGTTTTGAATTTCTTTAATGTCCATACTAATGTATTGGTTAGTTGTTTTTTCTAAATTAATTAACTATTGTAAGCCCACTTTAGGTATATTGATCCCCAAGTGAATCCTCCACCAAATGTAGCTAAAATGATATTATCACCTTTTTTCAATTGGCTTTCGTAATCACACAGTAATAGGGGTAAAGTAGCAGAGGTTGTATTCCCGTATCGCTCAATGTTGAGTAAGACTTTAGAGTCGTCTAAGCCCATGCGATGTGCAGTAGCATCGATAATGCGTTTGTTTGCTTGATGTGCCGCTAACCAATTGATATCGCTATGCGTCAGATTGTTGCGTTGCATGATTTTCTCACTCACATCAGCCATGTTTGATACGGCGTATTTGAAAACAGTTTTTCCATCTTGGAACACATAGTGTTGTCTGTTGGCAACTGTTTCGGCGCTTGCTGGTAAAATAGAACCACCAGCATCAATTTTTAAATATTCTCTTCCGATTCCGTCACTTCTTAGGTATTCATCCATAATTCCGTAACCTTCGGTATTGGGTTCAAATAGTACGGCTCCGGCAGCATCTCCAAAGATGATACACGTTGCGCGATCGGTGTAGTCAATGATCGAAGACATTTTGTCCGATCCAATTAACAATACTTTCTTGTATTTACCAGATTCAATATAAGCAGAGGCAACAGACATCCCATATAAGAAGCTTGAACAAGCAGCTTGTAGATCAAAGGCAAATGCATTGGTTGCGCCAATTTGAGTAGCTACGTATACACCTGTAATTGCTACAGGCATATCAGGGGTTGCTGTTGACAATAGAACTAGGTCTATCTCTTTTGGATCTATTCCCGATTTTTTAATTAAGTCTTCCGCAGCTTTAATAGCCATGTGGGAAGTTCCTTTACCAGGTTCTTTAAGAATTCGTCGTTCTTTAATTCCTGTTCGAGAGGTAATCCACTCGTCGTTGGTTTCAACCATTTTTTCTAAATCCGCGTTGGTCAACTTTGTCTCAGGCAAATAACAACCAACTGCAGTAATGGCTGCATGTATTTTTGTCATATGGTGTTGCTTTACTTTATAAAAACATTCCAAAAAGAAGCGAAAATTACAAAAAAAAAACGAATTGGAGCTTTTTTAAGTCTTAAAACTCGTTGTCTCAGTAAATTTCAACAAAAAAAAACTCTCACACACTGTGAGAGTTTATTGTGTTTTTTGAAAAGCTTATGCTTCTACTGCTGTTGTTTTATCAATTACAACTTGTCCTCTGTAGTAAAGTTTTCCTTCGTGCCAGTAAGCTCTGTGGAATAAGTGAGCTTCACCAGTAACAGGACAAGTAGCGATAGTTGGAGCTACAGCTTTGTAGTGTGTTCTTCTTTTATCTCTTCTTGTTTTCGAGGTCTTTCTCTTAGGATGTGCCATTTTACTATATTATTTATCCGTTAATAGTTTTTTTAATTTTTCCCATCTAGGGTCTATATCTTCATTTTCTGAATCTTCATCGGCGGACTCCGCTTGTGAATCTTCTAGGTCAATGTCTTCGTCTTCCTCGTCACTGTCAAATAAAAAATCGAATTCATCTTCGTCAAATTCGTCTTCTGCTGCTTCAGGACTAACTCGCTTTACTGGAATTGCAAGGGCTACTAATTCGTATATATACTGAGTAAGATTAACCTCATACTCATTAAATGGTACAATTAGTACTTCATCGTGATCGTTGTTGAATTCCTCTCCAAACTTGACAATGAGGTTAAATTCATTCTCAATTGGAAGATCAAAGTCTTCATTTGTAACATCACAAGGTACATTTGCAATCCCTTTTGCTTTCAAATTAATCTCTAAAAGGGTAGCTTTTTTATTTAAAAGAACGCTAATATTTGCTTGTATACTGTTGAAATCATCGTAATTGTAATGTTTAAAAAAATTACTATCTACTTGATATTCAAAAGTATGTTCTCCATTTTTCAATCCAATAAAGGATATCGAATATGTTTTTTCGGTATTCATCAAATACATGATTTGAGCGTGCAAAGATAAAAAATTATTATTATTACAAGCTAATTATCAAATTTTTTTGTATTATTTTCTTTTTCTTGGGGCATTAAAGGATTGCTCTTAGCTTCGATATTTCGGTTTCGGTTTCTGAAAACATCGAGGGCTAGATACAACGCCTCGCGAAAAGAAGTAGGATCAGCTAGGTTTTTTCCTGCGATGTCATAAGCCGTTCCGTGGTCTGGAGAGGTTCTAATCTTGTTTAAACCTGCGGTGTAATTCACCCCTTTGCTAAATGACAACGCTTTGAAAGGAGCCAATCCTTGGTCGTGATAACAGGCAATGACAGCGTCAAAGCTGTTGTATAGTTGCGAACCAAAAAATCCGTCCGCTGGAAAGGGTCCTGATACTAGGATGCCTTCCTCTGCTAGTTTTGTTAAGGTTGGTTTCATGATTTCTTGTTCTTCTACACCAATGACACCTTCGTCTCCTGCATGTGGATTAAGCCCCAAAACTGCAATGCGCGGATTGAAAATGTTGAAATCGGTTATTAAAGCTTCTCGTACCGTTTTTACTTTTTCGATGATGCGTTCCGCTGTAATCGCTTGTGCAACGTCTTGTAAAGGAAGGTGATCGGTTAACAATCCAACTTTTAGATTGTCGCTCACTAAAAGCATTAAAGCATGACCCTCCAATTGCTCATTGAGGTAATTGGTGTGTCCTGGATGTTTAAACTCCTCCGATTGGCTGTTGTATTTGTTGATGGGAGCCGTAACAAGCAAGTCAATCGTTCCGTTTTTTAACGCTTCTGTAGCGGCAACAAAAGATTTAATTGCATAATCACCGACCACAGGATCGTTCACACCAAAATTGATGTTTACGTTTTCCTTCCACAAATTTAATACGTTCAGCTTACCTGGAACGGTTTGGTCTAAACTGTCAATGCCCTGAAAATTCACATTGCTATTGATGTTCTTTTTGATATATGATAAGGGTTTTGAACTACCAAAGATAACGGGAGTACAAAGCTCTAGCATTCTATTGTCTTCGAAACATTTAAGGATAACTTCGGGGCCAATACCATTTAAATCGCCTATTGATATTCCTACCCTAACATTTTCTTCTTTATGGCTCATAGTTTCGTATAAATTATTAGTAATTTTGAAAACAAATTTAATAAAATAAATGGAGTAATGTTTACAGGAATTGTTGAAGAAATTGCAATCATTAAAAATATTGTCAAAGAAAAGGAGAATATACACCTCACAGTTGGCTGTTCATTCGTCAATGAATTGAAAGTAGATCAGAGCGTTTTGCATAACGGTATTTGTTTAACGATTGTGGCTTTGACTGAGGAAACCTTTACTGTGACTGCTATTAAGGAGACCATCGATGTGACAACATTGGGACAGTGGACTGTTGGACAAGAAATTAATTTAGAGCGTGGCATGTTAGCTAATGCGCGTTTGGATGGACATATTGTGCAAGGACACGTAGACTTGGTTGGACGTTGTGTGTCTATTGAAGATGCCGATGGAAGTACCTATTATGGATTTGAATATGACCCAAACGCTACACATATTACGATTTCCAAAGGATCTATTACCATTGATGGTACGAGTTTAACCGTAGTAGATTCGGGAATTCACACCTTTAGTGTAGCGATTATACCCTATACCAAAGAGCACACCATTTTTAAACATTATCGCCTAGGCGATTGCGTAAATCTCGAATTTGACGTGATTGGAAAATATGTTGAAAAACTGTTACAAGTTAGGAATGTTTAACAATTCAGTGTTAAAGTTGAAATGTGTTTGTTAACTTACATTACATTTGAATAGTAAAACAATAATATGAGAATGAATGTGCAAAGTCAAAACTTTGTTTCGATGACAGATGAAGAATTGGTTCAATTCATCATTCACAATGGAAATACAAGTTTGTTTGGTATTCTCTATGATCGGTATGGTCAAAAAGTATATCAGAAATGTTTGGGATTTGCTGAATCCCGGGATGCTGCAGAAGACTTGACGCAGGATGTTTTCGTGAAATTATACCTCAATTTAAAGTCGTTTAGAGGAGAAGCAAAGTTTTCAACCTGGCTTTATTCATTTACGTATAATCATTGCGTTAACTATTCAAAGTCTATTTTGAGGCGGCAAAGAGATAACGTGGAATTGCAGGAAGAAACGCTATATGTTTCTACTGCGGATGAGGAAGTAACTGATGAAGAAATCTTTTCACTCACTGTTGAAAAGCTTCAAGAAGCACTAGGATTAATCGACCCGGAAGATAAGATCGTTTTGTTGATGAAATATCAAGATGATAAGTCAATTAAAGATATCGCACAGCTGCTAGAATTAGGTGAAAGTGCGGTTAAGATGCGATTACACAGGGCTAAAAAGAAAATTGTGGAATTATATAATTCGTTGTCATAATGGAGAATCCTTTTAAGAAAATACTGCAAGACGAGAAATTGCCGGACTATCTGAAAGATCGGGTGATTGACAATTTGAATTTTATTAAGTTATCCCTAGATGTATCAGAGCTATATACCGTTCAGGTACCCAAAGTAGTGGAGTCATTTATGGGAGATATTGATAAAGAAAAAGAAAAGAAAATAATAGAAAAAATTAAAAAAGAAGATCATGATGGAGAAATTATATAGTTTTGAATATCCTAGCGAAATGATTAACGACGTGATGAATTCACTTGTCAAAGGCATTTTTGGTTTTCTGCTAATTGCAGGATACGTCCTCCTGTGTTGGTTGTTGTTGAAGCTGTTTTCCTACATCCTTCGAAAGCTATTTAAGCTGATTCGCTTAGATAAAATTCAAGAGGGATTAGATGATAATGAGTTCTTAGGTAAAATTAAGATTCGGGTAAAAGTCGATGCGATTTTGCTCTTTTTTGTAAAAGTATTCTTGGTATTCCTCATGGTGCTTATTGGGGCCGAGCTGTTTGGTTTAGCTATCGTTTCCCGCGAAATCGGTAATTTGATGATGTTTGTGCCTAAATTGTTCGTCGCTTTGTTGATTTTTATTGGAGGGCTTTACTTTGCGTCTTGGATCAAGAAAGTCATTGTTGAAGTACTTAAAGCCGTTGATTTTGTCGGTGCTCGTATGATTGGCAATATTCTGTTCTATCTGATTTTGATTTTTGTGGTGATTACGACTTTGAATCAAATGGGAATTGATACCTCTATTATTACCAGTAACATCTCTATTATAATAGGAGCTATCTTACTTACGGTTGCTTTGTCTTTAGGATTAGGCGCGAAAGATGTAGTGACAAAATTATTGTATTCGTTTTATGCTAGAAAGAATCTAGAAGTAGGACAATACATCGCTATCGATGGATTGAAAGGCTATGTTATCTCGATTGATAATATCTACCTGTGTCTATTGGTGGAAGGAAAGAAAAATTATATTCCAATTAAGACTGTTTCGGAAAGTCATATTGAAATATTAAAATAAAAAAAGCCTTTTTTGGAGATGGGAGAAGGGAAAAGGGAGAAGGGAAAAGGGAAAAGGGAAAAGGGAGAATGGAGATGCGTAAATCGTAATGCGTGAACGATAGGAATTTCAATTAGGAGTGCTTGGATCTTTCTTCGTGACTCCTTCGAGCTTCCTTCGACAAAAAGCTGTTTTTCCCAAGTATTCTCCTAGCATTGTCGAAGAAAGGTTGGAGAAGTCTTGAACTAGGTCTAGAGTTAAATCGTTGTTCAGTTCAGTTACAATAAGACATAAAAAAGGGCAATCTTGCATTTAAGATTGCCCTTTTTCTATTGCCTATTTTTACTCATCTCCTTCTCTCATTTCCCTTCTCTCATTTCCTTCTCTCATCTCCCTTCTCTCATTTCCCTTCTCTCATTTCCCTTCTCTCATCTCCCTTCTCCAACTAGTCAATTTTGAATGTCAAAACAGAAATAGGGGAGTGGTTTACTAAGTCTTCACTAATACTTCCGTTAAAGAAGTGCGCCAAACCAGTACGGCCATGCGTTGCAATGGCGATTAAGTCTGCGTCTATTTTTTTACAGTAGTTTAAGATTCCCTTTTCAACATTGATGTCGTTGTAGATACTCAAATCAAATTCTTTGTCTGTGATATCTTCTAAGAACGTATCTAAGGTTTCTTCTGCTACATGGGTAGGTTTAAAGCTATTCGGTGTGTTGACCATTAATAGGTGTAAATCAGCACCAACAATTCTGTTTAGCGCTAATGTGCTTTTGAAAGAATCTTTCATTTCACTAGTGAAGTCAGAAGCGAAAACGATGTCTTTGATGCAGTTGTCGTCAAATTCTCCTTTTACTACAAATACAGGTACCGGAGAGGTGCGAACTACTTTTTGTGTGTTGGATCCTACAAAGTACTCTTTCATTCCGCTAGCTCCGTGTGATCCTATCACGATAAGATCAACTTCGTTGTGTACTGCTGATTTGGTTACTCCTTGAGAGGTGCGATCTAGAATCAAGCTAGTCGAAACAGTTAATCCGTCGAATAATGGATCTAATGCAATTTGTTGTAATTTTTGTTCTGCTGCATTTTTGAAAAACATCACTTCGGGAGCAGGTGTACCTTTACTAATACCATCACTTGCTTCTTGAGGCAAATCGAGGATGTGTAGTAGAATGATTTCAGCGTTGTGTTTTTTTGCAAAATTCACTCCTGCTTTAATCGCGTTTTGTGCTTGTTGTGAAAAATCTGTAGGTATTAGTATTTTTTTCATAATTACGTATAAAAGTGGATTAAGTGATTAACATGTTTTTTTAGTGTTCTAAATTTAAGCATATAATTATCAATACACAAAAGTTTTTATTAGTACAAAAAAAATAGTATATTTGCACCGTTATTTATTAAAGAAGTTAAATAATGAGGGGACGTAATAGTCCCCTCTTTTTATAGCATATGACATTTAAAAACAAAGTACAAGAGTTGTTGGATGCGGCTTTAGCTGAGAAGCAAGAGTTGTTTTTGATTGAAATGACAATATCTCCAGATAATAAGATTATGGTAATCTTAGACGGGGATCACGGGGTTAAATTGCAAGACTGTATCGATGTAAGTAGAGCTATTGAGCACAATTTAGACCGAGATGAATATGATTTTGGTTTAGAAGTTGCCTCTGCGGGAGCTACATCACCGTTGAAGTTATTGCGTCAGTATAACAAAAACATTGGTCGAAAAGTAAAATTAGTTACGTTGGATCAAGAGAAATACGAGGCGACAATAGCTGAAGTCAGAGATGCATCGATCGTATTACAGTGGAAGGCCCGTGAGGCTAAAGCTGTTGGAAAAGGAAAGGTTACAGTTGAAAAAGAAGCTGTTATACCATTCGAAAATATAAAAGAAGCTAGTATAATAATTTCATTTTAAAAAAATATCAGATGGAGAATAGTGGTTTAGTAGAATCGTTCTCAGAATTTCAAGAGTTAAAATACATTGACCGAGTTACGTTAATGGCCATCTTAGAAGATGTATTCCGCAATGCATTGAAAAAGAAATATGGCGATGACGATAATTTCGATATCATTATTAACCCTGATAAAGGAGATTTCCAGGTGTTTAGAAGCAGAATCGTTGTAAATGACGGGGAAGTTGAAGATGAGAAATACGAAATTTCATTAAGTGAAGCAAGAAAAATTGAATCTGATTTCGAAGTAGGGGAAGAAGTTTCAGAAGAAGTAAAATTAGAAGATATTGGAAGAAGAGCTGTTTTAGCTTTACGTCAATATTTGAATTCAAAAGTGACAGAGCATGACAATGCTACACTATATAAGCAGTTTAAAGAGGTAATCGGAGAGATTTACGTAGCAGAAGTGCATCATATTCGCCCAAAAGTTGTAATTTTGATGGATGATGAAGGAAATGAAATCGTTTTGCCAAAAGAAAAACAAATTCCTTCTGACTTTTTCAGAAAAGGAGATACTGTAAAAGGAATTATTGAGGCTGTTGAATTGAAAGGAGCAAAACCTCAAATTATCATGTCTAGAACGTCTAACAGATTCTTAGAAAGATTGTTAGAACAAGAGATCCCGGAGATCGGAGAAGACAAGATTTTCGTAAAGAGAGTCGTTCGTATCCCAGGTGAAAAAGCAAAAATTGCTGTAGAAGGATCAGATGATCGCATTGATCCTGTTGGAGCTTGTGTGGGAATGAAAGGATCGCGTATCCATGGAATCGTTAGAGAACTTGGAAACGAAAATATCGATGTGATTCATTACACTGCAAATACAGATTTGTTTATCAAACGTGCATTAGCACCAGCGAAAGTAAATAAAGTCGTATTTGATGAAGAGACCAAAAAAGCAAATGTATATTTAGATACAGAAGAGGTTTCTAGAGCAATTGGTAAAGGAGGGCAAAACATTAAGTTAGCTGGAATGTTAACGGGATTTGATATCGATGTGATGCGTGAATTAAACCCAGAAGATGACGATGTTGAATTAAGAGAATTCAGCGATGAAATCGATGTATGGGTAATTGAAGAGTTTGCGAAGATTGGATTGGATACAGCAAAAAGCGTGTTGAACTTGAGTGTTGAAGAGTTAATCAAACGCACGGACTTAGAAGAAGAGACCATTCAAGAGGTGCTCCGTATTCTTAAGGAAGAGTTTGAAGATTAAATCAACACTTCTATTAACAACACAACACAAATAATACACTAAAAAGATAATATGTCTGAAGAAAGAGCAATAAGAATAAATAAAGTTTTAAGGGAATTAAACATTTCTCTAGATAGAGCCGTGGACTTTTTGAAAGGCAAAGGGTATGAAATTGAAGCAACACCAAATGCTAAGATTTCACAAGAAGAATTCAACGTTCTTAATAAACAGTTTTCTGCTGATAGAGGGAAAAAGGAAGCTTCTATTGAAGTAAGTGAAGAGAAGAGAAAAGAAAAGGAAGCGCTTAAAATTGAGCGTGAACGCGAATTAGAAGAGAAGAGAAAACAAGAAGAACAAGCTCGTATCAAGAAAGAACAAGAGATCATTAGAGCCAAAGCAGAAGAGCAAGTTGCGATTAAAACTGTGGGTCAAATTGATCTTGAACCTAAAAAAACTTTAGAAACTTCTTCAGCTGTATCTGACAAAGTTGTGGAGAAAGAAGAGATTAAAGCTGAGCCTGTAAAGAGAGAAGAACCAGTTGCGAAAGAAAGCGTTGCACAAGAAAAAGTAGAGGAGAAAGTAGAAGCTACTCCTGCTGCTAAGGTTAATGTCGATTCTAAAACTGATTCAGCAAAAAATACGACAAAGAAAGTTGAAGCTAAAAAAGTAGCGAATAAAGAATCAAAAGTAAAAGACAAACCTGTGGAAGAAAAGCAACAGAAGGAGTCTGCTAAAGTAGCAAACGAAGAAACTAGAGTAGTGGAAGACGATAAGGTTGATGCGAAATTAGGTGATGAAATCATCAAAACGAACTATCAAAAACTTTCGGGAACTACATTTACAGGGCAAACGATCGATTTATCTCAGTTTGACAAGCCTAAGAAGAAGAAGGAAGAGAAGAAGGATGACAAAAAGGGCAATGTTGCTGGTAGAAATAAAAGAAAACGTATTGCTAAACCTGCTACAGAAGGGGCTGGAACAAACCAGAACAATGCAGGTGGAAACACAAATAAACCAGGGGGGAACAATGCAAACCGCCCAGGTGGAAATAACGCAAACCGCCCAGGTGGAAACAACGCAAATCGCCCAGGTGGAAACAATGGTAAATTCAATAAGAATAACAACAACAACCGTAGAAATGCTCCAGTTGTAAAAGCTGAGCCAACGGATGAAGAAGTTAAAAACCAAATTAAAGAAACGCTTGAGCGTTTACAAGGAAAAGGAAATCGTTCCAAAGCAGCTAAATATCGTAGAGATAAACGCGATGTTCACCGTAAAAAATCAGACGAGGAACAAAGAGCATTGGAAGCAGGTAACAAAGTGCTTAAAGTAACGGAATTCGTTACAGTAGGTGAAATTGCTACCATGATGGATGTGCCGATTACTAAAGTAATTGGAACTTGTATGTCGTTGGGTATCATGGTTACAATGAATCAACGTCTGGATGCAGAAACGTTGACTATTGTAGCAGATGAATTTGGTTTCGAAGTAGACTTTACTACTGCTGACTTAGAGGAAGCAATTGAAGAGACTCCAGATAGACCAGAAGATCTAAAACCTCGTGCACCTATCGTTACCGTGATGGGACACGTGGATCACGGTAAGACCTCTTTATTGGATTACGTGCGTAAAGCCAACGTAATTGCAGGAGAGTCTGGAGGAATTACACAACATATCGGTGCGTATGGAGTAACGTTAGAGAATGGTCAACAAATTACCTTCTTAGATACTCCAGGACACGAGGCGTTTACCGCTATGCGTGCACGTGGAGCGCAAGTAACCGATATCGTAATTATCGTTATTGCAGCGGATGATGACATCATGCCACAAACTAAAGAGGCAATCAGTCACGCACAAGCTGCAGGAGTACCTATCATTTTTGCGATCAATAAAGTGGATAAGCCAACAGCAAATCCAGAGAAGATTAAAGAGAAATTAGCTTCGATGAATTTATTGGTTGAAGAATGGGGAGGTACGTACCAATCACAAGATATCTCAGCTAAACAAGGGATCGGAATGAAAGAATTGTTGGAGAAAGTTTTACTTGAAGCAGAGATGTTAGAGTTAAAAGCAAATCCAGATAAATTGGCATCCGGAACAGTTGTTGAGGCTTATTTAGATAAAGGACGTGGATATGTGTCTACGGTATTAGTACAAGCAGGTACATTAAGAGTAGGAGATTACCTATTAGCAGGATGTAACCACGGTAAAGTACGTGCCATGCACGATGAGCGTGGAAATGCTGTACAAGAGGCAGGACCTTCAAGACCAATTTCTGTATTGGGATTAGATGGTGCGCCAGGAGCAGGAGACAAATTCAACGTATTTGAAGAAGAGAAAGAAGCAAAACAAATTGCCGCTAAACGTACGCAATTGTTACGTGAGCAGTCCGTTCGTGCACAAAGACACATTACCTTAGCAGAGATCGGACGTCGTATCGCATTAGGAGATTTCAAAGAGTTGAACATTATCCTAAAAGGAGACGTGGATGGATCTGTTGAAGCACTTTCTGATTCCTTCTCTAAACTGTCAACAGAAGAAATTCAAATCAATATTATTCACAAAGGAGTGGGTGCAATTACAGAATCTGACGTATTGTTAGCTTCTGCATCAGATGCGATTATTATCGGATTCAACGTACGTCCAATGGCTTCGGCTAAGGTGTTAGCTGATAAAGAAGAAATCGATATCCGCAACTACTCAATCATTTATGACGCAATTGACGACTTGAAAGACGCAATGGAAGGTATGTTATCTCCAGAGTTGAAAGAAGAAGTTACAGGTACAGCTGAAATTAGAGAGCTATTTAAGATTTCTAAAGTGGGTACAATTGCAGGATGTATGGTTATTGATGGAAAAATCTTCCGTAATTCTAGAATCCGCTTAATCCGCGAGGGAGTTGTAATCTATACAGGTGAACTTACGGCACTTAGACGTTTCAAAGATGACGTGAAAGAAGTATCGAAAGGATATGATTGTGGTATCCAAATCAAGAACTACAACGATATCAAGGAGTACGATACGATCGAAGCATTCCAAGAAGTAGAAGTGAAGAAAAAGCTTAAATAAGCCGATTTTTACTACCCTATAGCAAAGAGAGATTCGCAAGAATCTCTCTTTTTTTATGACAAGATGACAGCTTTTTTTATTTGGCGCGGCATTTGCTATTTTACATAATGAACATTAATTGTGATATCTATGATGATATGGGGTTTTATGATTGCCATGATGCTTGTCAGCTGGTGGGTGGGTAATCGTTTACAGACAAAGTTTAAGAAGTATTCTGAGGTACATTTACAGAATGGTATGAGTGGTGCAGAAATTGCCCAAAAAATGCTTTTCGATCATGGAATCAGAGACGTCCGCGTGATTTCCACGCCGGGAAGATTGACGGATCATTACAATCCGATGGATAAGACAGTAAATTTAAGTGAGGCCGTTTACAATCAGCGTAATGCCGCAGCGGCTGCTGTAGCAGCACACGAGGTAGGACACGCCGTACAACATGCACAAGCGTACTCCTGGTTGACCATGCGTTCTAAAATGGTGCCTGTTTTAGAAGTGTCCTCTAAGTTTATGCCCTTCGTGTTAATTGGTGGTGTTTTATTGATTAAAACCTTTCCACAATTGCTTTTATTGGGTATCGTATTATTCGCTCTAACAACGCTGTTTTCGTTTATTACGCTACCAGTAGAATACGACGCGAGTAACCGTGCATTGAAGTGGTTAGAAGCTAAAAATATCGTGACACCACAAGAATTAGTAGGATCTAAAGATGCGTTGAAATGGGCGGCTAGGACCTATGTAGTCGCTGCAATATCTTCTTTAGGTACTTTATTATACTACGTCATGATTTACATGAATAGAAGGTAAATAACTGTTTTTTATTATATTTTAATTGTTTTAAAAAGGATTTCTAACGAAATCCTTTTTTTATTGTATTTCGATGAGTAGCGGAATGTGATCTGAGATCTTGTTTGCTTCTTTTATCGTTTCAAAATCCTCAAAAAACAAGAGTGCTTTAGTTGATTTAACAGTAAAGTGCGTTTGTTGAAGGAAGATGTTGTCATACGCATTGGCCAAACAATCACCCTGAATACACTTCTGACGCAGCGAGGTCTTTTGTTGCGTAAAGGCTGGCGTATATCCTTGCTTTTTAAGAGGATTGAATACCGAATGCGATTCTGGCGTATTAAAATCGCCTAGAAAAATAAGATTTTTATCCTTGTACACTTCAGGTAGAAACTTCAGATATTTGATTTCTTTTTCTGGTTGGTGTTTCTTGGGTAAAGCGTGTAAATTGACAAGGGTAAATTCAATATCCTTGTACTGAAAAGTTGCCATATAGGGCTCTCGTTCAATTTCTTCCTGATAGGTAGGATCCAAAAAAGCTTTCTTTTGCAGTTTTACCTGTTTAGTTTTCCACAAATACGCATAGCGCTCAGAACGATAAGGTGAACTTATGGTAGGATCGCTTAACGCATACTCCCATTTGGCTCCACTTTTGCGATTGAGTTCCTCGTGTAAGGCAGCAAGCGTTTGTGCTCCACTGGGATTGGTGACAATCTCTTGAATAGCCACAATATCCGCTTGCTTCATTATTTTGGCAATATAGCTGATGTGTTCTTCGGTTTTACTACTTCCTAAGTTTTTTAAGTTCCAAGTCATAATTTTAACTTGAGCGAACAACAGTAAAGGGGCAAATACAAATAAAAAAACCAGGGTGGTTTTGATACAATTAGGCATGTTAATTACTTTAGATTGGGCGTATTATTGTGTAATATTTAAGGTGATTTGTAAAAAATGAAGTATTTTTACGGTTCGAAATTTTGTTTAGAAAAACGGGGCGAAATTAAGTAAAATCCCTTTAAAAGACTAAAGTTATCATTGTGAAAGTATTTTCTTCCATTGGCGAATTTAAAACCGATAAAAAAGTTGTCGCAACCTTAGGAACCTTTGACGGGGTTCATGTTGGACATCAAATGATTATAAAAAAATTAGTAGATGCTGCTACTGTATTGCATGCTGAAAGTTTAGTATTGACCTTCTTTCCTCATCCGCGTATGGTACTCAAGCAGGATCACGGTATTCGCTTATTAAATACACTGGAGGAGAAGCAGGAACTTTTAGCTGATTTGGGATTGCACAACTTAGTCGTGCAAAAATTTGATTTAGATTTTGCCAATTTAAGTGCGGAAGACTTTGTCAAACAAGTATTAGTCGATACGTTTAATATCTCTAAAATCATCATCGGTTATGACCACCGTTTTGGAAAGAATCGAACGGCAGATATTCACGACTTAAAGCGTTTTGGTGCGCGTTATGGATTTGAAGTAGAAGAAATTTCGGCTCAGGAAATTGATCATGTGTCTATTAGTTCTACAAAGATTCGAACCGCTTTAGAAGCGGGGAATATCGCCCTAGCTAATGAGTTTTTAGGACATGAATACTATTTCTCTGGTCGCGTAATTCACGGGAAGAAACTTGGCCGTACCCTTGGTTTTCCAACGGCTAATTTCGAAATATCAGAATCGTATAAAATGATTCCACAAAATGGGATTTACGTGGTTGAATCGGAAATAGATGGAGTAAATGTCAAAGGAATGATGAGTATTGGTATCAATCCTACCTTTGTTGACCATCCCCATACAGTAGAAGTAAATTACCTAGATTGGTCTGGTGATTTATATGATAAAACGCTTAAAGTTCGTATCTTGGATCGCATTAGAGATGAACAAAAATTTAATTCGCTAGAGGCGCTTGTCGAACAACTGAAAATGGATGAACAAGCGACGCGAGCATATTTTAACCGCTATGTGGAAAAAAGCCCTTCAACCCGTTGATAATGCCCCTTTAATTATTTTCAGAATCTTTTTTGGTTTTCTATTTGCTTGTGAATCCTTTGGCGCAATTGCCACAGGCTGGGTGAGAATCAATCTTGTAGACGTTAAACTTACGTTTTCTCATATTTACATGGATTTCTTACAGCTGCTGGTTGGGCCGCAAATGTATGTGTATTTCTTTGTGATGGGATTAGTTTCACTCGCTGTTATGTTGGGCTATCGCTATAAGTGGACGATGCCGCTATTGACGCTCCTTTGGGCGGGTGCCTATTACTTACAAAAAACATCGTATAACAACCATTACTATCTGTTGTTGATCATTTGTGTATACATGTGCTTCTTGCCTGCGGCTTCGTATAAATCACTAGATGTAAAAGCGAATCGCGTCAAAGAAGAACTGTCCATGCCCCTGTATTTTAATTGGATTTTTATTTTCCAAGTGAGTGTGCTCTACATTTATGGCACAATTGCTAAGTTTTATCCTGATTGGCTTGATGGTACGTTTACTGAAATTATGTACCAATCAGCGAATATTCCCGATGGTTTTAAAAATGTATTTACTCAAAAAGAGTTTTACCTGATTATTGCCTATTTGGGTATTATTTTCGATGGATTGATCGTGCCTGCTTTACTGTGGAAACGCACGCGTACTTTGGCGTTGGTGGCCTCTTTTATCTTCCATTTGTTTAATTCGGCGACTTTGCACATTGGAATATTTCCTTATTTTGCCCTGACATTTGCCTTGTTTTTCTATCCGTCGGATCAAATTAGACGTATTTTCTTGAAAAAGAAACCTGCAGTTGAACAAACAGAACCTTTTGCAACCCCTCAGTTAAGTAAACCTGTCTTGGGCTTTTTAGCAGTATTTATGTTTATTCAATTTGCTTTGCCTTTACGCCAACATTTTATCGAAGGGGATATCTTGTGGACCGATGAAGCACATCGTTTAAGTTGGCGCATGATGTTGCGTTCTAGAGGGGGCTATACCACCTTTATCGTTGAAAATAAAAAAACAGGTGAACGCAGCTTTTATAATTCGGAAAATGTCTTGAGCGATAAACAAGATACCCGATTGAATACCTCAGATATGATCTGGCAAATGGCGCAATACATCAAAAAAGAATATGCAGACCTCGGGATAGACGTCGCTGTTTATGCGGATAGCTGGGTGTCAATTAACGGTAGATCCTATAGTCAATATATCGACCCTACAGTCGATTTAGCGAATGAGTCTTGGAATTATTTCGGTCATAGTAGGTGGATCTTGCCTAAACCTTTTTAGGGGTGAGTGGAGAGTGGAGAGTGGAGAATGGAAAGTGGAGAGTGGTGAGTGCTAAGTGGAGAGTGAGTGAATGGTGAATGGAAAGTGGTGAGTGGATGGTGAACGTCACCAAAAGCCAAACAACGAAAGCCAAAAGTCAAAAACCAAAAGTCAAACAACGAAAGTCAAACAACGAAAGTCAAATAACAAAAAAAGCCTTCTATAACGAAGGCTTTTTGTATTTTTCTAGGTGAAACTCACCGTCAAAGTGACCATAAGTAAAATAATTAATCCAATCTCCGAGGTTGATATATTTCGATTGTTCATTGAGGTCAATGACCATGGGTAGATGACGATGGCCGAATACGAAGTAATCATAGTGTTTACTTTCTAATTTTCGCTTGGCGTATAGCACAAGCCATTCCTTATCTTCTCCTAAAAATCGAATGTCTTCATCACCGGAAATCAACTTGTTTTTCACTGAAAGGTATTGGGCTAAGCGCACGCCAATATCAGGGTGTAACCAGTTAAATAACCACTTGGAAAATTTGTTGGTGAACACTTTTTTCATGCGTTTGTATCCTAAATCTCCCGGGCCTAATCCATCGCCGTGACCAATAAAAAATTGCTTGCCATTGATGGTGAATACTTGCGGCTCGTGAAAAACGGGAATTCCCAATTCCGTTTGGAAGTAGTTATTCATCCACAAATCGTGATTACCCACAAAAAAATAGATGGGAATGCCTTGGTCTTTAAGCTGTGCTAATTTACCAAGAACACGAACAAACCCCTTTGGTACAACTGTTTTGTATTCAAACCAGAAGTCAAAGAGATCTCCCAAGATGAATAAAGCACCCATGTCTTGTTCCTTTTCGTTTAGCCATTCCACAAAAAGCTGTTCTCTTGGTAAGCTTTTTTCACGCGTAGGCGCTCCGAAATGTTGATCAGAGGCAAAGTAGACGCCTTTAGTTGTATCAATTGTAAAATCCACAGTTGCTTATAAATTATCAGATTGAAACCACTCGGCATAAGAAGAATCCGTTTCTTGTAAACGCAAAGAATACAAGGCAAGGTTTTCTGGTAAGCGATTCTTGATTTTTTGAGCAAAGTCAATCACCATATTCTCACTCGTTGGTTGGTAATCCACCAAAATAACATGATGTCCGCGATCTTTTAACTCTTGTGCCAACTCAATATGAGGGGTGTTTTGATTAAAAACAGTAGCGTGATCAAAAATATCGACGATTTCCTCTTTCACTATTTTTTTTAGATCACTGAAATCAATTACCATCCCAAACTTGACATGAGATGAATCAGTAATTGGTGTGCCTATTACAGTAACAGCTAGTTTATAGCTGTGTCCATGTACATTGCGACATTTACCGTCATATCCATATAATGCATGACCTGTTTCGAAAGTAAATTGTTTTGTAATTCTAATTTTAGACATAACCAAAAATTTTGACAAAGGTAGTGAAAAATCTAGTTGGGTAGTCTGATATTGGGCGTGGATTAGGTTCTTTAGGTTTTTTTTAAAACAGACGATAGTTCAGTTGGACTTTTACCATGGGATAATATTCAAAGATTTTCATAAGAGCATCGGTATCTTCAAAGTTGTGGTCTTTGGTTGTCATTGTTTCTACGTTTACGCCATTTTGTTTGAGGGTATACTTACCTGCAAATAAGAGACCCACTTCGAGTTTTACGCCCAAACGGCGACGGGGAATTGCTCTTCCTAAACCGATTCCAATATAGGGTTTTAGGGTATTGCCTAGCGTAAGTTCAGCGTTTAATCGACCATTGGTAATGTCAATTTTTTGCCCATTAAATTCGAGATCTGGCCATTCATAAGGCGGTTGTAATTGAGCTGGGCTACCGTCTTTGTTGGTGATGATCCCGCGGGCGGTTAGTTTGGTACTTCCAAAATAAAGTCCACTACTGAGGTAGAGGATTCCTTTTTTGAATGGATAGTAATCGACTACGAGATGACCGTGAATGTTTCTTGCGTCTCCTCGCATTTCATAATACACGTTTTGCCCAAAGGCTTCGTTTAGCAGACCATAGGGGTCATCTAATGCAATACGATGCTGACGGGTGGTATAACTGAAAGTATTGAGTCCTCCTTTGATGTAAAAATGGTTGACTAGGGGTGTTACAGCTTCAACTGTAAACCCTAAAGTAGTGAGTCCAGCTGTAAGTGCTAGGTGATCGAAGGGCGTTGTGTTGTGTTCTTGATTAGGCTGTTGAGCATGGATAAAAGAAGGGTAAGCAAAGAAGAAGAACAGCAGAATTTTGACTTTCATTTTTGATTTAAAGATAGCTTTTATACAAACACGACTATACGGGAAATCGTGTTTGTATTTAGCTATTTACGGTCTTTTTTATTTTTGTTTAAACGCTTGTAGCGCTTGTACTGTAAAGTCTGATAGCACTAATCGGCCTGAAATTTCTGCTCTTTCCGTCAATAGCGTATCCCAATGGGCTGTTCCTTCCCAAAAGATTTGTTTCATTTCAGCTAAAGCTTCGGGATTGTAAGTACTCACGCGTGTTGCGAAGGTATGAAGCTCTAGGTCTAAACGCTCAATTGTATCATATACCTCATCGTATAGACCGTGTTGTTGTGCCCAAGTAGCTGTTTTCCATTCATGAGCAGCCAAAGACATCGATGTAAAAGCGGTTTTTCCTATTTTGCGCGATACGGCTGGTTCAATCACAAAAGGACCAATGCCAATGGCTAATTCTGATAATTTGATCGCTGCTTTATCTGTTGCAAAACAATAATCACAAGAAGCCGCTAGTCCTACACCACCGCCTACGGTTTTACCGTGTATACGACCGATGAAAATTTTAGGGCTTTTGCGAATGGCATTAATGACATGAGCAAAACCGGAAAAGAATTTTTTACCCGTTGCTGTATCTTGAATAGAGAGTAATTCGTCAAAAGAAGCCCCAGCACAAAAAGCTCCTGTGCCTTCGCTTTGAAGAATAACGGTAGTAACCGTAGTTGAGGTATTCAAGTTGTCAATGGCAGTCGTTAATTCTTCCAATAAAAAACTTGGAAATGAATTGCTTGCTGCACTATAAAAGGTAATTGTTGCAATTTTATCTGCTATATCCGTTTTAATATAGGCGTTTTGTTCCATACTAGTAGTGTTTTGTCAAAGGTACTAAATCTTCCTAAGGCAAAAAATGTTTAAGGGTATCGAATCATAAGAAGGACAAAAACATATTAACTTTAATTTTACTATAATATTCACATAATGCGAAATTTTTTTTTTGTGTGTGTGATGCTGTGTAATTCTCTTTTTTTCGGCCTGTAACGTCTTTTAGTTTGGTTTAGCTGTTTAGTGAAAAAGGAGGAGTGGATGTAAAGAAAACAAAGAAGCAAGCAAAAGAAGTAAACCCATATAAAATAAGTGATTCGAACTGTTTTTACTGCAATAAGTACAGTATATTGTCACGAGAATACAGGCAAAATTAGCACTTCCTTTGTCAGGTAAAAGACGTCTTTTTTTCAATACGATGTCTTTTTAGAACTACTTCAAAAAAGGCGATTATTTGGATTCATTCTCTTTAACCATATTTAAATAAATTTATTCTTTTTAATTAACGATATGGTTTTTGTTTTATTTTGATATTAACTTTTAATACGGTACTTATGTTTATAAATTTAAGAAATAAATAAGATTACTGTATTTCTTTAAGATGACGATTTTTGATTGAAATTCTATAAAAGCTTTATTATTTGTAAGTTATTGTTTATTTTTGTATTGATTTTATAGAATAACACATAAAATCATGAAGATATATTTATACCTTTTACTTCTAAAACTACTAAAAAGCTAAAAAAAGCAGTAAAAAAATACGTATTTATAGGAATAAAGGACATTTTCGTGCTTTTCTAATAATCTACTTGGGCTGAGTGGAAAAAGCGAAAAACGCGAAGAAAAAAAATAAAACAATACAACGAGATATAAGAAAAGAAAAAGTGTATTTCTGTAGATATTTTAAGTGGGATGCTTGAAAACTACGCAGGATTGATCGAAAAAAACAGAATAAAGTATAGGAAGTGGACTTGGGCTAAGAAAGCAACCTATAGTTTAAAAAAGGATAGACTGAAGTTGACTTGGGCTAAGAAGACTGAAGTGTATCGTAGAAAAGAATAGGTTTATGTCGACTTAGGGCTAAGTTGGCATAAACGTATTTTCGCAGAAAAAGGGAACCTAGGGCAAACTACGCCTTGGTGACAAACTGCGCATTTTATTCCATATCATCACACGGTTGTGGTGATAGGATATCCTCCTCTATTTTTAGTAGATCTTTTGTTATGACACATGTGCCAATTACGCACATCGTTGTCGTGCTATGCATATACACCTTACGACGAATTTTTTTGAAAATAATATGTTTAACACACAACACATGAAAGAGAAAACTACTTTTTCCCTCTGGATGAGGGTGTTACTTTTTTTGGTACTTCTTGTACCATTGGTCCACGGATATGGGCAAACGAAGGTTTTTGCAGCTTATGAATCACATGCTACTGGATTAAAAGGGGGGCTTTTGGGTGATCCAGTTGTAGATCAACCTGAGGCTGTTAATCAACGAGATAACGAATACGCTACATTATATGCCTCTCCTGGAGTAGCAGTAGAATTGGGAGGGTATAAAAGCTATTTACAACTGCAATTTCCTGTTACCTTAGAAGCTGGTACATGGTCTTATATCCAATTAGAAGGTGATTCTAATTTATTTAGTGCCTTGTTAGGAGGCTCATTAGGAGAGGGATTGGGAAGGGTTCTAGGAGCAATTTTACTGGGAAAACAAGAGATTAAAATCGAAGCATTAAACAGTGATAATGATGTAGTTTTAACTAGAACAAATAATCAAGGTTTTAATATAGATAATGTTCGATTAATACAAGATCAACAAGGCAATTATCTTTTAGCAATAAAACCCGATGTAGCTTATAGTAAAATAAAAATAAGCAATAAGGCATTATCATTAGTTGGTTTGTTTGCTGAATATGAGTTAAAAGTCTATGAAGCATTTACCTATACAGAAAATGCTTCTATTTGTGGAAAGCCTTTAGGAACTTCTTTCGATGGTAAAGGAATTAATCTATCTGTCTTGCCTATTGGAGATGGAAAATTATCACAGGCAATCGACGATAGCTTAGAAAGCTATTCTACGCTTAAATCAGCAAGCTTATTAGATGTAAATATTGGTGGATATTTGTCGCAGTACTTTTATTTTTCAAATAAGACAACTCCTGAAACTACAGTTAATATTAAATTATCGACTACCAAAGGTACTAATGTTGCTAATTTAGATTTGTTAGGGTCAGTAGAGGTGATTGCTTGGAATGAAAATAATGTAGTATATAGGATGCCTTTAAGTGGAGGGATTATAAGAGAAATTAATGTCTTAGGATTATTAGGTCGAGGTGAACCAGTTACAGTTACGATTGCACCAACTAAAGTTTTCGACAAGTTAGAAATAAGGTTAAATTCACCTATAGGTTTAACCCTTTTAGGTTCTTCTTTAAATATTTATGATGTAGAATCTTATGATGGTACTACTTGTATTAATCAAAAGATTGAGACGCCTTTATCAACTGAGGTTCCATTTGAAACAGCGAGTTGTGCTGTATCAATTTTAGATACAGAAAACAGCAATTTTGCATTAAATGCGGTAGATAACAACAATGAAACCTATGCTACATTACATGCTAGTACAGGATCGCTTTTATCCTCTTTATCTACAGAAGGCATGATTCACATGGCATACAATGAAGTGGTACCAGCATATACAACTTCATACATCCGAATTGATGCTGAAAGAGAACTATTGGATAATTTATTAGGTGGAACTCTTGGAAGCTTATTAAGTGATGTTGTGGGAACTTTACTTGGCAACCACTATTTCGAAGTGGAAGCGTATGAAGGGACGAATTCGGTCCTACATGCGACGAGTAAAAATAGAATCTCAACAAATAGAGGAGGGAAAATGACGTTGGTACAAGATTCCTTAGGTCGATACTATATTGCGGTTACGCCTAATCAACCGTATCAAAGTATTAAAATTACAAATAAAGTATTGAGTATTCCCAATGGTGAAATACGCACGTTGAAGGTATACAATATGTGTCGTGAAATGGGAACAGATGCTTGTTTTCTGCCGCAGTTTACCTCATTTGATCAAGACGGACTGTCACTAGGGCTAGGAGACTTAGGAAAACCTGGAGTAAAGAATCCTTACTATGCAATTAGTGGTAATTCTTCCCAATATGCAGAGATTAACAATGGATTGGTTGCAGTAGGAGGGCATTTAAGCCAAGCTATTTACTTTGGTAAACCATCTCAACTCGGAGATCAAGTAAAAATGCGTGTGCAATTGAGTAACCCTAGTGCCTTGTCTTTAGATGTATTGGGCAGATGTAAAGTGGTAACGTATTTAGGCGATGAAGTTAAAGAGTCGTTTACCTTAGAACAAGGACTTATCACGAATTTAAATGTATTGAACTTATTTAAATCAGGAGGAATTCAAACCCTTGTCTTTGATACAACCCAGCGCTTTGATCGTGTGGAACTGCAAGTGGGATCTCTACTAAATGTAGATACCGCTGCAACGATTCGACTATACGATGTCAAACGCGTAAGCGCTAGTTGTCCAGAAAGTAGTACTCCTTCTCCTTTTGTTGCACCCGTTTGTGCAACTACCTTAGTTGACGCAAGTAATGCGAATGACCTTTCTAATTTGTTTGACGATGATTTCGACTCTTTTACAACTTTGCAATCAGGAGCAGGGTTATTATTGGGCTTAGGCAACAAATTTGAAGGTTTTGTAGAGTTGGGTTATACTGATTCAATACCTGCCTATACTACTTCTTATGTGCGCATCGATTTTGAAGAAACAGCTTTAGAAAAGTTAGTAGGTGGAAGTTTAGGTAACCTAGTAACGGTAGTTTTGGATGGATTGGTGTTTGGAAAGCACGATTTTGAAGTTCAGGTAAAAGATAAACAAGGAAATGTAATTCTAAATAGAAATACATACACGACTAATGCTTCTTCAAGTGAAGGAACTATTAAAGTTGTGGTAGATAAAGAAGGTCGTACTTATTTGGCTATTACGCCAACTAGTGCTTATCAGTCTGTTCGAATTATTGATAAAACCAATAGTGCTTTAGGACTACTTTCACAACCCAATAGCATGAACGTATATGGGATGTGTTACGAAACAGCAATGGATCCTTGTGTAGCTGCTTTTGCTACTTCTTACGAATATGAGGGAGTGAATCTGTCTGTAAATGCATTAGGTGGTGCTGGAGTAACCAATCCTGAACGTGCGATTGACGATAACACTACCCATGCGTCAGAACTAAGTTTAGGTACGTTGAACGTTGCTGGTCAAGTAAAACAATGGTTCTATTTTAATTCCCTTTCAGAAATCGGCGATGTGACAAATATTCGTCTGAAAGCAGGAACAGCTGGATTGGTGACGCTTCCTATTTTAGAAAAATTGGAAATTGCCGCTTATAAAGGAGATACCTTCGTGGATCGCTTGGATTGGGATAATGGATTATTACAAGGTACAGAAGTGCTGGAATTACTCAACTCTTCTAGTATCATTGACCTTCCATTTAAACCCAATGGACAGTATGACCGCATTTCGATTGGACTCAAATCTTTAGTTAGTGTAGATGTACTTTCTTCACTCGATATTTATAAAGTAGAACGATTGTGCAAACCACTTGGATCGGATCAAAAACTTGTTTCTTGGAAATCGTACAAAGTAAATGACGATGCTACTGTTACTTCGGTTTCAGGTGGTGAACAAGTGGAATATACCATCCATGTGAAAAACGTAGGTGATACTCCGATAAGTCAATTTAATATTGCAGATAAATTGCCAGCAGGAACAACGTTTTCTTCGGCTATAGGAGGAAGGCTTTCAGATGATGGAAAGGAAGTGCTTTTTGATTTTTCTGGCACAATGAACCCAGGAAGTGAAAGACAATTTGTATTTCATGTAATGGTTCAGTCGGATTTAGCGGGGATCTTAGAGATTAAAAACATTGCTTTTACCAAAGAAAGCGGTTCTGATTTGAGCTACCCTTCTTATCCTCCTGTAGATAATACGAATCCTACAGAAGCAGATATGACTAAAAGCCCAGGAACGATTATTCACGTATCTCACGTGGCTAGTTTACCTAAAGCAATTATTACATCAAACAAAGCACAAGATTTGTGTGCGGAAGAAACCTTTGTTTTAGATTCTAATATTTCGAATACAGAGGCAGATACGTACCAATGGTACTTTAATGGAGAAGCTATTGATGCTACTATTGCAGGTAGTACAAATCCAAATTATGGAAAAGAAAAAACGTTAGAGACCAATCATGCAGGAAGTTATACGGTTGTGTATACAAAAGGAGCGGAGGTCGCGGAATCATCAGACCCTTTTGTGGTAACTCAACTTCCTTCGGCTGTTATTCAATTTTCTGATAGTCAACGTATAAATGTGACTATTCCACAGGGTCAAAGTACAGTAACGGTAACCTTGCCAACAGCTTCTGTTCCAGGAGCAAATGGAACTGAAACGATAACGTGGTATAATAATCATGCAGCAATATTTGATGGCACATCTATCACATTTGATACGCCTGGCGTTTACGTTTTAACAGTAGTGGCTACGGCTCTAAATCAATGTGAAACATTTGAAAATGTTATCGTAACGGTGTATGATAGTAGTTTATGTCCACCAACTATTGAAAGAGTGTACGCTACAGATTCATCAAGCTGGGGATCTATTATTACAGGAGGTGTAAGTGGGACCAGCAATACCATTGATGGAGATCCAACAACCCATTCTACTTTGACTACGGGTATAGGTCTTCTAGGTATTGGTACAGTATGGCAAAATATCTACTTTGAAGAAGAAGTGGCTGCAGGTACTCCTGTAACCATTAAGCTTGGAAAACAATACAGTGGATTGATGCTCGCTGGAGGTATCTCAGTTGTAGGATTAGACGCCAACGGTAATACAATCGGAACATTAAAATCCGTTCAAGGTGGTTTACTAGATTTATTAGCCGCGGATAATGTAGTGGAATTTACTTTCGTTCCATCTAATAGCAGTGGTCCTAAAAAATACAAAGGAGTTCGCGTTTCTCAAGGATCTTTGTTGAGTGTAGCTCAAATTGCCAAAGTTTACCATGCCTATTATACGGAAAATGTAAGTGCATTTTCACCTAAATACTGTGAGCCCGTTTCAGATCATGTGCATCCAGCTGTATTAGATGTACTACATGGCGTTCAAGATTTAGGATTAGGTGTAGCTAGTGCAACCGCTTCGGTGGTGAATCCATGGAATGCAGTAGATGGAAATCTCGAAACGCATGCTACCATATCTAGAGGTGTTGCTGTATTGAATGCGGCAAGTTTAACCGTAATCTTCAAACAACAAGCCATGCCTGGAGATAAATTGCATATCGTAACAGAGGTTCCAGGAAATCCAATTTTGAGCTTAGAATTAATCAAAGGATATACAATCCAACGCTATTTAGGAGACCAAAAAGTAGGAGAAGAAATTGATGGAACAAATGGGGCTCAAATTCTAGATTTGAAACTACTTGGTCTTGGCTATCGCAACAAGTACAAAATGATTATTGACAAAATTAATCAACCCTTTGATCGCGTTAAGATTTCGTATGGAAGTGTTGTTGGTGTACTTGGTGACTTTACTAGAATATACGAAGTAACGGTAGCGCCTAAAGTAGATGTAGGTATTGACATAGAAGAAAAATATCTAGATATGTGTCAAGGAGGAGTCTTGACGATAAACGTAGAAGATGGATGTTCTACCTATGAAGTCTATGCCGAAGAAACTGGAGGTACTCCGCTACCAACAGATGGATCGAACAACTTTAGATTGCCGTATTATTTGCCTGAATATCAGGATGAATTACCTGAAGATGCAGGTTTAGGACCAAAATACAGCGTCGTTTATGTACAAACCTATCGAAATGGCTGTGTCATTGGAAGAAGATTACCTATTCGATTGAATATGAGAAACTGTTCAGTAAAATCAAACCTGAACGTCACACAAAAAATTAAATAAGATATACTAGAGAATTAAAACATAGATCAAAAATGAAAAAAATAATAGTAGCAGCAGCAGTTTTAGGAGCATCATATTTTTCACATGCTCAGGTTGGTATCGGAACTCCAACACCTGTCACATCTACTCAATTGGATGTAACAGCTACAGATAAAGGTATTTTAATTCCCCGTGTTGCATTAACTGCAATTGATGTGTTCAAACCAATTGAAGGAGCACAAACTGAAAGTTTATTAGTATATAATAGTAGCGATGCTAGTATTCCAACTGGATTTTATTATTGGGTAGATGCCAAATGGAATCGCATTGTTGGTAAAGCGGAGCTTGATCAAGTAATTGAAAATTTAGGCGATAATATCACCAATATTGAAGGGGATATCAAAAATTTACAAGCTGTAATTAATTATATCGTACCATCTAATCCTGGAAATGAAGATCCTACTTCACCTACTCATACAACCGTAGTGTATGAAGGAGGAAAATTCTATACCGTAACGTATGATGTAACGAATAACGAATACACAACCCAAGAGATCGATTTCAACGACCTTGTGAATGGAGTGGAAACAAAAACATTCATGAGAGAGGTAAAAAATGCAGACGGAAAAGTAAAAGGGTTAATCTACTTTTCGGAACAAACGATTATCGATTGGTTAGCAGCAGATGAGGCAAATACAATTGATACTATTCCGAATAACGCGCCTGGAGCCATGCCTATCGAAGTAACAGATATCGTGGTAAACAATGTGCAAGAGATTTTAGAATCACCAACAAACATTACCATTACCACAGTTGAAGGGGATAAAACGTTTACCACAGTTGAGGAATACTTACAGTATATTACTCAATTCTCTAACGGAAATGTGATTTATACGGAAATCGAAGATCCAGCTAATGCAGGTCAAACAATTTGGGCGTTCCAATACTGGGATGAAGCAAGTAACACCTATAAAATCATCGACATTCAAGGTTTAGTAGAATCCGCTGAAACCAATACAACGATTGTATCGTACAACAACAAGCAGTACTACTTATCTGAAGCCTACATCAAAGCAGGTGGAGAGACAGATCCAGCAAATTGGACGTCTGTTCCAGCGGGTGCAATTCACGTTGATGTAGTTGGTGGAGTAATCAACAACATTCAAGAGATTTTAGAATCACCAACAAACATTACCATTACCACAGTTGAAGGGGATAAAACGTTCACTACAGTTGAGGAATACTTACAGTATGTTACGCAGTATTCAAACGGGAATGTGATCTATACAGAAATTGAAGATCCAAATGATGCAACCAAAACAATTTGGGCATTCCAATACTGGGATGAAGCAAGCAATACGTATAAAATCATCGACATTCAAGGCTTAGTAGAATCCGCTGAAACCAATACAACAATTGTATCGTACAACGACAAACAGTACTACTTATCTGAAGCCTACATCAAAGCAGGTGGAGAAACAGATCCAGCAGCTTGGACGTCTGTTCCAGCAGGTGCGATCCACGTTGACGTAGTTGGTGGAGTAATCAACAACATTCAAGAGATTTTAGAAACTCCAACGAATATCACTATTACAACTGCTGAAGGGGATAAAACGTTTACAACGGTTGAGGAATACTTACAGTACATTACAAAATTCGGTGAAGGCAATGTGATCTATACGGAAGTTGAAGATCCAAATGATGCAACGAAAACGATTTGGGAATTCCAATACTGGGATGGTGCGAAATACGAATCAATTAGCATTGGTGATTTAGAAACCAAAACACAAATCAAACGCTCAGAAGTTATCACGGATGCTACATTGCCAACTTTTGGAGCGGTACGTACAGCACCAGTAGCTGCAGATGTAAAAAAAGGTGAAATCTTTTATGAGTATAGTGCAGAAGGAAATCAAAAAGATTACATCAACATGACGGAAGACATCTTAAACTCAATCAACAATAACGAAGAGATTAAGAATGCCATTACGAATGTATTGAATCTAGGAGGGAATGTATATTTTGGCGATCACGATGGCGATGATAATAAAGGTAATGCTGCAACTCCACACGTATTTTATCAAGTGATTACCCATCTTGATGGTACAAAAGAGAACAAAGAAATTGAATTACCTGCGTCTTTCTTGGTGAATTTGATTAATAAATATAAAGACATTATCAAACAAACATTAGGCGATCATATTACTAACGTTGGTGATACAGTTTACACTGGAAATGTGTATAACGGATACAAAGTGTATTTAGGAAAAGGAGCAACGACGATTGCTGCTTATTCTGCTGTTGCAACACCTGTAGCGTTTACTATTGTAGAAGATCTTAAAAAGATCAATCAAGTATTAGCTATTAAATTGCTTGATGCGGCTGGTCATGTTGTTACGGCAAATACAACAGATGTTGAGGTCGTTGATGGAGTCCAAATTAAGTTTAATATCGGTGTAGGGAATCAATATATCATGTTACCCGCAGGCGATTACGAGGTTGTAGTAGAGTACACATCTAATGAAGAGGTGACTCAACCATAATATAAATTAATCAATAGCGAAATGGTGGGGATACTTCCTTATACGACAGTACCCCATCATTTTAACCTTAAATTCAATAATAAGATGAAAAAGATATATTTAGGATTCATGTTTTCCATATTGAGCACTGTAGCTTTTGCTCAAACTAAAGTAGGGGGAACCCCATCAATCAACCCAAATGCAATGCTTGAAGTTGAAGCGTCAAATAAAGGATTGTTATTGCCTAGGTTGGAACTAACGAGTACAACAGATGCAAGTCCCTTACAAGCTCATGTAGCGGGGATGACGGTTTACAATACAAAAAGGGACAATGATGTAGTACCTGGTTTCTACTACAATGACGGATTAAAGTGGCAACAAATGGTTACATCAGACAATAAAGCAGTAAAGTTTTTCTATATGCCTTCGATTGTGTTTGACACTACTGTTTCTGGTGATGGTGCAAAGGATTTATACCAAGAGTATGTGAATCAATTTACCTTGACAGGAAATACAGCGAGTAGTGCGGGTGCCCCTGCGGTAATCCCTCATTTTCCAGAGGCAACAGATTTATATTACTATGTGACGGATTACGACGCTACTGTTTTTTCGGATATCCTAATTACAGCAGACGGAAAGATGACCTATAAAGTAATTGGAGCAGGTAACCCTTATTCGATGATGAATATTGTTTTCGTTGTTAAAGAATAAGCCTAAAGTAAAGAAGATGATAAACCATAAAATCTTGCTTTGTACTTGTTTTTTAACTGGGGGATTCGCTTTTGGACAAACCGTTAATTATGGCGGTTTGTACATTATGCCTAATACTGAAATGGCGACGCTATTCCCAATGGAAAACAAAGAAAACGCAACGGTATTCAACAACGGGACGTTGTATGTCTACCGCGATTTGACCAATGATGGGTTGTTTGATTTTAGAGAAGACGGAAAACTGAAAAATTCAGGTAAAACGATTTTTACTTCCAATCAACAACAGGCAATTAAGGGGAGCCAATTGATCCGTTTCAATAACCTTGAACTCAATAATGCTACTGCTGAAAGTGCCTTTTTACTCCAAAATGATATTGCAGCAAAAGGAGAAGTTGACTTTTTAGACGGAATTGTAACCGTGGAAGAAGGAAAAGCCTCTTTTGCCTTTTTGAAAGGAGCCAAAGCGAATAATCCGACAGATGCGAGTCATGTCGATGGAACGGTAGACAAAGAAGGAAAGGAAGCCTTTTCGTTTCCGATTGGAAACAAAGGATATCACCGTCCAGCCTATATCACCGCACCAGAAAAGGATACAGAGGTATATGTTGGCGCATATAAGTATGACGACAAAACCTTTTTTGACGAACGCTCGAATGCCGCTGGTGTGATCAATACGTTGAATACCACTGAGTACTGGTATGTGGATAAAGGAAGTAAGGAAGAAAAAAATGTAATCCTTGAATTAACATGGGATGAGCGTACAACTTCTCCTGCTGTTTTAGCTACACCAGAAAAAGACCTTCATATTGTACGTTGGGATGAAGACAAAAAAATATGGGTAGACGAAGGTGGAATTGTCGATGTTAGTGCCCGTCGAATTTCAACACCAACTACGGTAAAGGGCTTGGGGTATTTTACCTTGGCGACAGTAAAAACAGATTGGTTATTAGAAGGAGATGTCGTGATTTATAATATTGTGTCTGCTGATGGTGATGGGGTTAATGATTACTTTTTTATTGACAATATTAACCGATTTCCAAACAACAGTGTTCAAATTTTTAACCGATGGGGAGCCAAAGTGTTTGAAACGAAAAATTACGATTCAAACGGAAATGTTTTTGATGGTTACTCTAAAGGAAAGATGACATTCAATGACAGTGAAAAATTACCTTCTGGAACGTATTACTACGTACTTGTGTACGAAGTAGAAAAAGAAGGTGTGACCAGAACCATTAAGAAAGCAGGGTATTTACATTTAGAAACAAAGTAATAGTAAGGATGAATTTTTTAAACAAACTCAAAAAAGTTGGTACAGCCTTAGTATTAATAAGTGCTGCTCAACAAGGTTTTGCACAGCAAGAACCCCAGTTCTCCCAATATATGTATAACACTTCTATTTATAACCCCGCCTATGCAGGTACAAGAGAGGTATTGAGTTTATTCGGAAACTATAGAACACAATGGGTAGGATTGGATGGTGCGCCTAAAACAGCGAGCTTCTCTGTATCTACACCTATTAATGAGTCCAATGTAGGAATTGGATTTTCTTTCGTTAATGAGAAAATCGGAATTATGGATGAAAATAATATTGCCGTAGATTTCTCTTACAAAATCAAGTTAAACTATCAGTATCAACTAGCCTTCGGATTAAAGGCTTCTGCTGATATCCTAAATGTGGATTACACCAAAGGACACCCTTTTGATCCATCGGATATCACGATTCAAGAAAATATTACCAATAAATTCACACCCAATATTGGAGCAGGAGTTTATTTGTATTCCGATCGTTCTTATTTGGGATTGTCTGTGCCTAGTTTCTTAGAAACACATCGCTATGACGATAATGAGGTAACAACAATGAAGCAAAAAATGCAACTTTACCTTATGGGAGGTTATGTGTTTGAAGTAAATCCCGATATTAAGTTCAAACCGGCATTCTTGATGAAAGCCGTACAAGGAGCACCTGTACAGCTGGATTTGACAGCAAACTTTTTGTTCTTGGACAAATTTACAGCAGGAGTAGCTTATCGTTGGGATGCTGCCGTTAGTGGATTAGTTGGATTCCAAATCAATGAAACCCTCTTTGTAGGGTATGCCTATGATGCAGATACCACCAACTTACGCTATTACAACAGCGGTTCACATGAATTTTTCTTGCGTGCCGATATCTTTAATCGCTACACCAGAAAAACATCACCGCGTTTCTTCTAATCTAAAGATGATACATTATGCAAAAGAGATTTATTACTTTACTAGTTTTATCTTCAATCGCGTTGACAACATCAATAGGATGGGCACAAGAAAAGCGTGAAAATAAAGCAGATCATAAGTTTGAAAAGTATGAGTATATCAATGCTATTGAAATTTATGAGAAAGCCGTAGAAAAGGGATTCAAAAGCGTGAATGCGCTACAAAAATTAGGAGATGCCTATTATTTCAACGGAAAATTAACTGAGGCAAATAAGTGGTATGACGAACTCATTCAATTTGCCAAAGAAAAACAAGAATCGCTAGGCTCAGAATACTACTACCGTTATGCGCAAACCCTGCGTGCAATGCAGCAATATGACCAAGCCGATGCGTATATGAGTACCTTTACTTCCATGGAAGAACAGGATTCACGTGCACAACTATTCGAAGCCAATAAGAATAAGTATAGAGCCGAGATAGAAAAGCGATCCAATCGCTACGAAATTGAACCTTTGCCAATGAATAGCCCCTATTCCGATTACGGTGCAACAATTTACAAAGGACAATTGATTTATACGTCTGCTAGAGCTTCCGAAACAGCGTCAGGCAGCAAAGTACACAAATGGACCAACGAAGCCTATACGAGTTTGTATGCTTCAACCATAAACAGCGATGGAACATTCGAAGAACCGCAGCTCTTCTTTAAAGACGAGCGCAGTGATATCAACCAGTCCACAGCTGTTTTTACAAAAGATGGAAAAACCGTGTATTTTACTCAAAATGCTGGAGCGATAAAAGATGAGGTACAGCAGAATAAGTATAAAAACGCACTGTTGCAATTGTTCCAAGCCACGTTGCTAGAAGATGGAACATGGAGTAAACCTGTTGCCCTATCCATTAATGATCCTAAGGCAAATAACGCCCATCCCGCACTTACACCCGACAATAAGTGGTTGTACTTCGTGTCAGATCGAAGTGGATCCATCGGACAAAGTGATTTATTTCGCGTAGAAATAAAAGAAGATGGCAGTTTTGCTAAAGTCGAGTCTGTTGGAAAGCAAATCAACACTGAAGGACGTGAAACTTTTCCGTTTATTTCTAGTGATTATATGCTTTACTTCGCTACGGATGGACGACCAGGTCTAGGTGGATTGGATATCTTCATGGCCAAAATAAACGTTGATGGTTCTTTTGGTACCGTTACCAATATTGGAGAACCCATGAATAGTCCTGCGGATGATTTTAGTTACTATTTTGATCCAAAAGCAAAAAAGGGATTTGTGAGTTCGAATCGTACTGGCGGTGCTGGCGGGGATGACCTCTATTTGGTACAAGAGAAAAAAGAAATCGACTGTAAACAAAGCATTGACGGGTTTGTGTTTAATGCCTCTACACGAGAAGCTTTAGCTGGAGCAACGATCACCTTGTATGACGCAACGTACACAGCACTAACGCAAGTGCAAGCGGATGAACAAGGGAAGTTTAGTCTTGCTGACCTCGATTGTGGAAAGAAATATCGTTTGAAAGCAGAAGCAATTGGATTCCAAACTAAGGAAATCGCACAAACGATGGGGTATGAATTACAAGCCGTTGAGCAAGTTGAAATTGGACTTGAACCTGTGCAAGAGACCATTACCGAATCCGATGACTTATTTAAAAAGCTGAAGTTAGAGCCGATTTATTTCGATTTTGATAAGGCTACAATTCGCCCAGATGCTGCGGCTGAACTAGCTAAAGTTGTGGAAGTATTGAATATGTATCCAAACATTACTATCGATGTTCGCTCCCATACAGATAGCCGCGGTAAGGATGCATATAACATGCAATTATCAGAGCGAAGAGCGAAGTCAACTATGCAGTGGATGATTAAACAAGGCATTGATCCATCGAGAATCTCAGGAAGAGGATATGGAGAAAGCCAGCTAATCAACGAATGTCAAAATGGTGTTCCATGTTCAAAAGAACAACACCAAGAAAATAGAAGAAGTGAATTTATCATTCTCAAAATGTAAATTGACATTTTTCGTTTTGACCACTAAATAGATAAGAAAATCTAGCAATAAAAAAGAGCTCCCATACGGAGCTCTTTTTTTATTAGGTCGATAACATATTAGGTGGGGGATCTATTATGGTTATATATGGATTCGAATGGATGACAGGTTTGTAGAAGTATAGCGCTGTACTAAAATTGTCCGATTTCTTCTCAGGATAGGTTGCACTTACTTGCGCAAGAAAGAAAGTCTCACATGAAATGTTTAGTGCTTTACAATTCTTACGCTTCGGTGTGGTTTCTGTGTCTGTTGTCGTAGAAGAGCCTAATTTGTAGGCGTACATAGTCGCAATAGGGCAAAAAGATTGCCGAGTCTCACAATCTTGAGGGGAAAAGAAATTAATCTTTTCAACACCTAGCAAAACCAAGATGAGACACAAAAATTGGGCAATATGTTTGTTGTACTTCTGCATGAATCAAACAAATATATTTAGTTTTTTGTAATCTTCCTTTTCTTTTAGAAAAAGTTTAGCAAGCAAAAAGGGGAAATTTGTGTTGTATTGGTTGGAATCTCAACTGGTGTTTCGTGTACGATTGCCCCTGCTAATGAAGTTGCCATATCAAAAATCGTTGGCGCTAATAAAAAAGATAGGCATAATAATTGTTCCTAGAATATAAAAAAACAGTATACGGAGTCCTGAAAAGTTATTGTGGTCCTGTTTTATAAAACAATCTACAGAAGAAGAAAAAAACTCCTTTTTCTAGTATATCCTTATTCAGATCGCTACTTTCTTTAACCATGATGGAAAGTAGCACTTAGACTTTATTAGATCTAGATTCAAACCAATTTAAAAAAGATATATATGAGATATTCATTGTTAAGTGATACCAGAAACTGGATGAGTTGTATTGAGGATAACAAGAGCATCGCTCATATGTCCATACCCGGAACTCATGATAGTTGTGCCCGAAAAGATGCTTCTGGACAAGCGCCAGGGATTGATGAGTATGTTGCCGCGCAGCATGCTGATCGCACAATAGTAAAACAATTGGAAGATGGTATTCGTTACCTTGATATAAGATGTTGTGTAATTGATGGAGTATTTACTATTCATCATGGGGAATTCTACCTTAATATTAATTTTGGTGATGTGTTGAAACAGTGTGTAGATTTCTTGAATACAAATATCACTGAAACCATTATTATGCGGATAAAACAAGAAAATTCTTCAGTTTCCGATGAGGAGTTTCTTACTGTTTTCAATACACAGTATGCAGGATATCATGGAAGTATGTATTTGGAGACAGCTATTCCTGAACTAGGTACTGTAAGAGGAAAGATAGTCATTCTTTCGAATGTGTCTTCCCTCCCTGGTATACCATACAATAGCATCCAAGTACAAGATGATTATACCGATACTTCTGTATCAAGTAAACGAGCGAAAATTAATGATTTCGCTATTCAATCAGTAAACGTGAATAGAAACGACGGCAATCCTTCATTATGCCTGAATCATTGTAGTGCGACAAATCCCCCTTTGGTGAGTCCAGCGTCATTGGCTGCGGTATTGTTACCACAAATTACCCGTGATTTCAAAGAGGGATTGGGGGCACAATACGTAGATAATTCTCAAAATGAAGCACCACATATGGGGATAGTGGCCATGGATTTTTATACCAATGATTTAGTTACTGAGATAATAAAAAGGAATGAAAATAAAGACTTTAAAGATTTGCCCGTATATTCCATATATAATTCATATTATGGGCGACATTATTTCTATGCCTCCATGTATATGGATTCCGCTATGAAAAGACGACAGGTATTCGGTTGGAGTCCAGGAGGTCAGGTTACCAATGGTTATTGGATGTTAATTCCTTCTGGGAGTAACAACGAATACTATATATTTAATACTTATTATAAAGAATTTTTATATGCTAGCTCTTTTGTTGAAGAAAATAGAAGAACGGTTTATACCTGGGCAGATGCCGTGCCAACAGCAGAGAGTATATGGACGATAACTAACAATACCATTTATAATGTACATTATGCGTGTTACCTTTATGAAAGTAGTCTTACTTATTCGGAAGATCGAAAACTGGTACCTTGTTGGGCCCCAAGCGTAAGTGTAGCACAAGATCAATGGACTATGGTGTTGGAGAACAAATCAGTGTAATTTTAGTTGGAGTATTGGATGAACAATCTCTTGATGGACTAATCATCATACACAACAGGTAGAATAGTAAAAAAGAGGAAAGATAAAGGAGGGGGTAAGTATTGATTTCTGCTTATACAGATTGACTAAACTTTTGAGATTGATCTGGAAAAACATAGAGGTACATCTATAAAAAAAGACCTAATCTCTCGATTAGGTCTTTTACCTTGTAGCGAAGACGGGAGTTGAACCCGTGACCTCAGGGTTATGAATCCTGCGCTCTAACCGACTGAGCTACCTCGCCATATATTGGACTACATTATTTTGTTAATGCGAGTGCAAATATAGAACAAAATATATAGAATGCAAGGCATTAAAGCCCGATTTTATATGGACTTTTAAATTTTAACATTTGTTTTTTATTTTCGTTTACTTATCCTATTTGTAATCAAGGACTAACAGTTGCTGTTGGTGGAAAATAAAAAAAATAAAAAAAACCGTCTTGACTAAGCTTTCGGTTTAACCATTTTCCCAACGGTATAATTCAAACCAAAAGCTGCAATTAAAAATAGGGATCCCATTACAATCCATAAGATGTCATAACCAAAGTAGGTAACTAGTTTTGTACCCAAAATCGGAGAGATAATAAATCCTACAGCAAAAGTTAAACCATTAACGCCCATATAAGACCCCTTGCTATTATCATCCGCGCGCATAGCGGTTACCGTTGAGGTATAAGGAAAGATCAGCATTTCTGATATACTCAAAAAAGTAATAGACAAGAAAATAGAGAGGATGCTGTGATCCAATAGGAAAATACCAAAAGCCAATGGTGCAATTAGTGCCCCATAGAAAATAGTTTTTTGCGTTGTTAAATGGCGTTCAGCCATGTGAACCAACAACATTTCAGTTAGGAAAATTAGCAAACCACTATACCCCAACACAATTCCAATCTCTAGTTCCGTGAGTCCACCAACTTTTTCGTAAAAGATGGGTAGAGTACTAAATAGTTGTAAAAAGGCGATCGAATACAACGTACAGAACAAGCTGTAGAATAAGAATAAACGATCCTTATATGGAGATTGACGTTGGGTTGTCGACATACCCAAAGCGATCTCTTCCTCCTCTTCAGCGATGGGGGTCGGTTTAGGATTTTCTTTGCGCCCTTTAAAGAAATAGATAAAAACAACGGCTGCAAAGAAAGCTGCCCCTGCATTGATGTAAAACAATAAGGCATACGAAATGGCCGCTAACATACCTCCCATAGCAGGACCAACAGAGAACCCCAAGTTAACCGCCATTCGGTTTAAAGAAAAAGCACGGGTAATATTCTCAGGTCGCGCGTATTTGGTGATTGCCACAGAGTTCGCAGGACGAAACATCTCGCTGATGGTACTCTGACAGAAAATCATCACTGCCAAGCTAATCACCGAAGTAAAGTGGGGGAGTAAGATAAACATGGGAATACTTCCCAATAAACTTAAATACTGTAATTTGTAGTTTCCGATTTTGTCTGTTAGCCAGCCTCCTAACATGGAGCCAATCATCGAACCAAGTCCATAACACGCTAAAACATAGCCCGTTTGTTCGTCTTCAAAATGGAGTTCCTTTGACATATAAACACCTAGGAAAGGAAATACCATCGATCCGGCTCTATTGATTAACATAACGATGGCTAGCATCCAAGAGGCTGAGGATAATCCTCGGTAAGAGTCCAGATAAATTTGGTATATTTTTCTCATAAAGCGTTTAATCTATATAATCAGGGTTTGGGTTTTTCTTTTTTGAGCTTTTCAGCTTCTCGCATTGCGTTGTAGTAAGCTGCTCGGCTTAACGGTTCGTATTCATCAGTTTCACCAAGCATAACAATGGCCTCATTTTCGGCCTTTCGGTAGCTGTAATGTGCCAGATTTCCTGTACGGGTACACACCGCGTGTACTTTCGTGACGTATTCGGCAGTAGCCATTAAGGCAGGCATCGGACCAAATGGATTTCCTTTGAAGTCCATGTCTAGACCAGCAACAATAACGCGAATACCCGAATTGGCTAAATCATTACACACATTGACAATCTCAGCATCAAAAAATTGCGCCTCATCAATGCCAACGACATCACAACCACTCGCCAATAATCGAATGCTATCTGCCGTGGGAACAGGCGTTGATCGAATCTCATTCGCATCGTGTGAAACGACGTATTCATCGTGATAACGCGTATCAACAGCAGGTTTAAAAATTTCGACTTTTTGCTTGGCAAATTGGGCTCTTTTTAATCGGCGAATCAGTTCTTCTGTTTTTCCAGAAAACATTGACCCACAGATTACTTCGATCCATCCAAACTGTTCTTTGTGATTAACGGGAATTTCTAGAAACATTTTGTAATTTTCGGCCTAAAACCAGTAGTTTTTTTGTTACTTTGTGAAGGACAAATTTATCAAAAAAAGCTTGTATAATTTACTAATGAAATTAAAAGTTATGAAGAAAGTCTTAGAGGGAGAGTTGTTGAGCATCGTTCATCGCGTATTGCAGATGAAAGATACAGATGTAGATAAGTTATATGTTGAAGCCAAAGAACTGTATGAAAAGCTTCAAATTTTAAAATTTTATCAAGATAACCTAGCGTTAGGACTTGTAAAAGACATCACTGAAGATCAGTTAGTAGAGAAGTTAAGTGCCGTAGCACTTGCTCAGACAAGTGAAGTAGAAACACCAACACAAATCGAAACAAATCGACAAGAGGAGGAAGAAAGATCGCAAATCCCGACGGATTTATTGGCGGAAGACTATCCCATTGTCGTAGAAGCAGAAAAAGAGGTTGTTGTGGACTTTGAAGCTTTGCCTTTCGATACAGCGGAGGAAAAAGTTGAAGAAGAGGGAGAAACGGAAGAGGAGGAAGAAACGGAAGAGGAGGAAGAAACGGAAGAGGAGGAAGCAGAAATAGAAGGTCCTGAATCAAGGATTGAAGAGGAAATAATGGTAGCAGCTGAAACGGACGCTATCGAGGAGGAAGAAGAGGAAGAATTGGCCATTCCTATTGCCGAAATCGAAGAGATTACAGCAAAGGAAGAAAGTACAGAAGAAGAGGATAATTGGACAGAGGAGGAGGGAAATGAAGAGGGAAATGAAGAGGAAGACGATTGGACCGAAGAAGATGTGTTGGAAATAGAAGAAGAAGAAGAAGAATTAGCAGATCAGGCTGTAGCTGAAAGAGCAAATTCTGCGATTTTCGAAGAGGAAGAAGAAGAAACTGAGAAGCAAGAGGAGGAAGAAGTGGTATTTGCACCGCTAACAGCGAATCAACGCGAGGATAACCCTTTTGAAGGCTTTGATTTTGGAGAAATTGAGTTCATCCGAGTAGAAGACATCGCAAAAGAAGACACCATCGTAGTGGATGACAGCATGTTTGAACGCGTAGTTGCAGATGCAGCAGCTTCAACGGAAGCAGAAAATCAACCAACTGCGAGTTTCTTTGCGCAACAAATACAAGAGGAAGAAGCAAAGGAAGAAGAAGAGGTGAAGGAAGAAACAAAAGGGGATAACCAACAAAATATGTTGTTTAACTTAGATCAAGTTTCGGTACGAGAACCTCGAATTGTCAAAAAATCGATCAATGATATTTACCGCGGTACGATTATGGTAGGATTAAATGATCGCATTGCATTTGAAAAACACTTGTTTGCCAATAGTTCAGAAGATTTTAATCGCGTATTGTCTCAATTAAATACAGTGAGTACGTATGATGAAGCGAGAAGTTTTGTGGAGCACTTGGTCAAACCAGAGTACAACAATTGGGAAGGAAAAGAAGAATATGCAGAGCGTTTTATGACGCTAATTGAAAAGCGTTTCGAATAAAAATTATGGGGAAATTATACGTTGTACCAACGCCGATTGGCAACTTAGAAGACATGACCTTTCGCGCAATTAAAGTGCTGAAAGAAGTAGATTATATTTTAGCGGAGGATACGCGAAATAGCGGCAAGCTGTTAAAGCATTTCGAAGTGAATACGCCGATGATGAGCCACCACATGCACAATGAGCACAAAACGGTAGAAGGTTTAGTCAAGCGCATGCAAACAGGAGAAACCTTTGCGCTAATTTCAGATGCGGGAACTCCAGCAATATCAGATCCAGGCTTTTTATTGACAAGAGCATGTGTCGAAAATCAAATTGAAGTAGAGTGTTTACCTGGAGCAACGGCTTTTGTACCTGCCTTGGTTAACAGTGGATTGCCCAATGATAAATTTGTATTTGAAGGATTCTTACCAGATAAAAAAGGCCGTCAAACGCGTTATTTGCAGTTGGCAGAAGAAACGAGAACCATGATCATCTACGTTTCTCCTCATAAATTAGTGAAAACACTAGGGGAGTTTCAAACCTATTTTGGTGAAGATCGCATCATCTCCGTTTCTCGAGAGCTGTCGAAATTACACGAAGAAACCGTTAGAGGTTCCGTTTTAGAGGTCCTCAAACACTTCGAAGAAAAACCACCCAAAGGCGAAATCGTCGTAGTGGTATCAGGTAAAAAATAAAAAACAAAAGGAGTTGTACACAAAGGGTACGACTCCTTTTGTTTTTTGCAACTTCTTCAGCTGAATGACAAGAGTACTCCCGTGTTTTTTTTGCCAAAGAGGACTAATTACGTCAAGCTATACTAAAACCAAATTTATTTGCCGTTTTTTATTCTGATTTACAAGGATAGAACAGAGAAATTGACGCCGAAGGACGGTTAATTATTAACGTTTTAAAAGGGTTAATCCTTGAAATTTTTTGATACATTTGATAAAAATGATATTAGATTATGTCACATAAAGTTACCACTACTTGGTTAGAGAATATGCAATTTGAATCGACGAATCCAAGTGGAGAAACCATGCGAATAGATGCAGGACCAGAAAATGGAGGAGATAATAAAGGGTTTCGCCCTAAAGCCTTGATGCTATCTGCTTTGGCAGGATGCTCAGGATTAGACGTTGCTTCTTTAATCAAAAAAATGAGATTAGATGTTGCTGATTTTAAAATTGAAACCGAAGGACTACTAACGGATGAAGATCCTGCTGTATACCATACTGTGCGTGTAGATTACCATTTTTATGGCGATAATCTCGATGAAGCCAAACTAAAAAAAGCCGTTGATTTATCGGTCGAAAAATATTGTGGAGTAATGCATATGTTTACGCAATTTGCGAAAGTAGAAACCACTATTCATTACCATAAACAACAATAATGCGGTGGACCTTAAAAGAGACAAAAGACCAAGAGAGTGTTGACCATTTAGTTCGCGTATTGGGTATTGATCCCATCTTAGCCAAGCTTTTGGTTGATCGTGGAATTACAACCTATGAGCAAGCGAAAAGTTTCTTTCGCCCTGCTTTAGAGGAATTGCATGACCCCTATCTGATGAAGGATATGGACAAAGCAGTTCAACGAATTGAACAAGCCATTGAGAACAAAGAAAATATAATGGTTTTTGGCGATTATGACGTGGATGGCACTACAGCGGTAGCCTTAGTCTATTCGTATATCCAAACCTATTATTCTCAGGTAGATCGCTATATTCCAGATCGCTATAAAGAAGGGTATGGCGTATCGTATCAGGGGATTGATTATGCAGCAGATAATGATATTAAGCTAATTATTGCACTTGATTGTGGAATTAAATCCATTGAACACGTCGAATACGCCAAGCAGAAAGGAGTTGATTTTGTGATCTGTGATCATCATTTACCCGGTGATCAAATTCCAGATGCAGTAGCCGTACTCGATCCCAAACGCAGGGATTGCACCTACCCTTATGATGAATTGTGTGGATGTGGGGTAGGATTTAAATTAGTGCAAGCGTTAGCTGCTAATCGAAATCAGACTATTGAAGATTTACGCCCTTATCTCGATCTTGTCGTAACGGCTATTGGAGCGGATATTGTACCTATTACAGGTGAAAATAGAATCTTGGCCTATTTTGGTTTAGAGGTGATTAATAGCAACCCGCGCCCAGGAATAAAAGCACTGCTTAATGTATATAAGCAAAGTAATTATACGGTTAGTGATATTGTTTTTAAAGTTGCACCGAAAATTAATGCTGCAGGACGAATACAACACGGCAATTACGCCGTTGACTTGTTAACTCGATTCTCGATGCGAGAAGCTGAAGAAACAGCAGAAATGATTATTGCCTTTAATGAAGAACGCAAAGTATTAGACCAAAACATTACAGAAGAAGCCAAAGATCAGATTATTGAAAATAGAGAAATTAACAATAAGTCGACGGTTGTTTTTCATCAGTCGTGGCACAAAGGAGTAATCGGCATTGTGGCCTCCCGCCTGATTGAAACCTATTATCGACCAACCGTTGTATTTACGGCTAGTGGAGATGTGCTAGCAGCTTCTGCTCGATCGGTTAAAAATTTTGATCTCTATGCGGCTTTAGAAGCGTGTTCGGATGAATTAATTCAGTTTGGAGGACATATGTACGCCGCTGGAATGACGTGTAAGAAAGAAAATTACCATAAGTTCAAAGCCAAGTTCGAAGAGGTGGTATCTAGCACCATATTGGAGCGAGATTTAATACCAGAAGTAGAAATAGATGCAATTCTTAATTTCGCTGAGATAACGCCCAAGTTCTGTCGGATATTAAGACAATTCGAACCCTTTGGACCGGAAAATATGAGTCCAGTTTTCTTGACTAAAAACGTCTATGATACTGGATATGCTCGTGGATTAGGAGCCAATCAGGAGCACCTGAAAATGTATGTGAGACAACGCGGGCATCTCGATAAAGGATTTAGTGCCATCGGATTTTCCTTTGGTAAGTTCTTAGATGATATACAAAATCGTTCATTTTTTGATTTAGTCTATTCGATTGAAGAAAACGAATGGAAAGGTGAAATTAACAATCAGTTGCAAATCAAAGATATGCAGCTTGTTTGAAGCAAAAATTTAACTAAATATAATTTTATTGATTTAAAATGAAAGTAGCAGTAGTAGGCGCTACCGGCATGGTAGGAGAGATTATGCTAAAAGTATTAGCAGAACGCAATTTTCCAGTAACAGAATTAATACCTGTTGCTTCCGAACGCTCTGTCGGAAGTGAGATCGAATTTAAAGGGAAGAAGTTTGTAGTACAATCAATGGCCGATGCTGTAAAGATGAAACCTGCTATAGCCCTTTTTTCTGCAGGTGGAACAATCGCTATGGAATGGGCCCCTAAATTTGCAGCAGTAGGAACTACCGTGATTGATAATTCATCGGCTTGGCGAATGGATCCAACCAAAAAATTAATCGTTCCAGAAATTAATGCGTCAAGTTTAACCAAAGAAGATAAAATTATTGCCAATCCTAACTGTTCAACCATCCAATTGGTGATGGCATTGGCACCATTAAATAAGAAATACAAGGTAAAACGCGTCGTAGTTTCTACCTATCAATCCATTACAGGAACAGGGGTTAAAGCGGTGAAACAATTGGAGAATGAATACGCTGGTGAAAAAGGCGATATGGCATATCCTTACCCTATCCATAAAAATGCGTTGCCTCATTGCGATGTTTTTGAAGCCAATGGATATACGAAAGAAGAAATGAAATTGGTCAATGAAACCAAAAAAATATTAGAAGATGATACGGTATTAGTAACAGCTACTGCAGTGCGTATTCCTGTTGTGGGTGGACACAGTGAAACCGTAAATGTCTCTTTTGAACGCGATTTTGCTGTCGAAGATGTACGTCGATTGTTGCATGAAACTCCTGGCCTTGTTGTACAGGATAATATTGATACCAATACGTATCCAATGCCTATTTATGCACAAGGAAAAGACGACGTTTTTGTTGGGCGAATTCGCCGAGACGAAACGCAACCCAATACATTAAATATGTGGATTGTAGCAGATAACTTGCGAAAAGGAGCCGCTACAAATACCATTCAAATTGCCGAGTATTTAGTTGCTAATCAACTGGTATAACGAACGAATTCACAAGATAGAAAAGGTCAATTCCCCAGGGAATTGACCTTTTTTTATTCCTTTGAAAGAGGAATGAGCTTTCTCTTGTATCCTTTTAGTATAAAAATGTATAAATATACAGGAGGGCACAAAAACAAATACTGTTTTTTATTACATTAGCAGGTAACAGGTTCATTGCGTAACGTGTTGATTGAATGTCGATTTAAACCTATAATCTGTTGGGGAATGGATTAAGGGGGATTCCCTAAGGTTGAAAAAAGGCTAGACTAGAGATATTAAGGATTGTTTTATGAAGAGAATTTTGTTAGTAGACGATCATCCTTTAATTGTTGAGGGATATCGAATGGCTTTGTCAGGTCATGAAGCAATAGCCCAATCGTATAGGTTTGAGGGAGCCTTTGATTGCTCAGAAGCCAAACAAAAAATAGATCAAGCAATAGAGGAAGAAAAGCCGTATGACTTGGCACTTGTGGATTTCTCCTTGCCAAAAGGAGAACTGTCTTCTTGGGAAGATGGTGGAGATATTATTCGCTACATCAAGAAAGAAATGCCTAGTTGTAGGACAATTACCATAACTGGACATACAGAAATCTTTACAATTTATGAAATTGTAAAGAATATCAGACCCACAAGTGTTATTGGAAAAAATGAAATTACACCACAAGTATTGATTGATATTGTGACTACGGTGTTAGGTGGAGGTACTTACCAAAGTCCATTGGTTAAGCAGTGCTTAGAAAAGATGTTGCATAAAGCAGTGATGTATGACGATTACAATCGGGCGATATTGATTCTATTGGCTAAAGGACATAAATTGGTTGATTTGGAAAATTATATTCCTTTATCTACGCCAACCATCAAAAAGCGAATTGCCAAAATGAAAACGGCGTTTGGCTCCTTCGATTCGGCAAATTTAGTGCAAGATGCAATAAGACTAGGATTTGTTTAATATAAAAGAGGGTGACCTTTTGGGACACCCTCTTTCTATTTTAGTTTTTCAAGAAGTCTCTCAAAACATATTGGAGAATTCCATCATTTTTATAGTATTCAATTTCGATGAGTGAATCAAATCGCGCCAAGGCTTGGAACTTAATCGTTTGATTGGCTTCATTCGTCGCTGTGATCTCTACAATTTTATGTGGTGTTAGGTTTTCAGCTAATCCTGTAATAGTAAAGGTCTCTGTACCCGTAAGGCCTAAACGTTCTGCTGACTGCTCGGGTAAGAATTGCAAAGGTGCAATCCCCATTCCAATTAAGTTACTGCGGTGGATGCGTTCAAAACTTTCTGCAATCACAGCCTTTATACCTAATAAATAAGCTCCTTTAGCCGCCCAATCACGAGACGAGCCACTTCCATATTCTTTTCCAGCAATAACAATCAGAGGCGTTTCAGTCTCTTTGTACTTCATAGCGGTATCGTATACCGTTAAGGATTCATTTGTAGGGAAGTAGGTACTATAACCTCCTTCGCGTTGTGCAATTTTATTTTTAATGCGCACATTGGCGAAGGTACCACGCATCATCACTTCGTGATTTCCACGTCTGGATCCATAGGAGTTAAAATCTTCTGGTTTTACCCCTTGCGATAACAAATATTTTCCAGCGGCTGATTCTTCGTTAAAGGAACCTGCTGGAGAAATATGATCTGTTGTTACAGAGTCACCCAAATAAAGTAAAACTCTTGCTGCATGAATATCTGTTAGCGGTTTTGGATCTTTCGGTAAATGGTCAAAAAAGGGTGCATGACGGATGTAAGTAGAGGCTGGATTCCATTCGAAACTTGCTCCTTTTGGGGCTTGTAGATTCTTCCAGTTTTCTTCTCCTTCAAAAATTTGATCGTATACTTCTTTGAAGTCTTCACGTTTTAAAGAGTCGTTGATAACGGCTCTAATTTCTTCATGTGTAGGCCATATGTCGCGTAAATATACTGGTTCTCCATTTGGATCGTAATCCAGTGGATCTGTCATCAGGTTAATGTCTACACGTCCTACTAAAGCATAGGCAACTACAAGCATAGGTGACATTAAGAAATTCATTTTAACTTGTGGATGTACACGAGCTTCGAAGTTTCTATTTCCCGAAAGAACAGAAGCAACAACTAAATCTCCTTGGTTTACCGCTTCTGCAATAGGTGCTGGTAAAGGACCACTATTTCCAATACATGACGTACACCCGTATCCAACGGTATGGAAACGCAAAGCTTCTAAATCTTCTGATAAACCAGAGCGATCGAGGTAATGGGTTACTACTTTTGAACCAGGAGCTAAACTTGTTTTAACCCATGATTTGGTGCGCAATCCACGTTGTATGGCTTTTCGAGCAACTAATCCTGCGCCAATCATTACTTCAGGATTAGAGGTATTGGTACAACTCGTAATGGCGGCTAGTACGATACTACCATCACTTACGACGTATTCTTTGTTTTTTTGTTTGATGCGAACTGCTCGCATAGCTTCTTTCACCACTTCAGTGGGTTGATTGGTAGAATTTTCGGCTTGTTTGTAGATGAATTCAGTCCCTGATCCACCTTCAGATAACCAAGCCGATTCACGGCGGTCTTTCACCGCAACATAAGCGCGGTTGTATTCTTCTTCTAATAAGGAAGAGAAGGTTTTATCTAAATCGCGCACCAAGATTTTATCTTGTGGACGTTTAGGTCCTGAAACTGTTGGCTCTAGTGTATTTAAATCCAATTCTACCACAGCAGAATAGGTAATGTCTTCTTTACCTGTTCGCCAAAGAAGATTTTCTTTGCAGTATTCTTCAACTAATTTCACGTGGTCTTCATCTCTATTGGTTTGACGCATATAATGTAGCGTTTGATCATCAATAGGGAAGTAAGTTACAGTACACCCAAACTCTGGAGACATGTTGGAGATTGTTGCGCGATCCGTAACGGATAAGTGATCTAAAGCATCACCATACACCTCAACAAACTTTCCGACAACACCTTGCTTGCGCAATACTTTGGTAATAGAGAGCACCATATCGGTAGCGGTAGCACCTTCGGGAATTTTTCCCGTTAGTTTGAGTCCAACAACTTCGGGACAAGTAAAGTAAATCGGTTGACCTAGCATGGCTGCTTCTGCCTCAATTCCTCCAACTCCCCAAGCAATTACACCAATTCCATTGACCATAGGGGTATGAGAATCTGTCCCTACTAAAGTATCTGGAAATAACCAACCGTCTCGATTAATGACCCCTTGAGCGAGGTATTCTAAGTTTACTTGGTGACAAATTCCCATGCCTGGTGGCACTACAGTAAATCCTTTTAATTCTTGTTGAGCCCATTTGAGAAGTTCATAACGTTCGGCATTGCGCTCATACTCTTTGGTTACATTTTCTTTATATGAATAGTCAGTTCCAAAATAGTCTACTTGCACCGAGTGGTCAATCACTAAATCAACGGGAATAGCGGGTGTGATTTTTTCTCCATTTTTTCCTTGTCGAACATATTCAGCACGTAAGGATGCAAGATCTACTACTCCAGGAACACCCGTAAAATCCTGCATTAATACACGTGCCGGTTTAAATGGAATATCCTTATCTGTGGGTTGAGGTTGCCAATTGACTAACGTATCGATGTGCTCATCTGTAATGGCAAAGCCGTCGTGATTTCTCAGTACGTTTTCTAAGAGAATGCGAATTGAGAAAGGCAAACGATGCATGTTTTTGCCCTCGTCTTGTAGCTTTTTAAGCGAGGCTATTTTGTAATTTCTCATAATTGTTAGTTTTTCCCAATTTACAAAAAAATAATGGATTGCATCGGGCAGATGCCTGCTTTAATTCTTAAAATAAATATAAAATAGTGCAGATCTGTATGATAATTGTCATTTTTATCTCGGTATAGAAGAGCTACTTTTACTTGACTTAAAAGATTGATTATGAAAATTGAACAAATTTATACCGGGTGTATTGCACATGCCGCATATTATCTGTCAAGTAATGGAGAAGCAGCGATATTTGATCCTTTGCGCGATGTGCAACCTTATTTGGATCGAGCAACAAAAGATGGTGCTGTGATTAACTATGTTTTTGAAACTCATTTTCACGCAGACTTTGTCAGTGGTCATTTGGACTTAATGCAAAAAACAGGTGCCAAGATTGTATTTGGGCCTACTGCGTCACCGAGTTATGAGGCTATTATCGCCACGGACAATCAAATCTTTTACGTAGGAGGTGTTAAGGTTCAAGTATTGCATACACCAGGACATACTATGGAGAGTTGCACCTATTTGATCTTTGACGAAGCAGGAGAACCACAAGCCATTATTACTGGGGATACCTTGTTTATTGGCGACGTTGGACGTCCTGATTTGGTGCAGCTTGTCAAATCAGAATTAACACAAGAAAAATTAGCAAGGCATTTATATCAGTCACTACGCCACAAAATCATGCCACTACCCGATCATTTAATCGTGTACCCAAATCACGGAGCTGGAAGTGCATGTGGTAAAAATATGAGCAAGGAAACTACAGATACATTGGGCAATCAGAAGAAGACCAATTATGCACTACGTGCTGATATGACGGAAGATGAATTTGTCGAGGAGTTGCTTACTGGGCTGGCTACCCCTCCTCAATATTTTCCAAAAAATGTCTTGCTAAACATAGGGGGATATGAGCAGTTAGATGAGGTTTTGGATCGCGCGTATAAACCGTTAACCTTAGCCATGTTTGATAAAATGTTGGACACAGGAGAGGTATTGGTACTTGATACACGCACTCCTCAAGATTTTGCAACAGGTTTTATTCCAAAGAGTATTAATATTGGTTTAAGTGGACCCTTTGCCGTTTGGGTAGGGGAGTTGATTAAAGATATTCAACAGCCCATTCTTTTGATTACCGAAGTAGGTAAGGAAGAAGAAAGCATGATTCGCTTATCTCGTGTAGGCTACGACCATACCGTTGGCTTTTTAGCAGGTGGAGTGGAAACGTGGAAAAAAGCAAATCGCCCCTTGCATACGATTCCGCGTTTAGAAGCGCATCAATTTGATGCTTATATCGAAAGTGAACATGCAACCCTGTTAGACGTGCGAAAGGAAAATGAATACCGATCGGAACATTTAGTGGATTCCGCCTTTATTTCGCTTAATATATTAGAAGAAAAATTACGCACACTAGATAAAGAAAAAACCCATGTGGTGTTTTGTGCAGGGGGCTATCGCAGTATGATTGCCGCTTCAATATTACGTGCCAATGGCTTTTTAAAAGTAGTAGATGTCGTTGGTGGATTCCAAGCACTAGCGCCTCGTACTAGTTTGGATAAAACAGCTTTTGTTTGTCCAACTTCGATGTTGTAACAATAACTCTATAGTTGTTTATTGGTTTGATTATTCTTACTTGCGAGAATAATTGAGTTAGTTATTATGTTTTTAGTTTAAAACAGCTCTCTAGGTTGGGGGGCTGTTTTTTATTTTTATATGGTTCTGAATGTTAGGTTAATACGTGGATGATGAACGACTTTTGTCGGGGGTAGACGATGGACCCAAAACGTTTGTGTTTCGTCTTTCATGACCAATAAGTGTCCACTTTCTAGTATAAAAGTTACTTTTTCTTGTGTAGTTTTGTGCTTAAACATGAATTTTCGCGTAGCTCCTAAACTCAAGGAAGCAATTGCGCCATTTTTCTTCAAATCTTTTTCACCATCACTGTGCCAAGCCATCCCTTCACTGCCATCATGATATAGATTTAACAGGCAGGAATTATAGGTTTCGCCCGTTGTTTTTTCAATGCGGTCTTTTAATGCAAGCAATTCTGGCGTCCAAGGTAAAGCGAGTTTCGTTACATTGGAGTAGGTGTATTGAAAAGACTTGGATCCATACCATGCCACTTTGCGTTTGGTAATTACGCGTTTGCCAAATATCACCGCTTCGTCATTTTTCCATTCGATGTGACGTAGTAAATGGTCAAAGTAAAAAGCAGCTTCTTCAGTGTGTAGCAGATAGCCATAACAATTCACCGTCCCATCATAAGGGAGGAAATTGTATTGTGTAGAATCCAGTGTATTAAATAAGTCCATTTTCTGGTTTTATTTCGTTGTACACTTGTGCGCCTTCCCATCCTATTATGGCTTTTTTACGCGTGGCTCCCCACATATAGTTGCCGAGTACTCCTGAGGATTGTATCACGCGATGACAGGGAATTAAAAAAGCAACAGGATTGCTGCCAATAGCGGTTCCCACTGCTCGTGAAGCTTTAGGGTTTTCAATCTGTGTGGCAATGGCGCCATAGGTAGTTAAAGCACCCATCGGAATGGTGAGCAAACTCTGCCAAACTTTGAGCTGAAATTCCGTGCCTTTTAGGTGTAATTTGATTTGATTTAAATCTGGAGTGTCGCGCTGAAAGATTTGTAAGGCCTGGGCCTGTTGTAGGTCCATTGCCGCTTGGAATTTTGCCTTTGGAAACTTGGCTCGTAAATTTTGTAGTGCCTCGTCTTCGTTTTCAGTAAATACAAGATGGCAAATCCCTTTGGATGTAGAAGCAATGAATAGAGAACCAAAAATACTAGGTGCGAAGCTGTAATTGATGGTGAGTTGCTCACCACCATTTTGATACTCAGCAGGTGTCATCCCTTCTAAGGTAATAAACAAATCGTGTAGCCGACTGGTACTGGATAAGCCCGTCTCAAAGGTAGCATCAAAAAGCGACACCTGTTTTTCTTTTAAAAGCCATTTGGCATGAGTGATACTAGTAAATTGAAGAAATTTTTTCGGACTAGTACCCGCCCATTCTGTAAATAACCGCTGAAAATGTGCAGGACTTAAATGTAAAGCTCTAGCGACTTCTTCTAAACGAGGTTGTTGTTTAAAATGGGTCTGAATGTACTCAATAGCCTGAGCAATACGGGTATAATTTAAGGAAGATTGGTTTTTCATTTTATTTGCTCTTTTGTTCTTTGTGATATTTTTTCATCATAAGAGAATCTTCTTTTTCAACTAGATGTAATAAACCAAAAGCCGAAAGCCGAAAAACAGTTTTTTTGCTCTTTGCGCGGTTTATCTCACTGCGCTTCGATTTATCTCATCTAGTTAATATTTTGTTTTGGTATTCGATGAACCTACACTGCGTTTCGGTTTGTTACACACCTAGTCTGTCAATCGTCAACTATTTCACAAATATCTCTATATTAAATCAATTCTAAAATCCGAAACGTGCTAATAATTAGGGCAATTGAAGGGATAAAAAAAGCTTGAATGGGAGTTCAAGCTTTTTCTTTTATTTGGAATGGTTTCTTTTTTGTAAATCGTATAGATCTAGGCGTCGATCTTTCATGATACGAACGCTACCATGTTCGTGTAGTTCTTTTAGTAGGTCTAAATTCACATCGACGATTAAGGTCATTTCAGTATTGGGAGTCGCTTCTGCTTTTACGCCATTGGTTGGGAAGGCGAAGTCTGAAGGAGTGAATACTGCCGCTTGAGCAAACTGAATATCCATGTTGTTTACTTTTGGTAAGTTTCCAACACATCCTGCAATAGCGACATAACATTCGTTTTCAATGGCACGGGCAGCGGCACAGTTCCGTACACGTGTATATCCATTTTGCGTATCCGTTAAAAAAGGTACAAATAGGATTTCCATGCCTTCTTCAGCTAATAAACGAGGTAATTCTGGGAATTCCACATCATAGCATACAATAATTCCAATTTTTCCACAGTCGGTATCAAACGTTCGAATGGCTGATCCTCCCTGCATCCCCCAGTAGTGTACTTCATTAGGTGTAATGTGTATTTTAGAATACATTTCGTATGTACCGTCTCGTTTACATAGAAAGCCAACATTGTATAGCGTCCCATCAATTAGATAGGGCATACTACCCGAAATAATATTGATGTTGTAAGAGATTGCAAATTCTTGGAATCGCTTGCGGATTGGTGTAGTATAACGAGCGAGTTCACGAATAGAGTCAGCCTCTGATAAGTGGTTGTACGCGGCCATTAAAGGAGCGGTAAATAGCTCAGGAAACATGGCGAAGTCACTTTCATAGTCGGACACGGCATTGATGAAGAATTCCGCTTGATCAAAGAATTCTTCCAGATCGTTGAACGGACGCATCTGCCATTGAATTAACCCCAAGCGTACGACACTTTTTTTGGTGTTGATCAACTGCACATCTTTTTCATAGTAGATATTGTTCCACTCCAATAAAACAGCATAATCTTTGGATTCTTTATCTCCATCTAAATAGTTGCGCATTAGGCGAACCATGTGGAAGTCATTCGACATTTGAAAAGACATCACAGGGTCGTTAATCTCTTTGGCTCTTACTTTTTCTAAGTATTGCTTTGGCGTAAGTTCGCTGGCATATTTAGCGTATTTAGGGATTCTTCCCGCAAATACAATGGATTTTAAATTGAGTTGTTCACACAATTCTTTACGTGCATCGTATAAACGACGTCCTAATCGCAAGCCTCTGTATTTTGGATGAATAAAAACGTCAATTCCGTATAAGACGTTTCCTTCTGGATTGTGCGTACTAAAGGAAGAGTGACCCGTAATCTGATCATAATTATGGGTGGACATTGCTTTCTTTTCATCGATGATAATAGAAAGTGCAGATCCTACGACAATGTCGTCAACTAAAACGACTAATTGTCCTTCAGGGAAAATACTCAGTAAGTTTTCTATTTCACTTTTATCCCAATACGGATCTTCCATTCCCGTATAGGATTCTAGCATTGAATTTTTAAGCTCTAAATAGTCATCCAATTGAAGATTGCGAAGTTCAATCTTGTTAATTGTAGTATCCATGAATTTTTTATTGCAAATTACAAATAAAACTTCTAATAAGTAAATATTTTAGAAGGTAAAAGCCGGTTGATCTTCGTATTTGGTGCATTTTTTGCTAAAAACATCACTAGTTTATTTTTAATTTAAAAGGCAGGTATATTATGAGTTCATTACGAAATCGCGTTCAATTAATCGGACGAGCAGGACAAGATGCAGAAATTATTGTTTTTGGATCAGAAAAAAAAAGAGCTACATTCTCTATTGCAATTAATGAATTTTATTTCAACGATAAAGGGGAGAAAGTCGAACATGTGCAATGGCACAATGTTGTGGTATGGGGAAAATTAGCCAATATTGCCGAGAAGTATGTGGTTAAAGGTAAAGAGGTCGCTATTGAAGGAAAATTAGTCAATCGCTCCTATGAGGATAAAGAAAATAAGAAGCGATACATCACGGAAATTGTCGTTTCTGAACTGCTTTTTTAGTAAACTAAAGTAGGGTGAAAAGGGAAGTAGAGGTTGTTTTACAGGATAAATAACCTCTGTTTTTCCAAAAAAGACTTATCTTGCTCAAGATTAATTAAAATGGATAATCTTTTGAGTCAAATATTAGTAATAGAAGACGATATTCGCGTTGCTGAATTGCTTCAACGGAGCTTACAAGATCAAAACTTTACAGTAGATGTTGCCTATGATGGGTATATGGGAAAGAAATTAGCCCTACAGAAAAAGTACCAATTAATTATTACGGATGTGATTCTGCCCAAGATTAATGGGATTGATTTGTGTAAAGAACTCAAACAAACCTTGCCTAATACCCCTATTATTATGCTGACCGCTTTGGGAACGACAGATGATAAAGTAGAAGGATTTGATGCAGGCGCAGATGATTATTTAGTTAAACCCTTTGAATTAAGAGAACTCTATGTTCGTATTCGAGCACTACTCAAACGCTTTGAACATGCAAAAGAAACCAATAGCGCTACCTTAAAATATGCCGATTTAGAAATTGATTTGAATCAAAAGAAGTTTAAACGCGCGGGACAAGAGATACACCTTACTCCGAAAGAATTTAATCTGATACAGTATATGATGGAAAATCCAGAACGCGTCTTATCACGGGCAGAGATTTCTGAAAAGGTTTGGGATACGCATTTCGACACAGGAACGAATTTTATTGATGTGTATATCAATTATTTGAGAAAGAAAATAGAGTTAGATGTCCATAACAAGCTGATCCATACCAAATCAGGAATGGGCTTCATATTGAAGAATAATGAGAATTAAAACGAGACTTACCCTGCTGTTTACCTTGCTGGTTGCCTCTATTTTATTGGTGTTTGCTAGTGTGATCTATTGGTCCTCTTCCAAAAGTAGAGAAGTTGAATTTTATGAAGAATTAGAAAAAGAAGCCATTACCAAGGCTAAGTTGTTTTTGGAGGCTCAAGTTAAACCGACAACCTTACACAAAATTTACCTCAATAACAGTGAAATTATCAACGAAGTAGAAGTAGCGGTTTACGATTATGGATTTAATTTGCTGTATCACGATGCAGTAGAAATTGACCGAGTAAAGGAAACAAAAGAAATGATTCAGTCCATTATTGCCAAGGGAAGTTTACACTATACACAAGAAGATTGGCAAGTGATTGGAGTTACCTATACCTTTGCTGATCAAGACTATGTGATCACAGCAACAGCTTACGATGAATATGGTTATAATAAGCTGCAAAATCTCTTTGTAACCATTGTCGTATTAGTGGTGATTTCGCTGCTAGTCATCTATTCTGTAGGACTGTTTTTTGCTGATAAAGTGCTGTTACCCATTACCAAAATGAACAATGAGGTAAATAAAATTACGGCTACTAATTTAGATTTGCGTATTAGTACAGAAAAAAATAAAGATGAACTTGGAGCTTTAGCGGATACCTTTAATGAAATGCTCAATCGTCTAGAAAACTCTTTCGATTCGCAAAAACAATTTGTTTCCAATATATCCCATGAGTTGAGAACGCCTTTGGCGGCTATTATTGCAGAATTGGAATTGGCCCTAAGTAAAGAACAAGACCAAGCTTACTATATTCAAACCCTTGAAAATGCACTCAACGATTCCCAAAAAATTGTGCGTTTATCTAATAGCCTGTTGGATTTTGCCAAAGCGAGTTATGATCCAACGGAAATTGTATTTAAATCTATTCGCGTAGATGAGGTGATTATTGATGCGTGTCAGAAATTGCAAAAAATGGATGCCTCGTATAAATTCAATTTCGTAGTTGATGAATCCGTAACCAATGAGGAAATGATGATTGTCAATGCCAATCCGTATTTATTGGAGGTAGCTTTAGTCAATCTCTTGGAAAATGCTTGTAAATTTTCGGAAAATAAAGCCTGTACAATTCAAATTTCTTACCGTGATTATCGATTGGTTATTGAGGTGATCGACAAGGGAATTGGAATTGCAGAAGAAGATTTGGATTCTATTTTTATCCCTTTCTATCGCGGAAAAAATCAAACTTATAAGGAAGGGAATGGTATTGGACTTCCATTGACCAATAAGATTATTAACCTGCATAAAGGTTCACTACAGGTCGTATCTAAAGTAGGAGAAGGAACGACGTTTACCATTCGATTATAATAAAAGCGCTTGCAATTTTGCAAGCGTTTTTTTTTCTAATAGAATTCTAATTTTTTTCTAAAGACTTTCTAATAGCCTCCAGTGCTTGTAACCTCTACTTTTGTCCCATCAAAAAAAATAAATGATGGACACAGAATCCTTTTTAACTAAAGAATGTTAATCCTCCTGCTAATTGTTTATAACGAAGAAGTATTCAGAATGTAGGAGAAAAAAATGAAGTTATGGCAATTACAGTATTTATTTCAAGATTATTACTTGCTTTTATTTTAGGAGCATTAATTGGCGCTGAGCGTCAAGTAAGACAAAAAAGTGCAGGGTTGAGAACCAATACCTTGGTGTGTATTGGAGCAGCAGGATTTGTATTGATGTCTTACCAAATAGGCGGAACTGCTGTAGGACGTGTAGCTTCTTATGTTGTAAGTGGAATTGGTTTCCTAGGAGCGGGAGTGATTATGAAGGATGGATTTAGCATCCGTGGGTTGAATACCGCAGCGACTATTTGGTGCTCAGCTTCAGTTGGCTCTATGTGTGGAGTAGGGTTGTGGAAAGAGGCCCTTGTAATGACGATATTAATTGTTTCTGCTCACTTGCTGTTGCGTCCAATAGGTAGTTTAATGAATAAAATGTCTTTCGAGACAGAAAGTGATTCAGCAGAAGTGTTTTATGAGATCATTGTAGGATGTAAAGAACAAGTAGAAAATGATATACGTGTTATGGTGCTCAAACACCTCAAAGCGCAAAAAGAATTGCAAATGCGTTCGTTAAAAAGCTCGGATAATGGAAATCCCGCTTTTTCATACCTCAAGTTTGAGGTGTACTGCATCGGACGTAAAGACGATATTTTAGAACAAATTACACAAAAAGTTTCTTTGGAATTTGGCGTGTCAGAAGTTTCTTGGGAATTAATTACCTATTAATCTTTAAAAGTGGAATGTCATGAGAACAATGAAGTATGAACGCAGTAATTTGCATAAAATAGCAGCAGATTTTCAAGGTTTAGATCAAATGATTAAAATGCTTCCTGTATTAAAGAAGATGCCTATTATCGATGTGAGTGAGGCGTTGTCTTTGATGGATACCAAAGAATTATTTGTCATTTTGAGGGAATTTCCATTGGAACATCAAGCTGAAATATTTGCGGCCTTTCCTTTGGTAAAACAACTTTCCATTTTTCAGCAGTTGAGTATGAAGCGCTTTGCTCGATTATTTGAGCAAATGCCCTCAGAAGATCGCGCTGATTTATTCCAGATTTTAACCCAACAAGAACAAATTGATCTGTTGCCTTTTTTGACTAAACAAGTCCGAGAAAATGTATTGGCTTTGAGTTCCTATCCTGAAGATACTGCAGGGGGAATCATGAGCACCGATTTTGCTACTGTATCGAAAGATATGACCTGTTTTGAAGCCATTCACAAAGTAAGACAAGATGCACCGTCTAAAAAGACAATTTACTATATCTATGTGGTGAATGAAGACCAAACGCTATTGGGATTTATCACCTTGAAAGATTTAATTATTGCCGAACCTCATCAATTGGTTGAAGAAGAATTACACCGCGATTTTGTTTTTGGTTATGTCGATGAAGATAGCGAAGTAGTGGCGGCCAAGATTGACAAGTACGAATTAGTGGCACTGCCCATTCTCAATCGAAAAAAACAAGTGGTCGGTATTGTTACCCATGATGATGCACTGGATATTATTCAGGCGGAACACACGGAAGATATGCAAAAGTTTATGGGGGTGATGGGAAGCAGTGAAGATGCAGATTATGCAGAAACTTCTATTGTAGAACACTTTAAAAAACGCGTTTTTTGGCTGGTAACCTTAGCCATTGTAGGGTTAGTTTCGGGTTTAATCATTCACAATTTTGAAGGAGCCCTGGCTCAAATGGTTATTCTCGCCTTGTATATGCCAATGGTGGCAGATTCAGGAGGTAATGCAGGTAGTCAATCCGCAACGGTTGTCGTACGTGCTTTGGCTTTGGGACAAATAACGGTGAAGTCGTGGATGAGTGTGTTGTGGAAAGAAATGAGAATTGCGCTTTTATTGGCCCTGTGTTTAGGTTTACTCGCTTTTGGCAAAGTCGTTTTTCTTAGTTGGGAAACGGAAACTCCAGCAACATTTACGCTGTGGGCAATTGGTGGTGTAATCGCAGTAGCCTTGTTTTTACAAGTTATTTTTTCTACTGTCATTGGAGCTGCTTTACCCTTACTCGTTAAAAAAATGGGAGCTGATCCTGCAGTTGTAGCAAGCCCCGCAATTCGAACGATCGTTAATATTATTGGCTTATTACTCTACTTTGGATTAGCTGCTTATATGTTCGATTTGCATTAGTAAAACAAAGGCGTTTCAAACGCTATAAAAATAAACAAAATGAAAAAATGGCGTTTCCGCTGTGATTTAACCCCCTATGGATAAGGGATAATTATTTTAATTGTTAAATAAACGTAATGTTTTATTTTTATATTTAAAAATATGGGGTAAAATTTCGTAAATTAAGAGAATATTAGAACGTAAAAATTTAAAACAATCATAATGGCAAAAAAAGTACAAATAGCAGGAGTTTTGAGCTTGAGTATCTTATTGAGTTTTTGCTCTGAAAAGAAGGAACAAACCAGTGATGTTACACAATACCAAGTGAATAATCAAGTGATTTCCTTAACAGAAAATTCAAATCTGAAAAGCAGAATTAAAGTTGCGGAAGTCGCAGAAGAAGACTTCACGTTTGATCTAGTAACTGCGGGTTTAGTAAAAGCCATACCAAACCATTATGCGGAAATCGCTTCTCCCTTCTCCGGAAGAATTGTCAAATCATTTATCAAATTGGGGCAAAAAGTAGGTATAAATCAACCTTTATTTGAGGTTTCTTCCCCTGATTATTTCGAAGCACAAAAAGATTACTTTGATTCTAAACAAGAATATAAACAAGCGTCTTTAAACCTAAAAAGACAAGCGGATTTGTTGGAAAATGGCGTTGGAGTTCGCCAAGAGTATGAGGAAGCAGAAACTGAAAATTCGATAGCTAAAGCGGCATTTGACAATGCAACAGCAGCAATCAAGATATACAATGTACAACCGGGATCTTTGGCTTTAGGACAACCGCTTATTGTTCGTTCACCCATTGAAGGGGAGATTTTAGAAAACAATATTGTACTAGGGCAATACATCAATGACGATGCAGATCCCGTAGTAAAAATTGCAGCATTAAACAAAATATGGATTGTGGGGAAAGTGAAAGAAAAAGATATCCAACACTTAACCAAATTGAATAAAGTGCAAATTGAATTGGCAGCTTATCCCGATCAACCGATTGTGGGAACGATCTATCATGTAAATGAAATTGTAGATGAAGAAACGAGAAGTATAGATGTTTTAATCGAGGCAGACAATAACAACCGCATTTTAAAGCCAGGTATGTATGTGAATGTGCGTTTTATCGACCAACCTGAAAAAGTAATCCTCGTGCCTTCACGTGCTGTTTTACAAGGAGAAGACGATTCTTTTGTCTTTGTGGAGGTAGCGCCAAATGAATACACCCGTAAAAATGTTGTCATTGGAGGGGTTTCTGGCAATCAAACTGTTATTTTATCCGGTTTAGAAAAAGGAGATAAAGTAGTGAGTGAAGGAGGTATTTATTTACCACAACTGTAGTAATCCAATAAAACAGCAAAAAATGAAAAAATCAATAATAGATACAGCTATACACAAAAGATGGCTTGTTGCTGCTTTGTTTGGCTTACTGTGTATTTTTGGGTATTATTCATGGAAACAACTTTCTATTGAAGCCTATCCAGATATTGCAGATACAACCTCTCAAGTAGTTACGCAAGTACCAGGTTTAGCAGCAGAAGAAATAGAATTGCAAATTACCATTCCGATTGAGCGTGCGCTAAACGGAATGCCAGGTATGCACGTGATGCGTAGTAATAGTACCTTCGGACTTTCGATGATTACCATCGTTTTTGAAGATGGAGTAGACGATTACTTTGCCCGTCAACGTATCCAAGAACGACTCAATGGCGTGGAATTGCCCTATGATGCCATTCCCGAATTAGACCCGTTAACCTCGCCAATCGGAGAAGTATACCGCTATATTATCGAAGGAGATGGCTATAGTTTACGCGAGCTAACGGATATTCAGAACTTTATTATTATTCCTAAACTGAATCAAGTTTCAGGTGTAGCTGAGGTAACCAATTTTGGAGGAATCACCACACAATTTCAAATTGAATTAGATCCACATAAATTAGAACAATACGACCTTTCACTAAGTGATGTTACAGAAACCATTGAAGAAAATAACGTTAATTCAGGAGGGAGTGTACTTACCCGTGGAGATTTGGGCTATGTGGTACGTGGAATTGGATTGGTAAAGGATTTAGAAGATTTAGGCAAAATCGTCGTAAAAGCCGAAAATGGAATTCCTATTTTCTTAAAAGATTTAGGTCGATTAAAATATGGAAATGTAGAGCGCAAAGGTATTTTAGGCTATTCGGATAAAGAGCGCAATTACTCTGACAGTATTGAGGGAATTGTACTCTTGTTAAAAGGGGAGAATCCTTCTATTGTACTAGAAAAAATTCATCAATATGTCGATGAATTAAATAATGAACTATTGCCAGAAGGGGTGAAGATTCATACCTTCCTAGACCGTACAGAATTAGTAGACACGACGTTACATACCGTATCGACGACTTTAATTGAAGGGATTAGTTTAGTTATCATCGTATTGATTGTTTTCTTAGGTAGTTGGAGAGGGGCGTTATTGGTAGCAATTACCATTCCTGTATCCCTGTTATTTGCCTTTATTTTGATGCATTTTACAGATATTCCTGCCAACTTATTATCATTAGGAGCCATTGATTTTGGTATTATTGTCGATGGAGCCATTGTAATGATGGAATCCATTCTCAAGAAACGGGAAGACAATCCGGAGGAGGAACTCAAGGAAAAATCCATTGCCCAACGAACCAAAGAAGTGGCAAAACCAGTATTTTTCGCTACGATTATTATTATCACAGCCTATTTACCGCTATTTGCTTTTGAGCGCGTTGAGAAGAAACTGTTTACCCCAATGGCTTTTACCGTTGGCTTTGCTTTACTCGGTGCGCTTTTGGTAGCCTTGTTCTTAATCCCAGGATTAGCCTATGCTGTGTATAAAAAACCACGCAAAATATACCACAACAAATGGTTGGAAAAACTAACGGGCTTGTATCATAATCGCATTGAGAAGATTATGAAAAAGCCAAAACAAGTCTTCTTCCCTATTTTGGTTGTATTGGCAATTACCATTGGATTGACTGCTAAGGTTGGAAAAGATTTCTTACCGCCTTTGGATGAAGGATCCATTTGGTTACAAGTAACGTTGCCACCGGGAATTTCGTTGGAGAAATCCAAAGAAATGAGTGATACGTTGAGAGCGCGTACCATGAAATATGAGGAAGTAACTTACGTTATGGTTCAAGCAGGGAGAAATGACGATGGAACGGATCCTTTCACTCCTTCTCATTTCGAGTGTTCAATCGGAATTAAACCGTATAAAGAATGGCCAAGAGGCAAAACGAAAAACGATTTAATCGAAGAGTTAGCAGCAGAATATGAGTCTTTACCTGGATTTACGGTTGGTTTTGCTCAACCAATGATCGATGGAGTAATGGATAAAATTTCAGGGGCGCACAGTGAGCTAGTAGTCAAAGTATATGGAGAGGATTTTCACGAAACTAGACGCATCGCCAGTGAGGTGTTAGGTACATTGAAAACAGTAGATGGAGCAGTAGATTTAGCCATTGACCAAGAGCCACCTTTACCGCAATTGCAAATCCATGCGAATCGAGATAAAATTGCACAATATGGATTAAATGTTGCCGATGTAGCTGAGCTCATTGAAGTAGCGATCGGAGGAAAGGCCATTTCGCAAATCTTTATTGGAAATAAAGTCTATGATATCAGCGCACGTTATACAGAAGAAAGTAGAAATACTCCAGAAAAGATTGCCAATTTGATGTTGACGTCAAGTACAGGAGCAAAAATACCGCTATCTCAAGTGGCCGATGTCAAGACAAGTACAGGTGAAAGTACGATTACACGTGAGATGAATAGACGTCATTTGACTGTAAAATTGAATGTGCGTAATCGCGATTTGGGGTCTTTATTGAAAGAAGCACAGCAAAAAATTGAGGAAAACATCACCTATGATCACAACAAGTTCCACATTGAGTGGGGAGGACAGTTTGAAAACCAGCACCGTGCATACAATCGTTTAGCGATCATCGTGCCGTTGACCTTGTGTTTGATGTTTGTCTTACTCTATGGTGCTTTTGGACAATTTAGACAGGCAGGGTTGTTGATGGTTGTTGTACCTCTAGCCCTTTTTGGAGGAATGCTAGCCTTGAACATTAGAGGCATGTCTTTGAATGTATCCTCTGCGGTTGGTTTTATTGCACTATTTGGTGTAGCCATTCAAAATGGGGTGATTATGATTTCTCATATCAACGATTTGCGAAAACGAGGACACGTGTTGCTAGAAGCCGTGTTGCTTGGAGCAGAACAGCGATTCAGACCCGTATTAATGACGGCAACAGTAGCTATTTTGGGCTTGTTTCCAGCCTCTATGGCAACGGGAATCGGTTCAGATGTGCAACGACCTCTAGCGACAGTGATCGTTTATGGTCTATTGTTCGCCACGATTTTAACGCTTTTCGTATTGCCTGCTTTGTACTATCTCGTAGAGCGCAAATGGGGAAAAGACAGTGACTTTGTCAAAGTAGAAGAAACAGAAGAAAACTAACATGGAGATGAATATGTTTAAAAAATATATCAGTATAAGTGTTATGTCTATAATGTGTAGCGGTGTTTTGTATGCTCAAGATGGGCATACAGAGCAAGCTACAAATAAACAGACGCTAACGTATAAGGAGTTTTTATCTAAGATGATAGAAAACAACCTGAGCTATGCAGCAGAAAAATACAACATCAGTATTGCAGAGGCGGAAGTACAAGCGGCTAAAGCCTTTCCCGATCCAGAGTTGAGTTTCGGTTGGGCTGATAACCAACAGAAACGCATGCAGCTGGGCTATGGGTTTGAAGCTGAATTGTCCTGGGATCTCGAACTTGGTGGTAAGCGAAAAGCGAGAAAAAACCTTGCACGCGATCAGAAAGTATTGGCCGAGCTAGAACTACAAGAATTCTTCCACACCTTGCGTGCAGCATCGACCATTGCCTTTTTAGAAGCCATGCAAAATAAAATGTTGTACGATATTCAAAAAGATTCGTATGAATCCATGTTGCAAGTGGCCAAGTCGGATAGTATTCGCTATTCGCTAGGGCAAATCAGTAAGGTTGATGCCATTCAAAGTAAATTGGAGGCAAAGTCGATGCTGAATGATTTACACGATGCGGATGACACTTGGGAAAATAGCTTGATGGAAGTGCGCAACATTATCAGTGCTTCACGTCAAGATAGTGTTTACTTACCAACGGGTGATTTTAGTCAGTTTGTGCGCTTGTTTGCCTTGGAAGATTTAATTGTAACCGCACAAAATAATCGTGCTGATTATTTGGTTGCCCAACAAAATAAAGTGGTAGCAGGGAGGCAAGTGGCTTTAGCTCGTGCCGAACGTGTGATTGATTTAGGATTAAATCTAGGTGTTGAAAACAATTCCTTTGTAAAAAATGCCGTTGCACCAACCCCAGGGAATACTGTGGTAAAAGCAGGAGTGTCCATCCCTTTAAAGTTTTCGAACCGCCGAGATGCTGGTCTGAAAACTGCCTTGTATGAGGAAAGACAAGCAGAGTTGGAATACGATATCATCGAGTTAGAATTAGAAAAAGAAATTAACCAAGCGTATCGCAATTATTTGACCAAGCAAAAGCAAATTTACCGTTTTGAAAACGGGATGTTAGAGGAAGCAAAACAAGTGTTTGAAGGAATTAAATACAGCTACCAACGCGGGGCAAGTAGTTTATTGGAAGTGTTGGACGCCCAACGCACTTATAATGAGATCCAACAAGCTTATGCTGAAACCCTATTTGGTTATGCAGAAGCATTGGTGGAGTTAGAGAAAGCAGTTGGAATCTGGGATATTGATTTTTAAGGAGAAGTAGTATGAAACACATTATATTCAGTTTACTAGTATTAACTGGGCTTTCGGTGAAAGCACAGGACTTGAATGAAGATCTAAAAGGAAAAACTTCTTTTAGTGTTAAAGCAGGATGGTTACAGTCTACGCTCAAAGGAGATGACGTAAAAGACTTAGCAGTCGATGGAACTATTGACCAACGCAATTCCTTTTTTGTAGGAGTAAGTGTTGACAATAGCATTGGAACTTATTTTGGTTTGAAACACGAATTGTATTACCAAAATTACGGAGCGGATTTCAAGCGTGAATTGGAGGATCATACGTTTGATGCCACCCTTGAAATGCACAGCTTGCGTTTAAACCCTATCAGTCCTACTTTTAAAATTGGAGGTCTACAAGTATATGCAGGACCTTATATTAATATGCTGTTGTACTCCTCTATTACAGCCGTAGATGAAAATGGAAAAACCTATAAAGATCACGGCATTTTTGGATCGACAGAAGACGATCAAGAGGATAGTAAATACTTGCAAAAAATGGATTATGGCTTGACTGCAGGGATTGAGTACCAATTTAAATTTGGTTTACTAATAGGGGCGCAATACACCCGTGGATTTGCTTCTATTTTTGACAATTCGAATACGTTTGGCGTAGAAGAAAATACTGGAGCAAATGACTTCAAAATATACAACCAAAATATTGGTGTTTATGTAGGCTACCGTTTTTAGGTAGAAAAAATGCAAAGAAAAAGAAAGAAAAAAGGAAACCACAGCGGTTTCCTTTTTTTGTATAGTATTAATCGATGTCCAACCGGTTGATGCCTTAGTCAACAGCAGTATAAGTACCTTGTAAAGAACCACCCCCTGAGCAGTAGAATGACAATACCCCTCGGTCGCTTTCGTTTACTGTGTCAATGGTTAATTGTCCTTCGCCAAGCGAAAAGTTTACCTGACTGTTTTGTAACACTGCCTGGTAGGTGTTGTCTGCTACCTTAGTTGCCACTGTTTCTAGCGAACAAGTTGGTTTTTTGATGTCCTCACGTGAGCTAACGACAATTGTTACTTGATCAGGTGAAGTGCTTTTTAGGTTTACTTTTACCCAGTCAGAACCTGCTTCTCTTGTTGCATAGCCTTCCGACGCAAACGTTAGGTCAATCAGCTTTGTATCGGCTGTTGTTTCTGTCGTTTCTTGAGTATTTTCCACTGCTGTAGGCGTTTCAGTAGAATTTTCTTTGACTTGTTCTTTACAGCTTGTTAGCACTAAACCCGAAGTTAGGAGCAAGGCTAAAGTAAACAAACGTGTTTTCATAGGTTTTTTATTTAATGTTTATGTTTTAGGTGTGAATAAAGGTACGATTTCATCCAAGAAAACCTAAAGGAAGGCTTTAATTTCCGATAGTTTTTTTATAGACTTAAAATTTGGATGAACCACAGCATGGTCGATGTGCTCGTGTAGCCAAGTGGTGTGAAAAGGCACGTGAACGGCGTGACCGCCTAAAGCTAATACAGGTAATACATCGGAACGAAGCGAATTGCCAATCATGATAAATTCTTCCGCTTGTATGTCAAGTCGCTTGAGCAATTTTTCATAATCGACTTCTTCCTTATCTGTCATGACTTCAATGTGATGGAAGTAGGGGCCTAAACCCGATTTGTGTAGCTTGCGGTGTTGGTCTTTCAAGTCGCCTTTTGTGGCTACAACCAAGCGGTAATCAGCTTGAAGTCCTTGAAGAATTTCCTCTACATCATCTAGTAACTCCACGGGTTTGGTCAGGAGTTCCTTTCCTATCTTGACAATTTTATCAATAATCTTAATGTTTAGTGTTCCTTTGGAAATAATTTCCGCCGCCTCAATCATCGATAGGGTAAACCCTTTAATGCCGTAGCCATAAAGAGGTAAATTATCTACTTGTGTTTTAAAGAGAATCTGTGAAATGCTTTGGTGAGTTAAATAGTCTTCCAATAGAATACAAAACTGTTGTTCTGCTTCTCTAAAAAAAGGTTCGTTAACCCAAAGCGTATCGTCTGCATCAAATGCAACAACTTTAATTTTATTCATAGTGTGTTGTAATAATCACCCTAAAGATAAGTAAAGATCAGGCGAACACCTTAGCGATAAGATAATTTTAGCAATTATGCAATCCACAAGGTTAAACATCTTTGCGTATTCGACTTAGACTCACTTGGGTAATGCCTAAGTAAGAGGCGATGTATTTTAAGGGAACGCGTTGAATTATGGTTGGAAAATTGGTAATTAGTTCTTTGTATCGCTCTGTTGCAGAGAGTAAATCTCGCGATATAATGCGTTTTTCAACGCGCATCAGTTCTTTTTCTGCCAATTTTCGCCCAAAGTTAGCAATGTGAATATCGGTAAGGTAATACTGGCTTAATTCGTTGAAGTTCACTTGATATAGTTCACAGTCAACCAGGAGCTCAATGCTTTCATAACTCTTTCTGTTTTCAACGTAGTTATTCATCGAGAGAATGGTGCTACCTTCTTCCCCAAACCAAAAGGTAATCTCGCCTTCTTCATGTGTGGAGAAGGCGCGTACAACGCCTTGCTTGATAAAGTAGATATTGTGTTCGATGCGATCTGCTTCAAGTAAGATATGCCCTTTAGGCAGGTGCAACTCACTACACAAGTGCTTTAAAGCAGTGAGTGAGGGTTCAGGTAGCGGGTAGATTGCCGTTAGAATTTGTTCGATATCCATACTGTGCCAAATGAAAAGGACCAAGTCCTAGTATACAAAGATACGGTATTCTGCTAAAAAAGGGTGCTCTAGTCAATCAAACAACGGAAGCTTTACTATTTCTATAAAAGGAATAATTATGCATATTTAATGTTGAGGTAATATGAAATTAGTGCAAATAGACTTTATTTGTCAAAATTGATGGATTTGCGCTCGTTAAATCGAGTAGCAAACTTTAAGACAGAGACTATTTTCTATGTTAAATGACTTTTATAGCTTTGTTATACCTTTTTAATTACTTAAATAACACCCAAATAAAAGAAGTACAATGAACGTTAAATCAACTGTAATTACAGCGTTAAGCTGCTTATTTTCACTGGCTATTTTTGCAAGTGAGAAGCTAGAGAAACCAAAGTTAGTAGTGGGGCTTGTAGTGGATCAAATGAGATGGGATTACCTCTATCGTTACTACGACCGCTATAGTGATCAGGGATTCAAACGCTTGCTAAACGAAGGTTTTTCAAGTGAAAATACTTTAATAGATTATGTCCCTACCTATACTGCAATCGGACACAGTACCATTTATACAGGAAGTGTACCTGCGATTCATGGAATTGCAGGAAATGATTTTATCATCCAAGCGACAGGACAGCCGATGTACTGTACACAAGATGACAGTGTGCAAGCCGTTGGTGGCGAGGGTAAAGTAGGACAACAATCTCCTAAAAATCTCTTAGTATCAACTGTTACCGATCAGCTAAAATTAGCGACTAATTTTCAATCTAAAGTAATTGGAATTGCAATTAAAGATCGCGGTGGAATTTTACCCGCAGGTCATTTTGCCAATGCTGCCTATTGGTTAGACGGTAAAACAGGAAACTGGATTACGAGTACGTACTATATGAATGATTTGCCTACTTGGGTAAAGGGATTCAATAAGGAAAAATTAGTAGATAAGTACTATAAAGAAGGGTGGAATACACTGTATCCTATACAAACCTATGCGTTGAGTACAGCGGATGACAATGTTTATGAAGAGCCTTTCAAAGGAGAGAAAGCACCGACATTTCCCCGTGATTTAGTAAAATTGAAAAAGGACAATGGCTATGAACTAATCAAGAGTACTCCACAGGGAAATACGTTAACGCTTGATTTTGCTAAACGCGCTATTGAAAGTGAAAAGTTAGGAAATAATCCAGCAAACGTAACAGATTTCTTAGCGGTGAGCTTATCATCAACTGATTATATCGGACACCAATTTGCGATTAATTCCATTGAAATTGAAGATACTTACTTGCGTTTAGACCGCGATATTGCTGATTTTTTAGCGTATTTAGATCAAACAGTTGGAAAGGGAAATTACACCTTGTTTTTGAGCGCAGATCACGGAGCAGCTCATAATCCAAAGTTCTTTGCCGATCAAAAAGGAAATTCAGGATACTTTGATACGAAAGTTATTCGCAAAGATTTAAATGCAAAATTAGAGGGGAAATTTGGTGTGGCAGGATTGGTAAGAAGTCTGTCAAACTATCAAGTACACTTAAATTATGAAGCTATTGAGGCGAATGATATTGAAGAGGAGGATGTTATTGAGATGGCGATGAAGGAGTTGAGAAAATTAGATGGCGTAGCTTTTGTTGTGGATATGCAAGACGCTGCTACAGCGGCAGTACCACAGATGTTACGTGAACGCATTGTCAATGGATATAACTACAAGCGCAGTGGAGCCATTCAAATTATCCTTGAACCTCAATGGTTTAGTGGAGTACAAGATGGAAAGGGAACAACACATGGAAGTTGGAATTCATATGATGCTCATATTCCTGCTGTATTCTTAGGATGGGGGGTGAAACCAGGAAAAACAACCCGTCAGACCCATATGACAGATATAGCGCCTACCCTTGCGCAAATCTTAAAAATTGAATTTCCCAATGGGAACATTGGAACACCAATTTACGAAGCTATTAAATAGTACACCAATAAAAAACGTCCTAAGTATACAAACTTAGGACGTTTTCTTTTTTATCCATACGTAATTTTTGTTTGATAAATAAGAATTATGTTTAGCTTTGGACATACAAAATGTTCTATTTATGAAAAAAAGACACCTCTTGTTAGGTTTTATATTTTCTATGAGTGGAGTTTTACACGCTCAATATAAAACGCTTACAAAAACGGATGCTCAGGGATTCACCTACGAATACGTAGAAAACGATCCAGCAAAGGCTAGAATTTACACATTAAATAATGGATTAAAGGTTTATTTAGCACAAAATCACGATGAACCAAGAATCCAAACTTATATTCCAGTGCGTACGGGATCAAACAATGATCCTGAAGACAATACAGGATTAGCTCACTACTTGGAGCATATGTTGTTCAAAGGAACATCTAAATTAGGAACAATTAATTGGGAGGTAGAGCAAGACCTGATTAAACAAATTTCCGATTTGTACGAGCAACATAAAAACGAAACAAATCCAGAAAAGAAAAAAGCACTTTATAAGCGCATTGACGAAATTTCCAAAGAAGCTTCTCAATACGCTGTTGCAAATGAGTACGACAAATCAGTTGCTTCTATTGGTGCAACAGGAACGAATGCACATACGTGGTTTGATGAAACAGTATATAAAAACGTGATCCCTTCTAATGAGTTAGAGAAATTCTTAATCATTGAAAAAGAGCGTTTTTCTCAACTAGTTTTGCGTTTATTCCACACGGAATTAGAGGCGGTATACGAGGAGTTTAACCGTGGTCAAGACAACGATTTTTGGGCGTCTCACGAAAAAATGATGACGTTGTTGTTCCCAACAACACATTATGGTACACAAACGACTATCGGTACGTCTGAGCACTTGAAGAACCCTTCTATGGTTGCGATTCACAACTATTTCGATCAATATTATGTACCAAATAATATTGCGATTGTTTTAGTAGGGGATATCCAATTTGATGAAACAATTCAACTGGTCAATACGTATTTCGGTTCTATGAAAAAAGGAGCACAGCCGAAGGAATATGTGGCTGTGGAACAACCGATTACGGGAATTAAATCTGCGGAAGTATTTAGCCCACAGGCAGAACGCGTAGAAATGGGATTCCGCTTAGGAGGTGCAAAAACACAAGATGCCCTGTATGTAGCGATGATTGATATGTTATTGAGCAACGGTCAAGCTGGGTTGATCGACTTAGATATCAACCAAAAACAAAAAACATTATATGCTGGAAGTTCTCCGATGATTATGAAGGATTACTCGGTTCACCAATTAACAGGTATGCCCAATGAAGGACAAACCCTAGAAGAAGTGAGAGACATCCTATTAGAGCAAATCGAGAAAATTAAAGCAGGTGAATTTGACGAGTGGTTGTTACAAGCGGTAATCAATGAGTTGAGAAAGAACTCTATGGCAGCACTGGAGGATAACGATGCAATGGCAAGTGAAATGTACCAAGCATTTATCCATGGAAGAACATGGGAAGAAGCAGTTAGTGAAATTGACCGCATGGAACATATTACCAAAGCTGACATCATCCGTTTTGCCAATGAAAACTATAAAGACAACTACGCTATTGTTTACAAACGTCAAGGCGAAAACAAAGACTTAGTTCGCGTTGAAAATCCAGGTATCACGCCAATCGACCTAAATAGAGATAGTGAATCTGAGTTCTATAAAGCGTTAAATCAAGTTGCCGTTAAAGATATTCAACCCGAATTTATCGATTTCAATAAAGCGTTGAAAAAAGAGAAAATAGGCAAGATCAATACTACATTATACAGCATTGAAAATGTAACCAACGACTTGGCTACTGTTACGTATATAACACCTGTTGGATCAGATCACGATAAGAAATTGAACCTAGCGCTAGAGTATTTAGACTACATCGGTACCAATACGTATTCTCCAGCAGATATTCGCAAGGAATTCTACAAATTAGGAGTGGATTATTCATTGAATACAGGAATCGACAAGTCGTATATTACGATCTCTGGATTAAAAGAGAATATCCCTGCTGGAATTAAATTGTTAGAGCATTTAGTAACAGATGCGAAAGCAGATCAAGCGGCATACGATAATTTAGTAGACCAAATCCTGAAATCTCGTTTTGATGCGAAATCGAGTAAAGGAGGAATTCAACGTGCGTTGAACAGCTATATTGTATCTGGAAATCAATTGAGCCGATTCAAAGATATTTTGAGCGAAGAAGAATTGAAAGCGATCAAGCCAACAGAATTAGTAGGTTTATTACACAATTTCTTCGACTATAATCAAGAAGTATTTTACTACGGAAATGATTTAGCTACAGTGAAAAAAGCAATTACGTCTACGCACAACTTAGGAAAAGGAAAAACACCGCCTGTGAAGAAAGTATACGCTGAACCAGCTACAGACGGAACGGTTTACTTTGCTCCTTATGATATGGTACAAGCAGAAATTTCCTACCGTGGTAGAGAATCTAAATTCAACAAAGATTTATTAGCCACTTCAAGTGTGTTTAATAGCTACTTCGGTGGAGGAATGGCATCTGTTGTGTTCCAAGAAATTAGAGAGTCAAAATCATTGGCTTACTCTGCTTATGCAGCATATGCCAATGCAGGTAAATTGGATAGATACAACTATGTAATGGCTTATGTTGGTACACAAGCAAACAAATTGCCACAAGCCGTTGATGCGATGATGGACTTGATGAATGATATGCCACAGGCACAAAATCAGTTCGAAAATGCGAAAAATTCAGCGTTGAAAAATATCGCTACACAGCGTTATACAAAGGCGCAAATTTTTTACTACTGGTTAGGATTGCAAGAAAGAGGCATTGACTATGATATCAACAAAGATATCTACAAACAAACCCAAGACATGCAAATGACGGACTTGGTAAACTTCTTTAACCAACACGTAAAAGGAAAAACGTTTAACGTAGGTCTTATAGGTAAAAAAGAAAACTTAGATTGGGAAGCCGTTAAAAAATTCGGTACAATCAAAGAATTAACTTTAGAAGACTTATTCGGATATTAATAAAAAAGCCAGCTCATCGAGCTGGCTTTTTTTATAGATTTACAGTTCACAGTTTACACGAAAGCCAAAAGCCAAATCGCGCAAAGGACAAACCACACTACTTATCACATCAAATCAATTCCAGCTAAATACTCTAGGGCTTTTTTAACTGATTTTACTTGATCAAAAGTAAGCATGAGGCGCAAGCCATTTTTCGTTTCTTTTTCACGCATTTTACACAAGTGCGAGCGCTGTTGCACGAAGGTCAATACTTGTCTGAACTTTGGCGATGTAAAGAACTCCGATTTTTGGTCACCGATAAAATAGCAAACCATTTTTCCTTGCTTTAGAATCACTTTTTCAATCCCGAGGTTACTAGCATGCCATTTGATGCGCAAACTGTCTAAAAGAGCAATAGCTTGTTTTGGTAGGGGACCAAAACGGTCAATGAGGCGTTGTTCGTACTCTTGTAAGCCCGTTTCTGTGGTGATAACACTTAATTCATTGTAAAGATTTAAGCGCTCAGTAATATTGTTGACGTATTCATCTGGGAATAGGATTTCGAAATCCGTATCGATCTGACAATCGCGGACAAATACTTTCTTCTCTTCTTTGGATTCTTCAGCATAGAGGTCTTTGAATTCATTTTCTTTCAATTCCTCAATCGCTTCTTGCATAATTTTTTGGTAAGTTTCAAAGCCAATTTCATTGATAAAACCACTTTGTTCTCCACCTAGTATATCCCCCGCACCGCGGATTTCTAAGTCTTTCATAGCGATGTTAAAACCACTGCCCAGGTCGCTGAATTGTTCTAACGCATGGATGCGTTTGCGCGCTTCCTCTGTCATCACAGAATAAGGCGGGCATATGAAATAACAAAATGCTTTTTTATTGCTTCGACCTACGCGGCCGCGCATTTGATGCAAGTCGGATAAGCCAAAATTATTGGCGTTGTTGATTAGAATTGTATTGGCATTGGGTACGTCTAAACCACTTTCAATAATGGTCGTTGCCACCAGTACGTCAAACTCACCATCCATAAAAGCGAGCATGAGTTCCTCTAATTTTTTGCCATCCATTTGACCGTGTCCCACTCCAACTTTAGCATCGGGAACTAGGCGCTGAATCATACCCGCAACTTCGCGTATGTTCTCAATGCGATTGTTGATGAAATACACTTGTCCGCCGCGTTCTATTTCGTAGGCAACTGCATCGCGAATCACTTCCTCATTAAAACCAACTACATTGGTTTCTATCGGGTATCGATTGGGTGGAGGCGTTGTAATGACTGATAAATCACGAGCCGCCATGAGCGAGAATTGCAAGGTTCTCGGAATTGGCGTTGCCGTTAAGGTAAGGGTGTCTACATTTTCGGCAATCGTTTTTAATTTGTCCTTTACGGCTACCCCAAATTTCTGTTCCTCATCAATGATGAGCAAGCCTAAATCCTTAAAAACTACGTTTTTATTTACTAATTGATGGGTTCCAATGAGAATGTCGATTTGACCGGCTTCCAAATCGCGCAAAATATCGCTTTTTTGCTTGGCCGTTCTAAATCGGTTCAAGTAACTCACCCGCACAGGCATATCCTTTAGACGTTCAGAGAAGGTCTTGAAGTGCTGGAATGCCAATATCGTCGTTGGAACGAGGACCGCTACTTGTTTGCCGTTGTCAACCATTTTAAAGGCCGCTCGAATGGCAACTTCCGTCTTCCCAAAACCTACATCCCCACATACTAAGCGATCCATAGGGCGCTCCAACTCCATATCGGCTTTTACTTCTTGTGTAGCTTTTAATTGGTCAGGCGTATCCTCGTATATAAAAGAACTCTCTAATTCGTGTTGAAGGTAGCTGTCTGGTGCACAAGCAAATCCTTTTTGCGTTCTTCGCTTAGCATAAAGCTGAATCAAGTTAAACGCTATGTGTTTTACGCGAGCTTTGGTTTTTGTCTTTAAATTTTTCCAAGCAGATGAACCCAGCTTGTGTATTTTGGGTACGGCTCCATCTTTGCCATTGTACTTGGCTATTTTGTGTAGGGAGTGAATACTCACATACACTATATCGTTGTCTGCGTAAACTAATTTTATCGCTTCTTGGGTTTTTCCTTCGACTTGAATCTTCTGTAAACCTCCAAACTTCCCAATTCCATGGTCGATATGTGTCACATAGTCTCCAACACTCAAAGAGTTGATCTCTTTTAGGGTGATGGTTTGCTTCTTCGTATAACCGTTTTTAAGGGTAAATTTGTGGTAGCGTTCGAAAATTTGATGGTCCGTATAACAGGCAATTTGTTTCTCTTCATCAATAAACCCCTCGTATATCGGGCTAACGACAGTTTTGTATTGCTGCACGACTTGGTTTTGATTTTCATCGCGAATAGCATCAAAAATATCTTTGAATCGACGCGCTTGGTTTTCGTTCGCACAGAATAAATAATTGGTGTATCCCGCATCGGAATTATCATTTAAATTGCGCACCAATAAGTCGAACTGCTTGTTGAATGACGGCTGAGGTTTGGTGTGGAAAACATATGTTTTACTCGGACTTATATACGAACTATCGGTAAGCTCAATATAGTTGAATAGCGCTGCTTGATGTACGAAAACGTCCCCCTTTAAAAACATCTGATCGGGATTCGAATACTGTAGGTCCTTGTTTAACTTTTCAAAAATAGCCCCTGCCTTTTCAAAATTTCGGTTCAACTGATCCACAATAAATGCGGTGTTTTGAGCGAGAATTACCGTTTTTTCAGCAATGTACTCTAAGAAACTCTCTCTGGTTTCAGCTGTAAATTTATTTTCCACATTGGGAATAATGGTGATCTTTTTCTGTTTGTCTACTGAAAGTTGTGTTTCCACATCAAACGTTCGTATACTGTCGATTTCATTACCAAAAAATTCAAGGCGATACGGATGGTCATTGGAGAATGAAAATACGTCTATAATCCCCCCTCTAACGGAGAATTCTCCTGGTTCAGCAACAAAATCAACGCGTTTGAAATTGTATTCAAATAGGGTTTCATTGACAAAATCAATGGACAATTGATCGCCAATTTGAACTTTGAGGGTATTTTTTTCTAAAACTTTTTTTGTAACTACCTTTTCAAAGATTGCCTCGGCATAGGATACCATGATCGCGGGTTTTTTGCGCGAGCTAATGCGGTTGAGTACTTCTGCACGCAACAATACGTTGGCGTTGTCTGTTTCTTCAATTTGATAAGGACGACGGTACGACCCTGGATAGAACAACACATCTTGTTTGTTGATCAAGTGTTCTAAATCGTTCAGGTAATATGCGGCTTCTTCTTTGTCGTTAAAGATCAATAAGAAAGGAAGTTCGGACTGTCGAAATAAACTTTCAATTTGAAAGGACAGCGCTGTTCCCACTAGTCCTTTGAAAAATAGGTGTTGTCGACTATTTAATAAATCTTGTACAACCTGTTTGGTTTGTAGAGCTTCATTAAAATATTGTTTTATTTCCATAAATTAGTGTGCTTCTTCTTCAGGGTTTGCATTTCGAACTTCGTTTCTCATTTGTTGCATTTCCTCAAGCATGGCGTCTTCACCTGCTTGTTTTGCATAATTTTGACGCACTAAGTTTTCCTCCATCATGCGAACCAGATCATCCATATTGATCTGAATACGGTCCAACCATTCATCTACTTTTTCTACATCGATTGGATCTAAGTCAATGTACATCTCCAAATTTTGAAATGAAGTAAGCAAAGTGGTATAGCGCGCCTGAATATCGGGTGTATTTAATTGACTAGGATAGGCCTGGTAGGTAAGATTCTGTGCAACTTCAGTTAAAGTAGCTGCTTTTTTCTGAAATGCGCCAATCGTCGAAACTGGGCGTAATTTTACCTCGTTCATTAGGTTGTTCCACGGCTTCCAATCCGTTAGAATTGGAGTTAACTCTTTGGATGTTTTGGGAACTCTAAATTTCCATTCCTTCATTAAATGACTAAAGATACTATCGTTGTACTGCTGTAGTTTTGTTTGTTCTACCTGACTTTGATCAATCTCCTTTTTGCAAGAGCCTAGACTCAATCCAACAACTAGAAGTAGAATTATCCCAATATTTTTCATATGCTTGAATTTCAAAGCTCAAATTTACGAATGTTATTGAATTTTTTCGACTTGCTTTGCGATAAACCATAGCGAATTATGGCGAGGGGATTTTATTTCTATACGATAAATTATTTATAAAGTCATAGAAATGTGCTTTTAATCATTGATTTATTGTTTGGCAACGGCTATATTTGCGCAACTAAATACAAAACAAATGGGAACCAAAATATTAATTATTGGAGCTTGTGGACAAATTGGCTCTGAACTTACGTTAAAGCTACGTGGTATCTATGGAAATGAGAATGTAATCGCCTCAGATATTAGAGAGGGAAATGAAGCATTAATGAGCTCAGGACCCTTTGAAATTGTGAACGCGATGGTGTTTGAAGAAGTGGCTCAAGCAATTGAGAAACATCAAGTGGACGAAGTTTATTTGATGGCCGCTTTATTGTCTGCAACAGCTGAAAAAAATCCAGCTTTTGCTTGGGATCTAAACATGAACTCCCTGTTTCACGTCCTAAACCTAGCGAAAGAAGGTAAAATTAAAAAAATATTTTGGCCGTCTTCTATTGCTGTATTTGGTCCTACAACGCCTAGAGAAAATACGCCACAATACACCGTAATGGAGCCAAGTACGGTTTATGGTATTTCAAAGCAAACAGGAGAGCGTTGGTGCGAATACTATTTTAATAAATACGGCGTTGATGTGCGCAGTATCCGTTACCCTGGTTTGATTTCTTGGACAACTCCTCCAGGTGGTGGAACAACAGATTACGCAGTTGATATTTTCTATAAAGCTATTGAAGACCAACATTACAACTGTTTCTTGTCTGAGAAAACAGGATTGCCAATGATGTATATGGACGACGCTTTAGACGCAACTGTGGGTATTATGCAAGCACCAAAAGAAGCGGTTAAAATTCGCTCTTCTTACAATTTGGGTGGAATTTCCTTTACTCCAGAAGAAATTGCCGCAGAAATTACAAAACACATTCCTGATTTTACTATTTCCTATGAACCTGATTTCCGTCAAGCTATTGCTGATAGCTGGCCTGCAAGTATAGACGATAGCAGTGCTCAACAAGATTGGAACTGGAAACACAAGTATGATCTTGCGGGTATGACAACTGTGATGCTTGAAAACTTATCAAAAGTTTTAAAGAAATAATATATTCCTTCGTTTAAACAAGGATCTACAAGAATAAAAACAGTGGTAAACAATCGTTTGCTGCTGTTTTTTTTGTGCCATTAGGAGAGGGAAAGCTTCTACACAGAAGGAATTATTTTTTTCTCAATCGCTTAAAAACTAAGTTGTATAGCGAAACGACAATAAAAGCAAATCCAAGTAATATAACAATTGTACTCACTGTTGTATTGATGATCTGAAGTGCTTTTAAAATCAAGCTTAACGCGAAGAGAATTAATCCAATCGTCAGTAATTTTGCATTTTTATTCATGGGTGTATGATTTGATTCTTGCAAAGATAAACCTTATATTGAAAGATGCACTTCTTCCCTTTTATTTGAAGAACAGAATATTTTTCTGTGTGCCCGTTGTTTTGCGCAATGAAAAAAAAGAAATTGTCTTTTTTTGTGCGATTGATGCGATTAGTTTAGTTGATGTTGTAAATTTATGATAGAAAAAAAATTAAGATGAAAAAAGAAGTTGAAAATACCATTGAAAAAGCGCAAGAGGCCTTTGGCTATTGGCGCAGTTTGTCGATTGCAAATCGCATCGTATATCTGGAAAAGGTCAAAGAAAAACTCTTGGCAAATAAGGCGCGCTATGGTGCGATGATCACCCAAGATATGTTTAAACCCATCAGTCAATCCATCGCTGAAGTGGAGAAGTGTGCCACATTGATCGACTACTATATCGAAGAGGGGGAGGCTATTTTGCAAGGGAGAACGATTGAAACGCGTTGGTCAGAAACCTATATAGTACACGACCCGATGGGTGTGATCTTAGGTGTTATGCCATGGAATTTTCCCTTTTGGCAGGTGTTTCGATTTGCGATTCCCACCTTGTTGGCTGGAAATACAGTCTTGTTGAAGCACGCCAGTAATGTGCCTTTATCCGCACAGGCGTTGGAATCGTGTTTTGCTATTCCCGGTTATGAGCAAGTGTATTTTAATTTGTCCATTCCTGGAAGCGAAGTAGAGGAGGTGATCGCACATCCTGTAGTGAAAGGAGTATCGTTGACGGGAAGTGAGCCTGCTGGAAGTGCAGTAGCCCAAAAGGCAGGAAGCTTGATTAAACCCGTGCTCTTGGAGTTGGGAGGTAGTAATGCGTTTATCGTAACCGAGGGGGCAGATCTCGATTCGATTATTCCAATAGCCGTGAATGCTCGTTTTCAAAATACAGGACAAAGCTGCATCGCTGCCAAGCGATTCTTAGTGCACCACTCCTTAGAGGAAGAATTTACATCTCGTTTGGCACAAGAAGCGCAGCAGTTTACTCAGGGCGACTTAATGCATCCTGATACAAGGATAGGGCTGATGGCGCGTAAAGACCTCGCAATTGAGCTAGAAACCCTGTTAAATGAGTCTATAGCTATGGGTGCTCGTGTCGTTTGTGGTGGTACTCGCGATAAAAATTGGTTTGAACCCACGGTGGTTACAGCTGTGACAGATCAAATGCCCATTTTTACTCAAGAAACATTTGGGCCACTCGCCCTTGTTGTCGGATTTGAAACAGTAGCAGAAGCCGTAGCGTTGAGTAATAATTCTCGTTTTGGTCTAGGGGTTTCCATTTTTGGCAAAGATATTGAAGAACTCAAACGCTGGATCCATCACTTTGACGATGGTGCTGTTTTTATAAATGAAATGGTGATTTCGGATCCTCGTGTGCCTTTTGGGGGATCCAAATTTTCAGGTATAGGAAGAGAAATGTCAGAGGAAGGCTTGTTGGCCTTTGTCAATAAAAAAACAGTTGTAATTAAATAGCGTAATTTTCATTTTGGTTTATGAATGAGTTGGTGAACACCTTTGTGGAATTTTGGACGACAATAGAATTTGTCGATGTCATTGAATTTTTTGGAACAATCGCCTTTGCCATCTCTGGAATCCGATTAGCCTCTGCTAAGAGTGTGGATTGGTTTGGTGCTTTTGTCGTCGGATTTGTAACAGCAACGGGTGGGGGAACTCTACGCGATTTACTGCTTGGTGTCACTCCCTTTTGGATGTTGACGAGTGTATATGTCTGGTGTACCATTATTGCTTTAATACTTGTAATTGCCTTTCCGCAGAAATTAATCCGATTAAATAACACCTTTCTTTGGTTTGACAGTATTGGCTTGGGGTTATTTGTTGTTGTAGGAACTGAGAAAACCCTTGCCATGGGCTATCCCTTTTGGGTTGTAGTTATTATGGCTACTATTACGGGTGTAGTTGGCGGAATGATACGCGATACGTTGATTAATGAAATTCCAGCGATCTTCCGTCAAGAATGGTATGCATTAGCTTGTATTTTTGGGGTAATTATCTACTATACGTTGCAGTCGATCGGCTTAGATGCGGTTATTGTACAAATTTCTACTGCAGTTTCTGTTTTTGTAATTCGTTTGATAGCAACTCGTTATCGTCTAGGGCTACCAACATTAAAGGGAGAGAGCTGAAAAAAGTTAGATTTTTTGCAGAAAATATTTGTAAAAAGCAGAAAACACACTATATTTGCATCGCAATAAAGGTAACACACCTTCCTCCTTAGCTCAGTTGGTTAGAGCATCTGACTGTTAATCAGAGGGTCCTTGGTTCGAGCCCAAGAGGGGGAGCAAAGCAAATGCTTTAAACGTGTAACCTTTAGGTAGGTATAAAATACCTTCCTCCTTAGCTCAGTTGGTTAGAGCATCTGACTGTTAATCAGAGGGTCCTTGGTTCGAGCCCAAGAGGGGGAGCAAATAACCTCAGTAAGTCATTGATTTGCTGAGGTTTATTTTTTATAATCGTTTTTATTGTCCAACGAATTATCCAACACTCAATAAAAAACAAGGATATATAGCTAAAAACATTCTTACTAAACCTTTGTCCAGTTGTATTATTCTGATGTTGTTTATTAACCCTTTCCCTGATTAGATTCTTTTCCTTTCTGCTCGATGACAATCAACCAAAATAAGGGTAATTTCATATAGGAGTATAAAACACCTTACAGAGTTACCCTAACAAGTCGAGCAGAGAAAAAAAGTTGAAAAATATATCTGTAAAAGTCTTTCGGAAGCCCCCACACCCTTAAAAACATTTGGAATTTCTTTCTAACAAGAAAGGGGTAGATTTTCACACCTACCCCTTTGTCTTTCATTTACTCAATTTTTTTGGTTAATATAAAATCCCTAATGAGTTGAGCCTTTCCTTATCACAAATTTCAATTAGCTCTGTATTTCCCTCATTATTAACTTCATAAACTTCTATCTTTTCAATCTCCAAACTTTTGAACTTTTTTACTGCTCCTGTCTTCGCTGTTAATTCTTGCCTATATCCATACCAAATGATAGTGAACAAGGTGTCTGTTTCAAACTTTGAATAATCAGCATCGAATAAGTCATCATAATTTTTAGTATATGAATTTTGAAGCTTTAGAAACGTTGGAACTCCCTCTATTGATGTATTATATACTTCTTCATCATTAGCAAAGTTATGTTTGAAATAACTAAAATTTATCCAATAGAAGACAATATCCGAACTGATGCAAATCTTGTAAGTTGTGTTCTTGAAGTCGAATTTATCTCTTGTTTTAAAGGGTTTTATTTGGGTTTTGACTGTTTTCTCCTTATAGGTTGAAACAATCAGTAAAACAGCCCATATAACATCTATAATGTTCCAAATCGTTCTTCCTAATGCTACTTTAACAAACGGATTGATAAGTAAAGCAGAAGCCAACCAAATGACAAGCCAAGTCTTATCTTTTTTATCTCTTTCCTGATAAGCCAAAACTCCGAAGCCAATCATACCTAAAAAACGGATAAACTGATAATATCCGTAACTCCAGTCTAATAAACAGAGTAGAAATAGGATTGATAAAGCAATTTTCATAGTTTTAGTCATACTTGTCATAGTTAATCTATTCTTATTCTATAATCTACTGCTCTTTCTCCTTTATCAACTTGAACCAATTTTTGATTTACAAAGTAAAAATACCTGTAATCTCCCCTCCAACCGTATAAATCGTGATAGGTTCTCTTGTCAATTAAATAAACCGTAACCTCTGGTTTCATTGCAATAACTTTTTCGTCTTTGAAAAGTTCTTTAAACTCTTTTTCAGTCATTCCGATATATGTTTTTTCAACGACATTGTTCATATACCGTTCTGGATTTGCTCCACACCCCATCAACATAAAAATTGATAGTAAAAATAATAACTTTATTTTAATTTTGATTGTTACGAATTACCAAGCTCTATACTCCATTTTATCTCTATTAAAGTGTTCAAGAACTTTTAGTTTATCATCTTTAACAAAGTCAATCAACTTATCTATTCCATTTACAGAATCACTAACGACATAGATATATAAAGGTCTTGTTTTCACAGAGGGCTTATGTTCGATGCTCCTGAATATTTTAGCAAATCTTTTCGATGTTATTTCGACAGTTAGTCCGTTACTGAAAAAAGTTGGTATAAATTCTCTATTTACTACTGACAAATCAATTCCTATTTCAAAGCTATCGTTTTCTATGATGTTAAATTCTTTCCCATAATTTAAGTTGTTTGGTAAGATATACATCATTTCTAATGTTTGAACGAAAAAAGAACAGCAATAACCTTTCTCGAACTCATATATTTTTAGAGTTCTTAAACTGTTCGTTGATATAACTACATATTCTTTTCCTCCAATAACCTCTCTTTTTATTACCTTTTCTATCTTGGGTAAATTAGAGATGACTGTTTCTGCATCGTTTCCAAGAAAATCTTTTTTGATACTATTTAGTATCTTTCTTTGAGATGACTTGTTTAAAACATTGAGAACAACAATAGCAAGGGCAATTCCTAATAATACATAAAGGGCTGTACTCATAAAAAAATAGTATGTATCCACCAGTACCGAAGTGAAGTTAAAATTTGGACAAAAAAAGCACGGTACTTTTAGCTTACTGTTCAGAAGTACTGGCATACCCACACACAAATAAACCAAAGTTCGTGCAAAGCACGAACATTGAGCTTATTATTCTTGTGTGTCTAAAAATTGCCAGTTTTCTGAACAAGATAATTGCTAATGCTAATCTATATTTTACTATCTAAAATTTTCTTTTACTTATATCTTCTGCTTTATCATTTCTGCAAATTTACGAATTGTGATACATATTTTGTCAGTTCTCATCGACAAATACAAAACTATAAATGTTACCGATATATAAAATTTTTCTTCCCAAACCAACTAAACAATTTTCTTCAATCTGAAAAGGTGTTTTTCCAAACCGTAATATAAATTCCTGATTCATAGCTATAAGATATAACACCTGCTGATGTACTCCATATAACCGTTCAATCTTGTTGTATTTATCAACTATCTCATTGTTTGGGTATTTTTTCAAACTTTCTCTAAATTCCGTTATCGTCTGTTTATCTCCAGTTCTTGAAATATAAACGTGAGTTAATGATTGTCTTTCAGAAACAGTAACTTGACCAACCTCAATTGATTTGTTTTTAGCCATTTTCTGCTCTTGTGAAACAACAATACTTTTATTGATAAAACAATCCTTGTAATGCCTTGAAATGTATTCCAAAAACGATTTAGAAAACAAGCTATCAGAGTAATTATGCTCTTTTACGAAACGAACAACGGAATGTATAAAACTGGTGTTTGGCATATTTTTCCATTTAGATTATGGCACATTGCTTTAGCACCTTTACTTGCCAGTTGGTTGCTACCTCATCAAAGAGGTTCTTAATGCTGTTACAAACTTATAAAATAAGTTGATAATTACTAGATAAAAAATGCTAAATGCTGATTATCAGTATTTAGCATTTTTAAAATTTTCCTTATTTTGAAAAACTGTAACATTAGGGGGTAAAAGTATTAGTATAGTATTTACTATAATAAGTATTCCTTATTATTGTTACCAATATTCCATTTTAGTATTTACTTTTAAAGTTGTTATATCATATAACAGTTTTTCTATTTCTTCTTTCAATAGAGGTAGATAATTCTCTGTTGTTACCAAGCTGTCGTGAATGCTCCATAAAGGAATATGAGGATGTTTTTTGCTAAATCGTAATGCAACACAATCTAATAGACAACAGGCTTCTATATGACTTAACAGTGTGTAAAGCTCAACACATTCATTTTTGATATAACTCATAATTTTGAATACATTTGGAAATTTATTTTTGAAAATTTTTATCTCTGAAACAGTTGATTTAGAACTACTATAAAAAATCTCCATAACAACCGATTTAGCAAAATCTCTTTCAGATTCGTAAACTTCTTTCTTTTTCGGTTTTTCCGTATTAATTATTTTCTTTTTACGATTAGAGTAATTTGTAACCATTCTGAAAGGTTTTCCTGTTTTATCATAGGTTATATCAAACTCTTCCTGAATCAAGGTGTAAAAATCTTTTTTATCACTTATAACTAAGTGAACAAATTTTATTACCTCATCTCTGTCAATTTTTAAAGTAAATAATCCCTCAATATGTTCTTTTTTGAGTAATGAGGTTGCTCCAATATTCTCTAACAATCTTTTGTCCTTTAACAAAATTGCTTTTAAAAGAACCGAAAAGAAATAAGGCTGTGAAGTCTGAATATCAATACAGCCTAAATGCTTTCCTTTATAGGTTACAAATGTTCTAAGAATCTTGTTTAATCTTGTTAAACTGCTATGTAATCTGTTATCAGTTTCAGGCTTAATGGAAAAATGCCAGTCTTGTGTGTGAAATTCGGTTATAAGTTGTGTGCTATGAATGTATTTTGGATAATTACTTAGTCGAAAAGGTTTTACTACATCAAAAGCCTTATGACTATCTATTTCTAAATACTCATCAAAGAATTTAACAAGATGAGGTCTTTGAGCTTTACAGATTTCTTTTCCTTTTACAGCTGTTGTTTTATCTGTAAACTTACCAAGTAATTTTTTATCTGTAATCGGATAACTTACAACTTCATCACAAGAATACTTATCAGCTATTTTATAAGTTCTGCATTCTTTTATATCTGCTCCATACTCCTTAACCAATTCTATCAATTTTTCCTTAACTAAAAAATCAATGTAGTATTTATAACAACTCGAATATTTTCTCATTATTTGAGAATTTAGCCGTACTTTGTTATGTTCTTGCTCATTATTTCTGTAGTAAGTGGGTAAACTGTTGATTAGGCTTGCAAAGAATACTGCGTAATCGAGTTTTAGCTGTTTTTGAGTAAATTGGTTGTGCTGAATCAAAAGCTCTCTTAAATGGCTTAAAAGAGCTTTTTGGATAATGACTGTTTTCATAACATTATCTTTTTAATTCAACAAGAGCATTTTCTACTTCGGAAGACTTGTAGTAAACTCTTCTTCCTCCTCCGTATGATTTTAATCTCCCAGCTGTTGTCCAGTTATGAACTGTACCAATAGAGATTCCTAACATTTCTGCTACATCCTTTCGACTTAGCCATTTGTCAGTAGGGTTTAATAATTCTTTTAGCTCTATTAAGAGAGTTTTGATACTCTCTAAAGGATTTAACAAATCCTGTGGGTTTACACCATACAACTGTGTTACTTGTGTTTCTGCCATAATTTAAAAATTTAATTGTTAGACATTTAATTATGGTGCAAAATTCAGTAATAAGT
>NZ_JACHTD010000029.1 GCF_014145665.1 Myroides sp. NP-2 | reverse complement strand
CAACATCGTATTGGCAATAGGCGGGCTGAACGGCTTCGTATCAACGGAAGTGCAAAATTCAATTTCTGTTCTTCGATTAAAGTTCAGTGCTAAAAATCCCGCCCATCGCCAATACGCGGCACGTCGTTAGTAAATCTTTTAAAATATTGTGAACCTATTCCAACAAAGTTATTCCATAAAATTTTGAGCCTTCAAAGCTCTAAAAATTTTACGGAAATAACTTTGATAAACACTTTTCAATTATTGCTTTTGACTCCACTCTTTGAAAGATTTAGCTGTCCTTGGATTTTTGTTAAAAAACTGATTTACATTTTCTAATTGATTTATTAATTGCCCCTTTTCTTTTTCTAAACGCTCATACTCCGATTTCTCAATAGTATTCTTAACAGCTAAATACATTGAAAAACCTGTTGTTAAAAGTAAAAAGATGTTCAATACAATCAAGTAGAATAACCTCTTTGAGCTAACAGCCTTGTGAACCTTCAAAAGCTCCTCATTATTTTTTGTTATCTCTCGATGAAATTGATCGAAGTCATTCTGTAAGCGTTGTCTTTGTTCTTTTTCTATCTGTCGAAGTTCAGCAACATTTACTGTTACTTTGATGTTACTTAATTCTTTGATGGTATCTAAATGAGTTTTTTTACTTTGTTTTATCGTGTGTTCTAATTGTATGACTTGCTGAAGTAATAGTTCTGTCATATCAGTGAGTTTAGGTTGGTTCTTTGCCATTGTTTATCTTTTTAGTGCTCTTCGTTTACGTTTTTTTTGTTCATCATCTTCATCGTTACCACTAAGTTGAAAAGCAGATAACAAACTAAATAAAACAGACACATCTGTTTTCCAATTCTGCATTTGTGGTTCGATTGCTTCTTGCTTAGTTAATAGTTTTTCTACTTCATTCTTTGACTCTGTGCTTGCTGTATTTTTAAATAAATCATTCAACTTCATATTTCGGTCAACTTCACTTGCTTTTAGGTTTGTATTAGTTGGTAAATGAATAAAGCGATATCCTTGAATATTCCCCTGTTTATTAATAGTTGGTTTAACCTCAATATCTTTTTCAAGCATTAATCGAATGTATTGTTGTAAATCTTTTGGTTCCTGTCTTAAAACTTCCCTATGAGCTGTTTTGATAGTGTTTTTAGCTATTAAGTTTGTGTTGTTAGCTCTTTGTTTCTTATTCTCGTTTTCTTGTCTTATAGACGTCCAACCGTATTTAAGTGCTATTTCGTGAGCAACTCTTTGAGCTTCAAAACCAATGTAATTATCTTTTAGAGCTTTGCCATTTTCATCTATGCGATTGGCGATGATATGAATATGTTTATGCTCTTTTTCTGTATGAACAAAAGCAATGAATTGAGCTTTGGTAGGATCGATTTGTAAACCAAGTAAAAACTCAACGGCTAATGCTCGTAAATCTCTATCGCTCATCTTTTGACTATCTACAATAGTTGGAGATATAACAGCCGATATTGTGTTGTTTTTACATCTGCTGTTTTGATTTTGTAGTATCTGCATCGTTTGAAACATATCTTTCGGAGTATCCCCCGAAAGATTGTTTCTTAATAGCTCATATCCCTTTTTATCATCAATTACGTAATTGAATAATGCTGTGCCACCAACACAAGATTTTGCTTTAGCTATCATAATTACAGTAGTTTTTGTAAGTGAGTCCGAATTAGATTAGCTGTTTCAATAGTGTGTTCTTTAACTCCTGTTGTATCACCAAGCTTAAAAAGGTTGCTTATTCGCCTAAAATTATCTGTGTATTTGTTCAGTAATTTGTAAACTTCAACTTCATCAGGAGTTAATTTATACGCTAAAGAATAGTCAAGTGCGGTGTTTCGGATGTACTCCGAAACGCTACAACCTACTTTTTCTGCTTTGTTTTTTATGATTAGAGCCTCTGTAAGAGTTACTCTAAATTCTATCTTCTTTGTTTTTTTCATCGTCTTACCCATTTTGCGACCTTCGGGAGAAAAACGAGTGGTCTTTGGTTGTCAAATTTCCAATTTGTAAGGACAAAGACACATCTCGATAATTCTCACGTCAAATCATTGCGGTTAATAGTTAGTAAATAATCATTCAAATCTTTGTGATTCTCGTACAGTTTTCGTCCATCAACAACGTTTGTATAGGTCTGAGCTACTTTTTGAAAGGCACTTTCTCCAGCTTTATCATTGTCGAAACAACAAATAATACTTTCATACTTTAATTCTTTGTACAAAGTATTATTGATACTTTTATCCATTTGTACATTGATACATTTATACAATTCCCCATTTGTACATTTGTACAAATAATTATTTGGTGTTTTAATTATTGTATTATTCAACATTGATACGGAATTAAGAATCAAATAATCATATTGCTTTTCTGCATTTGGATAAAGGGTTAAAAAGCTGATGTAATCACTCCAAGATTCAAACAAGACAATATGTTTACTTTTGTTATCAAAGTAGGTTACTGCCTTTTTTCCAAGACACATTTTTATATACACGTTTCTTAGTTCGAAACCATTTATGGTGGTATTGGGAAAACCAACAGCGTAATATGATTTGTTGTTTAGAGTATAGTGTACTTCCTTACAATAAGTTTGAGCCATTTTAAGGCTAAGATTACGCTCAGTGATATATTGTATCAAGTTTGGATGTGTTAATGGCTTAATCGCTTGAATTGTATATGTTGGTTCTTGAATAATGTTAGAACTCACAATAATTGGCTGATGAAAAGAAAAAGAATCGTTTTTGAGCAATTCTAAAGCTGATTTAATATCGCAATTATTGTACTTCATCACAAAATCAAGTGTTGTTCCACCAAAACCAGCAGAATGGTCATAAAACACGTTTTTATCAATATTCACTTTAAATGATGCTGTTTTTTCAGTTCTAAATGGACTGAGATACCACCAATCAACTCTCATTATTTTGGTTGGGGTATGACCTAACTTTTTAAGTAAGTCTGTTAGGCTAATTTGTTTAGCTGATTCACAATTCATACGTTTTGAAATAGTCGGGTTAAAAATCTGTTTTTTTTGATGCAATGATGCAGAAAGGTGTTAATCAATTGTATTTCAATAAAATACTCTGCATCACTCTTGCATCACTGCATCAAACTCATTTTGTTTCTTGCATCACTCTTGCATCAAACTTGATGTATTTTTAGTTTGATGCAGACTTTGATGCAGTGTAACTTATTAATAAACAATAGTTTAATCTATTCTTGCATCATTGCATCAAATATTTTATAGAATAAATCTTTTTTAATGATGTAGTAACGTCCTCTACGTTCTATTTTAACAAATTCTCCATGAGATAAAAGCTCTATTCCTTGATAAGATTTTGTGTTATTTTGTGGTTCGAAATCCCATTTCTTTAAAATCTTTCTTATTTCACTAGCAGATATAATTAGTTTTGGGTTTGTCTTGCGTAATAACAAGAGTAAATCATTGGGAGCTACGCAAATTTCATCCTCGGCAACCTTTTCAAAGCACAGGTTTAAAAGTTCTAAAAGTGAAATCTCTATTTTGTTTTTACTAATTAGTTTTAAAAGGGAAGCTGTAAGTATCTGTTTAGGTGTAAACCACATTCGGGTTTGTTGCGTGGTGTAATAAGGTCGTAGAAGTAAGTATTTGATGAAATAAGGAACTTCACTTGTTAGCTTCTTGATAAAGTGAACGTCTTCTGATTCAATAGGTTTAATCTTTCGAATCCAAAAACGTATTTCTTCTTCGTCTATTTGAATGAAATCATCCTCATTGTTAGAGCAAAGAATAAACTTGGCGAAAAACTCTATTTCCTGTCTGTCTTTTCCCTTTGCTTCAACTTTGTCTTTGTCAGTAGTAGAAAGGTACTTTAAACGCTCTGTAATCTCTTTCTTATCAAAGAATACTTCGTCTATGGCAACTAATAACATACTTGCCCAATCAGCGTTAAATTGAGAACCAAAAGAATCTCCTTTGATATAAGTCATATTGAGTCCAAAGATATTTTTAAGCCATTTAATAAAAGAGCTTTTTCCTGTTGCACGTTCTTTACTAACAAGGCACAATATTGGTAAGGTTTGCGTTGGCTTCTCATACAATAGCTTTAGATAGTCTAAACCATATTCGTATTGTTCACTTCCGAATATGTGCTTTACAAAGTGTAGTGAGTTTGGAATCAATTGTTCTAATTCATTTAAGTTAAAATCTTCTTCTATTGGTTTCATATTTAATTCATTATAGGTATTAAAAAAATTTTCTACGATTGGTTGATAGTTAAGATGGTCTGGAATACAGCAAAAGCCATCTAATTTTAAGACGTTCTCTAAGTAGGACTTTCCGTGATCTGATACAATCGTTTCACGAGTCCAACGCACCATTACTTTAACTTTATCACCTGATATCAAAGGTTTTTCGATGATTTTAAAGTAAGCAGTTCCTACTCGGATATAGGGTATATCTAAGCTCATATTTACTTGTGTTTTAATAATCCTTATCTTTATACGATAAGAGTTGAGTTATACTTTAATTGGATATTAAGGGACGATTTGCACAAGTTGTCCCTTTTATTTTTTAGCGAATAGTTCTAATGCCAAGTCAGCATCGACTATAATTTTTCTACCTCTTTGGATAATCGCTTTTTTGATATGACCTTCTTTCTTGATTTTATTAGCAGTGGTAATACTGCACCCAAGTAGGTCTGCTATACCACGTATTCCGTAAACATAACGCTTTGTAGATTGTTGCGTTTCTTGCGAAGTATTGAGTTCTTTAAAATCCTTTATAGATACTGTTTGTAATAACTGTAATAGTTCTTCTCCTGTCATTTGCCAAACTGGCTTTTCTTTTAATTCGCTTATATACATAGTTTTAGTTTTTAAATTATACGATTTTGTGATGTTCGAACAATTCAAAACTACGATGTGTGTAAGGTGGAGAGGGGGTGGAAAAACACACTTTATTGCACAAAAAAACCACTTTAGTAAAATTCTAAAGTGGTTCAAAGGTGGATTTATAAATTTTAAAGGCTTTTATAGTACTTTATTGTTTAAAAGCTGAATCAATGAGATTGCGATACTCTTTTAATGTATCATTGGCACTGCTACCTGTTATGTGTTTATACTTAGAGTCATAAGTTGCTTTCTTAATCTTAAATTCTTTTAATATTTGAGCAAACCACTTTTTCTTTAAACTTTTGTTTTCTATGTTATTATGTAAGCAATGAATTACATAAAAGAAAGTGTATAGAAAATCCTCTTTGATTTTTATTTTATTCACTGTATGTAAGATATTTATCTCTCTATAAAAATCATATTCTGATATATCTTCAATAAATTGATTGTTTACTATACTATGTAGTTTACTAATAAGTCCCATTGAAAATATAGGCTTGTCATTAATAAAAAGATAATCATTGTCATACATTTCATAGTCCTTAAAATTTGATTTCACATCTTTTAAAAGCCTTTTACTATGATTATATATCTCTTGGTGGTAGTCGTAGTTTAAAAAACCTATCTCTTTGTAAAAACTTGATTCAAAGTAGGTTTTACGTTCAGGCAATTCCGTTTCTCTATACAATTCCATTGTTAAATCATTATCTGACAAACTATTTTTATTTCTTTCTCGGTATTTCTTTAACCGAAGTCCATCTCTATCAAGATTAGTGAAGAAATCAGAATTTTTTTCATACAACTTAATTATTGTCTCCAAATTTTCTCTAACAATAGATAAAATTTCTTTTCTTTCTTGTGTGTCTTTTGCAGAATCAATTCGGTCTTTAAAATCAAACATTAAGATATTAATCATATATTGTCTATAAATATCTTGGGAATCGAAATTAAACGAATTTCCTGATGTGTTTAATTCTTTTTCCCACATCACTATTGTGTTATCAGTCATAAATCTTGTTAATTCTAATTGGGCATCTACTGTATTCATATCATATCAAATTTAGTCATTGCATTCGCTTTAATCGTATCAGCTACATCAATATAAGGCTTCATTGATTTGTAGTCTGAATGTCCTGTCCATTTCATTACAACCTGTACAGGTATCCCCAATGATAAAGCGGTACAGATAAATGTTCTTCGCCCTACGTGAGTGCTTAAATGTTCGTATTTGGGTTTTACTTCATCTATTCTTTCATTGCCTACATAGTAGGTTTCTCTAATCGGTTCGTTAATCTCTGCTAACTCTCCAAGTTCTTTTATGTAGTCATTCATCTTTTGATTAGAAATAACAGGTAGAGCCTTTCCTTTTTCAAAAGGTACATCTTTGTACTTCTCTAATATTGCTCTACTGTGTTTGTTTAATTCAACTCTCAGCATATCATTTGTCTTTTTGGTAACAAACTCAATAGCATCATTTTTAATGTCGTGTCTTGTTAGGCTAAAGGCATCTGAATAGCGAAGTCCTGTATAGCAACAGAAAAGCAATACATCACGTACACGTTCTAAGTACGACTTTGTGCCTAAATCCGTTGATTTAATCTGTTCGATTTCCTCTTGAGTTAAAAAGATTATCTTTTTAGATGTTTCCTTTAGTTTTGGTTTAAACTCTTCAAAATTATAGGTAATTGTATAATTGTTGTTTTTACACCACTTCAAAAACCACTTTACAAAACTAATTTGCTTTTCGATGGTGCTATTACGCATCTGTTTTTCAATGCGTAAAAATGAAACGTAGTCTAATAACGTCTTTTCGTTAATATCAGTAAACTGAAAATTGCTTTTGAAAGAAAAAAGATGTGAACGAACAGTATTAAACTTGGTGTAAGTAGCAGTTGTCCAATCATTGCGTTTACCACTACTTTTTACAAACTCGTCAAAAGCTGTAAAGAGATTCTTTTCTGTTGCTGATATGGTTTGTTTATCTGAGTAGCGTTTTATTTCATCTTTTAAGAGTTCAAAAGAAGGTACTTCGTTTTTCAATTCATACTCTTTAAAGATTCTATCAATCGTAGTAGATAGCTCCTGTATTGCTGTATTGATTTCGGAAGAGCTTTGTTTTAGCTTATTGGTACACCCATTGCGTACCTTTTCTTTTGCTTCATCCCATTTAGAAGCATCAATGCGGTAGCCTGTAAAGAGTTCTACACGGCCACCATTATATACCACTCTTGCACGAATTGGAACGTTCTCTGTGATTAATACACCATCTTTCTTTCTCTTTTCAATAGCAATAGTTATCTTTCTTTTTATAGTCATAGTTATTTGTAATAGCACCCAAATATACACCCAATTTTGATACTATCATATAGTATTTTAAGGTATTTAATCGACTTAATAAAAACATAACTACCAATAAATCAAAATAATAGTATTTTATCACACTCTATTTATATATGGGTTATATTCCCTCTTTCTCCGC
>NZ_JACHTD010000028.1 GCF_014145665.1 Myroides sp. NP-2 | reverse complement strand
AAAAGGAAACAATAACACCATTATTTTAGTACTTTAGTAACTACTTTTTGACCGTGCTTTTAAACCTCATTTACACTGGTCACTTTAAACCAGAATATACTGGTCACTTTCACCAGAATTTACATCAATAATAAATCAGTATTTGAGCCAATATATTGAGATACTTCATCCATTAAAAATATTAATTTAAAGTTGTCTTCTTGTTGGTCAACATACTCCTTTATCTCTTGTATAAACTCATCAATTCTATAATCTTGATCGTCTTTTATAGCATTTCTTAAAGCCTCCTTATCAATTGTATTATCCAATTCATAAGCTATATCAATAACTTTAGCCAAACGCATTCTTATGATATCACGAATCTTTGCGTCTGTCCATTGCTCTTTAATTTCTTCTTTTATTTTTGATTTAAATTGATCAAACAATCCCATTTGATCAAAATGTTTTTCAATTAATAATGCTATCGCAATATTTGAAGTGTTGTACCCTCTTTTTGCATTTAATTGATTAAACAAAATACGTGTGATTGTATTGTTGTTTTTAACCGTTCCAGATACAGCATCAACATTAAATATGATTTCATTAATATTAGTCTTATCTAATATATTTTGTATTAACTGTACATTAGATAAAGTTACCTCTGATAAATCATCTAATTTTAAATTAGAAATGGCATTTTTATATCTTTCAAATGCTAATTCTCGAGTATTACTATTTAAACAGTAAAATAAATATTTAATAAAATGCGATTTACCACTTCCATAATAACCAGAAACCCAAACTCCGGTTTTACCTTCTTTTTTTTGAGAGATGGCATTAAGAAATTTATAAATATTGGTTACAATATCTGTTGTAAAAACATATTCATTAATTTCTTGTTCAATTCTATTTTCTTCTAATTCACTAACTACAACTGCTGGGTTTATGTGTCGTGTGATGTCTTTATCGTAGATGTATTTTAATTTCATGTTTTATAGTAATTGGTTTAAATGGTTTGCTCTATATAAATTGTCATCATTAAATTCACCGAAAAGAGAGTAATTTGCCATTGTAAATGACCCTGGGTAAAAGACAATAAGTTTATGATTTTTAATATGCTTTTCTGTATTTTTTAAAAAATGTGATACTCTCAAATAAGGAAATATCGATCCAAATCCATATACTAACAAATAGACTTTAGCATCATCCTTTGCTTCAAAATAATTACTTATTTTATTACCTAGATAATCAATGAATTCTCCTTGATCCTGTGCCTTTTCTTTTAAATATTCCGATGCTTCTTGAACATCAGATTCTTCAAGTTCTATAATTTCATCAATTAATGATCTTCCTGCAAAAGACTGATTTTTCAAAAATTCAATAAACTCGTAAAAAACATTAATTACTAGGCAGTTTAAGCTATTAGATGGACGTTTTAATTGCTCATTTAACGTGTTGATTTGTTTTCTTATTTCATATTCCTCTTTGGGATCATAAGTATAGATATAAGCTGGAAAAAACAACAAACCTGTATTTGGATCTTTAAAAGCTTCATCTGACAGCAATGAAAATATTTGTTCTATTTTATTTGAAATCATAACTAATTTAAACTTTTACCATTAACTAAAATACAGTCGAAAAACCATATATCTTTTTGTTGATTCAATAAATCAATTAATCTATCAGAAGGCTTTATAGGTTGAATAATACCATCTTTATACATTCCTAAATCTTTAAATATTTTAATAGCTATTTGTGATAACTTATAATGTGTTCCCTCAGAAATAGAATTCAGTTGCTCTTCACTTAACTTGTTTGCTAAAAAATATTTAAAATCATAAGTACTCAATTCATTATCAAAATTAATCCACTTTTTATATACAACTTCTAAACAAAACTCTGTAATTATGTTATATAACTTGCATATAGATAGGAATAAAATTATTTTTTGATCCGTTTCATTTGTATCATTGAAAAAAGTAATATAAGAAGTATTTAATTTTTTTAATCTTCTATCAATTTCATTCTTCAATCTTTTTCTAGATGATTCAGAATTTGTTTTTAACACATCACTGTTTAAAATAAAATCTCCTTCAAAATACTTTTCTAAATCAGTAACAGAGTTGATTAAGATTTTAGATTCTTCATATAGTAAAGCCCCACCTGTAAAACTTAAGGAGTAATTCATTTTATATTCTTTGATGAGTTCAACAATTCTATTATATCAACGTCTAAGTGCTTAGCAATTTCTAGCAAAGTTTCCATCGAAGGTTGAACTTCATTTGTACACCATCTTGAAACAGTTACTTCGCTTTTACCTAACTTTTCTGCCAACCATTTGTTGGTTCTACCACATTCAACCAGCTTAAGCTTTATCTTATTGATTTTCATCTTGTGTTATTACTTTAACATTTGGTGTTAAATATATAACTAAAAATGAATATTTAAAATAATATAAAAATGATTTTTACTACTAAAAATTATATTCTTTACATATTAACTCAAAAGGTATTTCCTTTAAATGATATAAATTTTTACTTGATATTGGAAATGCATATTCATCTTGAAAACAAATCACTGTTAAAGCAGAATAATCTTTATCTAAATCCTTAAAAGGCTTAAAAATCATTAATTCTAAAATAATACAAAACTCCGGAAAATTATCATCTTCATTGACACGAGGATCTACAATAAAACTATAATCTCTATAGAACACACGTTTAGCGCGTTGCTTTATATCAACTAAAACATCATCATTCAATTCTTTATCATAAGTCCCTTCTATCAATGAATCATAAGTCTTCATTTGATAAATTTTACTGATTTCTATTTCTGTATTATTAATAAGTATTTTATTTATCATGTATTTATTTTTGTTAAAAATAAATACTTAACACGACAATGTGTGTCATTACATTATATATTTAATATTCTAACAATTACAATTATTAGATTAACAAATTAAATCACTTTTTCTTTTTATATATTTGATTGAATTTAAAATTCCTTCATGACAAAATTATCTGCCTTTGATAACAGCATTGCAAAAAAAATGTATTATTATGATTTGATTGATGATTGGAAAAATACAAAAAACAGAGATACCTCTGATTGCTTTCTAGAATATTATGAAGATTTTGAAAAAAATCTTGGTTTACCTTTATGGTTAGCCTATCTATTACGTACTATAAATCATTTTAATAAAAAAGATGATTTGTTACCTCACGTTTCAACATATGATTATAGAGATAAATTCTATGAAAAATTTATTCTTTCTTGTAAATTAGGAATCGATTATTCTAAAATGCTTCATGAATGGCAAATTCTTGTATTAACAGAATTTCTTTTTGTTGATGAAATAAAACCTAAACTTGTTGATAGAACAATTGAAATGCATCAAAAAGCGCTATCCCAAACTATTGCTTTTTTTGAATGGAAAAAACTTAGTGAACTTATTGAAATCGAATTAGACACTTATACTTCATTAAAAAATAAAAAACATCAATTATTAAGAGCCGCATACTTATCTATTGATGAAGTAATTGATATTAAAAACATTAGTACATCCTCTATAGAAGCTTTAATTCCATATGATGAAAATAATAAAGAAATAAACCTATTTTGGTCGTTAGTAATGGACGATATATTAGATATGTTATCTCAATGGGAACCATTAAAAGTCTAGTTGATGATATACAGAAACATTATTAAAAATTGTTTTTTCTATCTCTAAAAATTTACCTCCTGTTTCATGAATGTGTCCAAATAAATGATTTCTAGGTTTTAATTTACTAACATATTTTAATAGCGTAGGACATCCCATATTAACATCTAAAATACCATATGGAGGTGCATGTGTTAATAGAAAATCTACTTTTTCAGGTACTTTTAACTGAGGATATTCTAGTAACCCCATTGTGGCTGGTACAGATACAAATGTTATACCTTCTATCTTCATGAATCTATTTTCTAAAAAAATACAGTTTTTTGGAAAAAAGCTTAAAAATTCATCAGGTTCAAACTGCCACTGCAATTCATGATTTCCTGCAACAAACAATTTGTGTTTTGCAGGATATTGAATAAACCACTCTAAAAAATCTTGTAAATGTGCATTATTTCCAAAATCACATGCGTCGCCCAAAAAAAGTACAATATCTGCACTTGTATATCGCATTTCTCTGTGTTTACCATGCGTGTCTGAAAATGCAACAATAGTTTTATTTTTATAGAGAATTTGAGTCATTGTTTTTAATGAAATTATTTAATAGCGATTCAATGTTTTTCTTTCCCACGGGATTTTGACTATGAACGGTAAATTCTGGCAACCCTATCTTTTTATCTAAGCAATAATTAACCAACCATTTGGCACAATCGAAACCGCTTTCTTCCAATCCAAGATCGTGATCAAACGAAATAAAATCTGGTAGTCCGTTTTGATTGATGTAATTAATAAATTCTGTATAAGTACGCACTCCAATAAATTCATTAGGAATGGGTCGTAAATCGTCAAGGTATAACTTAATTGTTTTAGGCATAACTACAGTCCATCTGTTTCGATAAAATCATTCATACTTCGCACTAATTTATTCGCTGTTAATGCCTCCACCGTTGCCATTAACATTTTTTTACTGATGTACTTTATTTCGCTTTTCATTTCGCTGAATTCATGCATTTCGGCAAGTTCTTTACCAAAAGATACAAAATGAACATTCTTTAATTCTTTTACCTTTGAATATTCTTTCTGTTGAAAAAGCACCGTATGAATAATAAAAATATGAATGTCGGCATTTGAAATTTCAATAGAGAATGTATGTGGTGTTACTCTTAAATTCTCGTACTTTTTAAATGTAAGTATATACGCTAAAGCCTCGCAAAATTCAGGTTCTTCGCAAAAGGCCATGTAGTTCAATTGTTTAAAGAAGTCGCTGTAGTACCAATTAATATTTTCCATTGTTGTTTCATTTTCTTCAAATGTAACCTGTTAAGCAGACAAAATATGTCCTATTAAATAAAACTCCCGAAATTTAAATTTCGGGAGTTCTATTTTTTAATTATATTCATTTTTAATTACCGATAAAAATCTATCTATAATACTATCGTAAATTTCAATTAAATCAGGTATCTGGTTTTGATTAAATTTTAATTCTTGTAAGTCTATATTATGAATACCTAACATATCGCTAGATTTAGTGTATAAAGAAAAAAGAAAGCGATCATGGCTTGATTCAACTTCACCATTACTAAATGATTTTTGAAATTTGAACGCTAAATTTTCATGCTTTTGAGATTTTTTAATTTGGTTGACTGAACAAGCAATAGCAGGAAGTTTTAATCCACTTTCTTGAAATTCAATTTCAATACAAAGATCTTTCAAAATATCAGCATTATAAAAAGTAACTCCAGTTTGTTTTTTACCTTGAAAAAAACCATCATCAATTTTTAAGTCTAAAGCATTTCGTTGAGCTACTACATTTAAAACTTTTTCAATAAAAATTTCTGAAGAATCATGAACTAATTTAGAAGTTATATCATTTTGATTTTGGAGTAGTGCTTTAAAAGCATTATAATTATTTTCATTACTTAATATAAGATCTGTTAATTCTTGTTCCATCTTGTTATTTGTTGTTTGGTTAGTTAATTGCTTAATTAATGTTAAATATTGATTTAAAGTTTCTCTAATTATTGGCTTATTTGCCATCTCTTTAATACATTTTTCAATCCAATTGATAATATTATTTTTATATGAAATACAAATAAAATCATTTCCATTTATTAAATCTTTTTGAGAATTATTTGAAGGTATATCTCCATTTAAAGTCAAATATAAAATAGGTGAATTAGAATAGTATTTTTTATATCTTATTAATTGAGAAGGTTGATCTAATGCGTAAATTTTATTTTCAATGACTAATTGATGTTTATTGTTTTTTATAACAATATCCGCTCTACCACCTTCTTCACTTTCATAATTGACCAATCCTAAATATTCTTCTATCTTAACATAACTATTTAAAGTCTCAAAATTATTTAGTAGTAAAATTTTTTGATCATTTTCAAAAAAAAGATTTTTAATTTCAGCAATAAATAGTTTCAAAAAAAGATCTTTTTGACCGTGATTTCCTTGTACATTGAGAAGATTTCCAATAAAAGCTGAATGTATTAATTCTTTATTATTCAAGTTAAGAATATTAAAAATATTAAAGTTTTCGCCAGTGTACTCTTCAATATCAGCATTTTTTCTTTTTATTATCAATGCTTTTTCAAGTAAATTTTCAATTAGATTAATTTCCATATTTTATTAATATTAATTTTCAAAAAATATTCATAGCAATATGCGCGCATGCTTCAGCATCAGCTAACGCAATATGTTGATTATTTAACTCATACCCAAAATGGGCTGCCACGTTGGTCAATTTGTAACTAGGCAAATTTGGAACCACCTCTTTTGCTTTTTTGTAGGTACAATAAAACGTATGAGATGGCATTGCTAGATTATAACTATTAAGCACTGCTAACAAACAACTCTTATCAAAACTTACATTATGAGCGACAATTGGTTTATTCCCTATTCTTCTAGAAATATCATCCCATAATTCATGAAAGGACTTTGCCTCAAATGTATCTAAAAAAGTTAAATTATGTATATCAGTATTTAAAGAATTATAATAATTTGGAAAAGGTTTTATTAAACTATAATAGGTGTCTATAATAATTCCATTCTCTACAACTACCATCCCAATGCTACAAACGCTACTCCTATTATGATTCGCTGTTTCAAAATCTAATGCTACAAAAGTCCTCATTCTGAAATTTTAATTAATTCAACTTCCCATTGATAATCTACTGGAATTTCGATCCAAATAGCTTGTATTAATAAAATTTCTTGAATACTTAAATTAGAGTAGTATAAAATACAATAAAAGGTGTAACAAAACCTGTAACCATCTAAAATTGTTCCTCGCAAATAATCAATCTCATTCCATTCAGGATGCTCTTTTCTCATCATATAGGCTGTAAACGAAGCTACATGGCATTCATACACAAAATCACCTTGCTCGGTATTGTATTTTTTATTTAAAGCTTCGTCAAAAGTAAAACAACCAATTTTGAAATCGATGTTGTAATCCCAAATCGTTTGGTTTACTACCATTTGATCTAATTCTTTTTGAAGTATTTCGTATCTCTTAATAGCTTTTGCTTCTTCTAAAGCTATTTTTTCGTTTATAGCGATTAAAGCTACTTTTTGCTCTTCTGTTATTGTGTATGCACCCGAGCAAGTACATCTTGTGAGATATAATTATTCTTCTACAACGTTTGAGTTTAATGTTTTATAGTTATGAGGATATAAATCTGTAATGTTCTTGTGGTTGATAGATTGAATATTTTCT
>NZ_JACHTD010000027.1 GCF_014145665.1 Myroides sp. NP-2 | reverse complement strand
TTACAAGTGAACTTGTCAGAAGAAGAACTCTTACATCTTCGTTTTTCTCCGACCATTCTATAATTGTTCTTAACTTTTCTTCTCTGACTTTCATTTTGTTTGGTTCGGTTTTACTATGTCGTACAACGTTTGGCAAATTGGCGATGGAGCCGACTTTTAGCACAAATGTTGAATAGAATTACTAATCTTCAACATTGCACAAAAGTTCAATAGAAGTACTTCACCGGCTCTATTGCCAATTTGTTTGTTATGTGCCGTTTTATTCCATTTTATACATTTAACAATTGCTGAAACGTAAAGTCGGGTTTAAACATTTCAATTTCGTTTTGAGTTGATTCTTCTTGTGCTTCTTTGCCATAGATAAACATTTGCTGTTCATAATTTTTAACAGCCTCTTCAATGCTATTAAATTTTCCATCGGCTAGATTATCAGACAATATCAAGGCATCCACCAACCCACTATTTACTCCCTGCCCTGCAAAAGGCGGCATCAAATGTGCGGCATCCCCAATCATTGTTATGGGTAATGGGCGCTTGCTTTTCCAAGGCTTTTCTAAAGGAAATATCCGTGTAGCCAATCCTACAAATGACAACGTCGTATGAATCAATTCTTTGTAGCGTTCGTCCCAATCGGAAAATTCTTTCAGAAGAAAATCAACGACACTATTTCTGTTTTGAAAATCTACCTGCGTTTGGTTTTTCCATTCATCAGGTGTTTTAAAACTTATTCCAAAATGCAATGCACCATTATTATTGGGGTTAGCAAATAATAAATTACCTTGGTGAGATGCCATTAGCCGGTTTCCATTGCATAGCTGAAAAAATCCAGGACAGTTTATCTCTGGTTGATGAATATCGGCTTGTATATTGAAAGTACCTGTTTCTTCAACTTCCGTGTCGGTAACAAATTTTCTTACCTTGGACATCCCGCCATTGGCAAGAATAACCAAATCTGCTGTTTCACTCGGTTTATTCTCAAAAGTTAGTGTCCACTTCTTCTTACCAGGTTCAAGCATAACAAGTTTTCTATCCCAAATAACCGTGTCGTTTTCTAAACTATTCAACAAGATAGCCCTTAAGTCATTTCTGTTTATTTCAGGATTGTCAAATCGATTTTCGGGCTTTACATTTTTTGTGGATAAAATATTGCCTTTTTCATCAGCAATATTTACACCCATTGGTAAGGCTAAGTCATAATAAGTTTGTAACAATCCCGCTTTTTTCATTGCTTCCTGACCTGAACCTTTGTGTAGGTCAAGGGTTCCACCAAAAATTCTTGCCTCTCGGTCGTTGTCTCTTTCGTAAACTGAAACGTCTATGCCGTTTTGCTGTAATAATTTTGCCATAGTCAGTCCAACGGGTCCACCACCAATTATTGCAACGTTCTTATCACTAAGTAAATTCATTTGTTTGTCTGTATCTATTCGCATTGTCATTCAAAAATGGCACATAACGGTCAAGTATAAGCGTAGTGCGGGATTTCGGAGCAATTCACTGTCCGCCCACCACAAAGTTTCTTAGGAGCAAAAATGCTCAAATTTAGCAGTTCAGCCCGCATTACGCTTATACAATGTTGGCGGTAGTTTTTTTTATTCAATTCTCCTTAATACCCCCTTTAATTTTGCTTCAACTCCAAGATTATCAAAAAGTTTTTCAGTCAATGTTAATGTCTTCTTGAAAGCTGTTTTAATATCTGTCGGATCTAATTCTGATGTTGTCTCCTGAAATAACGAATACCAATCTGGGTCTATGTCTTTTTCCAAGCTTTTTGTTGGACTTTCCCAATGTTTGGTTTGGTATGTTTCAATTCTTATTAACCAAAGTAAATATTTTTGAACATTTGATAAGCTTTGGTAAGCGTGAGCAAATTCCTGTCGTTTAATTAAGTTGCTTGTTGTAAGTAAAACATTCAACAATGATTGGCTCAACCACAGGATATTTTCATTTGTTGTTCGATCAGGTACTTTAGTTTTTATTTCTTTGAGCGTGTTAGTCAATAAATCTTCTTTATCTACTAAAATCATCTTGTCAAAGTCGCTAAACTCTACCAAACCGTCCCACGATTTGATAACTTCCATTTGGTCGTTTGTCAAAAAATGAAACTCCCCCCTTATCATATTTTCAAAAATGGCAACTTCACTTCCATACTCGTTGGTAAAATATAATGCCAAAGGATGAATTTGGCTTACCCAATTTTCAGCGGAAAAATTTTCTTTATCCTTCAAGAAGATGTAGAATTCAATATCTGAATATTTGTCCCCTTCATTTTTGGTAAATGACCCGTACATAAATACGGCAGAAATATTTTTATCATTTTGAGCTATTGACTTTGTTTTGTCAATCATTTGTAACTGTGTCATTTTCTAATTTTTTAATATTAACAATCGCCCTTTCTACTTTGCGTATTAAAGGATATTTCAATTCTTATTCTATCTTACAGTTACTTATAGCTTCATTTTCTTGAATGTTTTTCGTTGTTAATTGTTTCTTCAAATTACCGCCAACGGTTCGGGGCTTTGCGAGGGAGCGGATTTTATGCACAAACGCTCAATCGAAGAACCGAACTACAAATTTAGCAAAAAGTTTCATACGAAGCACTTAACCCGCTCTCTTGCAAAACCCTTGTTACCTGCTGGCTGTGTTTTTAGGTTTGTATATTGCTATTTTAGCCTGTTATCGTATCAACTTCTTTTTTCAGGTAGTTTAAATTGATTTTGTATTCTTCTTGATTAAGTTCGTCAAATTGTAATTGTTCTATGAATTCAAAAATATCCTGAAGTTTTCGGCTTATTTGATAATACCGTAAAACAGTATCGTTTATTTGATAATCGGGATTGAGTTCACAATATTTTTTCATGAACGAATTGAAATAAGGTTGTTGATAAATGCTAAAAATATCAGCTTCGGGTGGTGCAAATTTTATTCCTTCCCAATCTAAAAGATATAAGTGCTGTTTATTTGTAATAATATTCCAATGATGAATGTCTGTATGGCATAAACAGAATTTCAAATGCTGTTCTTTTAATACTTTAGACAAGTTGTTCCATTCGTTGATTTGACTTTTGATAGTTGAAATATTAGGTTTCAATACCTCTTTGATGTCAACTTTTAAGTGGTCAAAGTTTTTCTCTATCCATTCACTTAATGTGGAAATGAACGGAAGATGGAATGTTTCAGAAATCTGCTTGATGTCAAAAGGAAAATCTTCTAAATTATGTAATTGAGCAACAGTTTCGGCTAATTGTATTACTTGTTCTTCTGTTAAATTTTGTTCTCCAACCGTTTCTCCATCAATGTAATCAAACAAAATGCACACATAATTTTCATCCTCACACTTAAAATTTTCAGATTGCGTTTTAATCAATCGAATTATTTTTCCTTTAAGTGAAGTTTGGTCATCAAGCCAGTCCGCAATTGGAAGATAAATATCTATGTGTTTCGTTAAATAAGATGTTGATTTTCTACTTTTCTCATAAACTTTCAAAAAGTAAAAATGTCCGTTTTTGTCTTCTATTTTGTAAGCCAAAGACGCCCAACCACCTTGCTGTTTAGAAATTATGTTTGTTTTGACAAGATATTTTTCTTGCAATATTTTTATCAATGTTTCAATCATCTTTTATTTTGTGCAGTTTTTGTTTTCGGCTTGCCGGTAACGTTATGTATATGAGCTGTGGCGTGTCTCGGCACGAACCTCTCCAAATATAAACTAACTTTGGCAAACCGCAGGATTTTCCAAATAGGCACAGAACGAGCCATAGCTTATATACGGTGTTGTGCGTTCGTAATTATTTTTTTTTGTTCAAGAAATAATCAATTGATATTTATATAGCAATCCTTCTAGTTGAAATGCAGAAAATTTTGCTTTTTTAAGTTTGTTAAATTCAGGGTCAATAGCGAAGTTTTTTGCATTTCTAAAGTCCGCCTTTTCAAGTATAGTATTTAAAAACCTCGTTCCTGTAAGGTCTGTGTCATTAAAAACTGCTGAAGATAAATCCGATTCAGTAAAATCTGCTTCTTTAAGAGAACATTTTACAAAGTGCGTATTCTTTAACTTTGTCCCAAAAAATGTACAATAATCCATAATACAATTCTCAAATCTGAAAGAAAATGCAAAATTGTTGCATCTTGTAAAATCAATTCCAAGAATTTTGCTTCCTATAAAGCTTGCGTTTCTAAAACCCGTTCCTTCTATTTCTGTCATTGAAAAGTTACAGTCCTGAAAAGTGCATTCTTCAAAACTATTTCCTCTCAAGTCACTTTTTACGAAAATGCACGATATAAACTTACATTTAAAAAATTCTCTATTTCTTAATGTTTTTCCAGAATAATCAACATTTTTAAATTCTTTGTTCTCGTGAGTTATTATTTCATTTGTCATTTTTATATTTTTCTAATTTTGAGTGAGTTTTTCTATGACGCACAACGGTTTGGGTATTTGCGATGGCACGGCATTTGAAAACCGTCAGCCGAAAATATGCACAAAAGTTGATAGTAGTACAAATGTTCAATTACTTCCGTCAGTCGTGCTATTGCAAATACCATGTTAGCGGGTCGTTGTTCTATGTCAAATAATAATTGTTTATTCATTAGTCTATAATAACATTCTTCCCTTGTTCTCTAAGTTTTTCCAGTCCATCTTTCATAGCTTTAATCTCTTCAAGGGTATGTCCGTGCCAACCGGTTACTTCTCCAACAACTTTAAAAGGATGTTTCGAACGATAGGATTTTGTGGGATTACCAGGAAATTTTTTGTCCGTTACGTTGGGGTCATCTTCTATGTCGCCTGTTGCTTCTACTAAATAAATCCTTTCACGTCCGTTGCCCAAAGCAAGTTCTGCTCCTAATATTGCAGTATTCAGTGTAGCCGAAACATAAATATGCTTTAATATTCTGTTTTCTTCATAATTACTGTTGAAACCTACTTGAATGAAATCGCCAATTTTCAAGTCAGCCTTTGTTCCGTGAAAATAGGTTTGAGCAAACGGTGTAGGAATATGAAGTACGGCTTTATCTTCTATTTTGGTTGTGTTCATAGTTATTTCTTATTGTTTCTCGTTTACTTTTTCAATTTCTTTATTCATCAACTCCAATGCTTTGTGGAAGTATTTTTCTAAAATGTTTAATTCATCACTATTGAATGACACAAAAAGGTCGTGTGTTTTGTTTTGGTAGTTACTATAAAATGGTGTAACCAACTTTGTTATTCTATCAATATTGGGAACTATGATTATTTTCCGCCTGTCAGTTTTGTCGGGCTGTCTTTTTACGAGTTTTTTGTTTTCAAACCGGTCTATTAGCCCTGTAACCGAACCTGTTGTTAACCCTGTAAGTAGGGCAAGTTCACCTGCTGTCATTTGACCTTTTTGAATTAAGAAACCTAAATATTTATGGTCAGTGCCAGTCAGTCCAATTTTTCTACCAATGCTTTCGTGCATTTGAATAGATGTGTAGGCATAAAGTTGGCTCAATTTCCTTAAGTTGATGATTTTTTCTTTGACAGGCATAAATCTTGTTAACCATTTATCTTGACAACAAAGATAATATATTTTTTTGGTAGTTACCTAAAATGTTTGATTCAAAATTTAAGGATAGTTGATTTTGGTTTGTCTGTCAGGGATGGGTGTCGCTCTACAATGCCCGCTAACGTTTTCGGGCTTTGCGTTCGGGCGGGTTTCGGAGCACAAAACTGTCAACCTGCACTGAACTTGAATAGAAGCACAAAGCTCCAAGTGATACGTCACCCCGCCTGACGCAAAACCCGTGTTAGCGGGTCGTTGTTCTTGTTTACTTTTCACTGTCAAGAGTTAATTTGTAATAGAAATGTCGCACTTTCTCTTCTTCTGTCGGATTTGTAAGACGGTAGAAATCAAGAGCATAATTGTCAACTTCATCTGCTTGCACAAAAACTTCTTCAAATCCCTTTTCTTTGAAATATTGATTTGTAAACGCTATTAACTTTCGCCCCACGCCTTTTCTTTGGTAATTCGTCAATACTGCAAGGTCATATATATAGGCTAATGGTTTATCTGAATAGTACTGGTCAAGCACATAAACTGTCAGCCCACCTATAACTTTGTTGTTTGCCCTAGCCGTAACTACATAAAAGGTTTCTTGGTTTAATAGTTTCTGTAAGTGCAATTCACTTGGCAAATTGAAATTTTTCATTTCAAATACATTTTCAAAAATAACTATTAAGTCCTTGAACTCTTTAATATTGTCAGATTGTAGTATTTGCAATTCTAAGTTCATACATTTCTAAGTTTTCTTTTTTAGAGGTAGTCCTTTACAATGCCCGCTAACGTTTTCGGGCTTTGCGTTCGGGCGGGTTTCGGAGCACAAAACTGTCAACCTGCACTGAACTTGAATAGAAGCACAAAGCTCCAAGTGATACGTCACCCCGCCTGACGCAAAACCCGTGTTAGCGGGTCGTTGTTCTTGTTTACTTTTCACTGTCAAGAGTTAATTTGTAATAGAAATGTCGCACTTTCTCTTCTTCTGTCGGATTTGTAAGACGGTAGAAATCAAGAGCATAATTGTCAACTTCATCTGCTTGCACAAAAACTTCTTCAAATCCCTTTTCTTTGAAATATTGATTTGTAAACGCTATTAACTTTCGCCCCACGCCTTTTCTTTGGTAATTCGTCAATACTGCAAGGTCATATATATAGGCTAATGGTTTATCTGAATAGTACTGGTCAAGCACATAAACTGTCAGCCCACCTATAACTTTGTTGTTTGCCCTAGCCGTAACTACATAAAAGGTTTCTTGGTTTAATAGTTTCTGTAAGTGCAATTCACTTGGCAAATTGAAATTTTTCATTTCAAATACATTTTCAAAAATAACTATTAAGTCCTTGAACTCTTTAATATTGTCAGATTGTAGTATTTGCAATTCTAAGTTCATACATTTCTAAGTTTTCTTTTTTAGAGGTAGTCCTTTACAATGCCCGCTAACATTGTTATTTCACGAAATAAAACACGGTGTAGTTTCGTAAAATAACACCTATATGCGCATTTCGTAAAATCTGTTGCTAATATAATTACTTTTTTTGTAAATTAGATACTTAGTAAGTTATTTTTTGTGGATAGCGAAACAAAATAGGTTAAATTAGATTTATTTAAGTATGGATAGCGAAACAATATTAAAAACCTTACACGACCGATTGCAAGTGCAACGCTACGCCAATAATACCATAAAATCGTATTGTGGTTATGCACAAATATTCTTAGAGTATATGAATAAATATCGTACGCTCAACGAAATACCTATTGCTGAAATAGAGGGTTTTATTAATGAAAAAGTATTTCAAGACAATATTAGTGCATCTTATCAACGCTCTTTAGTTGGGGCAATTAAGAAGATTTATGAGTTGGTCAATAATCAATCGATAGAGTTA
>NZ_JACHTD010000026.1 GCF_014145665.1 Myroides sp. NP-2 | reverse complement strand
CAACTTCGGTTCAGTAAAAGCTATAACACCTTTTATGTAAAATAGAAAAATAAAGCCTCCTAATTGGAGGCTTTATTTTTATTCTCTAGAATAACACTTATGTTAAATATTAAAAAATAGATTGATTATTTAATTTTATTATCGTAATATTGCGATGTTAAATATTTAGATATGGGTATTACTAAAACAGAATTTTTCACAGATGAACAAAATAAATTATCTATTTTGTTTAAAGTATTAGGACATCCAGCTCGTATTGCAATTATACAACATATAATCAATCAAAAAGCTTGTATATGTAATGATTTAGTAGATGAACTAGGTTTAGCACAGGCTACTATTTCTCAGCATTTAAAGGAATTAAAAAGTATAGGAATTATTCAAGGAAATATAGAGGGCAAATCAGTATGCTATTGTATTGATGAAAATATTTGGAATGAAATTAAAAATAAATTAATTTCTTTTTTCAATCAAAATGTAAATATAAATCAATGCTGTTAAAAGCAATTTTATATCTACTATAATCGTAATATTACGATATTGAATTATATAATAATAAAATATAAATAATTATGAAATTATCAGAGATTAAAGAAATACTACCAAAATTAGAAAATGTAGAATTTCAATTAGAAGATGGAACATTCGTACCGGAACACTTTCATGTTACAGAAGTTGGACAAATTATTAAAAATTTCATTGATTGTGGTGGAACTATTAGAAATGAAAAAGTTGTCAATTTTCAATTATGGAATGCAGATGATTATGAACATAGATTAAAACCTAATAAATTATTACACATTATAGAATTGTCAGAAAATAAATTAGGTATTGAAAATGGAGAAATAGAGGTTGAATATCAAGCAGGAACGATAGGTAAGTATGATTTGGAATTTAATGGCAAAAACTTTGTTTTGAAAAATAAATTAACTGCTTGTTTGGCAGAAGATGCCTGTGGAATCCCACTTGCAACTGATAATAAATTTAGAGTAAAAGAAGATAATTCTTCTTGTACACCAAATTCCGGTTGTTGTTAAGTATAAAAATAATTTTTATATGTATTTAAAATTATTTAAAGAGATTTCTATAATACAAAATATTGATATTATATCTATTGAAAGAAAGGCTGTTTTACAGCCTTTTATAGATTATATTCAACAAAAAGTTGATTGTAAACAAACTGTAAATATTAACTTTATTTGCACACATAATTCTCGAAGAAGTCATCTTTCACAAGTTTGGGCGCAGGTAGCAGCCGCATATTTTAATATTCCTAATGTACAATGTTATTCGGGAGGAACAGAAGTAACAGCTTTATTTCCTAAAGTAGCAGAAACGTTAATGAGTCAAGGTTTAAATATTCAAATCATAGCAGATAATTCTAACCCTATTTATGCAATTAAGTATGATGAGAATACGCAATCAATCATTGGTTTTTCTAAAAAATATGATGATATATTTAATCCTACATCACAATTTGTCGCAGTTTTGACCTGTTCACAAGCTGATGGAGGTTGTCCTTTTATTCCAGGAGCAGAGAAAAGAATACCTATCACTTTTGAAGATCCAAAAATATCTGATGGAACTGCTCAACAAATGGAAGTTTATAAACAGAAAAGTATTGAAATAGCTTCAGAAATGTTGTATGTATTTTCTCAAATTAAAAACTAAAAAATGCAACCAAAATTAAAATTCTTAGATAGAAATCTAACTTTATGGATTTTCCTTGCTATGGCATTAGGAGTATTTATAGGTTATATATTTCCTAATGTTTCTCAAGTTACAGATAGCTTGAGTGTAGGTACAACTAATATTCCTTTGGCAATAGGGTTAATATTAATGATGTTTCCACCATTAGCAAAGGTGGATTATTCATTATTACCACAAGCTTTTAAAGATAAAAAAATCATAGGTATTTCTTTAATACTAAATTGGTTTATAGGTACATTATTAATGTTTGGGTTAGCTGTCTTATTTCTACACGATGAACCACATTATATGACAGGTTTAATTCTTATTGGATTAGCAAGATGTATTGCAATGGTTATTGTTTGGAGTGATTTAGCTAAAGCAAATAGAGAATATACAGCAATGCTTGTAGCTTTAAATAGTATTTTCCAAGTATTTAGTTATAGCTTTTTAGTTTGGCTTTTTATAAATGTACTTCCAAGTAAATTAGGCTTAGCTAATTTCAATGTGTCAGTATCAATGGGAGAGGTAACACAAAGTGTATTAATATACTTAGGAATACCTTTTTTAGCTGGGTTTATTACACGTTATACTTTAGTTAAAGCAAAAGGAATAGAATGGTATAATCACAAATTTGTGCCTAAAATTTCACCGATTACTTTGTATGCATTATTATTTACGATAGTTGTAATGTTTAGTCTTAAAGGAGATAAAATTTTAGAATTACCAATGGACGTTGTTAAAGTTGCCATTCCTTTAATTATTTATTTTGTTCTAATGTTTTTTGTAAGCTTCTTTGTGAACAAGTCATTGAAAGTTCCATATAACAAGAACGCTTCAATATCTTTTACTGCTACAGGTAATAATTTTGAATTAGCAATTGCAGTTTCTATTGCAGTTTTCGGTATTCATTCTCCACAGGCTTTTGTAGGTGTAATAGGTCCATTAGTTGAAGTTCCTGTTTTAATTCTATTAGTAAAAGCCAGTCTATGGTTGAAGAAAAAATATTATTAAACTTATAATAAGAATTATGTTAAGTAATGAAATAGATTAATAAAGTATCAATTGTAGAGTTTCGTGATCCATGATTGAGAATTTAAAAATTTTAAATAAAAACCTCGCTATTCATACAAATGTTATTTAGATAATATAGACTATCAAAGAATTTATTACTTTTAACAAAGTAATTACACGAAATACGGATATAGGGAATATTTCACGAAACTTTTCTATTATTTACTTCGTAAATTACTATGTTGGTGGCAAGGCTAAAAGACACAGCAAATGGACATCAGTAAAGACGTAAAAAATCAACTTGACAAATATTTTGGAAATTATACTACCACACAAATTTCAGGTGGTTCAACAAATGCTGAATTGTTCAGGGTTACGACAGATGAATCAAAGAGTTTTATTCTCAAAAAACAAATTTATAGTAACCATAATGTAAACCTCAAATACGATTATCAAAATTATTTATGGCTTGACGGAAAAATTCCAGTTCCTAAGATTATTTTTTATGAACAATTAAGCGACTTTGAATTGTTATGTATGACGGAACTGCAAGGAAAAACTCTTGAATATTATTTTGATAAAATAGAAACTGAAGAAATTATTAAGCAATATGCAATATCATTGAAAAAACTTCATTCTTTGAAAATTGACAATACTGCGTTGGTTCAACACCTTGACTTGAAAATTTCAAAAGCAAGATTTAATTTAGATAGTGGGTTAATTGATTTTACAGACTTACAACCCGAAAATCAAACTTACAGCCCCGAAGAACTATTTGTGAAATTATTAAGCATAAAGCCATCAGACTATGAATTAGTGTTTACACACGGAGATTACTGTTTTGACAACTTAATTTTTGACAATCATAACTTAAGTGGTTTTATAGACATTGGCAATGGAGGTATAACAGATAAATATCAAGATATTGCACTTGCTGTTAGAAACATACGAGATAATTTTAGACCAGAAATGGTTGACATATTTTACAAGGTATATGGACTTGATAAGCCAAACAAAAATAAAATAGAGTTTTATATATTATTAGACGAGTTCTTTTGAAAGAAGCCCAGCCACCAACATCGTATTGGCAATAGTGGGGCTGATAGTTATAAATTCAACATTTGTGCTTCTATCGGGCATTAGTGCAAATGTTGGGCTGACGTTTTTCAAATGCCCCACCATCGCCAATACGTAACCGTTATGCGTCAGTGTAAAAAAAGAAAAGACAGAGATTTATTCACTGAAAAGTCTTTGACGAACTGTCCGTTTTTTCGACATAGACAGACAGTTCGGGTTTGACAGACTTTTTACTTCTGTCAGCTTTTTCGGGCGGACAATTCCTCGCAGACTATAAAGGAAGTATTTTTGACTTTTCACTTCATTACATTGACAAATAACGAGCAAAAGCGGGACATTGTGGTTGAGAATTAGTAGGAACTTAATTTATCTCTTTTTTACGAGTGAAAACAATTATAAATGGTAAAACTATTTTTACAAGACTCAAGATTAGAACACTAAGTATTGCGAACATGAAAATTAGAAAAATATATGCTTAAGTTTTTGAGCTCAATAAAAATCAAACATAGTCAAGAAGAAAATATTGTATATAAATTATTTGTAGGGTTTCTTACATATGCTGTCATTTATTACTTTTTTCTTAAACCACTGACAATTGGACAAAGTTTTAAATACAATTTATTTGTAGAGTGGATACCTTTTATTATAGGAATTGTTATTATAACATTACTCAGACTTAACTTTTTAAAAAGACTTCACAAAGGTTTTAAGTCAATTATAGACAGAGTGTTTACATATGTTTTATTGATTATTATGGCTTCAATGATTTCTTATTCAAGTTTTGGAATTACAGCTGAAGCAATATTTCACATTGTTGGCTATAATGTTGCAAAAAACAGTAATCAGATTGTTATGACTCTGCCAATCGAAAGTGTTTATAGTTATAGAGGAAGATATAAAGTATTTTTCTATTTTAACAACAACTATGAGTACTTTAGAATTGGAAATAAACTTTTCAGAAAAATAAAAGAAATTGACATGAAAATTCAAGTTGTAAATGCAACTTTGCAGACAAAATAGGAAAGTTTGTTTTTTTCAGAGCCAGGAGGAATAACTCCCCCTTGCCCTGATGGAAAAAATGAACTATATTGTCTACCGACCAAAGTTGACATTTATGAGTCATTTAACCAGAGAACAAAGATATACTATTTGCACAATGTTGCAAAGTGGGTATCCACAATGTGAGATTGCCCGTGTAATAAATAAAGATAAATCAGTTGTCAGTCGTGAAATCCGCCGTAATGCAGATGCCCGATCTGGCGAATACAAAGATGATTTAGCGCATCGTAAATACCTGAAGCGTCAGGCATACAAAGCTAAAGCGAGAACCTTCACACCTGAGGTTGAGGCTTATGTACGAGATAAATTGCGTCTCAAATACAGTCCGGAACAAATTGCAGGTGTTGCCAAAACAAATGGAGATAACTGTGTATCACACGAACGTATTTATCAGTTTATTTGGCAAGATAAGCGTAAAAAAGGGACGCTATATCTTGACCTGAGAAACCGTGGACGTCGCTACAAAAAGCGAAGTGTGATTTACGACAAGCGGGGAACAATCCCCAATCGTACAGATATATCTCTAAGACCGCCTGAAGTTGAACTACGGGAACGCTTTGGTGATTTGGAAATTGACCTTATCATAGGCAAGGATCACAAAGGTGCCATCTTAACCATCAACGACAGGGCAACCGGAATAGCCAGACTCCGAAAATTAGATGGCAAGGATGCGGAACAACTCGCACTGGTTACTATTGATTGCCTGGAGGATTGGAAACCATTCCTGAAAACAATCACATCTGACAATGGAAAAGAGTTTTCGTGTCATCAGATGGTAGCCGGAGACTTGAAAATCGACTTTTTCTTTGCCAAGCCATATGCAAGCTGGCAAAGAGGTTCCAACGAAAACTATAATCGCTTGGTAAGGCAATATATACCGAAAAAAGTTGATTTCAATTATGTTACACATGAATATGTGAATTATGTGGAACAACAGATAAACAACAGGCCACGAAAAAGATTTGGATATTTATCCCCAAATCAGATATTTGATGGAATTTGGAATCTACTCGAAAAAAGCGGGTGATAACTTTTGGAGCCGTCCCATCGAGCTCGAAAAAAGTTATCCTCGATTTTTTCATCAAACATATCATTTAGTTAATAATCAATAAAGTTGCATTTTCAACTTGAATGTAGGGTTGATTTTAAAATTTATTTTCTACCTTTGTCACACTATGCGGCAGTAAATAATATAATTAGAAATACGAATTCAAGTTCTTGTGGTACATTCTACCATCAAGGATGTATTTTTTATGTGATGCATTTCTACAAAGCATCCGCTATATTATTTACAAAATCAAATGAAAACTATAAATATAGGTATTCTTGCACATATTGATGCAGGAAAAACCTCCATTACTGAGAACTTGCTATTTGCTAGTGGAGCAACTGAGGTACGTGGAAGTGTGGACAAAGGTAATACCACAACCGATTCGATGGATATTGAAAAACGAAGAGGTATCACCGTTAGAGCTTCTACAACGTCTATTCAATGGAACGATACAAAGATTAATATTATCGACACTCCTGGACACATGGACTTTCTAGCAGAAGTGGAACGCACTTTTAGAATGCTAGATGGTGCTATTCTTGTGGTGTCTGCTAAAGAGGGTATTCAAGCTCAAACGAGATTGTTGTTCAATGTCTTGCAACAACTAGAAATTCCAGCCATTCTATTTATCAACAAAATAGATAGAGAGGGAGTAAATCTAAATCAGCTTTATTTCGAAATACAAAATAGCCTTTCAAAAGATATTCTTCTTATGCAATCCGTTGATGGCAAGATTTTAACTTCTAGCTGTACAATACACAACATATCAGAAAAGGACAGAGAAACAATTTTGGAGAAAGATGATTCTTTGCTTGAAAAATACTTAAGCGATACGCAACTCTCAAATTCAGACTATTGGAGTTCAATGATTCATCTTGTTCAATTCGCTAAACTACATCCTATCTACCATGGCTCAGCAATGTATGGCATTGGTATCGAAGATTTGCTAAACTCAATCACTACTTTTATTGAAACATCTCTACCTCAAGAGAACGATTTATCTGCCTATGTCTATAAAATTGAGCATAATAAGAAGGAACAGAAACGAGCCTATCTAAAGATTATAGGGGGAAGCCTTAGAACAAGAAAATCATACAACCTCAATGGCTCAGATGAGAATCTGAAAATAAGAAGTTTAAAGACCTTTTACGCTGGAAACGAAATAGATGTAGATGAAGTTTCTACAAACGATATTGCAATTTTAGACCATGCCGAAAGTCTGATGGTAGGTGATTATTTAGGAACAATGCCAAGTTTATTTGATAAATTGAATATTCCTAGTCCTGCTCTCAAATCATCTATACATCCTGCCAAAGTAGAGGATAGGAGTAAATTAATTTCTGCTATGAATGTATTATCGGTAGAAGATCCATCTTTAACGTTTGGTATCAATGCTGATAATAATGAGCTAGAAGTTTCTCTTTATGGAGCAACTCAACGGGAAGTTATTTTGACTTTGTTGGAGGAGCGATTTTCGGTAGATGCTTACTTTGAAGAGGTGAAAACGATTTATAAGGAACGTCTGAAAACGAAATCGGAATACACCATTCATATCGAAGTGCCACCTAATCCTTATTGGGCATCTATTGGCTTGATTATAGAACCTTTGCCAATCGGTGCGGGACTTACGATAGAGAGCGATATTTCATTGGGCTACTTGAATCAATCTTTTCAGAATGCAGTATTCGATGGAGTCAAGAAAGCCTGTGAATCGGGTTTGTATGGCTGGAAAGTAACCGACCTTAAAGTCACTTTTTCTCACGGAATCTATTATAGTCCAGTGAGCACACCTGCCGACTTTAGAAGTTTAGCTCCCTATGTTTTTCGATTGGCTTTACAACAAGCTGATGTTGAGTTGTTGGAGCCAATCTTAGATTTTAAATTGCAAATTCCAATAGCTGTGAATGCTAGGGCTATTACAGACATCAACAAGATGCAAGGCGAAATATCTACTATTACTTCAGATGGTGATTGGACTACTATTTTGGGTGAAATTCCTTTAGATACTAGTAAAGAATACTCAGCAGAAGTCAGCTCCTACACTCAAGGCTTGGGCATTTTTGTTACTCGATTTTCGGGCTATCAAATCACCAATAAAAAGGTAAGCAGAAGTGTAGAACTGAATGAAAAAGATAAATTGATGTATATGTTTGAGAAGGAATTAGGATAAGAGAATGATAAGCAAAATAATCAAAGAATGCATTCTCGCACTATTTTTGTATCTTGTTCCTACAAATTAACTATACAATTATGTCTGAAAGAAAAATCCCTATATATCTAGAATGTGGTTATAGCATTGCTATGCAGGTGCTTGGCGGAAAGTGGAAAATTTGCATCATAGAAGCACTTCGAGATAAGCCACTACGCCCAAGTCTGATATTCAAGGAGGTGCCTGATGCAACAGAACGTGTAATAAATCAACAACTTAAAGAATTGTTGGAGTATAAGATTATAGATAGAAAAATTTATGCAGAACAACCACCTCGTACTGAGTATTTTCTGACTGATTTAGGTCGTTCCGCATTTCCTTTGTCGCTGTGGCGACAGGAAATCCGCCCGCAGCCCGCCCAAGCCCATAGCCTCGGTCGTTAGGTGTCATAGTAAAAAAAGGAAAAAGACGGATTTGTTGCTGAAAAATCTTTGAGGAACTGTCCGCTTCTTCTCGACTTTTTGACTTATCGGTTAGACTGAATTTGCTGGCTTTCGGGAGTTTGCACGGCGGACAATTCCTCGCAGATTTTAAAGGAAAGAAAATTAGACTTATTACTTTTCAGACTACGACATATAACGAACGAAATTTTGGAAATGGAGATTTCCGATTTGAATATAAGGAAACCAAGTTCATTTTTTGCAGACTCTGCTCTTTAGCGGACTGAAAGTGGTTAACGAACAAACTTGACGAAAAAACAAAAAGAAAAACAAACTCACGGACAACCCGAAAATAAAAAACCCGTTTCGGGCTGTCGTGAAAGTGCTTAAACGGAAAAATTTTCGATTCTATTTCTGCTTTCCGACTGACATTCAGTTCATTTAATTTGAGTTTCTCGACTTTAAAACTGTCGGAAAACATGAATTCTAAGACAAAAAAATCAGTTTTTATTCGTTAATTTGTGCGTAGTTTAGCGGTTAGACTTTAAGAAAAAAGAAAATATAAAATTTACAACGAATTTGAGCGTTTTCGGTTGGAAAATGCGGTTTAACAAGCGACTGAATTGTGGTTTTCGAAGTGAAAGCTCACTAAACGGCCGAAATTTAAACGACTGAAAAACAACAAACTACGACCACCTAACACACGCCTATGTTCACAGGCTGGCTGACGTGCACTTAGCAGGTTTTGCGCCCGCATTCGCCTTGTCGCTGTGCGACAGCGAATACGCCCGCAACCCGCCCGT
>NZ_JACHTD010000025.1 GCF_014145665.1 Myroides sp. NP-2 | reverse complement strand
GAAAATATTCAATCTATCAACCACAAGAACATTACAGATTTATATCCTCATAACTATAAAACATTAAACTCAAACGTTGTAGAAGAATAATTATATCTCACAAGATGTACTTGCTCGGGTGCATACGATTTAAAATCGTTGATAAGAATGAAATGGTATAGTTTAATATTATTTTTTATTCTCGTTGTGTTATGTAGTTATGGACAAGTTGTTCCTTATAGTGGAAAACAATCCAAGGCAGACATTTATGATAGGGGGTATTCATTTAAAAACATATTCTTTATTGGTAGTAGTTATTCATTGTTCCAAAGTAATGATGTTAATAACGATAAAATTAATAATGAATTATTAAACGAGTTTTATTATTATCCATACAAATATTTTACAGCGCCTAAAGGTGTTAAGCAAATTACTTATCATGATTATAATAGGTTATTTTTCTCAGATTCTTCGGAGAATAATCTGAGAAAACAAACTGAACATAATTTTATTTTTGATCAAAAAAAGCGTCTTTTGGAAAAAGAAATACTTTGTGTAAGTGACCTTATGGGGGATAAGATTTGTGAAGAGTATATATATAATTATGAGGAAAATAATGAAAATTTAATTTTGAGTAAGTTTTTGAAAGATAAGGATAGTTTAAAACTTTTAAATAAATATTTCTTTTCAAGAGCGGATAAACAACTACGAGAAGTTTATGTTATGACTAAGTATGGTCATTTAAATGATAACTATATTTTTTCTTATAATGAAAACAATGAGCTTCATGCTATAATTGATAAGAAGTATAATTCTAATATTGATATACAATTTGATAGTGATCCATATACGTTTTATAATTTACATGACTTTGATTTGCACAAGAAACTTTATGACAAACATGATCTCAATTTTTATAAAATACTTACTAAATATAATGTTCCTTGGAACGAAGTCATTTTGGACTCAATCCAAACAGATCAATTGTATTCTAGATTTGAAATTATTTTGCCTTCAGATGTTAATATTATAGATAGCAAAGAATTAGTTTTGGTAAATACAAAGAATATTTTTTTTTCAGATTTTTTATTTAGTTCCATTCATTATATGGGGCAGTCTAATCAGATAATCTATACTAAAAAAAACTCTTTTTATTTATATGATGCGAATGCTGAGCTGTATTGGGCGTGGATTTATCAAGGTTATACCTCAGGAGTTAGTAATCTTGGAAATTATGTAAAAGACGACGATATTGTAAATATCTTGAGTAAAGCTCCTAATAGAAATACTTATTTGTTAGAACAACAAATTATTAAAAATACTGAAAATGATTCGGTTGCAACGTCAAGTACCTTATATAATATACTGATAAAGGATAAGAAGTCACTAAAGGAAGTTTATCTCGTTCATGACAAAAAAAAATATCCATTAATAACAATTAATTAATATCATTATGTCATTTCAATACTTTAATAAAGGAATAGATTATGAGGGACAAGATCTTCATATGTTACGAAATAATAAGGTTTTTCCTTTATATGAGTTTTTTGATACAAGTACATTTTCGGCTAGTTATAAGTATCGCTTGAAAGGTGATTATATTTCAATTTGGATATCCTAATGAAATCCCTGATCGCGCGGATTTAAGGTTGCAATCCGTACCTTAGACTACACCCAATGCTTTATACGGTTTAAGAAAGATTTTTGTTTCACCCGCCTTGTCCTGCCGACACCCGATTGCGGGCAATCCGTACGTTAGATGTTAATTATATTAATCAAAATCTGGTAGAAGATAAAGTTGTTTCAACTGCAAAAGAGTATTATTTGAGTTCGGGTCGTAATTATACAGGCTTAGAGTATGAGATTGAAGTTGTGGTATTGTTTATGGGATAGATGAAGGCACGGATTGCTCGTTATTTAATCTATAAAAAGACTAAAAAAATCAAGCGGATGTTTTTTATTAAAACATCCGCTTGATTGTATGTAATACTTATGCTTTAGGTGAAGAGGGTTTGTTAGCCTTTCTAGGTCTTCGGCGACCATATGATTTATTTACTATTTTACCTCTTCTTGTTTTTAAATCTCCTTTTCCCATAATAAAAAATTAAAGTTTAACATTCGATTTCCCAAGATACGAATATTAACGATAAAAATAAATTTTTTGAAGATAAAATTGTAAGAATCAGCTCTTTTAGTAGTCAAAAAAAGAAGAGGTAGCAGGGGGATTTCACTCTAGTTGAGGTAAAAGTATCAGCGGTTAAAACGCGATTCTTTCTCCTGTGTAAATGTTGTGTAAATTAGTTTGTAGAGTTGCTATTTAAGCCTTATTTTAGTGCCCTTTAAAACCAATTATGAAACATATAGATTATAACCGAAAAGACCTATCAGATCAAACGTTACTTGATTTGTATAAAAGGCTATTGAAACCAAGAATGATTGAAGAAAAGATGCTTATTTTAATCCGTCAAGGAAAAGTGTCGAAATGGTTTTCTGGAATTGGGCAAGAAGCAATATCGGTAGGTATTGTAGCTGCTTTAGATCGCGATGAATATGTGTTGCCTATGCACCGTAATTTAAGTGTTTTCACGTCTAGAGATATTCCATTGTACCGTTTGTTTTCTCAATGGCAAGGTAAGGGAAATGGTTTTACAAAAGGAAGAGATCGCTCTTTCCACTTCGGGACACAAGAGTTTAATATTGTAGGGATGATTTCGCATTTAGGTCCACAATTAGGTGTGGCAGACGGAATCGCTTTAGCACATAAATTGCGTGAGCAAAAGAAAATCACGGCTGTATTTACAGGAGAAGGAGCTACTTCAGAAGGAGATTTCCACGAAGCCTTAAACGTAGCTTCTGTGTGGGAACTTCCTGTATTATTCGTGATTGAGAATAACGGATATGGATTATCTACACCGACAAATGAACAATACCGTTGTGAGAATTTAGCGGACCGCGGGATTGGGTATGGAATGGAAAGCCATATCATCGATGGAAATGATATTTTAGAGGTATATACAAAAATCGATGCATTAGCCAAATCGATGCGCGAAAACCCACGTCCAATTCTTGTTGAGTTCTTGACTTTCAGAAGAAGAGGACACGAAGAGGCGAGTGGTACAAAATACGTTCCACAAGAATTGATGGATGAGTGGGAGAAAAAAGATCCAGTTGAAAATTACCGTGCGTACTTGAAAGAAATCGGAGTATTGACAGCGTCAATGGATGAAGAAATCAGAGCGGCATTCAAAGAGGAAATTGACACCGATTGGAAACGTACCCAAGAAGAGGAGCCAATCCAGGCCAATCTCGAAACAGAATTAAACGATATGTATGCGCCATTTGAGTATGAGCACGTTGAACCAAGCGGGGAGATGAAGAATATTCGCTTAATTGACGCCATTTCAGAAGGATTAAAACAATCGTTTGAAAAACACCCAGAGTTAATCATCATGGGACAAGATATTGCAGAATACGGAGGTGCTTTTAAAGTAACGGATGGTTTCGTAGAGCAATTTGGAAAAGGGCGCATCCGCAATACGCCAATTTGTGAGAGTTCAATCGTTTCTGCTGCTATGGGATATTCGATCAATGGCGGAAAAGCAATTATGGAAATGCAATTTGCCGATTTCGTCTCGACAGGATTCAACCCAATTGTCAACTATTTGGCAAAAGTACACTACCGTTGGAATGAAAAAGCAGATGTAGTGGTGCGTATGCCATGTGGTGGAGGTACACAAGCAGGACCGTTCCACTCCCAAACCAACGAAGCTTGGTTTACAAAAACACCAGGATTAAAAGTAGTGTATCCAGCATTCCCAGTAGATGCTAAAGGATTGATGAATACAGCAATTAACGATCCAAACCCAGTTATTTTCTTTGAGCATAAACAATTGTATAGAAGTATTTACCAAGATGTGCCAAGTAATTACTACACCATACCATTCGGTCAAGCCGCTTTGATCAAAGAAGGAGCAGATGTAACGATTGTTTCCTTTGGAGCAGGGGTTCACTGGGCATTGGAAACGTTGGAAAAACATCCAGAGATCCAAGCAGATTTAATTGATTTGCGTACCTTACAGCCTTTAGATGAAGAAACTATCTTCAAATCGGTGAAGAAAACAAATAAAGTTATAATTTTGCAAGAAGACACCCTATTTGGAGGTATTGCAAGTGATATATCAGCAATGATAATGGAAAACTGCTTTGAGTATTTAGACGCTCCTGTAAAACGAGTAGCGAGTATTGAAACAGCTATCCCATTTGTGAAAGCTTTAGAAGATCAATATTTACCAAAAGGTAGATTTGAGGCTGCGCTTTTAGAACTATTAGCGTACTAAATAAAAGAACTACACAACAGAAATATATGAGTAACACAATCACACAGACTAATTTTAAATTTCCAAACCAAAAAAGCGTCTATCACGGAAAGGTTAGAGAAGTGTATACCATTGCCGATCAGGTTTTAGTAATGGTGGCCACGGATCGCTTATCGGCTTTTGACGTGATCATGCCTAAGGGGATTCCGTACAAAGGACAAATCCTGAATCAAATTGCTACGCGATTCATGCAGATGACAGAAGATATTGTTCCCAATTGGTTAATTGCGAGTCCTGATCCCAATGTTGCCGTGGGGCATATCTGTGAGCCATTCAAAGTAGAAATGGTGATTCGCGGGTATTTGGCCGGACATGCAGCTAGAGAATACAATGCGGGAAAACGAGTATTGTGTGGTGTTACCCTGCCAGAGGGATTGAAAGAAAACGACGCCTTGCCACAACCAATTATTACCCCTTCTACCAAAGAAGAATTAGGGTTGCACGATGAAGATATCTCTCGAGAAGATATTCTAGCTCGAGGTATTGTGTCAGAAGCAGATTACCTTGTTCTAGAGCAATACACTAGAGCTTTATATCAAAGAGGGAGTGAGATTGCCGCAGAAAGAGGCTTGATTTTGGTGGATACCAAATACGAATTTGGAAAAACCAAAGACGGAAAGATCGTGTTAATTGACGAAATTCACACACCAGATTCTTCGCGTTACTTTTATGCTGAAGGGTATGAAGAGCGTCAAGCAAAAGGAGAGGCACAAAAGCAATTGTCAAAAGAATTTGTGCGTCAATGGCTAATTGGCAACGGTTTTCAAGGTAAAGAAGGACAACAAGTGCCCGAAATGTCAGAAGCCTATATTCAATCAATCTCTGAGCGCTATATTGAGCTGTATGAACATATCTTAGGAGAGCCTTTTGTAAAGGCAGACGTCCAAGATATTAATCAGCGAATAGAAACAAATGTATTGGCTTTTTTAGCTACAATGTAAAAAGTGAATTCACATGATGTTATTAGATAATTTAAAGTGGCGATACGCTACTAAGCGCTATAACAGCGCTGTAAAACTAGAAGATGAAAAGGTCATGCAAATTGTCGAGGCTGCTCGTTTAGCACCTACGTCTTCAGGATTACAACCTTTTGAAATGATATTAGTTAAAAATCAAGAGGTGAAAGAACAATTGTTTCCTATTGTAATGAATCAAATGCAAATTAAAGAATGCTCTCATGTCTTGATATTTGCCGCTTGGGATGAATATACAGATCAGCGTCTTGATTCGGTATTTGACAATATGGAAGCAATCCGAGAATTGCCCAAAGGGGAGATGAATGATTTCAAGAATAGCATTAAAGCTAATTTTGCACCTCTAACGCAAGAGCAGCACTTTCAACACGCAGCCAGACAAGCGTATATCGCGTTTGGGATGGCTATCGCAGCAGCGGCAGAGTTGAAGATTGACGCTTCTCCAATGGAGGGTTTTCACAATGATCAATTGGATGCCTTTTTAGGACTAGACAAAAAAGGATTAAAAAGTGTAACGATCCTTGCCTTAGGAGAGCGAGATCACCAAAACGATTGGTTAATGCCAATGAAAAAAGTGAGATTCCCCTTAGCTTCTATGCTAACGGTTATTGAATAAAATAAAAAAAGCCTTTGTTTGACTAAACAAAGGCTTTTTTACTTTTATTGTATTGAGGATTTACTAATCAAAAGCATTTTTTTAAGATATGATTTTTAAATCCTTATTATTTTTACTCTTTTGGTGTGTAATACTTAAAATAACAGTGCGCTAATTCACAATATTACTGCGGTTTAAATTAGCTTTTTTGTTTGGATTATTTTATATTCGTATCCTGTAAAATATTAGGTTACGCGATGAGTCAAAATAAAAAAAACACAGCACTTTCTTTTGAAGATTTTAAGAAAGAGGTTATTCAAGATTATACAATTGCAAAGATCAGTAGAGAATGTAGTTTACTAGGTCGTCGTGAAGTATTAACGGGAAAAGCTAAATTTGGGATATTTGGAGATGGAAAGGAAGTACCACAATTAGCAATGGCTAAGGCTTTTCAGAATGGGGACTTCAGATCGGGTTATTACCGCGATCAGACCTTTATGATGGCAATTGGTCAGTTAAATATCCAACAGTTTTTTGCTGGTTTATTCGGTGATGCGAATATTGAAAATGATCCCATGTCTGGTGGACGTCAGATGGGGGGGCATTTTGCTACGCACAGTTTGGATGAAAATGGAAACTGGAAGCAATTAACAGCACAAAAAAATTCAAGTGGAGATATCTCTCCAACGGCTGGGCAAATGCCTCGTTTACTTGGACTTGCGCAAGCGTCAAAATACTATAGAGCCATTCCTGAGGCAGATAAAGACCAGCAATTTTCAATCAATGGAAATGAAGTAGCTTGGGGAACAATTGGAAATGCATCGACTTCAGAAGGATTGTTCTTTGAAACAATTAATGCAGCAGGAGTATTACAAGTGCCAATGGTAATGAGTGTTTGGGATGACCAATATGGAATTTCCGTACACGCAAAATACCAAACAACAAAAGAAAATATCTCTGAAATATTAAAAGGGTTTCAACGCGACGAGCACGGAAACGGCTATGAGATTCTACGCGTAAAAGGATGGGACTATCCCGCTTTAGTAGAAACCTATGCAAAAGCAGCTCAAATCGCTAGAGAAGAGCACGTTCCGGTGCTGATTCACGTACAAGAACTAACACAACCACAAGGACACTCTACTTCAGGGTCGCATGAACGCTATAAGAGTAAAGAGCGCTTAGCTTGGGAGGCAGAGCAAGATTGTATCTTGCAAATGAGAAATTGGATGATTGAAGCCAATATCGCTACTGCAGAAGAGTTGGATGCGCTAGACAAAGACTTGAAGAAACAAGTTCTTGACGGCAAAAAAGAAGCGTGGAGAAAATACCTTGATCCAATTATTGCAGAAAGAGATGAGTTGGTTGCTGTTTTACAACAAGTAGCCGCTCAAAGTCCAAATAAAGTATTCATTGAAAAGCACATTGCTGATTTACAAGGGTTAAAAGAGCCTATTCGCCGTGATGTGATGGTTGCAGCTCGTAAAGTATTGCGTTTGATTATCCAAGAAAGCAGCAAAGCGTTAGTGGTGCAGTTCATTGAAAAATACTACGAAAACGTACAACCGCGATATAGTTCACACTTATATTCAACTTCTAAAGACAAAGCACAACACGTGGAAGCGGTGTTGCCAACCTACGATGCAGATGCAGAAGAAGTGGACGCCCGTGTAATTCTACGCGATAACTTCGATTATATCTTGGCGAACCACAAAAATGTAACCGTTTTTGGAGAGGATTCAGGTAATATCGGAGACGTTAACCAGGGATTGGAAGGATTACAAGAGAAACACGGAGAAACACGTGTAACAGACACGGGTATTCGTGAAGCGACAATCTTAGGTCAGGGAATCGGTATGGCAATGCGTGGAATGCGTCCTATTGCTGAGATTCAATATTTAGATTATTTGTTGTATGCGATTCAGATCATGAGTGATGATTTAGCTACATTACAGTATAGAACAGTGGGGCGTCAAAAAGCACCTTTAATCGTTCGTACGCGTGGACACCGTTTAGAGGGAATCTGGCATTCAGGTTCACCAATGGGAATGATTATCAACGCGATTCGTGGTATGCACGTTTTAGTGCCTCGTGATATGACTAAAGCCGCTGGTTTTTACAATACGCTATTAGAAAGTGACGAGCCTGCTTTATTGATCGAGTGTTTGAATGGGTACCGTCTGAAAGAGAAGATGCCAAACAATATAGGTCAGTTTAAAACGCCAATTGGAGTAGTGGAAACAATTAAAGAAGGAAGCGACTTGACAATTGTTTCTTACGGTTCAACCTTGCGCATTATCGAACAAGCAGCTAAAGAATTGATGGAAATTGGCATTGACGTAGAAATCATCGATGCACAATCTCTATTGCCATTCGATTTGAACCACGATGTAGTGAAGAGTTTGGCAAAGACCAATCGCTTGTTGGTGGTGGATGAAGATGTGCCAGGAGGAGCGTCTGCTTACCTGTTGCAACAAATTATAGAAGTTCAAAAAGGATACCGTCACTTAGATAGTGAGCCGCAAACACTAACTTCTAAGGAGCACAGACCGGCTTATAGCACGGATGGGGATTACTTTAGTAAGCCCTCAGCAGAAGATGTTTACGAAAGAGTTTATGCTATTATGCATGAAGTAAACCCAAAAAAGTTTCCCAAATTGTATTAATAATCGCACAAAAACCTCTCATATTGAGAGGTTTTTATTTATTTGATAATTTTAGCTGACATATGATGGGTATTAAAACTATTTTTTTTAATTTGTAAATTATTAGATTGTAATTGTTTTTGAAAAAAGAGGAATAGAAAATAATCCATAATCTGAGAAATTCTCTCTAATTTATTATGAAAGCATACAAAATATGAGTAATTTTGCATTTGTTTTTTTAAACATAGTTATATTATGGTAAATGATTTATTTGACAGAATACAGAAGAATAAAGGACCATTAGGAAAATGGGCGTCACAAGCTGAAGGATATTATGTTTTTCCTAAACTTGAGGGACCTTTATCAAATCGTATGATGTTTCATGGAAAAGAAGTAATCAATTGGAGTATCAATGATTACTTAGGGTTGTCAAATCATCCAGAAGTAAGAAAGGTAGATGCTGAGGCAGCTGCAGAATACGGAGCAGCTTATCCTATGGGTGCGCGTATGATGTCTGGTCACACTACAGTGCATGAGCAACTTCAAGATGAGTTAGCTGCTTTTGTACACAAAGAAGCTGCTTACTTGTTAAACTTCGGTTACCAAGGGATGGTGTCTATTATTGACGCATTAGTAACAAAGAATGACGTTATTGTTTACGATGTTGATTCGCATGCGTGTATTATCGATGGTGTTCGCCTACACATGGGGAAACGCTTTACGTACAAGCACAACGATATCGAAAGTTTCGAAAAGAACTTAGAGCGCGCAACTAAAATGGCTGAAACAACTGGTGGAGGTATTTTAGTTATTACTGAAGGTGTTTTCGGAATGCGTGGACAACAAGGAAAACTAAAAGAAATCGTTGCTTTAAAAGAAAAATATAACTTTAGATTGCTAGTGGATGATGCACATGGTTTTGGTACTTTAGGTGCAACAGGTGCTGGAGCTGGAGAAGAGCAAGGATGTCAAGATGGTATTGACGTGTATTTCTCTACTTTCGCTAAGTCAATGGCTAGTATTGGAGCATTCGTTGCTGCAGATAAAGATATTATTGATTACCTAAAATACAATTTACGCTCTCAAATGTTTGCAAAGTCATTGCCAATGATTTTCACAAAAGGAGCCTTAAAACGTTTAGAATTGTTGCGTACACAACCTTCTTTAAAAGCAAAATTATGGGAGAATGTTGATGCACTTCAAAATGGATTAAAAGAAAGAGGATTTAATATTGGAGATACCAACACTTGTGTTACGCCAGTATACTTAGAAGGAAGTATTCCAGAGGCAATGGTGATGGTAAACGATTTGCGTGAGAATTACAATATTTTCTTGTCGATCGTAGTTTATCCAGTTATTCCTAAAGGAATTATCTTACTGAGAATGATTCCTACGGCAACACATACGATGGAAGATATCCAAGAAACACTAGCGGCTTACGAAGCAATTCGAGAGAAACTAGAAAACGGAACATACAAGCGTATTGCTGCTGAAACTACAGTAGATGTATCAAATGCATAAATAAATAAAAAAACTCGAAACTTTTAGTTTCGAGTTTTTTTTATTTTCAAACGGAAATTGTTTGGGCATTTTTGAATTCCTCTACTCAATCTTTCTAAGCACTAATTCTACCTCCTTAATCTTTCCAATCCAATAATCAATTCCCTCTTGGTTCGTGATTACTTCTTTTTTTCGATTGGATTTAACGGCTGATAGCTTTTGCCAATTGCGCTGTTCATCTTTGAGAATATCTTTTTTTGTTTCAGGTTCTATACGAGAGCGCCAAAACAAAAGCTCTTTTTCGTACTGTTGGATGATTTCTTGAAAATAGAGGAGTAGGGTTGCTTTGTCTTTCGGAATATAGCCAGGACCTGTACAACCGCAAGAATGCCACGTGATCCCCACTTCATATAAATCTTTGATGTGTTGCCAAGCTTTGTTGTTTCCTTTCTTTGGCGCTTCAAAATCTTTTCCCATATTGGCCATTAGATTACCACATTGGGGACATTTGGCTGCAGAATCAACTTTAGTACCTCCTTTAATATCATTCCATAAGCGCCTTTTAAACGTTTTTTGACAATCAAAACAAACATAGTGCGGTTTGTAAGTCGTCATTCCATATCTACACATATCTCTTTTTTTAGCATAAGTCAAAGATACAAAACAATCGAATCTCTTTTTTCTATATAAAATAGAGCAATTATTTTTGTATTCTTGTTACTTTTAAATTATTTTAATATAGTTTAAACAATATATCATGTATTTGTGTAAAAGATGTTGTTGAAATGTGATTCAAAAATAATTATCCTTATATTTGTTAACAATTTTAGTTTAATTTTTATTAAAATTAAATACACGAAAAAGAACATACGTTTTAGGAGAAATAAAACGTTATAGCTATAAAAAAGAAAGTGATGAAAAGGAAAAATTTTTGTTGGATTGTACTATTGAGTTTTATGCTCGTACAATGTATGGGGGAGAAGAAGGAGGTGATCAAAGCTAATACGGTTGAGCAGACAGACGAGATTAAATTATATAAAGTAACAGCGGTTCCCTTTGTAGTGAACGACCAATACGTATTAAAAACCCAAGGATCAAATCAAGGGGTTCAACATGTAAAGATTACGAGTAAAGCGCATTTTGAACGTTTATTCGATCAGAAGGACAAAAATCAAGTGATAGAGGACGTTGATTTTTCAAAGTCGTTTGTCTTGGCTTTAGTAGGACTGCCAAGCAAACTAGAAACTTCTTTTTCAATCAATAGTTTGAAGGAAAAAGATGATTTTATTGAGTTGACTTATTGTGTAGAAGAAGAAGAACACGAATTAGCACAGGCTGTATATCCCTATGCGGTTGTTGTTGTCGATAAAAAGTTTAATAAGGATATCCGCTTTTTGATTGAATAATTGTATTAGATAAGATGCTCCAAAGTCATTTTGGACACAAAGAATAAAATAAGAAAAGGACAAGATTGTATAATCTTGTCCTTTTTTGTCGTTAGAAGTGAATTTTGTTATTTCACTTGTATTTATTTGATTAGTAGTGGTTTAAATTTAAAATAACGATAGATTAAGGTGGTTTTGGCGTTGTTTTTGGTGTTTCTATTCGAATTTAAACTGTATTAAGATGAATAAAAAACTCCGCTTATTTCTGAGCCTTCTATTGGTCTTGCTGCTGATTTATGCTTTTATAGTCAGTCCTTATAATCCACTGTTTTTGCTGCTACTAGCACCAGGATTGTTTGCTATTTACAAAGTAAAGAAGTGATATCCCTATAAATAACAAGGGTGTTTCTTTTTAGAAACACCCTTGGCTATACGTAAAGAGTTGTTGTTTACGTTATCTTTTTCTTGGTCCAAGTCAAAGCCCAAAAGGCTAGTGGAATAGTGGCAACCATGACTAGAGCCGTTGAAAACAAAGCGTCTTTTGAAAATAAAGACACAATTGCACTGGCTATGAAACACATGCCTAGCTGAATGGTATTTTGTAAAGCTGCTGCTTTTCCAGAGTTTTCAGGATAAAGCTTTAACGCTTCTGCTACGACAATAGGGTAACAGGCTCCATTGGCTAAGGCCATAAAACAGAATGGAATCAACAGGCTTGTCAGCGTTGGTGTGGTGAAGATGGCTAAGGCAGCGGTTGCTATAATGGCTAATCCAAACAAGGATACAAAGTAAGCCGTCAGTTTGGTACCGTCTATTTTGGAAGATAACGTTCGATAGCCAAAACCACCAATTAAGAAGGCAATGGTTTGGGGTACGAAACTAAAACCGATTTCGGCTTCACTATAGCCCATTTCCTTTAAAAAGAAAGGCGATCCTGTTAGCCAAGCAAAGAAAGCGGCTGAACAAAACGCGTAAATCATCACATTGCCTACATAGGCTTTTGATTGTAATATCGCCCAGTAAGATAGGGATTTAGTTGGTGGTGTCGCTTCTGTTTCACTAGACGTTGTTGCTTTTTTATCTTGTAACGTAAAGGTGTATACCATCAAGAGTACCGCAATAACCGCTAGGGTAATAAAAATAGAACGCCAACCGAAGTGTTCCAATAGATATACCCCTAATAGAGGAGCTAGAGCAGGAGATAGCGCCACTAAAGGCATAATAGTAGCAAATACGCGATTGGTTTCCTCTTTGGGATAGCGCTCAATTACCAAGGCTTGCCAACTCACTGCTGCGGCACAAACCCCAATGGCTTGAATTAAACGCAGGATCAAAAAGACCGTCACACTCGCTGTGAAGTAAATGACCAAGGAAGAAAGGGTGAAGATCATCAGACCAATCACAATGGTTTTGGGTTTGCCTATTTTATCCGAAATAGGTCCCCACATCAATTGGGCAATAGCATAACCCGCTAAAAATAAACTTAAGGTGGAACTAATGCTACTTTTAGTTGTCTGTAAGTCAACACGCATGGTTTCAAAGGCTGGTAGGTACATGTCTGTGGCTAAAAAACCAATAATACTTAAACCGGCTAAATACACTAAAAAGAAAAAACTGTTTTTATTTTGCTTTGGCATATAATTTAAAAATTAAAGAATCTGCAAAAGTACGGTTTTTTTAGTAGTGAGTGGTGAATGGTGAAGAGTGAATGGTAAAGAGTGAATGGTAAAGAGTGAATGGTAAAGAGTGAATGGTAAAGAGTGAATGGTAAAGAGTGAATGGTAAAGAGTGAATGGTAAAGAGTGAATTACTCACTATGTACATCCCTAAATATGGTTGACCGTTTTTAAACATTAACTTCATTATTAAATATAGTAATAAATGGTTTGGAAAAAGTACTTTTTCCAAACCATTTATTTTCAAACTCAACAGGTGTCATTT
>NZ_JACHTD010000024.1 GCF_014145665.1 Myroides sp. NP-2 | reverse complement strand
TGCAACAACGTTCCAATTCACCTTCGCAATCGTATTTTAAACACACGGTTTACGGACTTCGATTTCTTTTAAAAACAGAGAATTTACCTTACGATCATCTTCATTTACCATCGATTCCTAAAGAAAAAAAACTACCCGTAATACTAAGTCGAGAAGAAATTTGGAGAATGCTTCAACATGCCGATTTGTTAAAACATCGCTTGCTCATCGGGTTGATTTACGGTTGTGGTCTGCGTTGCATGGAAGTTCGAAATATTGAATTGAAACACTTAGATTTTGATCGAAAATTGCTTCATATCGTTCAAAGCAAAGGTAAAAAAGATCGTTATGTTCCGCTTTCTGATCATCTCATTCGAGGGATAAAAAAGTACATTTCAATTGAACATCCGACTACTTTTTTATTTACTGGCAACACCAAAGATGCCAAAGGATTTGATTCGCGTTATAGTCAACGTGGCGTTCAATGGGCGATTCAGTCGGTTTGTAGAAAAGCTGGAATTTTAAAAGACGTTCACACGCATACCTTGCGTCACAGCTACGCTACACACTTGTTGGAAGATGGCGTGAATATTCTTCAGGTTCAGAAACTGATGGGACACGAACGAGTAGAAACCACAATGGAATACCTGCACGTTTGCCAATTGGAACAACAAAAAGTACACAGCCCATTAGATACCGTTTTTGCCTTATGCAGCCGCAGTGGGAGGTAGCCGATGTGCTTAGAAAGGTCGATTTGTCCAACCAAAACTTTACGGTTCATCAAGAGAAAACCTTACGGGCATTGACTTTATGTAGAACAGCAGCTTTGGGCGGACATGTAGATGCTTGTGATGCTTGTGGAAATATTAGCATCAGTTACAACAGTTGTAGAAACAGGCATTGTCCCAAATGTCAAGGGCACAAACGTGAAGAATGGATACAAGCTCGCGAGCAAGATTTGTTGCCTTGTTCGTATTATCATTTGGTATTTACGTTGCCCGATACGCTCAATGGTTTAGCGATTTCTCATCCGCAAATCATGTATCGCATATTATTTGAAGCAACTTGGGCTACAATGTCTCAATTTGGAAAAACAGAAGGATTGCAATTGGGAATGATCGCCATTTTGCATACTTGGGGACAAAATTTGAGTTTGCATCCGCATTTACATTGCATTGTTCCTGGCGGTGGAATTGATAGAAATGGCAATTGGAAACGCAAGATAAAAACCGATAAATATTTGTTTGCAGTAAAAGCTTTGAGTAAGGTTTTTCGGGCCAAATATGTAGCGTTGTTGCGCAAGGAAAAATTAGCGGATACTCAACTCTTACAAGGTTTGTTTGAAAAGAATTGGGTGGTTTATGCCAAACGACCTTTTGGTGGGCCAAAGCAAGTGATTGAATATTTAGGCAGATATACGCACAAGGTTGCGATAAGCAATCATCGGATAAAGAACGTAACCGATCACGAGGTTACTATTAATTATAAAGATTATAAAGACGGCAGTAAAACCAAGCAACTCACCTTAAAAAACGAAGAATTTGCAAGACGATTTAGCTTACATATTTTACCCAAACGCTTTGTGCGAATCAGACATTACGGAATTCTAAGCAGCAGTTGGAAACGCGGAAAGCTCCAGCAATTACAAAAAGAGTTAAATGTTGTACGCCCAATAATTGAACCCAAAACGCAACATAAAAAATGCTATTGCTGTAAAGTCGGTAATCTGATTACCTTGCATGTTTTTGGGCAAAGAGGACCACCGAAAGCCTATCTTATCGAAAATAAACTTGCGCCTGTGAATTAACTTTTACGGGTAAGGGAACTTGTGCTTTTTTGCATCGAAAAACAGTGTAAAAAAGTAAAAACAAACATAAAAAAAAGCAGTAATCGTAAAATTACTGCTCGTATATCTTAAAGCTGCACTTCGAAAACTCCATAATACTTTATTAGCTTCCTACGGTTCCGTTCAACGGGCTTTCATCTCGTGCCCTCCGGGCAAGACGAAAGCTTAGTTATTATGTGAAGGAATTTTTAGTATCTTTGTATTCAAATAATTCACATTTTATGTATTTCAGCAAGCCTTGGTAATTAAAAATTAAAGTAAATTATTAAATCGTCTTTTTGAGACGGTTGCTATTTGGTACGTTAATTTTTAATTTAAAATAAGGTAATAATGAAAAATATAAAACCCTTAACTTTTCCGTTTAATTCGGAAAATAATACATCCATAAAACAAAGTCTTTTTCGATTTCGAGAATATTTTGATTCTTCTACAATTGTTGGTTTAGGCGAAAACTCACATTTCATAAAAGAGTTTTTTACATTCAGGCATCAAGTTATTGAGTTTTTAGTAACTGAATGTGATTTTGACACCTTGGCATTTGAGTTTGGTTTTTCTGAAGGATTAGAAGTTGATAAGTGGATAAAATCACAAATTCCATTCGACGATTTGGATAAGTTACTGTCACACTTTTATTATCCAAATGAGTTTAAAGATACTTTGCTATGGCTTCGTCGGTATAATCAAGACAATAATAATCAAATTACCTTTTTAGGTGTGGATATTCCTAAAAATGGAGGTTCTTATTTTCCAAACTTTCGTATTGTATCTGATTATTTGCAAAGACTTTCAATCGTTTCTTCTGATGTCTTACAGAAGATTTTAAATCTTGCTGAGAAATTTGATTTCTATTCGACTTCTCAGCTTGCGTTAAATTTATCGCTTTTTGATGAAGCTGAACATAATGAATTAAAAGCATTGCTATTAAAAGTTTACATTCGTTTGATTACTCTTCAACCAAAATTAGAAAGTTTAGAATTTCAATCGATAGTTCATCAAGTTAAAGGCTTGATTTATATGAATTATAATGCTGATGCTATGGAAAGTTTCATTACTGAAAGGGGAATTGAAGGAGATATGGGAGCAAAAGACCAGTATATGGCAGAAAGCATTGATTGGTTTTTGAAAAATTCACTTGGTAAAAAGATTATTTTGGTTGCCCACAATGCTCACATTCAAAAAACTCCGGTAGATTTTGATGGATTTATTAGTTGTTATCCAATGGGGCAAAGACTTTCGATGACTTTTGGAGAAAAATATAAAGCATTTGCAATAACTAATCTACGTGGAGAAACTGCGGCATTGTATCCTGATAATGATTATCAATTTGGCTTTAGGGTTGATAAATTTCCACTTGATTTTCCAGAGTCGGATTCTGTTGAATTTATTATGCAAGAATTTGGAGGAAAAGAATGCTGTTTACTAATGAACAGAAGTACGGAATTAAAAAATTGTAATAAGATTCGATTTGATTCGATGTGCCTAAAAACTGAAATAGAAGAAGCTTTTGACGGAATTTTTCTAATAGAAAAATCAACTGTTTCAGAAGTAGTGGATTGAGAATTTATAAATTTAATTTCGAAACGGCACTTTCTTTTTGGAGGTGCCGTTTTATTCTTTCACATAACGGTTCTCAGCTATACGCAGGCAGGGACTTTTACCACTAAACCTCCTACGAAGAACTGAACTTTAATTTTACTACTTTCCTGTCCTACGAAGTACAAAACCCCTGCTTGCGTATAGGTGATGTTGTGCGTTCGGTGTTCTTTCTCGGTTGTCTGTCCGTTAGCGTTGTCAAAGCCATACTCTTTTGCAATTTTTGTTGCAGTGTTGGCTGGTGTGAATTGCAAATGTGTATGGCTTTTAGCATTAGCATTTTTATTCAGTTTTCAATAGTCCGTTATCTTCAAGTTCCTTGTAAGTGCTCTTTAACTCTGCATTCAGTTGCGTTATATATTCTTTGCAAATGTGAAAATACAAGTCCTCTTTTTCATCCGTTAAGTTGAAATCATATTCACCATTTTTTAGTTCTTCTAATAGTTTATTAAAAACAGTCTTCACATCATTGGGCTTGTCTTCTGTTAAAACAATGTCAAATGTAGTTTCACCGAGCACAAGTTTTAAAGTTGCACTACTATCTGTTCTTTCAATTGTTGCGTTATGTGTTTCCATATATTTTTCCTCTTTCTCCAAAAGCAGATTTTCCGCCTTCTAATGTTTTCATACTTATTGATTTCCAATCCAAATTTTCTTTTTTATCAGAACTACAAACTAAACTGTTGGAAAATGGATTACCCGAGTACGTGTAATAACCATTAATGTCGTGTTCACGATAAATCGAGTTGTATGGCAATGTTCTAACAGCAATATTTGCATCGTGTGTTGCTATAATAACTCTTTTACCACTTTTAGCTTTTTCTTTTATCAACGGAACAATAACATCACTTATGTAATCGTTTCCTAGACTTTTTTCAGGTTCATCAATAAGATAAATTTCTTTATCTTTCATCAACTCGTTGTGCAAAAGAACCATTGATGATTCGCCGTTAGAAGGCGTATAAAATTCATCATCTAATGTAAAATGTTTGTGAAAAAGCAATAAATCATTAATTGATGAAACAGATTCAGAACTCTCAATTTTTTTAAGTTCATCTATTTTTTCAAACAGAGTATTCGCATAAATATGTTTTGAAATGAGCTCTATTTTATCTGCAACTGATTTTTGTGGAATTTTTGTTGTGCTATTGGTATGTTTGTATTTAGCATCAGAAATTTTTCCGTTTTGAATTAATAAATTGGTTTTACAATACAATTTCCCTTTATCGCCCAAATTGCCTACTTCTTCAATAATTGGCTCAATTGTTTTTGAAATATTCTCAAGAATTCTATTGACATCTTTTTCAATGGCGATTCTATTACTTGCATATTCGGCAAACCCTGTTTTTGTCGGTTTTTCTGGCTGTCCGGTTTTCTTGGAAATTTCTGATACAAATAGTTTTACTAATTTATTAAAGAAACTAATACTTTTATAGTCTATAAATCGCTCTCCTGATTCAGAGTTTATCTTTTCTATAATCCTATCTATAACGTTCTCTAAATCGCCCAAAAGGTCATTACCAATAATTTCTATCAGTTTTGTATCTGCGGAATAATAGTTCTTGAATTCTTGAAATTTTTTCAAACTATTTTTGATATCCTCAAAACTTCTTTTAGGTGAATTTTCATCAAGAGTAGTAAATTTATCAATCTTTATATTTTTTGAGATTTTATTCGTTGCATCTACAGAATAATAATCTTTATATTTTGATAAACTCGTTATTTCTTTTTCGGTTGCATTTCTCAATGAAACTAATTCCGCAGAGCAATCGTCAATTCCTAATTGTTCAATGTCAATTGTTAGTTGTGTGCCTTTAAGATCAAAAACGTCATCAATTTTTTTTGAATTTGACTCATATACTTCAGTTTTGAAACCTTTACCATTATAATATTTTGAAAGAGCTTTTAAAATATCTGTTTTCCCTGTTCCTTTTGAGCCAAATAGAATATTTATGTCATTGTAAATATCAATATCCATAAGTTCAGCTACATTATTAAATGGGTTTAGTTGGATAGTTTCCTTTGTCTTTTTATCAAGAATAGTTTTGATAGTGGTATCGTCTTTGTCCAGTAGCAAACAAAATTGCTCGAAGCTTTCTACGGGTAATCTTAATTCAGGTAAACTTGTTGAATCTTTTATGTAATCGCTCCAATTTTGAACATCTGAACCGTGGATAGAGTTGTGTCCGTGATTGATATAAATACCTGCTGAAATGGAATTTGAAGCTTCTTTTAAAACCCTTTTAGGATTTAAAACCAAGCTTTCAAGTTTAGCTAAATCTTTGTCTGTAAGGCTTGGTTTTTTTGAGTGATAGTGAGCAATGAAGATTGCGTCAAGTCCATCAAAATTACTTACGACATCCTCAAGGCTAATTGTAAAAGTATCGGCAGAAGCAGTACCAATAATATCATTTATTTTTTCACTAAATGCTTGTGCATTTTTTGGATTGACTATTGTGATTAAATGAGCTCTACGTCCTTCTTCGAGTATATCAAATTCTACGCCAGCCCATATTTGGCAAATTCCTTCAACGTTATTTTTAAATTCTATGTATTGTTCGAAATCAAAATGATTATGGTTGGTTATAGCTAAAATTTTCACGTCAGTTTCCCTAATGATTTCTGTGAACTTCTCAACGTCAATATTACGGTGTTCAGAATCACCCTGTTTTACTTTTTTGGTATGTGTATGTATATCAATTCTCATTCTGACATGGTTTGTAAAAATTCTACATTTTATAATTTTTTTTAGTTTCCATTATTTAATATGGTTATTTCCATTTTACCGAAGCGTTGGCATTATTTCAGATAAATTTCATCTTTCACGTAACTTGCATTTAACCAAAAGCAATGCTTGGTATATTCTGTCAATCCTGTCAATTTATCTGCAACAGGTAATTCAAAAGTGTCAGCTGCATTTCTTGCGTGAGGTCTTACGTGACTTATTCGATTTTCAGTTTTCTTTGGGAAGTACGTTTTCCTGACTCCTTTGTCAGTTACTTCTTTTACGATTTCTCCATTTGAAACTGTCTTCACCATTTCGTCCCAAACATTTTTCGCTTCAAGTATGTCAGAATGTGGCATATTCCAAAACTTCACTTTTCTTAAAATTAAATTTTCTCCTTCAAACTGATAGAACACAAAGAAAAATTTACTTTCTAAAATGTTCTTGAAATCCGAATCTTCCCAATCAGTTTCTAAAAGTTCTTGATATTCAAAATTAGGAAATGAAATATCTTCTTTTGGTAAATCGTTTTCTTTAAGTCGGATTGTTTTTACCTGAATATCAGCTTTTTCGAATTCTTCAATTTTCTGCCCAAGTTGAAGTCCAAGAATTGCATTTGTTAGATTCGCAAAGTAGCTTTTGGCTTTTTGATTTAGGTCTAAACCTAATTCTCGTTCAATTTGTTCAGCAGATTTGCTATAAAATGGATGAAACTTTAAAATTACTATTTCTTCAATTGATCGTACTTCATCTAAAATTCCTGGCCGTTCAATTATTTTACCATAAACGGCAGTTTCTTCTTGAGCGATATTTGCTATTATGTGATTTACATAACCTTGTTTTAAAGAATAAGCTCTTTGTTTAGCTTGCTCATCATTGAATGGTTGATTTCTATATGATTTTAAGGCAGTTGAACCTTTTGTACAAGCGCCAAGATAGAATGTATCTCCTTCTGATAATTCGTGGGCTTTTCCGTCTTTAATTTTTTGGTTGATAAGTTCCCAATCTTGTTTTATTATTTTTAAATCTTCATCTGGATATTGCCAATCATCAACTAATTTTATTATATAATCGAGTAAATCTAAATCTCTGTCGTGAAGATAAAAAACCAAAAGTAAATGTGCGTTTTTCTTCCAAAATGAACTCGTTTCAAAATCCTCTTTATGAACCTCTAAATAATTTATGATGTTTAAAACAAGTCTTTCTTTTGAGCGAAATTCTCCATTTCTCAAAGTTTTTAAAGGACTTGATTTTAGTTCAATTCCTGCTTCTTTAAAGTCAGGCTCGGCATCTGAATTGGGTTCATAGCCGAAATAGAACTTTTCTAATATTTGACCATAATTTCCTTTTCCTTTGTATCCGTGTTCCTCTATTTCAGCACCACAAACTTGCCTTAATGTTTGGTTTTTAAGTTGTTTTGCAAAAGTAATAATTGAATCTGGCGAGGTAATATCAAGCATATTCGAATTGGTTTATTTGTTTGTAAAGTTCTTCTCCTATTTTTTCAATGACACCAACTACTAAAGCATTTCCCATAAAAAAAGCTCTTTTTGTATCTGTAATTCCATCAAGTTTTGTGTGATTATCAGGAAACATATTTAGCCTTTCTAATTCGATTGGTGTTAATCTTCTTAAGCCCCTGTCAGAAACAACTACGTGTTTAAATCTTGAAGGCGATTTTCCACCTTCTCCTGTAATTATGGTTCTTGAAGCATTATCTAAAGCATCTGGATAAATCATTCCTCCTTCTGAATAGTTGTATTTATGACCTTCACCTGAAATTCGTTCTATTGTTTTAGATCCTTTTAAATATTCCCATTTTTTCTTATCTTTTTCATCAATGAAGAAATCTTTTGGAACTTCTCCATTTTGTAAGATGTCGCCTAAAACAGTCTTTTTCCCATCATAATTTGGTTCAGTTTTAGTTGTGTAAACTTTACCTTTTATTAGAAGTCCTGTATTTTGAAAAGGCGACAGTTTTCCTGTTTTATTGAAATTGTTTGTTATTTCTACTAAATCTCCTTTTAGTTTAAATTCTTGTATTTGTTTTGTTTTTGCTACAGGAAAAGCATTCGCAATTGTTCCTTCTTCTGTTAACCAATCAATCTTATTAGACTTTTGAAGTCTTTTGTAAATTTCTGTCGACTTATGATAACCAATAAAGAAAACTCTTCTTCTTCTTTGTGGCATTCCGTATTCTGCTGCATTAATTACACGCCATTCAACCGCATAACCTAGTTCATTCAAACTTTGCAACATTACCGCAAAATCACGTCCTCGCTGTTTAGCTGGCGATTTTAAAAGTCTGTCGACATTCTCTAAAAAAAGATATTTTGGTTTGTTCTGTTTTTCTTCTAAAATTCTGTGTATTGACCACCAAAGAACACCTTTTTTCCCTTTTAAGCCTTTTGAATTATGTAATGTTGTTGCAACAGAATAATCTTGACAAGGAAATCCACCAACCAATAAATCGTGATCGGGTATTTCTTCTACATTTCTTGTTACGACTTCATTAATATCTTCATTTGAATGGTTTTCTTTTCCGAAACGAGCTTCGTAAACCATAGAAGCGTGTTGCGTTTTGGTTGAAGGTTCCCATTGATTACTCCAAACGATTTCATAATTGCTTTTTTCAAGTCCAAGACGAAAACCTCCAACTCCTGCAAATAATTCCGCAACTTTCATTTTCTTATTTTCCATTTTCTTGAGCTTTATAATATTTAATTTTTTCTTCTGCTACTTTCAATATTTCGGAAGTAGATTCTGTATATTTTAGTTCATCGGCAATTTTTTCCGAATACCAACTTATAATCAATTGGCTTTCGGACAATCCGTAAAATTTTGCAAGTCTGATGATTTGCTCCATTGTCGGTTTTCTTTCGTTTTTCTCAAACTTGCTAATCAGAGATTGGTCGATATCTACTTCAGCTGCAACTTTTCGTAGAATCAAATCTTTTTCCTCTCTGGCACATTTTAAAGTGTCGCCTAATGTTTTCATTGGTCAAAATTGTTTTAGACAATAATTGTCCAAATTTATAAAAGTATTTTGGATTTACAAAGTTTAATTCGGATTATTTTATTTTGTAGCGGTGGGAAGGGCAAGCTCTTTTGGTTTTCGGTGTTGGCTTTGAGCGTTGGCAAAAACCAAATGTGCTTGACCGAGCGTTGGCTTTTTTCACTGACGCACAACGGTTTGGCGCTTGGCGAAGAAGCGAATTTCGAAGCACTAAACTTTCTGTCAGCACTTAATTTGATACGAAGCACAAAGCTTCATTTAAACACTGAACCCGCTTTTTTGCCAAACGCTTGTTGGCAGTTCGTTGTTTTCTCATTCAGTTGGTTTTTGGTCTGTTTCTCTAAAATAATTAATGAAGTCAATAGTATTGTTCATTTTTCTTTTAACACTTTCGGGCATTTTGTTTATGTCTGTTTTGGAAGCATATGTAAATAAACTTTTAATTTTGTTGACTGTGTTTCTAAAAGAAACATCATTGTGGTTATATTTTACTGGTCTAAAAACGTGTTCGTAATTTTCCCCATATTTAAAAGGGACTTTATACATACATATTTTTTGGTCGTAAATTAAATTATTGATAGTAGAATCTTTTACTTTACTGATAGCAAGATTGTCTAATATACAACCTACATATTCAATAGAATCTGCTTTTGTGTAAGCATCTACAAGCCCTTTGCCAAACAAAGAATAATTGTAAAAATTAACACCATTAATTGAATTAATAGTACTTGGAGAAAATTCTATTTCTCCAAAAGTTAAACAACCTCTCATTGGAAAAGTTGTTTTTAATGAACGCCAATAAAATGTATGACATACAGAAACTAAATCCATAAAATCATCTTCTGTTTGACCGTTTGTCCAAAAGACAATGCTGTCTGAAACGTGTAAACAGTTAACTTTTTGATTTTTTAGATCAGGTACAATTATACTTTGACTAGATTGTACTAATTTTTCATCACTTAAAGCCGTTTGTGTATCTCTTAATAAATGACCAAACAATCGTTTCATTTCAGTCAAATCATTGTTATTTATAATCTCTTTAAATCCAAGTACATCAAAAAATGCAATAAATGTTTCCATATTTTAAACTGTTTTTGTTAGGGTTATGATTTTATCAATCAGCTTGTTATTTTCTTCAAATGTTAAGTTTACTCTTTCATAAGAATCTAAAGAAATAAGTTTTTTAGGAGAAAAAACTCTAGCAATTTTATTTTCTGATTTTGTTATTTTTAATAAAGTTACTGTCAATTCTTCGTTATTTACTGATTCGTGAAAATCATTACTAGGCATTTTGTAAAATTCTCCACAATTGATATTAACAGATTCTTCAAGTAAAATTGAACAGTTTTCCTGATTTAAAATAAGCTTGGATTTTTCGTTTCTAAATTTCACATCATACACATAGCCATTATAATTGTTTGAACTAATAATTTTATATCTATTATTAACAATACATCCGTTCAGGACATATGATTCAAAGTCAAATGAATGGTCGTGAATCTGTAAATCGTTATCGTGTTTGTCAAATGTGTTTATCCAAAAATGCAGTCTAAACTCTTCAGAGTTTGATATATTACCTAACTTATAATATTTAAAGCCTAACGGATGTTTTTGAAATGAAATTTCACTTTTATTCTGTACGAAAAATTGGTTTAAATTTTCATTAATCTTTTTACCATCTTTGAGTTTGAAACCAATATTTATATTTTTTAAAAAGTCCACAATGCTATATTTTACCTAATGATTTTAATTTTTTAAAACATTTCAATGTGTGTAAAACATCTATCTCTGCATTGTGGGAATTTGTTACTTCAAAACCAAAAAGTTTAAAATATAACTCTGAAAGTTTCGGATACTTATATCCATAATTATTTGATATTTTACAAAAGTCCACAGTTGACTTCATTGTGCAAATCATTTTTTTGTTTTTAAATGGATTTACACCATAGTTTTTAATAAAATAATGTCCTAAAATTTCAATATCAAATTCTATATTGTGAGCAACAATATAATCAGACATTTTAATATCTTCGGTCAATTTTTTCAAAACGTGTGATAAAGGAAATTTAACTTTTCGAGCAATTTCAAAATCAATATTTACAAAATCGGAATGGTTGTTAATTTTAATAAAAGGAGTGTCAATAATGAATGAGTTTTTCTTTAGAATCATTCCTTTTTTATTTGTGACAACCCAAGAAATTTGAATAATTTCGGGATATGTAGTATTTAAAGATGTCTTTACAGGTAATCCTGATGTTTCAATGTCTATGATTAAATAAATATCATCTAACAAATATTTAGTTAAATCAGTTTCATCAAAGTCATTTATAAATTCAGTCTTTGATGAAATCAAAGTTAAAACCTCCCCATAACCACCTCCACCTTCAATTTCTTCAAAATCTAAAAATGTGTCAATAAAATTGTAAATGATATTGTCATTTATAAATAATGGTTTTGCTTTTGGGAAGTCGGTGTTTATAAAAGAATATTTATTTCCTGAACCGTGTACCGATGGTGGTAATACTGTATGAGTTTTCCATAGAAATTCAACTTTATCAATGTATTTTTCGAATTCAGCTTTTGGCGGAAATGTTGAAACTACGTCATCATCGTCACATTCATCTATCTTGTTTCCTCTATAATAAATATGATAGCCATTTTTACTACCTGATTCAACGACCCACTCGTAATTTTCTGGCAGTTTCAAATGGCGTAAAATTCTTTTTAAAATGTTCAAATCGGAACATCCGTCAATATCTATCAAGACTAAATCATTCAAACCTGTGAAAGTTCCAATTCCAACAGAATTTTGCCAATCATAACTTTCTATTTCAGAAGTTGTTTGTTTGTTTCTAAATAACTTTACCCAAGGGTGACTTGGGGTTTTAAAAAAACTTCTTGAGTTTACATTATACTCATTTGGTTTATTAGTTATACAAGAAATATTGAATTCAAATTCTCTGTATTTATTAGCTAAAATTTTTAATTTTTCACTCATATTATTTTTTGATGTCGTGTTCTCTTACAATGACTGCCAACGGTCAAGTATAAGCGTAGTGCGGGATTAGAAGCACTTCACTTTCGGTTTAAGCTTATGTTTATTAATATTCAATTCATTTAAATTTAGCACTTTCACCCGCATTACGTTTATACAATGTTGGCGGTAGTTTTTTTATTCAATTCTACTTAATAACTCCTTTAATTTTGCTTCAACTCCAAGATTGTCGAAAAGTTTTTCGGTCAATATTAAAGACTTCTTGAAAGCTGTTTTAATATCTGTCGGGTCTAATCTTGATGTTGTCTGCTGAAATAATGAATACCACTCTGGGGCTATGTCTTTCTCTAAACTTTTTGTAGGACTTTCCCAATGTTTAGTTTGAGATGTCTCAATTCTGATTAGCCAAAGTAAGTATTTTTGAGTGTTTGATAAACTTTGGTAAGCGTGAGCAAATTCCTGTCGTTTAATTAAGTTGCTTGTTGTCAGTAAAACATTCAACAATGATTGACTTAACCACAAGGTGTTTTCACTTGTTGTTCGGTCAGGTATTTTAGTTTTGATTTCTTTGAGAGTGTTAGTCAATAAGTCTTCTTTATCTACTAAAATCATTTTGTCAAAGTCGCTAAACTCTACCAAACCGTCCCACGATTTGATAACTTCCATTTGGTCGTTTGTCAAAAAATGAAATTCCCCCCTTATCATATTTTCAAAAATAGCAACTTCACTTCCATACTCGTTGGTAAAATATAATGCCAAAGGATGAATTTGTCTTACCCAATTTTCAGCCGAAAAATTTTCTTTGTCCTTTAAGAAGATATAGAACTCAATATCTGAATATTTATCTCCTTCATTTTTGGTAAATGACCCGTACATAAATACGGCAGAAATATTTTTATCATTTTGAGCTATTGATTTTGTTTTGTCAATCATTTGTAACTGTATCATTTTCTAATTTTTTAATATTTATACTTACCCTTTCTACTTTGCATTGTAAAGGGTATTTCAATTCTTATTCTACCTTACAGTTACTTATATCTTCATTTTCTTGATTGTTTTTCGTTGTTAACCGTTTCTTCAAATTACCGCCAACATTGTTATTTCACGAAATAAAACACGGTGTAGTTTCGTAAAACAACACCTATATGCGCATTTCGTAAAATCTGTTGCTAATATAATTACTTTTTTGTAAATTAGATACTTAGTAAGTTATTTTTTGTGGATAGCGAAGCAAAATAGGTTAAATTAGATTTATTTAAGTATGGATAGCGAAACAATATTAAAAACCTTACACGACCGATTGAAAGTGCAACGCTACGCCAATAATACCATAAAATCGTATTGTGGTTATGCACAAATATTCTTAGAGTATATGAATAAATATCGTACGCTCAACGAAATACCTAATGCTGAAATAGAGGGTTTTATTAATGAAAAAGTATTTCAAGACAATATTAGTGCATCTTATCAACGCTCTTTAGTTGGGGCAATTAAGAAGATTTATGAGTTGGTCAATAATCAATCGATAGAGTTA
>NZ_JACHTD010000023.1 GCF_014145665.1 Myroides sp. NP-2 | reverse complement strand
TAAAAAGCGGAATTGACATTCGGGTTGTACAAGAATTATTAGGGCATAGTGATATTAGAACAACCATGATTTACACTCATATTACAGATGTAGATAAGAAATCGACACCAAGTCCATTAGATTTTTTGTAACCTAAATTAAAAAACCCAACTTTACATTTTTGGGTGTAAAATTGGGTGTTTATGCTTTAACTGATTAAGTATCAGTGTTTATTGCGGAGAAAGAGGGATTCGAACCCCCGGACCTGTTACAGTCAACAGTTTTCAAGACTGCCGCAATCGACCACTCTGCCATTTCTCCTGTGGTCTGCTTTACTTCCGTATTGCGAGTGCAAATATAACGCGTATTTTCAATTATACAAAAAAGAAAAAATATTTTTTTTGATAAATAAAACAACACAAACCTAACTCACTCACAATCGCTTATTTAATACATCACGTAATCTGAAATTTCTAAACCATAGCCTATCATTCCCACACGCTTTTCTGGTTCTGAATTCGTCATTAAGCGAATATTAGTAATACCTAAATCGTGTAATATCTGTGCACCAATACCAAAGTCTTTCTCATCTCCTGGTAATTTAGGTGTATCCATATCTAATTTTCCCCCTAAGTGCTCTTTAATGAAATTCAATCGACGCAATAAACTAATATTTTGTGCATCTTGATTAATGAATAAAATAGCTCCTTTTCCTTCTTCATTTATTTTATTAAATGCAGCTTCAATACGCACATCTAATTTTCCACTTAACGCATCTAAGATATCGTTACTGCCAATCATCGAATTAATACGCGTTAAAACCGCATCCTCTTCTTGCCACTCTCCTCTTGTTAAGGCGATGTGAATCTGTTTATTTGTAATTTGTTGGTATGCGCGCAAACGGAATGTTCCAAAACGAGTTTCAATTTCAAAATCTTCTTTTTTGTCGATCAAGCTATCGTGTTTCATGCGGTAAGCTACCAAGGCTTCAATAGAGATGATTTTTAAATCCCATTTCTTCGCTACTTCAACTAATTGGGGTAAACGAGCCATCGTACCGTCCTCATTTAAGATCTCTACTAAGATACCCGCAGATTTAAATCCAGCTAAACGAGCTAAATCTACCGCTGCTTCAGTATGTCCTGTACGACGCAATACTCCTCCTTGTTTTGCAATCAAAGGAAAAATATGTCCTGGGCGTCCTAAATCTTCTGGCTTTGTAGTTTCATCAACTAAAGACAAAATCGTCTTTGCTCTATCTTGAACAGAAATTCCCGTTGTACAGCCGTTTCCTATCAAATCTACAGAAACCGTAAATGCCGTTTGGTGCAATACTGTATTGTTTTGAACCATGGGTTTTAAATCTAACTCTTTACAGCGCTTCTCATTTAATGGTGCACAAATTAATCCGCGTCCATGCGTTGCCATAAAGTTGATCATCTCCGGAGTGGCCATCTCCGCTGCTGCTATAAAATCTCCTTCATTCTCACGATCTTCGTCATCCACGACAATAATAACTTTTCCTGCTTTAATATCTTCTATAGCTTCTTCTATCGTATGTAGCTGAATGTGATTCGTTGACATAATTAAGTGTTTTTTTGTGTGTTATTCTATGGTTTGTTTTTCTTCTGTATCTACTTTTTTAGTAAATTTCTTTTTTACGAAATCACCCAGGGTATAGAAAAACCCTAAAAAGTTAACCTCTCCATTATCTCTGGTTGCTTTTAGTGTAAGGAAAATAGCCAAAGGCGTTAAGATCAATGCACCTGCCCAAGCACCTAAAATCGGTTGTATTCCATCTTCTTGTGCCAATTTCTTACCAAAAGTATTCACAAAGTGATAGATAATGAAAATAATTACTGCAAAAACAATCGGCAATCCTAAGCCTCCCTTTCGAATGATAGCCCCTAAAGGTGCACCAATGAAATACATCAAAAAGCAAGAGTAGGCAATAACAAATTTGTCGTAAAGCGCCAAATAGTGATCGTTAATCTTCTTAATCTGTGCTAGACTAGACGTATCATTGCTTTCGGTAGTAAACAAAATATTGTTGGTATAGTCAATGGCTGATTGCACAATACGTCCTTGTGCATGGGTTGAAAAAGACGCTAAGTAGTCGCCTTGCATATCAATAACCTTCTCTTTTACAACTAAACTATCTTTTGCCCCATCTTTCACTTGACCTTTTTTTCGAGTATTGTAGCTATATGGATTGTAAATATCACTATAACGCACCATCAGGTTGTCTATATTTGAACTTTTATCTTTCACTAAAGAAGATTCCAAAGAATCAATCGTATACGACAATTCTTTGATGTTCAACATATGATACGTATTTTTAATCTCTTCGCGTTGTGTCCCATCATCTTGTAGCGCATTCAAATCAATATTCATCGTATACTTCTCAAAAGCTACTTTAACAAAGGGTTTTTTTCGAATTTGTGCGCTTGTTTTCGGCACAATATCTTCATAGTAATTGCCGTCAAATAGGTGTAAATTCAAGATATTCGTTTCGTTGTCCGAGGCTAATTCTCCATCTACGGAACGAATTACAGCTTTATTGTCATAACCCGATTGAGACTTAATATGCATAGTCACATTCTCTAGGTACTGCCCTTTCTCTCCGGTTTTCTTATCTACTTTAATATTAATCGACCCTACATCATTAAATTGACCTGCAGCAATTGCCATAGCGGGTTTAGTTTGTAGAATTTCTTTTCTCATGTTGATAAAACGATACTCCGCCTTAGGAATAACGTCATTAGCAAACCAAAACGATACAAATGCCAATACCGCAATGAAGATAGATAACGGTTGCATCGCGCGTTTTAAGGAAATACCCGACGCTTTCATTGCCGCAAATTCATAGTGCTCAGCAAAATTACCAAAGGTCATAATCGACGCTAACAACACCGATAAAGGCAACACCAATGGAATCATCTTAGGGGAATAAAACAGCAAAAACTGAACAATGATAAAAAAGTCCAAGTCTTTACCCGCTAATTCAGTGATGAACAGCCAGATTCCTTGTAAAATAAAAATAAAATAGAGAATGATAAACACTGTAAACAGCGTTGACATAAAAGTGGTTAATATATAGCGATCAAGTATTTTCACGTAGCGTAATTAATCTATGTTATTGATGTAATAATTTGGATAATCTGCGCTCGTAAAGGTAAAGTGATTTTTCGACAAACTTTGATTTGTTTTAAAAGATTTAACCGTTAACACAGACTTCGATCCATTTTTGTTTACTTGAATTTTGTTATAGATCTGCTTTGTCGCGTGATCTACCCCTACCAAAACCTCTTTGATTCCAGATTTTTTATCGGTTGGAATAAGCTTAATGTATTGAATTTCTCTGCCTTTTATATTTTGAGCAATATCCCATTGCAAATCATAACCCGTTTTATAAAACGATAAAAATTGCAAAGGTAAAGCATTGTCAATCTTATTGGGATCGTATTTAGAAACTGTTACCTCCTGATCCTCATCGCTAATTGTATAAATCTTCTTTCCGTCAAAAATACGCGTCATATCCATAAAAGACAGACGATACAGGTTTTGCTTTAGGTCAATATGTCCTTCCGTCTCTTGATTGATATCTCCGGTTTTTCCGTCGATCTGTGAGTAGTGAAAATCGATAGAAATTGACGTATAACTCCCTATTTTTTTATTTACTTCATCCAAATAGTTTTTAGCGCGTTGACTACTTTGTCCGTAGGTCACCATCGCACTACAAGTCAATAAAAGCAATACTATTTTTTTCATGTGTAAGTCTCATTTGTTAATTAAATAAATCTTTTTGTTCTTCTTCAAAGAAGCGATCTAGTGCTATGATATCCGGAATCAATACACTGCGGGCTTTACTACCTTCAAAAGGACCAACTATTCCCGCTGCTTCCAATTGATCGATAATTCTACCTGCACGATTGTATCCCAATTTTAATTTGCGCTGCAATAAAGAAGCAGACCCTTGTTGGGCATTGACAATAACAATAGCAGCTTCTCTAAACAACGCATCCCTTTCGCTAATATCCATGTCGAAATCTGTACCACTACCTTCTTCACCCACATATTCAGGAAGCAAATAAGCATCGGGATAGGCTTTCTGCCCTCCGATATATTCCGTAATCTTCTCTACTTCTGGTGTATCGACAAAAGCACATTGTACGCGAACTAAATCGTTCCCTTGTGTGTAAAGTAAATCCCCTCTACCGATCAGCTGATCCGCTCCTTGTTGATCCAAAATAGTACGTGAATCAATTTTTGAGGTCACGCGAAAGGCAATTCTCGCAGGAAAGTTGGCTTTAATAATCCCTGTAATAACGTTTACTGATGGACGTTGTGTTGCAATGATCAAGTGAATTCCAATCGCTCGAGCCAGCTGCGCTAAACGGGCAATTGGCGTTTCAACATCCTTTCCTGCCGTCATAATTAAATCGGCAAACTCGTCAATTACCAATACGATATAAGGCAAATAGCGATGCCCATTTTCGGGATTTAAACGACGTTGTTTGAATTTTTCATTGTATTCTTTAATATTTCGGACCATGGCATCTTTTAGCAAACTATAGCGATTGTCCATCTCAATACAAAGCGAATTTAAAGTATTGATAACTTTCGTATTATCCGTAATAATAGCCTCTTCAGAATCCGGTAATTTCGCCAAGTAATGACGTTCAATTTTATTGAATAAGGTCAACTCCACTTTCTTCGGATCCACTAATACAAATTTCACTTCAGCCGGGTGTTTCTTGTACAACAAAGAAGCCAACAAGGCGTTCAATCCAACAGATTTTCCTTGTCCCGTTGCCCCTGCCATCAATAAATGGGGCATTTTAGCCAAATCCACAACAAAAGTTTCGTTGGATATGGTCTTTCCAAGTGCAACTGGCAATTCCATTTCTGCACTTTGGAACTTTGGCGATGCTATTACACTGCGCATCGACACTATGGACGGATTTGTATTTGGAACCTCAATTCCAATGGTTCCTCTTCCTGGAATAGGCGCAATAATACGAATCCCTAATGCCGCTAATGACAAAGCAATATCATCTTCTAAATTCTTAATCTTTGAGATGCGTACCCCCGCCTCTGGAACAATTTCGTATAGCGTCACCGTAGGTCCCACAGTTGCTTTAATCTGAGCAATATCGATTTTATAATTTCGCAGGGTCTCTACAATATTATTTTTATTTTCTTCTAATTCTTCTTGGTTAATGGTAATACTACCCGTACCATAATCTTTTAATAAGTCAATAGATGGAAACTGATAGTTTGACAATTCCAATGTTGGATCAAACTCTCCAAAATCTTGCACTAATTGAGCTGCTAAATTTTCCTCTACCGTTCCTTCGTCTTTGATCTCCTCAATAACAAACGATTCAGAAGCCCCTTTGCCTACTTCTATTTCAGCAGCTGTTTCTTCCATTTTCGGGTGTAAATTCAATTCGGAACTATGCCCTATAGTAGGTTTTATACTCTTGTGATCAATGTTAAATGCCGTGTTCTGTATCTCTTCTTTTTCTGGAACAAGTTCCTCTTTTTCTGACGGTAAAATCATGCTGTAATCTTCTTCCTGCTCTTCCTGCATGGGCGCACTATCAACAGCCTCTTTGCCTGTTTCTTTTACAACAGGTGTATCCTGATCAAACCTAGCGTCGTCCAATTTCGTTTTGGCAGAAAAGGAAGAAAATTTTTCAGGCAATGATGATATAAAATCTCTAATCTTTGTTGGCGATAACTTATAGCGAAACAAGAGAAAAACAAGTGTAACAAAACTAATGAGTAAAATAGTCCCTGCTGTACCTAAGTAATCTGTCAAATACAAATTAATTTCATAGCCGACCGTTCCTCCTAGCAATGGATTTTGTTGCCAAAAGAAACCTAGAAAACTACCCAATAAAATCATTGAAGTTAAATCCCAAAAAACAACCTTTTTTATTCGGCGAGATGCAATGCCGAAGAAAGCATATACTCCACTGTGAATTAATAGCTTAGCAAAAAAGAAAGAAGCCAATCCAAATCCTTGATAAATGAAAACATGCCCCAAATAGGCTCCTAATTTCCCCAACCAATTGTGAACCTCTACTTCTCGATCTCCAATTTCTGCCAAATTACTCTGATCTTCGATGCCAGAAAGAAAATAGGATACAAAACTCAGGGTAAGGGATATACCAATAATAATCAATAAGATAGAAAATAAAAAACGCGAATTCTTTAAGATGGTTGTATCGTATTTCTTAGTTTCAATAGGGGATTTTTTCTTCTTTGTCGATTTACTTTCTCTTTCCATTTATTCGTTGCAATTGATAAAATAAGCGTTCTTTCTCTAGCTAATGTAATAAAGTAAAAGATATTTTTAAAAAAAGCCGTGTATTGGACTATCGAACAAACAACTTTTAGTAAAAATATCTTCTCTTACTAGATTACCTTATTTGCCTAGAGTGCGGCTAAAGCTAATTCATAATTCGGTTCGTTCGCAGTTTCTGCTACTTGTTCTGTATATACAACTGAACCGTTTTCGTCAATTACTGCAATTGCACGGGATAACAATCCCTCTAATGGCCCGTCTGTAAAAGTCAACCCATATGCTTTTCCAAAAGCTCCGGTTCTGAAGTCAGACAACATCACTACATTTTCAATTCCTTCAGCACCACAAAAACGAGTCTGCGCAAAAGGTAAATCTTTAGAAATACACAATACAACGGTGTTTTCTAATTGTGCTGCTTTTTGATTGAACGTGCGAACAGATGTAGCACAAGTAGGCGTGTCTACACTTGGAAAAATATTCAAAACGATTCTCTTTCCTGCGAAATCACTTAATTTTTTTACTGCTAAATCAGTTCCTACTAACTCAAACCCTGGAGCTACTGTGTTGATACTTGGTAAATCTCCAATCGTGTGAAATGGATTATTTTTTAATGTTACTGTTGCCATACCTTTCTTTTTTTATTCAAACAAAAATACGAAAAATTGCCTAAGTTTTACGCTTAAATCTTGCGAAGTCTTATCGCAAAACACAAGAATACCACCTCTTCCTTTAACGTGGTTCTACACTGTTCAACTTCATTTCTTAACACTCGTTAATTTATATACCTTTAACTTCTAAGTTGCATTTTATAAACAACCTTTTCTTAATTTTGAGAGAAACATATAAAAAACTACCTATGAAAACAATGCAAGCTGCACGTTGGTATGCTGCCAAAGACATACGCGTGGAAGAAATCGTCATCCCACAACCCAAAAAAGGACAAGTTAAGATTGCCGTACAATTTGCTGGTATTTGCGGATCCGATCTACACGAGTATAACCACGGTCCCCAATTGATTCCCATGGACGCGCCATACCCTCTTAATGGACACCAAGGCGTAACGACATTAGGTCATGAATTTTCAGGTATCATTGAAGAAGTAGGGGAAGGCGTAACTCACCTGAAAAAAGGCGATCGCGTCGTAGTAGAACCCATTTATAAAAATTTCGACAGTCCTTTTACAACAGCAGGTCAATACAATTTGGGAGAACATCTTGGTTTTATTGGATTAGCAGGTGATGGAGGTTTTGCTCATTACGTAGTTGTGGAAGACTATATGGTTCATCAAATGCCGGAATCCATGACTTTTGAACAAGGTGCTATGGTTGAACCTGCAGCAGTAGCCGTATATGCAGTCATGCAAAGTGGAGTTCAACTTGGAGAAACAGTATTCATCTCAGGCGCAGGTCCTATCGGACTACTGTGTACACAAGCAGCTTTAGCCGCTGGTGCAAGCACTGTTATCGTTACAGACGTCGCTGAAAAACGCTTGGAAAAAGCAAAAGAAATTGGAGCAACACACGTATTCAACGCCACGGATCCCGATTTACACCAAAAGATAAAAGCGGTTACGGATCATTTAGGACCTCACGTATTTTTAGATTGCGCAGGCGTTCAAGCGTCTTTTGACACTGGATTAAACCTAGTTAGAAACGGTGGAACAGCAGTACTCGTTGCCCTATTCGGCAAACCTGTACAACATGACGCTTTACAACAAGTATTGCGCGAAATTACAGTTAAAGGCGTTATCGCATACCGAAATATCTTCCCCCAAACCATGAAGTTAATCAACAGTGGACGCATGCCTGTAGAAAAGCTGATCACCAGCAAAATCAAACTAGAAAATATTGTAGATCAAGGATTTGAAGCTTTAATAAAAAACCCTTCTCAAGTAAAAATCCTCATTGATATTGCAAAATAACAACTGTTAATCCAGTGGATTGACACCAAAAAAAGACTTGGGAAAATCCAAGTCTTTTTTTATTTTACCCCCTCACCTCCAATTATCGTTTTCAACAACAATACCGCTTGTTCCAACTCCTGTTCATTCATCGAAGCAAAGCCAAAACGAAAAGCGTTTAGCTCGGTATCTACACGTTTAATAGCAAGTTGTGGATGTGTCATTAATTGCTCAATAACATACGGTTTTTTCAAGGTTAACCAAATAGCCATACCTCCCGAAAGCAAAGTATAATCCACAGAAGAAGCTAGATGCAAACGCAACAGCTCATCTAAATAATCCCGGCGCGAAAAATAACACTTCTTCGCTTTTTTAATATGTCGTTTTAATTCCCCTTGTCGAATTAATTCAGCTAAAGCATTTTGCATATAGCCATCAACCCCAACGTCAATTAGTTTCCGCAAGGCTACACCTTGTTCAATAAAATTAAATGGAGCCACCATAAATCCAATGCGTATAGAGGGATCTAACAATTTAGAAAATGATCCTATATAAATAACATGTCCCCTATGCTGGCTACTTGCTAAAGGCAAATAAGGAGAAGACGCATAGTGATAATCGTAGTCGTAATCATCTTCTATGATGGCAAATCCGTACTGCTGAGACAATTTTAATAAAGCCATACGACGCTCAATGCTCAGCGTAACAGTTGTTGGATAGTGGTGATGTGGAATCACGTAGATCGCCTTTATGGGCTTACTTTGGCAGATTGACTCTACTTCTGATACCACCAAACCATTATCATCCACATTCACTTCAAGCACAGTTGCCCCTGTTTGTTCAAACACTTTAGTCGCCATATCGTAATTCGGCCGCCCTACTACAATACATTCGCCAGGTTCCAACAATAATTGAGCCGCCAAATAAATACTCATTTGCGCTCCATGCGTGATTAAAATATGCTCTTTTTCTATGTTTAATCCTCGAGTTTCTGACAGATAGGAAGCCAATATTTCCCTCAATTTCAAACTGCCTTGGGCCGTACCAAATGTAGCATTGCGTATACTGTGTTTCTTAGACGTATACGAACGGTAGATTTTGAGTAAATCGTCAATGGGGGAAAGTCGTACATCGGGAAATCCATCATCGAGAATGATAGAAGGCAGCCTAGCTATTTCTTTAATTTTAGGAGAAGTAATTTGTTTAAACGCCGGCTGAAAAGCAGTGGTATACGAGGATTCATTGGCTGACTCCTCAGACCATTTTTTCGGTTTTAACTGGGGAATTTTAGCTGAAACTGCCACGTATTTTCGCGGTACAGAAACCACCCAATCTTGCGCCTCCAACTCTTCATAAGCTGCAACAATCGTCTTGCGGTGAACCTCAAGTAACTTCGCTAAATCACGCGTACTGGGCAAATGTGTATTTGCTTTGATTACCCCTTGACTAATTGCATTGATAAAAGAAATGGCAATCTGTCTGTAAATGGGAATCTTACTCTTGCGGTCAATCGATATTATTCTCTCAAATGGCATCATAGTGGACTACTAATTATAACATATCTGGACCACAAAGATAGTCCTAATAGCCCATACTTTTGTTGCGTAAAAGAAAAATTAAAGATGAATTACACAATTAAAAAAGCAAGTTTAGAAGATTTAGAAGAAGCAGCAACTCTTTTTAATCTTTACCGTATCTTTTATCGTCAAGAATCAGATTTACAAGGAAGTACAAATTTCATCAAAGAGCGACTTCTCCATGGTGAATCCGATATTTTCTTGGCTATTTACGATAACAAAGCAGTTGGTTTCGTACAGTTGTACAAGCTTTTTCACTACATTAAGCTACAAAAACAATGGTTGTTAAGCGATCTATTTGTACACCCAGACTACAGAGGAAAAGGGTTGTCAGTAGCTTTGATTGACCGCAGCAAAAAATGGTGTGAAGAAACAGGTGCTTGTGGCTTAATGCTAGAAACCGAAAAATCGAACATCATTGGTAATAATCTCTATCCGAAATGTGATTTTCAATACGATGGAGTGCATAACTACTATAATTGGTGGAAATAAGTCTAGTTTGTTGGCGAAGTCTCGGCTTCGCCAATTTTGTTTTTTGTTTAATTTTATTCCTATGTCACACATTCAAGAAAACTTAACGCTCATTCTACAACGCATAGAACGAGCCTGCATCGCCAACAATAGAGATCCCAAAGAGGTCAAACTACTTTTGGCTACCAAGACAGTGCCTGCAGCCCGAATTCGAATAGCCCTCCAAGCTGGTCAAACCTTACTAGGCGAAAACAAAGTACAAGAAATAAAAGAAAAATACGATGAGTTACTAGATCTCCATCCGACCAATCACTTCATTGGTCACCTACAAACTAACAAAATCAAGGATATACTCAAATACAACATTACGTGTATTCACTCTGTGGATCGCTTGGACCTAGCCACCAAATTACACCAGCGATTAGCCTTAGAAAATAAAACCATGGACATCCTCATTCAAGTGAACACTTCCAATGAAGATAGCAAATTTGGAGTAGCACCAGCATACGCTCTTGAACTCATTCAAGAGGTAGCTAAATTAAATACTTTACACATAAAAGGACTAATGACAATCGGATTGTTTAGCGCAGATGAAATAAAGATTCGCGCCTGTTTTAAAATACTAAAAGACGTTCAAGAACAAGCTAAACAACTCCACTTACACAACGTGGAAATGAATGAACTATCCATGGGTATGAGTGGAGATCTAGAAATTGCCGTGGCAGAAGGAGCAACAATCGTCAGAGTAGGAACCGCCATCTTTGGCGAACGAATCTATCCTGATAGCTACTATTGGAACGAAAACAAATAAAATTTACCGCTTTCTTCTGCTCAAAAAATTGTATTTTTAATACTATATTAAAGATTCAAGCTATGATAAGAAAAAACCTCTATGCTACAGTAGCCCTAATTGCCCTATGCACAATGTCGATAACAACAAACGCACAAAGCCAAAGTTTTGGACAAAAAATAGGTGAATTACTCTATGAAATGACCACAAAAAATCCAGATACACTAAAAATACAAAACCTTCTCAAAACGATGGATATCGACGACAAGGAAGTAAAAATAGGCAACTTATCCTATAGTATTTTTGATGGTTTTGACGGTGATCGCATGTATTATATCCCCTTCACTAAAGCTGATGAGAGTCGTTTTACAGTGGAACAATTAAAAAGAGATGATCAATTGTATTTTGGTGTGCAATTCTTACTCTCAAGCACCTATACGCTAAACAGTCAAAACCAAGTGAATTATAGCAATCCTACCTATGCCTATAACGTCAATTTGGACGAAGTAAGCCAATATTGTACAACACCAATGAAGTATAAAAACGGAAGTGGAAACAACCCAGAATCCCCTTTACTTAGTTGCATTTATACAAACCCAGACAGCAAAAAACGCATGATGTACTGGGTGGTATTTGAACAACCTACAGGTAATCAAAAGGGAAATACAATCAAAGAAATCAAATTCCAAAGCATAGAACTTTGGCAAAAGTAATACATCTAAAAAACAAAGCGGGTGCTCCATTGGAACACCCGCTTTCTTCTATATTTTCTAAAACACAACGGTTTGATCTAAAGAAGCAAAAACCGAGTTTTGTGACTTGAATTCTGGTACAATTCGCTTTAGTTCAGTAACTAGATACATCATATCGTCTTTGGATTCTTCATTTAATACACTTTGGCATAGTGCTTCAATAATTTGTTTTGCTTCACCCAAATCCTGATTTCGCACCTGTGCAATCATAATTTTTTCATGGTGTGTCTTGACCGTGTTTTCATCATTGGCTAACAACTCTTCAAAAATCTTTTCTCCTGGACGCAATCCTGTAATCTTAATATCGATATCATCGGGATATACGAACCCACTCAACCGAATCATACGCTTTGCTAAATCCATAATCTTCATAGATTTTCCCATATCGAAGACAAAAATTTCACCACCTTTACCCATGATTGATGCTTCTAATACCAATTGACAAGCTTCTGGAATAGTCATGAAATATCGCGTAATATCAGGATGGGTAACCGTTAAAGGTCCGCCAGCATCCAATTGCCTTTTGAATAAAGGAATAACAGATCCATTAGATCCTAAAACATTTCCAAAACGGGTGACAATAAAATTAGTTTTACCTTTCCCCTTTAAACTAGAAACATAGATTTCTGCTGCTCGTTTAGTTGCCCCCATAACGTTGGTGGGATTCACCGCTTTATCGGTTGATACCATTACAAATTTTTGTACATCAAAGGCAACGGCTAAATCAGCCATATGTTTCGTGCCTTTGACATTAGTGCAAATAGCCTCATAAGGATAGGTTTCCATCAAAGGAACATGTTTGTATGCAGCAGCGTGATAAACTAAATTTGGTCTATAACGATCGAAAATTGCACGCATATTCGATTCTTCTCGAATATTACCCACTACATAAACTATGCGATCTAGATGTGGAGAAACCATGGCCTGTTGAACATCATAGAGCGGAGATTCCGCATGATCAATCAAGATCAACAATTTAAAATCAAACAAGGCAACTTGTCTGGCAATTTCGCTTCCAATTGAACCCGCTGCTCCTGTAATCATAACCACCTTACCTTGGATTTCATTTGCTATAATAGGATTATCCAAATTGATCGCCTTGCGCCCTAACAAATCGTCAATACGCAATTCTTTAATTTGCTTATTCGTATACTTCCCATTTAACCAATCCGTAGCAGGAGGAATAATCTTAATTTTAACTGGTAACTCTACTAAGTGTTCCGCAATTTCATTTAAGCGTTCCCGTTGGATATTCTGAATAGATATAATGATATCGTCAATTCGATGATGTTGTACAAAAGCTGTACTGAGTTCTTTACTTCCAAAAATGCGGTAACCTGCGATTCGTTGGCCCACTTTTTTCTCGTTGTCATCGACAAAACCTACTATTTGTGTACGTACTTTAGTATCTCCAGCAAGAGCATTGAGAGTAATTAAACCTGAATCCCCTGCACCATAGATCAACACCCGTTTTTCATTGCGTACATCTAAAATATAGCTGCGATAAAACTGACTATAAAATAAACGAGCACATACCAACATAGCCACAGAGAGCAGCATATGCATAACAATAAAGGAATAGGATTGTCTAACAAAATCATCCATCTGTTCACCAGAGAGAACACCATTGCGCTGCAATGCAGCAGGAATAGTGATCAGGACACTCGCCAAAAGACAAGTGATAAAAACTAATTCGATGTCTTTAATTGATGTCTGACGAATTAAGCTTCGATAGGGTTTGACTAACCAAAAGCTAAAGATATAAGAACCTAAAACAATTGGTAATTTAAAATATAATAACTCTACTTCATAAGTACCATAAAAATTACTCAGGAATAGTAAAGAAATAAAATAAGTAAAGAGAATGATCAGGATATCGATGAAGAATATAATTCCACGGGGAATATCTCTTTTCAATCTACTTTTTAAACGATCAATCATAGCAATATAATTGGATAGTATTTTCTTTTTTTTCAAAGATAATACATTTTCCACATTATTTAGCTAAAAAAAACTCAGATCACTCTATATCTAAGAGTAATTTAAGAAAATTTGCCAAAAAACAATCAAATATTCAAAAATATTAATATTTAAAACAAAATTAACTAGGAATACTCGAAATGAGAACAATATTAAATGATAAATTTTATGATTCGCTTCCCGTATAAGTCCAATTGAACAATAATCCATAAAAGATGAAAATCAGTACTATAATTCGTTATCACTGTTCGATATTAATCCTTTCTTTATATAAATAGTTTGGATTTAGATAAATTATAATTGCTAATACTCCAATTTAATAAGACCAATTGCGATGGTTGTAAGATCAAACGTATAAAGCAGTATGAGTTTGAGTAGCTGTTTGATATGGGATTTGTTGGTTGTGTGGTTTATCTCACCTAGTTTATATTTGTTTTGGTGTTCGATGAATCTACGATTTGTTAGTTGCGCGGTTTGTTAGTTGCGCGGTTTGTTAGTTGCGCGGTTTGCGCGGTTTGCTCTATGCACGGTTTGTAATCTGCGCGGTTTATCTCACCTAGTTTATAATGGTTTTGGTGTTCGATGAATCTACGCTACACTACGATTTGTTATTTGCGCGGTTTGTAAGATTATTGTGCTTTACAACGAGCATCGAACGAAGAGCAAAGAGCGACGAAATCTGTGTTGATTATTCTCATCTGTACTGTTCACTGTAAACCAAAAAAAAAGCCTGACTACTTGCGTAATCAGGCTTTCAAAAGAAGGGCGACGACATACTCTCCCACCATGTGGCAGTACCATCTGCGCTAGCGGGCTTAACTTCTCTGTTCGAA
>NZ_JACHTD010000022.1 GCF_014145665.1 Myroides sp. NP-2 | reverse complement strand
TCCCTTCCTCTCTGCTAGGAAAACCACCAACGGATGTTGGTGGTTTTTTTGTGTTTATATACCTCGTGGAAAGCTCTGCTTTTCTAAGAGGTTATACATACAAAAAAACAAGGCAAAGCGCAGCGGTGCCGTGGTTTTTCTTGTGAAAAATACCCTTCTAGGGAAAACCGCAGCGCAGCGGAGGTAATCCCTTCCTCTCTGCTAGGAAAACCACCAACGGATATTTGGGTTATTAAATAGGCACTACAAATATCCGTTGTTTTGTATTTTGTTGACATTGTCCTATAGATTGAAACAACTATTTTTACCGCACGATTATAAATCCGCCCGATCGGGTGTTTACTATATATTCAATACTAACGTACAGATTGCCGCGCCATCGGGTCACTATAAATCTACTGCCAATATGATCCATTCAATTAATAATTCTCAAAGTACTACTACACAAGAATTATACTTAGGTAGCTATGACAGTATTCCATATATACAGAGTTACAACACCCTATACAGAGTAAGCCCCTAACAAAAACCGATAAAAATCTATTGGTTTTCTGTCAGTGATTTACTTTCGAATAAATCGCGGTATCCACAAATTTTCCGTTGTGGTATTCCTTATCTTTAAAATAAGCTTCTCGTACAAAACCACATTTTTCAACTACACGAATAGAGCCTTTATTCTCAGGATAGATAACTGCTTCTAGGGAGTGAAACCCCAGGTCGTTAAGTCCGAAATCAACTAAGCGTTGTAGTGCTTCGGAAGCATAGCCTTTCCCATAAAACGCTGGCAGCAACATATAGCCGACTTCGGTTCGGTAATGTTGGAGTTGCATGCGATAGAATCCCATCGTGCCGATCATTTCCCCTGTTTCTTTTAGGGTGATCGACCAATTCAGGCATTCGTTATTTTTCATTCGCTCGTCTAGAGAATGGATATAGTCTTCCGCCTCTTTTACATCTGTTGCTAAGGGTATGGGAATATATTGCATCACTATTGCACTAGAACGCATAGAAAATATAGGTTGAACGTCGTCTAAAGTGGTTTGTCTAAGGCGTAATCGATCCGTTTCTAATACGGGAAATGTAGGTAGGTCTAAAGTTAACATGGTTTACATTCTTGTAATAGGCTTAAAAGTAGGAAAAAAAGCCTTGCTCTCGTCGAAAAAAATAGATTCTCATGCCTTCAATACTATTTTAGCTATGCTAGCTCCCTACTATTCAGCAGCAGTGTCGCTCTCAACTCATCCCACCAGTATGACAGCAAAAAACTTGTTCTTTGAGCAATTGTTTTTTTTTATCTTTAAACAAAAAATGATACAGAAAATTACTCTTTGTTTCTTCTTTTTGTTTTCGGTTCTTACTTGGGGACAAATCACAGAATTTAAAGCACCAGACTACGAAGCTATCGGCAAAGCGATACAGGATGAATCGTCAGATGTATACTATCCTAGGCTCCTGCGCCAGTTCAAGTCGAATACTACAGCACTAACCCCTCGTCAATACGAGCATTTATATTATGGTTATACCCTACAAGACACCTATAATCCTGATATAATCTTTTCAAAAGAGAAAGAACTGAAGGCATACGCAAGTAAAATACCCGATAGGGCCGATGTTCCTCAAATCAAAGCTTTACTCCAAGAGGCATTAGATGAATTTCCCTTTGATTTTACACAATTGTTATTCCTCTCGTATTTGTATGATTTCACTGGTGAGGAAGAAAAATCAACACTCATTTCCAATCATGTTGAATCACTGGCTAAAATCATTAGTCGCTCAGGGAATGGATTGGCATGTGAAACTGCTTTTCACGTGATTGCCACATCACATGAATCCTTTATGCTTGATCTTTTTTCCATAGCATCTATAAACCAACAAGTGGATGGTAAGTGTAATTTTTTTGAACTAGACCCTGAATTATATACCCTTGCTGGGTTGTATTTTGACGTAAGTCGATTACAGCAAGCAGCATACAAAAAGAAAAATAAATAAAATGAATAAGTTAGAGAAAACAGCAGAAATGCTTGATGAAGCACAATTTTGGAGTCTGGTTGAAGCCTCTTTAAAAAACACAAAAAATCAGGAGGAACAAGAAGCCTTTTTAATTCAAGCCCTTGAAAAATTAACGCCAAAAGAGCTAATTGGCTTTCGCTTGAGAACAGACAAACTCCTATACGACACCTATGATTCAAGGATGTGGTGTGCGGGTTACCTAATGAATGGCGGATGTTCCGATGATGGATTTGAATACTTTAGAAATTGGGTGATCTCCAGAGGAAAAGAAGTTTATGAAAAGGCAAAGGAAAATCCAGATTCACTCATCGATCAAAAAGACTGCGCAGAAGATGATTTATTCGACTTTGAAAGCTTTTGGTATGTGGCCTTAGAAGCGTTTGAAAATCAAACAAGAGAAGAGTTATACGATTATATCGATGAAGAGAATTTCGAATTTACAGAGGACAATTATCCTTCTTTTGAATTTGATTGGAATGACGATGAGCCCGAGAGCATGCAAAAACTTTGTCCACAATTATACGCACACTTTTGGAACTAACTGATCTTACTGTCACTGACCGAAAGAGCTTTGCTGCTTTTTTGGTCCTCCTCCGTCAAAATTTAATAGACCATCCTGAAGAATGGGAAAATCAAAATTTACCTGACTTTTTAGATGCTTTGGCAAGTTATACGGAAGATATACAAGGCTATTACGACAACACCCAACAACGGATCAATGCTGATGAACCTAGTTGGGATACTTTTGCTACTATATTCAAAGGAGCCAAAGTATATGAATAAGAATAAGTTATCTACAAATAGAAAGAATATGACACCTAAACGATAGTCAACCTAATAGCTCATTAATTTAGACATAGTGTTCAACCAAGAAGACATAAAAACATTCCAATAAATAGAATACCCCCTGTATTTACGATGTGATTTCATTAGTTTACCCCAATGATATGCAGTACATTTGAAATATACTATAGCCAAAAATAAATCATGAAATACCTCAATATCGGGATTGTTCTGCTTGCCATATCCATAATCACAAGTTGTAGCTTTACCAAAAATGCCAAGACATATGAATCCACGACGGAATCTTTTATTGAAGCCTTAAAACAAGAAGATTTTGATACTTGTCTTTCGCTTATGCAGATGGAAAATGGAAAAGGACAACGTCTAAATCCAGATACGTTACGCGTAGAATTCACCCAGTTTAAAAGGATGCTAAACGCGCACTTTGGCGAAAAACCATATGAATATGAAGTAGTTAAATGGGAAAAGACGCTATCGACCAATCCTGAAGAAAGTACACCAACCAATGCAACGCGAGCATTTGTAGAATTCAACAACGGAGATGAGCTAGGCGTATTTCAGCTTCTATTTGACGATACCACTAATAAAGTCCTAGATATTCGAGCTTTGGATATCAAGGTGAACAAACCGGATTTACTGTTATTTTGGCTATTGGGGTTGATTCCCTTAGCCGTTGTTCTTTTCAATATTTATATTATTCGCGAAATAAAGCGAAGTAATTTACAGAAAAAGTGGTTGAAATACCTCGCTGTAATTCTATTGAATGTGCCTACATTTACCTATACTGCTGCAGGGAACGCAACTTTTCACTTGCTGTCCTTCCAATTTCTTTTTGGTGCAGGATTTAGCGGTCAAGGAATAATAGAATCTGCCTGGTCTGTTGGACTCCCTTTAGGAGGATTGTACTGGCTATGGATGCTTAAAAGGTGGAAATAATCTTTATACTACAACATGATGTCTATCTTTTCCTATCACCTCACTCGACTTCCGCTGTTTTCCGCACTAAAAACATTGGCTTTCCCACCTAAAGCGGCAACAACACCGGGATTAATTCACGCGGATACTATGCATATTATGGTATTAGGATCTCCAATTTTATCGCCTTCCCGATTTTTGTTGCGTCAAATCGCAGTTTTTGCCCAATGGGAAAATGAAGAAGCACTCAATCATTTTTTAGCCAAAGATGTTATGGGAAAAAAGTTGGCAAAAGGTTGGCACATTCGCCTGCAATTTGCTCGACAATGGGGCACTCTTTCCAACTATCAAATACCGAGAGAAGGTACACCTATAGCCCTAGAGAATGAAGCCGTTGTAGCAATAACACTTGCTCGGATGAAGTATTTTCAGATTCCGCGTTTTATCCGTTGGGGTAGACCCACTGAAAAACTAGTTCGCGATCATCCTGCGACTACCTTAGCCTTGGCGTCCTTTAGTTTTCCGACGACCATTTCTACGTTTTCCATCTGGCCTTCTGTACAAACAATGACGGATATGGTGATGGGCCACAGTAAAGTAGAACAACCTCAGCGACATAAAAAAGCCATGCAAGAACAAAGTCGCAAGGATTTTCACCTTGAGTTTAGCACTTTGCGCTTTAAACCTATTGCCGAATATGGAACTTGGCATGGACAACAACGCTTTGTACCTAAACCCAACCCAAAATAGAATAATATGCAACGCGTCTCTACCAAACAACGACTGCAGGATTGGTTTACCCAGCGATGGGTAATGGCAGGAGGGCGGAAACTCAATCCACAAACAACCCCTTGGCTTATCGGTCCTTTTGGAAAGGTGGGCGACGTGGGAGAGCAATTTATTTATCGATTGGCTAAAGAAGAACAATTAAGCGTTCAACGTACTTGCGTCAATACAGGTTTACTTCCTTCGATAAAAGCCCTGGGATTATCTCCAAGTCAAGAGGCTCAGATTTCTCCTATTGTTGTTGACTTTTATGAGCGAACCTCATCGTATTACCTAAGTATGAGTCTACGCTGGAATCCGCTTTTTATTGGTTTTGGCTTTTTAGTAAATACGCTATTTAGCAACCGATTGAAACAATTGTATATTCCTACAAATACAAAAATTAAAAATTCCCCCCTTACCAGCGAAATCATTCAACTGATAACACCCGAAACGAAAGAAGTTCGCTATACGTTTTGGTTGCGAACTCTTGCTTCTTGTGATAGGATCATTTTTTCAGGTGTTTATGGTAGCTGCCAATTGCCTTCGGGAGCTACTGCAGTAAAAGCCGTATTTCCCCTACCCAATGGCAACGCAACAGTATTGATGAATCCTCAAGTGGGTCAAAAAGGAGAATTAACCCTTAATTCTAGTGGTACAAGCTGGGGAGATGCAGGTTTTTACTTCCTCCTACAAGATGCACAAAACCAATATTGGGCGAAGTTTATCGCCTCTTTCAAAGATAAACTGACCGTCCGACCGCATACAACTGGACTACTCGCACAACAGCGCCTGAGACTTTGGGGATTACCGGTCTTATCCATCGTCTATCAAATCAACCTGAAAGATAAGCCCGATCGATCCAAATAAACTTGCGATTTTTCAACAGCAGAAGATTGCCTATTCCACACAAGCGGTTACTACCTAAAAGAAGAAAACGATTGCGTTACTCTTTTTTTGTGTGTTGAAACAACCAATTATACAAGTCGTTATGACGGTACAAATCTTCTACACTACCGTGATTCCCCCCTTTGATGACTTGCAATTCAACAGGTGCATCTGACTTGCACTTTTTAATGGCATTCATTATGTTTTTTGATTCTTTTAGTGGCACTATAAAATCCTTATCTCCATGGATGAGCTTAATGGGTACATTAGTCAAATTACAGGCATCTCTATTTTCACCACCACCACACATGGCAATAGCTGCAGCTAGGCGATTGGCGTACTTACTTGCATATTTCATGGTTCCGTAACCTCCTAAACTCATCCCTGTAACATAAATTCGACGCTCATCGATCGCGTAATGATCAATCATATATTGAACAATCTCATCTACCTTATCGGGATTCCACGGTCCGGAAGGCAATTGTGGAGCAACCAAATAAGCGGGGATCTCCAGTCCCTTTTTCTCAATTCCTCTCAAGGGACCATAGCGTTTAACTCGTTCAATATTGGTTCCGGATAAACTTCTTCCATGTAAAAAGATAACTAATGGATTCTTTTCTTTTACTTCAGTAGGGGCATTGACCCAAAACTGATAAGACGTTTGATCTAAAATTGCTTGAGGTTGAGCCCATAAGCTCAACGAAATCAAACTAATAAACAACGGAAGTATGCGCATATAATTTTTAACTAAATATAGATGTATTCTCTTATTTATTTATATAAATAAATAATTTTTATCTCCATCTTATAACAAAAATTTAAGTGAATACTATTTAAATAAAATCTTATTTTCTATTTATATCTACATTTTATCTACATTTGGTTTAAATATCACATACTTTTAAATATCAACCATGAAAAACACTATTAAACCAATTCTATTTGCTTCCTTGAGCTTATTCTTGTTCAACTGTAGTTCGGACGATTCCACTACCCCTCCACCACCTAAGTATTACATTGAAAAAACGCCCTACATAAGTGAAATCAAACAATACTTTTACGAGGAACCTGATACAACTAGAGAGGGTAATCCACAAGATAAAGCTATCGATATAGCCTACAACTTTTTGTATGATGCTGATTTCAAGTTGCAACACATCAACTATACTGATATGGTGTACAAAAATCAAGTGGTCGTACAACAACAAAACTTAAACCTACAACCAACCTTTGACCAACAAGCTCGCTTACAACTTTGGGAGATTAAAGAGGATGGAGCTGTGGTAGATAATTACGTCTACCATTACCAGAATGACCAACTACATGCTATAACCTATAACCTCAACTCTAGAGGCGGTAGTTTTACGAGTCAGCTTAGCTATAACGACAAGAATCAACTAATTTTGAACGAGGCCTTGGAAGCAAACTTGCTCATCGATTATAAGTATAACGCCAAAAATCAAATCGATAAAATGAAATTCAATGGGCAGAACATTGTTTTTACCTATGACGATAAAAAATCACCTTTCTACACTTTACCATTTGATTTATCAAGTATATTGATCAATTTCAACATGATTCTTCCTTATACCTATCACTTTGAGAATAATGTTACTTCAATTACTTTAGGAGGTGAAACACTGCATGTTGATTTTACATACAACACGGACGATCTTCCTACAAAAGCAGTGTACTACACTCTGGATCAAGAAGAGAAAATTGTTGATTTTGAAATTTATTTCACCTACAAAATGAAAGAGACTAAAATAGAACTAACGAATATATAAGTCGCCTTTTACGTATCGATCAAAACCGATGATCCCATACTGTTCATCGGTTTTTTTATTATGTAAAACTAATTCGCTATATTTCTCGACTCAGCATAAAAAAATTATCGATATTTTAAATAAAAACAAAAATCAAATAGAGTTAATTTATTTTTTATATTCTTTCATTTATTCTATTTTAGTTAAAATAACAAAAACATATCCATGAAAAAATTAGTTACTTCAGCACTCATCACTAGTGTAGTACTTCTATTTGCTAGTTGTAGCTCAGACGATAGCTCAACTAATCCTTCACCACCTGCAACTTCTATGTATTCTATCAGCAAGATTCATCATGTAGATTTTTATAATCCCGCTGATACTAATACTGAGGAACCAGTTATCCGATCAGTCAATCTTTTTGATTTTAACTATAAGGAAGACTCCAGTTTCAACTTTATCATCTATACCATCAAAAATTATGAAGGCAATGAAAACACAAGTTCTGAATCATTCAAAATGGAGCACAAACTCAATCAGGAAGGAAAGCTTAATTATTTTGCCATTGGTAATGATACAAGGCTAATTGCAGAAAATGCTTACTTATACAATAAAGGCATACTCACTTCAGCTTACTATAAGTTGCCAAGACAAAATTTCAGTTTTGAAAGTATATTCACCTATAATGCAAAAGAACAATTGATTAAAAGTGATGCTCAAGGCTTGTTTCTATTAGCAGATTTCAGCTATGACAAGGCAAACAAAATCAATAACATTAAACTTAATGGCGAGAACCTAAAGGTGGCTCATGACAATAAACAAAATCCATTTGGTCAGCTACCTTATGATCTAACCCTAGATCTTTTAAGATATAAGTCTATCCTTCCTTATAGCTATCACTTTCCGAACAATATAACAAAGTTGGGTAACTTTACAATCGAATATACCTATAACGAAGGTGATTTACCAACGAAAGCTAGTATCTATTACAAACCAGAAGACGGCCTTAAATATCTAGCATCAGAAATCACCTATTCTTATACGGTCAAAGAAATCAAAATAGAAGAGACGAAATCGTAAGTCGCAATTTCCGTTTCCTTTAAAACCGATGATCCCATACTGTTCATCGGTTTTTTATTTCCCTTTATTTTCATCGATGCGCCTGTCGATAGTCTAATGGGCTCATCCCTACATATTTCTTAAAATAGCGACAAAACGTTGTAGAATCAGCAAAATGCAATTGCTCCGCGATTTGATAGATCGGTAAATCCGTCGCTACTATGTAATTTTTCGCTTTGATTAACACCATTTCAATGATTACTTTCGAAATGGATGTACCTGTACGTTGGCGAATTAACGTGGTTAAGTACTTCGGGCTTAACTTCAGTTGGTCTGCATAAAATCCCACTGACTTTTCCACGAGGTAATACTGATGCAATAAGTTGTAAAACTGAAAGACAATCGCATCTTTTCTCGTACTGGGTTGCATCGCTTCCTCCTCTTGTTGATACACGCGATTAATCTGTGCAATAAACGAATACAAGAGATAGCGCAAAGCATCGTCCTGAAAAATAGACAAGAGGGAAGCTTGTTGTTGAAAGAGCTGCATATACTGTTCAAAAAGAAGTACATCGGCTTCCTGTAACCTCACATGGGGCTGTTCAACCAAGACATTCAAAAAATTGTAATTGGTTGGTAGCATCAGCTCATTCAGGGTGTGAAAATCAAAAACAAGATGAATAAATGCTAGATCCGCACTGTCTTGTTGTACAACAACTAATGACTGGGGTAAAAGCGTTAGTACACTCCCTTTTGACAAGTGGCACGTCTTTGCATTGACTAGAACGGTTGCTGATCCGCCCATGCAATACGATAGCACGATTTGCCCCTCTACTTCACCTCGATCTACATCATCCTGACGAAACAGTCTACTAGCCTTTATTACTTGAATTGTACTCATGCAATCGTTATTTTATCTACAAATATAACCTTTTGCACATTATTTGTTTCAAATAAACAACCAACCTTTCAATTGAATACTAGTACTTTGCATTTTAATAAAGATGAATAATGCAGACGAAACAACTGACACTAAACAACAAAACATACACTTTGCACATCGCGTATCAAGCCAATGAACGCATGCGCCAGGCCTTTAATGCCATGACCTTTGATTTTTGGGAATTCACCTTTGAGCCCTACTATCAATCAGGTTACTGGGACGATAACTGTATCCTCTTCTCTCTTTTTGAAGGAGAACAGCTTGTTGCACATACCACCTTGAGTTTGTTTACAACCTATACCGCTGATCAACGCTTGCATTTGGGGCAATTGGGGACGGTGATGACCTTACCTAGCCATACCAAACAAGGGCTTTCGCGTTTTTTAATGGAGTCAATTTTTGAGTCTTACAACGATAAACTCGATGGCTATTTCTTATTTGCCAATGACACCGTCTTGGAATTTTATCCCAAATTCGATTTTTATGCTGTACTTGAACATCAGGCAAGTAAAGCGTTCTGTAAACAGCCCACTACGCATACCGTCCAACGATTAGATTTAACTGATATCACTGATTTACATTGTTTTCAGCACTACCTAAAAAATGGTCACACAGGCTGTCGCTTTGATACCCATAGCTATGGTTTGGCTCACTTTTACTGCTATGCCAATCCAGCATTTGGATATGCGGAATCCATCTACCTTATTCCGGAACTAGACACGCTTTTAATTGCCCAGCATGAAAAGGATGATCTCATGATCTACCAAGCCTATTACCTAAAAGACAACCTAGTAGATCAAGCGTTTAACGCCTTAGCTGATGCACAAACCAACCGGGTGGTCTTAGGATATACACCTATAGATACAGGTTACACCTATAATCCGTACAAAGAAGAGGACCTCACACTTTTCGTCAGTCCTGCACTTATAACCTACTTTGAAGAACAACCCACGATGATTCCTTTACTTTCTCATACGTAAAAGAGGGGGGCTAAAAAGCCTAAAATACAAAATCCCGCCTTTTTTAGACGGGGTTTTTTATTGTTTGTCCCAATCGCACGGATCCCCGATCGCGCAGATTTTTGTTTTTACATGAATGTAGACGAAAAAGAAGTGCTTCGTTTCTTGCAGTAAATCGATAAAGGAGGTTGGGTTTTGTTCGGGTCTTGTTCGAGTCATGTTCGAGTCAGCTTCGGTAAATCGGGCTTAAACCCCCGTAAATACGAAGGTTTATCGAAGAAGACCCGAACAACACTAAAACAAAACTAAACAAACAACTGAATAACAGTTATTTGTGTTATTTAATAAAGGAAAAACAACCCCTTTTTTGCTTTCTTCTTGCAAATCCTGTTGTACTTTTTATCAATCGTATTAGTTTTCGTATACCTTTGTACTACAGTACTTATAATAAACAGCTAATCATGCATAACTTAGACGAAATAGATTTAAAGCTACTCAACTTATTATCAGAGAATTCGAATGTAACTACTAAAGAACTCGCCCAACAAGTAAATCTATCTTCTACTCCTGTTTTTGAACGAGTAAAACGCTTAGAACAAGAAGGGTTCATCAAAGGATATATCGCCTTGATTGATGCCGAAAAATTAAACCGTGGCTTTGTTGTTTTTTGCAATATTAAACTCAAACAACACGAACGCGTGATTAACAATAAATTTATTGAAGACATCCTAAACATTGAAGAAGTAGTTGAATGTTATAATATATCAGGGGAATACGACTTTTTACTGAAAGTGTACGCCAATGATATGCGTCACTATCAAGATTTTGTATTTAACAAATTGGCTATGGTCGACAGCATTGGTAGTACGCATAGTTCTTTTGTTATGCGCGAAATTAAGAATGACCACAACATTAAGATCAGCCTATTATAAATCGCCCCCCTTTGCTATGCCTCTTTTATTGCACGATTATAGGTGGCTAATCACTTGGCTCACATCCGGGTGATATACAGCAGGCTTTTTCATGCTTGGCGTCCATTTTTTCTTCCATTAGAAATAAAAAAACCAAAGCATACTGCAAATTTTATTCGTTTTCAGTACATTAATTCTTAGTTTTGTAAGAAAAGGAAGCTATGAAACATTACATTTATTTATTTTTACTACTAGCGCTTAGTGTTAGTTGTAACAGTACTAATAAAAATGCCGAAGATATTTTACAATTTGAGCAAAAGGATTTTGTACAATCTTCTGACAACTGTATTGACGATGAGTGCACGAGAATTAAGTTGAGCGTTCCGGTGATCACCAATGAATCAAACGAGGTTGCAACAAAAATCAACCAACAGCTTATTGCTAAAATTGACAACATCATTGCGGTAGATGATAGAACGGCAAGCAGTAAAAATTTGGATGAGTTAACAGCCAATTACATTGCCAATTACGATGCATTCAAAGCAAAATATCCAGACGAGACCCTGCCTTGGAAAGCGGAAATAGAAGGTGATATTACCTTTTATAACGAAGATTTACTTTCGATTGCTTTGGAGTATTATACCTTTGCAGGAGGGGCCTATGGGTTTAAAAGTGAAGTGGCGATGAACTTCAATCCCAAGACTGGGGAACAATATAAAGTAGAGGATTTGATTGGCAATTGGGAGGAATTACAGAAGTTAATGGCACTACAGCTCAAAGACAAAATGGACATCTGGACCAGCAACAACCAATTGGAATATCCTGAGAGTATTTTCTTTTACGAAGACATGGTTGGATTTCTATACAATGCCGTTGATGACGATGCGCAATACAATGGTCCGACGAAAATTGACTTCCCAAAAGCGAGTATTCTCCCTTTCTTAAAAATAAACCTCGACCCCAAGACAACAGAAAAATAAGCTTGATCCTTAACGCTCGACACCGTGAGTATTTATAAAAAAATTTTCCAACAAACAGCCATCTATGGATTGGCTGCTGTTTTTCCAAAAGTAATTGGTTTCTTTTTAGTTCCGTTTCACACGGACTTGATGAAAAATGACGCCTATGGTGAGTACAGCGTGATTTTTTCGATCATGATGCTGTTGAATGTTGTCTTGTCTTTCGGAATGGAAACGGCGTTTTTTAGGTTTTACAATACCCGAGATAACAAACAAGAGGTCATCAATAACAGTATGTTGTTTCTCAGCGGTACCACCTTAATCTTTGGGTTAGTCGGATTTTTCTTGCTCGACTTTTGGGCGAATCTCCTAAAGATTCCTACCAACTTGGTGCAATACGTTTTATGGATTCTGATCTTAGATGCCTTGGTTATTGTTCCATTTGCCAAATTACGCGCAGATCAACGACCGATGTACTACAGCGCCATTCGCATTGGTAATGTTTGTATTTACTCCTTGTTGAATGTATTCTTCCTCTATTTCTTGCCTTTATTAGCGACAAATAACCCTTCCTCTGTTTTTGCATCGATGTATGTGGAAAACTTTCAGGTAGAATATATATTCATTGCCAATCTAGTAGCAAGTGCAGCGACGTTTTTGGTCTTTACTAAGAACTATTTGCAACTCCACTTCAAAATCAACAAAGAACTATTGCAACAAATGTTGCGCTATAGTTTCCCCGTTATGGTGGCCGGATTGGCCTTTGCTATTAACGAGAGCTTTGACAAAATACTCCTACAGCGTTTATTGCCTGCGGATATTGCTTCTGCAGAAGTTGGGAAATATGCTGCTTGTTATAAATTAGGGCTGTTTATGGTACTCTTTAGACAAGCCTATACCTTGGGGATTGAGCCTTTCTTTTTTAACTACGCCAAAAATGACGATGCTCCAACGAAATACGCCACCGTAACCAAATACTTCATCTTAATGGGAAGTGCGATTATGCTGGGGGTTGTTGTCTTTTCTGACGTTTTAAAGGTGTTATTTATTCGCAATGAGAGCTATTGGGATGCGATGATTGTCGTGCCCTTAATTATCTTAGCAAACCTATGTATGGGGATTTACACCAACCTATCCGTTTGGTATAAATTGCGTGACAAAACCAGTATGGGGGCTTATATTTCCATTTTTGGAGCTGTACTGACTTTGATCTTCAACTACCTCTTGATCCCTATTTGGGGTTATATGGGTTCGGCAATTGCTACCTTGCTCGCCTATGGATCCATGATGGTCGTTTCCTATTTGTTAGGTCAAAAGTATTACCCTATCCCCTATGATAAAAAAGCCATTGGTTTATATATGGGACTGTCTATTCTCTTGTCGTATGTTTATTTTTATCACTTCAGAGAAAACTACCTCGTTGGCTTGATCGCAATTGTCCTTTTTGGATTGATGGTATACAGCCAAGAAAAAAATACGCTGAAACGAATGCTTAAAAAATAAAAAAACAGATTGTACAATCACCAATAAAAAAGCCACGCTAAGCGTGGCTTTTTTATTTCTTCTTACTAATAAGAGGTTTGTATATTTTTATCTTTACTATACTTCATCGTATAACTCAGGCGTACTTTTTTCACTTCATTCGGTTGCAATTGAACCTCCCAAGTCACCAACCCTTTCTCCTCATTCACTATTCCTTTTGGCGATTCATCTAACACAATTTCAATAGAATTATCCGTACTGATTGGATATTGATCTTCTACTTGAACCGTAACCGCTTCTTTTTTGCTGTTTTTGACAGTAATCTCATACGTAAAGGTCTGTTCCTTCTTGGACGATAACGTTTTCGTTCCTGACTTATCCGAAATTAACGTACGGCTAATGGAAATATTAGGATCTTTACCGATGTTTAGGCGCAGTTTTTCTTCTGTATTTTCTGTAGATAAATACGTTTGTCCGATATTCATACCATCGTAAATCACATTCGCTTGTCCAGGTAATAAGTTGTGTTTACCATAGTCTTTAATCTCTGCTACTAAATATGCATTGGCGTCGAGTTTCGGTGCAGCATAAAACCTGTACTCCCCACTAATAGTAAACGTATTCAAGTCCACACTGTGGCGTTTGCCATTACTCAAAATCGAATACGGAATGGCAATGTCAAAAGTTACGTTCAATTCACTTTCACTTACCGTTGTATACTCTGCAAGAGTCTTTCTATCTTCGTATGAAACATCTTCAAGTGCTGGAGCGATCGATTCATAGCTATCGTAAGAGGTTATTGCATTTTCTGAGATTCTCGCAACAGATCCAGTTATTGCGCGTTTAGATAACGAGCCATACCCTGTAACAACCACTTCATTTTGTTTTTCATACTCTACAAACCACGTCTTCCACGTTGGAAGCGTATAATTTTGGTTTAATTTTCCAGATGTCAAGCTCAAACGCACATTGCGCCAATCGATTCCTGAAGTTTGAACCACTTGAGCCTTATACATCATTTTAATAGGCGCGTTCACCTTTTCTATACGCAAATCATAAGAAGGGACCCATTGTGCGCTATTGGTAGCATAATTAATGCGGAAGGGAACATTCCCCTCTTTTGCACTCATCACTTGTACAATCAACTTTCCTCGACTTACGCGTTCTGTTTTATCCCCACCTAGTGTTAATTGTCCTTTTAAATCATTCCACTTGGTCTCAATGACTTCCTTTTCCTTTTTCTTTACAAATAAGGCATTTTGTACTTCTTGACGTTTTTTTCCGTAATACTCTACCCATTTGGTTACATCGGTAAAACCGAAATTAGCAAAGGATTGACTCGTACTGGTGCGATCCAATAGATTAATAGTCTGCGTATCCGCATTAATTGCATTGGTTATTTTCTCCAACTGAAATTCCACTGCCGCAATACTATCGCGCAAGGGTTTCATCAAAGGGGAGTTATTCACATTGTCATACTCTTCAATATACGCATTGGAAAACTGCACGGACATGACTGTTACGTCATTAATCGACCCTACTTTGATGGTATTTTCCATCAATTGATCGGACACATTGGTAATCACAACTTCCGATAATCCTTTGGGTAAGGTGACTTGGGTATTTTGTGTTAATTCTGCTCCGTCGTAATACACCCGTGCGCTTTCTAAATTCGCTTTTGTGTACACGGGCTTTTGTGCCCACACAGCAACAACACTCAGTGCCATTGCTAAAACAATTCCTTTTCTCATCATGCTTTTTTTCAATTTTTATCCAAAAAGATGTTCGACAACATCTTCAATTTTCGTTACTACAATTACTTTTATTCCCGTTCCATGGTAGGATATCTTGTTGTACTTGGAAACGAGTATTTCCGAAAACCCCAACTTTTCGGCTTCTTGAATGCGTTGATCCACGCGGTTTATCGGTCTGATTTCCCCTGAAAGGCCGACTTCTCCAGCAAAGGTTACTCCTTTTTGAATGGAAATATCTTGATCGGAAGATAAAATAGCTGCGACCACACCTAAATCAATCGCAGGATCATCTACCGTGATACCTCCTGTTATATTTAAAAAGACGTCTTTTTGTCCTAAGCGGAATCCCGCACGTTTTTCTAGCACCGCCAATAACATATTCAATCGCTTGAGGTTATAGCCCGTTGCACTGCGTTGAGGGGTTCCGTAAACAGCAGTACTCACTAGCGATTGCACTTCCACCATGAGCGGACGCATCCCTTCTAAAGTGGCTGCAATTGCCGTTCCCGACAACTCTTCATCTTTGTGGGAAATTAAAATTTCGGATGGATTAGACACTTCGCGCAACCCACTGCCTTGCATTTCGTAAATACCTAATTCGGCCGTTGATCCAAAGCGGTTTTTATTCGCGCGCAAAATACGATACACGTGATTGCGATCGCCCTCGAACTGCAAAACGGTATCTACCATGTGTTCTAACATTTTTGGGCCTGCAATACTTCCATCTTTAGTGATATGACCAATAATTAAAACAGGTGTTCCCGTTTCTTTGGCAAATTTGGTTAACTCCGCCGTAGTTTCTTTGATTTGAGAAACGGTTCCAGCAGAGGATTCGATATAATCCGTATGCAGGGTTTGAATGGAGTCAATAATCAACACATCGGGTTGAATTTCTTCAATCTGACGAAAGATATTTTGGGTATTGGTTTCAGTTAATATATAACAATTTTCGTTATTGGGATTGATGCGTTCAGCGCGCATCTTGATTTGTTTCTGACTTTCTTCTCCAGAAACATAGAGTACCTTATACGGCAAGCGAAGAGAAATTTGTAGGAGCAAGGTACTTTTTCCAATGCCAGGTTCTCCTCCTAGTAGTACCATCGACCCAGGTACAAGCCCCCCTCCTAAAACGCGATTCAATTCACCGTCCAGCGTATTCATGCGAATCTCTTCTGCACTGTCGATCTCACTCACACGCAAGGGTTTTGCAATGCGTTTTGTTGTGGAAGCAGTGGTACTAACCGCCTTCCATGCTGTTTTCTCTTCTTTTTGGATTACTTCTTCTACTAGTGTATTCCATTCCTTACACGTGGGACATTGCCCCATCCATTTAGGCGTTTGAGCCCCACAACTTTGACAGAAAAAAGCAGTCTTTACCTTTGCCATACAACCGTATACTTAAATTTTTAAATATCAAATTTACGATTAAATACCCAAATATGGATTCCTTGTTTATAGTTATGAAACATCCTAGTATTTTCTTACCATCAAATGGAGATAAATACGGAGTGTGGAGGGAAATACCTCCTGTTAAGTATTTTTTACCGCGGTTTTTTTAATGATGTGTCTGCACCCATTGTTGAAAATCATCCACATAGGTTTTACCAATAGGTATGATTTTATCTTTTACAAAAATTCGATTGCGCTCAATGGTATCAATCTGATCCAAACGCACAATATAAGAGCGATGAACCCGCATAAAATATCCCATCGGCAATTTCTTTTCTAATTCGAGAAACGTATCGAGAATAATTATTTTTTCTGTTTTTAAATGTAAACACAAATAATCTTTCAATCCTTCGACAAAGAGCAATTCTTTAAAAAATATCTTGACCAATTTTCCGTCAGTTTTGACAAATAAAAAATCGGATTCTTCCTTTACTTGCGGAGCTAAAGCAGGGGGAATCAGGGGTTGCTCGATCGGTTGAAAATGCATTTTTGCCTTCTGAATACTCTTGTAAAAACGCTCAAAGGAAATAGGTTTAAGCAAATAATCCAACACTTGATACTCATAGCCTTTTAAGGCATACTCACTATAGGCTGAAGTCACAATATACTTGGTCTGATTACCTAAGATATCCATGATTTGCAAGCCTGTTAGCTCAGGCATTTGGATATCGATAAACAACAAATCAATGGCATTTTCTTCCACTATTTTCAATGCATCAAAGGTAGAAGTACTCGAACCAACCAATTCCAATTGCGGTATTTTTTTGGTGTATTCCGTCAGCAATGAAATTGCCAAAGGCTCGTCATCTAGGATAAAACAGCGAATGGGATTCATAATTCAATCGTTAAGTTACAAAAATACGTAGTTTCCGTTTGTGTAATAGTCAAGGTATGCCGTTGGGGATACTGCAAAGCGAGACGTCTTTTGATATTTTCAACTCCTATCCCCTGTTGTTTATCTTTTTGATACTGGTTTATTTTGTTGCTTGTCTCGAAAATCAATTTCCCTTCTTGCTGAACAATGCGGATTTGCAGTGGATAATTCTCATCGGTAATTTCACCGTGTTTAAAAGCATTTTCAACAAAAGGGAGCAACAAAAGCGGAGGTAATTGCAGCAGAGGTTGTTCAATTGTCTTTTCTAAAACAATAAAGTGTTTTCCATTAATACGCATACACTCCAATTCCACATAGTTCGTAATATAATCCCACTCTGCTTCAAGTGATACCCATTTCTCTTGACTTTCATAGGTGATATACCGCATCAAATGACTTAATTTCTCAATAGCAGGTAAAGCTAAATCCGATTTTTGGTACACCAAATAATAAATATTGTTCATGGTATTAAAGATAAAATGCGGATTAACTTGAGATTTAAGAAAGTTAATTTCTGCTTCTGTCTTCAATTTTAATGCTTCTGTTTTTTCTTTTTGCGATTGAACAAATTGAACAACAACCCAAATAGTAATGGAAGGAACAATGCTCAAGCTGGCAAAATAAAGATTGTCTACAATATAGAAAGACGTCGGCAGCATGGGGTTATAATTGGTAAAACCAAAAAACACAAACAATAAATATTCCTCTATAAAATAACGCAATCCGATAAAAACAGAATAGATGAAGATAATCCCCAAAACAATGCGCCACAACTTCTTTGACCCGATGAATTTTGGAATCACATATAAATAATTCAAATAAAAAACTACGCTACTCAAGAAGGTAAACAACAGCGGATAGTAACGAAATACTTTTTTCTCAGCTGCATCTCCCCAAAATGCGAGTTCAAACTGCAAATTATCATAATTAAAGTACGTCGAACTGCGGACAATAAAAATGAGCCAGAAAACGATATGAATAATCCAAATTTGCTTCTTTGTCATAATATTTTTGCTAAATACACGCTTTAAAGGTAAGGCTAAAATCAAAACCACGTGACAAACTTCGACCAACACCACCAAATATCCGACGAACATCACATCGGAAAAAAGAGGACGTTGGTCGAAAAAAAATAGGAGGACACAGATGCATTCGCATCTTTGCTTCAAACACATAATCATGAAGTATAGCCTACTCTTTTTTTTGGTTTCTCTTTATTCATTCGGTCAGACTGTTCAGGTAAAAGGTCAGATTTACGAAGGAGAACGCCCCACCGAATTCACTGAAATTCGCTTAACCGACAAGACATCGCAAGCCGTTGTCCAAACCTATACCCAGGATCAAGGAACCTTTGTCCTTTCCGTTGTTCCAGCTTTTTACCAATTGGCGCTGTATCAATACAACCAAGAAATCTATCAGGTGGATCTTGACCTCACACATGATATCGACCTAGGCAAGATTACTCTGGAGGAAACAAAACTCTTAGAAGAAGTACAAATTGTCGCTCAAAAACGTTTGGTAGAACGAAAAATTGATCGCTTAGTTTTTAATTTAGAATCTGCCGTAATCGGAACAGGAGGCAATGTCTTAGAAGCCTTAAAGGTAACTCCTGGAGTACAGGTTTCTCCCTCCAGCATTTCGATAATAGGTAAAAATCAAGTCTTAGTTCTACTTGACGATCGCCCAACGTATTTATCTGGCGATGAGCTCCTTCGATTTTTAGAAAGCATCAATAGTTCGGATGTAAAGAGCATTGAAGTGATGACCACACCTCCCGCTAAATATGAGGCAGAAGGAAACAGCGGAATTATCAATATCATTACCAAAAAAACACCGAAAGACACGTGGAATGCAACCTTAGGTTCTACATATCAACGCAGCAAGCGAAATACATTGCGCTACAATGCAGGATTTAACTTGAACCAAAAAAGTTGGAAGGCTAAAGCAACAGCGAATTTTGGCGATGCGCGTTTTCTTCGTACATGGAGCAATGACTTATTCTATACCGATGAAACTTGGGAAAACCGTGCCACCACAGATGGGAAAAACAAATATTACAACCTCAATTTAGACCTCTCATACCAATGGAGTAAAAATTGGGAAATGGGAATTAAATTAGCCAATAACAACTACGATTTCAAGGGAATCATGGAGGGGAAAAACGCGCGTTTCCAATCCAAAGGAATTCATTCCTTTATTACTGAAGACTCCAATGAACAATCCAAATCCGATCGTTTTATACTATCCTATTTCAATGAAATTAAACTAGATACCTTAGGAAAAAAAATAAGCTTGGACTTAGACTACATTAGTGGTAATCAGCCGAGTTATCGCAATTTCACTTCTGAGACACTCGATCCATTGTATCAACCAATCCCTAAAAGCTTTATTGAAGGAGGAAATGACAATCAAAACACAATTGATAATTACATTGGAAAACTAGATCTAGACCTTCCTTTTTCAGGGGTTACCCTTAATGTAGGAGCTAAAATTGCCACTTCAAAGACGAAAAACAAATTGCATATTTACAATTCAACTCTTCCTACTGGAATACAAAAAAATCAATTCGATTACCGCGAGAACAACCAAGCCTTTTATGTGTCGGGAACCAAAACATGGTCAGAGGCCTTGACCCTTCAAGCGGGTTTACGAGTAGAAGCCACACAAACGAAAGGATATGCTGCCGCATTAGATCAAACCAATAGAAATAACTATGTCAAATTCTTTCCTACATTGTATATCAACTATCAATTAAACGAAGAACAAACCTTGGGATTTAATTATGCAAGACGAATTAATCGCCCAAATTTTGAGAGTTTAAACCCGACGCGCTCTACCATTAACGCATACAGCTATCACGAAGGAAATCCGTTTTTAAAGCCGGCCTATACAACAAATATAGAATTAATTCACACCTATAAAAAAATAGAGTCCAAGCTGTACTACAGCCACATGAAAGACGGTATTTCACAAGTTTCTCAAATTAATGCAGAAACAAAACACTACAATTACATATGGATGAACTACGTAGAGGTAAAAGAAATCGGACTATCCGAAAGTCTCTATTTTAAACCAACTCCGTGGTGGAATAGCTCGAATGAATTTACCTTGACCTACTCTTCTGCACAACCTGTTTTAGAAAATGAAGCAGAAGTAAAAGGAACAGCTGCATATTTTTCAACTTCTAATGATTTTATTTTGAACTTACGCCAAACTCTCTTTGCAGGTTTTCAATACACCCAAAGCTTTAAAGGAGTATCCAACAACTTCCATTCAAAAGCTTATGCGGATCTAAACCTAAACGTGAAATATCTTTTAATGGATAAAAAATTAGAGTTATCACTTCAATTGAGCAATGTGTTAAACAGCGTGTATTCTACCTATAAAGAGACAACAGAAGCAATGCAGCGCTTTCAAAACAATTGGGACAACCGCACAGTTCGCTTCTCGGTAAATTATAAATTCGGACATAGTACCTTGAGAGTGAAACAAAGAGCCAATGCCTATGAAGAAGAACTAGGAAGAATGTAGTCTTAGGATTTTTTTGTGTGATAGAGCGGTAATACAAAGAAAGATAAAGCCCCTAACACGACAACAATAGCGGTTTGTGTGGTCCACAAAATCCAACCAAAGGCGGTTCCTGCAACAGGAGAGATGTGGTAGAGCACCAAGAGTTCGGCTACAATTAACGGAAATGCACCGAAGCCGCCATTGGTAAATGAAACGGCAAAACTACCAGCAACAAAGGCAGACATAATCATGGGAAAAGTCAATATACTCGTTTCATTTAAGGCCAACGTACCAAAGAAAAAAGTTGCGATATACCCAATCCAAATGAGCAAGGTATAAAACAAAAACCCCAGTTTAGCAGGCATTTTAAAAATGCTGTTTACCCCTTCAACGAGTCCTTTTAGTTTGCGTTTCACAAATAAAATAGGCTTCCAAGTCAGCAACATAAATGCAGCAACACACACGCCTAAAGCAACGAGGGCAAGCAAGCCAACCTTCAACAATTGCTCAACAGGAACATAGCGCAAAAGAAAGTGTTCCAATACGTCATATTGCAAAATAAGCGCTGAAAAAACGCAGAGTAACAGGCAAATTAAATCGACCACGCGTTCAGAGACAATACTGCCAAAGCTCTTGTCAAAGGGAATCTGCTGATACTTTTGAAGCACCAACGCTCGAGAAACCTCTCCCGAACGGGGAACGGTTAAATTCATTAGGTACCCAATGTTAATCGCCATAAAATTAGTGGCTGTAGAAGAAGTATATCCCATATAGTTCAAGGCATACTTCCATCGATGGGCACGTGCCCAAAGACTGAGAACAGAAAAGATTGAAGCGATGAAGATATACCTGTAGTTTGCTCCTTTAAAGTGCAGCAACATCTCTTCAATCTGTTCTTGAGTAAATTTTGAAAATGCGTAATAAACTAAAAAAACTCCCAACGCAAGTGGGAGTAGAATATGGATTAATTTATTAACGGTCTTCTTCAATATGCTAAATTAAGTTAGGCTATTATTCTCCTCATTTGGAAAAACAATAGCAGGTCTAAAGGTCTTAGCTTCTTCAAAATCCATTATTCCGTACGAAATAATGATCACGATATCTCCTTGGTGCACTTTGCGTGCAGCAGGTCCATTTAACGTAATTTCCCCACTGTTTCTAGGCCCTGGAATAGCATACGTTTCAAAGCGCTCCCCATTGTTGATGTTCACAATAGAAACTTTTTCACCTTCAATCATATTAGCAGCCTCCAATAAAGCTTCGTCTATTGTAATACTTCCAATATAATGTAAATCGGCACCTGTTACGGTTACACGATGAATTTTTGATTTTACTACTTCAACTTGCATTTCGCGATAGTTTAGTTAAAAGATAAATTGTCAATTAATCGAACCCCTTCAATGTGAGCAACCAGAAAACCTCTGTACTTGCGTCCTTCCTCTTTTGAGTTAGCCACTTTTAGTGTTTCTTCCTCAGCAATTGTAAAGTATTCGAGGTCAAAGGTAGAATTATTTTTAAATTGAGACTCAACAAATTGATTAACTTTTTCAATCTCTTGTGTTTTAAACAACTCCCGTGCTTGTACTAAAACCTGGTATAAAAACGTCGATTGCTCCAAGCCTTGGGCTGAAATACGTTCATTTCTTGAACTCATGGCTAGTCCATCCGCTGCTCTAAAGATAGGAACTCCTATAATTTCCACGTTGAGCTCTTCTTTTTCCACTAGTTTTCGAATGATCTGCAACTGCTGAAAATCCTTCTCTCCAAAATAAGCTTTGGTCGGTTCAACCAATTCAAAAAGTTTTTTAACTATCGTGCCTACGCCATCAAAATGACCTGGACGCTGTGCCCCCTCCATTTCGAATTCTAATCCGTCGTAATCGAACTTTTTGGCTACCGTTTCTTCGGCGTACATTTCCTCTACTGCCGGCGAAAAAACAACAATTTGATCTGATAATGAGCGGATAATCGCTAAATCTCGCTCTAATGTACGAGGATATTTGGCCAAATCTTCCGCATTATTGAACTGCGTTGGATTGACAAAAATACTCACTACAGTACACCCATTTTCTCCTAAAGATTGCTCCATCAAAGAAAGGTGACCGCTGTGTATTGCTCCCATTGTAGGGACTAAACCAATGGATTGGTTCGCCTTGTGAAAAGTCTCTAAATATGCTTGTAATTCGACTTTTGTATGAAAAAGAAACATCTACTACCTGTTTTAAATAATGGCAAAATTAGTTAATTCGAGAAATAACTCCATAAAATTTCGTAAATTTGCACAGTTTTATTTATTTCAACAGAAACTATTTTTGAAGATGAAAGATAAGAGGATATTGTACGTATCATCTGAAGTGGTACCTTATTTAGCAGAAAATGAAGTTTCATTAATGTCTTATGATGCGCCTAAAATGATTAATGAACAGGGAGGGCAGATAAGAATTTTTATGCCGAAATACGGTAGCATCAATGAAAGAAGACACCAATTACACGAAGTAATCCGCCTATCGGGGATGAATCTCGTAGTGAATGATATGGATATGCCTTTGATAATCAAAGTGGCTTCTATTCCTAAAGAGAGAATTCAGGTTTACTTCATCGATAATGATGAATACTTTAAAAGAAAATCAACGTTTTCCGATGAAGACGGTGTATTATACCCAGACAACGACGAGAGAGCTATATTCTTTACCAAAGGGGTAATCGAGACTATTAAAAAACTGAACTGGGTGCCTGATATCATCCATGTACAAGGTTGGATGGCTTCTTTACTACCTACGTATTTGAAGAATTACTACAAAGACGAAGCTATTTTTGCTGATACTAAAATAGTTACCTCTGTGTTTAACGAAGGGTTTGAAGGAACATTAAGCAGCTCAATGCACAATAAAGTAGCCTTTGACAACTTGCCAAAAGAAGATATTGCAGATTTTGAAAAAGCAACTTACCACAACATAATGGTTAATGCAGTTAAAAATTCGGACGGAGTTATCTTAGCTTCTGAAAACATCCCATCAGATTTAACAAAATATATACAATCTTCAAATAAACCTTTCTTACCTTACGCTACTAAAGAAGAATTTGCTGAAGCATATACTACTTTTTACAATCAATTTTTATAATACTAACGCATATATCGACTTAGTAGATGAATTACAAAAGCATCATAAAAACAGTAGTAATCCTAGCAAGCGTGGCTAGTTTACAATCATGTGATAAAGATTTTAGTGAAGTTGGAGGTGATATTATTGGAGACAATAATTTAAATATCGACACCTATCAGGTAAGTGATCTTACCGCTTATACCCAACCTTATGGTGCGTTGGGCACCCAAAATTTAGCTAATATGCCTTTCGGTTCCCTCGATAATGGTGAATTCGGAAGAACAAACAGCAGTTTTGTAGCCCAAGTTTTGTCCTCTGCCACCTCTTTTAATATGATGAAACCCAATGCGGTGATGGACTCTGTATACGTCTATATTCCCTACTACTCTCAGTATGATAAAGTAGAAAACGAAAAAACGTATTACAAACTATTAAACGTAGTCGGAGATGCCTCATTCAACTTGGAAGTATACGAAAACGGGTATTACTTGCACGATGTGAATCCTGGAACAGGAAAGACTTTGGACTATTTCTCTGACGCCGCAGCGCAATACGAACAGTTCAAAAAACCTACGCTCTTAAACGATTCAAAAAACATCAAGCAAAACAAAGAGTTTACCTTTACAAAAGAGAATATCATCCTCTACAAAAGAGATGAAAATGGCAACGTAGTTTCAGATGAAACAACAGGTAAACCAGTAGAATTAGAGCGATTAGCGCCTGGTTTATGGCTGGATTTAAATGCAGAATATTTCCAAAAATTCGCCGCAAGTGGTGTCAACTTAAATGATCCTTCTCAATTCAAAAACTTCTTTAGAGGGTTGTATTTCAAAGCAACTGGAAACGGCACTACAGGTGCATTAGGCTTGTTAAACCTATCGCTTGGTAAAATTGTGATTAAATACCACCAAGAAGTAGAAGAAACTGATGACGAAGGAAATCCAGTAAAGAAAAAACAACATTTAACGGCGACATTACCGTTCTCAAAAGCAGCAAATGCTGGTGAGGAAGCAACTATTTTTGGAGACAACATCAACGTTAGTTTAAACCAAAACGAAGGCAACAACCACAATCAAGTTGGAAATAAAACAACCGGAGATGCTAAGGTATACGTCAAAGGAGGAGAAGGAAATGTAGCTGTTATTGATCTTTTCAGCAAAAACGATTTTGAAGAGTTGAAAAAATTAAGAGAACTAGATATCCTTGTCAATGACGCAATCTTAACTGTTCACGTCGATGTAGATGCAATGCCAAAAGATCAAATTCCACAGCGTTTGTACTTATACAACTATGACAATGGAACACCAGTTTCTGATTTCTTAAACGATAATTCCGCTAATTCCCTTTACAGCAAATTAGTTTATGGAGGAATTTACCAACCTGTAAACGAAGAAACCAAAGTCAAAAGCAACACCTATAAATTCAGAATTACGGAATACATTCGAGCGATTCTGAAAAATAAAGAATTAAAAAGTCCAAAATTGGCTATTGCTGCAACTTTTAACTACAATGACCTCCTTATCAACACCGTAACTAAGGGAGTCAACAGTAAATTAAAAACCGAAATAGAAAACACACCTGAAAACGTAACGTACATCCCTTCTTTATCAGCTATGCAGCCGTTAGGAACTGTGTTGTACGGAACAAATACTAGTTCTGACAAAAAAATGACACTGCAAATTTTTTATACTAAAACTAAAAACTAATTATTTATGTGTGGAATCGTTGGATACATAGGGCATAGAGATGCATACCCCGTAATCATCAAAGGACTAACTAGACTTGAATACCGCGGTTATGACAGTGCTGGGTTGGCCGTATTTGATGGAGAAACGATTAATCTTTGCAAGACAAAAGGAAAAGTTGCTGACTTAGAAGCAAAAGCTACGGATGCAATAAAAAATGGTACAATCGGAATTGGTCATACCCGTTGGGCGACACACGGAGTACCGAATGACGTAAATTCTCACCCACATTTTTCAAATTCAGGAGAATTAGTCATTATACACAATGGAATCATTGAAAATTATGATTCCCTAAAACAAGAACTCATTAAGCGCGGTTATATCTTCCATTCTGAGACAGACACAGAAGTGTTAATCAACTTAATTGAGGATGTACAAAAGACACAAAAAGTAAAACTAGGTAAAGCGGTTCAAATCGCCTTAAACCAAGTTATAGGAGCCTATGCAATCGCTGTAATGGACATCAAAAAACCCAATGAAATTGTAGCGGCTCGATTAGGTAGCCCTTTGGCAATTGGAATTGGTGAAAACGAATACTTCATTACTTCAGATGCGTCTCCATTTATCGAATATACGAATAACGCTATTTACTTAGAAGATGAAGAAATGGCTATTATTCGCCTACACAAGCCATTAACCATCCGCAAAATCAAAGATGATTCTTTGGTAGATCACTATGTACAAGAGCTACAATTAAACCTAGAGCAAATTGAGAAAAACGGGTACGATCACTTCATGTTGAAAGAGATATACGAGCAACCCGATGTTATTCTTGATACGTTCAGAGGGCGATTACTTCCAGAGTTAGGTTTGGTAAAAATGGCAGGAATAGAGGATAATTTAGATAAATTCCTCAACGCAAAGCGCATCATTATTGTTGCTTGTGGAACGTCTTGGCATGCAGGATTGGTAGCCGAATACGTCATCGAGGAATTTGCGAGAATTTCAGTTGAAGTAGAATACGCCTCTGAATTCAGATATAGAAACCCGATTATCAACAGTGATGATGTTATTATTGCTATTTCACAATCTGGTGAAACAGCGGATACCTTGGCTGCTATTAAATTAGCAAAAGCAAAAGGAGCCTTTGTATTTGGCGTTTGTAATGTAGTGGGATCTTCTATTTCAAGAGAAACACACGCGGGTGCATACACCCATGCTGGACCTGAAATTGGAGTAGCTTCAACAAAAGCATTTACCACACAAATCACCGTACTAACATTAATTGCCTTACGCTTAGCGAAAGCAAAAGGTTCTTTATCTAATTCGGAGTATTTAAAATACCTTCACGAATTAGAATTAATCCCAGAACGCGTAAAAGAAGCTTTAATTCAAAACGAGGCCGTACTAAAGATAGCAGAAGTGTACAAAGACGCGACAAACTGCTTGTATTTAGGACGAGGATACAACTATCCTGTAGCACTTGAAGGTGCGTTAAAACTAAAAGAAATATCATACATACACGCAGAAGGATATCCTGCTGCAGAGATGAAACACGGACCGATTGCCTTAATTGACGAACACATGCCTGTTATCGTAATTGCGCCGGATCAAATGTACTATGACAAAGTAGTAAGTAACATCCAAGAGATTAAGGCCCGTAATGGAAAAATCATTGCTATTGTTACTAAAGGAGACAAACAAGTGAGAGAATTAGCGGATCACGTGATTGAAGTACCAGGTATTTCTGAAGCGTTGACTCCTATTTTAACCACCATTCCACTACAATTATTGTCCTACCACATTGCGGTTTTAAGAGAGTGTAACGTTGACCAGCCTCGTAATTTAGCGAAGTCGGTAACCGTTGAATAATATAAAAATGCGACCCCTATTTGGGCTCGCATTTTTTTATACATAAATAAATTTTTAATCATTTTCATATTCAGAGAAAAAAACTATCTTTGCACTCTGAAAAAGTAGTTTTTTTCACTAAACGTAAATAGCTGTTAAATAAATACATAAGCAATGTCTAAAGTTACAGGAAAAGTTGCGCAAGTTATCGGACCAGTAGTTGATGTAGTCTTCAACACTGAGAATGCCGAACTTCCAAAAATTTATGATTCATTAGAAATCACTAAACCAGATGGTTCTAAATTAGTACTTGAAGTACAATCACACATTGGAGAAGATACAGTTCGTACAATTTCAATGGACTCAACAGACGGATTAAGTAGAGGTTACGCTGTAGCTGCTACAGGATCTCCTATCCAAGTTCCAATCGGAAAAGAGGTATTTGGTAGATTGTTTAATGTTGTTGGTGACGCTATTGATGGTTTAGGTAATTTACCTAAAGCAGGAGAAAATGGGTTACCTATCCACAGACCTGCACCAAAATTCGAAGATCTATCTACATCGACAGAAGTATTATTCACAGGAATTAAAGTAATCGACTTGATTGAGCCTTACGCAAAAGGAGGTAAAATTGGATTATTTGGTGGAGCTGGAGTAGGAAAAACGGTATTAATCCAGGAGTTGATTAACAATATCGCTAAAGGACACGGTGGACTTTCTGTATTCGCAGGAGTTGGAGAGCGTACACGTGAAGGAAATGACTTACTTCGCGAGATGTTAGAGTCTGGTATTATTAAATATGGTGATGATTTCATGCACTCTATGGAAAATGGAGGATGGGATTTATCTAAAGTAGACCGCGAATTAATGAAAGATTCTAAATGTACTTTCTTATTCGGTCAGATGAATGAACCACCAGGGGCACGTGCACGTGTTGCATTATCTGGATTAACAATTGCTGAGTTCTTCCGTGACGGTGCTGGAGACGACCAAGGAAAAGACGTACTTTTCTTCGTTGACAACATCTTCCGTTTTACACAAGCAGGTTCAGAGGTATCAGCTTTATTAGGACGTATGCCATCTGCAGTAGGATACCAACCGACATTAGCAACAGAAATGGGTGCAATGCAAGAGCGTATTACTTCAACAACAAAAGGATCAATTACTTCAGTTCAAGCGGTATACGTACCTGCGGATGACTTAACTGACCCGGCACCGGCTACAACGTTTGCCCACTTAGATGCTACTACAGTATTGTCTCGTAAGATTGCTGAGTTAGGTATTTACCCTGCGGTAGATCCATTGGATTCTACTTCTCGTATTTTATCTCCAGAAATCTTAGGAAAAGAACACTACGCTTGTGCACAACGAGTAAAAGAAATCTTACAGAAATATAAAGAATTACAAGATATCATCGCGATCCTTGGTATGGAAGAGTTATCTGAAGAAGATAAATTGGCTGTACACAGAGCACGTCGTGTTCAACGTTTCTTGTCTCAACCATTCCACGTTGCAGAACAATTTACAGGTATCCCAGGAGTTCTTGTAGACATCAAAGATACAATCAAAGGATTCAATATGATTATTGACGGTGAATTAGACCATTTACCAGAAGCAGCTTTCAACTTGAAAGGTTCAATCGAAGAAGCGATTGCAGCTGGAGAGAAAATGCTTGCTGAAGTTTAATAATCACTTAAAAAAGAACTATTATGAGATTAGAAATTGTATCACCTGAAGCTACATTATTCGCTGGAGAAGTTACTTCTGTATCGGTTCCAGGTGTTAATGGTGAGTTTCAAATGCTAAACAATCACGCGGCTATCGTTTCTTTATTAACGAAAGGCAATGTGAAGTTTACAGGAAGTAACATTTCTATTAAAGAACCATTTAATTCAAAGTTCGTTAAAGTTAGCAACGATACTTACCACTTGCCTATCACAATGGGTACAGTTGAATTAAGTGATAACAAGATTATTATTTTAGCTAATTAAGTAGCTACTAACAGATAAAAAAAGCCCGATTCTTACGAATCGGGCTTTTTTATTTATGCCATATCAACGTACACAAATCATATAAACAAAAAAAGCCTTACAAGAAATCTTGTAAGGCTTTTTGCTGCTCCCCCTCTTGGAGAATAACTATTGTTTCTTGTTAAACCTTATTACATCTAAATACATCTAAAAAGCTTTACTTATAAGGGTTTTATGTGTTTTAGCAAAAAACAAAAAACATTAAAATTCAGAAATGGTTGGATAATTGGTTGGATAAAACTAAATTTACAGTATATATAAATCATATCGTTATGGCTTCAATTAAGTATTACCCACAGCAACCAAAAGGTAAA
>NZ_JACHTD010000021.1 GCF_014145665.1 Myroides sp. NP-2 | reverse complement strand
TTGATACTATCATATAGTATTTTAAGGTATTTAATCGACTTAATAAAAACATAACTACCAATAAATCAAAATAATAGTATTTTATCACACTCTATTTATATATGGGTTATATTCCCTCTTTCTCCGCTGATTTATAAAAGATAACTTTTTAAAAGTTATCAAAAAAGCACAAAACCTATGATTCACAATGAGTTATAGGTTTTTTCTTTTTTAGGGGTATCACATTCTGTTCAAAAGTGCACCTAAAAATATTCGGGATTCGGTGCACAAAAAAACATCTAAGCGATGTGCACCTTTCAACTTAGCGAACCCTTACGCCAAATGGCGCCAGAGAGTTTTAAACTGTGATTTTGGAACGTTTTAATTCGACATTTATTAATATTTAAAAACAGTTGAATTATGTTAGAAAAACAGTTATCAATTAATTTCTTTCTTAAACCAAGTAGAGAGAAAAGTGATTCAAGAGGGGTTTACCTTAGAATCACAGTAGATGGTATTCGCAAAGAGACTTCTTTAAGTCATAAATGGGATATCAATAGATGGAACCAAAAAGCAGGTCGTGCCAATGGCACTAAAGAAGATGCTAAAACGCTAAACTACCTCTTAGATACAATCGTATCAAAGATTACTAAGTACAAATTAGAGCTCTTAAGCAATGAAGAACCTATTACTGCTACTGTGCTTATGGATTATATCCACGGCAAAGGAACAAGTAAAGCTAAAGTTTTAGAGGAATTCCAAAAGCATAACGATGAAGTTTTTAAACTTGTGCCTAAAGAGTATGCTATTGGAACACATGAAAGGTATGTTACAGCAAGATCGCATGTAGCTGAATATATTCGTTATGTATATGGTAAAGAAGATATAGAGTTTAGAGAACTCAATTATGAGTTTGTACTTGGCTATGAACATTATTTAAAGACCGTTAGAGCGTGTTCTAACAATACTGCTATAAAGTATATCTCAAACTTCAAGAAGATTGTTTTACTGGCAGTTGCTAAAGGAATTATCCCTTCCAATCCATTTGTACAATACAAACCTAAAAAGACTAAGCTCAATAAAAAGCCATTAAGCAAGGAAGAGTTATCTATTTTAGAGAACAAAGAGTTTACTAATGAGCGATTAGCTACTGTAAGAGATGTCTTTATTTTTCAGTGTTATACAGGACTTGCTTATATCGATGTATTTCAGTTAAAGAAAAGTGATATTACAAAAGATGAAGAAGGTAATTTGTGGATTAGAATTAACAGACAAAAGACAGATGCTAATATCACTATACCATTACTTCCAAAAGCTATTGAGATAATGGAAAAACATAAAGATCATCCCGCTTGTATTGGTAAAGATATTGTGCTCCCTGTTCGCTCTAATCAAAAGATGAATGAGTATTTAAAAGAGATTGCCTCACTTTGTGAGATAAGCGAATTAAATACCCATAAAGCAAGAAGAACTTTTGGAAGTACTGTAACTCTCGGTAATGGTGTTCCTATTCACGTGGTAAAAGAAATGTTGGGACATCACTCTGTTAAACAAACTGAGGAATACGCTCTAACAGAACAAGAATCTATCAAGACCGAAATGCAGATACTAAAAGGTAAGCTTGAAGAAAAAGCAAATAAACAAACGGATAATTTTACGGACTTACTTGAGAGTTTAAAAAAGCTGAATCCTGATAAATTAGCTCAGCTAACTACTTTTATTAATCAGTTAAATGGATAATAAAACTCCCTCGAATTCTCTACATTTTATAATAATTCAACTGTCATATTTGTAGCACAGAATTCGAGGGAGTAAGTTTTCAACCTTTTTAATGAGTAGAAGTTAACTTCTACTCATTAAAAAGGTTCATAATATCTTTTCTGTTGTAGTAATATGAACCAAGTATTTTGCGATACTGTAATTTTCCACTGATGCGCAGTGTTTGTAAGGAAGCTGGAGAGATGCTTAGTAATTGCCTTGCTACTTTAGCCTTTACCCAATCAAGAGAATTCTCTTTGTTTTGCTTAGCTAAGATTTCTTTTAGCTCTCCAATAATTGTTTGAGCAAACAATCTTAAATCTTCTTTTGTAATCTGATTTTCCATGATAGTTGTTTTTTAGGTTAAACAACTAAGGTAAAGTAGTTACTAAAAGATTGAAATAATTGGAAGGTAAAAAGCATACTTGGCTCTAACTATGCATTTATAAAAACTACTAGTTGGTAAAAGATTATTAGCTCCTTTGATCTACTATTATTTTTAATTCAGCTTGTAATTGAGTAATTAGTTCTAATAGTACTTCTGTTTTTTCTGTATCAAAATTAATAAGTCGTTGATGTACTACTCTATAGTAATCTAATAAAGAAAAAAACTTGGTGCCGAATTTATCAAATAAGTATTGATACTTAATTAAGTCAGTATTCACATTTACACAAAGCAACCATAAAGAGTAGCTAGATAAGTAATTAGGTAAGTATGATAAATGAGCTAATATATATGTCCTACAAAATGACAAAAAATAAAGTGATAGTAGATAAGGAATACTTTGCTTGCACTCTTGGTTCTTTTTAAGTTTCTGTAGTTTTTTGAGCAGTTCTTTAGCTGTATTATTAGTAACAGAATTATAGTAATATAGATCAGTATATAAGGATTCGTGAGGGACTAACCAATGTAGTGATGCATTATATTGACTAGATGAAAAAATCTTGTTCTCATTTTTTATGATGCCAGCAAAGAAATCTTGTGAGCTGTATAATTCAGTTTGAATCCATATTTTAGTATGAGCTATAATAACAAAGTTCGTTTGCTTGTTAAACTTATCTTGTAAACTTGATTCCAAATTCTTAATCTGTTCGTTTGCAAACTTATCACCTATGACAAGAAGATAATAAATAGTTTGGTTACCAAGAATTAACGTCTTGTATAGATAAATTTCTTCTATACGCTGATTTTGATTTAAGCATCTTTCAATGATGATATCATTAAAAGTATCTTGCTTATTTAGCTCTAAAGCCACCTCTGTAATCGTAGGAATGACTATTGGGTGTTTTATTAAACGTTTTAAAGACTTAAAACGGTCTTGAATAAAATTATGAAGTGCGTTTTCAACATTATTAAAAGCCTCAAAGCACTCATGGTAATAAACTTCTCTATCCTCTTCGATTGCTTCTTTTACTCTGTTTATTAAAGCTACAAGATAGTATTCCTCTTCATTTCTTTTAAGAAATAAACCTTCAATCTCTGGATTAAACTTGCTGATTGCTTTTATTCGTTGGTGCAGATTACTGTTTGGACTCATATGCCCTACATATAATTCTTCTAAATATTGTAGGTGTAATTCTAATATACGCTCGTATAGGAGAAACACACTTGAAATAGCGTCTAAAGACTTATACTTATTAAGCTCAGAGCTCAAAAGACCATAATCTTGAAAATATATCTCTTTATAAATATTGTACTGATTCTTAAACTCTTTGAAACTTCTTGTAGCAAGTTTAGTAAAATCAATTCCTTCTTGTTGATAAATTAGATGCTTTTCTTGGTAGATAAGCTCTATTAGTGGATAACCATGCTTAAACTTGTATTTCAAAGAGTCATAATCAAATAACAATACTATGATACCATAGATCTTAAATAGTTTTTTAATTCCTTTGCGATTGGCAATAATGTCAATATCACTTCTGTTATTTAGATGTAAAAGTAAATAGGAAGTCATCTCTATAGTATTACTACAATAGTAAATTTCTAATACAGAAGAAAACTCTGTAATAACCTCTTTAAGTTGATTACTTAAAAAGTCGTTGATAGGTAAAATAGTTGTTTTCATAATTATTGAGTTTTTTGATTTGATTAAAATTCAATAGAACTCATTGAGTAAACTATTCTATCAAGAAGTATAATATTCTCATTAAGGGATATTTTACAAGATAATTTTATAACTTTACCTTTCAATCTTTTTAAATCATTGGCTTTATCTTTGAGCCTTCTTAACTTAGCTATTAATTATGAAACATAAAATACATCAAGGAAGAAATGTAAAGCGTTTTAGAGAAATGCTTGGAATCAAACAAGAGGTTCTTGCTTTTGATTTAGGAGAAGATTGGAATCAGAAAAAGATATCTGTTTTAGAACAGAAAGAGGTAATTGATAATGCACTACTACAACAGGTTTCAAAGGTGCTTAAGATACCTGTTGAGGCAATTGAGAGTTTTGATGAACAGCAAGCTATCAATATTATTGCCAATACAATTACGAATAACGATAATGCAGGGATTATTGTAACTAATAACATTAATCCAATGCAAGAAATTGTAAAACTTCACGAAGAAAAGATTGCTTTGTATGAGCGTATGCTTAAGGAGAAAGATGAGATGATGACTCGTTTAGAGAAATTGATTCAAACTAAGTAGATATAATTTTATACATATAACGGAAAAAAGGTAGAATTACTATGGATGGTATTCTACCTTTTTCTGTCTATTAAGATTATTCATCCCTCTGATATAATAACCAACATGCCTCTATTAATCTATTTATACTAATAAAAGAGGTATTAACTTCTATTGATGGTGGTTCTATAAAGTCTCCAAGTGCAAACTGTGTTATTTCAAATAAATCAGTTTCTAACTTAACTACAGATTGTTTTTCAAAAATATTTTCAAATACTAAATAGGGATTTAAGTACTCCTCTTGTGATAATGCCCCTAAGAATGTCATTAATTTGGAAACTTCTGATTTGTCTATTGGATTTATCGAATAGTATTTTTTTGAGTTGCTTAGTATCTTATAACTACTTCGTATTATCGAACGTAGTAAAGAATAGATCAAAAAAACTATATGAGGGGTCTTCTGTAGATAAATTTCACTTTTATGAGTGTGATTCATTAATTCTGATAAATGCAATTTTAACTCAGGCGGGTGAACTACATCAAATAAGCAGTAAAACATATAATAAGGATTCTTGATTGGTTCTCCATACCATATATGGGCTTCTAAAGAAAATTTTACTTTTTTCATAATTCATGTCTTTTAAGGTTTGTTTAAAAGTATCATGCATTATATCAGTAAACTATTCACTTTAAAAGATAAATTATCTTCTATAAAAGTATTACTACTTTAAAAATATAAGACACATTAAAACATAGAAAATCAGAACTAAAAGAAAAGAATTATTAGGTTTTATTTTTATTATTAATTGCACAAAGTTAGGCAATGCCTAGCGGTTCGCTAGCAAGAAATTCCCCCATAAATGCTTGACTAAAGTCTTCGCTTTATTGCGTTGCTTCTTGCGCTCGCTAAGCCATTACCAATTGTGGCTCCATAATTAATTTAAAAATTTAATAGTATGGAAACTACAGTTTTAAACACAGAATGGCTTATCGCATCAGAAGTAGAATTAATTTACAAATCAAAAGTAAAGGCTTCACAGAGACCTCAAATTACATCTTCTTACAGTGCATATCAAGTTGCATTAAAGGCTTGGGATAGTAACAAGATTGAATTATTAGAACAATTTAAAGTCCTTATGCTTTCAAACAACAATAAAGTACTCGGAGTATTAGAAGTTTCCTCAGGAGGAATAACAGGTACAATAGTAGATTTAAGAATCATTTTCTCCTCTCTTTTAAAAGCGCATGCTACAGCATTCTTGATTGTACATAATCATCCGTCAGGGAAATTAACTCCAAGTGATGCTGATAGACAAATTACAAGAAAGATTAAAGAAGCAAGTAAACTACTTGATATTACTCTTTTAGATCATTTAATTATAACAGCAGAGAGTTATTACTCTTTTGCAGATGAAGGCACCTTATAAGGTGCCGTTGTTTTTTATATCGGGAATTCTTTTTTGATAAACTCTGTAATTATCCCTTTAATTTCATCAGGACAATTATATGATGCGTAGATTTTTGTTGTTTCACCAAAATTGTTCCATTCAACAAGATCTTCTATTTCAATATTTTTAGGTAAAACATAATTATGGTTTGTTAAATACTCTTTTATTTTTGTATTAATGTTTTGTAATTTATTTCTAAATTCTACATTTATAAATGAAAAATTATTATTCATAGGTTTAAGATTAAAAACCAATTTAGCAAAAATAACTTTTAACTAAGTTGATATTATATAAAATTTTGTCCGATATTTTAATTTTAGTAACCCTTTTTAATAGATTAATAAGTTCGACTTGTCTCTCATTTTTTAGTTTGTTTTTGTACTTCATCGCTATAGATAAAGCTGTTTCGTGTTTTCTATTTTTAATATTCGGGTTAGCTCCATTATTTAATAAAGTTTGCACTCCTTCAAACCATTGCATTGAAGAATAATACATCAGTACAGAATTATTTTCATTGTCTTGGCTATCTACATAAGCACCATTATCAATAAGTTTTTTCACAATTTTAGTTGATTGAGCTAACATTAATGCTGTAACACTTCTTTCTCTAGAAAATCTTATTGGATTTAACAATTGAAGCATAGGGTTATCCTCAATTTTTCCATTAGCCTTACATTTTAAATCAACAATTGCACCATTCTGAATTAACCAACTTACTTTTTGGTAATTATCATTTAAAACAGCATTTAATAATAGGGTAAAGCCTAATTCATCTTCTTTATTTATAAGATATTCATGATCTTTTGTAAATTCCGTTATTTCTTCGTTTAATATTTTAATAAATTGTTTTTGAGGAGATAAGCCTTCTTTATTAGCTAATTTGATATTAGTTTTCCCTATAACTAACATTTCTATTTTGTATAAATCATCATCATCAATTTCATAAAGATTATTTTCTAGCTCTTCGTTTAATTGAATTAAAAAATAATTTAATGCTGTATTTCCTTTATTGTCCATTTGATTTATATCTAACTCGGGATGAGTTAGTATAAAGTCAAAAATTCTAAGATGAAAATTATCATCTCCTAAATAATTATTTATACCATAAAACAATAATGATTTTCCATCATTGTCTTTAATATTTATGTTCTCAATGTTTTTCCACAATTTTAAGAATACAATTTCTTCTTCTTTTTCATCTAAATCTATAGCTTCACCATCCAATAAAAGCATTAATGCTGTTCTACCACCTAAAAAGCCGTTTTCTTTTCTTATATCAACTTTCGCTCCTAAAGAAGTCAATTTATCAATTAAGGAAAATCTACTTTTCATTATTGCTGTTTTTAGAAGTGCTCCATAAGAAGAATTTATGTCAGCTCCACTTGCTATTAAAAAATCTATTATTTTATTAGAGTCTTTTGATTTTAGACCTATATTTGAAATTGGTTCTGATTTGTCATTAATATTTGCTCCATTTTCAACCAAAAATTTAATTAGTTCAAAATCTTCAAAAATACAAGCATTTGATAAAACTGAAGTAAAAATAGGTTCATTACCTAATGCTCCTTCAAATACATTTAATAAATCCATATCTGTTATTGATAAGAAGTTTACATCAGCACCTGAATTAATTAATAATTTACAGATTTCTAATTTATTTGGTGTTTCTTCTTCGAGAGATAGTAGAGGAGACAAATTTGTAGTTTGTGAAACGTAATTCACATCACTTCCTCGGCGTATTAATTTAGCTACAATTTCTATTTCGCCTCTTTTAACTGCTTCCATTAAAATTGAAATACTACATGTTTTCTCAGTAAATAGATTTTCAAATTCGTAAGGTAGGTTAATATCATTCATTGTAAATTCATTAAAGCCTTCCCAACTTCTTATTTTATCTATTTGTTCTTGTGTCATCTTTTACAAAATAATTAAAACCAACTTTATTTTTTGCGAAACTAAATATAATATAGCTTAGTAAAATCAAGCCTTTCTACATATTTTATTAACTTCACCACTAATATAACTAGTTATTTTTAATTTAATACTTAGTTCGTTGTTTTTCATGAATAACGGAACAATACTAAAAAGTTTACAGTGGTATTTTGAGTAACAATAATATCATATAATTAGTAAAATATCTATTGCCAAAAATTGAAAATTTTATCAATGTAAAAGTGTTTCAAGACAATATTAGCGTATCTCATCAATGCTCTTTGGTTAAAGCATTATAAAAGATATGAATCGGTCAATATTTTTTTGTTTCTTGTTAAATGTAAGCCAATACTAACGAATTAATTAAAAAATAGGTCTGTTCTTTTCATTAAAACTCGTAGTTATTTGTTGTTCGAACTCAGTGAAATGATGCTCTAATAGATTATATAAATACGCATAAATTGTTAGTTTATCATCTGCGATGACTTGAACAATACGAGAAAGTATTTTGTGGTGCTTAGGATCAATATAAACCGATTTTCCATGACGTGCTGTGCTTTTGACATCCTTACAAAAGAGCTCTTCATATTCTGTGATGTCATATTCTTTAGTAAGTGGAGGAGCTTTTTTTACACGCTTTTGTTTCTTAGGTTTCTCTTTAGTTTCTTCTTGCTCATCTCTTATACCAGAAGCATTCAGTTCAGCCTCTGTAAATCCCTTAGGCCTTACGCCATCAACCATTAGTGCCATCATCGCTTCTTCGTCAATTCTAGGTTTCTTTTTAAATTCTTCGTTCATAATTTCTAGTTTTTAGCTGTTTATAGTTTTGTCTATTTATGTAGTTAGTTAAATATTTTGCTGTCCTTTTAGTTACAATTCCAATGTCTCAGACATTAAACTGTGTAAAGATTTTATCAACAGTCTATTTGTGTGTTTAATCGTTGGGAGCTATATAAAGTCATAGCTACGATATTGCGTTTGTCCAACCAAAACATTGATTAGACAAATAACTAGAGATATAGACAAAGAATGAAAAAAAGGTATTTAAGTGGTATACTTGGCGTTAAATAATAGATGTTTAAACAGTATCCACATTATAAAAAACATATTGTAAATATGTTGAAAAAGTTACCGCAAAGGTAACAGCAAGTTGTGTTTTGAGGCACTCGAAATTGAGATTCGAGCTTTCAAAACTACTTGCTCTTGCAGAGGGCTAGAAACTACTCCGAAGTCGTTAGTTTTTTGTTGAAATAGAGTCTTAGCTAAGAATATTGAGGAGTTTACGGATTTCCATAATAGAGATTAATGAAATTATGGTATTTTTGACAAAAAATTAATATTGGTTATTTGTATTCAAAAATACTTTAATAAATGCCTAATTTCTAAAACTAATTATATTAGTAGTGAATTTAGCGAAACAATGTTATGTAAAACATATTTAAATATTCGCAAGAGAATTGAAGAAAAAGATAAATAATATCTAAATTCAATTAGCAAAAACATAAAACGTAAGTAAATTTAATTTATACTAAAATGTCAGGAACAAAAAAGGATAGTCACTGGATTCCATTAGCAGACTTAATGACGGTTCTTATGGTAATTTTTCTGTTTATGTCCATTTCTTATATGGCATTGATAGAAAAAAGACAAAAGGAACAAAATCAAATTTTCAAAGATTATGAAGAATCAAAAGTTTCTTTATATAATGAATTGAATGAAACTTTTAAAAAAGATTTTGCAAAATGGGATTTGAAACTTGACAACGATTTATCAATAAAATTCACCAATCCACAAGTGCTTTTCCCAACAGGTAAATCAGACATAACACAACACTTTCAAGTCATATTAAGTGATTTTCTTCCAAAATATCTTTCTGTTGTATTGCAAGAAAAATATAAAGACAAAATTGCAGAAATCAGAATTGAAGGTCATACAGACACTAAACCAATTGGATTGACAAACGATCCTTATATTGACAATATGAAATTGTCTCAAGATAGAGGAAGAAATGTATTGGCATTTTTACGTTCCCAGAGCTTTTTTATGAATTTACTACCAACTGAGAAAGAAAGATTACAATTTTGGTTGACTGCTAATGGTCTCTCCTATGGAAGGACAGTTGATAAAAATTATAAACTAGTTTTTGAAAGTAATCAGTCAATTGATGATGATAAGTCAAGACGAGTTGAGTTTAGAATAGTAACCACTAGTGAAGCAATTATTAATGAAGCACTTAAAAATATCGAATAACTTATGACATCTGAAATTATAGCTGGAATTATTATTATATCTGCATTTGCAATCTGGGCAGGTTTATACATTAGCAAAAGAACGAGGGAAAACAACAATGAGCATTTATTTGATTTTATTCCTAATCTATTCCCGACTTTAGGAATTCTTTTTACTTTTGTCGGAATTGCCATGGGTTTATGGAATTTTGATAGTAATAATATCGAAAAAAGTATTCCAGAATTAATGAATGGACTAAAAACAGCCTTTCTCGTTTCCATTTTTGGAGTTTTTCTTTTAGTCGTTTTCTCCTTTATTACAAATATAAAAAAGAAAAAGTTGGAAGAAGGTATCTTAAGCGACGAAACACAAGCAATCAATAATTTAATTGAAGTGATTAAGGAATTAAGAAATGATTTCGCTTCGACAGATGAAAACGGAAATAGCATCAAACCTGGTAATGTGTTTCGAGATATTTACAAGGAATCTCAAAAACAATCAAATGCTTTACAGACATTTTCTTCTGATTTAGCTTTGACAGTTTCAGCGGGTTTTGAGCAAATTTTGAATAATCCAACAGAAGGTGTCGTAGCTGAATTGAAGCTTGTAAAAACAGAAATTGAAAACTTAGGAAACAAATTGAAAGATCCTGCAACAGATATGACCCAAAATATTGTAAAGGAATTACAGGAATCAATGGGCAAAATGATGGAAGAATTTAAAACTTCAATGAGTGGAGATACTAAAAATGAAATGGAAAGATTGGCAAGATTACTTGGACAAGCAGGTGGTTCATTAACAGAATTCCCTACTAAATTGCAGAATATGACCGATAACCTCAATGAAAATTTTAGAGGACTACAAGAAGTGGTTCAGCAAATCTCTAAACAAACACTTTCGCAATCAGAAGAATCTACCAGTCAAATGAAACAACAGGTTGAGGATATGAGCGAAATTCTACGAAGTAAAGTTGGTGATTTGCAATCGGGGCAACAGACCTTAATTACAGAACAATCTAAAAACCTTCAAGTTTCCGAAAATCTTTTGAGTGCTTTTAATACAAGCATTGAAAAAATGAATGGACTTTCTATCGAAGTAAACAGCAGTATTTCAAAACTTCATCAAGCTCAAACAGAATTAGAGAAAGTTACTTTCGTATTTAGAAATGTTTCACAGGAAATAAATACTTCATCAAGTCGATTTGGAGAATCTCAAAACGAATTTTCAAAGTACTCAAATCAATTCCTTGAAAATAATTCAAATACAATCATCGAAATTCAAAAATCTTTAGAATCAGCGAAAGACGTTTCTGCAGATTATGCTCAAAAATTCGAAATTATAGAAAAAGGATTGCAGGATATTTTTGGAAAAATAACAATAGGTCTGAAAGACTATCAAGCTACTGTAAGCGGAAGTCTTGAAACTTATTTAGGTAAATATACCGATGCTTTGACAAAAACAGCTGAATCACTTGCTGGTGCATCATCAAAGCAAGAAGATATTTTGGAAGAACTAACTGAACAACTTAGCAAATTAAACGAAAGAAGAAATTAATATGGCGACAACCCAAGACATATTACAATTTCATTTTTCACCAACCACATTTCAGCAGTTGGCACAGAATATTATTCCTATTTCGCTTGTATCATTGAACGATCATAGAATTGATAAACTTCATAAAATAACAGAAGATGTTGGTGCGAGCTCTTTTTCATTTTCAGGAGATAATCTTATTCCACAAGTTTTTAGAGAATTTAAAAAATCTATCAACAATAACGATGTGGGTTTTGAACGGAGAGAATTAAGGACTCTTACCTATTCTCTAAATTATTCAGAGCAAAACTTGACTTCTGTTTTCATTAATGAAGATGAGTTGAAATATGCTTTGACATTATTAGAATCAAATTGGCGTGATTCATTTTTAGTTGGATTGATAGATTGTTTTTTGAAGAATTGGGAAACAAAATATTCGAAATCATTAGAACAATTGGGAACGTTTATCCACCAGAAATTAGACAACTATTCAGGTAATAGAAGTACATTAATATCTTTCAAAAAAAATAAACGTTACTTCAATACAAAAAATGGAGATTTGATTTTAGGCGATACCATCTCAAAACTTAACAAACCAATTCAAGAAGCTACAAAAATATTGGGTGTACCTGAATCATGGTTCGATTATGCCTACTTCTCTAAAGTTATTGTAACCTATTATGAAAGAAACAAAAGTAAAATATCTGACGAAATCGACAATTTGAATGAAGCTCTTCTAAAGCACAACAATTCGGTTACGAATAAAAGACTTATTAGCAAAATCATTATTCAAGTCAACAAGTCTGAATTTTTTACAGTACAAGATAGTGTGAAAAAAATAGCTTTCACTCAAATAGGAGATCCAAGCAATGCTTCAAATTGGACAGCGTTTGACAACGCAACAGAAGTGGAACGTAGAGAGATTATTGAAGCAAGAAATATTTTAGATGAATGGATTGCAAAACAATTTATTGATATTTTCTTTAGAGTGTGTATTAATGATGAAAGGAGAAAACGCTTTTGGCTTAAAGTTGCATCAAAAAACAGGGTCTCTTTTAAAGTTTATGGACCAATTCACACAAAAAACATTCTCAAACGAGATGATAGAATAATTGAATATTTAGACGGCAGATTCCAAACAGTTCCTAGCAACAGAGATATATCAGCATTTATCCTTTATATTGGTAATTATATGTTAATTGAGTTTAGCGATGCGGGATATGCTTTCTATGCTTACAAAATTAGCGAAACAAATAAACCAAATTTAAACTATCGATTAGAAAGTGTTGATGAATTAAGGGATGGTTCAATGCCTATGCTAGTTTATCGTTCTGGATATAGTATTAACACAACCAACACAGAAGGTCGATTAACGCATAATGATGGTGACTTGAGTTGGGAGCAAGTATTTGAATACTGGTTTAAAAATATAGCAGGAATAAATGTTTAGATATACACAAAAAAACAACAAATTTTCATTTTACTTCCTTAATAATTCAGGAAATAAAACATCTGTTTCAGATTGGGAAAAACTGCAATCAGAATTTTTATCACAGATTGCAATTCTAACAGAGCTACATGATAACGGATTAGCAGACTATACAGAAAACTCTTGCGAAGTTGAATGTATTGATATTCTAAAGCTAAACGACATTGATAAGCTAATTTTAGAATTACCAAACGGTTATCCTTATGAGATTTTAGTCGAATCAGACGGAACTTTAACACATAACTCTTTTAAGTTCAAATATGGGTTTTTCGATTTTGCACCAAATGGAACAAGGTTAAAAACAAACCGAAACAGTGCAATAATTAAAATTGAAGAAACAGAGTACTTACTTTCAGAAAATCAATATTTGCTTTGTGAAGCAATTGAAGAATTTAACAATTTACCTGAAACTGAAAAAGGGAATGTAACCAACTTAAAAAAACTATCTGAATTAAAAACGCTATCCAAAGAAAGCGGATTGACTTTAGAGCAGTTCTTAAGCAATCAGGAATTATTTATTCCTGAAAAAATAAAATTGGATATTGATTTTAATAACGGTCTTTTTGAAATCATCCCAACAATAGAAATTGACAATACAATTGGCTTCACCAATACTTTTGATAGGTTGCCAATAGTGCGTGACGTTTATCCGGTATCATCAAATAATGGAGAAACTACAAGAGTAGTTATATCGAAAAATCAGAAAGCTGAACTTCAAAAAATAAAAACGCATAGAAAAATTTCAGACCGTGAAAGAATACAAGAGATTATTGAGCACCCTGAATTGGTTTTTGATGATGAGGTAATTGATTTTACTGTTTTTTACAGCGATAGAGTAAAAGAAATTGGGGTTTACAGTCCGAAGTTCTACCCATTTGCAAGTCCATATAAATCACAATGGATTCCGGGAATTGTAATAAAAGATAAAGTTGATGGAGAAAAAAAAATATATTTCAAAACGCTAGAAAAACTCAATGACTTTATTGAGCAAAAAGAAAAAGCTATAAAAGAAAACAAACAAAACGTTGAATGGGAAAACGCCGAAATTCCTATTGAACATGCTGAAAAGTTTATCAAAACTGCAAAAAAGCAATTTGAATCCCCAAACAAACCCATAAAGCAAGAGAAGAAAACAGACCACGAAGTTCTGATTATCAAAGAAAATGCAGAACTAACCGAGTTTTCAAAAGGGGATGAACTACCTAAAAACCTAAAACATAGTTTTTACGAAATCCCCAATTTGAATATCGGTATTAGTTTAAAAGAACATCAAAAAGAGGGGGTTTCTTGGTTGCAATCTTTATTCAAAGGAAACTTTGCAGGCGGATTGCTCGCGGATGATATGGGATTGGGTAAGACCTTACAGCTTTTGTATTTCATAGAATGGCATAGCCAAACATACGATGACAATAAACCTTATTTAATTGTTGCACCTGTTAGTTTACTCGAAAATTGGGAAAACGAATATGAGAAATTTTTTAGTCCACAGAATTTACAATTATGTAAATTGTATGGCGGTGTTTCATTAACAAAAGAAAACAACCCAATTCAAAACCAACAAGATGCAAAAAGGCTGCAATTCAAACAAATTATTCTAACAAACTATGAAACGTTACGTTCATATCAAATTAGTTTAGGTTTAGTTAATTTTGCAATTATTGCATTAGACGAAGCACAAAAAATTAAGACCCCTGGAACACTAATAACTAATGCAAGTAAAGCTCTAAAAGCCGATTTTAAAATTGCAATGACAGGAACGCCAGTAGAAAACACTTTGGTTGATATTTGGTGTTTAATGGATTATGCAGTTCCTGGCCTTCTGGGTAATGCCAAAGATTTTGCAAAAGAATATCAAAAACCCTTAAGCGATGAGAATACAGATATTAAAGTATTAACGGAACAACTTCGTAACAACATTGGTGTATTTATCAAAAGAAGATTAAAAAGCGATGTTGCAAAAGATTTACCTAAAAAACACGATAATCAAAATTCAAGAATCAAAAAAGTAATGCCATCTGTTCAATTAGACCGATACAAAAATGAAATTGCAATAGCAAATGATTCAGAATTGGAAGGAGTTGAAAGAAGAAATCAAAAACTAAAATCGCTTTGGGCTGTTAGAGACATATCTGACCATCCTTATTTATTAGAAAATCAAATATTAAATTTTACAAGTGATGACCTAATAAAAAGCTCGTCCAAATTGCAAACAACAGTAGGGATTTTAACAGACATACAATATAAGAAAGAAAAAGTTATCGTATTTGCAGACAGAAGAGAAACCCAAAAAATGTTGCAGAAAATAGTTTATGACATTTTTGGAATATTTGCAAGCATTATCAACGGAGATACTCCAACGACCAAGAAGTTAGAAGGTAAATCAAAATTAAGCCGACAGCAAACTATTGATAGATTTCAGTCAGAAGATGGATTCAATGTAATTATTATGTCGCCAATAGCAGCAGGTGTTGGATTGAATGTTACAAAAGCCAATCACATTATTCATTATACAAGACATTGGAATCCTGCGAAAGAAGAACAAGCAACAGATAGAGCATACAGAATCGGGCAACAAAAGGATGTGTTTGTATATTATCCTATGGCAATTTTCCCTGAGGAGATGAAAGGTGAAGATGGTAGTAGGTTAAAGTCTTTCGATGAAATTCTTGATACATTATTGAATAACAAAAAAGCATTGGCAAGTAATACGTTATTCCCAACAGAACAAGCAGAAATTACACCTGATGAACTTTTTGGAAATATTTTTGGAACGAAAACAGAGTGCAAGCCTAAACCGCTTTCAATGACTGAAATTGATAAACTTTATCCAAATCTTTTTGAAGCAAGTATAGCATCGCTTTATAAATGTCAAGGTTTTGAAGTTTATCTTACACCTTATTCCAATGACAAAGGTGTAGATGTTGTAGCTTTAAGGAACGGGGAAAATTACCTCATACAGGCCAAGCAAACAAAATCATTAGTTGGGAATGATGCAATACAAGAAATTTGTACTGCGAAGAAATATTACGAGGACAGATTTAAGGAGCAGTTCAAATTACTTACGATAACTAATAATAATTACAGCTCATCAGCTACGCTTTTAGCAAAGTCTAATGATATTAGTTTATTAAACCGAGATCATCTTGAAAATTTAGTAATTCAAAACAATATAACGATACAAGATATTAATAAAATTGAATCTCAACGAATGGCACGAATATAGCAATCTCTTTTCTTTCAAAATCAATTTATAAACAGTATATTTGAATCAGAATCAAACGATTCCAATCATAGCATAAAACTTTCCGAATAAGGTGCTCACCACAATCCAAAAAAGTGAATCTCCCTATTTATATAGCATACGGCATAAAAGAGGCTAACCCTCTTTCTCCGCAAAGAAAACCGATAACGATAGTTATCGGTTTTTTTGTCTATATATCCTGTATGGAATATGTACTCCTTTTTCCTTTCGAAGTGGATTTTCATTTTATTCAGTTGAATGCCTAATTCCCCCTTACGATGATTCCTTTCTTAGTTCTGAAAACGCGAAAATCCGCCTCCTATGGCCCGGAGGAAAGAGAGGGAGCCTCTTGGCCTTACACTAGGCGGTAGAATGATTCGTTGTTGCAACAAAGGCTGATGGACCACTTGCTAAAGGGGAAAATTAGAGGTAGATAGTAAAGGGATAGTAAAGGGATAGTAAATGGTTTGTAAAGGGTAACATAGGTAAAAAGGCCTTAAACCCTAGTAAATATTAACTTTTCCCTTACAAACCCCTTACAAACCTTTTACAAGTTCGTTTCTTGTTTATTTCAATATGCTGATATTTATGGTTATTTCGGTCGGACTGCACCACCTATTTCGGTTAAATGCAGCCACTTTAAAAAGTTATTTCAACCGCTACAAGCATGTCCTTTAATGATTCCGTTAAGATCTATTCCACGGGAAGAGTTTACTATACGATCAAGAATAGCATCAGCAATGGCCAGCAAAAGTAGAAAGAAGAAAGATGCGCAGTTTGGCCCTATTTTTTGTGATCTACGCTATGGAGTAGATAGAAAACTGTAGCTCCTGCAAAATAAAGCAAACAATCGACGACGTCGCCAGTATATCTATCATTGTGTTGAGGGAGATACCACTCAAAATAAAAGCAATAGAAGGCGGTAATAGTCAAGATCAACGGCAATGGAAGTTGGAGCTGTTTGTCCCCCTTGATTTTTCGTGCGACAAACAAGCAAATCCCAAGAACCAGTGGAAGGGTAAGAAAATCATTGACGTAGTTATTAACCCAAGAGGGGAGGGCTTGGCCCGTTTGCTGAAACATATAGATGACTGCAGCAATACTCAAGGCACTATAAAAGAGCGCTTTTCTCATAGATTTCGTTATACCGTATTTGTACTAGATGAGGTACTCAGGCAGCGATCATCCCAATCAGATAGGCAATTCCAGCTGCAATTCCCGCAATAATCATCCAAATAGTGTTGGCAATTATCATAAGCACACGCACTAAAGGGTTGGGGTGATAGCGCAGTTTTCTGAAGAGTTTTTCCACTTTTGTCGGCTCAGCCTGGAGTTCTTTCTGTATGCGTTCCTCCTGAATGCGCTGTTGTTCCATTTGGCGTTTTAACACCACGTTGATGATCTCTCCGCAATTGGTGCAATAATCGCTGTTTAAATTCTCTGTTTTACAAGCACTACACGTGATATAATGTTTACTCATGGTTGATGTATAAATGTCTGTTGGCGTTTTGTCACTGCAAATTTGGTTCAAATAAAGCGCGGAAAAAAGAACTATTTGTACCTATAATTGGTCTAAAATACGCCTTTTTTGCGATATCAACTCGTTTTTGACCTAGGGTATTCCCTCTCTTCGTTTTTTAAGCGTCTTTCAATCCCATTGCTTTCAATCGAACAAGACCGATGTAATGCAAGTAAACTGAGCTTGACTACGCCAAACTGTTTCTATAAGCCCGGGGCGAACAGCCGACGTTTCGCTTAAAAAACTTGCCGAAAAAGGAAGTCGTGTTAAAATTAAGCACATCAGCAATCTCTCCTATACTCAGTGAGGAGTTTGACAGCAGGAGTTGAGCTTCCAAAATCACCGCCTTGTCAATGAGTTCACCTATGGTTTTAGAGGTAACTTCTTTAACCACTTTCGCTAAATATCGTTCTGAAACACATAGCTCATCCGCATAAAAGCGAATGTGTTTTTCCTTTTTAAAATGCAGTTGCAGTGTTTCTAAAAAATGCAGGGTCAAATGTTCTTTTCTCGAGGTGCGTTCTTTTAGATCGGTGTTGTTAGCTACACTAATAGCTTTCAGCTCGAGCAAGAACACAGCAAAAAGGTGGTGGATGGCCTCGATATACTGTGGAATGGAATCTTTTTGCTTGTTTTTTTGATCCATTAATTCACAAAGGGTTAGCAGTGTTTGGAGTTGCTCATCTGACAGCCCTAAATGCGTAACAGTATGCGGAGCAAGCAGTGTGAAATCACTCTTTTCATTTTGCGTGTGATCGATGGCAAAGGACTTGTCAAAACTCAAGGTGACAAAATGTAGATCCTCGCTTAACTGCTTAAAGTATATAACAGTTTGAGGCGGTATGAGTGCAAGCGTATGGGCCGCTAATTGGTAGGAAATGAGATCTAGTTGTACCTCTATCGTTCCTTGGGTAACAATTATAAGGGTATAGTTGTGGTTGCGATACGGATGTTTTAGCGGATTATCCGAATAATTACGTCGAAAATCCAGGTATAACCCACTTTCTTGAAAATCGTGTTCAAGCAGTTGGAGCATATCCTGAATCGAATAGTTGTAAATCTGATCAGACATAAGTTGTAAATTGAAAAAAGACCATGGACAATTCGTGTAGCTAAGGTATTGTTTTTCTAAGGGATGTAAAAGTATTCCCAAGTAATTGGCAAACATCTTAGTAGGTATTGTGTTATTCCTAAAGCACGTATAGGTGTATTAAAAAAGGAATGTCTGCGAACTAATTCGCCTGATTCGTAGACAAATGTCGATTTAACACTCCCTATACTGCGGTTTTAAGGAACAATACTTAGTGAAAAATTAACAAAATAATAGTAATTTATATTTAATTAGACTAATTCTATTGTCTATTGCCTCGCTATTCTAGTGTTGTATAGAAAATTCTACAAATGAATTCAGTTTGTTTTTAATTAGATTTAATATAAATAGTTTTGTGTTAGAATTAAAAACACCATTTATATGAATCATTTATACCCAGATTTTACACCTAAAGGACGGCATTTCTTTCCTGTCGTTCTTCGCTTTTTGACAGGACGTAGTATAACCCCCAACCTACTGCGTTCGTTGAGTTAGGGACTCAATAAAAGCAAAATTAATTTAAGTTAATTAATCATGACTAAAAAAAATAAGATGTGTACTCATAAAATGAAGTGTATTTTTTATGCACTATGTTTAAGTATTATAGGCTGTTTTAGCAGCTATGCACAGGATTTTCGCCAAGTTACCTCCCAAACATTTGACGGGATTTTCTTTGGCGATTGTGCAGTGATGGACATTAATGGAGATGACTATCCCGATTTGATATACTCAGGTGCCATAGTGGGATATGAAGTAGGGAATACTTCTGTCTATGTGAATGAAGCCGGGCAGTTTGTTCCCCTTGAAGATGAGTTTTCATTGATTATGTATTCGGCTATAGCCGTGGGCGATTTAAACGGAGATGGATTGATGGATTTTGCCATTACGGGAATTCGAAAAGAACCTGGTATTCCTGATAATACTAAGGTTTTTGAAATCTATTACAACATGGGAAATAATACGTTTAGAAAACGCGATGATACAGGAATCGAAGCCGTTAGTTGGGGGAGTGTTCACATTGCCGATTTAAACGGAGATGGACGCATGGATATATTTGTCAACGGACAAGGTTCGAGTGTTTATGTATCTAAGCTCTATTTCCAACAAGAGGATGGAAGCTTTGTCGCATCAAACAATACATTTATGGGCACCTACTTTAGTGCCTCTGCTATATTCGATGCTAATGGAGATGGTCTTGACGATATTTTAATCACAGGCTTTAGTACCAATTACCGACCTGAAACAAAGTTGTATTTAAATAAAGGCGATGGCGATTTTATTGAACACGAAGGATCAGGTATTGGCGGAATTTATTTTTCATCAATTAGCGTTGCAGATTTTGAAGGGGATGGCGATTTAGATTTGTTGATTTCTGGTATGGATTCAACCTTCGCTCCAAGTTTAAAATTATACTTAAATGACGGTGCAGGAAATTATACGCCTTCTTCCTTTGAATTCCAAGGAACAGTTGCAGGTGCTTGTGCGTTGGTTGATTACAACAACGATGGGTTTTTAGATGTATTTGCTTTTGGTGGTACAGCTTCTGAGGGGAATAAAACGTTTTTCTACGAGAATCAAAACAACGAAGCTTTTGTACTTCACGAGGAAAATTCGGCTGTAGTGCCAGGCTTGTATAATGCTAGAGCAGTTTGGTTTGACTATGACAACGATGGAGATAAAGATCTTTTTGTAACAGGATTTGACAATGGTGTTACCCGTGCGATTCTATTTGAAAATACATATGATCCAGATGGTTATTGCCCTGTTACGGCTGATTATGGGGTAGAACCTATTACGTTTGTAAAAATGGCAGATTTGGAAAATCGCACCGATGCACGTATTGGAGGATCACCGGGTTATGAGAATTTTACAGCAATGGAAGCCAATGTTCAAATAGGTCAAACCTATACTTTACACGTTCAAGGGAACACCAATATTCCGCCACCAACGCAGGAGGCAATGGTTAATGATATCAGAGTATTTATCGACTGGAATAAGGACGGTCAGTTTGATCCTGCAACCGAATATTATGCAGCTTCACTGTCTCCATCAACAGGAGAAGATGACGTTGAGGTAACGTTCCAAATCCGCATTCCAGACGATGCTGTGGTAGGAAAAACGCGTATGCGAATTATCAAAGACATGTGGACTGGATATGAGGAGGGAGAAGATGAAGATGCGTGTAATAATGCATATTATGGACAAGTTGAGGATTATACTTTACATCTTACGTCAGAACCCGTTCAACCCGCTTGTAATAATGAAGAGCCAGGAGAGAATCCAGGAGATACAGGATGTATTACCTTCGTTTATAATGGTCAGCAAGTTACCTATACAACAGTTCGCACAGCCGATGGAAGTATTTGGTTGCAACAGAATTTAGGAAGTGAGCAGGTAGCAACAGCAGCTACAGATGCTTTAGCCTATGGAGATTTATTCCAATGGGGACGTTGGGATGATGGTCATCAAAACAGAACTTCTCCAGTTTTTAGAGGAGGGGTATCTCCAAACAACCCTTCGGGTGTTGCACAAAGTAATGGAGGATTTATAGTGAGCTCACCACAATGGTGGAGTGCAGGAAATACAACGGATACGTGGGAAGCTGCTTCACCAGAAGCAATCTCAGCAACCAATGGTTGTGATCCGTGTAAAGCCTTAGGCGAGGATTGGAGCACGCCTACTAGTGTTGAATGGGCAGATATTATTGCTGCGGAGTCTATTACGAATATACAAACAGCATTTGACAGTAATTTGCGTTTGACTGTTGCAGGAGCTAGAGGAACTGATGGTGTTTACAGTGATGGCGTTCGCGGTTATTATTGGAGTAAGTCGACTTCTGAAAATTCAACAGACTATGCAAAATACTTGTATTACAGTAATATAACAATGAATCCCAATGCCGGCGGTTGGAGACAACAAGGATCATCCGTTCGCTGTATTAAATCAGCGAAAAATGTGAATCCAGGTGGTGACTATTGTGAGCCAGAAGTAGGAAATGGTTCGTATACGGTGCCTATTTTCGAGTTTACTTTTGATGAAACTACACAGACAAGTAGTGATTTGATTGATCAAGCGCCTGCATATGAAAACTTTACAACTGTAATCGTCGAGGCGCAACAAGGTCAAACCTATACGGTAGCTGTAAAAGGGAAAACGCAGGAACAAGATAATTTCCTTGTGAAAGCATATATTGATTTTAACCATGATTTTCAGTTTTCTGAAGCAGAAAGCATAGAGTTAGGCTTCTTGCAAAATGTAGGTAATGGAATTGGCGAACTTACAGCTACCATTGCAGTTCCTGCTGATGCGTTGATTGGTCAAACCAGAATGCGCATTGTCAGTATGTATCACAACCCAACAAGCTCACTTGGAGTATTAGAGAATGTGCCATGTCCTGTAGGATATTACTTAGGACAAGTAGAAGATTATACCCTCAATATAACAACTGGAATTCCTGTAACGGGTGTAGAAGTAACTACAGCAAATAGTGTTCCAGCTGAAATAACAGCTGAAAATGGTACACTTCAATTAGTGGCTCAGGTGTTGCCAGCCGGAACAAATCAAGCAGTGACTTGGTCGATGACGGAAGGAGAAACACTTGGTAGCATCGATCAAAATGGCGTACTGACAGCCATTGGAAATGGAGAAGTAAAAGTAAGAGCAACTGCTGTTCAAGATGGAACAACGTATGGAGAAATTACTGTTACAATCAATATTGAAGCTTTGCGTTGCCCTCCAATAACCTTGAGTATAGATCAGATTGGAGAAGAACAAGCAACCTTGACCCTTGCATCTAATGCGACGGCATTCGAAATAGAATATGGTCCAGCAGGATTTGAACGTGGATCGGGTACTTCAATCGATCTAGTGGGGTACAATCAATTGATTGAAGGTTTAACAGCCGAAACAACATATGATGTGTACGTTCGCGTGTCAGGATGTGATACTTGGGAAAAGATAACATTCGAAACCATTAAATTAAAAGAACAAATTATTACTGCTGCAGATGTAAGTAAGGTTTATGGAGATGCTCCATTTGGTGTAGGAGAAACAACAAGTAACTTGCCGTTGACTTATGCCGTTTCTGATGCGGCCGTAGCAGTAGTTGAAAATGGTTTACTTGTTATTAAAGGAGCAGGAGAAACGGAAGTAGTCATCAGTCAAGAAGGAAATGAGGAATACTTACCAGCAACAGCAGTTCGCTTTAATTTACAGGTGGCAAAAGCACCGTTAACAGTAATTGCAACAGATCAAACAAAAGTGTATGATGCTGCAGTTCACACCAGATGGGCAGTGAGTTATACCGGATTGGTATACGGAGAAACTGCTGCTGTTTTAACAGGTGAACCTCATTATGCGGGTGCAGCCCTAGAAGCTACACAGGTAGGAACCTATCCGATTGAAATAAGCGGATACGAATCCCATAACTATGACATTCAATACCAGGCAGGAACCTTAGAAATTGCGAAAGCGAGATTAAACAATCTAGTGTTTGACAGTGGATCGTTTATCTATGATGGAACGCCAAAATCGATCTATATTACACAAAACCTACCTGAAGGCGTAACGGTTACTTACGAAGGGAATGAACAAGTTGAAGTCGGAAGTTACCTCGTAAAAGCGAGTGTATCAGGTGGTGTAAATTACGAGGATCGCGAATTAGAGGCACGCCTAATCATCCGTCATCAATTGTCTGGTTTAACTTTTGAAAATCAAACTTTTGTATACGATGGAACGGAACATACCCTAGCCATTTCAGGTGAATTGCCAGAAGGAGTAACCGTTACCTATACGAATAACGGAAAGATAAACGCAGGGGTATACCAGGTAATTGCTACAATTGTAGGTGGAGAACGCTATGGAAACTTAGAGCTTACTGCCAATTTAACTATTACCAAAGCAACCCTAGTAGGAATTCTTTTTGAAGATCGCACTTTTGTGTATGATGGAACGCCAAAATCCATATACGTATCTGGAACTATTCCTCAGGGAGTAACTGTTGAGCACATCAATAATGGTAAAACAGCCGTAGGTCGCTATGAAGTTGAAGCGAAGATTCAAGGCGGAACTAACTATGTAAGTCAGCAGCTAAAGGCTCTTTTAACTATTGAAAAAGCACCCCAAGTAATTACCTTGGACGAGATACAAACGCTGATCTTATCAGAGACAGACGATTTCCAACTACAGGCGCGTAGTACGTCAACCTTACCTTTACAATACACTTATGAATATACAGGAAGTAAACCTGCAGCAGAAGTAAGTGAATCAGGTTGGGTAACACTTAAAAAAGTAGGGGAAATAACCATTACTGTTTCCCAAGCCGGTGATGCAAACCATCATGCAGCTACAGCAGTTCGCCTTGTGTTGCGCATTGTAAACAACGATGCAACTATTCACGAACTATGGATTGGAGAGGAATACTACGATAAACCACAAAAGGAAATTTATCATTTGATCTCTTGTGATGATAGTAGTGAAACCGTTCAAATCAACGTTGTTGTAGATGAAGGAGCTCAAGTACAACCGAGTAACCAATTTGTTATTGCAGTGCCTAAACCGGGTATTTACAAACAAACAATAACAATTACCTCTCAAAATGGAAAAGTAATTGAGCACTACACCCTAATCGTAGAAAAGGCATTCGCATTTAAGGATATTGCCGTGAATAAATTCAATAACTCCCTATTGATTAACAATAATCCACAAACCAATGGAGGCTATCACTTCTCAGGATTCCAATGGTTTAAAAATGGAACATTAGTTTCGGAAGAGCAAGTGTATTCTGTCGGAAAAACAGGATTACTTGATTACAACGATGTATATCACGCTATTGTAACGACCAAAGATGGAGAGAACATTCACGTTTGCCCTATGGAAGAGGTAAATGGGCAAAATAAAGAGATTCAGCTGTATCCAAATCCTGTGGTATTAGGGCAAAAAGTAACGTTGGTTGTCAAGGGAATCAATGCCAATTTAGCGGGGATTCCAGTTAAAATTTACAGCCTTGGCGGACAGTTGTTGCACTCGGTAGCAATGGAAGGAGAATTGACTGAGATTAGCTTACCGCAAAACTTGCCGAGTGGAATGTATGTGGCTGTTTTCGAATTAAACGGTCAAAAAGAGTCAATCAAATTTGTAGTAAAGAAATAAGATGAAAACAATAAAAATAACGGGATTGGCGGTTTGTATGTTCTTGGGATTGAGTACAACCAACGTCAGTGGACAAGAAGTCGCATTTTCTATCTCAGGAGGTGTAACAGGAATGAAAAAGCCCAGTTCAAAACTATCAGATGGACATAACTTTGGATTCTCTGCCCTGTATATGCATCCCCTCAAAGAAAATTTGAGTTTAGGTGCGGGAATGGAATTTGGCGCTTATAGTGTAACAAAGAAAATAAATAACTATCATGGAACCCATGCAGCGATTGATTCGCAAGGAGATCTTTTTGAATATCGCTATAAACTAGCGAAATTCACTGAGGATATCAAGGGGAATTACTTGGCAATTCCCTTCAAATTGCAGTATGAAGGACCTAGTCTAGGCAGTGAGAACCTGCGTTTATATGCTGCTGTAGGACTAAAGTATCAATTGTTCTTCAAGGCCACGTCCAAACGATCGCTAGAGGCTATTGAAACTAGTGGGTATTACGCACAATGGGATGCCGAATTGTTTAATCCCATTTGGGCTGGTTTCGGTAAGTTAGGAGACAAAAAAGAAGAAGATAAAATAAAGTTGAACAACGGCTTTTTTATCCTCGGAGAAGTAGGTGTGAAATACACACTTTCAGACGATCAATCTTTGTACTTCGGGATTTATGGCGATTATGACTTAGCTTCTTCTGGTCAGGAAAACACGGGATTAATGAGCTATGATAATGGCGAGAAAATTAACAGTGTATTACAAGGAGAAAGCGATAAGTATAAATTGCGCATGTTCAATGTCGGTTTAAAAGTGACCTATAGCTTCGGGTTGTAGTACTACATCAGACAGAACCTATTTCATAAAAAAATGCTTGAGCAGAGGCTCAAGCATTTTTTGTTTGACCTATTTTGCCTTTAAATGGGTGGCTACACCAATTCTATTCCATGCATTAATAGTGACCATACACATGATCAATTGAGCCAAATACGCTGCATCAAATAGCTGTTCGGCTTGAGCATAAAGCTCGTCGCTTATTCCGCCTGTGTGCAGTAAAGTGATTGCTTCCGTCATGGCCAGAATAACTTGTTCCTCAGCTGTAAATAGGGTAGTTTCCCTCCAAGCAGCCAAGACCAGTAAACGCTGTACAGACTCGCCATATTTCAACGCATCTTTGCAGTGCATATCCAAACAATACCCACAGCCATTCAATTGGGAAGCTCGTATTTTTATTAATTCTTTGTGGGTGGCACTGAGGTTTGATTCGTTGAGGTACTTCTCTAGCATGAGCATGCCTTCATAAGCCTTAGGCGCTACGCTGTAGATTGATTTTCTGTTTGACATATTTTCCTTGTTTTTATTTCCCTCAAAACTACAACCTACAGCAACGAGAAAACTTCAACTGGTTTAAGAAAAGCGCTTCTTTCGAATTTCACTCAAATACTCAGGGCTGAATCCCAAATAGGAGGCTAAGAGATATTGCGGAATACGCTGTACAAAAGCGGGAAATTGCTCTTCAAAGTGGAAGTACAATTCTTCTCGACTAAAGGCATATAAGAATTTTAGGCGGTGTTGTGCCGCGCCAAACGCCTTTTGGAAAACAGAGCGAAAGTATTTTTCCATGATTGGATGTGCGCGCAATAAAGAGGTGTATTCTCGACTTGAAAGATAAAAAATTTCAGTTCGCTCTACAGCTTGTAGAGAGAAACTACTCGATGCTTGTTGTTCAAAAGCTAAGAAGTCCGTCATCCACCAATTCTCAATGGCAAAATCCACCGTTTGTTCGATGCCATTTTCCTTTAGGTAGTAGCTTCTCATACAACCTTTCAGAACAAAACACATCACATCACAGGGAGCATCAGCTTGTTGTATAATTTCTTTTTTTGCGAGGCTCTTCATCTTAAAAAATGAAGCAATAGCCGTAGCTTCCACAGAAAGAAGAGGCCCCGTAAATCGCTCGATATGCTGGATCAATAACGTCGTGTTGTTCATCGTAGGATTGTTTTATTCATTAAGGGGAGCTAAAGGTATAACATGTATAGCCTTTGTACAGCCTGGTATTGAATAATCAAGAAAGTAAAACGGTATGGTTTATTTTTTTATGTTAATTTTTTTTGTGGTGAAATTGTTTTATTTACTTTTTTATTTTGATTAATGGATGTGTTTGGTTTAATTATGTCTTGTGTTTCGTTTTTTAAATGATAGTAATTATCTTTTTTATGATAAATGGTTGTATTAATTGTATTTTTTAATTTTTATGTTAATGTTTTTTAGCAATGAATCATTGATTGGTAATGGTATTAATTTGTGACTTTTTTTGGTATATAGGTCTAAAATTATGAAATATATTGATTGATTTACTACTAGAGAAAAGAAAATATGGAAGCTATTGAATTTAAAGGAGTATTGACAATGAAAAAGGAGCCTAAAGGCGAATACGCTTTTTTTATGCTTCAAATGGGGATGATTGTACTGTGTCTTACTCTGTTTCAATGGCTGATACTTACAGTAAATTCTGCCATTTTTATTGTAGTTATCAATAGTATTTTGATTGCTTTTGCCTCTAAATTGATGAATAAGGCATTGAAAAACGAAATTTATAAATTAATTGTCATCGGATTTAATCTTGTTTTTTTTGAAGTACTGTTTGAAGAAAAAAAGGGAATCATCCTGTTTTTATTTAATTTTTACGCCATCATGTACGCCTTGTTTTTCTTGCTTTATTTTAAGCGTTTTCGCTTTGTGAACAAAGAGATTCAAGCGTATATATACTTTGTTAACTGTTTTCTTTTCTTTTATTTTTTACTCGTTAATGCTGAGGTGGTTTCCGCTACTTTTTTTGAGGATCGCTATGCACATTATATTCCTCATTTTTATATTGGCATTAAATGCGTACTACTTTTTATTTCTGTTTTAACTTTGTTGCAATGGGGTATCAAACAGGTGAAAAATAAAAATGTACAAAGGGGGCAAGAGTAGGAAATAAATGAGGTCCTTTCACTGCCTTTGTAAACAGTGCATGTTTGTGATATAAACGTCAAAATATTTATGATACCTGGCTAAAGGACCATGATCATAATAATACGCTTATTGTAAAGCAAAAAATAGGTGTAAAAGCCCTATTTGGTCTTGCTTATTGGATGGCAATTATAAAGAATACGATTTATCCTTTTTTAAATTATGAACGTGATTTTTTTTGTTGTTTTAGGTTTTATGGGACATACTTTGATGTTTTTTCTCCAAAAGAATAAAACTATATTAAGTATTAATCTTCTGGTTATCAGTAGTTTTCTTGCGCTTTTATCCTTATTAGTCTATGGGGCATCTCTGTTTGAATTTACTCCTGACTTGGCTTTAGGTATCCTTTTTAGTTGTTTGAGTGGTCCTTTTCTCTTGTTGTTGACCGTTGAAAAGAGACGATCATGGAGGTATTATGTCGCTGTTGCAGGCCTATTGTTCGTTCTACTCCTTGCTTATGGCTATAGCTCCTATTTTTATCCTGAAAATGTCAATCAGTTTAAAGCGGCCCTGCTTGCCTTGAGTATTTTTATCACCCTGGGCTTTGGTAGCTACGGTTATTTGAACTATATCAATGACAAAGGGCACACCAAAAATCAAGCAGCAGCCATTTTGTTTTATGTTGTTCTGTTGTTTGTCTCTCTCTTTTTCTTTAGTAGTGCCTTGCTCAAAGGCGGTGAAGCGCTAAATTGTAGCGATTTCATTTTTTCTCTATTTAGTTTAGGTGTATGCATATACGCCTGTGGTAACGAAGTAGTAAATTTTGTTCAGCAAAATAAACAAAGTCAACCTACAGCTTCAAAAAAGCTAAAATGGAAGTATTTTCAGGGAACAAATGTAACCATTACAAGAAACGCAGAACAAGCTCAAAGAGGAGCGAAAAAGGAAACAGTAAAAGGAGGAGCTCGACCCGAAGAAACATTTTTGGATCCTACGCTAGTTAAACAAGCACTTTTTACAAAAGTTATTGAAACTGGACTTTTTCTCGACAATAACCTAACCTTGTTTAAAGTAGCCGAACTTACGCAAATCGATAAGAATAAGTTGCACGACTATTTTAAAAAATCAGAATCATCGAGTTTTAAACAATACATCAATCGATTGAAAGTAGAATATGCAATCAATGTTATTCGCGAGAAAGAAAAAGATATTACTGTCGAAGAATTAACTGTTGTTTGCGGGTTTAATACTCGATTGTCATTTTATCGTGCCTTTGTATATTTCTATGGTTTTCCTCCATCCGAACTCTTGAATGATTAAGAAACATATAGGAAAGGGTATTTACCTTCAAAAAGCGCCTACTACAAGAAAAGTGAGTTGCATGAAGAAGTGTTCATATAAACTAGTCAAAAAAATAGATTCTTTTATGCTGAGGAATCTATTTTTTTTTGGAGAATTTTAGTGTGATAGAACCGTATTAGTCCCAGGAGAAAGGAAGACTATTGGACATGCGTTAGCAGGGAAAAAGAGATAGTACACAGAGAAGCGAAAGCAAGCGAAAAAGACTCTTGATATTTTTGTAGCGATTTCCCAAAATGAGGTGTCATTGCCCTGCGTATGGATATGATTGGTCCTAAGAAAAAAAGAAAAATAGAAATACACCTGTCTGTTGAGTAAAACAAAAGTGATGCCCTTGTGATAATAGGAAAATACTGGACGTGAATTGATTTGGCTAACTGACTTAAGGTTAGGGTGTTATTTTTTTTATTTGTATAAGGGTATCGCAGCGCTCAGTCCTTTATTTTTCAATAAATAATCGTCTTGTTTTAAAACGTTAAAACTGCGTTTCATCCTTCCTATTCCTGTGTTTTAATTGCTTTTTGATGCAGTAATTAACTTTTAAGTCCAGTAGCTTTGACTTATCAAAATACAGTTGTTCTTCCGCTCATTCCTTTAAAAGAGTAAGTTGTACCTGATCTGAACTAGTAGAGCTGAAAGGTAATAGCAAACTAAGGAGAATTAAAAAGAAGAGGAAGGAAGAAGCATAAATTATATAAGGCGAGCAAATGAGTTCTCGTACAGCGTTGTTTTTTGTGCTGTCATTAGCTTATTACCACAATAAAAACAGCACTAACTAGAGTCGCTGATACAATATATAAGAGAAATACATTCGAGTATTTGTGTTTTTTTGATTGAAGTCTTGCCCATGGAATTGGGCAAGCTTCTTAGTTTATATGGGTGCTGTACTCGTGTTATTTTCTAAATCTATTTCGTTTAACCTTCGCATACAATACTCATTTCTTGTGCTTTTATATGCTCTTTTACAACTTAAACGAGCTAAATAAACAAAAAATCTATGTATTTACCTGCCCTTTGAAACCCTATGGAAGTTAAATAGCAAGATAATCCAATTAACCATCGTTTTTGTAGTTGTGTTATTTATCTAAAACACAAGTAAAAAATGTGAACAAATAAAGTGATATACTCACTTATTTTTAAAACGAACTGATTTATTTAATTTTTTGGAATATATTTTTTTAAAAATAAATCACAGATCCTCTTTTTTTTAATTGTTAATAGATGTTTAATTACATTCTTGATTGTTTTTCCTGCTTTTTGATTCTTTTTTTAACTTTTTTGTCCTTTAGATTTGTCCCGTAGGCAGAGATGATGATCCATGGATTGGCAAGCGTTCACTCAGACTAGTTAAGTGATGTAGAAGGAATTGCTCAAATAGCGCTAAAATCTAAATAAAAAATAAAGTTATGAAAAAAAGGATACATGTATTTGTGTGTTTTTTGGTTGGAGTTTTGCCCATTTTTGGGCAGGCTCCTTATCAAAACGCCCTAGTTAATCAAGGTACGCTAACGATCGGCAAAGAGGCTGTGGTTAGTACAACTTACGACTTTGACAATACGCCAACGGGTGTTGTTCAAACGGATGGTTCCACCTATTATTACAGCAATTTCAACAACGATAATTTATATTATCCCAGTACAGGATCCACTAGTGGGCATGCTGTATTCACGCCTTCCGAAGAGGGTCAAGGCGGTGCTCAGCTGATCTCTGGTACTCAACCTTCTGAATTTTATCGGGTTACCCTAAATAATCCAACCCCAGTGATGGGCTTTGATTTAAAAAACGAGATGAACATCAAAGGGAGTGTTGATTTTCAAGACGGTATAGTACAAGTCGATTCCCTAGCGGGTATGTTGACGTTTCACGCTGGAGCAAAGGCGCTAAACCCTTCAGATACGAGTCATGCAGATGGCTATGTAGAGAAAATCGGCAAAGATGCCTTTGTCTTTCCCATTGGGGATAAAGGAGTATATCGCCCAGCGCGTATTTCATCTCCACCCAATGAAAAAGATATCTACCAAAGTAAGTATATCTCCTGGGATCACCAATTTTTTAAGAGTCACGCCGAGACGAGTACCTCCATTATCAAGCTGAATACGACGGAGTATTGGAAGGTAGAAAAACCGACCAATAGCAGTGGAGCTATTATGTTGACCTTGAGTTGGGATGAGCGCACCACCACGGCTGACCTCTTAGACAATCCTGAAGAGAACCTCCACATTGTGCGTTGGGATGAGAAAGAAGAACGTTGGGTGGACCAAGGCGGTGTCGTATCAGTTGATACCAAAGAAATTACTACCCCCGCTCGTTTAACGGACTATGGCTATTTCACCTTGGCCAAGGTAGACCTCCGCCTGGCAGATAAAGATTTAGTGGTGTACAATTTAGTTACCCCTGATGGAGATGGGAAGAACGACTTTTTCCTGATCGACAACTTACACCGCTATCCAAACAATCGCGTAGAGATCTACAACCGTTGGGGCGTTAAAGTATTTGAAACTACGGGTTATGGCAGTTCCGACAATGTATTTCGTGGTTATTCCGAAGGTCGTACAACGCTAAATAAAAAGGAGCAATTACCTAGTGGGACCTACTATTATATTTTGACCTATGAGAAGAGCGACAAACACGGCTCTCGTACGATTAAAAAATCGGGCTACCTACATTTAGAGACGAATTAAAACCTAGCTTATCGTGAAAAAGAACAAGATATATTTTGGGATCAGC
>NZ_JACHTD010000020.1 GCF_014145665.1 Myroides sp. NP-2 | reverse complement strand
AAACAACAAACTACGACCACCTAACACACGCCTATGTTCACAGGCTGGCTGACGTGCACTTAGCAGGTTTTGCGCCCGCATTCGCCTTGTCGCTGTGCGACAGCGAATACGCCCGCAACCCGCCCGTACCCATAGCCTCGGTCGTTATGTGTAATTTTAGCCGCAAACGCAGTTAAAACAAAAAGGCTCCGAATTTCGGAACCTTCTTTTTATCATTTCATTTTTCTAAAAAACTTGTACAACAAATCGATTTTATTTGAACAAAGAATTGGCATTGCTTCAAAAAGGGTTTCTTCATCCCATTCCCACCATTTCATTTCCTGCAATTTTTGGATGTCATCATCACTAAATCTCTTTTTTATCAATTTGGCTGGATTTCCCCCTACAATTGAATAAGGTTCAACATCTTTTGTAACCAAAGCACGACTGCCAATAACAGCTCCATCTCCTATCTGAACTCCTGGCATTATCATAGCTTCACTACCAATCCAAACATCATTCCCAACAACTGTATCTCCTGCTTTTTGAAATCCATCTTGGCTTTTACTGAAAACATCAAATTCAGACATATAAAAAAATGGAAAACTGGAAATCCAATCATATTTATGACCTTGATTACCTGCCATTATGAAACTTGCACCGCTCCCTATTGAACAATAAGAACCGATAATTAGTTTATCGACATCATTCCTGTCCGGAAACAGATAACGAGCACAATCGTCAAATGAATGACCGTGATAATAACCAGAATAATAAGAATATTTACCCGAAATTATATTGGGATTAGTTATGTGGTCTTTGATTATTTTTCCTTTAAAAGGACTTTCGAAGAAATTTTTCATTATTTAACATATTTAATTTACAATAAGAGACAATAAGGAAACGAAGAATAATACTAAACTATTCTCTTCCTATACGTTGCGTAAAGTAAATATGCTAATCTGATAATTTCATCTGACAAAGATACAAAAAAACTACACATAATAACTAAGCTTTCGTCTTGCCCGCAGGGCACGAGATGAAAGCCCGTTGAACAGAACCGTAGGAAGCTAATAAAGTATTATGGAGTTGTCGAAGTATGACTTTAAGATATACGAGCAGTAATTTTAGGATTACTGCTTTTTTTGTGGTTGAAATTGTGCTGTTTCAATCGTTTTTTGTTGTTTTTCGATTCAACCAAACACAAGTTCCCTTACCCGTAAAACCTAATTCACAGAAGCAAGTGTGTTTTCGATAAGATATGCTTTTGGCGGACCTCGTTGCCCAAAAACATGTAGCGTAACCAGATTACCAATTTTGCAACAATAACATTTTCGATGTTGTGTTTTAGGTTCAACTATCGGTCGAATGATATTTAAATCTTCTTGTAGTTGTTGTAGTTTACTGCGTTTCCAACTACTACTTAAAATGCCGTAATGCCTGATTCGAACAAAGCGTTTAGGCAGAATATGTAAACTAAAGCGACGAGTAAATTCTTCATTCTTAAGTGTGAGCTCTTTGGTTTTACTGTTATCTCTATAATCTTTATAGTTAATGGTAACTTCTTGATGGGTTACATTCTTAATCCGATGGTTACTTTCCAAGAAATCTTGCAACAATTTAAAATCACTCCATTTGCGTACTATCTTTTCTTCTCCTGAATCTTCATCAACGGTTCTGACCATTCTAATACCTCCAAAATCATTTAACGTAAGGAAAGCTAGTATATGAGGAAATGTACAATACTCAGGATGATCTAACTTAAACTTCAAGATAAGCCCCGTAAAAAGAGCTTCCGCATTAGTGTCAAAGAAATTTCCTTTATCATTATTACCTTTCAGATTCATGATTAAAACTTTTGCAATCTCGTTAATATCAATTTCATCATTAAGTAATTCTGGTTTAATAAAATTAACTCTAGCACTTATTGACGGGTCATGAGGAGCAATAATTTCAACATTGTCAAACATTCCCATTATAATTTCTGTAAGCTCGCCGTTTTTATAATCATAAAGACAACCTGCAAAATCATGTTTTTTAAAATGCTCAAAGAAATTATAAATAGCACTTTGAGTTTTACCAGAACCGGACGAACCAAAAATAGAAACTCCCCTATCAAAATTTTCTAACAATCTTTCGCCCTGATTAGTAATAATTTTAATATCAAAAATATCATCTACTAGGGGTTTCTTTTTAGTTAGCAAACTGATAATAGCACCCAACACAAAATTAGGAAGTATAAAATATATTAGTGTTTTGTAAGAGGGAAACAGATTGTACAGATAAATCGTTCCACCAATGTAAAAAAGAAAGAAAAATTTAGTTTTCTTCGTGGCCAAACAAAACACAACAAAGAATATGATGTTAATTAATACTAACCAAATAATTGTATTTGTATTCATATTTAAAATAGTTTTTAATATCCAATATCGATTCCTTTAGACAAGTTATCTCGAATACTTTTAATTTCGTTATCCAATATTTCTTTAGGACTTTTAAGGTTATCCATTCCTAATTCTTGTTTAATATCGCGTTCAATTTTCCACTGTAATTCTTTCAATGATGTAGGCAAATTGACATCAACTCCATTACTTTTTAATGCGTCTTTAAACTCTTTTTTAAGTTCTTTTGCTTCTTCTTTAACTCGATCCTTTATAGAGGAAACAATTGCATTATCATTCTTTTTTTTATTAGATTTAGATTGTCTTTCATAATCATAATAATTGCTTTTATCTTGGTCATAACCTTTCTTATTTTCCTTTCTTTTTTGATAAGTTTCATTATTCATTCTTTTAAAATCAAACATATCATCAAATCTTTCCTCCGACTTTTGATTCAATCTATCTCTATCAAAACCAACTTTTGAATTATTCAACCCTTTAGATTTTCTCGCTTTACTCATTGGAGATAAAGAAGCTTTATCACGTTGTTCTCCTTTCTTTTCGTATCTCGAAACTACAACATGAATATGAGTATTATTACCCTCCTTTTTTAATCCATTTCTAATAATCTCGCCTTTACTATTTCGTTTGTAATCTCTATCAAATTCATTTTTTCTTTCGGGGTTCTCTTTGATTTTAGCATCTATTCTTTTATTATGAATTACATCTTTATCATTTTCTTTAAAAGTTCTGTTGTGTTCAATTTTAGCAAAATAAACTAAGTCATCAATGGTTTTATCACGCTCAAAATTTTTAGCATAGTCATCCATTACTTTGTACGTATATTCTTGTAATAATTTTTCAACATAAATTTTTTTTATTTCCTCTTTAGTCAAATCATCTTGTTTTGATTCATTAGCAAATTTCTCCGCTAAATTTTCCAAATGATTTAATTCTTTTTGAGAGGGAGAAATATTCATCATATAAAACTTAGACACATCTTTTCCATGACTTCCTTTATTATTATCAATGGCATTATAAGCATCATTAGGAGATATATTTTGCTGTTCATGATTGTAAAAAACTTCTGCTTCTTTTGTTTTTTCTTCTTTTGTTAAATACTCAATCATAGTTTGAGAACTCAAACCAAATTTTTGCGGATCATGTGCTTTATATGAAATGTGCATTAGATTCTTTTTAAACTATTATATTCTATTTCATTAAGAACTATCGTATAATGAACTTTTCCTTTTTCGTTTTTTTCTGCCTTAGAAACAATCAGATTAACACTACTTTTTAAATCACTGATTTGTTTATTTAATTTTTCAATTACATTCAAATAATCATCTATATTACTCGAATTAGTCTTTTCAAAATTTTGTGTTACTGCAATAACTTCGTTAGGTTTTTTAAAATTATCCTCACTAATAATTTCCTTTTTTATTTCCTCTTTTATTTCACCTTGAAGTATATTTTTAAATAATTCTTGATTAGCTAAAATCATATCACTTTGCTGAATTAATTCAATAGTTTTTTTGAAATGATCTCCAAACCATTTTCGAAAACTATCATCCCTTTTTTTAAAATCTTCATTGATTTTTTGAATGTCCTTGTGAATATTTAAATTTAGATTAGTAGCCGGACTTAATCCATTATTTAAAAAAAAACTAGTCATATCATCTAAGACTTCATAGATAAAGTTGTATTGGTAATTCTTTTGGATTACTTCAATTTTTTCTTTCAAATCACGTTGAACGCGTATCGTTGTTATATCTGATTTACTCATTTTTTATTTTTTAAATAAATATATGCAATAATACGATAAAAATCAGTATATTAGAATAGATTTTTACACAAAAGTATATTTGAAGCATATATTTTTTTTAATTCTATTTGATTGAAATTCAATACTTTTTTAAAAAAAGTATTCAAAAATATATTTTATTTAAAAACACTAATATCGTAAGATATTGATTTGCAGGTGCTTAATCTTACTACTGCGATTCATCGCAGTATCCTCTTGCTAAACATACCTATAACTTTAGTCCCAGATTGAACATATATTTACAATACGTCTTTTCTATCGGTACAGCAATTGTATCAAACAGTAAAATTTTGTAATTTTAGAAATCAATATTAATAACATTAAATTTTTTTATTAGCTATGGAAGAAAAAAATGTAAAGAAAATTTCATTAAGATTGTATAAACTTCAAACACAATTAGAAGCTCTTAATGATGAAAATTTAAGACCGCTTATCAAAGAAATCGAATCCATTGACAAGGATCTTTTAAAGGAAAATAATATAAAATTTTCAACAAAAATGAAGAAAGAAATTCTTGATTTTCTATAATAAAAATGCTTTCCAGTTTGGAAAGCATTTTTGTTTTTTTGGTTGATATAAAGTCCGAAAAGGAAAGTGAATATTTTATCAACTATTTGGATCGTATATAAATCAATTTTACTGAAGTTTTAGTATGTAATAATTTATCATATACTGTATTTGAACTAAGCGATTTTTTATCTTTTTTATAAGGATTTAGAGGTTTAGTTTCAATTCTTTCTCTTGTCCTTTTAGATTTAAGAACTGATTCTCTTTTGTTAATATAAAAATAAATTATATCAAATAGAGAATCATTAATTATTGTTACTTCATCTACGTCAATACTTACTTTTTTATAAAAAGAAATAATATATTTTGGTGGTATCTCTAATAAATTCGCTATTTCAAATACTTTTTTATCTTTATATTTATTTTTTAAAATTTCTTTAATATGCTCTTGTTCAAATATGTTCTGTTCTAGAGTATTTAATTTTTTAGGGTGTGGATTTTTTTCAGGCTTATTAGCTTTAACAATAAATTTTAATAAATGAAGGTTTATTATTGACTCATAAGGTTTATAATATTTATAGCCTAATTTGTCAATAATATTTTGCTTTAACATACTTAATTCATCCGAATCAAATTCTTTCTTTTTAAAAAAATTTTTTATTAATAAATCAATATCCTTCATAATAATAAATTTACTTGGTCAACTCATTAGCCAACATCTCGGCTTGTTTTAATACAGTTTCTGTAGCTAATAATTGCATATCTGGTGGATAACCATATTTACGCAATAATCGTTTTACAGCTACTTTCAGCTTTGCTCGTACGCTTTCTTTAATATTCCAATCGATACTTGCATTTTGCTGAATAGTAGTCGTTAATTCTACGGCTAATTCTCTTAATCGATCTTGTTGAATTAATTCCTTAGCACTATCATTATTAGAAACTGCGGTATAAAAAGCATACTCGTATTCTGTTAAGCCCAACTTTTTTGGTTCGCTATCTAACTCGACAATATCTTTACTTAAATTGATCAGCTCATCAATAACTTCAGCTGCTGTTAGAATCTTATTGTGGTAGCGATTTATTGACTGCTCCAACATTTCCAATAACTTTTTACTTTGTACTAAATTGGATTTTGATCGGGATTTTATTTCATCATTCAATAGTTTTTTCAAGACTTCCAATGCCACATTTTTGTGCTGCATACCCTTCAATTCCATTAAAAACTCATCAGACAAGATAGAAATATCTGGTTTCTTAATACCTGCTGCATCGAAAACATCAATCACTTGATCGGAAACCAAAGCTTGATCAATCACTTGTCGAATGGTTGTTTCAATCTCTTCATCTGTTTTGCCCGATCCTGTAGTATCAAACTTTGCTAACCTTGCTTTAACGGCTTGGAAGAATGAAATTTCATCTTTAGCATCCATTGCTTGATCATGCGGTATAGCAATAGCAAATGCTTTTGATAAAGCGGTTACTTCATTAATGTATCTTTTCTTGCCATCCTCTAGGCCTAAAATATGATCTTCGGCTGCTAAAATCATGGACAGTTTTTTAGATGTATCGGCATCAAAATAATCTTCATAAGGGAAACCATGATACATAGCCGAAATCACTTCAATTTTTTCTAACATCAAAGTTACTGCCTGTTCTTGTGCTACTGCTGGATCACCTTTTCCACCTGCATCTGAATAAAAAGCAAGAGCCTTTTTCAAGTCAGAAGCAATCCCTAAATAATCAACGATTAATCCTCCGGGTTTATCTTTATACACACGGTTAACACGAGCAATCGCTTGCATCAAGTTATGCCCTTTCATAGGTTTATCGATATACAAGGTATGCATACTAGGAGCATCAAAACCTGTTAACCACATATCACGGACAATCACCAATTCTAATTCATCATTCGGATCTTTCATACGTTCGGCTAACATTCTACGTTGCTCTTTGGTCGTGTGGAATTTAGCCAATTCAGGACCATCAGAAGATGCAGAAGTCATAATAACTTTTATCTTTCCTTTTTTCAAATCATCCGAATGCCATTCAGGTTTTATAGCAATTATCGCATTGTACAAATCCGCCGCAATACGACGACTCATTGACACGATCATTCCTTTCCCTTGAAACACTTCCTGACGTTGCGTAAAATGACCGACAATATCAGCAGCTATATTTTGAACACGTTGTTTCCCGCCAATCAAGGCTTCTAACTGTGTCCATTTACTTTTGGCTTTTTGAGTGGCTGTTAGATCTTCTTGATCCAATTCATCATCCAGCTCATCTACTAATTCCTTACCTTCTTCGGTTAGTTTTACTTTGGCTAATCTACTTTCATAGAAAATACGAACCGTTGCACCATCTTCTACAGCTTGCGCAATGTCATAGATATCGACATAATTACCGAATACTGCTGGCGTATTGACATCCGTACTTTCAATTGGTGTTCCTGTAAAACCTAAATACGTGGCATTGGGTAAGGCATCACGCATATACTTGGCAAATCCATACACGATTTTTTTACCAATTACATTACCGTTTTCATCTTTATCATCTACTGTTTTAGCACTAAAACCATACTGTGTACGGTGTGCCTCGTCTGCTATGACAATGATATTTTCTCTAGCCGATAGCGTTTCAAAAACGTTACCTTCTTCCGGTTGAAATTTTTGTATCGTCGTAAAAATAACACCACCTGAATTAACTTTCAACAAGTCTTTCAATTGCTTACGATCCGTCGCTTGAACAGGATCTTGACGCAACAATTGTTTGGATGCTGCAAATGTGTCGAATAACTGATCGTCCAAATCATTACGGTCTGTTATCACTAAAACCGTTGGATTATCTAAGGCTAATACAATTTTACCTGTATAAAACACCATAGACAACGATTTACCCGAACCTTGTGTATGCCAAACTACACCACCTTTTCGATCGCCTTCGGGTTGATTTTTCACACCAGGTAAACCATAGCTTTCTGGAGATTCATTTAATAAATTCCCTAATGTTTGTTTTGAAACAAAACCAGAAGCTCTTTTAGTAGATTCTACCGCACGATTTACGGCATAATATTGGTGATAAGCTGCTAATTTCTTTACTGTTTGAACGGTAACAATACCTTCAGCGTCTTCTTTTCTAAATTTTTCAAAAACCACAAAATGTCTGACCAAATCCAGTAATACGCTTGGTTGCAACATTCCTTTTATCAATGTTTCTAATTGGCTGATTTGTTTTGATGCTTCGGAAATACCATCTGTGGTTTTCCAAGCCATAAAACGACTCAAACCTGCCGAAATCGTTCCTGCTTTCGCCTCCAATCCATCAGAGATAACCGAAAAAGCATTGAAAGTAAACAATGATGAAATCATTGATTTATAGGTTTCTATTTGACGGAAGGCAGATTGAATGGTTGTTTTATCATCCGTAGCGTTCTTTAATTCGATAACAACTAATGGTAAACCATTGACAAAAAGAATAATGTCTGGTCTTTTATTGACACCGTTTTCTACAATAGTGAACTGATTGACAACTAAAAACTCATTGTGTAATGGATTTTCAAAATCAATTAAAAACACACGATCTCCACGTTCTTGCCCATCCACCCGTTTGGTTACCGGAATACCTTCGGTTAATAAACGGTGAAAACTTTCGTTATTGGATAACACATCAGGTGAAGCAATACGCAAAATTTGCTTTACAGCATCTTGTTGTGCATCTAAAGGAATATTAGGATTGATACGGCGAACCGCATTTTCCAATCGTTGTTTAAGCACCACTTCTTCAAATGATGTTCTTTCTAGATCTCCTGCATCAGGAGCTAAATGAACGCCATTGAAATAAGAATATCCTTGGTGTTCTAATAATTCTATAGCGAGTTTTTCAATTTCGTTTTCGGTCATTGGTTGATTATTTTTAATTCACACTTAAAATTGATTCCATTTTACGTTGATGCTCTTTAATGTCCTCAAAATTCCATTCTAAACCATGTTTACGATTATTTTCCAACAAATTATCTTTCGTTTTTTGCATCATAATCATAAACTTAATTGAAGCTATACTAATTTGTCTAATTTTTCCTGAATCTAGGTAATGACTCAATTTTGCATTAGGATCCCAATTATTTCCAGAGCTATTCATTTCACTTCCAATCATAGCGTAATTTCCTAAACAATTGATTTCGTCTTGTGATGGTTTACCATCTTTGCCATCGGCTTTCGCTTGTGGGAAGAAATGCTCTAAACTTCTACGTGTTCTTGAAAAATAAAACTGTTCAAATAGTTTTAAGCCAAAATCGCTACAACCTAAATTATCAAAAAACAACTTTCTTACAGTACTACTTTCTATTGTTTTCTCTCCTCGCAATTCATCAAAATATTTCTCCCACAATTTATAATCTAAATAATTAAATACAAACAATGGAATACCATTTGATCTTACAGTGCCATCACCATATATTTCTGAAAAATCCCAATTTGTATTTTTAGAAATAACATCTAGTTTATTACCTACAAGAATTGTACTATCAAAACTACCCGGATTAGGTACATTAATAGCGTTTAATTTGGTTGCATCTAAGTATACATCTTTGAAGTATTTATCTGCTAGATTTTTAACGAAATTATAATACCCTTTAAGATCTGTTCCTTCGTTAAACAAATGTAATAAACAATAAAATAGATAATTCTTTCTCTGTCTTGCTGTAAACGATACTTCAAACATAGAAAGCAACTGTACTAATTTGTGCTGAATAGCAGTTTCACCATCCAAATTTTTTAAATACTCGTTCTTCCCTTCTTTTTGCCAAAACTGTAATTTCCAAGGATTACTTTCTATCGTATCATTTTCATTAGAATGGTGAACGATATAATTATCCAGAAAATATCTAGCTTTTAATAAATTAAAACCAAACTTCTTGACAAAAGCTTCATCGATATGAATACCTCCAGCTTTTAAATTATCAAATTCTTTAATTAGTTCTTTATCGTCTAGTGAAAACTGAATTGGATTAAAATTTGAATCCTCTATTCTAGTAATTTTAAGAACGATTAATAATAAATTTGAAAAATCAATAATAGGTTGAAAACTGTCTGGTGTATCGTTGTTATTAAGGTTCTGATCAGCAACAATTCCATTTAAAAAATCAAGAATAGATTTTTTCCCTGAACCCATTTCAACTTTTGGTAATTCATCAAATCCTGAAATAAGGAATTCGTGATGATTTCTACCAAATATAGCCTCCTGTCTGTATTTCTGTTGAATATAAACATGCATCATACTACAATTTTCCCACAATTGGCTAAAAGTAACTTTATCTTGTTCGTTTAATTGCTCTACAAGTCGAGCTTTTATAATTTCATGCTTTTCTAACTGTTCTCCTCTAGAATTCATGATCTCGAAATAATGATTCAAGTCAATATCTCTAGGGACATTGTAATGTATGATATGAACGTTTTCTTGAAAGTACTTTTTATAACTTTCTAATTCTTCTTTAGAAACAATTTTTTTAAGTGCATTTTGAGCAAATCTAAATCCGTTGATTATGCCATTATCTTTTTCATCAATATTAAATTCGGGAACACTTTTAATCGTTTCGTTCGACTTTTTCCGAGCTCTGTAGGTTAATTTATTTTTTCGTTCAATACCAAGTGCTGCAAGTACTAAGTTAATCGTAGTTAATCGCTGTTGACCGTCTATCACTTCATACACTTGATCGCCTTTGTGATAGGATACCAACGTACCAATAAAGTAAGTTCCTTTTATAGTTGAATTTTTATCTTTTTGATATGCATCATAAACATCTTGAATCAGTGCTGTGATTTCATCATCTTCCCAAGCGTAATTTCGTTGATAAATAGGCACTTCATAAGTTACCAAATTACCATTATAAATTTCGTGTATCGATTGTTCTTTTAAAGGTAAATTATTAGTTGCCATATGATTCAATGAATTTATTTATTTTAAAATAATACAGGTAGTTCTGATACACTCCATTTACCTCATAATCTATATCATTCATATTTGCTTTGATATTATTATTATGAAGGGGGCTTAGTTTATCAGAAAGAACACTTAGTAAGGCTACAGGGGAATCTGCCTCAGAGATTAATTTATAAATATTAAATGAATTCTTTAAGTCGTTACCTAATATGTAATTTTGAGCCGATTGCCACCCTAAATTATAATATTGCGCTCTTAAAGAATATGCCCAAATAAAAGCATACATTACAAATTGTTTTTCTAGCATCTCTTTATCCGACTTAGATGGTAAACCCGTAGGACAAAAACGATCTACATACAATAATACAGCAGTATCGAATAATAAACGTGTAATCCCATTTCCTACACCATTTTTGTAATGTCGTAGATCTAGTGTTTTTACAATATCGTTATCGTTGATAAAGTAGCCTTCGTATTTGTTGTTATTCTGTATATCTTTTAGGATTTCGAAATAATGTTTGGCATAATCAAAAAACGATTTTCCTGCAATAATAGGGGTATCTATCTGAAACGGAACAAGGTTAGTCATCCCTGAAACAAAAGGCATAGCGGATTGGTTTACCATATCAGCATAAGCAAAAGCTCCTTTGAAAAATTGAGCATACGGATAATTACCCGAACGGTTAATCCCCTTAAACTTTTGAATGTTATGTTCATTCAATTCTTCTGCTCTATTCCCTTTAATCCATTCTTTTACTCGGTATAAGTAATCGCTAAATAAAAGCGCTAATTTTTTTTGGTCTAAATCTTCCCAAGACTTAACCACCTTTTCGGTTTGGGTGGTATCAAGATGATTCATTTCTCTTAAATGATACGCTTTTAACAAATCGTGTGGATACAATTTTTTTCCTCGTGCATTTTGAGAATCAAAGAACTGGAAAGCTTCTGAAATATCTTCTGTGATGACAACAATAAGCTCGCAATTATTTTTGATGTAATCATAGAGTTCATTACGTTCTCTGCTATCAGCAATCGTATGTATTCGCCTTTCTAAGGTTCTGTAATTATTAGGAATGTTTCTAGCATTGTGCATTTCATCTGTTAGACACTGATTCAGGAAAGGTATATTTTTCCCTTCGTTCTCATTTAATGCTAGTAATAAGAGCGAAAAAGTTATTGTTCGTTGCTGCCCATCAACAATATTATATGCGCCTTTTGCTGTATCGTAATGTAAAATCAAAGTTCCTACACGGTAAGTTTCTTTATTCTGATTTTTGGCTTCTATAATATCATCTAATAACTGTACCGCATTTTTTGTGGTCCATTTATATGGTCGCTGATAAGGCGGTATCACCAAATTGATTGAACTCAAAGGTTTACCTTCTGCATTTTTGCTGATGGTAGAACCTAAAAGTAAATCTCCAATAGTTGTGATGGCTAATTGAAGTGCTGTACTCATGTTTTATTTGGTTATTCTTTGGTTAATCGCTTTAAGGAGCTGCATTGGCAAACAGCTCCTTTATTTATTTTTATAGTTGCACCCTCACCTCGCCACTCATTAACTTAGGTAATAAGGTATCGCGAAGTTTTGTTAAGGTTTGGATTTGACCTAAATTAAAAATCACTTTATCATAAAGTGGAGAAAGTTTATTACAAATTTCTTCTAACTCTGCTTCTTCGTATAGAGGAAATTCACAATTCTCAATACCTTCTCCTGATATATTCGGTTGGGCACTTCCAGTAGCTGTATTCTCAATATAATCTTGACCGAAATCAGATTTTAAATGTAGATATACTAAATACTTTACTCCTTCGAATTTTTGTTTTATTGATCCTACTCGTTGATTTAACCATAAGCTTTGATCTGTTTCAGGTACGATACCTAATTTACCGACTTCAGCTCCTGTCATAGCTATTAAGATATCCCCCGAATTAATTTTAAACTTAACATCCAATTTTTTTATAGACTCATCATCAACAAAATCTGAATTTGTGATGTCCACGATATCTCCAGAAATATTTTTAATCTTAATTACCCTAATAGTCCCCGATTCTTTGAATGATTTACTTTTAAATGCATATCCATTCTGCAAAGAAAATATATCACTTAGCTTACTATTAAATTCTCTTTCTCCAATGAAATTAAGATATAAAGTTTCCGCCAACGCCTCTAAGGTTTGGTTTTGCTGGTGTAATAAGTCGATTTTATCATCCAAACTCGACAATACCGAGGCAATGGCTTTTTGCTCGGGAAGTGGAGGAAGTTGGATTTCTAAAGCTTCTATATCACTAGGCTTAAGTGAAGGATATGTCGAAGTAGAAGCCTCAGCAATTGAATGTAAATATTCTATTGTATTTGATTGAATTATATTATAATATAAATATTTAGGAAAAATAAATTCCTTATTTACTGTAATCGTAACAAAACCTGTAGATACAACTAGATTATCAATTGGATTTTCTATAAATCCATAGTGTAATTGGTTTGGTCTTACTGTAGAAAAAATAATATCTTCATTTTCGACTAATCTTTTTGCTCGACTTGGGGACTCAGATAATTTAAATTGTTGCAGTTGATCTATTTTATTACAAGTAATTGAACCTGTATCTAAATAGTTAATTTCATCAAATGGATACCCCCTTGATACAGATGATTTATTTGTATATATGTAATCACCTAATTTTACCTCTCTCCAATTATTCTCCATCATTCTCCTTTTTTAATTTTACTCAATACATCCTTACACAAGCTATCCATCCTCGAAAAACCAAACCATTTCTTCCCCAAATCTTTTAGCGAAGCGCCAATATGGTACAACTCCTTTTCATCAATGATTAAAAAGCGGTCGTGGCTTTGTTTAAACAATTCTGCTTTTACCTCAGGATATTGTGCATTGTGTTTTTCTAAATCTAACCGAAGCTGTTTACTTATACTTGCTGTATATATCGTGGCGGTAACGTTTTTTTTGCGTTTGCTAAACAAGGTTAACACACTGTCGTCTATGTAATTGTCTATTAAAATAATGGATGATTTAGCGTTTTTTATTACATCGCTTACAAACTGATAGGCATCATAAACCTGTCCATCAAAATACACCCCGCGGTGTGGTAATTCGTTATTTTCTAAGGCTAAGAAAAGCTTGTTGAATTTTTGATCATGCTCTATCAATTTGTTTTCAATACTTGATAGACGTAAATGCTGAAGCGTTTCTTGACCAACTAATTTCCTCAATTCTACAAAAGCATTCATGATTTGAATGCTGACTTTTACAGCGATATCACTTCGTAAAACGGCTGATAACATAGCGACCCCTTGTTCGGTAAATGCATACGGATTTACAGCGGAATGTTTTAACGATTCGAACCGGTCGCAATTTGCGACCAGTTCATCTTTTTCTTGGCTATTCAGCTGAAAACGAAATGTCTCGGGAAACCGGTCAATGTTGCGTTTTACCTGTTCATTTAACCTTTTTACTTCCACCTGATACATTTCTGCCAGATCTCTGTCGAACATAACTTGTTTCCCCCGAATCGTAAAAATTCGGTTTTCTATATGTTGTTGGGAAAGGGTTAAATCTTTACTCATTCTTTTGGCAGTTCAATTTTAGTCAAGTTCTCCGCAATAATCGTATTCAGTTCCGCTTCTCTGGCTAATTGTTCTTCCAAAGTGGTTTTCAACGAAGTAAAACGCTCTACAAAGTTGAAATCGTCTTCTTCATCAGGTAAGCCCACATAGCGCCCAGGCGTCAATACATAATCTAACTCAGCCACTTTAGTTACTGGAACAGAAGCACAGAAACCCGCTATATCTTCGTATTCCCCATCGACATTACGCCAATTGTGGTAGGTAGAAGCAATTAAGTCGATATCATCTTTGCTTAATTCACGGTTTCTACGGTTAATCAAATGACCTAAATTTCGTGCATCGATAAACAAGATTTCGTTTTCGGTATTGCGGTATTTAGGATTTGGTACTTTCTTACGACGCATAAACCATAAGGCCGCAGGAATTTGCGTATTGAGGAACAACTTGGCTGGTAAGTTGACAATACAGTCGATTAATCCTTCTTCGATTAAGTTTTTACGGATTTCTCCTTCCCCCGAAGTTTTAGACGTTAAGGCTCCTTTTGCCAATACCACACCGGCTTGACCAGTTGGTGCCAAGTGATGAATAAAATGTTGCAACCAGGCAAAGTTGGCATTGCCTACCGGCGGTACGCCATACTGCCAACGCGCATCGTTACGCAATAAATCGCCCGACCAATCGCTCACGTTAAACGGAGGATTGGCAATGATATAATCGGCTTTTAAATCTTTGTGTGCATCGTTTAAGAACGAACCTTCCGAATTCCATTTTACACCCGTAGAATCAATCCCACGAATGGCTAAGTTCATCTTCGCCAAACGCCAAGTGGTTTGGTTTGACTCTTGTCCATAAATCGCAATATCATCAATTCTTCCCTGATGTTCTTCGACAAACTTTTCGGACTGTACAAACATACCACCCGATCCACAACAAGGATCAAATACACGACCTTTGTGCGGTTCTAACATTTCCACCAATAATTCTACAACCGAACGCGGCGTATAGAATTGTCCGCCTTTTTGTCCTTCTGCCAAAGCAAACTGACCTAGGAAATATTCGAACACGTGCCCTAAAACATCGGCAGAACGTTCTTTCGTTTCTCCGAAATTGATGTTTCCAATCAAGTCAATTAAATCGCCTAAGCTCGTTGGATCCAAATTTTGTTTGGCATATACCTTTGGTAAAATCCCTTTCAATTGTGGATTTTCTGCTTCGATGGCATCCATGCCGTCATCTACAATCTTACCAATTGTTGTTTGTTTTGCATTCGATTGTAAAAACGACCAACGTGCCGAAGGCGGTACAAAAAACACATTTTCTGCAGTATATTCTTCTCTATCTTCTGGATCTGCTCCTTGATCGATTTGTGCGGTTAATTCTGCATGTAATTTCTCGAATGCAATTGATATATATTTTAAGAATATCAATCCAAGAACCACATCTTTATACTCCGCCGCATTGATGTTTTTACGCAATTTATCCGCTGCTTTCCACAGTGTTTTTTCTATCGTTTCTTGAACTTCTTCTTTTTTCTTTTTAGCCATTATTCTTCTTAATGTTTTTGATATGATATTTATTTTTTGGTTCGTTAAATTCCAAAGAAACCCAAATTATTTCTCCAATTGCTAAATTATGCGTTTCAATCGATTTTGGATGTACTGAAACTTCTTTACCATCTATACATTTAATTGTTCCCCAATTAGCTTCGTTTATCGATTGAAATATGGCTTCAATAAAAACTTCCTCTGTTTTTACAATCTCTTTTTTATTCCAACGAGATTGATTTTCTTCTACGTTTTGATTATTCTTAATTAATTCACCAAAATAACACAAAATTTCTAGTAGTCCATAAACAACACTTTTGTAAAGATAACCTGAAGCGTATTTACGCGAATAATCATCTACTTTCAATTTTAGGCTACCTTCGTTATGTGAACCATCTTGTACGATATTTAAAACTCTGTACAAAGTTTCGCATATCGTAGGATGAATGAAATCGGGCTGTGTAAATTCATAATCTGAATGTTTACCAGAAATAAATAGTGACGTACCATTAATCCACCCTTTTTCTTCCGTAAATCCTTGTGGAATGATATTAATATCAGCTAAAGCTTTGAAAAGACTTTCTATAATCATACGAACTTTCGTCAATTCCTGATCGGTATCAATATTTTTTAAAAGTTCTAAAAAGTTTCCATAATGCTTATCTAAAGTAGGGATGTAAGATACGTATTTGAATACATCGGAATACTGATGTCTTATTTTAGTATAAACATTATCTTTTACAGCTTCTTTAATATGCAGTAAAAGTTCAGGCATACCATCATCATCCGTTTTATCGAAAACCCTTCCATTTGCAGAAAATTCATCTTTAAATAAATTTACATATGAATGACTATCTTTCACAAAACTTGGTTGACCGGAATAAATAAAAACAGGTATTATAAATCCCTTTGTTCTTAATTCAAGTAAACCTTTTGCAACATTCCCAAACGCTTCATCTGTTTGTTTACTATTTGTTTTATCTGTAAAAAAAATTCCATCTAAAATAACAGCATCATAATGATTGAAATTATTAGTCAATTCTAATAACCCATCTTCCGCATTGTCATATCCAACCAATTGAATATTTTCCATTATTGCAGCATCTTTAAGAGGCTGGAAAACTTTATGCTCGTCATCTAACCAAAGTACATTTATCATCGCTTTATTTTTTAAAAATTACAGGGAGTGTTAGTTCAATAGATGTTACAAATTCACTATCAATACCTTCAGGCGCCGTTTCATCCGTAAACCCTAAAAATCCTTTATGCTTCTTAAGAACTTCACTAACATACCACATCCCTATCCCACTGCCATTATTAATTCCGAAAGAACTTCCTTTCCTTACCAATTGATTGTACGTTAAGTCGGATGGTAAAGGCATTCCTGTATTACAAATATCGATTTGAACCGTATTGTCTTCAAAACTACACAACAATTCAATTTTAATTTTTTTATCCTCAAAATCTTCAAAACTAAAAGCATGCTTCTCAGCATTTTCAATTAAATTGTCAAATACATTTGAAAGCAAATTTTTATCGCCATTGATCAATAGCTGATCAATTCCATTTAATTTTAATTCAATTTCATTAAAATCCAATTCGATAGAAAATTTATTATTCGCTCGAACCTTTACAGAATTGACATAATCTTGAATAAATGAAATCAAATCAATTTCTTCTATTTTCATTTGACTAAAATCAATTTCTCCACTCATTTTATTTACGGAAACACTTATTCTATCTAAATCTCTTTTCATAAAATTTAAATACTCTTTAAACGTTGTTTCTACAGAAGGATGCGGTGTTAAATGTAACACTTCTGGGAAATCCGAAGAGATTTTTTTCTCCATCATACTTAGTATAAAATTCAATGAAGATTTTATATTTCTTAGAGGTCCAGCAATTTCATGTCTTAACAAACTATTACTATCGCTACTGTCTAATAAATTTTGAACCTTGATAAGGTGATTTAATTCTTCATTTTTTTCAATATAATCTCTTAAATTGTCTAAATAAATAGCATGCTGAGTATCTAATGGAGGAAGTGCAACTATGATTTTAAAAAAATCATTTCTAGATATTCTACTCAGTACATTTCCTTTAGAATATTTTTTATACTGATCCAGAACATTTGTAGATAATAAAACGGAAACTAAATAATTGGCATCAATTAAATCATCATCAAAAGTTACTGCATAAAAATCTCTTGGAAGTAACACTGGTGTACCATCAAATTTGAAAAACCCAATTTTAATATTATTTACGGTAGAAATAATAAGAGCATTTCTACCTAAAATATTCATAAATCTAGGTACATCATTATCCGTAACAATTTCTAATGTAGAGTTATCAATATCTTTCTTCAAAATATTATCAGAAAGATTATTTAAACTCAATTTATAGAATCTTGATATATTTCTATCATTTACTAAAGAAACAGGTGCAAGTATGTTACCTAATTTAGAAGCATGGTCAAAATTTAAATCAATATCTATAAAATATCTACCAACTTGTAAATTGTAATCCTCTTCTTTAATTTGCTCATTCGTAATTTTTCTAACAACATTCCTATCCTTAGAATTTTTAAATGCTTCTAATAAATTAGAATCGTCAATTTTAAAAATTTTATTGGACTTAATACTAAAATCTTTGGCATCGAAAAACTTAACTACTCCTTTTTCAGCCTTATTCTTGTTTAGAATAAGTACATAAAAAGGAATGCTCGCATTCAATAAAATATTAGAAGGAAATGAAACGATAGCTTCTAAATAATCATTATCTACTAATTTTTGAATTAAAGGTCGATACATAGTAGAAGTAAGTAAAGTAAAAGAAGATACAGAAATTAAATATCCATTATCTGCTAATGCATCTAACCCTTTACTTATATAAAAATCTTCAAGAAATCTAAGCCCTTCAATTCTCTCATTTAGCCGAACATTTAATGGTGGGTTAGCTACAATTACATCGAATTTTTGAGAAGTGCCTAACCAATTTGAAACTGAATCATCACAAACATAGTTTTGATGATCTTTTCCATTAATAATCAATCGTAATAGCCCAATACCCCATGAGGTTGGTACTAATTCTTGTCCATAATAGCTATCCTTTTCATTTGCAATAACTCCAAAAGAAGCTATACCAGCAAATGGATTATAAATCTTCTGACCTTCATCTTTAGAAATCAAACCCTTTATAAAATGAGTTAATTCTAAAGGTTGTAAGTATTCTGAAGCAATTCTACCTTGGCTTAAAGATATTTTATAAATTAAATCTTCAAAGAAATCAGATAAAAGATGATCATCAATAGAAAAGTCTTTTAAAACATACAACAGACTATTTAACTCATTATAAGATAGCTTATTAATAACTGTGTGAAAAACATCAATAAATAAAGGATTTACATTCTTTATAAACTCCGAATTTCTTAATTGAGCTAATAAGCTCTTCTTCATATCATCGTTTGGTAATGTTTCAGAAATAGAAATAGCGCCAATCTTATTTAGTGAAACTAAATAAATTAAAACGATATAATTATCTAATGAAATTATTTTTCTAATATCATGTAATAAATTACTTGTGATCATATTAACTTCTGAAGTAGTCTTTGTAACGCTCATAAAACAAATATTAAAGATTAACACTACAAAAATACAGACGACCTGTGCAATTATACTGCATTAATAAATATTTTTTAAATTATTGATTCTCTCCTTTAATCGATCAATTAAAAAATGAGGTTCTAATACTTTAATATTTTCACCGTAAGAAAGAAGTAAACTTTCTAATTCATAATTATATTTTACTGATAAGTGTAAAATATTATCAATAATTTTTTGAGAACCATGTATCGGCTTTGACTCAATATAAGGAATTATACTATCAGACAACTGAATCTTTACCTTTAAAACTTCATTATTTTCAAAATTAGTTACACCAATAATATCCTCAAAATATTCATCAAAATCTATAGTAGAATTACAATACAACTCAGTAGTTGTTGACTCCAACTTTACTATTCGATCTAATGCTATGTTTTGTATTTTATTTAATTCGTAATTCCACCCAAATAAAAACCAACGATTATTGTATTGTTTTAAAAAATATGGAGCTATAATATATGACGTAGAGTTTGTATGTGTAAAAGGTTTGTAAGTAAGTTTTACAACTTGACAATTCTTTATATAATTATATAATGGAGTCAAAAATTCTAAACCTTTTAAAAATTCATTTTCTTGAAAGGAGATGATTTTCTGTACTGAATTTTCATTACTTACATTCATTAATTTTGTTTCTACAGATTCAATACCCTCAATTCCAGGAATTCCTTTTAACCGACTCAATAATTCAATTGTATTTTCTAAAATTGACAATTCGTCATTGGTTAAAGGTTTTTGTACTATAGAAAAATTAAGATCTTCATATGTATAATATACTTTCCTTCCATCTCTAACAGATACAATAGGAGCTTCATATCCTGCATCACTTTTCATGAATTCAAGATCATTGAAAATTTGACGCCTAGAAACTGTAACCTCTTCACCATAATGTTCATACAACACATCATTACATGCCTGAATTAAATCGTTGATATAATATCTTTTGTATTTATTACTTAAACATTTATCAAGTGTCTTGTATCTTATTAATGCATTTTTATTTGTTGACATCTGTCTAAAAATTATACTCATTACACAATAACCCAAAAGGTATTTGCTTCAAATGAATTAAATTTTCTTCATTTATTGGAAATGCAAACTCATCTTGAAAACAAATTACTGTTAAAGCAGAATAATCTTTATCAGGATCTTGAAATGTATTAAAAACCATTAATTCTAAAATAATACAATATTGAGGAAAATCATCATTCGGATTTTCTCTTGGATCCATGACATAATAAGAACTTCGATAAAAAATACGTTTAGCACGTTGTTTTATATCAACTAAAATATCATCATTTAATTCTTTATTGGCTGTTCCTTCAATTAAAGAATCATAAGTTTTAATTTGGTAGATTTTAGTTATTTCAACCTCTACCCCATTTATTTCTATAAATGTTTCCATAAAATATTTTTTTAAAAATAAAACATTAGGACGTCATTAATTGTCATCTAAAACTTTATTTTTCTTTTTCTACCCTATAAAAAGTAGTTTTACTTAAACCGGCTTGTTTACAAGCGTTATCAATACTTAATTTTTTATTATCGTAAAGGTGCTTTGCGTACTGGTATTTTTCTAAAGTTTCTTTAGAAATACCTTTAGGTCTACCTAAGGTTTCATTACGTCTTCGTGCACCTTCTAAACCGTGTTTGGTTCGTTCGCTGATTAGGTTGCGTTCAAATTCGGCAACAGCACTAAATATTTGAAGTAAAAATTTCCCATTGGCTGAATTGGTATCAAACTCCGGTTCTGTTATCGATTTGAAATGAATCTTCTTTTGATTGAATGTTTCAATTAAATCAACCATATTTTTTAAGGAACGAAAAATACGATCGTTCTTATAAACCAAAATGGTATCACCTGGTCGAGCAAATTCTAAAAGTTCTAATAAACCTTTTCTATCTTCCTTTACCCCACTTGCTACATCCGAAAATATTTTCTCGCATTGGTGTTGCTTCAATAGCTCAATTTGATTTTCTAAATTTTGGTCTTTTGTAGAAACTCTCGCATATCCAATAATCATAAAATAGTACTGTAAAAGATTATTTTATAAAACTAATAAAAATAACGATAAAAAGTACTATTTAAAATAAAAAAAGGACTACTAAAAAGTAGTCCCATAAAACGGTCGATTTTTGGTATAATTAAATTACAAAAGAGCATGTAAATAATCTGCTGTTTGATTTAATCCATTTTTTCTAAAACTTTCTAATACTTGAAATTCATCCATTGCTGGGTTTTTGCGATTTAATACCAAATCTTTAAAAGCTTGGAGGGCTATTTTTGGATTTAAATCTATAATATCCGTTAGAAAATCATCAGCACAAACTGCCTTCAATCCAAAAGAGTCTAAATAATCATCCGGAAAATCCTTTAAATTATTAGTTACAATAATATTAGCATTTACTTTAATAGCAGCAGCTAATACATGTCTATCATCTTTATCAGGTAAATTTAAATTATCAATTAATCCTTCATAATTTAATACTAAAGCATCGGGAAATGCCAAATTTGCTACGTTTATCCGCTTTTCTGCTTGTGAAGATTCAACTCCCTTTCGAATCATTACAGATTTCCATTCATCAAAAATGATTTTACTCCATTTTGGGGTATATAAATCATAATGAGCAAACCAAAATAATAAATCTCTAATCACGATAGGAAATATTACATTGGTATCAAGAACTGCTTTGTACCTTACACTATGAATCATATAAACCTATTTCGTCATCAAAGTTCATAATATCAATGATATGCTTTTTCTGTTTTTGTTTCATCTCGTTTTTATATTTGATTACATCTTCAAATAAAATACGACGATGTCTTCCAACCATTGTAAAATCAATTTCACCTTGCTCTAAAAGTTTAACTAAATGAGGTCGTGAACAACCCAATATTTCAGCTGCTTTTTGAGTAGTGACTTCCGTTGCAATAGGTACAATAGAAATTGGATTTCCTTCACTCATTGACTTTAAAATTTCACTTAAAAGTTTTAAAGCTTTAAAAGGTATTTTAATTCTGTCGTTTGTTTCTTCGATTTCTATTTCAGTATCATCTTGTTTCAATTGTGATAAAATTGAAGAAAGTGCTGAATAAGATTCAATAGCCACTCGTTGTTCTTTCTTAGTGGGTCTTTTTATATAGTCTAATGCTTCCATATTTTAAATTGTTTAAACAAATTTAAACGAAATAATCGAAATAACCAAAATAAACGAAAATAAATAATTTTATATTTCGCCTATTAGTAATTAAATAACTGCCGTAAAATGTTTTTATCAACTAAAATTCCGAGAATAATCTAATATCAAATTAGTAAGATTTTCTTTTATAAAAAAGTACGAGTCCTCTTCTAAAAATCCTAATGGGGCATAATCAATATAACGTTGACGATAATTGTTATACATTTCAAAACTATGTAAAAAGTCTAACTCTGTTTTGCGATCATTTAAATACGAATTTAAATCAAAATAACTGTCCCGAGTTGGGGAATATGAAAAAGCTAATAATTTGCCAATACCTTCAACAAACCAATTTAATAAGTCATTAATTATAAATTGTTCGGGGATTTCAAAAGTATATCCATCCGTATCATAAAAAAGATAAAAATCTGTTTGAAAACGATTATTAAAATCTTCTAAATTTTTCGCTACAATCTCAATGTTAGATATATGCTCAGGTTCTAATGAATTTCCTAAATCTAACGCTAAACAAACGACGTTTCTTGGCATCATAATAATTTAACTTTAGCACGTTTACTAATTTAATAATTTTGTAGGATGTATGCTTTAGTAGATTGTAATAATTTTTATGCGAGTTGTGAAAGGGTTTTTAATCCCACATTGCGCCATAAGCCAATTGTTGTGTTAAGCAACAACGATGGCTGTGTTGTGGCGCGTTCTAACGAAGCAAAAGCACTCGGTATTCCAATGGGAGCACCCGCTTTTGAATACAAAAAGTTATTTCAGGATAATAGTGTAAATGTATTTTCATCAAACTACGCTCTGTATGGCGATATGAGTAACCGTGTAACTCGAATCCTTAGAAAATATACACCTGATTTAGAAGTTTATTCGATAGATGAAAGCTTTTTACAATTCAAGGGATTTGAAAATTATGATTTAGTATCGTATGCAAAAGCGATACGGAAAGAAGTGCTTAAAAACACTTTAATTCCAACGTGTATTGGAATTGCGCCCACAAAAGCATTAACTAAAGTGGCCAATAGGATAGCTAAAAAATATCCGCAATTAGAAGGTGTATATGCTATAGATTCCGAAGAAAAACGGATTAAAGCTTTGCGATGGTTAGCTATTGAAGATGTATGGGGTATTGGTAGACAATTTGCTAAAAAATTAAAGGCAAAAGGAGTAAATAAAGCATTAGATTTTACAAATCTTCCTGATGAATATGTCCGAAAGGAATTTACTGTAGTTGGTTTACGACTAAAAAAGGAATTAGAAGGCATATCTGCTATGGAACTTGAAGATGTAAAAACAAAAAAGAATATTGCTACGACAAGATCTTTTGATAAAACGTATGAAGATAAAACCTATCTACAAGAGCGCATTGCTACTTTTGCAACCACCTGTGCCGAAAAATTACGCAACCAACATTCTACTTGTAGAATAGTTACTGTTTTTATTTTTACCAATAGATTTCAAACAGATAAACCACAATATTACCAATCTGTAAACGTAACCATCCCCTACCCTACTAATTCATCAATTGAGATAATTAAGTATGCTAAAAAAGGTTTAGATATTATTTTCAAAAAAGGATATGGATATAAAAAAGCTGGCGTTATTGTTGGAGGAATAAGTCCTGAAAGCGAAAAGCAATTCAACTTATTTGAAGATGAGCACCCACAACACCGCAAGCTGATGAAGGTAATGGATCAACTTAATTTTAAATATGGAGTAAAAAAATTAAAAATTGGTTCACAAGCACTGGATAAAACATGGAAGATGCGCCAAGATCTTTTAAGTCCAAATTATACAACTAATTGGAAAGATATACTTAGAGTAAAATGATAAATTTTAAAAAAGCACCGTACTTCGGAACAGAATTGGAAAATCTAACCATACATAGTGATGGTGAAAAAAAATATGTTCAAATATTAGGAGGTGTGCGTGCAGGCTTTCCTTCACCTGCTGAAGATTTTTTAAGTGATCGTATTAGTTTAGACGAACGCTATTTATCGAAAATAGAAAGCACTTTTCTTAATTTAGTTAAAGGACGATCGATGTATCCCGAATATCAGGAGAATGATATAATCATTCTACGTACAGATTATGAACCGTGTCATAACGATGATATTGTAGTGTCGATTAATTCATCAGAATATACTTTAAAAAGATATGATAAGCACAATAGTACTTTAATAGCTTTAAATTCTGATTACGCAAAAAGCGTAAAAATTGATGAAGATGATGAAGTAATAATATTAGGTGTGGTAGATGCTTTGATCAGAGATAAAAAGAAAAGAAATATATAAATATATTTCTATGTATATATTTATATATATCGTATTATAATCAAAAAATAAAGCCGTATCTTAATGTATACGGCTTGTCTATTATTTTTTAGATTCTTCTAAAGATAACTTTCTAAATTCTTTTAAAAGTTTCTCTAAAGCTAAAGATGATTTTCTCGCTCTTGTTCCAGCAGCTTTATTTTCTTTTTCCATTTGTAATTGAGCATCTGAATTGAACGTTTCAAATTCTGCGTTCAACTGTTCTAAAAGTTCTTTCATTATAATACTATTTTATGCAAATATAGCATTTGAAACAGTAATAGGGAGGAACTTTACATTAATATTTTAATGCTTTAAAATTGAAAATTATCATAATCATCTTTAAAAAGTAAGACTAAATTATAAAACAATATTTAAATATAAAGCTAGCTTTATATTTAAATATATGTATATTTATATATATTGCTATACATATATGTTTTTAAATATATGATAACAAGTAAGTTATTATGACACTTTACATTTAAAATTTTCATCTAATGAAAGCCTTCCCTCAAAATCTTTATCTTTCCATCTAAAGGATTTAACATCAGTTTGATCTCCTCTAAGTAATACTTCTACATCAATAAAAGATAAATTATAGTCAAAAATAGATAGCCAAATTATAAAATCACATTTAATATCTGATAAGTAATTAGTACAGCCAAAGAATTTTTCCATTTTTAATACAGTACCGCTACACTTCGGACAATCTCCTAAAGAGTAATCAAATTGCACTTGAAAAGTACTGTCATTTACAAAAAGTTTTGCTTGAAAATTAATTCCTTGTTTTGAAGTAAAATTTAAAAAAGGAGTGTAGTTGCCAGTAACTAATAATCTTACAATATCTTCAGTCATTACAGTTCCATTATAAGAACGGTAAATAAACATTCCACATTTTCGATTAAAATAATTTTCGCATCCCCAGCCTTGCTTTGTTCTTAGAATTTCGCCATCACAATTAACACACTTAACATTATCTACAATTTGATTTCGAAACTTATAATTAATATAACCGTGTACTATTTTTAATGCAGCTTCAAATTTTTCACCTTTATCATCCACAAAATCTGAATAAATTTTTGTTTCGTAATTGTGAAGTAAGTCAAATAGCATTTCGGGAGTGATAATTTTTTTCGAATAAGATTTATAAATAAAAAAATTGCACAACTTCTTATTATTTTCAACGAAATTACATTGAAATTTATCCTCAAACTCTAAAAGCTCTCCTTTGTTGCAAATGGGGCATGTACCAACTCGTTTCATTCTATAAAATTAGCTATTATTTACAAAAATTCGCCGGGCACTGGTGAAAATATCGTCTTTCCTTTTCGGACTTTTTTATCAATAATGGGAAAAAGATTAAAAAAATTCCTTTTAAAATGGGAATATGATTTTATGCGTTTCTTAGTTTAATTTTAATATTAATTTTAATATTAATTTTAAGCAACTGTTTTTTTTAGATATAAAGTATTGTTTTGTAGGGTTTTATAGCCTATATTTTAAGTTATTTTGGGTAGTGGAATCTCGAAGATATGGGTAGTAGAATGTCGAATGCTTGGGTAGTGGAATCTCGATTTTTGGGTAGTGGAATCTCGAAATAAATTTATGTGGGTAGTAGAATCTCGATTTTTGGGTAGTGGAATCTCGATTATTGACCTTAAAAATTGACTTTAAAATTAAAAAAAGTATGATGGGTAGTGGAATGTCGAATATTAAATGGAAAAAATGCATAAAATTTGGGTAGTGGAATCTCGAAATAAAGGGAAATGATGATTTTTCATTGAATTTTGGGTAGTGGAATGTCGATTTTTAATTACTAACTCAAATAAAGATACGTTAAATAAATAATTTATATTAGGATAAACAGCATAAATATGTGCTAAATTGTACGAACATTCTCATATAAAGCAATGATAACTAATACATTACTAGCATATGGGTAGTGGAATGTCGAAATATATATGTAAGTTATCTTTATATATCAGTGTGTTTATATAATGATGGGTAGTGGAATCTCGAAATTGAAATTTAAGTTAGGTGCTAAATTTCAAATATATAAATACCGAAACTAAATGATCATCAACCAGGTATCTTATTTAATTTTAATTCATTAAGGATTAATGGGTAGTAGAATCTCGAAATAATTAAGTAATTAATCTTGATATATGAAAGGCTTTATATAATGATGGGTAGTGGAATGTCGAAAACTAAAAGAAAAGATTTCTTTAATTTATTAATAGTCTTTTTTTAATGATGGGTAGTGGAATCTCGAAATGTAATTAGAGAATATTCTATATTTATTAATAGCTTTTTTTTAATGGGTAGTGGAATCTCGAAAATATTAATAAAAAATGCTCCTACAAAGGAGCATTAAAAATTGGGTAACCCTTAGGGGATATTTGCGCATGTTTCGTTACAGAATAAATAGAAATAACTTCTTCTTGAATATCATCTAACAATTCTGAGAAAGGAATATCAGTAATTAAAGGTTTGTTATTATCTTTTCTTCTTGCTGTATTATATTTCTTAACCACATTCTTATATGCACTGCTAAAGAGAAACTTTGCGCCAAAATCAATATTAAATATTTTTTCCAAATGCTCTAACTCTTTTTTAGTCAGATTATGTCTTTTCTTAATATAAGAAAGTTTATATAATTTAAATTGATCGTCCTGACTTGTAATATTCGAAGATTCTGCTGCGCCACTTCCAATGGATCTAAGCTGATATCTAGTTATACCTATGTAATTTCCATTTACAGAGCTATTAAAAGAGAAAGAGGAGGATTTGTCTAACACTTTCTTAATCGGGTCTAAAAAGCCTTTTTTAAGCGTTCTTAAATCTTTGTAATTTATTCCCCAGGTTCTATTCATATATTCTAAAGTAACCTTGGTTCCATCTTCTCTAAGAGTATTTAACCAGAGTGCAAATAAGAACTGTTTGTGAGATTTTACAGAATAGACTAAAGAATATAGAACGTAATTATAATTAGCTAAAGCTACTATCTTTTTAAACCAATAAGGATTAATATAAAAAGATACTTGCCCTTTATAAATGGTTGGATCAATAATTAATCCACCATAAAATTGTTTTTTTTCTACTTCCCCTTTTGAGTTATAAAACTTGACAGTATGCCATTCTTGTTTATAATTAACTAAAAATTGAAGTCCTTTTTTAGTTAACTCTAAATTTCTTGATTTAGAAATATCAGAAGATTTCATTACTATCTTAGCATAAGATTCGTCGTCTTCTAAATAAGTTTTCTTAAATAAATCTAACTGGAAACTATCATCTGAAACTCCATATTGGAACTGCTTGTTTCGTAACGTATTTAAAATATTAATTATAATACGGTTCGCCTCAATCGGCATGGATTCTTTAACAACGAAATTGCCATTATCTTCATGGAAAAATAGATCTCGATAAAATTCATTAGAAATTTTCACCTTATCAGCAATCTTATTGCTGCTAAAGGTTTCTTTTACTTTATTATCTTTTTCTTCCTCATTCATAACTTGTAATTTTCTCTCTCGTTAAAGTGCTGTAATTTAATAAATTTTTTAGTGACCAAATAAAATTTAATCGTATATTTGAAATACGAAAAGGAAAACAAAATTTATTTTGTTTCCGAAAGAGGGGCTTCGGCTCCTCTTTTATTTTATGGTCGGGTAGGGTTCTTACCGTTTAAATAGTTAGCTACTTGTTGCTGACTTTCTTTTTCATAAACATTACAGAATAACCATTTGTTTTCTCCTGTAAAGTTTTCATCAAAATACTTAACCAGGCGTTTTACTCCAGCTGATCCTTGTACAGCACGATATTTAACCCAGTTACCATTTAAGAGCTTTACGTTTACTACATATACTTTATTTGACCTTTCCATGATAACGCTTTAAGAATTCATTATATTCTTCTTCATAAACGTTTACTAATGCAGTATTAATTAATTCTTTCACAGTCATTCCCTCAATCAATGATGCTTTATTTTTAAGAAATGTAATCATTTCGCTCGGAACTTTTACATACAATCCTTTTTCAGACGTAGAAGGTTTCTGTACCGGTACAACTTTTTGTACTGGTGTTTCTACTTGTGTTTTTTTTACCTGATTAACTAATGCAGATAAATCTACTTTTTTATTAGCCATTACTTAAAAGTTTAATCATTAATTCTCTTGTCAAATTCTGAAGTTGATTACTCGCTTTGTGCTTTCCTTCAACTCCTTTGGTTACAATACTGTTGGTAATTGCATCATAATCGTTGATTACAGTGTTAGCAATAGGAACATCCAACTCATTAAAATTTTCACTTAATCTATCTTTAAGTGATGAATTAGCTTTAATTCTATTAAAAACGATTAAAGATCGATCTACAGCATTATTATCTTTAATAATCTGTACAGTTTTATCAATAGCTAATAAATCATTAATACTCGCTTGCGTTGGTATTACAATTAAATCAGCTTGTTGTACCAATGAGTGTATTTCTTCGAATAGGTAAGGAGGTGTATCGATAATGATGAAATCGAAATCTTCATGCGGTATTTTATTAATTTTACGATCCACATCAATATACGTCAACTGGTCATTTAAGTCTTTTACTTGAAGTAAAGTACCTTGATAATCCCAATCAATTAAGCCAACCTTCGCATCTTGGTTAAGTAAATTTGCAACATTATAAGATAATGTACTTTTTCCAACACCACCTTTCTGATGAGTAAATAAAATGATCTTAGCCATAATTCATCTATTAATTTTCATCAAAAATAAATCAAAATATATTGATATACAAATATTTGTATAGTTAAATATTAATATATTTAGATATAAATATATATTTATATACTATTAAAAATGTATGAAATAATATTTTATAAATACCTTATATCAAAAGGGTTAAGCACACTAATTTCTATCGTAAAAGAACAACTAAAAACTAATCCGATTAAAAGAGGATTTGTTTTGTGAATGTACCCTTTAATTATTTACAACAAGGAGATATTTTCCGAGTGTAAAGTATTAAAGGAGGTAGATAGAAATTTAACTTTTAAATAGGGTGGGTGGGGTAAGAAAATATTAAGGTACGAATATAAGGTATCACTAACTAAATCAATCCGCCCCGGAGGGGCAAATTTTTACGCCCTTTATTATTTTAAAAGGCGTAAAAGGTTTATGATTTAAGGTAATTTATTGCTTTGTTCGCATAACCAAATGCTTCTTCTAAAATTTCATGTTTTTTCTCTTCCGCTGTATGCTTTAACCAACTTTTTAGATAGATAATTGAGTTAATAAACTGCTCCGAATAATTAAATTCTAACGAAAACAATAACGAACCCAATTCAGCAACCAATTCTTCAAAAGCGTATTTATTTCTGCCATCTTCAAAATCTTGGTCTAAACGGTTTAAGCGGTCTTTGTGTCCAGTCCAATGAATAATTTCATGAAAAACAGTTGAATAATATGCTTCCATATTTTTAAAATATTGTGGTTTTGGTAAATGAATTTCATCTCTTCCTGGAATATAATACGCTTCGCCTTGTACTAGATGTTGTAAGGATAAATTTTTGTGTTCAATTAAATTATTAACTCAAGTTTCGCACCAATTTACTTTCACGTAGTAGCCTGATATTTAAAGTGATAATTATTGGATAAAAGTCCAAAAGATTCAATATTATCAATTATTTTAGTTGTAATATCATGAATATCAATAGACTCTACTAGTTTTTCCAAAACATCAAGTATTAAGGCTACTACAGCTAATAATCTAACGTTCAATTTGTTTTCAATATAATCTTGCTGGAGGTCTTTAAATAGACCTCCAATAGTTTCATAAGCTTCCATTCTATAACGGATACTTATGAGTAAATACTGTATAAACACAATAGTTGTTTGCGCTATCTGAATATCAAAGTTTGTCGATTGAGCTTTACCAAGTCCTAAGAGCTGTTTAGCTTCTTTGAAGAATACTTCTATCGACCATCGGATACTATATATTTCTATTACTTTGACGAATTTTAATGATGTATCTGTAGTTATTAATGTATGCCATTTGCCATTAATGCCACGTTTTGAAATAAATACTTCAACATCAAGTCCTTCAATATTAGTTACATAAGAGTGATAATAATAGTTGAATTTACGGCATCTTTTTGGTTTTTTGTCTTGTTTTTTAAGCTGTGAAATCGTTTTAATCCTCGACTGAACTTCAATCTTGCTATTGTATTTATACATACCAATAATATGAGTTTTCCCACAGATACTACGTAGTTTTTTGAGTAGACTTATACTTGTAAACCAAGTGTCTGTCAAAATATAATCCACTGTTATTTTGCGCTTTATCACTCTTGAAAACATTTGTACTAATACATCTGTCTTCTTTTTGTTGAGTTCTAAATATCTTTTTGCAGCAACGGTTTTCGAGCATCGAGGAGTCTTTTTTTGAGCTTGACGTTGTTTTGCAGTTAAACCATATTTCAGTTTTGACTTTTTGCTTTCACGGTGTAAACTAAAATCTACTGGAATAAATACGCTACCATTCCAATATCCTGCTACTAAAATCTTGTATCCCAAGTAGAAACTCTTTGATACATGATTGTATATTTTTGAAACACCTTCAATTGTTTTACCTGTTTTAGCAAGGTCAGAATCATCAAAAATCAAGCATTTTGTAGCATCTTTTTCAGGTGTAAAAAGTTCTTCTTTAAGTAAATATTGCATGACAAACTGATATAAGAATGATCTCCAGTCAATGTTTTGATTCGACAATAGACGGTAGTAAGAATCTTTACCACAGTTATTTATATCAGCGTCTTTATTCTTAGATAAAGAAAACACAGAACTAATACCGATAATGGGAAGTATTAAAAGTATGGAAATTAAGTCCTTAAATGTATAACCCGATTTTTTACACCAATCAAACTGTTTTGTTATCTTATTAAAGCCTAATATGTTTAAATGTGAATTTAAATATTCAGAACTCAACCAAACCTTTTTGAACTTTCCTTTTATTTCTTGAACTTTAGTAATATCTTCGTATTGTAGCATGTTTTGTACTTTGTGTGTCGTAACTTAAAGATACAATAAAACCAAGGGATTACCTTGGTTTACATGCTATTTTTTCACTTCTATAAGCCCCAGTTTTGGGTGCGAAACTTCAGTTATTAATAAATTTTTCGGCACCTTCGTCAAACTCAATGAATTCAATATCTGCAATAATTGGAAAGTCACAATCATTTATATTTTCAATGTTATCCGTATGAAATACACGATAATACTTAATAAAGCTTTTTACTCGATATTCTTTTTGTTTTGTGCTATCTAAAGCCTTAAATTCAGCAAGTTGAATACGTTCTTCCGTTTCTTTATGTCTAATATCATAACTAAAGTATTGTATTGGTAATGACTTTGAACCTTTCTTAATTTTACCTTTTGATTTAGTAATTTGATTAAAAGTTGCATAATAGCAATTTGAACGTTTATTTATCAGCATATCAAGTGCCAATATAAATTGGTTTAATCGTGTGTAAGATTGTAAAGAAAGTCTATTAGCAGGCATAAAAGATACATTTTCTTTTAAAAAATGTTGCCAATGTTTCTCTTCTACACTTTCCAACTGTTCAATAATTGAACTAAAAAACAAATCGTTATAATTATTCTTTGTAGTTTGAGCTTGGCTCTTTTCTGTTGTTTTAACGATTCTTTTTGCTTGGGGAGTTTTTAAACTTGTTTCCATAATGAAATAATATTTAATAGTTCTACAATTTTTATTAATCATTCTTCGTGAGTTGTCGCTTATGGCTTTTCTGTGCGAAATAGAACTATTGCCTACCGAACGATTTATAAAAGGAAAAATCCATTGGCCGCTACAGAAATGAAGCTGACAAATGGATTCGACTGGTAAATATATTTAGGAGTGTCTGCGAGTTAGAAATACACGATAGATAAACTGAAAATTGGCGTTATTTTTCCTGAAAATAATGACGATTTTAAGGCCAACTATATTGATGTAGTTCTTGTGAAGTAGAAACCTTAATAGATTTTTATAAATCGGAATAGGCAATAATTTTGCAACAAGAAAACCATATATGGCGGCCATTCCGAGTAGAATGATCTAAAAAGAGGAAGAACTATTTTTCAATATGCTGATGGAACAATAAAAACCAAACAAAAAGAAAAAATTAAAACATAAATTAAATTTCCTTTTAACTGGGATAAACACACTAATTTCTATCGTAAAATGAACGACTAAAACTAAACCGATTTTAAGAGGTTGTGTTTTGTGAATTTATTGTTTAATTATTTACAGCAAGGGGTTATTTCCCGGGTGTAAAGTATTAAACAGTTAGATAGAAATTTAACTTTGAAATAGGGTGGGTGGGATTATTATAATGTTCATTTATAAAAAATCAATATAATATAAAGAGCTTATGAACAACGAAACTTCCATATTCGTATTTTGTATATATTTTATTTAAAATCGCATTAAAATTTAAAATTACAATACAAATTACGCACTATATATTTTTATTATATACCGTATTATATCTATTTTGATAAAGAATAAACAAATAATTTCTTAAATAAATGTAATTGCGTATATTTGGGAGCTAGCAGCAATTTTGCCGAAAAACTTAGCTGAACTAATTCGGAAAAACATGGGAGAAACAATTACACTTAAAGCTGATACTTTCAAATATCCAACTAAAGAAGAAAGGCGCAAAATAAACAATATTATTCCCAAAATTGAACGCTTTAATGTTGAGTATAAATCCGCAACCATAGGAATTCTGCAAAATTCTTCATTTGAAACAGCAATTAGAGAAGAAGACATCTATTGGTGGTGTAATTGCGTAAATAATCGACTTGGAAAAATGGAAGAAACTTTTGTTTACGTAAATACTCATTATTTAAGGGAACTAGAAATTAAAAACGATGAAGCAGTAAATCAATATACTGACAAACTATTACTTGAATATTTTATTGAAATCTTTTACTACTATTATTTCTCAACTAGAGATGTAATTGGGCAATTACTGAATGTCTACTGTGATTTAAAGCTTAGAGAAGATAAGATATTTTTAAATGAAAAATTCCTTGAACAAATACATACAGAAGAAATTAAAAATGCTTTGACAGACTTTTTAAACAACACAAAAGATTCTTATAATATTAGAAATTCCTTTAATCATAGATTTACTCCAATTAATAAAGATTTTAGAGCAACCAAAAATGTTATAAAAGATGGTAACACGATTAAGTTTTATTCAGCAAAGGATGTGAAAATTGAAGTATTTATAGCTGACATTGAAAGCCTGATGAAACATTTTGCTCATTTAACACAAAAACTCGTTTTAGAAATCAAATAAAATACTGCTGCTAATAACTAAGCTTTAGCTTCGCTCTGTTCGGGCAAAGCCCTCGGGTCGTCTTGCCCGGATGGCACGAGATGAATTGAAAATCACTGAACACCTAATTAAATAATAGACAAGTGAAGTAAAGCCCGTTGAACCCTTCGATAAACTCACGGCAGGCTCACCGTAGGAAGCTAATAAAGTATTATGGAGTTTTCGAAGTGCAGCTTTAAGATATACTAGCAGTAATTTTACGATTACTGCTTTTTTTATAGTTAATTTAGCATTTTTGTCTGTATAAACCATTGATTATAGGCATAAAACCGTGAATTATGAATACCTAATGGATTTATGAAATATTAACTATATTTGAAAGGAATTTGTGTTCTTTTTTCACAGACTGCCGTTATGCACAATTGTAAACCTACATCGTTTTATGATTCTAAAGAAAATTCAAATAAAGCGTTTTAGATCTATCTTAGATTTAAAGTTAAATTTAAATACTTCTAATAATTTTTCAACAATATGTGGTGCTAATAATTCTGGTAAAACAAATGTTTTAAAAGCACTAAATATTTTTTTCAATCCTGAACAATACAGTTTAACAGAAGATATTCCAAATCATAAGTTAGGTTCTAGAGGAGGTTCAACATATCCCGAAATAACTTTAACATTTGAGAAAAACAATATTCAGCATATTATCAAAAGAGAATTCGGAGTTAATGGAATAGATAAAGAATCCTACGAAAAAATTATAATTGAAGAAGGTCAGCAAAACAAAAGTCTTGGTGATAATAAGGAAATTGGCAGAATATTAAATCAGATTTCATTTTTCTTCATTCCTGCAATTAATATCTCTTTTCCAACTTTAATAAATAACTTAATAGATGATGTTTATGAATTAGAATACGAAAAAGCTAGATTTAGTGGGTTAAAAAAAGATTTAAAGGATTCTTTTGAAAGTTATAGCAAAGGTTTACTTGAAATATTAAATAAACTTGCCTCTGAAATAAATCCAATTTTTAAAGAATTCAATTCAAATTGGAGCGTAAGTTTTGAAAACACTTCTGACGTTAAAAAATTTAAAGATTTAATTTCTGAAGATGTAGAATTCTATTTAAATGACTTATCCAATAGGAACATTGAAGGAAAGGGATCTGGTCTACAAAGATTAGGTTATATATTATTGCACAGTAAAATAATATCTAAATTAAAAAAGAAGAATGTAATTTTTTGTATAGACGAACCAGATGTCTACTTGCATCAAGGTCTTCAGAAAAAATTACATAATCACTTATTAGATATTGCTAAAAAACACCAAGTTATTGTAACCTCACATTCTCAAACATTCATTGACTGTTATAAATTAGACAATGTATTTTTACTGGATTTAGAAGTCGGAGAAGAAAGAGAATATCAAAGAACAAAATTAAAATATCATCCCCTTAATACTTGTTTAATTGATATTAAGCAGGAAAATGGTTTAAAAAAAATTAGAGAGTATTTAGGTATAACAGATGAAGATTTTGAACTTTTGGATAATTATAATATTATATTAGAAGGAGAGTCTGATAAGAAATATTTATCTGAAATAAGTAATTTCTTCGGTATAAATATTCCTAATATTATTTCTTCAGGCGGTGCTACAAAAATTGACAAATATTTAGAGTTTTACAATAATTTTTACACTGATAGAGATTTCAAACCAAAAATTAGAGTCATTTTTGATAATGATGAAGAAGGGCGTAAAGAGTATAATAGGATTAAATCCAAAATTAAGTCATTTAAAAATATTGTTGTAACAATAGAATTTATTCCAAATTGTTTTGGTGAGACTCCAAATTTAGATGATGTAGGGCATAACAAGGTAAAAAGTAATTTTGAGGTTGAAGACTTTATTTACCCAGAAATTCTACATCATTTATCTACGGAACTTTCTAAAAAAGTTAACTTAAAGACGTTTAAATTTAATAAACTTGAAAGTAAAATTAAAGCTATTACATTCAAGGACAAAGGGATATTATACAACATTGAACTTCTTAAAAATGAAAACAATTTGGAAGATGGTTTAAAAATTGACTTTTCAGGAGAACAAGCTAAAAATGGGATGGTTGGTCTTTTCAATATTAAAGGAAATAAGAAGTTAAGCGAGATGATTATAAATGCTGACTCAAAGTATCCTGAAGTTAAAAGTTTCTTACAAAAAATATCTAAACCATAACAACTGTACATAATAACTAAGCTTTATCTTTGCTCTGTCCCTTCGGTCGAAACGTCTTGTTTGGAAGACAAGAGATGAATTGAAATCACTGAATACTAAAACAAATAATAAACCATGAAGTAAAGCCCGTTGGACGAAATGTAATTTCAACGAATACCAAAACAAATAAAGTAAAATGAGTTAAACCGTAGGGAGCTTAATCCGTATTATGGAGTTTTCGAAGTGTAGTTTTAAGATATACGAGCAGTAATTTTACGATTACTGCTTTTTTTATAGTTAATCTAGAATTTTATCTGTCTAAACCATTAGTTATAGGAATAAAACCGTGAATTATGAATACCTTATGAATTTAAGAAATATTAACTATATTTGAAAGGAGTTTGTGTACTTTTTTCACAGACTGCCGTTGTAAGCAATTAGAAAAATGAAACAAGAGAACAAATTTTTAAATACAGTTTTTATAATCTTTTTAGGACTGATTTTGGTTTCTATGTTCAAATATTTCCATTTTTTAAAACAACCTGAATTTATACAAGACCAATATCAATCGTTTGTTTCTTATCCTGGAGTTGGTGGAATTTTATCTATACTTACAATAACTGGAGCAATGTTTTTAGTTATTAATATTTGGAAAAAATCTAAAGAGGAGAAATTAATAGAAAGTGGAAAAGAAAACGAAGTTGAAAAAATTAAAAAACTTTTCGCAGAGGGAATTTTAACAGAGAAAGAAGTGCATAATAAATTTGACATACTACTGACTGAATTAAAAAAAGAAACGGAGGAAAATGATTTAAAAGCTAAATCAAAAAGAGAAAACGAACTGATTGGGCAACTTGCGGAACTGAAAAACAAAGGACTCTTGACAGAAACTGAATTTGAATTAAAAAAGGAACAAGTATTGTCTGGAAAACAAATTGAAACGGAATAAAATAACTGCTTACAATAACTAAGCTTTCGTCTTGCCCGGAGGGCACGAGATGAAAGCCCGTTGAACGGAACCGTAGGAAGCTAATAAAGTATTATGGAGTTGTCGAAGTGCAGTTTTAAGATATACAAGCAGTAATTTTACGATTACTGCTTTTTTTGTGTTTGTTTCTATTTTTTTACATTGTTTTTCGAAACAACCAAACACAAGTTCCCTTACCCATAAAAGTTAA
>NZ_JACHTD010000001.1 GCF_014145665.1 Myroides sp. NP-2 | reverse complement strand
TGAGCCAGGATCAAACTCTTCATCGTATATTTTTAATATTGTAAAAAGTTAGCTAGTTTATTCGTGATCCTAAGATCACCTTACTCTCTTTAATTTGTATGCTGTTGTCCAATATGTCTATGATCGTGTTTCAATCTCTCTTCTACTTATTTTTCGAAGCGAGTGCAAAAGTAAACAACTTTTTTGAATTGACAAAAAAAATTTAGAATTTTTTCTTTTCTCTTTTTCGTTATTCGATGTTTACCAAAGCGAGTGCAAAAGTAAAAACTTTATTTGAATTAGCAAAACTTTTTTTGAAAAATATTTTTTCATCACTTTTCACCAACCCTCAGTGTTTACTGAAGCGGACTGCAAAGATAAGACTCTTTATTTCGATTATCCAAATTTATTTTTAAAAAATATTTTTGAACTAATCTCAAGTCTTTTCTACTGCTTTTCTATGAACGTCTGCTTGTTTAATGCGGATGCAAAAGTAGTACCTTTTTCACCACTTCCAAATTATTTGTTGCTTTTTTTTCAGTGAAATTCCACTTTTATTCACAACTCATTACTATAACGCACGTTAGATCGAAAAAATTTTTTCGCTTTTTTTGTTGGCTTTTGTTTTTTGTAGGTTGCGCGGTTCGCTCGTCGTGAGGTTTGTCTCCTATTTCTTGGTGTTCCTCTCCAACTCCCCTCCAACTCTCCCTGCACAGTTACTGGAAAAAAGACCTTTTTGTCGAAGAAGTGTTGGAGGGGAGTCGAAGCAGAGACATGAAAAACAACTACAACAACCAATCACAACCTTTGTAGGAGGGTTATAAAGAATGAAAAGGAAAGCGCAAAAAGTAAATCCAGTGACCAAAAAAAGAAAATAACTTTTGATCATAGGGACCTACTAATTAAGTACAATCCATATATAAGGAAGGAAATACAACTCAAGCGTCTTGGTACGGAAACTCCTTTTATATAGGTGTAGGTGTTTTAGCTACATGGTTTGGTGAGGAGGACTAAAAATATCATCGCTTCTATATAAATTGCCCAAACACGTCGCTTTGGAAGAACTAGTCTTATAGTAGCTTATCAAGGAATGAGGAAAACTAACAATAAATGTCTAAATAAAAAAGGAGAGCCGAGGCTCTCCATTTTTATTTCTTCACAATACGTTCTGTTTTTTCAAAACCATTGCCTTTTATTTTCACGATGTACACACCAGAGGACAATCCTCTAACATCTATTTCTACCAAATTAGTAGTAACTGTATTAATCTGCTCAATGCGACGACCGCTTAAATCAAATAGTTCAATAGACATACCATTTAAGTCAGCCTCTTCAGGAAGCATTACATTTAATGTTTCCATCACTGGATTTGGCCAAAGGGCGAATAAAGATTCATCTAGTTCAAACTCTTCCGTTGAAAGATTATTGAAATCGCTTCGACTCATAATAAGTGAATACTCTTGTTTACCACTCTTTAACGTTCCTTTATGCGTTACTTTCACTACATAAGTTCCTGTTTCTGCCGCATCAATCTCAATTTTCTCAACGTTATCAACGTCGTTATCTCCTTTTAATGCTTTAAGATCATTAAAGTCTTTGTTTAATTTCCAAGGCAAGAACTCTACGCCATCCTTATATACACGCACATCTAAGTCGTTGATTAATGAAGGATTGTTCTTGGCGTAATTTTCGTTCATATTATTTTCCGAAAAAATTCCTTCTGGATCAGTCCAAGCGAGCGTTACGATAATCTTAATTCCACTTTCACTTACACTGAACTGTTTCTCGTAAGTTTCTCCTTGTGCCAATTCATTTTCTTCCAACACTACTCCACTTACCTTACTACCTTGAAGAAGCTGAACTCCAGCTTTTGCATTAATCAACCCCCATCCAAAGATATGATCAGGGCCTGGAGCATTTCCAGCCTCATCGGCTGTATGTACCATTAAAGCACGAATTGTTGCAGACTTCAAGGACATTTCTCTATTCTCCATTGCCCATTGTTGCCATAACGTAAAAATTCCAGTTACTGCAGGCGCAGCCATCGAAGTACCATCAAAGCTAACGTATTTATTGTTACTTGGCGTTGCAGAAATAGGTCTTGGCAATTCATAATTTGAGGAAAATACACGAACACCTTTAGCCGAAATATCTGGTTTAATACGGAAATCATTGGTAGGTCCATAATTACTAAAAGTAGATATACGTACACTTTCGGGTCCTGTATAAGTATTAACTTGATTGACAGCAGCTACTACAACAACGTTTTTTGATACTGCAGTACCCGACAACAAATCACTTCCATTTTTAGTCGGATTAATCAAATGATAATATTCTCTGTCATTTCCAGCTGCTACTACGGGTTGATAATATTTATAACGGTATGTAATTTTATCAAAATCTTCAGAAGACCAGATATAAGCACCTAAAACTTCTGTTATACCAGGGACAGGTCTACCATTCTCATCCACAACACCAATACCATAGGAGTGGTTGGAAACCAACAAAGCATCTTGTGCTGCGGCTCTTGTCATCTCTGCCGTATCATTTTCCCAATCATAGCTCAGAATTCTTGCTTCTGGCGCCATTCCCTTTGCATTTGCATTTACTCCTTTAGCTCCAATTGTTCCCGATACGTGCGTAGCATGCGAACGTCCTTCTTCGAAGATCATGCGTTCCATTTCACTCATCGATTGTAAATTTTGCACTGGATTTCGAAGTAGCATACGGCTTCCACCATTCTGCCCCCCTTGAAATTCTACATGCGTATCCAAGGCTGGCTCACCATCCCATACAGCAACGGTCATCCCTGTACCATCTAGGTTTAAGCCTAAACTTCCTCCTGGAGCAATATCATTTACACGAGCAGTTGTTCTACTTCCAGCATTACTTGTTACATAATAAAAGAAACGACCTTTTTCATCAACGCGCTGAAGGGAGAATACTCTACCATCTGCAGTAATCCCTTTTGTTGGTTTACCTAATTTTTTCGCGGTTTGGTAAGCATATTCTCTTACTGAAAGGTGTTGTTCTTCAAGTGTTTTGATTTCCTCTACTGATGTTGTGCCATAAGTAGCTGTAATCTTCTTTTTAATTTGAGCATTTTGCGCATTTACACTTACTCCCCATAGAGAAAACAAGCTAAACAGCAACAAAGTATTTTTTTTCATAAAGTAGTAAATTTTTAATTGTCCTAGTTTTGGGATGGGAAAGTTAAGCATAATTCACATAAACCAACTTAATTTTAACTAAAAAAAATATAATCTGAGTTTTTCATATCAAATCAAAACGAATAAACAACTGTAATTCGATAAAAAACACGAACAATTCAAGTTTTTAAGGAGGAAAAAAAACAAAGTTGGCATTAATGCAAAAAAAAAGTTTGAATGCGAACATTCAAACTTTTATACATTTCTTATAATAAAAAACAAGAGAATCAAACCGAGAAAACCATAAGCAAACGAATTAGAAAAACCGAATCGCTGTTTAAAGGTTTTATTTTTGAAGACATAGGTTTCAACAAAGAGCACGTATATATACGCAAACACTCCGAGATACACAAAGATCAATTGGTTGTAATAGAACGCTTGTTTTAGTTCTCCTTTTACGATAGCATCTATTGCTCGTTGACCGCCACAACCTGGACAATCCAAGCCGGTATAGTCTTTTATCGAACAAGTCACTATAGCTGGAACGCTAGTAAATCCTTTTACAAAAGCGAGAATAAGCCCTAAAGGCAAGAAAACATACAACAGGATTCGATAAAAAATCCGCATAATGCCATTCTTATCTTGATGCCTCTTGTCCCATTCTTATTGCTTCTTGGATAGACTCCATATATGCATCCCATCCTCCTAATTGTTGGATATTGTACCAAGAATAAACAAGGTTAAGTACAAAGATACCCAATACAATAAAGCTGATTATTTTTGCGTTTTTTGCTGCTTTTACTGATCCTTCGTAATCGCCTTGATCGTATTTTTTACCAGACTGTGCTGACATAACGATAGCAACGATTCCGATTAAAAGTCCGATACAAGAACAAAAACCTAGAATTGTAGAGACAATTGACAAAGCCAAATAATTATTTGGTTTTGGAGGCATTTGATTTTGAGCTTGATTTGAAAAAGCATCAAAGTTTTGGTTGAAGTTATTCTGTTCCATTTCTTAAAATTTTAACGCAATATACTACTTTTTTACTCGCATTATATAAAACGTTTACAATACTGTTCTAATTTTTCTTGATATAAGGCTTGGGCTTCTTCCACGATCGCATCGACATCGTCAATTGTCAAGATCGGTTTTAATTTTGCATCACTGCGCAACCAATCCAAATACTCTGTATGAAATTCTGCTGCGGTAAATTCACCATCTTCTTCTAAGGCTTCTTTATCTTGGAAGTAAAATTCGTCCTCATACACTACTGCTTCTACATCATAAGCAGCCACTTGTAGCAATTCTTGAATATTTTGAGCCACTACAAATATTCCGCCTTCATCACCAAAAACGACAATTGGCATTTTTGCTAAATCCTCTTCTTGGTTTTGGATCCAAAAGGCATAGATGCTTCCTGTACTATTTGCTTCTGCAAAGGGAATGAATGAGTTTAGAAATTCTTCATCTGTTGAGAAACTCTCAACTAAGGAAGTTTCTTCCGTCATTAAATAAATCGTATTAGAATAATAAGATGGGATGTTTTCTGATACTTGAAACTCTAACAAGCTCTTTAATTCCTTAGGAATTTTGTATCCTTTAAATAATGCAGTAAATTCTTGTTTTACCATTGTACTGTTCATTTTCGCCTTGGGTAGACGCTCTATTTTCAACTTAAATTAAATTAAACTATACAAGATTTAACTTTCGTTCTTGAACCTTGCTTTGATCGAATAAAGATAAAATTTTTTCTTTTACAAAAAACAATTCTGTAAACATTCTTATTTTTTTCTTTCATCCTAGTATAAAATTATGATATTCAATCAAAAAAAACGCATACATCTGTCTTTTTCATCAATCAAAAAGGGCATATTGTCGAAGATGAGGAACAAACTGCGCTTTACGCTTTGATCTCCATTGGACAAATTCTCTTATTTTTGGGGTCAAAAAACGTCTAATGAGCCAATATAAAACGATTTACCTAGCTTCTGCTCTAATTACAAATTCCGCTGGAGACATGTTAACTGTTCGCAAAAGAGGATCCATTTATTATATGATGGCTGGTGGAAAAATTGAAATAGGAGAAACACCTGTTGAAGCACTCGTGCGCGAATTGAAAGAAGAACTCAATCTTGCGGTAATTCCAACAGACCTTCACTATTTAGGGACGCATCAAACCCAAGCAGTAAATGAACCAAATACGCTTGTGCACGCCACGGTATTTCACCTCACTACCTCATCAACATCTTTTATCCCCCAAGCGGAGTTAGAAGAGATTAAATGGCTCACCTATACTACCTATTTAGATGTTCCCCTTGCTCATCTGTTAAAAGAGTTTAGTGTTCCGCTGTGGTTAAAACAAAAAAATCCCAGTGATGACTGAGATTTTCTATTGGTTTATCCTTGTTTCTTTACAAATTTAGTTAGGATGACAATCGTTTGACCATCGACTTTACCTTCAATAAATTCTACATTATTTGGATCCAAGCGAATGTTTCGCACTGCTGTACCTATTTTGGCATTTAATGAAGATCCTTTTACGTCCAAATCTTTAATTAAGGTTACAGTATCTCCTGCTACTAATACATTGCCATTGCTGTCTTTGTGTAATTCAACCGAGCCATCACCTGTATGATCTCCTGTTGCTTTAGCAAACTCCATCAGTTCATCATCTAAGTACATCATTTCTAAATTATCGGCTGCCCAGCTCTCTTGTCTGAAGCGATTCAGCATGCGCCATGCGACTACCTGCACCGCAGGCACTTCACTCCACATCGAAGTAGTCAAACACTGCCAGTGGTTGCTGTCTAATTCTTGTTTCTTCTCAATTTGATCGAAACAAGTTTCACAAATATAGATTTCTTTATCTGCCTCATTAGCAGCTACTGGTGGAACTTCATAAACCTTTAATTGTTCTGTCGATTCACATAGCTCACATTTATTTCCACTTCTCTCTTTTAATTCCGCTTCCGTTTTCATAATACTGATAGAATATAATTTAAAAATGCAAATATAACTTTAAAAATCTATTTATAAAAACCAATAAAACGCCTTTAGATTAAAAAGAAATACACTGGAATACCACTAATTTGACAATACCCTTAAATAAAGCGTTAGGAGATGAATTTGGGATGGTGTATTATTTTGGCAGCTAAGAGAACTATCAAGAGAAGAATTGGTAAGACAGGGGTATTTTTACAAGCAACAAACCTTAGAACATCTATTTCAATATTGTGTCAAAAGGCTTAACTTTACTCCTTAACAACACATTATTATCTACTATGAAAACAGATATTGAAATTGCAAGGGAGAGTGAATTAAAGTCTATTTACGAAATTGCTAAAAATATCCACTTAGCTGAAGAGCAGGTCATTCCTTATGGCAAGCATATGGCAAAGGTTCAACTTGAGGCTGAGCAAAAAGAACAGCAGCAAAAATCCAACTTAATTTTAGTCACCTCTATTACGCCAACCAAGGCGGGAATTGGAAAAACGACAGTTTCAATTGGTTTAGCATTGGGCTTAAACAAAATTGGAAAAAAGGCTATTGTTGCACTGAGAGAGCCCTCTTTAGGACCCTGTTTTGGGATGAAAGGCGGTGCTGCAGGAGGAGGTTATGCACAGGTTTTACCCATGGAGAACATCAATTTGCACTTCACAGGCGATTTTCATGCCATAACTTCTGCTCACAATACGTTGAGTGCCTTATTTGATAATTATATGTATCAAACTAGAGCTGAAGCCAACGGCATCAAAGAGGTTTTATGGAAAAGAGTGCTGGACGTTAATGATCGCAGCTTGCGCCATATTACTTCTGGATTAAGAGGAAATGCCAATGGTATTCCTCAAGAAAGTGGATTTGACATTACTCCTGCATCGGAAATTATGGCTATTATGTGTTTAGCGACCGATATTACCGACTTGCGTCGACGCATTGAGAATATTCTTTTAGGGTATCGCTATGACGGCAGTATGTTTACGGTAAAAGATTTAGGCGTAGCTGGAGCAATCACCGTGCTTTTAAAAGACGCATTAAATCCCAATTTAGTTCAAACTACAGAAAATACGGCTGCGTTTATTCACGGTGGTCCTTTTGCTAATATTGCTCATGGTTGTAATTCAGTTATTGCTACAAAAATGGCGATGAGTTATGGTGACTACGTCATCACAGAAGCTGGATTTGGGGCAGATTTAGGGGCAGAGAAATTCTTTGATATCAAATGTAGAAAATCAGGTTTACAACCGAAACTAACGGTAGTAGTTGCAACAGCACAGGGGTTGAAGATGCACGGTGGAATTGCCCTTGAAGAAATTAAGAATAAACACATTGAAGGCATACAAAAAGGGTTGGAAAATCTACAAAAGCACGTAGAGAATTTGCGTTCTTTTGGACAACGCATTGTTGTTGCTTTCAATAAATATGCTACGGATAGTTTAGAAGAGATTCAATTGGTCGAAGATTACTGTAGAGCAAATGATCTTGGCTTCGCCATCAACAATGCTTTTGTGGAAGGAGGAACAGGTGCGATTGCTCTAGCTGAAGAAGTAGTAAAAATGATTGACGAAAATCCGAGCAAGCCCTTACAATTCCCATATACGGATGAAATGACTATTTCGGATAAAATAAAAGCAGTAGCAACAAAAATTTACGGTGCTACATCGGTTAGTTTTAGTCCAGCTGCACAGAAAAAAATAAATCAGATACAAGCAACGCCAATGAATTTATTTCCTGTTTGTATTGCAAAAACACAGTATTCGTTCTCTGCCGATGCTCATGCCTACGGCGTTGCTAAGGATTTCTCCATTGCGATTAACGATATTGTTATCAATAACGGAGCTGAATTTATTGTAGCTATTGCAGGAGATATCATGCGTATGCCAGGACTTCCCAAAGTACCGCAAGCTACAAAAATTGATCTAGTGGATGGTTTAGTTGAAGGATTAAGTTAACCCTTAACCCATTCAATCACACCAACAACTATAGTAAAATGGAAGAACGACCTGAAAAAGATAGGTCGTTCTTCTTTTTTTATACATTTGTTCTCGAAAACAAACGATTGTATTTCTTTTAATTTCGGTATATGTCAAAACATCTTGCGCGAATAGCGGTCACGATTTTATTTTTCTTTTTTGGTGGAATATCTGCTTCATGGGCATCGAGAATACCTACGATCAAGGAGTATTTCGGAGTAAATGATTCGGCATGGGGTTTTGTTTTGTTGTATATCTCAATTGGAACGTTAATCTCTTTACCTTTTGCGGGAACGATTATTGCCAAACTGGGAAGTAAGCGATCTACCCTCTATTTTTTACTTGCCTATTTTGTGCTTTTGATAGGTATTGGGTATTGGGATATACTGTGGCAATTAAAAATTAACTTGGTGCTGTTTGGTGTGTTTAGCAACCTCACCAATATATCGATCAACACTCAGGCGATTAATGTATCTAAACAATATAAAGGACAAATTATTGGATCTCTCCACGGAACGTGGAGTATTGGTGGTTTTGCGGCATCTTGGCTAGGCGCAGAAATGATTAGCAGTTATGTTCCGCCCATGCATCACTTTATTTATTTTTCAACCGCAGGGATAATTGTCACCCTATTAATGTTTAAGTTTCTATTGCCTGATGCGATTGTAGTAGAACAAGAGAAAACGACGGCACAAAAAAAGTGGAGATGGCCTGATAAGCCTTTAGTCATTTTAGGGTTACTCGCTTTCTTTTCGATGGTAACAGAAGGTACGATGACTGATTGGTCGAGTGAATATATGAAGCACATTGCCTTAGCTCCTATTGAATGGGTGGGATATGGATTAACGGCTTATATGTTTACGATGGCGAGTGGTCGTTTTATCTCTGATTATACCGTTCGAAAATACGGCGAGCGCAAGACCTTGTCTGTTTGCGGTTTACTCATTTTTCTCGGCTTAGGTGCTGCAGTGGTATTTCCTTATGTATACACCACCATCTTATCGTTTATGGTTGTTGGATTTGGCGTTTCTGCCGTTGTACCCATGGTGTATCACTTAGCGGGTAACAGCAAATCTATGCCGCCACAACAAGCCTTAACGTTGGTGACAAGCATTGGTTTTATTGGATTCTTTTTAGGGCCACCCGTCATTGGTTTTATTGCGCAATACGCGTCTTTGCAAGTGGCTTTTGCGATTATTGCCTTATTTGGCTTGTGCATTACGCTTTTAAATCGCTTTATGCAGCTAGATTCTTCTAAGTAATTTTATATATTCTCTAACAATTGAATCGCTAAACCGCGTACGATTGTTCATTTTTATTTTTATATTTGATCATATTTTAAACTATCATTAATGTTTACATTTTTGCAAGCTTCACCAGATGCAATTACTACTGCCGTAACTGATTTAAACGAAGTAGTATCACAAGAAAGTCAAATTTCTGCCTTAGATTTTGTTCTCAAAGGTGGAATTTTTATGATTCCAATTATCCTTTTGTTTATTTATACGATTTACCTGTCAATCGAACGGTATTTGTATATTCGAAAACAGACAAAATACGATGCAACAGTACTTCCTAATACCCTCAATTTATTGGAAAAAGGTCAAATGGATTCTGTTGAATTAACCCTGTCAAGAGATGAAAATTCACACACCAAAGTAATTTTGGAAGGTACGCATTCAATTGGAAGACCCATTAGTGAGATCGAGGCCAATATGGAGCGTTTAGCGACTATTGAGATTGGAAAAATGGAGAAAAAGATGGGGCATTTGGGATTAATTGCTGGTATTGCGCCTACCTTAGGGTTCGTTGGAACCATTTTGGGGGTAATCCGCATTTTCTATAATATTAGTATTTCTGAAGATATTAGTATTGCTAATATATCAGGAGGGCTTTATGAAAAGATGATCAGTAGTGGTTCTGGATTAGTTGTGGGTATTATAGCGTTTGCTGCCTATCACTTGTTGAACTCGTCTATTGACAACTATTTGTTGCGCACACAACAAACGATCTTAGATTTTATTAATGCAATACAACGACCAAATGGCAATCAAAAGAAATAAACGCTTTAAAGCGGAAATTGCAACTTCCTCTTTAAGTGACATTATGTTCTTCTTGCTTTTGTTCTTTCTTATTTTATCGACATTAGCGAATCCCAATGTGATAAAAATGATGCTTCCAAAAGCGGCGTCAAATGAAAAGACGAATAAGCAACACTTGACCATTTCGGTAACAGAAGACAAACGTTTTTTCATTAATAAGACAGAAGTTCCATACGAAGAATTAGAGCAAATGTTATTAGCAGAATTAGGAGGCAACACGGACCAATCGGTTGTGATTCGAATTCCGTTTAATTCACAGATACAAGAACTAGTAGATGTATTGCAAATTGGCGTAAAGCACAACATCAAATTTGTAATTGCTACGCAAAAGCAATAAAAAAGGAGCGATTTTAGATCGCTCCTTTTTTTGTTTAGTTTAATTTAAACTGATATACGATTTTCCCTATTTGTTTTTCGGGTGCTTTGTCATTGGGTTGCCATTTGGTTTGCAAGGCTGCGATTTTTGCTTGTTCTAGCAAACAGTTTGCTGTATTGGTTGTTCCCTTTACTCCTGCTCTTGCTTCAACGGTTGTTCCTGCTTGATTTACCCATACCTCAACGACTACTGTTCCGATTTCGTTACAGGTATATTTTGGAATGGCTTTTACTGTTGCGCTTCTCCCATCTAGTGAATAGCCAATACCATCACCTCTACCATTACCATGGCCATTACCTACTCCACCACCCGATCCACTGCCAACGCCTGTTCCTGTACCACTTCCTACACCAGATCCACTGCCAGTACCATTTCCAGTACCTGTACCGTAATAGCCTCCGTTGGTGGATAATCCGCCTTGACCGCTACCCTTAGTACCGCCGCCTCCAGAACCACTTCCGCCGTTCATAAAACTACTGATGGCGTCTTTAGTTGTATTGGAAACATCTTGTTTTGCAGGGGTTGTAGCTTTCTTTTCTGTGGTTTCTACTTTTTTCTCGGTTGTTTTTTTGGCTACATTTTCAGTTTGCTTATCTACAACAGGTTTCGTTTTTTTTGTTTCTTCCTTTTTTGCCACTACTACTGCTGTTTCCTCTCCTTTTTCGTAGGCTAAAACTTCCTCTTCTTCAACGGGCTCTGACTTGGCTATTTGTTGTTGTTCTTCTACTATTTGCACAGGATTCGCCGACGTAGTTAAGTGATCTCCTGGCGTTCCTTCTAATGAAATAGCAACGCCATTTCCTCCACCACCCCCGCCACCAAAATTGGTGTAGGACGTTTGGCTATCCATAAATTTAATAAAGAATAAAAGAAGGAAAAGCAATATAGTAACACCTAAAGTAATTAGGATTGAGGTTTTTTCTTCTTTTGAATATCTTGAATTCATACTAACTAGGCCTGAGATTATAACATTCATTTTATCTAACAAATGTACTTATTTTTTTGGTTCGTCTCTTTTTCTACTGCTTATTTTAAGAAGTCCTTATAATACTTCCCCTTTCTTCATCTTTTACAATGGACAGCGACAGGGGAATTCGCTCCTGCAGTTCATCTACATGGGAAATAATTCCCACAATTCGATTTTCTTTGAGAAGGCTGCTCAGGGTTTCAAAAACGATATTCACTGATTCGGTGTCTTGTGTTCCGAATCCTTCGTCAATAAAGAAAAAGTTTTTATCGGATTTGGAGAGACTTTGCACACTTTCTGCCAAAGCTAAAGCCAAAGATAGTGATACTTGAAAGCTCTGACCTCCAGACAACGTCTTTACACTGCGTGATTTTCCATTGTTTAGGTAGTCTATAATTTCAAATTCGTTGCTCTCATTTAGTTGTAGGCTTAGTTGATTGTTAGTCAAGCGATGAAAGCGCAGGTTGGCGCTATCGCATAAATTGCGGAGATAAATACTTGAAACATAATTAACGAAGCCAGCGCCTTTAAACATATTATCCAGTAGATTAATGTTTTTTAATCGTTTTTCCACTTGATCAAATTCAGTTAGTAAACTAGCTTTTTCTTTATAATCCTGTTCCATGCGTTCAATTTCGCTCAGTAGGCGCACGACACTAGTTGATTGATTCTTTACCTGTTGATCTAGTGTTTCTACGCGTTGTGTTTGCACTAGAAAGCGCTCTGGATCAAATGCGACTGATTCCAATTTGGCAGTCAATTGTTTCACTTGATTGCGCAATACCTCAAGCTTGAGGATGAATGCCTGAATACGCTCACGCGTTTCTTCTACTGCAATATTCTTTGCCAAAATCTCCTTTACAAGAGTAAGGTTTTCCAACTGAAAGGTATGTAATAGCTGTTGTATTTGGGTTTGTAGGGTTTCTTTCGCTTGGGTTAATTCTACCAAAGTTTGCTGAAGGCTATTTTGTTCAGTTTCCAATGCTGCTACAGCCGGCGCGAGTTGTTGCATCAACTGCATCAAGGATTTATAAGAGTGATCTACTTGGGCAATCTGTTGCTCTTTTGCTGTAATTGTTTGTGTGATTGTTTCTTTTTCTTGTTGTAGCGTAGTGGTAAGATTCAACAAGCGGATCTGTTTGCCCTTTGCTGCTATATCCGCCTCCATTCTCGCTTGATCCAATTCAATTTCAGCAAGCTTCGCCTTATACAATTCCACATTTGAACGAATTCCCTCGGTTTTTTTTATCCTCTCTTGGAGTTGTTTATCCGCTTGTTCGAGTGCTTGATTGATTTGAACGGCTTGTATTTTTAGTTCTTCGAATTGGTTTTTATTTTCCTTTTCAATTTCTGTCCATACAAACGAGTCGAGTAATTGCAGCAATTGTTTTTGCTTTTGTTCTACTTGATCGTTGATTTCGCTTAGTTGCACCATCCACAGTTGTCGCTTATCGACAAGGGCTAAGACCTCTCTTTCTCTTTGGTCAAGGACTTGTGTTTCTTGTCGAAGTTTTTCTTGTTTGCGTTCTAACTCCCCTAGTACAGTTGATACATCGGTTGCTGCTAAAATAGCAGGATGTTCTAAAGCCCCACATAACGGACACGCTTCCCCTTCTTTCAAAGCGGTTGCATAATGCGCCAATTGTTGAGACAGGCGTAATTGATCCAATTCTTGAACGAGCAATCGTTGAATTTCTTGGTTTAATTCTCTTTTTGTTGTCAAGTAAAGACGCCAATCCTTTTCATTTACAAAATCTAGCGCTTCCAAAGCCTTGGTTCCCTTTTGAATTTCGTCTTGTAGTTGAGACTTTTTCGTTTGGTTATCTTGTATATTTTGTTGCAGATACGCCCAATCCGTAAACCATTTATCTATAGCCATCAAGCGCATTGGATCCATTCGATTGTTTTTTAGCGCTTGTATCTGCTGCTCAATAGCGACAATCGCTTGTTGATTTTCTTGTAATTCGCTCATGGTTTGCACCACCACTTCCTTACCTTTTTGCAGGCGTTCACCTAATGCTTTTCGCGCTTCTTCAGTTTGCTTAATACTTAGAATCAGCTGTAATTCATATAGGGTTGTCTTTTCTATTTCTAGGGATTCAAACTGTTTTTCAACCTGAGCAAACTCTTCTTTTACGTGAGTATACTGCGCTTGTTTTTGTTGAAGTTCCTTTGTTTTATTGGCTAAAACCTCTTGTTTCTCTACGATTTTAGCACTGATTTGCTCCTGTTCTTTGACGAGGGATCGAAAGGCCTTGTCAACTTGTTCATATTGTGTTAATTCGCGTTGTAGCGTCTGAATTTGAACTTCTTGTGCTTCTAAGTCAAGCACTTCTTTCTTACTGTTTTCTAAGGTATCGAAGTCACTTTTCACCGCTTTAAGCTGTTGAAAGAGTTCTTGTTCTTTTTTAAAGGTTTCGACCAGTTGATTTAACTGTTTCTCTTCAGCTTGATGGGCAACTTTTTTTTCTTCAATCTGCTCCTGTGTCAGTAGCGCATAGCGCTGCAACTGCCCTTGTAAGTGGTCGTAACGCTGACGAGTTGCACTGTATAAGGCTTTGGTTTTGGCTGCCAAATCAAATCGGTCAAGTCCAAAAATTTCCTGCATCATTTTAGTGCGGTCTCTACCGCCTAGTTCAATAAATTCTTTGAATTTACCTTGAGGAATGATAATCGTTCGCTTGAAATTCTCATAACTCAACCCAATGACCTTTTCTACTTGTAAGTCGGGAAGTGGAATCCACGCGTCATCCTTCCAATGATACAACACGGCGTCTCCTCGTTTTACATCTTCAAAACGCTTGGAGTTTCGCTTAAATTCTCTGTAGATGCGATACTTTTCTCCATTAAAGTTTGAAAATTCAAAATCAATCGACATGCGATCCGACTTTAAATTCATCATATTATAGGCGCGTTTATCTTGTGCGTTTAATCGTTCACTTTCCCCATACAAACCAAAAGATATGGCTTCTAAGATAGAAGATTTTCCTGAGCCCACCTTTCCAAAAATGCCAAATAATCCCGCTTGAATCAATTGGGTAAAATCAATGACTTGTTTATCTTGATAGGAATAAAAACCTTCTAAGGTTAATTTTATAGGTATCATGGGTAGGATTAGTTTATAATTTCATGGAACAAATCCATAAGTTCTTTATTGGGTTCTTGTCCGTTGTTTTTTTGTTTAAAATAATCGGCAAAGAGTCCTTGTATATCTTGTTCCAGATTGACTTGTTTGCTTTTATTCCCTTCTTCTTGATCGTTGAGATGAACCACGGGAATAATGGTAATAATCCCTTGGTGTGCTTGGTTGATGCGCTTAATATCATCTGCTTTTAAAAAGGTATCGCTCACTAAGGTTAGTTCAACCAAATGGGAGGGGTGTTGTTGCAACCATTCGACGGCATCATCGACAGAATAAAACTTCTTTCTCGAAAGAGGTCGTCCTTTGAGCAAGGGAATTTTTTGATATACCGCTGGTTGATTGGGTTCTACCTCAACCAGTATGGCATACTTTTCTTGCCCTGCTTCGCTAAAGCTATAACACAAAGGGCTTCCTGCATAGACTACGGGGCGATCAGCATCTCCTACTTGATGAGCGCGATGCAAATGGCCTAAAGCGGTATATTGAATTTCTTTGGGAATACTATCGCTGTAGATCAGATCCGCATTCCCTATTTTCAGTGGTTTTTCTCCATCAGGTTCTTCCAGTTCTTCCCCTCCTTTTTTCATCATATACAGATGGGAGATCAAGAGGTTAACCCCTGCTGTATCGCAATAGGATGTTGCTAATGTTTGCCAGTTGCTTTGCAATACCTCATGTAAGGCTGTTGCTTTGTCCTCAACATTCAAGGCTTTTTTCAATCGCACTTCATTGGCGTATGGCGTGTGAATAATGCGAATGGGAAAAGGAATATGCGCCAGTGTCAACTCGAGAAAACCTGCGGTAGATTGTGTCAAGGAAAAAGCCTCATTTTCTCCTATGGGTTGCACCACGGTGTTGGGCAATCCCACGAGTATGATTCCACAAGCGCGCGCCAAGGGATCAGGGGCATCAATTCGCTCAGGACTGTCGTGATTCCCAGCAATGGCTAGTACAGGTCGTTGTCCGTTGCGCGTCAAACGGCGAAGGGTTTTATAAAACAGCTCTTCAGCTTCAGTGGGCGGATTAAAGGTGTCAAATAAATCCCCAGCAATCAGAATGATATCTGCTTCCTGCTCATCCGCCAATTGACAAATCTCATCCAATACCTCTTTTTGCTCCTCGATTCGCGAAAAATTATCTAATCGTTTACCTAAGTGCCAATCTGCTGTGTGTAGTATTTTTATTTTCATTGTAAGTGGTGAGTGGTGAGTGGTGAACTGATTAACCGATTAACTATTAACTGATTAACTAATTAACTGTTAACCGATTAACTGATTAACTAATTAACTGTTAACCGATTAACTATTAACTAATTAACTAATTAACTGTTAACCGATTAACTGATTAACCGATTAACTATTAACTAAACCTCGCAACCATCAGGACCGCAAGCTTTGGCATCCTGATCGCCTTTCATTTCAAATTTAGGTTGGCTTTCTTCAAATGCTTGAGTAAGTGCTTCAGCTAAGGTATCAATAGGTTGTGCGCCTGAAATGCCGTATTTGCGATCAATAACAAAGAAAGGTACACCTGAAATGCCTAGAGTCTGTGCTTCTTCAATATCATTTCTTACCTCTTGGGTTTGATCTTCACTTTGCAATAGCGCTAGAACTTCTTCCTTAGGCAATCCGATTTCCGTTGCCAATGTTGTTAGCACCTCTATATCACCAATATTTTTTCCTTCTGTAAAATGCGCGAAGAACAACACTTCTTTCATTTCGTTTCCTTTGCCGTGTTGCTGTGCGAAGTGAATCAAGCGGTGCGATCGAAATGTATTAACCGGAATAGCAATATCCTGTCTAAAATTGATTCCCACAGCAGATCCTGCTTGTTGTAGGTGATCCATCATCCCTTCGATTTGCTCTTTCGGCATGCCTTTGCGTTTCACTAAGTATTCCAATGTAGATTCAGATGCTCCCTCTACAGGTAAGGTAGGGTCTAATTGAAAACTTTTCCATTCTACTTCGATTTTATCTTTAAAAGGCAATTGTTCTACTGCATTTTCAAAGTGTTTCTTTCCAACATAACAGAAAGGACACATTACGTCTGACCATATTTCTACTTTCATTTCTCTACATTTTTAAAGTTATAACAAGGGGGAGATAAAGCTACACCCTATTAGTCAAATATACGATTTACAACGGACTTCAGCCTACTCTTTTAACAGATACAACGGGACTAATCACATCAATTCACCGAATGTAAAATGCTTAGCCTTGCATTGAATTATATTTAAGTTAACAAAATCAAGTAGATTTAACATTTTTTTAATATTTTTAACCCCACAAAAATAACCAGCATATGAAACACATGTACCTCTTTCTCCTGTTTATACTAACGACCATCGCTTCTCCTGGACAAATAAGAAAGCAAGTCTTTTTTATTGGGAATAGTTATACGTATACGGGAAATATTCCGAAATTGATTCAGCATATGGCACAATCCACGGGAGATATATTGGAATATGAAGAACATGTTCCAGGGGGATCTTCCTTTCAAGATCACGTGAACAACAGGGCAGTAACTGATAAAATCAACAGTAAAGCGTGGGATTATGTAGTATTACAAGAACAGAGTCTGCGTCCAGCCCTTGGAGAAAGCTATAGTGCTCCCTATGCTCGAGTATTAAATGAGCGCATAAGAAACGTTTCACCTTGTACGAAAACGTTATTCTACATGACTTGGGGGCGTGAAAATGGAGAAGCGAACTTTTGTAACCAAGGGATGGCCCATATGTGCACTTATAGTGCTATGGATGATAAAATCTATGAGACTTATAGGGCAATGGCTATAGATAATCAAGCAGAGCTATCACCTGTAGGACGTGTTTGGCGAAAAATACGCGAACAATATCCGGCATATAGACTTTATAGCAATGACGAATCACACCCGTCAATGTTGGGATCTATGGCGGCGGCTTATACTTTTTACACAGTGTTGTTTAAAAAAGATCCTACTTTACTGACCTACAATGCAGGTTTAACAGCTGAACAAGCGACCAACATCAAGCGCATTGTAAAGGAAGTAGTGTTTGATGATTTCTCAACGTGGTTTATAGGCGTACATTACAACAAATCAGGATTTGAATATGAGCTCATTGATTCGCCAAGTGTACAATTCAATAATACCACTCCTAATGTAGAGGAAATCAATTGGGATTTTGGCGATGGCACGACCTCTACCGAACTCCATCCACTCCACCGTTACGAACAATTGGGACAGTTTACTGTTACCTTAACAGTAACAAGCTGTAAAGAGATCTATACCGTACAAGATACCATAAACATTGAAACGCTAAACACTACCGTTTTTGAAGATCAACACTTTGTTGTATACCCCAATCCAACTACTGATTCGCTTTTTGTACACTTGGATGACGATGCTACTTTTGTCATTTTTGATTTGACGGGAAAACAACTAAATAGCCCTGTAACCCGCCAAAGTGGGTTCTATCAACTAGAGGTGAAACACTTGGCAAAAGGGACTTATATTCTTCAAATAAAAACGACAAAAGGACAAGAAGACGTTAGATTTATTATAAAATAATTGACTTATTTAAGGAAGAAAAATAAATCATTCAATTATTTTACCTAGTTTTACAACTGTGTATAAATTAATTATTAATTCACCTTATACATTTTTTATACAGTTGTCTATTTATTACCCAACCATCAACTTTATAGAGTAAAGAAAAAGGAAGCTGATTAGCTTCCTTTTTATCTATTTTTATCCTTTATTTCACCCAAGTATCTTTTCCAGCTATAAGTCCAGAAATTAAGAGGGTAGCAGACATGATTAACAAGAAGATCAAAGAATAGATCCAGTCTTTTGAAAAATCAAAAAGGGCTCCAAAAATTGGAGGTCCACAAGCGGCGATCAAATAACCAAAAGACTGTGCCATACCTGATAATTCAGCTGATTGTACAGTACTTCGGGTGCGCAAGACGAACAACAACATCGACAAACTAAATGCTAATCCACTAGCCAATCCAATCATTACGCACCATACCACAATATATTCAGTACGAAAGATAATGATACCGCCAATTCCCACCATAAACAATACTCCCACAAGTAGAGACAATAACTTTTGGTTGTTCATTTTACTGGCAATAATTGCCCCTAGAAACGTCATAGGTAATTGGGCAAATTGTACATAGGACAAAATCCATCCAGAGTCTTCCACGGACATACCCCATGTTTGCATTACTTTAGGTAACCAAGCGGCTAAACAGTAAAACAACAAGGATTGAACTCCCATAAATACGGTGACTGCCCAGGCTAATCCAGAGGTATATAAATTGACTTTAGGCTCATCGATGGCAAAATTTCCTTTAACGGGGTCCACTTGTTTCTTCTTCACTTGTGGAATCCAAACGACAATAGTCACTAAAGACAGTACAAGCCAAATTCCGATAGATCCCTTCCACCCCATGCTCGTATAGGTTCCTAAACTAATACTAAAACCTGCGGCTAATGCGGCTGTTAAATTCATGGCCACCGAATAGATTCCCATCATACTTCCCACTTTGTGTGGAAAATTGTTCTTGATAAAAGCAGGCATTAATACATTACCTACAGTAATAGCGGTCCCCACTAAAGCGGCTCCTAAAAATAGGGAAACAATATTGCCTAAAGGGCGAATAAACAAGCCTACACTCAGTAAGACCAACGAAATTAACAAGATCAATTCCATGCCATACTTGCGAGAAAATTTGGGAACCAATCCCGACAACAACGCAAAGGCCATCAAGGGAATAGTCGTAACCAAACCAGCGGTTGTATTTGACAAGGCCAGTGATTTGCTGATTTCTCCAATTACCGGACCAACCGAAGTAAGCGGTGCACGAAGGTTGGACGCTATAAAAATAACTCCCAAAAGCATCAGTATTTCTTTCGCTTTCGAGGTTTTCACTGCTCCAGTATTATTTGAATGATTCATCTTTTATTTTTTGAGTTTGTTTAAAACACAAAATTATATGGAATTAAATGATTAAATTCGCCATATATCATAACTAAAACGACAAGTATGTACGGACCAGAATTAGTGGATCAAGTCAAAAAAAACGGCTTTATTTGGCATGCAGAAAACTGGAAACACAACAATGAGTTCCACCACCATCACAAAGCACAGTTGGTCTTTGTAGAATCGGGCTACCAATACTTGCATACGACGAATAATCAGTTTTTATTACCTCAGCATCACGCGGCTTGGATTCCGTCTAACCTTCCACATAAAACGACTGCTGCCTCAGAATCTGTTTCTCTGAGAACGCTGTATTTTAATACGGATGGCATGCCTTCGTTTTACGATGATTTATACTTATTTTCGGTTCCTGCTGTTTTGAGAGAGATGATCATGTACACGGAAAAATGGTCTTTGAATATGGAATATCGCCAAAGTGAACAGACTTTTTTACTGGCTATTTTAGAAGAATTGCCTTCGTTTATTCAAGAGTCTCTACCCTTGATTACTCCTGTTCCCAAATCGGCTAATTTGCTTGCGGTGACCGCGTTTATTCACCAAGCCTATGGAGCGCCCATTTCTATTGAAGATTTAGCAGCCAAAGGTTTTGTCAGTATGCGTACATTAGAGCGACAGTTTAAAAAAGAAACCGGCATTAGTCTAGCGAAGTACATTCAGATGGTGCGCATAATCAAATCGCTAGAGTTGCTCAGTGAAGGGCAATTAAACATTGGCGAGATTGCTTTTCGCGTGGGATACAGTAGTGCACAGTCCTACAGCAATGTATTCACTAAGTTATTGGGCAAACGCCCGAGTGAGTATTTTGAATCCCCAATCAAATAGAGACAAAAAAAGCCAACGCAATCGTTGGCTTTTATATTTACTAGTTTTCTACAGGTAAGAAATTATATTCTTTTGCATAGAATAACATTTGTTCTTCAAATGTTTTAGGTTGTTTAATTACGTAATCTGTAACCTCACCTTTGTCATTCGTAACAGGTACAATATAAGGGTTTACAAAACCTCTATATGGTGCTGCATCAAATTTTGCATTGCGTTCCAATACTTCTTTGTGAATCGCTTGATCAACTTTCACACCGTAAGTTTCTACTAATTGTTTGGCAGCATTGTAATCTCCTTCAGATTTAATGCGTTGTGTTTCTCTTAGCAAGTCACCGAATAAGGCGTGTAACTTTTCATAATCAGTAATGTTGAAGTAGGTTTTTCCATTGCGCACAACTTTTTCAATGACGTTGTCTTTTTTACCTTTCTCAAAAACCCAAGCACTTACCCATTGGCGGTTTCTCATATGTGCTTCTTCAATATCTGCTCCTGGTTCTAAGCGCACTAATTGCGTCATTAAACCATTTCGGATGTATCCGTCATAAGCAGCCATCCCCACAGCTTTCCAATCATCCACCAATCCTATTTCTTGTAATTTAGGGTTGTATAAATAGAATAAACCTACCAGATCCGCACGTCCTTCTTCTAGTGTTGAAGCATAGCTTTTTAATGTTTCTTTTGGTTGACCAATACCTTGATTAATTTGACCTGAGGCATGTCCAATTACTTCGTGTAGAGCCGTATGTAATTTATCAGCTAACTCCCCATATTTTTCTTCTAATTGAATTTCTTCTTCATCGTGGGCAAATTCTTTCAGTTTACCAGAACCGCCAGCGTGGTTATAAGAATCAATAATATTCCCTAAAGAGATTGACTTTGATCCGTGTTCAGCTCTAATCCAATCTGCATTAGGCAAATTCACACCAATTGGGGTTGAAGGCGAAGAATCTCCAGATTCTGAGGCAACAATTACCGTTTTATACGTAACACCTGTTACATTTTTCTTTTTGTGCTCTGGCATCAGTGGGGAATTATCTTCAAACCATTGCGCTTCTTTAGAAAGAACTTCCATCTTTTTAGACATATCGAAGTCTTTGATTTGCACCACGCTTTCATAGGAACCTTTATGTCCTAATGGGTCGTTGTACACTTCAATAAATCCATTGTTGTAATCAATATTACCTTCGGTAGCTTCTACCCATGCCACATTGTAATCATCCCAAGTTTTTAAGTCACCTGTTTTATAATATTGGATTAACAATTGTAACGCATCGGCTTGTTTTTGATTTTCAGCAACAGTTACTGCTTTCTCTAACCAAAAGATAATTTTGTCAATAGCAGATCCGTACATCCCACCGCTTTTCCAAACTTTCTCTACTAATATTCCATTTTCTTTTACCACTTTAGAGTTTAACCCTGTTGAAAGTGGACGCAAAGGGTCTGGACTTTTCATGCTATTGTAAAAAGCTTCTACCTCAGCTTCGGAGATTCCTTCCCCATAAAAGTTTACAGCAGAGCCTTCTACCAAGCCTTTCGTTAGATCTAGGTTTACTTTTTTATTGTCTACATCATTGAACAAAATATCCACAATGCTAGCATCTAGTGTTGTTTTCGTATCAGCTAACAAAGTTTCGAAATACGCCTTAGCAAAAGCAGGTTTAATTTTGTCATTGGAATAATGGTGGTGAATTCCATTAGAGAACCACACGCGTTTTACATACACGACGAAATTTTTCCAATCGTCGGTTTCTTTATCCCCCGCATAATTGACATAGATGTTCTCTAATGCTTGACGGATTTTAAGGTTGTGTTTGTAGTTTTGATCCCAAATAATATCGCGTCCTGCGTATCCTGCTTGACTCAAATAGTACACCAATTCTTTTTCTTTGAGCGTCAAATCTTCCCAACCAGGAATTTGATATCTCAACACCTCAATATCAGCAAATTGATCAACACTAAATTCAAAATTCTCTATTGTTTCCGCTGTTTTTTCAGCTTCATTTTCTTTGTTTTTTCCACATGATAATGCCATTGCCGAAGCCAATACAATACATGCCATTGTGTTTAATTTCATAAGTAATACTTTATTCGTCTTGTAACAAATATATAAAATATGGCATGAACCGCCACCTTTTCTTGGATTGAAAAAAATAAATTCTATTTTTTTTGTTCTATTTCTTTAAATAATCATCAGTAAAATGCGTATCTGCATTTGGATTATTAAATTTTTCTTGGTTGTAAACAAGGGATTTATTTCGGGGAATTGACAAGGACTGCCAAGCTTGATTTTTGATCAATTTGCCGATGTAAACAATTTGCCCAATGTGATAGGGATAATGGGCTAATTGGCGGTATAAAGCTTCGCCTACGGTGTGGTCTTGATTTCGAATTTTGACAACGGTGTCGATATTCTCCGAGGTAATCGAATCTAGTGTTTCAAATAGGATGGCCCATCCTTTTTCCCAATTTGTAATCAATTCATGTCGATCGTAAACGCCAATGGCAAATTCTTGGTCGCGATTTCTCCACTGTTTTTCTCCGTCTTCGGTAAAGAAATGGGTGAAACGCGAAGCTAAATTTCCCGAGAGGTGACGCATTAACATGGCAATAGAATTACTTTCTTCATTGTATTGCCAATTCAACTCTTCTTGTGAAAGAAGCAGTATGGTTTTATCTGCTAGCATGCGGTAGTATTCAAACTGTTTGCGAATGCCTTGTACTTCTTGTATTGTCATCGTTATCTATTGTTTTCCTCTAATTTAATTCATTTTACAAAAAAATAAAACACTCTAGTACAAAAAACAAAGAATATAGGACTCTTCCCTTCACACAATTGTTTCTCTTCTAAAATCCATTAATTATTCTATTTTTTTTAGTCAAAAAATTATTTTTTTGGCATAGTAATTGTATTTCCATTAGAAACTTTTTTTCATACTACTTTTGCCCTATACGCCCCCCAAATTACGTATAGGGCATTTTTATGATCCATGGTGCTTATATCTACGCCACATTTTTTCTTTAAAAAAGTGCATTTTAAACGAGTGTTCGCTACAAATGTTTTTTCTTTGTGACAAATCAAATACAACCATCCCATGATACTACAAATGGAACGAACTTATTTTAGAGCACTCACCACGCAAGATGAAGCGGCTTTATTAGAAATTTATTCAGACAAAGAGGCGATGCAATACAGAGCGAGTCTTCCTTTTGAAACCTTAGCTGACGTCAGAGCCTTTCTCGATCAAGTAGAACGCGAACAGACTACTGGAAAAAAATATCGCTTTGCCTATGTACACCTGCAGACCAATGAACTGATGGGCACTGGCGTTTATACTTTCCTCGATGATGAATCAGTAGAGATTGGGTTTTCTATAGGCAGATCTTTTTGGAAAGGGGGCTATGGAACAGAAGGAACTAGGGGGCTCATCGAACTCATTAAACAGCGCGAACCGCAAATTAAACGCATTATTGGCATTGCAAAAACAGCCAATGAAAAATCCGTTCGCATGATGGAACGCATGAATTTTACTTTTATTAAGCAAGAAGCAGACAAAAGTTATTTCGAATATTTATTGTGAGGTTTGTAAACTATTAACCGTAGACTGTTAACGGTAAACAAACTTGTCCAGTCCGATTTAATCCAATAAATTTGCGGCAATTGATTTCAGCTATGTCTTTATTTACCCGTTCCGCACACCCTATATACAACCTTCAGTTTATGTTGGTTTGTTTGAGTTCTTTGTTATTTTCTGCTAGTTTCAACATGCTAATCCCCGAATTACCAGATTACCTATCGAGTTTAGGCGGAGCGGAATACAAAGGATTAATCATTGGGTTATTCACTATTACGGCAGGTATTTCAAGGCCTTTTAGCGGTAAATTAACGGATAAGATAGGTCGTGTTCCCATCATGGCAATTGGTTCTATTGTCTGTTTTATTTGCAGTTTACTCTACCCTATTTTAACTACAGTTTCGGGTTTCTTGTTTTTGCGTCTGTTACACGGATTTTCAACGGGTTTTAAACCCACTGCTACAGCGGCATACGTTGCGGATATTGTTCCCAAAGAACGCTGGGGAGAAGCCCTGGGGCTACACGGAATTTGCTTTAGCACAGGTATGGCTATTGGTCCTGCTATTGGAAGTACCATAAAGATATATACCTCGATTAACTTCTTATTCTACACCTCGGCTCTGTTTGCCTTGCTCTCAATTTTGATCTTGTTGAATATGAAGGAAACCCTAGAGAAAAAAGAAAAGTTTTCTTTCTCTCTCTTTAAAATTTCACGCAAAGACATCTTTGACCTCAAGGTATTCCCTGCAGCTTTTGTTACGTTTTTATCTTATATCGCCTATGGGGTAATCTTGACACTTATTCCCGATTGGACGGGGCATCTAGGTTTAGAAAATAAAGGAATCTTCTTTATGATCTTTACTGTTTCCTCTTTGTTGGTTCGCTTCTTTGCAGGCAAAGTATCAGATCGCTATGGCCGTGTATTAATTATTATTATTGGCTTAGTACTTTTGTTTGTATCCCTAGTGATTATTGCCTTCTTCCAAACGGTCAATGGCTTGTACTTAGGGGCATTCGTCTATGGTATTTCCCTAGGTGTTTTGTCTCCCGCCCTCAATGCGTGGACCATCGACTTTAGTTCACCAGATCAGCGTGGAAAAGCAATTTCTACCATGTATATTGCCTTAGAAGCAGGAATTGGAGGGGGTGCCTTTGCTGCAGGTTGGTACTACAAAGATCACATCGATCACATTCCGACGATTATGTACATCAGTTCGGCTATTATTGTATTGAGTTTGTTTTATATGCTGTCCAAGCAATTTAAGAGGTAAAACATACCTTTTTTTGGGGTGACAAAGGGATGTACAAAGGATAAACTGCCTAAGCTTTACAGAAAATACTTTGCTGGGGTAATCCCTGTATGATTTTTAAAAAACTCTATAAAGGCACTATCAGAAGAAAATGCTAGTTGATCACTTACTTCTGAAATCGACGTGTTTTCTGCCAGGAGTTCAATAGCTCGGTATAAGCGCCATTGCTGACGCCAAGCTTGATACGACATCTTGGTTTCTCGCTTAAAAATGCGGGAGATCGTCTTTTCACTTGCCCCTACATCTTGGGCGAGCTCATGTAGAAAGGGAGGTACCCTCTTTTCTAACATAAAAGCGTCCATCACAGCTTGTAGCCTGTAATCTGTAGGAATTTCCAACACATAGGATTCTCTTTGGGCTTGGTGGAATTCATCCCAAAATACCGCTAAAATATTTTGTTGAGAAGCCGTATAGGTGCCTTGCCATTCCCACCAACAAATTCGCTCAATAACTTCAGCGAATAAAGGTGAAACGAGACGAACTTCTAACCCCAAATCCGTCACATCGATTTGGCGAATATCTAAATAAATTGATCGGTAGGCCACTACATTGCGAAAGGTAACACGGTGTTCTAATCCAGCGGGGATAAACATCAGTTTTTGTGGGGGCAGGATTACTTGCTGCTTGTGTGTAAGCAAGGTCATACATCCACTAGGAGCATATAATAGTTGCGCGTGTAAAGCATGGCTGTGAAAACCCGAATCGTGCTGTACTAAATCAGAAGCCAAACCAATCACCTCTTGATTAATCTCTTCTAAGTTTAGCACCTGTTCCTTGTTCAAATATGCCATTTGTCCTGCTTTTGATATTTTTTGTTTTTATACTGTTATAAAGATAAGCCTAATTCGTTAGACTTTTGCATGAGAAATAAAATAAACAATGAAAACAAAATTACAACTGGGTTTTATGGTGGTATTAATGATGTTTCCGCAATTTGTAGAAACCATTTACAGTCCAGCATTACCGAGTATTACACAACACTTTCAAGTAAGTGAAACTCAAGCATTACTCACCATTAGCACCTATTTTATTGCCTTTGCATTTGGGGTGATCTGTTGGGGCATTTTGAGTGACTACATCGGCAGGCGAAAAGCGATGATTTGTGGGCTAACGACCTATATGCTTGCATCTATGCTTGCTTTACTTGCACCGAGCTTTGAAGTTGTATTAATCGCACGAATTATAGCTGCATTTGGAATTGCAGTTGGTTCGGTAATTACACAAACTATGATGCGTGATGTTTATACGGGAGCCGAACTAAGCAAGGTGTTCTCCATTATGGGAATTGCGTTGTCGATCAGTCCTGTATTGGGTTTATTACTAGGCGGTGTAACTGTTTCGACTTTTGAGCACTACGGTGTTTTTTTCCTTCTTGCTGCACTGGCGTTGATTGTAGTGATTAAAGCGTATTATCACTTACCTGAGACCAAGCAAACCCAAGAGAAGATCAGTCGAAGTGCGCTTTTTGGCCTAGCTAAAAAGATGTATACCGACCGCAGTATTTGGCGCTTTGCCCTCTTAGTTATGAGCTATAATGTGCTGTTGTTTAGCTACTATTCCTTTGCGCCTTTTATCTTTGAATCCAATGGGTATGATGCGTCTGTTTACGGATATAGTGGTGTGGTTTTAGCCCTAGGATCTTTTGCGGGAAGCTACTTCAACAAAATATGCCTTAGCAAAGGGATATTGGGCAATACCTTAATTCTAGGCGCTTCAATTTTGGCGCTCGCTAGTGCAATGGCAACGGCTATAGTATTGGATTCGATGTGGTTCTTAGTCCCTGTATTGCTCATTGTTGCGGCTTTTGGAATTGCTATTCCCAACATACTGAGTCAGGCGTTGGTGCACTACAAAACGGCTATTGGTTCTGCGGGTGCCTTATTTGGATTACTGTACTATTTACTGATTGGTTTGGGTTTATATGTCAGCAGTTTACTCCCTCATTTTGGATGGGTATTGCTCCTATTCGCTGGGGTGGGTTTTCTACTAGCCATAGGTTTGCCAAGAAAAAAATAATTATTCTCGCTCAGTTAACGCCAAACGGGTTACAATGGGGAAGTGATCGGAATTTCTAAAATCACTGTGGGTTTTAAAGGATTTTACCTGAATACTTGGATCGACAAAAACGTAGTCAATACGCATCGGATAGTACGGAAAATCGTAGCTCTTTCCAAAGCCACTTCCCGCTTCGATAAAGGCATCCTTGAGGTCACCTTTAATATTGTTATACACATAGGAAAAGGCGCTATTATTCATATCACCGCAAATCACTTTGCGGTGGTTGGCGTCTTTCATATGCGATTGAATTAATTCCGATTGCATTTGTTGTTCAGTAAACGCATTGGATATGCGCCTAAAGATGCGCTTGGACTTCTCCTCGTCTATTTTTTCGTGAATATCAGGACTAATACTGATCGACTGTAAATGGATGCTATACACGCGAATGGTATCCGAATTAATAAATAGATCGGCAAAAATCACATTGTTATTTGAGTTGGGTAAATTGATCTCTCCTTTATCGATTATGCGATATTTGGAGTAAATAGCTTGTCCTGTTTTAATTTTCTCCCCGTGAGAAACAACGTATTTATAGGGAAATTGCTTAAAGTCCAAAGCTGCTCCTTTGGAATATTCTTGCAAGCACAAAATATCGGGATCTTGTAAATCGATGAATTCTTTTATCTTTTGAGGAACAAGTTCGTCAGGAATCCACTTAAACAAATTAAACAAACGAACATTATAGGTCATTAATACAATATCACTTTGCTCTGTAGGTTCATTTTTACCCGTAATCTTATAGAATTTGGTAATAAACGTAAAGCCGAGCACTAAGATTAAAGCAGATAAAATCATTTGTCTTTTCACCTGAATGACCCAATAGAGCAGGAAAACAAAATTAATCAAGATCAACGAGGGAAGTATCAAGGTAAAAACAGAGAGAAATGGAAATAATTTTGGCGCTAAAAAAGGCAATAAATACCCCATCAATGTCCCTATAGCAACAAGGACATTTAAGGTAAATACCACTTTATTAAAACCAGATAATTTCTTCATGTTTTACTCATTTCCCTGACGAAAAAGAAATTCTTTTTCCTCTTTATTTAAGCTTTCATAGCCTGACTTACTAATCTTGTCCAAAATGGCATCAATTTTCTTTTGGGTCGTTTCTTCTCTACTAACGTTTTTATCCCCCTTTTTATTAACATAAACCTGCTTAAATGTAGATTTATTTTTTGCTGTTCGCTTTTTGCGTTTGGCAAGATCAATCCCATTTTTCAATAAGACCGTGTAGCCAACGCCTACCAAAGCACCACCTAGATGAGCAATATGCCCGCCAACATTGGTCGAAGATAGTTGAAACAAATCAATGACAATGATAAACGCAGCAATATAAATCATTTTTATTCTTCCGATTAAGGCAAGTCGTACTTCCATTTGAGGGGCAAAACTAGCTAAAGCGATAAGAGGCGCCATCACAGCGGCAGAAGCTCCTACTAAGCCATATCCCATGGAAAAAAAGAAAGAACACAAGTAATACAACATACTTCCTCCTAAAGCGCCCAGAAAATAAACAAACAAAAATTGTCTTGAGGTAAAGAAGGTAAAAAAAAGATTACTCACAAAGAATAACATAATCATATTCAGCAGTAGATGCCAGATGTTAGCATGTACGAAAGAATAGGAGATAAACGTCCAAAAGCGAGTCAAGGATGCGGCCCCGTCTGCGACAAACGCAACATAGGGGAAGATGCTGTGATAAACCGAAGACAAGACAGCTGAAAGTCCAAAGAGCAAAACAAATACAAGGACATTACTGAAAATCAACACTTGTACCCTATCGCTAATTTTATCACTAAGGTTTAGCTTTCTCTTTAAATCATCGAGTATTTTCATGTTACAAATCCCAGCGGTTTTGTTTGAATTGATTTTTTTTCCAATAGCGCACGAGTAAGAATCCAGTTAAGGCACCTCCTACGTGTGCAAAGTGTGCAATTCCTGTTCCACCACCAAAAATACTGAAACCACCTGTTAAACCACCGATTAAGTCAATCGCTAGAATTCCAGGAACAAAGTATTTCGCTTTGATGGGTACGGGAATAAACATCATCATCAATTCTGCATTCGGGAACATATAAGCAAATGCGACCAAGAAGCCATAGACCGCACCAGAAGCTCCTACTACAGGGGCGTTAAAGGCTGAAATCATGGCACTTAAATCAGTAGATCCCAAAACAGTTTCCCATTGAGTGTTGTACATACCGCTGCGCAATAAATTGTAAATTTCCGATTCTGTATAGCCTGCCGCCACTAATTGACTGACACCGTGTGAAACCGAATAATAGTTCACCCCCATATGTAACAATGCGGCTCCGAATCCTGAAATTAGGAATAAAAGGTATAATCGCTTGGTTCCAAACAGCATTTCTAAGGTAGTTCCAAAAGAGAACAACGCAAACATATTGAAGAAAATATGCATGATTCCTCCATGCATAAACATATAGGTTAGCGGTTGCCACACTTGAAATTTTGCGTTGTCAAAATAGTACATCGCTAAATAGTCGTAGGTTGCAGGTACAAACTGGCTTCCTATAAAAAATAGGACGTTTATAATCAATAACTGTTTTACTCCTTCTGATAGTCTCATTACAGTATAAATTTTCGTTCAATATCTTCTACTTTCATCGTGATAAAAGTAGGTTTCATAAATGGAGAGATATTGGGTTCTTTACAACCAAATAAAGAATTTACAATATCCTCTTGTTCTGTTTCGTTTAGTATTATGCCCGATTTTACGGCTAAACTTTGCGCTAAGGTTTTGGCTATGCGCTCTGTTTGTATGTAATTGGTTTCGGGAATTCCTTCTTGAAAGCTCATAATTAAATCGTCTAGGACAATTTGCGCTTCGCTTTCTGCTACATTCACTGGTAATCCAGATAAAATTACGTGATCCTCGCCCATATTTTCAAAATCAAATCCCATTTGTTTTAACGAAGTTCGAATTTCTTTTAATAAAACAACTTCATAGGGTGCATAGTATAAAGTTAAGGGAAAAAGCAATTGCTGAGAAACAGCATTGGATTTAGTTATATTGCCAATGAATTTTTCATACAAGATGCGCTGATGAGCCCTTCCTTGGTTAATGATTACCATGCCTGACTTAATTGGACTAACGATATACTTTCGCTGAATCTGAAACGTACGCGAGGCTAGAGTCGTCTCAGTATGCTCGTCAAACAAGCTTCCTGTTACTTCTTCTTCTTCAAAGGCAAGTCCACTGATATCGAGCGCACTTCCTTCGCCTTTTAATCCTTCGAAAACCTCTTGCCAAGCCCCTACTTCAGTTGCCGCTGACTTCTTGATTTCTGTTTTGTTGGACTTACTTGCAAAAAACACCGCTTCATCAGCTTTTCTTCCTTCTTTTTTGAACGAAGAGAAGTCTATTGTTGATGTGGTGGTGGTCAGCTTACTTTCAAAAACGTCTTCGTCTTCCTCTTGAGGTTGCTCTTGAGGTTGTGCTGTACGCAAGAATGAACTTTCTTCAAAGGGATTAAAGCCTTGCTCAACAAAGTCTGAATGTTGATTTCCCCCTAAACTAGTTGGGGTTTGGGTAAAAGGGTTATATACTTCTTCCGTTGGGTTCAATCCTTCATTGCTAAAGGGATTATAATGTGTATCAATTTCGATCAATGGCGTTTCCGCTTCTTTGTCTTTAAACTCATAGGGCACATCCAACCCTTCATCCCGATGGAAATCGAGTACAGGCGCTACGTTAAACTGGCCTAAACTGTGTTTGATAGCCGATCGCAAAATACTGTATAACGCTTGTTCATCATCAAATTTAATCTCCGTCTTGGTGGGATGTATGTTGATATCGATGGAATTAGTCGGTACGGTTAGGTAAATAAAATACGTTGGATGAGTCCCCTCTTTAAGTAAGCCCTCATAAGCCGCCAAAACGGAATGGTGTAAATATCCGCTGCGGATATAGCGATCATTGACAAAAAAGAATTGTTCGCCTCTGCTCTTTTTGGCAAATTCAGGTTTTCCAATAAATCCTCGAATGGTAACAATTTCTGTTATTTCTTCAATAGGCACCAATTTCTCATTGGTTTTTACCCCAAATACATTGACTATGCGCTGACGCAAATTGGAATTAGGTAAATTGAATACCTCACTGCCGTTGTGAATGAGTGTAAAACTAATAGCGGGATGCACTAAAGTAATGCGTTCAAATTCATCGACGATATTTCTAAATTCGACATTGTCCGATTTTAAGAAATTTCGACGCGCAGGAATATTAAAAAAGAGATTTTTTACGGAGAACACCGTTCCTGGAGGAGTTACAGTCACTTCTTGTGAAATCACCTTCGATCCTTCTATAATCAGGTGTGTACCCAATTCGCTGTGGTGTTGACAGGTTTTCAGGTCCACATGAGCAATAGCGGCAATAGACGCTAGAGCTTCTCCTCTAAACCCTTTGGTATGTAAGGCAAATAAATCTTCTGCTTTAGATATTTTAGACGTGGCGTGGCGTTCAAAAGCCATTCGCGCGTCTGTTTCATTCATTCCTTTGCCATTATCGATAACTTGAATCAAAGTTTTTCCAGCATCTTTCAGGACCAATTTGATCTCAGTTGCCCCTGCATCCACAGCATTTTCCACCAACTCTTTTACAACAGAAGCAGGGCGTTGAACCACTTCTCCTGCGGCAATTTGATTGGCTACGTGATCTGGTAATAATCGAATGATATTAGACATTTAAAAAATGAAGGTTTTTTTGATTAAAACTTTTGACTCTATTCTTACAAATTTAAAGAAATAAATAGGGGAATTGCTTCCTTAACTATTTTTTCACTTTTTGAATGAGTATGATAAAAAAAAGCCTGCTTTTACACAGGCTTATTCTTGTTTTTTATAAACGATTTAAAGCAATCATTTTCAAGGCAGTGACCGCGGCCTCTACGCCTTTATTTCCCATATCGCCCTCACTTCTAGCGAGAGATTGTTCGATTGTATTATCTGTAAGTACACAGAAAATAACGGGAATATCTGCTATTAAATTTAAGTCTTTAATTCCGTGTGTAACGCCTTCACAAACAAATTCAAAGTGCATGGTTTCTCCTTTAATCACGCAGCCGATAACAATCACGGCATCCAAATCTTCGAAGCGCTCTATCATTCGCTTTGCGCCGAAAATCAACTCAAAGCTTCCTGGAACATCCCAACGAATCAATCCGTCTTGGGGTAAACCGCAATCTAAAAATGTTTTTTTCGCCCCTTCAAACAAGCCTTCAGTAATCGTGTCATTCCAATTGGATACCACAATTCCGACTTTCATATCCGATGCGGAAGGTAATGTAGTTTTATCGTATGCCGATAAATTTTTATTTGCTGTTGCCATATTATTGAGCAAGACCGATTAAAGACTCTACCAACGTTGCTTCCATTGCTGTTGAGTAGTTGTTCTTAACCTCATTAAACAATTTCAAAGCATCTGCTTTTTTACCGTCTTCTAACGCAGCTATTCCTGCTTTGTATAAAAATCTTGGTGTAGTGAAATCGTTTTTGTTGTGGGCTGCTGCTTTTTGGTAGTACTCAAAAGCATCCGCATGTTGTCCTAATTCAGAGAAAGCATCTCCAATAGCACCCAATGCAGAAGCACCGATGATCGCCTCAGAGCTAACCACTTTATATTGTTCTAATTGCTCAATTGCTTTTTTGAACTCCCCTTGGTTTAGGTAAGTTGTTCCTGCATAGTAGTGTGCTAAATTAGCTGATGCAGTTCCTTTGTAGTTTTCTATGATTCCCAAAAATCCTAATTTCCCTTCTCCACCGTTTAAGGCTAAGTTCAATAGGTTTTGTTTTTCTGTTTCGTTAGCGAATGCGTCATTGTAATACGATTGTGCCTGGAACATCTCATTTGCTGCTTCGTCATTTTTAGGCTCAACCACAAACTTATTATATCCAACATAACCAATAGTAACTAAAGCAATAGCTCCAACAATACCAAAAATTGCTTTTTGATTTCTCGCTACCCAACCTTCCATTCTATTTGCTCCTTGATCTAAGGAATTAAATACCTCTGCCGTAGTACTGTTAGAAGTATCAACTGAACTATACTGATCAAATTCGTTATCTACCGTTTCGCCTTCCGGTTTAGGAGCTTTATAACCTCTTTTATTATAAGTTGCCATGTATAAAAAGTTTAATGAAAGGCAAAAATATGATTTTTATTGTAATATAAAAGTGCTTACTATTAATATTTTTGATAATTTGCAACCAAATTAAACAATACTATCACTCACTCGTTAAAAATACCTATATTCCCGTGTATTTAAAAAAAATAGATCTTCTAAATTTTAAAAATATTGAAGATAAATCTTTTGAATTTAATGCTAAAATCAACTGTTTTATTGGATTAAATGGCGTTGGTAAGACAAATATTTTAGATTCGATCTACTATATTGCTTATGGGCGTAGTTATTTTAATCCCATTGCAGTTCAAAATATCAAACATGGCGCCGATTTCTTCGTCATTGATGGGATGTTTGAAAAGAACGGACAAAGTGAGCATATTTTGTGTAGCTTGAAAAAAGGACAGAAAAAAATCCTCAAGCGAAACAACAAAAACTACGAGCGCTTTTCGGATCACTTTGGCTTTATTCCCTTGGTGATTATTTCTCCATCTGACAGCGATTTGATTATCGAAGGAAGTGAAACAAGACGCAAGTTTTTAGATAGTGTTATTTCCCAAATGAACAGCAATTATTTGCAATTGCTCATCCAACATCAAAAATTAATTACCCAACGCAACGCCTTGTTAAAGAGTTTTGTATCGAACAACTACTTTGATCGCGATACGCTTGGGATTTACAACGAACAAATTGAGGCGATTGCACAACCGATTTACGAAATTCGTCGCGACTTTCTGCAAGCGTTTATTCCTGTTTTTAACCAGTATCACCAATTGATCACAGGCAATAAAGACGATGTAAACCTGGTGTATGAATCCCAACTGGAACATCACAGTATGCGTGAGCTATTTGATCAAAATCTTCAAAGAGATCGCGCCTTACAATATACCTCAGTCGGCATTCACAAAGATGACCTTGTCTTTTTACTCAAGGATAGTCCGATTAAGAAATTTGGTTCACAAGGCCAGCAAAAATCATTTTTAATCGCCTTAAAGCTAGCCCAATTTGAGTTTTTAAAGAAACAACACGGCATCGCGCCAATCTTGTTATTTGACGATATTTTCGACAAATTAGATGAACTTCGCGTTCGCCAAATATTAGAACTAGTAAATCTGGATACTTTTGGGCAAATGTTTATAACCGATACCCACTTGGATCGAACGGAATCCCTTTTAAATTCAATTAACCAAGACTTTAAAATCTTTACTGTAGAATAACACAAACGGAGTACAATTACAATACGCTATGATTCAAGAAAATATTTCGCTAAAACCCTATAATACGTTTGGCATTGATGTGCTGGCAAAACGCTTTACCCAAATCAATTCTATTGAAGCCCTCAAACAACTGATACAATCGACGCCCAATCAGGAGTATTTTGTTTTGAGTGGTGGTAGCAATATGCTGTTAACCCAAGACATCGAAGCTTTAGTGATCAAACTCAATCTCAAGGGAATTACAATCGTCGAAGAGAAGGAGGATTTTGTTGTAGTAGAGGCATGTGCAAGTGAGGTTTGGCACGATTTTGTACAATGGACCCTAGCTAGGGATTTTGGAGGATTAGAAAATCTATCGCTCATTCCAGGGCACGTAGGGACGACACCTATTCAAAATATTGGCGCTTATGGCGTTGAAATCAAAGACAGCATGGTTAGCTGTAAAGCACTGAATATAAAAACCTTAGAAATAGAAGAATTCACTAATGCCGCTTGTCAATTCGACTACAGAGAGAGTATCTTTAAAAAAGAGGCAAAAGATCAATACATCATCATTGCTGCAACCTATAAACTCACAAAGAAGAATCATATGCTACGCACCAATTACGGGGCAATAGCAAAGGAATTAGAACTGATGGGGGTTACAACACCAACTATTCAGGACATCAGCCATGCCGTTATTGGCATTCGCAGCAGTAAATTGCCGAATCCTGCTGAATTGGGAAATAGTGGAAGTTTCTTTAAAAACCCTATTATTAGCAATGAGCTGTTTGAACGCTTACAGGCCAAATACCCTACGATGCCCTCCTATCCGGTAAACGAAGCCTTCACCAAGGTTCCTGCAGGTTGGCTAATTGAGACAATTGGGTATAAAGGTTATCGCATTGGCGATGCTGGCGTACACAGCAAGCAAGCCCTTGTACTTGTCAACTACGGCAAAGCCCAAGGCATTGAACTTAAAAAACTTGCCGAAACCATTCAGAATGAAGTATTTAACATTTTTAATATTCATTTAGAAGCTGAAGTGAATATCTTTTAGATGTATTGCACAAAAAAGCGATTATTGGTACCTTTGCTCCTCGTTAAAATTGTATATCTCCTATGCTAACCATCTTATTTTACATACTGATAGGTATTCTTTTATTCCATGCGTTATATTTTGTTGTACTATACAGCAATATCGCCTTTAATGGAGCACTAAAAAGCAGGCCTACACAACAAGACCTTCCCGTTTCTGTTGTGGTGTACATTAAGGACAATGAGGCTGAATTACCCCAGTTTCTCGACTGTTTACTTGCTCAGGAGTATGCTACCTTCGAAATTGTCTTAGTCAACAATGCCTCCGAAGATGAGAGTTTAGAACTCTTAGAGCAATTTGTCGCTCAACATCGCTTTGCCAAGTTAGTCAACGTAGAGAATAACGAAGCCTTTTGGGGGAATAAAAAATATGCATTGACCTTGGGAATCAAAATGACTTCCTTTGAAAACTTACTTTTTACAGAACCTACTGTTCTTCCCAACTCACCGCATTGGATCGTGAGTATGACTTCGCTTTTCACCACCAAAAAACAAGTGGTGATTGCGCATACAACCCTTGTTAAAAAGAAAAAAAGCTTGAGTAATAAATACGCGAGATTCCAGTACTTTTTAAAATCCCTCCACAACTTTGTGTGGGTCGAAGTAGGAAAACCCTTGTACGGCAATAGCTATAACCAAGCCTATAAAAAAAGTTTGTTTTTCAAGGTAAATGGATTTATCAAAGAAATGAAAATTTCTCAAGGAGAGGAACAAGAATTCATCAGGCAAATTGCCACAAAATCCAATACAGCAATTACTATTGCACCTGAAAGTATGAATACCTTGGCAGAGAAAAGCTCTTGGCGCAATGCTTTTAAAATTCAAAAAAAATCCGATTTACTACTAAAGAGAACCTCTATTTTCAATCAGTTAAAACTGCGTTTTTACCACTTTAGCCTTTTGGTTTTCTATGTTTTATTAGCCTTTCTTTTACTACATCTCTACCAATGGGAAATACTAGTGGGTATCTTTGTGATTCGACATTTAATCACTACCTTCTACTTTGCAAAATTGTTGAAGAATTTCAATGAGAAAGATTTGGTTTGGGTATTTCCATTTTTTGAAATAATCCACATACTATCTGGCCATTATTTTGCGTTTAAACACTTTATCACTCGTAAGAAAATTTGAAAACAAGCGCAACACATCAAAGTATAGCAGCGGCAAAACAAGGAGATCAATCTGCATTCACCTCCTTGTTAAATCAATATTGGTCTGAAGTGTATCATTTCATTCTAAAACAATCTGCCAATGAAACCGACGCAGAAGATATCACGATTGAAACCTTTTCTAAGGCTTTTAGTAGCATTGAATCTTATGACGATTCCTTCGCTTTTAATACGTGGTTACTGACCATTGCCAGAAACACCCATATCGACCTAATCCGAAAAAGAAAAAATGTACATTTTGTAGACATTAGCGATGAAAATCAACAGTACAACAATATTATAGACGATTCTGACACCATTGAAGATGAATTAATTCGAGAGCAAAATTTAGAGATTTTCAAGAATTACATCCGCCTTCTTAAACCCCATTATCAAGAGGTTATTGAATTGAGATTCTTTCAAGAACTGTCGTATAATGAAATTGCCCAAATACTAAACGAACCACTGAACAACGTCAAAATTAAAATTATGCGAGCAAAAAAATTACTCGCAGAAATTATTTTGAAGTCAATCGATCAGAATTTCACAATCTAAATTCCCCTAAGCGATTTTTCCACATCTCGAGTAACAGAGAGACAAGATTGCCTCCTATTTTTTCTTTGACCTAACTTACTAGGTCTAGGTTCACACGCCTATACTGCCCTACCACTCAAACTACTACCTTTTATTTTATTGTTTCATTTTTCACTAAATCCTGATAAATATCAATATACAAGACAAAAATGTCTTTTATATTTAGTATATGAAAATGAACAATAAAAGTGCTGATTATGAATAGAAAATCACAACATTTAAAAAGGAACCTCGGGGCTATAGTACTGCTTCTAAGTTCACTACTTTTGGGTAGTTGCTCTCCAAAAGAGTCGAAGGTCATTAAAAATGCAGATTGGGCAGAGCGCATAGTTGCTCATGGTGAAAATGAGGCAGAATTAACAGCTCCACCATATGTACCCAAACCAGTAGGAAAACGTGCAGCAACAAAATTGAATGTCAGTTTAGAGATAGTAGAACAAGAAGGTGAAATGGTAGACGGCGTGACCTATATGTATTGGACGTTTGGCGGAACAGTGCCAGGTAGTTTCATTCGCACACGTGTAGGAGATGAAGTAGAATTTACCTTAAAAAATCACCCAGACAACAAGCTTCCCCACAACATTGATCTGCATGCAGTTACAGGTCCTGGAGGTGGAGCGGCCTCATCGCTTGTTGCACCAGGACATGAGGTTACCTTTTCATTTAAAACCCTTCATCCAGGTCTTTATGTATACCATTGCGCTACAGCACCAGTGGGAATGCACATTGCCAATGGTATGTATGGCCTTATTTTAGTAGAACCTGAAGGAGGACTAACCCCTGTGGACAGAGAATATTACATAATGCAAGGGGATTTTTACACTAAGGGGAACTATGGTGAAAAAGGACTTCAACCGTTTGACATGAACAAAGCAATTAAAGAACAAGCGGATTACGTAGTATTTAATGGCCATGTAAACGGTTTAGTCAACGAAAATGCTATTACTGCTAAAGTTGGGGAAACGGTGCGTTTATTCGTTGGAAACGGAGGTCCTAATCTCGTTAGTTCCTTCCACCTAATTGGGGAAATTTTCGATCGCGTACAGGTTGAAGGTGGCGATTTAGTCAATGAAAACGTGCAAACCACTCTTATTCCTGCCGGTGGTGCCGCAATTGTCGAGTTCAAAGTCAATACACCAGGTACCTTTGTTTTAGTGGATCACTCAATTTTCAGAGCCTTTAACAAAGGGGCTTTAGGCATGCTAAAGGTTGAAGGAGAGGAAAACCAAAAAGTATTTGCTGGAAAAATTAAAGAGGGAATCTACCTTCCCGAAGGAGGAACGATTCAAACCATGCCAACAGCAAGTCAGAAGAAAGAGGTAATCGAAAATAAAACACTTGCTCAACAAATGGCTGATGGAAAAAGTATCTTCACGCGTACTTGCTTTGCCTGCCATCAATCTGAAGGACAAGGAATTGAAGGGATTTTTCCTCCGCTGGCCAAATCGGACTATTTAAATGCAGATGTAGATCGAGCGATCAAAACAGTTATTAATGGTTTAGAAGGAGAAATAACAGTAAACAAGGTAAAATACAATTCCATCATGACGAGTCAAAACTTAAGCGATCAAGAAATTGCGGATGTATTGACCTATGTCTACAACAGTTGGGGCAATAATAAAACCGTTGTATCTACCCAAATGGTTCAAAAAAACAGATAATATGTTTCAAACAAACCGCATCACTTATTGGGTTACTCTGCTGTGCATTTTTCACTTTTCGTGGGGGATCGCACAGCAAACAACCCCAATGCAAACCATACGCAGCGGTACGTTTGTACCCCTATATGGCAGTACAGAAGAAGGCTATGTACAGCTTTCCTCTTTTCAATTGGATGCGCATGCGGTTACGAATGCGCAATACTTGGAATTTTTGAATAAAAACCCAGGGTATCGTCGTTCGCAAATCAAGGCATTATTTGCCAACAAGAGTTACCTCTCACACTGGAAAGGAGACCTTAACTATGGTGATTTGCGCTCAGACGCTCCAGTGACAAACGTCTCGTGGTTTGCAGCAAAAAAATACTGTGAATGTCAAGGCAAGCGACTACCTACTTTAGACGAATGGGAATACGTAACCATGGCAGACGCACAACAACTCGATGCAAGAGAAAAAGAAGCCTATAACCAATATATTCTCGCTTGGTATGAAACCCCAAGAACCTACCTCAATGCAGTAGAAAGCACACCAAAAAACTATTGGGGAATTTATGATATGCACGGGTTAATTTGGGAATGGGTCTACGATTACAATGCCATATTTTTGTCAGGCGAAAGTCGAAAAGACAAAGGTAATGACGAAAATTTATTCTGTGGCAGTGCCTCGATCAACGCTACGGATTTAATGGACTATGCCGCTTTTATGCGCTATGGTTTTCGCTCAAGCTTGCGTGCCAATTTCACCACTGTCAATTTGGGCTTTCGCTGCGCCAAAAACCTCTAAAATACAAGTTTATGAAAAAGATAGCACTATCACTTCTCACTTCTTTTGTTCTACTATTGACCGGCTGTAAAGAAGTAAAAAAGGCAGAAGAAATCACTAGATCAAATGAACAAACAACAGTTACCACAGAACTATCTGACTTATCGGTATACAATCTCCCGTCTACTTGGACTACCCAAGAGGGTCGTGAAATTGAACTCAAGGATCTGCAAGGAAATGTAATAGTCATGGTGATGATTTATACCTCGTGTAAAGCGGCTTGTCCGCGATTGGTTGCCGATATGCGCCATATTGAAACAAGAGTTACAGGAGCAAACAAAAACCGCCTAAAATACGTTTTGGTGAGTATTGATCCTGAAGTAGATACGCCTGAACGATTAAAAGCCTTTGCCAAAGAAAATAAAATGGACGGAGATCAATGGCTTTTCCTGCGCTCTACAGAAGAAAATACAAGAGAATTTGCCGCTACACTTGCCGTTAATTACAAGAAGATCTCCCCTATCGATTTTTCACATTCCAATATCATCAGCGTATTTAATACAAAAGGCGAATTGGAATATCAACAAGAAGGACTAGGCATCGACTACGCTCCTACTGTTAAAGCAATTGAGCATCAACTCGCCTTAATTCCCTAAAAAAGCAACTAGTTACTTTGGAAAAACACTTTTTTATTCGGCTATATTAACCGATAAAAATCAATAGTTTACGGTTTACAGTTAACTGTAAACCGTATTTTTATTTTGATTTATTTTTACTTGCAACCCAAAAAATACAAACAAAACTTATTCCAGCAAACCCAAGCATGACTAAAGGCAAATAATGCATTCCATAGTCTGCTATCACCTTTCCACCCACAAAGGTTCCTAATGCAATACCTAAATTTCCAAGAGAGGTTGAGAGACTACTTCCCAATTCAAAAGGAATTGAAGTTGTACGTTGTAAAAAAGCAGTGACCTGAAGAAAAACAGGAGTATAGAACAAACTCCAAAGAACGATTAAACTGCTAGTAAAAAACAGGTTACTCCCAGATACGTATAGCAATATAGCTATACACCCTGCGCCAATAACATAAAAGGCATTACTAAACACAACCCCTTTGTTCAGTATTTTACCCCCTATAACCATGGCTACTACCCCAACTACACCAAAAAGTAGAATCATACTACTTACTTCATAACCGGACATCCCCTTTTCTTTATTGAGGTAATCAGCAAAGTAGCTATAAACGCTAAACCACATCGCAATAACAAATAAATTGACAAGTGCACTTCGCATGAATGAGGCTTGTTTCAGGCTTCCCCATATCCCGACAGGGAGTGTTGTACGGTTTCCTGCCACAGGAGGTAATACAAAATAAATCACTATAAACGCAAGCGCACTAATTAGCGTTTGAATGACAAAAACTGCTTGCAACCCCACTAGGTTGGTCCAATACGTAGCTAAAGGTATCGTCGTAAAAGAAGCAATTGTAATTCCACTAAAGACGATACTCATTCGATTACTTGCCTCTTCTTTAGGGCTGGTATTTACAGCTACGGCCAATGCATTGGCGATATACACGGGTTGAAGTAAAGCAGGGATCAATCGCAATAGCATGAGGATTCCAAAAGAAGGCAACAATATAGATAAGAAACTGGTACTAGTGAAAAGTGCAAGAGCGATTAGCATCATTTTCTTTTTATCTATTTGAGCGGTAAGCATAGTCATAAAAGGACCAAAAAAGGCGATAACCAATGCAAAACCACTCAATAACCAACTTGCTTGATCAATTGAAATTTGATAATGACTTGCAATATGTGGTAATACTCCAATAACACCAAATTCGGTGGTAATAATACTCCATAAACCTAGAGCTCCTGCGTAAGCATATTTTTTCATAAAAAATAATCGTTATACTTTTGTAGACAAGGCATTTTATATTTTGGTTGCCTTGAATTGAATGTGGACAAAAATAAAACGAGTAAGGATTGGAAACTAACCAAACCTCTATTGTGAGTAACTAACAAATTTGTAAGTCATGGCAAAGAGAAAAGAAAATTCAACCAATAGTATCAATAGAGATTTTATAACCGCGAATTGCGATGCCATTTATACGATTTGTAAAATAGGTGGTCGATGGAAAATGATGATATTATTCCATCTAGCGGAATACAAAGTATTGCGATTTAGCGAATTAAAAGAAAAGCTTCACGGGATCACGGATCGCATGCTAGCGCTTCAATTAAAAGAGCTAGAAGCAGACCAGCTCATTCATAGACAAGTATTTGCTGAAGTGCCTCCGCGTGTAGAATACAGTTTGACTTCTATCGCGTTAGATTTGCTTCCAATATGGCCTGCGTTAGAACAATGGGGAGCGAAACATCGAGCGTATCAAAGTAAAATAAAGTAAGGATTTAGACCATTCCTCCATATCGCACGAAACTTCCCAAAATCAACATCGCCAAACTAATGAGTGTGACAGCAATCATGTGAAAAGCCATTAACGGCAATTTGCTTATGCTGGTTTTCAAACGAGGTAGCACATAAAATTGTGCACTAAGTGCGAGTAAAACAATAGCGAACAATAGGCTCAATTTGAGTGAAATTACGCGTTCAATAGGTGTTTCAAAGGCAAACCATTGCGCTATTTTCACATTGTAGAGATACGCCATTCGCACACCAGTAATCAACATCACGAGCAATGCAGGCATGCCAATCCACTCATACCGACTTTCAAAGTTAAACAGTTTTTCTACCGATTTCTCCTTCCATACTTGAGGTAAAATAACGGTACAAAGCAGAATATGTCCTCCTACCCAGATTGTAGCTCCAACCAAATGGAGTATCAATAAAAGATGTAACTCACTCATAGTTTGATTTTTACTATACGAATATAAAACAGCTATTCAACTTTTCCTATTAGTCTTTTCAGAAAACAAGAGAGGTCAACTCCTCTTTTCTCTTTCCTCTTTTCTCCATCAACCCCTCCTGTTTTAGTCAAAAGAATTAATTCATTTTTTGTTCTAGTATCACTGCACTTGGAAATAAGATATTGTTCTCTAAGTGGATATGCTTGTGAAGATCTTCTTCAAATTCTTTGAGCATGGCAAATGTCACTTTATATGTATTACACGCATCTGCAGGAGGGGTGTAATTATTTGACAAGGCGGCTATTTTACGGAATCGCTCTCCTTCGTTATCGTGTTCGTGCATCATCATCTCCACGGGGTGCTCGACCGTGCCAAAATGAGGAGCTTCAATTGCTTGTCCAGTAATCGTTGCAGTGACCATTTTTCGCACAAAGGGAAATAACACTAGCTCCTCTTTTTTCAAATGTTGACTAAGTTCTTGTGCACATCCCGTAAACAGTTCATTTATTTCAAAGAGCTCCGGATGTCTTTCACCGTGTACTTTGCTTAGCTTATTCAAAAACTGTAGCAATACTGGAATTTTTTCTTCCACATAGCGGTGATGCGTTTTTTCGATATAGTCAGCCAATAAATCCAAAGGCCAATGTCTAAAGTCGATATTATTTTCGGTTTGTTGATTCAAAACGCCTTCTAACTCACTGAGTAGTTCCTCCGGGTTTACTGTCTTCTTTTCACATACTTCATCCAGGGTTCGCCCCCCTTTACAGCAAAAATCAATTCCGTATTTGTTGAAAACTGCTGCTGTTCTAAAATCTTCTGCTACAAATGAGCCAATTGTTCTATTTTTCATGGTTATTTTTTTTAAGTGTTAATTTGAATACAAATAAGACGATGGCAAAAATTCCAATGGTAAAGATTACATCGCCAATAGTTCTCAACCATTTAAGGGTATTCATGGCAGGTAATTGCATCAATTCACTTGAACGCGCATACCACATTCCGTGTTCAATACTCGCTATGGCTTGCCAAATACCGATTGGTAAAAGACTCAACAACGCCATGAGGAGTAAACCGATATTCAGTCCCCAAAAGCCTATTTTTAATAATTTTTCATTCCATTGTACCTGTCTGTACATACTTCGCAAAACAAAGAGCATCAAGCCAATTCCCAGCATCCCATATACCCCAAATAAGGCCGTATGTCCGTGCAGTGGTGTTGTATTTAATCCTTGAACATAATACAGCGCAATCGGAGGATTGATGATAAACCCAAATACACCTGCACCTAAGAAATTCCAAAAAGCCACGGCTATCATAAAGTAAATCGGCCATTTGTAATCTTGCAGCCATCCTTGCTGTTTCGACAGCTTGTAATTCTCGTAGGCTTCATAACCAATTAGGGTTAATGGAACAACTTCTAAGGCGCTAAAAGTCGCTCCTAAAGCCATGACTGCAGTTGGCGTTCCAGAGAAGTACAAGTGGTGAAAGGTTCCTATAATTCCGCCTGACATAAAGACAATGGTAGAGAATAACGCCCCATTTGTTGCCGTCTTGGTTTTTATCAATCCCATGCGCACAAATAAAAATGCCAAAACCACCGTTGCAAATACCTCAAAGAATCCTTCTACCCATAAGTGAACCACCCACCATCTCCAGTATTCTGCAATAGCTAAATTAGTCTGTCTTCCCCACATCAAACCTGCTCCATAGAACAAGGCTATCGCTCCACATGAAATTAAAAAGAGGATGATTAGGTTGCGATGACTGCCTTTTTCCTTTAAAACAGGCACTAAAGGACGAATCATTAATGCCAACCATACAAAGAGTCCAACGAAGAGAAATAGTTGCCAAAAACGCCCTAAATCAACGTATTCATATCCTTGGTGACCGAACCAGAAGTTTTGTACTAAATCTAACTTTTGCATAATACCGAACCACTGTCCAATCATTGATCCCAAAACAATAATCAGCAAGGCAAAAAACAAAAAGTCAACACCAAAGACTTGATATTTTGGATCCCTACCTCCAACGGCAGGGGCAATGTAAAGTCCTGTCCCCAACCAAGCTGTGGCAATCCAAAAGATAGCCAACTGGGTGTGCCAAGTACGCGTTACAGCATACGGCAGCATTTGATCTAGTGGAATACCATATAGTCCTTGTCCTTCTACACCATAATGTGCTGTAATAATTCCCAAACCTACTTGGAGGAACATCAACAAACACACTACCCAGAAATACTTTTTCAATCGGGTCATACTCTTTGTTGTCGTTCCATTGGAAACAGGATCTGCAACAGGTACTAGTTCTTCTTCCTCTTTCTTAGATGCTACGTGGTAATACACCAACATACCTACTGCAAAAATGAGCAGAATAATACTAACGCCAGACCAAGCTAATAAAGGTGTTGTTGCCTTGTTGCCTACCAATTCATCCGCAGGCCAATTGTGTGTATAGCTGATATTGTGATCAGGTCTGTTGGTAACTGTTGCCCAAGTTGCCCAAAAGAAAAACGCACTCATTTGCTTTAATCGAGTTGTATCTTTAATTGCGTTGTTAGGGATAGCATAATCCTTGCGCAACTGATCAAAGGCAGGATCGTCAGTAAACAACTTGCCGTAATAGTCTTGGAGATACAAGCGCGCTTGATTTCGCTCTGCTGTAATCGTTAATACTCCTGTAGTTTTATCATATGTATTGTTGCGAATCATGCGCTGCAATTGCACTTGTAGTGCTGCTTGCTCTTCTGGACTCGCTGAGGCATAAGGCTTACTATAGGTTTGATTCGCATAGAAATCCAACAAAAACAAGGCTTCGCGATGCAGGTAATCCGCCGTCCAGTCGGGTGCAACATAAGCTCCGTGTCCCCAAACAGACCCCACTTCTTGTCCTCCTATACTTTGCCAAACGTTTTGACCATCGCGAATATCGCTTTCAACCAAAACTACTTGCCCATCTGCTGTTTTAACTTCTACTGGTATGGGAGGCGCTTCTTGATAGAGTTCAAACCCGTAGTATCCAAGAACCCCAAAGGAGAATAGCATTACTACCGTAAAGGCTATCCACAATTTTTTTTGACTTGTATTCATTAGCTTAAAATAGAGGACAAAAATGTCTTTTATGTTGTTATAAAAAAAGGGAATCTTCCTTCCCGTCATACGTTCAAATCTTTAAAAGAGCCATGCCAACTTGCTTCCCTGGATGAACTCTTTTAAGGTTGTTATTTCTCCTATAGGTTGCCATTCACACTGAATTGCTTTGAATATAGAAGAAATGGAACTCAGCTGTTTTTCAGCACAGTGAACCAAGCCTAAACCACAGCCTTGCTCGATAGAAGCTTCATCCACGACATGGACTACTACACCTAGCTTCAACTTAACTACTACAAATATACATTATATTTTTATAATAGAAGACATAAATGTCTTTTAATTGATAATAAAAAAAAGCGACAAGTATTTGACCTACTTATCGCTTTCGTATGATTTATGATTGCTTCGCTATCTCAAAACAAGTGAGACAATTAATTCTCTTTTTAATTCTTCGTTGAGCATTTTGATAATTTTATCCTTTCCATACCCAAGTTCATCGCGAACAATAGAAGAAGATAGCTTGACGTAGAGCGTGTTCTTTTTAAACGCCAAATCCTGGGTATAAGAAGCAATACCAGGTCCTAACACAACTTTCCAAGCATCGAAAACATCAAATTCATTTAGTCCATGGTCTAGGTTGTTTTCCGTTCTAAAAAGCTGTAATAAATCAGCCATTCCTTTGCCTTCTCTTACCCGAGGGGTTACTTTATTGCGTTGATAAGGATTGTATTTACTCACTTCTATTCTTTGATTTGAATCGGATTAGCTCTTTTATAAAAGTACTTAATTTTTGTTTCGTTTTCCATCACCATCTTATCTTCTGTGACAGACAACACTTGTTCTTCCCAAGTGGAAAATTCGGTTTTATACGCCAACCAAATCCCATTATCTTTTTGTTTTACGACAAAAGTTTCAGGCACATCATTAGTCAAAAACTCTCCGTTAAATTGTGGCGTAACTTTGTAGCGCACTCCTGTTTGATCTTCTTTTAATTCGAAGTAATCAATAGTTGTGTTAATGGAGTAATCTTTTTCAGTGCCGTCTGGCAGTTGTGCTTTTTCAATTTCCCAATACCCGTTGATATGGGCTTGGATGGACTTCACATCTGCTTTTGATTGACAAGCTTGAAACACGACAACCAAGAGTAGACTTGCTATAATTTTAATACTGCGCATCCTATAGATTATTTAAAAAACGAATCGACAAATTCGTATTTATTGAATACTTGTAAATCTTCAATTCCTTCTCCTACCCCAATATAGCGAACAGGGATTTTAAACTCGTCAGAGATACCGATAACTACACCGCCTTTTGCTGTTCCGTCTAATTTAGTCACAGCTAAAGAAGTTACTTCTGTTGCTGCGGTAAACTGTCTGGCTTGTTCAAATGCATTTTGACCAGTGGATCCATCGAGCACTAACATCACATCGTGTGGTGCATCAGGAATCACTTTTTGCATCACGCGTTTCACTTTAGAAAGCTCATTCATTAAATTCACTTTATTGTGCAAACGACCTGCCGTATCAATAATCACAACATCGGCATTTTGTGTAACGGCAGATTGCAAGGTATCAAATGCTACAGAAGCGGGATCGCTTCCCATTTGCTGACGAACAATTGGCACACCAACGCGATCGGCCCACACTTGCAATTGGTCAATAGCAGCAGCTCTAAAAGTATCAGCCGCTCCTAATACCACCTGTAATCCAGCTTTTTTAAATTGATAGGCCAATTTTCCAATAGTCGTTGTTTTACCAGCACCATTTACTCCTACCACCATGATTACATAGGGCTTTTTATCTTTGGGAATTTCAAATTCGGTCGATTCACCTAAAGTTGTTTCAGACAACAACCCGGCGATTTCTTCTCTCAAAATTTGATTTAATTCATCCGTTCCAACGTATTTATCACGAGTAACTCTTGCTTCAATGCGCTCGATAATTTTCAGCGTTGTATTCACCCCTACATCAGAGGATACTAACACTTCTTCTAGGTTATCTAAAACATCGTCATCAACTTTGGATTTACCAGCTACTGCTTTGGTTAATTTAGAGAAAAAAGACGTTTTAGATTTTTCTAATCCCTTATCTAAAGTTTCCTTTTTTTCTGAAGAAAAAATTCTTTTAAAAAAACTCATAACGTTCCTATTAGTTTGTACAAATATAAAGAATAAAAGTATATCATCTTATAGCAGTCGGCTATAACTTGAAAGGTATAAAAATGAAAAAAGCTACCTAATAAGGCAGCTTTTTTTCAAGATATCTAATGGTAAATTACTTTTTACTCAAGAATTCATCTACAAAATCAGGAGCCATAACAGACTCAACAAATGTGTAAGCACCTGTTTTTGGAGATCTAACCATTTTAATTGCTTTAGTCAACTTCTTAGAAGATGTTCTTAAAGTAGCTACGGTTTTCTTTGCCATGACTTAATTATTTAATTTCTTTATGAATTGTTACTTTTTTCATGATAGGGTTGAATTTTTTAATTTCCAATCTATCAGGTGTGTTTTTCTTGTTCTTAGTTGTGATGTATCTTGAAGTACCTGGTAAACCAGATGCTTTATGTTCAGTACACTCTAAGATTACTTGGATTCTATTACCTTTCTTTGCCATCGTTTTCCTTGTTTTTTATGGTCGAATTATTTTACTAATCCTTTTACTCTTGCTTCTTTCAAAACAGCAGTAATCCCTTTCTTATTAATTGTTTTTAATGCAGTGGTAGACAATTTTAATGTTACCCATCTGTCTTCTTCAGCAATGTAAAAACGTTTTTTAATTAAGTTTACAGAAAACTTTCTTTTAGTTTTATTCATCGCGTGAGAGACGTTGTTTCCAACCATTGCTCTCTTTCCAGTAATTTCACAAACTCTTGACATTATATCTAATCTTTTATTTCAATATTCAAAATCAGGGTGCAAAGTAAAGAAAAAGAATTTTATTAAACAAAATCTTTCTACTATTTTTTTAATATTTCGTTATAAACCAACTCCAAAGCGCGGCTAATAGCGCGTTCAATTACTTGATCTCTAGGTTGACCTAATTCATACTTTACTGCAAAAGTGCCGTGTTTAGAGGTAATCCCCACATATACAGTACCCACTGCCACCTGAGAATCGCCTTTAGAAGGCCCAGCATTTCCTGTTGTAGCCACGGCAATATCCGCTTTAAACTTTTCACGGGCTCGTTCAGCCATCTCACAAGCGACTTGCTCACTGACGACACTATAAGCCTCAATAGTTTCTTTTTTAACCCCTAGAAGATCAATCTTCGATTGGGTTGCATACGTCACCACTCCTCCTTTAAAAAAGGCAGAGGCGCCTTCTTTTTCACTAAATAACGTGGCCAATCGCCCACCTGTACAACTCTCTGCACAAGCGATTGTTTTGCCTGCTGTTTTTAATTTTTCAATCACTACTTCCGATCGACTCAAATCGTCATAGGCGCGAATCTGTGCTTTGACATTCGCAGGTATGGCGGCAATAAGTTGATCCAACTTCGCTTCGATGCTTGCTTTATCCGTTCCCGAAGACGACAGACGCAAACGCACCCTGCCTCTACTCGGCAGATAAGCCAACTGCACCTCAGCGGGTAATCCGTCTTCCCAATCGCTTAGGTATTCCGCCAACAAGCTCTCACCTATGCCATAAACCACCACCGTTTTATGAACGTTAAAGCGCAAAGTAAACTTTTCCTTTAACACAGGTGTCAATGCATCAGAAACGATTCCCTTCATTTCAAAGGGAACACCAGGTAGGGAGACATAGTGTGTTTTCCCTTTTTGCATCATCATACCCGGCGCGGTTCCCAATGGGTTAAACAATACCGTTGCCTTAGACGGCACTAGAGCTTGCTTGCGATTCAGCTCGGAGATAGGGCGTTTAAAATACCCCTCAATCAACGTCTTTACATGGGCAAACACATGAGCATCCTCCACTAATACATCTTCGAAATAGCTACAAAACACTTGTTTAGTCAAGTCGTCTTTTGTCGGACCTAATCCACCAGTTATCACCACCAAATCCACGCGATCTTGCTGGCGTTGCATCGCTTCTTTTATCGCGTGTTCTCTATCTGAAACCGATAGCATCTCCACGATCTCAAATCCCAACTTATCGAGATAATCCGCTAGATAATTTGAATTGGTATCGACAATCTGTCCGATCAAAATTTCATCGCCAATGGTCAGGATACTCGCCTTCATTCAACTGTTATTTGATAGTCTTTCTTTATTTCTTTGGCTGCAGAGCGAAGGCGCTTTCGCAGCAATTTGTAAACCTCTTTGATCTCTTTGGTCTTTCCTTTTTGCTCCAACCACTCCTGCACCGTATTGAATTCTTCATACGCTTGATCCATGCCTAAGGTTTCCATTATCGGCTGTAAGACTTTTACGTGTTTTTGAAGTTTTTCATAATTTTTTGCATCAATGTGCTTTTTCATTTTATCCAATCGCTTCGTCATCTGTTGCACATAGTCAATCAGTTCTTCCACCACAAGCTCTTCCTTGTTGTGGTGTTTGTCGTATAGCGATCTCACATCATAAAAAAGTGCCATAACCAGTTATTTTACGATTAAATCAAATACTTTTTCATCTCCTAAAAAGCCTTCTAAGCTATCTCCAGGAGCTACACGTCCCACACCTGCAGGTGTACCTGTAAAGATCAAATCTCCCGTTTTCAGGGTGAAATACTTCGATATTTCTGCGATTAGCTCATCAATTTTCCAGATCATTTGATCCGTCGTTGCTTGTTGCACCACTGTTCCATTTTGCTTCAATGAAAAAGCCAGCTGATCTAAAGAACCCAGGGTTTCTTTCGCTATAAAATCACCTACAAAAGCAGAATTGTCAAAGGCTTTTGCCTTTTCCCAAGGCAGTCCTTTTTCTTTTAATTTGCTTTGCAAATCGCGAGCAGTAAAATCAATTCCCACCGACACTTGTTCGTAGTACTTCGAAGCAAATTTCGCATTGATATACTTCCCTACTTTAGTAATTTTCACAACTACTTCAGCTTCAAAGTGAATATCCTGTGAAAATTCGGGAATTACAAAGGGAAATTCTTTTCCCAAAAGAGCAGTATCGGGTTTGATAAATAAAACCGGTTCATCTGGCCTTTCATTATTGAGCTCCGCAATGTGTTCTACATAATTTCTACCCACACAGATAATTTTCATACTACTTCTCTTTTATAATTTAGTATTGAGTTTTCTCAACTTAAGGGCTGTCAGCACTTTTTTGGTATACAAGGGGAAATCTGCATTTTGAATCCAACCGTAATACCCAGGCTCATTTTCCAATACTTCATCCACCAAAACCCCTTTGTGTTTTCCGAAGGTAAATACTTCTTGACCTTCGTCATTTAACGCGATAAAACCAGCAAAATCAACGCTTTTCTTTCTCGTTGTAAATTCAGATAAAAAGCGCATATCATTTTCTAAATCGTCATAGCGATCCAACTGTGCCTTCAATATTTCGTAGGTGGCATGCGTATCTGCTGCGGCTGAATGTGCGTTTTCTAGGCTTTCATTGCAGTAAAACTTATAGGCAGCACTTAAGGTGCGTTCTTCTTTTTTGTGAAAAATCGTCTGAATATCCACTGTTACGCGGTTGCCCAAATCAAAATCAACGCCTGCGCGCAACAATTCTTCTGCCAGTAAAGGAATATCAAAGCGATCGGAATTAAATCCGGCTAAGTCGGCGTCTTTAATCATTTGATAAACCAAGGGAGCCAGTTCTTTAAAAGTGGGTTCATTCGCTACTTTATCGTCTGTAATTCCGTGAATCTTAGAAGAAGCCTCAGGTATTGGACGCTCAGGATTGACTAACCACGTTTTGCTTTCCTTATTTCCATTGGGAAATACTTTTAGAATAGCGATTTCTACGATTCTATCTCTTGCCACATCTATTCCTGTTGTTTCTAAATCAAAAAAACAAATAGGTCTATGTAATTTCAACTCCATAATTCTTGGTTTATTTATCTACAAATATAACAAATGTATAAGTTAAGCCAATACATTTTACCCCGTTAACTTTTCAGTCATTCGCCTATAGGATGCGCAACTGACTCAGTGAGAGGGATAATCCACACAGCTATAAATTAGGAGAGCTGCTCTTTTCAGAGCAGCTCCTATGAAATTTTGCAGGCAAACGCCCTTGGCAAAAATCTTATTCAAAGGGTGATTTTTTTACATCTGCGGGAATATCACTAGACAAACTTCCTAAAAAAACAGTAATATCGTCCAGTTGTTCTTGCGTTAAGGTTATATTGGTTTGTAGACTAGCCATAATGCGGACAGCTTCTTTTAAGTCTTGGACTGAACCATCGTGAAAATACGGAGCGGTATGGGCGATATTTCGCAGTCCAGGCACTTTAAAGAAATAATTTTCTGCTTCTTTTTTACTAAGATCAGCCAATCCTTTATCGACTTTTTCAGATTTTGTTTCCCTCCAATAATCGCCATAGAGTCCGAATTTTTGGAACATTTGTCCACCCAAAGCCACACCGCTGTGACAGGTAGTACACCCCACTGTCATAAACGCTTCTAATCCCTTTTGTTCTTGTTCGGTTAGCGCATCAGTATCGCGCTCTAAGAATTGGTCAAACCGACTCGCCGGCATCAATGTGCGCTCAAAAGCGCCAATTGCATTGGTAATCGTATAAAACGTAATCGGTTGTTTTTCTCCAGGATAGACAGCTGCGAATTTTTCTTTGTACAAGTCTACTTGACGCAGTCGTTGTTCTAATTCCTCTTCATTTTTGATGTTGTGTTCTACGGGATTTAAGATAGGACCTCCAGCTTGTTCTTCTACGTCTTTTGCACGTCCATCCCAAAACTGCATGCTGTGCAGTGCAGCGTGAAACACTGTAGGCGAGTTACGTCCTCCTAAAGAACCGTCATCTCCCGGTGAAAAAGCAAGGTTATCAACCCCATAAGTATTCAAATTATGACAGGAATTACAACTGATATTTCCCTCTTTAGACAAACGCGTGTCAAAGTACAAATACTTTCCTAGTTCAACCTTAGCCGAATCCAATGCTGGCAATTCAACTGAAGAAATAGGTTGAAAAAACGTTTGTGCTTTTGTTAGCAACTCAGCATTCCCCTTTTGAACATATTCGAATGCTTTAGACTGATCCTTCTTACATCCAACAAAAGATGCTACTAAGGCAATTAATACAAGTCTTTTTATCATAATTCACACTACTTTTTATTCTAGTATTAAATTACGCTTAAAATTTTTCTTAAAGCCTGATAAATATCACGTCAATTAGGAAAATTATTTTGAAAAATTATCATCGTTTCAACCACAAAAGCAAACACTTTCGAACCAAAAAGCACTCAAAAACAAATTTTACATAAAAAATATTTTGTTTTATTAAACTTTTATCTTATTTTGGTCTTATTGAATCACACCAATTTTACTTATGAAAAAGCTATTTATCCTTACCCTACTAGCCTTGGCACCTCTTGTACAGAGTTGTCAAACTACTGAAACGATAGTTTCTTCACCTTATACCTTGGACAAAAGTAAAACCAAAGTTTTTACAGCAAAGACATTTATGTTTAAAAACTATTATTTTACCTATAAAGACGGGAAGGCAACATTGGTGTATCAACAAGACAGCAGACTTACTGGAGGCTCGCAAACGCCTATTTTCCTTACGTTAAAAGAAGACCAAACCTCAAAAAGAAACCAGCTATTTGTAGATTCTTCTGGGCAAATTTCAGTAAAAGTCATCAATAATAATCAAGTGAAGTTGCGTTTAGATAAAGCAACCTATACGCTATACACGGAGAATTACTTAGAAGATGTACACCCTGACACAGAAAAAATATTAGCAGACGTAGTCAATTGGAGAAAAGACAATTATTAAATTAACACTACAATACAAAAAAGGACAACGGGCGTTGTCCTTTTTTTATTTGCTATTTTCAACAAAAAAAGGTTCTCAACCTTGTCGAGAACCTTTTCTTTTTATTCGTTAGAAAAAATACGGTTTAGTCCAACTCTTCTTTTTGATGAAAATCTGCATAATTAACGACTTCGTCGTAATTATCGTTCGCATACTCGTTTTCATTTTCACCTGAATCGAAAAGAACAACATTTAATCGTTTAAACAACAAACCTAACATTTGTTTTTGTCCTTCTGCATCAAGATCAAATTTCATTTTTACCAAATGCTCTTTGAATGGCGTACTTTTCTCTTTGTCAATACAAAGCATGGTCAATTCAAAATCTTGAATTCCCTGTAGAGAAACCCCTACTACTTTAAAACGCTCTTGATCTACATCGAAGTACTCCCCAATACTGCTGATGTAATTACCTTTGTTAACTGCAATCATATCTGATATGTCTGCAGCTACAGTACCTTTAAAATCATTATACTGTACTTTTGCTTTCATAAACAACAAATTTTAATTTTTTTTCTACAGTGAATTTAAGAAATATTACTATGTTTAGAAAATATAACTCTATTTTTGCAATACCATCAACTTTATAACAATCATAGTAAAATTAAACAAAATATTTTATTAAATTAAACAAGATAATATATTAACATAAAGACAAACAACACATAACATCAAAAAATTAACATGAAAAATACCTCAAATTGCAGGAAATAATTCAAAACTTTAAGACTAAACTCAATAATTAGAAAATTTTGAATAACAAACATTCACTTTTCAAAGGCTAAATTATAGAATATAAAGGCTAAACGTAGAGAAGTAGCGCATTATTGGGGGAGAATTATGAGGGTTAAGTCAAGTTTACCTGCTTCAAAAAAAAAGGAAAGACATGGTCTTTCCTTTTTTTTTCTCTTTTTCTATAGCAATCGAACAACTGCTTGTACTCTTTTTCATAGCTAATAATACGCATACTTGCTGTTGTTCTATTAGTAAGACAACTGTCACAGACAAAAGTCACTATTTTTAAGCATTATTTAACACATTGCTTCTCCACGTACGAACAAATTCAACGTATCAGGAGACAAAAATGGGATATTTAACCCCAACCCTCGGATAATAAATAGCATACCAATCAACACAATTACAACGGGATAGTATTTCATCACGTTACGTCTGAAGCGTTCTGAGAACAGGTTTTTAAAATAAATGACCAAACTCATCAAAGGAATCGTTCCCAGTCCGAAAAAAGCCATATACGCCATACCGAGAAAAACATCCTGTGTAGCTAGTGCGCCAAACAAGGCGACATACACCATTCCACACGGTAAAAACCCATTGAAGAAACCGATAAAAAACAAGGCATTCGGCGATTTCTTTTTGAATTGTTTTCCCAAGGAAGATTTAATCCAGTTCACAAAGCGATACATCGGTTTTAACAGGTTAAAGTTTCCGATGCGATTGGTGGGAACAAGAGCTAAGACGATCATAATAATTCCCACAACGATAGACAATTGTTGTTGAAATCCAGCTAAAAATAACCCTTTGCCAAATAAACCAAAGACGAAGCCTAATAAAGAATAGGCAGCTATTCTTCCTATGTGATAGGTGAACATCTGCCTAATTTTTACTACTTGATTGTTTTGGCTAATTGGCAACATCAAGGCAATCGGTCCGCACATTCCAATGCAGTGCAGACTGCTCACTAAGCCAAATATAAGTGCCGAAATCAAAGTCTCTACTTAATCGTTATTTGTTTAACATTTCTATACGACTGATCGTTATAGTTCCATTCCACCACAATATCCCAACGACCGTCTACCAGATTTGTGTTAGGTATGAGCAAATTGGAAGAAGACAATGATATGAGAGTATCAAAGTCTAATTGCTGGTTAGACGGTCTGTATAGGAATATTTTTCCATGTATCTTGTTGTAGTCAAAACTTTCAGGGAATCCGATTTTGATTCCGCTTGAAGTACTGTAGATTGTAATTTGTTCATCGAGTTTCAGTGCATTCATCTCTCTCTCACGACGTGAATCCACCTCAACCTCTTGTTGGTAATAGTTTTCTGTTACCAATTGATTATCGTATTTCGCATCAACTTGAACGCGAATGACATACTGTAAAATGAAAATCATAAAAAGCGCGATGGCAATTACGATTCCTGTTCCAAAATTAAATTTCATACCTAACTATTTTTAATTTTTAATTCAACATTCGCGGACCTAAAAAGTTTGTTTTCGTTGTTTGAATCAAACGATCCCCGTCGTATACATCAATAGTAACTTTAGTACTATATCCATCCAAATCTTTTTGTGGAATTTCGATAAATAGCACACCTTCACTATAGGCTTCTTTTGCTACTTTAATTTCGTCATGTCCAACCAATTTAACTTCTGCTGTTTCTGGTTTTCTCACCTTAAAAGTAAGGTTGTTATACTCCTTCATGGTTTTGTTCATAATTTTGAAGGTATACACATTGGAGATATTCGCTCCTTTGTGTTCAAACGTTTTACCAGCAACGCGCAATACCCTTGCTTCTACGTCGGTTCTCAAGAATAGGAGTCCGATAAGTACGGCTATTAAAATAGACAATACAACGGTATATCCTTTTTGGCGTGGTGTAAAAGAATACGGTTTATTCTCTACGATTTCTTCTTCAGAGGCATAGCGAATCAACCCTTTTGGGAGACCTGCTTTTTCCATCACGAAATCACATTCATCAATACAAGCGGTACAGTTGACACATTCTAGCTGGGTTCCATTTCGGATATCAATTCCTGTAGGGCAAACGTTCACACATTGTTTACAGTCAATACAGTCTCCAATTCCCTCTGCTTCTCTATCTTCGCCTTTTTTAAATTTTCCTCTTCCTTTTGTGCGTTCTCCACGGACGTGGTCATAAGCAACAATAATGGATTTATTATCTAACAGCACGCCTTGTAATCGTCCGTAAGGACAAGCGATTACACATACTTGTTCTCTAAACCAAGTAAAGACAAAGTAGAAGGCAGAAGTAAAGATGATCAGTCCAATAAAATTGCCCAAATGAGCAAAAGGACCGTCTTCAATCATTAGCAATACAGCATCACTTCCTATGATATAGGATAAGAATACGTTAGCGATAAGGAATGAAATGACGAAGAAAATGAACCACTTCAAGAGTCTTTTGCGTATTTTCTCTGAGTTCCACGGTTGCTTATCTAACCTCATTTGCGCGCCTCTATCGCCGTCAATCCAATATTCGATTCGCCTGAAAACCATCTCCATAAAAATAGTTTGCGGGCAGATCCAACCGCAGAAAATACGACCAAATGAAACCGTAAATAACGTTACAAAAACAACACCAATAATCATTGAAATTACCACCAAATAGAAGTCTTGTGGCCAAAATGGGAAGCTAAAAATGTTGAACTTTCGATCAATTACATTAAAGAGCAACAATTGGTTTCCATTAATTTTGATGAAGGGTGCTACAAGTAAAAAAACCAGCAATAAATAACTTACTATTTTTCGCTTGTTGTAATATGGCCCAGACGGCTTTTTAGGATAAATCCATGCCCTTTTACCATCTTTGTCAATGGTACTTATAGAGTCTCTAAAACTCTCATTATTTCCATTTTCCATAGCCTTGTGTGTTTTTAGAAAAGGAGTTGAGTATGTGTATAAATACTCCACTCAACTCCTTTATATGTGTTTATTAGTTTTTTTTTGTTTGTGTCAGAATTTACTCTTGACTTGTTTCAGCTGCGTCTGTCGCTACAGCTTCATCACTTGGTACAGCTGCTTCCTCATCAGCTTCAGCAGCTGCTGAACCTTCTAATTCTGCTTTTGACCAAATGATATCTCCTTCTGCCTCTTTCGGACTTGCAGGAGTTGTACCATTTAATGAAATAACATAAGAGGTTACTTTCTCGATCTCAGATGGTTTTAGTGTTTTTTCCCAATCGACCATTCCTTTACCAGGACGTCCACCTTTTGCAATGGTGTGGAAAATATTTTTAACACCTCCACCTAAAATCCAATGATCATCTGTTAGGTTCGGTCCGATTCCTCCACCTCCGTCTGCTTGGTGACACACCATACAGTTGGTTTCGAAAATCTTTTTACCTGCGGCTAACGAACTTTCATCTGTTAAGTATTGTGCCTCATCTGCAGAGATTAAATCCGCAGCTGTCTTTCTGTATTCCTCAATTTGTTCTTTGGCAATAGCCACTGACTTTTCGTATTCAACAATTTGGTTGTCGCCTCCAAATACGTGGAATCTCAATAAGTATACAACTGAGAAGATGACAGTCACGTAAAATAACCCTACCCACCAAGGTGGTAATTCGTTATCTAACTCTTTAATACCATCGTAGTCATGATCCATCAACAACTCTCCTTCATCACTTACTGATGTTGTACGCGTCATTTTTTGCATCAATCGTTTCACCCAAGGTCTATCAGCAAAAGCTAGGTTGTCTTGTTTTTCTTTCGCAGCTAACTCTTCTGGAGTCATTAAGCGATTGAGTACTTTATTCGTTGCAGAAGCTACAATTTCTACAGCTATGAGCGCGAATAAAAACAATCCCAACAAAATAAGCACCGCAGGATGATCGATGAAAGCAGGTCTTTGTGCAGTTCCGCCTGCTACCCATTCTACTAATACATAAAATAGCAAGAATAGTAATGGAACTCTTACATATACTGGAAAATACTTTTTCATAATTTTTCTGAATTAGGATCAACATTGTGCTTTTCGTCATCTAGAAATGGCATATTGCTCAATTCTTCAATCGTTTCTTTTTTATAGGTAAACACCCATACAAACAAGCCTACAAAAAAGGTAAAGAATATAAGCAGGGATATAATCGGATAAATTTCAATCCCTCCTATTGTCTCCATTGTATGTTTAATAAATTTCAACATAATGCTTTCTCTTTTTTATTATTCCTCAACTCTATTCTTGATGTCTGTACCTAAACGTTGTAAGTAAGCAACCATAGCAACAATCTCACGTTCGCTCATTGGAACGAACTCCTGTCCACTTTCTTTAGCTGCTTTTTCACTAGCTAAATATGAATTTTTATAATCCGGGTCTGTTTGGAAATTCAAGGCGATTTGCTCTCCTTGTTCTTTCATTGACTGTCTTGCATTTGCAATATCTTCATCTGTATAAGGAACACCAAGCGTTCTCATCACTCTCATTTTTTTCTCAATGCGTGAGAAATCCGCTTGTTTGTTATCGAACAACCATTTATATCCTGGCATAATAGATCCTGGAGAAGTTGATTGTGGATTATACATGTGGTTGAAATGCCAGATATCTGAATATTTCTGTCCAACGCGCATCACGTCTGGTCCTGTACGTTTAGAACCCCATAAGAATGGGTGGTCATATACGTATTCACCTGATTTTGAATACTCACCATAACGCTCAACTTCTGAACGGAATGGTCTAATCATTTGAGAGTGACATCCCACACATCCTTCACGGATATACAAGTCTCTACCTTCTAGCTCCAATGGCGTATAAGGTTTCACACTGGAAATCGTTGGAATATTGGATTTCACAAAAATGGTCGGTACAATTTGTACAATACCTCCAATTAAAATCGCTACGGTTGTAAGGATTGTAAATTGGATTGGTCTTCTTTCTAACCAAGTATGCCAAGCTTCTCCTTTTAAACGAGAAGCAGAAATTCTTTTTAATTCTGGTGCTTCTGCTAATTCGTCTTCTACTGGTTTACCAACTCTTACTGTTTTGTATACTAAGTAAATCAATACGAATAATCCGATTAGGTAGAACGTTCCTCCAATCGCACGCATGATATACATCGGCATAATTGCAGTTACTGTTTCAAGGAAGTTACCATATTTCAATGTTCCTGATGGATCGAAGTCTTTCCACATTAAGTGTTGAGAGAAACCTGCTACATATAAAGGTATCGTGTATAAGATAATACCCAATGTTCCGATCCAGAAGTGGAAGTTAGCTAATGCTTTAGAATACAATTCTGTTTTTGTCATTCTAGGGATTAACCAGTACACCATACCAAAAGTCATGAAACCATTCCATGCTAAGGCTCCCACGTGTACGTGAGCTACGATCCAATCCGTATAGTGCGCAATAGCGTTAACGTTTTTCAACGACAACATAGGTCCTTCAAACGTCGCCATACCGTATCCTGTAATACCTACTACGAAGAATTTCAACACAGGATCTACTCTTACTTTATCCCATACTCCACGCAAGGTCAATAAACCGTTAATCATACCTCCCCAAGATGGAGCAATCAACATTACAGAGAATACTACTCCTAAGTTTTGTGCCCATTCTGGTAGAGCTGAATACAATAAGTGGTGTGGTCCAGCCCAGATATACAAGAAAATTAATGACCAGAAGTGAATGATAGATAAACGGTAAGAATACACCGGTCTATTCGCTGCTTTTGGCAAGAAGTAATACATCAACCCTAAGAAAGGAGTGGTCAAGAAGAAGGCCACGGCATTGTGTCCGTACCACCATTGCACCAGTGCATCTTGAACCCCTGCATACACAGAGTATGATTTTAATCCGTGAACAGGTAATTCTAACGAGTTAAAGATGTGTAATACTGCTACTGTTACAAAAGTTGCTAAATAGAACCAGATAGCAACATAAATGTGACGTTCTCTACGATTGATGATCGTCATAATCATGTTGATACCGAAGGTAACCCAAATTACCGCAATGGCGATGTCAATTGGCCACTCTAATTCAGCATACTCTTTTGAAGTAGTAAAACCTAGAGGCAAGGTGATTGCTGCTGCTGCAATAATCGTTTGCCATCCATAAAAGTGAATGTTACTCAAAACATCACTGTACATTCTTGACTTACACAAACGCTGTAAAGAATAGTAAACCCCTGCAAAGATTGCATTTCCAACGAAGGCAAAAATAACTGCATTCGTGTGTAGCGGACGTAACCTTCCATAGCTCAACCAAGGAATACCATCGGTCAAGTTAGGAAATATAAACAGTACCGCTAATAGTAATCCTACAAGCATCCCAACGGCACCAAAAAAGATCGATGCGTAAAGGAATTTCTTTACAATTTTGTTGTCATAATAAAATTGTTGCACTTCCATAGTTGTTTATATTTGATTTTCTTTTTGATTATTTTCTTCACCTTGTTTTGCTCCTGTTTTCTTGCCCACTTTCTCTTCTTTTTTCAACTCATCATCGAACAACATGCGTACAGAAGGCGTATAAGCGTCGTCAAACTGACCACTTTTTACAGACTTAATAAAAATGTAGAGGAAGATCCCTGCCACGAAAACACTGATACTAATTAAGAAATAAATAACACTCATACCTCATTATTATTAAAACAAAGTTAACAATATATATTAGCTAAAAATATGATAAATATCACCAAAAACCTAATAATTAGTTTTTTTATTTTATCTTTTTTCCATAATAATTTGTCAATACAGTAACGAAGCTAATGATAGTAAACGTACTGATTGGCATCAAAATAGCAGCCAGTAAAGGCGACATCATATTCATAATCGACACCGTAATCCCAATCACATTATACGTTAAAGCTAGCACATAGCTGAGCTTAATAACTTTAACAGCTTGTTTAGAAAAAACCAAATAACCCAATAAACGGTCAAATACGGTTGCATCTAAAATTGCATCACTCGCTGGAGTAAATACATTGACATTTTCTGACACAGATACTCCTACATTACTTTGAGCTAGGGCACCTGCATCGTTTAGCCCATCTCCAATCATCATAACATTGCCTCCTTGTTGTTGTAGTGCTTTGACATACTCTAATTTCTCCTCTGGTTTTTGATTAAATGCCAAGGCGGTATCTTGAGGGAGGATGGCTTGTAAATAGGCCTTTTCTCCTTCGTTATCTCCAGAGAGAATACTCAACTTATACTGGTGTTTACGCAAATTTTTAAAGAGCGTTTCCAAACCAGGGCGGTAGTGATTTTCAAAGATAAACTTGCCAAAATACTGCCCATCAATGGCAATATGTACTGCTGTTTCGTTTATTTTTCCTTGCACATCAGCTTGTACTAAAGTGGCAGATCCTATTTTGTATTCTTTACCGCTAATTTCTCCTACAATCCCCTTACCTGCAATTTCTTCAAACTGGGTTGGCTTACTCACGACTTTTGCTTGTAAAAAAGCGTACAGTTTGCGACTTAGCGGGTGATTAGAAGCGCGTACTAAATTTTTTATATCGGTTTGTTGCTGTTTGTTCAACTCCAAACCTTCATATCGAATTGTCGATTGTGCATTTGTGGTAATCGTTCCTGTTTTGTCAAAAACAAGGGTATCTACTTTTGCCATTTGCTCCACGACTGTTACATTTTTAAGGAAGAACTTCTTGCGTCCTAATATGCGGATGGCATTTCCCAAGGTAAAAGGCGCAGTTAAGGCTAAGGCGCACGGACAAGCAACAATTAAAATGGCCGTTACTACGTTAAAAGCGCTGTTTAAATCAACAAAAGCCCAGCCAATAAACGCTAAAACAGATATGGTTAACAACGCCGGCGTGAAGTAGTGACTCACCGTATCGGTAATAGTTTTGTATTTTAGGTCAACGCGTTTTTGGAAAACCTCATTACTCCACAATTGCGTCAAATAACTTTGGGATACTTTATTAATAGCTTCGACCTCTACAGCCTCTCCCATTTGTTTTCCTCCAGCAAATAACTTATCTCCCGATTTTTTTTCTACGGGTATCGCTTCTCCTGTTACAAAGCTATAGTCGATAAACGCGCGTTCAGATAACAAAATCGAATCCACTGGCAGCAATTCTTGATTGCGAATCAAGAGGCGATCTCCTTGCTCCACTTCATACACCTGAATGGGTTCTTCTACTCCGTCTTTGCCTAGTTTTGTAATGGCAATGGGAAAATACGATTTGTAATCGCGCTCAAAGGACAAGAAGTTATAGGTGCGCTGCTGAAAGAGTTTTCCCAAAAGCATAAAGAACACCAACATCGTCATACTGTCAAAAAATCCCGGTCCTAAATCGAAAACGATATCGACCGTACTGCGAATAAACATCACTATAATTCCTAAAGACATCGGTATGTCAATGGTGTAATTCTTCGTTTTTATTCCCGTCCAAGCCGCTTTGTGATAGGGTGAAGCAGAATAGAAAAACACTGGCAGAGACAAAAACAAAATCAACCAACGGAAGAAACTCTTGTATTGTTCCATCCACACATCGTCTATATTAAAATACTCGGGAAACGACAACATCATCACATTGCCATAGCAGAAAAAAGCCACTCCTATTTTATAGATCAAACTGCGATCGATGCTATTGGGTTTTTCCTCGTAATTTTTCAAACTGATATAAGGTTCATACCCAATTCGGCAGAGCAACAAAACAACTTCCTTCAGATCAATTTTTTCGGTATCGTAGGTAATGGTTGCCTTTTTCTCAGGGAAGTTGACTAATACGCGGTAAACTCCAGCGTTCAACTTGTGTAGGTTTTCCAATATCCAAATACAAGAACTACAGTGTATATGGGGAATATACAAGGAAACAATAGCTGTTGTTCCTTCGTTAAATTCCAGTAGCTTTTCTACAATATCCGCATTGGTTAAGAAATCGTATTTCCCTTGTACATCTTCAGGAGTAGCTCCAGGTGTTGATTCAAGGTCATAATAACAGGTTAAATCGTTTTCATTAAAGATTTCGTAGACAGTCTTACAACCGTTACAACAAAACATTTTTTCATCGTAGTCTATACGATTAAATGCAGTAACACTGTTACCACAATGAAAACACGCTTTTTTCTCCATAAAATTTGCTCATTTACCTTGTACAAAGGTCTTGGTTAATTCTCCTAAAATTTATGACATTTATCAGTAAATACCACTATCTTTGCAGAGGTATTTCACCAATTACATTAAAATTAGTATATTCAGGTATGGGACGATGTGAGCAATGTATGATTAGAGAATTCAGTTCTCTAAAGGCTTTAACTAGAGAGGAGTTACTAGCTATTTCAGAAACAAAAACCCACTTTATCATTAAGAAAGGAGAAAATATTTTCTCTGAAGGGGATAGTTTGAATGGTGTTTATTGTATAAAGGAGGGATTCTGTAAATTAACAAAATTAAATTCTAACGGAAAGGACTCCATAGTTAAATTAGCAAAACGGGGAGACTTATTAGGTCAACGTTCGATTATCAATGAGGAGGCGTCCAATCTTTCTGCGACGGCTTTAGAAGATATGCAAGTGTGCTTTATTCCCAAAAAGGAAATGCTCGAAAACTTCACGGACAACAATAAATTTTCGTTATTGGTTACGCGCGATATCTGTACACACTTAAAAGACGCGGATCAAGATTTGGCCAATCAAACGCATAAAACAGTAAAAGAACGCTTAGCTATTATCTTGTTGAAACTGGAAGATTTAGGTGGTTCATCTGCGGAAACGCAAGCGTTAAACATCAAATTATCGCGTGAAGACTTAGCCAATATGGTAGGAACAGCTACTGAAAGTTGTATTCGCTTACTTTCTGAACTCAAAAAAGAAGGCATCATCCAACTCAAAGGAAAAGACATTATTCTCGTGGACAAGCGAGAGCTTCGTTCATTAGCAGAATAAATGCGAACTGTCGTTTTAATTTAATTAAATTCATCTATATTTTTATGCAAATGATGCAAAATAACTTATTTTCGCATTATGAAGCATACAACATTAGATTCGTTAAAACAACTCATCAGTTCGCCTGCAAAGCGCTTTACTATCATCCCCCATCGCAATCCCGATGGCGATGCAATAGGCTCTTGTTTAGGCTTATATCATGTACTAGTAAAATTAGGACATAAAGTAGAGGTAATCTCTCCTAATGATTACCCTAATTTCTTGGCGTGGATGCCGGGAACTTCCCAAATTAAAGTGTACGATTTTAATAAAACAGCCGGACAACACATCCTTAAAAATAGCGATTGCATTTTTACGTTAGATTTTAATATTCTATCGCGCACTGGCGATGAAATGGGTGCTTTTTTAGCAACCCTAACCAACGATTTTGTGATGATTGACCATCATCAAATGCCGGGTGATTATGCCAAGCTAACTTTTTCAGACACTTCTTTTGGCTCCACTTGTGAATTGCTTTATTCGCTCTTAGAACAAATGCAACTGACAGACTTGGTTGACCAAGATGCAGCGACTTGCATTTATACTGGAATTGTAACGGATTCTGGTTCTTTTCGCTTTCCGAAGACAACGGCTAAAACCCATCAAGTGGTGGCTGCCTTAATTGATAAAGGTATCGACAATCCGGCGATACACCACGCTTTATTTGACAATAGCTCATTCAATCGCCTACAGCTGATGGGAAGAGCACTGCAAAACTTGCGCTTGATTCCCGATACACAAGCTTCCTACTTGTTTTTAAGTGATCAAGACTTGGAGGAATTCAAACACCAAAAAGGCGATACAGAAGGACTTGTCAATTACGGACTTTCGATCGCTGGAATTGACCTAACCGCCTTCTTTATTGAACGTCAAGAGGAAGGAATCATTAAGATCTCTTTCCGTTCCTCAGGGAACCTCGATGTCAATCAGTTGGCTCGAACCTATTTTGAAGGGGGTGGACATATTAACGCAGCTGGTGGTAAATCAACCTTATCCCTGGAAGATACAATTAAACGCTATATAGAAATTGTAACTAATCACAAACAAGACTTTTATGCTTAACCTACGTTTTAGCTTTGCCTTGCTTGCTTTAGCTTGTATGATGACGAGTTGTCAAAAAAAAGAAGAAGCGAGAAAACCAATTTCTCAATCAAAATCTGTTGAGACCAAGCTATCTATTGATCGCAACATAGAAATGAGAGAAAGCGAGGAGGACATCTTCAAAAAGTACAGAGAACACGACACAGCCAACGAATACTTCCATTCGAACACAGGCTTTTGGTTCGCTTACCAACAACGAGCAGTCAAAGACTCCATCAAACCGGTCAAAGGCGATATTGTGCGATATACATACGAAGTTCACCATGTGAATGACAGTATCATTTACCCTAAAACGGCTATTGGATCACTAACGTATAAAGTTGACGAAGAAGACATACTGCCCGTATTGAGAAGTAGTTTAAAAATGCTAAAAGCCAAGGAGCAAATCAAAGTATTAACTCCATCCAGCTTGGCGTATAGCTATCTAGGCGATCAAAAGGCCATTGCTAAAAATCAACCATTAATCCTAATCGTTTCCTTGGAATCAATCACAAAATCTAATTAATAAAAATGAAAAAAATGACGAGTTTAATTTTAAGTTTAGTCGCTTTAGTGTCGGCTTGTACGACTCAGAAGTCAGATTTACCTGACGGGTTGTATGCGGACATAAAAACAAACAAGGGCAATATTATTGTGGAGTTGGCTTATGATAAAGCGCCAATTACAGTTGCTAACTTTGTGAGTTTAGCTGAGGGAAAAAACCCTTTTGTCGACGAAAAATACAAAGGAAAAAACTACTATGATGGAATTAAATTTCACCGTGTAGAGAAGGATTTCGTTATCCAAGGGGGAGATCCAACAGGTACGGGTGCTGGTGGCCCTGGTTATGTTTTTCAGGATGAGTTTTCTCCGGAATTAACCCATGATAAACCAGGTACTTTATCAATGGCTAACAGCGGTCCTTTTACCAATGGAAGTCAGTTTTTCATCACGCATAAACCAACGCAATTTTTAGATAACAGACATTCCGTTTTCGGCTATACTGTAAAGGGAATGGACGTTGTAAATAGCATTGCAAAAGACGATGTAATCGAAAGTGTGAAAATCATCCGTCAAGGAAAAGAGGCGAAAAAATTTGATGCTGTAAAAGTGTTTAAAAACTACTTTGAAGAAGCAGCAAAAGAGAAAAAAGAAAAAGAAGATAACTTAACAGCAGTACAAAAGAGCTATGCTACTAAATTTGAAGAGTTAAAAAGCACAGCAAAAGTGTTGGATTCTGGTTTAGCCTATGTGATTGTAGAAAAAGGTTCAGGTAAAAAACCGGTAATCAGCCAAGAGGTATATGTAGATTATGCAGGATTTTTTGAAAACGGTATGTTGTTTGACTCAGGTATTGAATCGATTGCAAAATCATTTGATATGTTTGATCAACGCAGAGCTGACATGAAAGGATACAACCCAATTCCATTTAAATTCGGTGCAAAAACAGGTTTAATCCCTGGATTTATCGAAGGAATTGAGCAAATGAATTTTGGGGATACAGCGATTATCTTTATTCCAGCACATTTGGCATATGGAGAGCGCGGTGTGGGTCCTATCCCTCCGAACACTGACTTAGTTTTTGAACTGAAGTTGTACGAAAATGCAGATAGAAAATAAAAAAAACTCCGCTAAAGCGGAGTTTTTTTTTATGCGCGGTTTGCTCGTTGCGCGGTTTGCTCGTTGCGAAGTTTGCTCGTTGCGAAGTTTGCTCGTTGCGAAGTTTGCTCGTTGCACAGTTTGCTCGTTGCGCAGTTTGCTCGTTGTTGTTTGTACGGGTTTGAAACAGTTAACAATAAACCAAAAAACCACCTATACAGGTGGTTTTTTTTTATCTCAATTGTTGATTTTTCAAATAGTCTACAGCATTTCGTCCTTCGTTAAATAAAAGGTCTAAAATACTGAGGTTGTTTAAAAAGCCGTTCTTATCGTCAAATACTTGAACATAAGGTTCAAATTGATTCTCATCTTTTTTGCCATTAGCTAAGTCTCTAAAATCGGTTATGCCTGCTGGAACTTCCTTAAAGTACTCTTCTGTTTTGTCATAGGTCCAAGTCACTCCTAAACAAGAGGTAATGATGTCGTGAATCTCTAGATTCAGGTCCAACAAATACTTGTAATCTTTCTCAAAAACTGGGCGTATATCGTCTTCAAAGTACTCAAAGTAAGGCGAAGTGCGGTAGGCAGCTTCTAAGCTCTTAAAGTGTTGTTTTTGCCAGCCAAAAGCGTATTCGATTTGCACATCTTTAAACTTTTGACCTGGTCCTACTTTGGTGTGTTTGATGGGAATATTCAACATTTGCATACCATTGGCATTGTGAATATACATTCGGTTTCTATTGGTTTGTTTTTGAAAGCTGTCTTCAACTTCAAAAACAAGCGCCTCTGCTTGTGCCATCGCTACATAGTGACTTATCGAAGGAAAATAAGTCGGATGTAGTAAAATTGTATTGGTCATTACTAAAACTTAGAATTCTTTTTATCTCTTCTTCTCTTGTACAAACTATAACTACCCCAACCTACTAAGATCACGACAAAATAAGGGAAATAAGATACTTGCTTGCCATTTCCATTTACGGTAATAAACATGCGATCCCAACGTATTTTATCCAATGCTTTTGACCAAGGAATCATTTGATCCAAGCTCATCCAAACAAATACTGGTTTTCCAACGATGTGATCTTCTGGAACAAATCCCCACATTCTACTATCTTCAGAGTTGTTGCGGTTATCTCCCATCATGAAGTAATAGTTTTGTTTAAAGGTATACTGATTGGTCGCTTGTCCGTTGATGAAGATTTGTCCGTCTTTGACTTGCAGATCATTATCTTCATACACGCGAATAGCGCGTTTATACATAGGTAAATTCTCTTCCGTCAGGGTAATAGTCTCCCCTTTTGCAGGAATGTGGATAGGCCCCAATTCGCTTTCGGTCCACGTTGGTTGGTTGTGGGGGAAGATATAATCTTTTGGCATAGCATATAAGCCAAGTTGAGCCGTATTTGGGCTTCTTAACACGGATTTTACGCCGCTAAAGGTTTTTAAATACGCTACATCATCGTTTGTTAACCCTTGAAAGAATACGCCGTAATGCGGGCGGTTCACATAGGTAACAGCCTCAGTAATTTTGCGCTCATTGATGATTGCGCGCAAATCTAACGTACCATCTGTTTCAACTAAGTAGCTATATTGTACACGTGCTCTATCGTTGAGTTGTAATTCTTTATCATTGATAAACACAACCCCTTCTTTTACGGATAAATTATCTCCAGGTAAACCTACAGCGCGTTTTACGTAGTTGGTTTTCTTGTCGATGGGTTTAATAACGCCAGGGCGTCTTACCGGATCATTGAATTTGTAAATAGTATCCACAGGCCAGTTAAACACCACAATATCATTGTGCTGTACTTTTTGAAAACCAGGTAATCTAAAATAAGGCAAATGTGGTTTATTCAAATAGGACTTGCTATGCGTAAATGGAATAGTATCGTGTACCATTGGCATGGCTACTGTTGTCATTGGGGTTCTAGCACCATAGTGAAATTTACTTACAAATAAGAAATCGCCAACCATTAAAGTTTTTTCCAAAGACGAGGTAGGAATCGTATAGGGTTGGATAGCATAGGTATGAATAACTGTGGCTACCACTACAGCAAACAAAATCGAACTAACAAATTCTCCAGATTCCGTTTCGGGTTTTAGCGATCGATTCTCGCGATAGTGTACTTGACCTACATAGTTTATGAAAGCCACGTACAATCCCAAAGTAACTACCCCTAAAATAGTATCTAGTGTTGATTTTTTTCCAAAACTTCTCAATGTTTCCACCCACACGACTGGGAACATAATTAGGTTGACAATTGGAATGAACAGTAGTATTACCCACCACCACGGGCGATTAATAATCTTCATCAATACGACTCCGTTGTATACTGGAACCGCTGCTTCCCATGCTTTTCTACCTGCTTTTACGTATAATTTCCAAGTTCCTATAAAGTGAACCACTTGGATCAACAGGAAAAAAATAAACCATTGTGCTATTGTCATACTATTTGTTTTTTAACTTCCCAAGTTACTTAATTTTTCAAATTAAGAACATCTTTCATTGAAAAAATACCTTTTTTATCTTTGATCCACTCCGAGGCAATTACTGCACCAAGGGCAAAGCCTTCGCGGTTATGTGCGGTGTGTTTAATTTCTATTTGATCGATAGTCGAGTCATAGCGCACCGTATGTGTTCCGGGTACTTGATCTTCTCTTACCGCATCAATATGGATTTCATTTGTACTTGATGGCTTGTTTAGCGTCCAACCTTCATAGTTAGAATGGGCAATAATTCCCTCAGCTAAGGTAATGGCTGTTCCACTAGGTGCATCTAATTTTTCGGTATGGTGTACCTCTTGCATATCTACCTGATATTGCGATAGATTGCGCATCATCTTGGCGAGATACTCGTTCAATTCAAAGAAAATATTAACACCTAAGCTAAAGTTGGATCCATAGAGAAACGCACTATTATGTGCCTGACAATACTCCACGACTTCGTTATACTGCGCTAACCAACCTGTCGTACCACTTACCACGGGAATTCCAGCTGCTAAGGCTTCTTTAATATTGTCAACGGCAATAGAAGGCACACTAAAATCAATAGCAACATCCGCTTCTGACAAGCTACCTGTTGTTTGATTGCGCTGTTTGGTATACACAATGGCATGTCCTCTCTCTACTGCTATGCGCTCAATGATTTTACCCATTTTGCCATAGCCTAGCAATGCTATTTTCATACGTTAGGATTAAATTAAAAGCGATATTGAACGTTAATCGCGTATTGATATTGTTGTTGTTGGGTTAAACTTTTTTGGTCGAACTCAATCACGGGTTTAATCGTCAGGTTTTCGTTGACGTTAAACTGCATTAAATGGGCATCTACATTGGCATCTACGATACTTAAAACATAGAATCCAATGGCGATTACAACAGATAAATCTCTATTCTTGCGGTAAAAATTTTGACCATCTAACAGGCGTTCTTCATCGAGTCCCGCTAGTGTTTCATCTGTTTGATCTACTTTCCCTTGCAAGCGATTTTTATACTCGTTTCTATAACGGTCGTAATTGCGTTGGTTATCTGCCCAAAAGTAAACAGGAATACCAATCCCAGCATATACTAGGGGCACTTTCCAGTACTTTCGATTGTAAATTTGTCCTAAGCCAGGAACAATTGTAGTATAGAATGCTGCACGCGATGGAGCAACAGGATCAATCGGTTTGTAAACAACCTCTTTATTTCTTTTTTCTTTTTTACTATCTTTTTCGAGTATTTCTTCTTCTTGTGCAAAACCTGCTAGATGAAAAAAGGTACTGAAAATAATTATCAATAAAACTTTACTTCTCACTACTTTTCTAAAAGTTTGATGATACGATCTAAATCTTCTTCTGAGTAAAAGGGAATGGTGATTTTTCCTTTTCCGTTGTGGTTGGCTTTGATATCTACCTTAGCGCCAAAAAACTTTCCAAAAGACTGTCTGTAGGTTTCCGGTACTACAGGTTGTGGTTTGGGTTGTGGTTTTACATTGCCCACGCCTTTATCGCCTTCTTGATATTTTTTTACCAGCGCTTCTGTATCGCGAACGGATAAATTCTCCGCAATAATTTTGTGATAAATATCCGTTTGCACGTCTAAATCGTCGATGTTAATAATCGCTCTACCGTGTCCCATGCTGATAAATCCGTCGCGGATTCCCGTTTGAATAATGGGATCTAATCGCAATAGACGCAAGTAATTGGCAATGGTCGAGCGCTTTTTCCCTACGCGATCACTGACTTGTTCTTGTGTCAGGCTGATTTCTTCCATCAACCGTTGATAGGACATGGCAATCTCAATGGGATCTAAATCGTGGCGTTGAATATTTTCAACCAAAGCCATGACTAAAGAATCATTGTCGTTTGCGATGCGAATATAAGCAGGAATCGTAGATAAGCCAGCAATTTTAGATGCTCTTAACCTTCTTTCCCCTGAAATTAACTGATATTTATTAAAATCAATTTTTCGAACCGTAATCGGCTGAATCACGCCGAGTTCGCGAATACTACTCGCCAACTCTTGTAAAGACTCTTCATTAAAATTTGTACGAGGCTGAAAAGGATTAATTTCGATTGCTTCTACATCCAGTTCAATGATATTCCCCACAACTTTATCAGCATTGGTATCGTCAATGGACTTGATATCGTTATCTGGGTCCTTCAACAACGCTGACAATCCTCTTCCTAAAGCTTGTTTTTTGATTGCTTTTGCCATAGTTTATCTTTCCTCTCCTATTTTTTAGTGATTCTTTTTTACTATTTCCTCCGCTAAATTAATATAATTTGTAGCACCTTTACTGGTTGCATCGTAATTTATGATACTTTCACCAAAACTCGGTGCCTCACTTAATTTGACATTGCGTTGGATAATCGTATCAAAAACCATGTCATTAAAGTGTTTTTGTACTTCTTCTACTACTTGATTAGACAAGCGCAGACGCGAATCATACATGGTCAATAGCAACCCTTCGATATCCAATTTAGGGTTGTGGATGCGCTGTACACTTTTGATGGTATTCAACAGTTTTCCCAATCCTTCTAAGGCGAAATACTCACACTGGATGGGAATGATTACAGAATCGGCTGCAGTTAATGCGTTTAGGGTTAACAACCCTAAGGAAGGAGCACAGTCAATGATAATGTAATCATAGTGATTTTTAATGGATTGCAATGCTTCTTTGAGCATATACTCTCTATTTTTCTTATCGACTAATTCAATTTCAATTGCGACCAAGTCGATATGTGCAGGAATTAGATACACATTGGGAGCTGTACAATCTACGACGGCTTCTGCTGGTGTGCAGCTGTGTTCTAGTACTTCATACGTACCAATTTCAACAGCTTCAACATCCACTCCTAATCCTGAAGTAGCGTTCGCTTGAGGATCGGCATCGATTAACAATACCTTTTTTTCAAGTGCTCCTAAAGAAGCAGCTAAATTCACAGAAGTCGTAGTTTTACCTACGCCACCCTTCTGATTGGCAACAGCTATAATTTTCCCCATTTTTTTATATCAAATAAATTTTGAGTGGTAAAAATACAATTATTTATCTGTATATAAAATCTATTTTATTAACATTCTCAATCGGTAACAATTCCATAAAAAAAGGGTAATCTCTTATCATCCAAAAGAATACCCTTATATTTTTTGCCTTTATTTCTTGCGAATATTGGCTTCAAGCATGTCCCACATTTCTTCAGGAACTTGGTCCAGCATATTAAATTCTCCTGCACCTTGTAGCCATTCTCCGCCGTCAATGGTGATTACCTCTCCGTTGATGTAGCTCGAGAAATCAGAAATTAAATACGCTGCTAAATTCGCTAACTCCTGATGTTCACCTACTCTGCGCAGTGGAATTTTTTTAGCTAGGTCGAATTTTTCTTTTAAATCCCCTGGCAATAGGCGGTCCCATGCGCCTTTTGTTGGAAATGGACCCGGGGCAATCGCATTAAAGCGCATGCCGTATTTGGCCCACTCAACAGCTAAGCTTCTAGTCATGGCTAAAACACCTGCTTTGGCCACCGCAGAAGGTACCACATAAGCCGATCCCGTCCACGCATAAGTCGTTGTAATATTTAGTACAACGGTATTGCGTTGTTTTTGTTCAATCCAGTGTTTACCCACGACCAACGTACAGTTCTTTGTTCCTTTTAGCACAATATCAACAATGGTATCAAACGCATTAGACGATAGTCGCTCTGTTGGTGAAATAAAATTACCCGCAGCATTGTTGAGCAATACATCTACTCTACCCCATTTGTTCAATACCGCTTGTAGCATCTGCTCTACTTGATCGTAATGTCGAACATCACAACTCACCGGAAAACATTCCCCTCCAGTTTGTGCTTCTAGTTCTTTGGCCGTTTTTTGGAGCTTCTCCATATCGCGAGAAGTAATGACAACTTTTGCACCAATTTCCATAAAGTAAGCCGACATCGATCGTCCTAATCCACTTCCCCCTCCGGTAACAATCACCACTTTATCTTTTAATGCCGTAGATGGCAACATTTTTTCTGTATAATTCATAACTGGTTTTTCTTTTGATATCTCCTAAAGATACAAAAAGGAAGCTGATTTCCTTTGTTCAAGGATTAAAACTTTCTTTTTATACAAACAAATCCTCTTTCTTTATTTTTCTGATAGTGGGTATAAATTACCGCTAATGGGGATATTCATCTTGATCCAAAAGAGATAATCATCAGATTTACATACATTAACTTATACTTCTTTTGGCTTTCTTCGGTAGTTGTTCGAGTCATGTTCGAATTTACTTGGGCTGAGGGCCATTTTACCGAAGGAGACTCGAACAAGACTCGAACAAGACTCGAACAAGACTCGAATAAGACCCAAAGAAAAGTCTTTGAACATTGGCGTGATGGATTAGTTGCTCGCTTTACCTCATCTAGTTTATATTTTGTTTGGGTATTCGATGAATTTTGTTATTTGGCTTTCGGCTTTCGGCTTTTGTTTTTGTGTTCTACTCATAAAAAATGCCCCAAAAAGTTTGACACTTTTTGGGGCATTTTGGGTAGATCTTCTATTTCTGAGCCTTATCAATGTGAGTTTGGATGATGTTCCAGTCGTAATAATGAAACACCTTGCCATTACTCATCATCACTAACATGCCTTTAGGAAATTTGGGATCCAGTGGCACAGAGGTTATTTCCAAACCATCGCATTCAATTGCTGCTACGGGAATGGTTGTGATTAGTTGATGTTGATGCGGATTTGTCGGTTCCCCTTCTCTTGGGTAAACCAGAATGGAATTGTCCTGTTGATTGGATAGGACGATATATCCCGTTGTTGCATCCTTTTTGTAGATAGCAATTCCTTCATGATCGCGTTTGGCATCCCCTTTTACAAAGAAAGCCAGTTCTTCGTTCCCCTTTACAGGGTCTGCATAATACTTGCGCACTCCTGCGGTTTCATCGGAGTAGTAGACATATCCCAATTCTTGGTCTACTGCTATGGCTTCAATTTCTTTCTTTCCGCTATACGCACCAAATTTACGCGCTAGTTTCAGTTCTATCTTTCCCTCTGCATTTGCTGCAAACGCATATTGCCATAAGTATTCATTCGCAGGGCCATTTTTACGGCCTACAATAGAGTAAAACACGGGGGGTTCACTGTCTTTTTTGGTATAGAGTGAAATCCCCATTGGTTCATTGTATTCTTCTGCTGTTTCTCCTTCAAACACTTTTAATCCTCCTCCATCAATAGGCGTTAATTCGGGTAGTTTAAAAATTCGAATGGCATTGGCCTTGCGCTCGGTGACTACTGCAATGTCAATGGTATCGTTTTTATAGGGGAAGTTGTAGGCAATATCCACGTTATTTGGACGAGCCATATCGGTGTATTTAGCCACAATCTTTCCTTCTAAATCAAAGGCGTATAATCCACCGCCTTTTTCTTTATCTGTTCCGATGATCAAGCGTTGGCTTTGATCTTTGTTATTGATCCAAATAGCGGGATCATCGGTATCAAACACGGTTTGTTCTGTAACCACTAGGGGTTGAATTGCATGGGGTGAAACGGGAGCTAATTTGTCTTTACACCCAGTGAGTAAAGTCAAACTCAATATAAAATAGATGGCTTGTGCTTTCATTAATTTTTCTTTTTTATCGTGTGTGTATAAATAACTTCTGCCTGTTGTGTTGTCGCTTTTACTACTTGAACGGTTAATTCGTCTTCTGCGATAGAAAAAGCCATAAATCCTGGTTCTGCAGCAGCAAAAATGGTGTGTTCCATAGTACCAGAAGGGCGAACTTCACTTGCAGCACCAGACAGGAATTGGGTGGTATAGCGCTCTTTTGGTTTAATGATTTGCAAATCGTGTTCATGACCACAGATATAGGCATCTACGCGATGGCTATCAAAGAAATCGGCAAATTTCTGTTCAAACCCCTGGGTATCTTTATTTACTCTTCGCTTGCCACCACTGTACATTGGATGATGTCCCACAACAACCTTCCACTGCACATCTGCATCCGCCTGCCCTAGGGTTTCTTCTAGCCACTGCATCTGTTTAGCTGTATCTTGCTCAAGCAAATCGCCATATTTTGCACTCTTGCGGTAATTGTCAATAAACGGATTAGTATCCATCACCACCAACAGTAGTTTTTTTCCATTTTCTAATGTAAACGTTTTGCTGTAATAGCGATCAGGCATATTCCAGCGTCTGCTAACTTGGGTATAATCTAGTTGCGCTTGCACATTGCCCAAGTAATCGTGATTGCCCAAAGCTACATACCAATTGGCGTATAAGGAAGGATTGGTATACACCTGTTCAAAAGAGGAAATCCAATGATAATCTTGCGTACTCGCTACGCCATTGGGATAGAAATTATCCCCTACGGAAACGATAAATTCTCCATCGAGAACCACCATGGCATTTCCCAATTCACGAGCCACCTCTTTTTGGTAGTAATCGCCTACACGACCAAAATCTCCTAAAACTAAGAAATTAAAACTATCTTCTTGATAGTTTAAACCTGGAATATTACGTCCGGAATACCCCGTGCTTTTTTCGTATTCAAAAGGAGTTTGTGCCTGTGCTAGTCCCGTGAAACTAAATAAAAATAAAGTGTAAAGTATTTTCTTCATGTGTTGTAAAATAAAAAATTACAGCCAATAGAAGTATTCGCTGTAATTTATTTTTTGTGTATGCTTTATATTATAAATCAAATTTAATTCCCAATGTAAATTTTGGTTGGTAGTATTCCATTTGTTTTACGCGATTACTCACGCCTTGGTAGTATCTCAACGGTTGATTCGTCAGGTTATTTGCTTCGGCAAATATGCGCATATACTTGGTAATTTTGTAAGATGCATTAGCATCTAAGAACAATTGTTTGTCGTAATAGCTATCTTCAAAACTATCTCCGCCTAAGGCATCCAAGTAATCAGATGAATAGTTCAATGAGATACGCGCAGAAAAGCGCTCATTTTCCCACGATAGTGATCCGTTAAACATATGAGGAGCTGATCCTGGCAATTCCATGTTTTTTCGCACTTCCCCATCGGCATTGGTAATTCCCTTTGCTTCTGAATGTGTATAGGTATAGTTTACATAAACGCCCAACCCTTTAAAGAATTTTCCAGGGATGAAATCAAGTTGTCTTTGAAAAGCCACCTCAACACCAAAGAGATTCACTTGATCTCCATTGCGCTGTTGGGTAAACTTCCACTTATCTCCTGCTTTGATTGGATTTACTTGGTCAGGGAAAGTCGTCTCAAAGTTTTCTCTGGTAAACGAATCTGAGTGATAGGTGTAAATAAAGTCATTTAAGTTTTTGTAAAATACGCCTGCAGAGAACATCCCTACCGATTCGAAATACTTTTCTGCCATTAGATCGAAGTTATAGGCATAGGTTGCTTTTAGATCTGGATTTCCAGCAGCCACCATATTATCTTGAGAGATCACGCTAATATAAGGGGCTAATGCATAATAATCAGGTCTTGCTAAGGCGGTCGTAAAAGCTGCTCTATAAATCCAATCCTGATCCGTGGTGTATTTAAAGGTCAAACTTGGCATGACGTTGGTATAGCTGTTGGTGTTGTTTACCTCCCCTACTAAATCGCTTTCATCTACGATGTGATTTCCGGTATAATCAATACTTGTATGCTCTACACGTGCACCAACAATCATCGACAGTTTTTCGTTGAAATCTTGATCCCAACGGATATAACCTGCGTAGATTTTTTCTTTGGCTTTGTAATTCAAGGCTAGATATTCTTCTGGTTTAGCTTCTTTTTCAAATAAAGTCGCATTGTTCAAATCTAATCCTCCTAGGTATTCCTTGGTTGCAAAATACCCTGGCACATACTTACTACCTGGTTGAAACTTAGCTCCATCGTAGTAATTGTGAGGTACTTCCGATAGGTTTCCAATCGAATTAGGTTCCATTGGCGTATACTCGTAGAACATATTATCGCGTTCTTTGTCTTTTAAGCGCAAGCGACCACCAAAGCGCAAGCGTCCTTTTTGATCTTCAATTACAGAAAACGGAATTCTAAAATTCAATTTTGCTCCAAACTCACTGTCTTTTGTAAAATTGTGGTTTTCTGTTAGCTTTCTAAAGCTGAAGTTTTCTGGTGTATCTTTAGCAGCTGTGATTAAAGGATAATCTCCGTTAGACAAGTCCTCTACCATAGCTACTTTTTTGTTTTGGAAGTCCAAGTAGCGCTCTCCTGGACGATCTTCGGATGCACGGGAATAGTTCACGGACCAATCCATATCTAAGTTACTCGACCACAAATGCTCTCCACTCAACGCATAGTGCTGTACGCGTTGGTCTTCTAATCGCGTATTCTTATTGCGGCTGTTGTCAATTCCCCCTTTTGTTTCTCTGCGGATATCTCCTTTGTATCCCACAATATTGTTTTCCGCATCGTATTCGGGTGTAATACTTCTATAACGCACACGGTATCTGTTTTCTCTATCATCTCTCCAGTTGTACATCGCACTGGCATAAATCGTGTGGTTGTCGTTAATTTTGTAGTCAAAAGCTCCGGAAAAACTGCGACGCACGCGTTGAACATCGTATTTTCTGATGTCGTACTCACTGATGTACACATTGCCGTGTTCATCTTGACTCCAAACGGCTTCTACGTTGTCCGATCCAAAGTTATTGCTGTTGTACGATCCGCTTACTATCATTCCCAATTTAGAATCTAAGAAACGATTGCCATAAACAAAACTACCAATGTAGTTGCCTTTCTCACGGATAGGATTATATCCTCCTGCAACGGTAGCAGAAATGCGCTCTCCATAAGGGGATGCACGGGTAATTAAATCAACAGATCCTCCAATAGCATCTGCATCCATATCGGGAGTTAGGGTTTTATTTACTTCTACAGAAGAAATCATATCTGACGGAATTAAATCCATCTGTACGTTTCGATTATCTCCTTCTGCTGATGGAATGCGATCTCCATTTAGGGTTACGGAATTTAAACTAGCTGCTAATCCGCGAATCACGATGTTACGGGCTTCTCCTTGGTCATTCTGCATGGTGATTCCCGGTACGCGTTTTAACGCATCTCCAATATTGGAATCGGGAAAACGCCCCACTTGATCGGCTGAAATAACATTAGTTACATTGGCGTTGTTCTTCTGTTGGTTTAACGCCTTAGCCTGTCCTTTCAAACGGTCTCCAATGATAACAATCCCTTCTAAGGTTTGAATATCAGTAGACAAACTCAAATTGACTACGGTATTTTGTCCTGCAACTACCTCAACCTCTTGTTCAATTGGTGCATACCCCATATAACTAACCGATAAGGTATACGCACCCCCTGGTATATTTAAAAATTCAAAGTAACCATTGGTATTGCTAATCGTGTATTGTTTTCCATCATTCAACAATACAGCTGCGCCGGGAAGTGAGCTCATATCTGTAGCATCAATTACGCGTCCGGACACAATACCGTGTTTTTTATCCCCTTGCTGCGCGTGTAAGGTCCAGGCCAAACAAAGAGTGAAAAAGAATAAGAAGTACTTTACTTTCATAATCATAATCTTGAATAGTTTTGAACAAACTTAATCCACCCCCTATGAAAGGGCGTTTCTATATTGTTATGATTGTGTTTTGGTTTTGCTTCTTATGTTAAGAATGGGTTGCTCTTTGCTCGTTGCTCGTTGCTCGTTGCTCGTTGCTCTTTGCTCGTTGCTCTTTGCTCTTTGTTCGTTGCTCTTTGCTCGTCGTTCGTTGCTCTTTGCTCGTTGTTCGTTGTTCGTCGCTCGTTGTAAAGCACAATTATCTTACAAATGAAGAAACTAAACAATTCGTGCAAATTACAAACCGCGCAAACCGCGCAAAAAACAAACCGCGCAAAAAACAAATCGTAGCGTAGCGTAGATTCATCGAACACCAAAACAAAATATAAACCAGGTGAGATAAACCGCACAGATTTCTTTGCTCGTTGCTCGTTGCTCGTTGTTCGTTGTAAAGCACAATTATCTTACAAATGAAGAAACTAAACAAATCGTGCAAATCGTGCAAATTACAAACCGCGCTAATCGTAGATTCATCGAACACCAAAACAAAATATAAACTAGGTGAGATAAACCGCGCTAATCGTAGATTCATCGAACACCAAAACAAAATATAAGCTCGGTGAGATAAACCATACAGATTTCGTCGCTCGTTGTTCGTTGTAAAGCACAATTATCTTACAAACGAAGAGACAGTAAACAAAAAAAGAGGTTACGCTTGGCATAACCTCTTTTTATTTCGTAAAATCAAATTTTACATTTGACTTTCTTCTAACTGCTGTTTTTTAGCTTTCTTCTCTTTTAAAAACTCAATTGTTCCTCCAGTTGCCCAGTAGCAAGCGAATCCAATCAAGAATATTAAAAGCCAAAACGCCATTGTAATAACGGTCATGGCAACGATGAAACCTAAATACTGTTGAAATTCAAACATTTTATTCCGGATTTTTTTTGTATACGTCCCAAATATACATCCTTTTCTTGATTTGACAATAGCCCTCATTTTATTTTACCCCTTCTTTAGAATCAAACTAAATAATTCAGTATCTTTAAGGTAATTTTAAATACAAATCACATCATGGACTATAGAATAGAAAAAGACACCTTAGGTGAAGTACAAGTACCCAAAGACAACTATTGGGGAGCACAAACGGAGCGTTCAAGAAACAATTTCAAAATTGGCCCTGAAGGATCCATGCCTCATGAAATTATTGAGGCTTTTGCTTATTTGAAAAAGGCTGCGGCATATGCTAACTTCGATTTAGGTGTATTAAACCAAGAAAAAAGGGATGCAATTGCTCAAGTATGTGATGAAATTATTGCAGGTAAACTAGACGATCAGTTTCCGTTGGTTATTTGGCAAACGGGATCGGGAACTCAATCCAATATGAATGTCAATGAAGTCATTGCCAATCGCGCACAGGTTTTAGCTGGGTTTGCTATTGGAGAAGGAGAACCCGTACTCAAAGCCAATGACGATGTCAACAAATCCCAATCGTCTAACGATACGTATCCAACCGCAATGCATATTGCGGCCTATAAAGCGGTTGTTGAATCTACCATTCCTGGGGTTACCCAACTAAAAAACACCTTGGCTGCTAAGGCAAAAGCGTATAAAGATGTCGTTAAAATTGGACGTACGCACTTAATGGACGCCACACCTCTAACGTTAGGACAAGAGATTTCGGGCTATGTTGCTCAATTAGAACACGGATTAAAAGCGTTAAACAATACCTTAGCTCACCTTGCTGAATTGGCTTTGGGGGGTACGGCTGTAGGAACGGGATTAAACACCCCAACCAACTACGACGTAGTCGTTGCTAAACACATAGCTGATTTTACAAAACTGCCTTTTGTTACGGCTCCAAATAAATTTGAAGCACTTGCTGCTCATGATGCTATCGTAGAAACGCATGGTGCCTTAAAACAACTAGCGGTATCTCTATACAAAATCGCCAATGACATTCGCATGTTAGCTTCAGGTCCGCGTTCGGGAATTGGTGAGATTATCATTCCTGCCAATGAACCTGGTTCGTCTATTATGCCAGGAAAAGTGAATCCAACGCAATGTGAAGCCTTAACCATGGTAGCCGCTCAAGTATTAGGAAATGATGTAACCATCTCCTTTAGTGGTACACAAGGACAATATGAATTGAACGTATTCAAACCTGTAATGGCAGCTAATTTTATTCAATCGGCAAAACTAATCGGTGATGCTTGTGTTTCTTTTGATGAACACTGTGCACAGGGAATTGAACCCAACCACAAACGCATTCAAGAACTCGTAGACAACTCCTTGATGTTAGTTACGGCACTCAATACAAAAATTGGCTACTATAAAGCCGCTGAAATCGCTCAAACCGCACATGAAAATGGAACTACACTAAAAGAAGAAGCCGTTCGATTGGGCTATGTTACTCCTGAAGACTTTGACCTTTGGGTAGATCCGAAAAAGATGATTGGTGAGTAGTGAGTGGACACTATCAAACCGGACGAACCTCACAACGAGCAAACCGCGCATTATTAGTGATGAGACAATGAGAAGGAAATTATCTGAATAAATATTCCATCAAACCAGGCGAACCTCACAACGAGCGATCCCCGCATTTTCAAATACAAGCAGTGGTAGAAGAATCTACCACTGCTTTTTTTATCGTCAACTTCTAAAACCTATTTCGTATAAAAAAGAAAAACTTTTCCCCAAAGTCATTCAAATTACAACTAAAACAAGTGATTACAAGCTAAGCTTTTGGATTTTGGAATAAAATGTGTTGTAGTACTTGTATTCCTAAATATTAACGCACAAGCATCTAAAAATATTTTGCCCGTTTGGCAAGGTGGTGGTATTGGAAACAACCATAACGCTGTTAATAGCGTAGGACACCTAACCTAAGCGGGCTTATTCCTAATTATTAACAATAAGAGTACAAAACCCCACACCCAAGTACGATCAACTGATCAGTACAATGCAACGCTTTTACAAGAGCTCGTTGATCTCCACACCAACTTTACCTCTTATGCACAAAGTATCAATGAACTGTTTTACTACTATGTGCAACATTGTACAGACAAAGGAGAAGATCTCTTTTTGGACGCATCGGATGTACAGCGCATCCTGAAAGTAGTCAACCTGTTGCAACAATTGAAAGAACCTGTGCAGTAAAGAAACTTACCTAATAAAATCAAAAAAGCAGTAACGAATCCTTCGCTACTGCTTTTGTTGTACATAATACTTTTTCTGTTTCAATTTCTAAAAATCCTTTGCCTTAAGAAATATCACTCATAAACATTAATCCACTAATATACATTCTGATATATCAAAATCTCCTTTAATGAAATATTTTTAAAATCAAGATTATTTTATTAAATAATCCGCTCCTCTATCATCATAAATATTTAAAATAATCTTTAAATTGAAATTGAAAAAATACACTGTGACATTTAGATATGGATCTAACCCTATTTCGTAATTCAAATGATGTCTTATCAGTTCTTTAAGTCTGAAATCTGAAATCTACAGAGGGCAATCATACAATCTTCCTTTTCTTCAATTAAGATACAATCTAAAGTCGATAATTGTTTATCATTCTTATCCCAAAAGGAAATTCGTGCCAAGATTTCATTTTCTCCAAAAAGATTTTCTATTAACGCCCAAGCTTCATTTAAAATACCCTCTATATTATTACTTTTAAAATTTATTCGTTTTACATTAGGTAAATTATGGAGTGTTAAATAAGATTTTACTCCAAAAACTTCAATCATTTTCTTGTCATACTCTACTAGGATCATTCTTTAAAATTTTTAAATTTGAATCAGCTGTTCCAATTCTTTGCAATCGTTTTCCACTAACTTTAAAAACCTTCCAAACTCCTCCATTATGAGAATCAACATCTCTTGAATAATAATATTTTCCCTTTTTATAAACATCTTGTCCATGTGATTTGCCAAAATCTTTTACTAATTAAAAACCTTTAGGTAAATTATCTATTGATTTAATTGCATTTGCTGAATTCACAATACCTTTTTTCGCCAATACACTCAATGCTATACCTGCTACAGGACTACCTGTGAGTTCAGCTAATTCACCAAAGAAAAACTCTTTTAATCCAAAAATATCAAATGCACCTCCTATAGGTGTAGCTTGCCCAGTAGCCATTCTAAGTCTACGAATTCCAAACTCTCTCAGTGGTAAATCAGATGCTGCTCCAACTTTTTCCCAGAATCTTAATTCCACATCTTTAATCTCTAGTATATTTCCATCTTCATCATATCGGATATCCATGACATCTCCATCATTACCATTGATTTTATTACCCTCTTGATCATAACCATTATCCAGTGCCATATGCAACACATAATTCAAACCACTGGTAATCAACCCTTGGCGCATGCCTTGCCAAAAATCACCGCATGATATAGTGGAAGAAATACCGCATGATAAACCACCACTGGCTATCAATATTGCTTTGGTTTGACTAAGTTACACAAAAAAAGCAGGGCAGCTATGCTTGCTGTCCCCTAACAATTTCGTATAAAAAAGAAAAACTTTTCCCCAAAGTCATTCACATTACAACTAAAACAAGTGATTACAAACCAAGCTAGTTAGTTTTGGAATAATATGTGTTGTAGTAGTTGTATTCCTATATTACAACAATCTATTGCTAAAAAGACTTTGCTCATATAATACGATGGCAGTATTGGAAACAACTGTAAATGCTGTTGTAAGCGTTAGGACATCTAAGTTGTATGAGCTTTATCCTTCCTAAATTACAACAATATGAGTACAAAACCCCACACCCAAGTACGATCAACTGATCAGTACAATGCAACGCTTTTACAAGAGCTCGTTGACCTCCACACCAACTTTACCTCTTATGCACAAAGTATTAATGAACTGTTTTACTACTATGTACAACACTGTACAGAAAAAGGAGAAGATCTCTTTTTGGATGCATCGGATGTACACCGCATCCTGCAAGTAGTCAACCTCTTGCAACAATTAAAAGAGCCTATGCAGTAAAGTGATCTAACTGATAGAATGAAAAAAAGCAGTAACGAATGCTTCGCTACTGCTTTTGTTATCTTAAAATTAAATTAATTACTTTGAATAGAAAAAACGATCGTCAACACCGTTCCCTTCATGATCAAGAACATATACATATTCACCAATTTCTTCTCCTTTTTTATCTTGAAGTGAAAGAAACACTTCAATCGTATATTCAATTGTATTTTCATGAAACCAAAAAAGCTCAATTGCTTTATTTACCATTTTGATATCGGTAAAACAAATTCCAAGATCGTTTATGAGTTCCTCTTCTACATATTTATTATCAGGAATATTTATTAAATATAGGAACCCATCACGTGCTTCTTCATAAAGTTTTAGCATTTCTTCTGCACTAGACATCTTAAAAAAATTTCTATTATTCATCCTTTCTATTACTAAAAGTCTATTTTTGTATTAATCGTAAATTTCAAAAAAATAAAATTCATTATTTATATAATTTCCTTCCATATCTTCAAAGTATTTAAACTCCGCTAACAAAATGTCATTTTTTCCTAAAAAATAAATAGTCACACAAACTTTATAAACTTTATAATCTAGTTCAGACCAAATTAAAGTTATTCGCGAATTTTTAAAATGTATTTCATCGATATTAGCCAAGTATTTAGAATCTATTTCTTGTATTATTTTCTCAAAATTAACTGGCAGTTTTATCCAATTGTCAATAAAATTCTGAGCCTTTGCATACAAAATTCTCATCTCTTCTATATTCATCTATTTATTTTTTTTATTTGTCATAGGTATTTCAAAAAATATATATCCATTCGCATTCGCGTTACCATAAATACGAAGGTCTTTAGATTTTTCACCCATCATCTTCAACTTGTAAGCGTAACCTGTTTGCTGTGCCTCTGATGCTGTTAATCATATAATTCCTGAATGTCCTTTAGGAGGGACTACACCTTTAGCAATAGCTATTGATATGTCTTTCTGAACTGTTTTATCATAGGACTTATACACTGATCTCTTAACCCAACCTGTTGCTCCTTTTACAGGTGTAGAAAACTTGTTTACAGGAATTACTCCTATCACTGCCCATGAAAAATCTACACCACTCATTGGATTACCACTTAAATCAGCTCCAGTAAATAATCCATAAACAAGATCTAAGGCTGACTTAGTAGGCAACCAATCATTTATATTATCAACAACCCTATAAGTTAAATCTAATGCATCACCACTACCATCACCCCCATACAATTTTCCTTCACTATTTCGGCCTTTGGGTTTATCTTGTTCCAAACCATCCGACCCCATATGCATCAAGTGATTCAATCCACTGGTAACCAATCCTTGTCGCATGCCTTGCCAAAAATAACCGCCTGCTATGGTAGAAGAAATAACGCTAGATAAACCGCCACCCGCGATCAATATTGCTTTGGTTTGACTAAGTTACACAAAAAAAGCAGGGCAGCTATCCTTATTGTCCGCTGACAATTTCGTATAAAAAAGAAAAACTTATCTCTAAAGTCATTCACATTACAACTAAAACAAGCCATTACAAGCCAAGCTAGTTAGTTTTGGAATAAAATGTGTAGTAACATTTGTATTCCTAAACAATAACATCATGACTCTAAAAAATAGTTCACCCGTTTGGTAAGGTGACAGTATTGGAAACAACTGTAACGCTGTTATTGGCGTAGGACACCTAATCTAGACGGGTTTCTATACTCCTAAACAATAACAATATGAGTACAAAACCCCACACCCAAGTACGATCAACTGATCAGTACAATCTAGTTCTATTAGAAGAACTCGTTGACCTCCACACCAACTTTACCTCTTATGCACAAAGTATCAATGAACTGTTTTACTACTATGTGCAACACTGCACAGACAAAGGAGAAGATCTCTTTTTGGACACATCGGATGTACACCGCATCCTACAAGTAGTCACCTTGTTGCAACGATTGAAAGAGCCTGTGCAGTAAGTTAACTTAGCTAATAAAATCAAAAAAGCAGTAACGAATAGTTCGCTACTGCTTTTGTTTATATTTTATTTTTTATTAATGAGAAAGATGCTCTACATCTTCGGGTTTGTGTTTGTATTTGAAAATAATCGCGAATAAGATAGTCACAACTAAAGAGAACAACGCAAAAATAATCCACGAATGTCTCCATCCTTCCACTTGCAATAGCAAATCATCTTGACTATACACATAGTGATTCACTACGGCTTGAGCTAAGAACATTCCGATGGTTGCACCAAAACCATTGGTCATCATCATGAATACCCCTTGAGCAGAAGAGCGAATGTCTTCACTCGTTTCATTGTCGACATATAAAGACCCTGATACGTTGAAAAAATCGAAAGCAATTCCGTACACAATCATCGACAAGATAAACATCCAAACACCACTTCCTGGATCACCTAATCCGAATAAACCGAAACGCAACACCCAAGCGACCATCGACATTAGCATAACCACTTTAATTCCAAAGCGTTTTAAGAAGAACGGAATTAACAAAATACACAGGGTTTCTGAGATTTGCGAAAGAGAGATTAGCGCATTGGCATTACTCGCTCCCCAGGTATCTGCATATTCAGGAATATTTTTAAAGGTCGTGATAAACGGGTTGGCATAGCCGTTGGTAATTTGAAGAGATACCCCTAATAACATAGAGAAAATGAAGAAAACAGCCATTTTCTTTTGTTTGAATAATGCAAAAGCCTTCAATCCAAAAGCATCGGCAAGGGTTCGTTTTTCTCCTGATTTATTTACTGGACAATGAGGTAAAGAGAAGCTGTATAAAAACAGGACTACTCCTAAAAATCCAGAGACGTAAAACTGGTGATAATCTTGTTGAAAACTGACAAAGTCAGAGCTGCTACTAAAGTTAAAACCAAGGCTATCACCGGTATAACCAAAGAAGTTTACAAAGAGCATGGCGATGATAAAACCGATGGTCCCAAAGGTACGAATGGGAGGAAAGGCTTTTATGACATCCAGCTGATTTTGTTTAAGCACCGTATAGGCGGTGGAGTTAGACAGGGCAATGGTCGGCATAAAGAAAGCCACACTAATGCTGTATAACGTAAAGATGGTTGCAAAATCTACATTGCTTCCTGACACATAGCCGTAGTATCCGGTTGCGAACATAAAAATAGCCGCTAATAAGTGGTTGATTCCCAACAAGCGTTGCACGGGAATCCAACGATCTGCCACGATCCCCATAATAGCAGGCATAAATATTGACACAATTCCTTGCATCGCATAAAACGAACCGATTTTAGGTCCTAAGCCTATAGAACCTAAATAGTTTCCCATAGACGTTAGATATGCTCCCCAAACGGCAAATTCGAGGAAATTCATACCCGTTAGTTTCAATTTTACATTCATAGTTTTATCTTGTAAGTGGTAGAAATACGCCTATAGATAATAAGATGATCTAAGGACGAATTTCCACAGATCATATTAAATTCTCTCTTTTACTAATTGTAGGATTAGGTCAAACTGTTCTTCTCGCGATAAGTTTGAGTTATCGACTTCTACAGCATCATCGGCTTTTACTAAAGGCGAGTCTTGGCGAGAAGTGTCGATTTGATCGCGTTCTATTACGTTGTGCAAGACGTCTTCATATACCACCTTACTATCTTTCGCTTGTAATTCTTTGAAGCGACGTTGGGCGCGAATTTCTGGAGAAGCAGTCATGAAAATTTTCAATTCTGCATCGGGAAAAACAACAGTTCCAATATCTCGACCATCCATTACAACGCCTTTTGATTTACCGAGGATTTGTTGTTGTTCGACTAATTTTTTTCTCACTTCTGAAACGGCAGCAATTTGGCTTACAAACTGAGAAACCTCCAAGGTACGGATGAGTTCTTCGACATTTTCTTGGTTGAGATAGATATCGGCATATCCTTTGGCTACATTGTATTCAAAGTGTAGATCGAAGGTGTCTAATAGCTCTACTAACCTTGCTTGATCAAAGTTTTTGGCAGAGATTAGACCTTTGCGCATGGCAAAAAGCGTCACGGCGCGATACATGGCACCCGTATCAATATAGATATAACCTAATGATTTGGCTAGTGCTTTGGCTAACGTACTTTTTCCTGTCGAGGAAAAACCGTCAATCGCTATAGTTATCTTTTTCAAATTTGAAAAATTTACAATTAATTCATATCAAAACGAACACCAAACATACTTGTGTTTGCTGCCGAGGTTTGGCGTGCATAAGAATAGTCGAATTTAAAGCGTTTGAGTTGTAAACCCACGCCCGCAGTTATCCCTGCGAAATGTCGATTGTCGACAATGCGCAATTCCTCTCCTTTTCGGAAGTTATAGCCCAAACGGACTTGAAACTTCTTTTGTGGAAAGAGTTCTACTCCAACAATGAAATGTCGTAGTGCATTATTAAAGAAACTGACCTTTTCTTCTTTGAATTCTTCGTCTATAGACGTAGTGCCCCTATTGGGGTTTGAAAAGGACAAATCCCATTGTTGTAAATTATCTATTGTAATGTGCCAGCGCAAAGGTACGTTTTCTAATTCTTTCGAAACAGAAATTGCGACATCTAATGGCAATTTTTCTCGATAATCGGCATAGGTTTTTAGCTGAGCCCCCATATTTCGAATGGTGAAGGCAAAATCCCACTTGCCAATTTCATCTTTATACAGCACCCCTAAGTCAATTGCTGCCCCAATAGATTGATAGGATTCCAACGAGGAAAAAACGAATTTGACATTTGCTCCTATATACCAATCGGATTGCTCAATTTGATAGGACGAACCCGCAGTGAGCGCAACTTCATTACCGTGAAAGTTTCCGGTATAAGTCCCAAACTCATCATAGCCTTCCATATCCCCATAGTTGATGAAATTCACTCCTACGAATAGATTTCGCTTGGATCGAAAGGTTTTGGTATAGCCCAAAGAACCGTAGTTAGCCACGCCATACACCCGACTAAAACTCGCATCTACCTGGTTAGCCATCGATTCATTTATACTCGCAGGATTCCAAAATACTTGACTGACGCTGTTAGAAGAAGCAAAGTTTTTTCCTCCAAGTGCTGCCTGCACAGGCGAAGAGGGTAAATTCAAAAACTGATAGGTATAATCAGCCCCCACTTGGCTATAGTTTTTATGCGATAGCAAGCAGAGTATGGTGACTCCCATCCACAATAATGAATTCCTCATGAGCAATTGATATTACGTCGCTAATATATTACATTTTCAAAAACAATGCTAAAAAAGGATATATTGCCGGCGGACTTCTGCTTGTCTTTTTTTTAGTTGCATACGATGTATCGATTTTACCCCAAAAAAAAAGCAGTAGTACATTTTATTATACTACTGCTCTTTTGTTTATTTTAGGAAAATGACCGTTCGTTTTATGCTTTTTCTACGGTGAATTTCTTTGCTTTCTTCACCTTTTCATCTAGTAAGGCAATTTTCAATACTTCATCCATGCGATCCACATAATGGAAAGTCAATCCTTTGATATAGTCCTCTTTAATCTCTTCAATATCTTTTCTATTGTCTTTACACAAGATAATTTCTTTGATATTGGCGCGTTTTGCCGCTAGAATCTTTTCTTTAATTCCCCCTACTGGCAATACTTTACCTCTCAAGGTAATTTCTCCTGTCATAGCTAAGTTTTTCTTTACTTTGCGCTGTGTAAAGGAGGATACCATAGACGTTAACATGGTAATACCTGCACTTGGTCCATCTTTGGGTGTAGCCCCTTCTGGCACGTGAATATGGATTTTATAGTGGTCAAATACATCGGAGGAAATTCCCCATTCATCTGCATGTGCTTTGATGTACTCTAAGGCGATGGTTGCTGATTCTTTCATTACCGTACCTAAATTACCCGTAATACTCAGTCCCCCTTTGCCTTTAGAGACAATGGATTCAATATATAAAATATCTCCTCCAACACTCGTCCAAGCTAAACCGGTTACCACACCAGCTACGTCGTTATTTTCGTATTTATCCGCTTCAAATCGAGGCGTTCCTAGTATTTTTTGGATATCTTCTTCAGTTACCTTAGGATTAAATTCTTCTTCCATTACAATGCTTTTGGCAATGCCTCTAGCCACATGCGCTAGTTGTTTATTCAATCCACGTACGCCAGACTCGCGCGTATAATGAGTGACAATAAACTCCATTTGCTTTTTGCCAATCACCAAATCTTTTGCTGTTAAACCGTGCTCTTCCAATTGTTTAGGCAACAAATACTGTCTTCCGATTTCCACTTTTTCTTCAATCGTATAACCTGTCATCTCAATGATTTCCATACGGTCTCTCAAGGCAGGTTGAATCGTAGACAAGCTGTTAGAGGTAGCGATAAACATCACTTTAGACAAGTCGTATCCCATTTCGAGGAAGTTGTCGTAGAAGTCGCTGTTTTGTTCTGGATCGAGCACCTCTAACAAAGCAGATGATGGATCTCCATTGTTGCTTACCGACAATTTGTCAATCTCATCGAGCAAGAATACAGGGTTTGACGTTCCTGCTTTTTTCAAACTTTGGATGATACGCCCTGGCATTGCGCCAATATAGGTTTTACGGTGTCCTCTAATTTCTGCTTCGTCTCGCAATCCTCCTAAAGAAATGCGTACATATTCTCTACCTAACGCTTTGGCAATAGACTTTCCAATAGAAGTCTTTCCAACACCTGGAGGTCCGTATAAACACAAAATAGGAGCTTTTAAATCATTGCGCAGTTTTAAAACGGCCATGTGTTCAATTACTCTTTTCTTAACATCTTCAATGCCATAGTGATCTTTATCTAGAATTTTTTGAGATCGCTTGAGATCAAACTTATCTTCAGAATATTTTTGCCAAGGTAGCTCTAACAAAAGCTCTAAGTAATTGCGTTGAATACCAAATTCAGCCACCTGAGGATTCATGCGTTGCCATTTCATCAATTCCTTTTCAAAACGCTCACGCACCTCTTTGGTCCATTTTTTCTCCTTGGCTTTTTTGCGCATTTCTTCAAATTCCTCTTCATTGGAAAATCCACCCAATTCTTCTTGAATGGTTTTCATTTGCTGATGTAGGAAATACTCCTTTTGTTGCTGATCTAAGTCAATACGCACCTTGGATTGAATCGTGTTTTTCAACTGTAACTTTTGCAGTTCCACATTCATCAAACGCAAGGTTTCGTAAGCACGAGCTTTTAAATCATTGATGCGCAACAATTGCTGTTTGTCTTCTACCGTTAAGTTTAGGTTGGAAGACACAAAGTTGATCAAGAACGAATTGCTCTCGATATTCTTCACGGCAAAAGAAGCCTCTGTAGGGATATTTGGATTTTCTCTTATGATTTCAACAGCGAGTTCTTTGATCGAATCTACAACAGCTAAGAATTCTTGATCATCCGCTTGTGGTCGTATTTCATCACATTCTTTTACGCTTGCCGTTAGGTAAGGTTTCTCACTAACAAGTTCTACAATTTCAAAGCGCTTTTTTCCTTGTAGAATAACGGTAACGTTTCCATCAGGTAGTTTCAACACCTTAATGATACGCGCCACAGTACCTTGGTGGTGAATATCTTGTATACTAGGATCTTCTGTATCTTCGTTTAGTTGAGCAACAACTCCAATGCTTTTGCCTTTTTTATTTGCTGCTTCAATCAATTTGATCGACTTATCTCTTCCCGCTGTAATTGGAATAACAACGCCAGGAAATAAAACCATATTACGCAAAGGCAAAATCGGCAATTCTACTGGGAGTTCTTCGTTATTCATTTCCTCTTCGTCTTCTTGACTTAACAAAGGAATGAATTCAGAATCACCATCTAAGAAATCATCAAGCATCAAATTATCTAATGTTATTATTTTTTGGTTTGCCATATTATAAATATCACGTCATTTTGTCAGTAACCCCAATTTCACTATTGACTACAAAAACCATAAGTCTCTAGTAATCAGCAAAAGTAGCTACATATTAGTTTCATACTACACTAGTAGTTCAATCTTTATGCCATAAAAAAACCTTGCTTTATGCAAGGTCTTCTGTCAGTTATTTATCGCTATTGGATTACAATTCAATCGGTCCTCCACCTTCACCTGGTCCAGGGCCAGGTCCTGGCGTTACCACTTCTTTTAACGAAATATCAGCGCTAAAGTCGCCAAAATTTAAAGTCAGCACACGTCCGTCTTTTGATTTTAACTTAAATGTAAATTTACCCTTATAGGTAGCGCGATTAGGGATACCTGGTAATGTTCCTATTTGTTCTATTTTCAACACACTTTCGGCTAAGCTTTGATCTTCTGCATTCGAAAAGTACTTCACTCCATTTTCAGAAATGTACTCTACTTGTACTTGATCGTACTTATAGTTACCTACAGCAGCTTCTTTTGGGAAGCTAAACTTAATCGCTCTTTTGCGCATCGGTTTACTTTCAGCTGCGATAACTACTCTACCGTCAACAACATCTCCTTTGGCATCTGAGACAACCATTAAATCATTAATATCGTTGCCATTCAAGCTCGCATATACGAATCCGTATTCGCTAATTAAACCTATTCTTTTATATGGTATATTTTTAAACTCTCCTGAAACGGTAAACGTTCTCATTCCACTTTGATTCAGCGGTGAAGGCACCATTGCACTACTAAATGTTCCACTTACGAGCATGGACTCTTTATCAATCTTAGAGATTTTAATCATTCCATTATTTCGTCTAGGATCATTTGGATCTAAGGAACTAAAAGTGTCATAGGTAACCTCTCCAGTGCGCAACATATATTCAATCACGTTTAAATTGGTTGGAAAATTCCCTTCTTGGAATCGCAATAAAGTAAATCCAAATATGTGATTTCCCCCTTCAATATCATCCATTAGTAAACGAAACTCTCCGTTTGCATCTAAGGTAGCTATAAACTTTTCCGTTTCAATACGCGTTGTATCTGGCAAAGTTAGGGAAACATAAGTAGGTCCTTTATATGAAGGGTCGCTAGAAAAATCGTTATCATCTGAACTACTACAAGATGACAACAAACCTCCTCCGATTGTCAACAAACTTAAACCAATTAATATTGAATAAAATTTCTTCATGATTTTACATTCTAATTACAATTCCAAATATATAGATTTTAATATATTTTAAAACTTTTTTAACAAAAAAAAATTAACATAAACCGCCCTTTCTACTTCTTCTTCTCTTTTACACGCAATAACAGAAAAAAACCAACGATAAAAAATAAAATAAGGAATAAAATCGCATTTTGCATTTTCCCTGTTATATCGCTAATTAAACCGTAGACAAACATCCCTAGGACGATTCCTATTTTTTCTGTTACGTCATAAAAACTAAAAAACGATGTTGTGTCTGTTGTTTGGGGCAATAACTTAGCATAGGTAGAACGAGAGAGCGATTGTATTCCCCCCATTACTAATCCGACAAAAGCGGCTGCGATGTAAAACTCGTTGGGCGTGATAATCGTATAAGCATAGATGCAGATAAAAACCCACAGTACATTTAGCACACATAGGGTATAAATATTGCCTATGCGCTTAGACAAGCTTGAAGTAGCAAAAGCCCCAACAATAGCGATTAATTGGATTAACATAATACTCAGTATTAACCCCATACTGCGTTGTTGATCATCGGCCCATGCTATTTCTTTTTCACCAAAAAAGGCGGCGATGATCATTACGGTTTGCACGGCCATACTATAAACAAAAAAGGCAGCCAAATAGCGTTTTAAAACGGTGTGTTCTCCAAGGATACCCCACACTTTTTTCAACTCTTTAAAACCTTTGAAGAAAATACCGCTAGTCAGTTTTTTGTCGTTTTTAAAGTCTGGGAGTTTGCGAAAGGTAATTTGACTAAAGGCAATCCACCAAACTCCTACTAATATAAAGGAAGCGCGCATGGCTTGTGTTGCATCTTCAAAGCCCAACTTTTCGGCATTCATCACCAAGCCAAGATTTAGAATCAGCAAGAGTACACTCCCAATATACCCTAGGGCATATCCTTTGGCACTAATGCGATCTTGTTGTTCTTCGAAAGCGATATCAGGCAAATAGGAATTATAAAAAACTAAACTGCCCCAAAAGCCAATTAAGCCCATCATATAGATAAACAAGCTCAAACCAAAATAATCTAAACTAAAGAAATACAGCAGCATACAAGATACAGCTCCAATACCGCAAAAAAGCTTCATAAAAAACTTTTTTGTACCGAGATAATCTGCGATTCCCGACAATAAAGGGGAAATAAAGGCAATGATTAAAAAACCAATAGCTGTAACATAGCTGATAATACTTTCGCTATTCATTTCAATTCCAAAAAAGGAATAGCGATCAATTTCTCTTGCTCGAAACAACATTCCGTAATACAGAGGAAAGATAGAAGAAGATATAACTAGGGCATAAACTGAATTAGCCCAATCGTAAAAGGCCCAAGCATTTAATAGCTTAGGATTCCCTTTTTCAAAATTTTTCATGCTACAATCTAAATAATCCACTAAAATAGAAAAAAGCAATCGGTGTCGATTGCTTTTTCTTATTTATTTTAAAAGGTTACGCCAAATTTAGCGGCTTCTGCTTTTGCAGCTGGGATCAGCTTTTTCAAATCGTCAATGCGCTGTTGATTTGACGGGTGCGTACTAGTAAAGGACGATCCTCCTCCTCCCCCGCTATTGGCCGCCATACGACTCCAAAAAGCAACAGCTTCCTCGGGATTGTAGCCTGCAATAGCCATTAAGGTCAGCCCTATCTTATCCGCTTCACTTTCATTGCTTCTGCTAAAAGGCAACATTACACCGTACTGGCTTCCTAAACCAAAAGCCATACCTAACGCTTGTTTGGTTGATTCTTTACTCCCTGAAGTAGCGACATCCAACCCCATGGCAGCCGCTTGTTGTAACATAGCGGCACTTACGCGTTGCTGCCCGTGATTCGCCAAAGCGTGTGATACCTCGTGCCCCATTACCGTAGCAATACCCGCATCCGTTTTGCAAATTGGCAAAATTCCAGTAAAAAATACAATCTTACCTCCTGGCATACACCATGCATTCACCTCTTTATCATCGACCAAATTGTACTCCCATCGGTAATCATCTAAATACTTCGGATACCCATTAGCCGTTAACCACTTTTCTGCGGCAATGCGAATTTTGTTGCCAATATCCTCAATGCGCTTTGCATCTGCCGTCCCTTTAATGACTTTGTGTTCCTTCAAAAAATCGTTATACTGCTGAAAAGACGACGGAAACAACGAAGCATCCGAAACAAATGCCATGGTGCTTTTTCCACTAAACGGGTTTGTCTTACACCCAGTTAACAAAAGGATTACCCCCAAGGATAGTGCTATTTTTCTCATATTTTTTTTATTCAAAATTAAAATTATTCTCTTAGGTTTCACTGCGTTTTACTTTTTGTTTTTTTAGGGATGTATTTTTTACTTCTTCCCTCTTTTTGATCTAGTAATCAAGTTTTCATAAGAAAAAACTATAATTTACACAGAAAGCCAAGCAAAAACAAAAGTAAAAAACACCCGATAATCAGCCAACAAAAAAACGGGAGTGCTGAAGTAAACAATATCTTTTTAATATTTTGTACTTTTGTTTGAAATGCTTTTCACTAATGCAAGACAATTCTAAAAAGGTAAAACGCTCATTAGAAGTACCTAAATCAATCATATGGACCGGGAAGTTTTTACAATTTTTTTCCCAATCTTTAGCGGCAAAATTTGCGCAGAATCTCTTTATTACACCGATTAAATTCAAAACCCCAAAGAGGGAAAAAGAGATGCTGACCAAGAGCAAGAAAAATAAGTTGTTTGTACCAGCAATCAAAAAAGACATTGTGGTATACGAATACGGCATCAATAAAAAAGCCAATAAAAAAGCGCTTTTAATTCATGGTTGGAACGGACGAGGCACCCAATTGGTTACCATTGCCAATATTTTAATTCGTCAAGGCTATGACATTGTCAGTTTTGATGCACCTGGTCATGGTTTTGCGCCAAAAACGAAAACAAATTTGACGGAGTTTATTGCTTCTGCCTTTGAAATCGAAAAACAATTTGGTGCATTTGACCTCATTGTCGGGCATTCTTTAGGGGGCATGACAACGATGAATGCCTTGCGCGACGGGCTACAAGCCAAACAAGCAGTCATTATTGGCAGTGGAGACGTGGTAGAAGACGTCATTGAAGATTTTGTCAAGCAAATTCAACTCAAACCCCAAATTGCCGATATAATTAAAAAGCGCTTTGAAAAACAATTTAACCGCACAATGGATAGTTACTGCGTCCACAAAGCAGCAGAAGCCATCCATATTCCCTTGTTGATTATACACGATGAGGACGATATAGATGTTCCAATCAAAGCGGCTTACCAAATTAAGAAACACGCGCCAAACAGTCAGTTGATGGTAACAACTGGACTAGGACACCGCAAAGTATTAGGTGATAAAAAAGTAATTGAACGCATTCGCGATTTCACACAAGAAACCCATTAATACCACAGAAAAATGAAAAAAGACAAACATACCACAGCAGAAGAATGGAAGGAAATACTAACCCCTGAAGAATTCTACGTTCTGAGAGAAAAAGGAACAGAGCGCCCTTTTACAGGCGAATACAATGATTTTTATGAAGCAGGACACTATGTCTGTGCGGGTTGCGGTCAGGTTTTGTTTGATTCAACCACCAAATTCAATTCGCATTGTGGTTGGCCTTCGTTTGACCAAGCAATAGAGGGTAGCGTAACTTATATTAAAGATTTATCTCATGGCATGGTCCGCGTAGAAGTAGTTTGTTCGAATTGTCAGGGACATTTAGGCCATGTTTTTCCCGATGGTCCACAAGATACAACGGGACACCGTTATTGCATCAACTCCATTTCAATTAAACATCAAAAATAAAGGAATTCCTAGGTTCAAAATAAGGGGTTCCTTATTTTGAACTAATACAATAGTTGTACTTCTTTTAGGGCAAAGGATACCATAGCCTCCTCTTCAGTTTCCACCACTAATTTACCGTGGCGGGTAACATCGCGTATAATACCGTTAAACCGCTTTCCTTCCGGTATTTCAAAGACAGAAACTACATCTTTTCGAAATAGACAAGCTTTGTACTTTTCCCATAAAACGTCTACATCACCTGCTTCTAACACGGCAAATCCAGTGGCCAATTCACTCAGAATTGACTGCAGCAGCTCTTCTTTGTTGATCACCCCTCCTGTTAATATACCTAGCGAACTCGCTTTGCTCATTTTCGGAAAATGTTGTTGATTACCGTTGATTCCAATTCCAACAATCGAACATACATTACCCTGCGATTTGAGAATGTTTTCGATCAATATGCCACCAATTTTCTTATTACAAGACAAAATGTCATTTGGCCATTTGACAAAAAATGGCAGATTATACATTTTTTTTAAAGCGTGAATAACAGCCAAAGCAACCATAACATTAAGATCAAAAATACCTTGCATCGACACAGGAGTTGTTTTCAACAACACACTAAAGGTCAGGTTACTACCCGCTTCAGATAGCCAATCCGACCCGCGCTGCCCCCTACCTGCAAATTGATTTTCAGTCACAACCGTGGTGAAATTTTCTAAATCACAAGTTGTTAACAAATTCTTTAAATAGGTATTTGTAGATGCAGTGGCATCGAGTTTGATAATATTCATATAAAATTATTGTAGTCTAATCAGAAGCGATTCACTATATTTGAACCCAAAATTAGGAAACATATTTTTGTTAACTTGAAGAAATTTAGATAAAATCAATAAATGACAAACAAAACTATCAACAACGACGAATTGATTGCTAATATTATCAAAGGAATTGAAGCTGTAAAGGGGGAAAACACAACAATTTTAGATTTACGAGAAATAGATAACACACCTTGTGATTACTTCATTATATGTGATGGGAACTCTAATACACAGGTCAATGCGATCGCGGGTTCTGTCCAAAAAATTGTATCAAAAGAATTACACGACAAACCTTGGCATGTTGAAGGCGAGATAAATGCTGAGTGGATATTGATGGACTACATTAATGTTGTAGTACACGTATTCCAAAAATCAATTCGCGAATTCTACAACTTAGAAAGTTTGTGGGGAGACGCAAAGATTACGACTATCAACAGCCAATATTAAACTTAAAATTTATTCTTCATGGCGGGAAACATAAAACCGAACCAAAACAAACCCAAATTTAGCCCGTGGATTTTATACGTGAGCATTGTGGTTATCGTATTGGTTATAAACTTTTTATCGAACGGAAGTGGTGTTGGAGATTCCAAACAACTGAGTCTTTCTAAATTTTTCGATTACCTGAAAGAAGGTAAAGTGGAGAAAGTAGAATTTAATCGTTCTGTTGCTAAGGTATATTTGACAAAAGACGCTTTACAAAGCAAAGATTTTGAAGAGTTACAACGCAAGTCAATCTTAGGAAAAGAAAGTACAGGACCACAGTTTGTAACTGAAATCGGTAACTCTGAGATTTTCCAAAAGAAATTAGATGAGGCTGCTGGAGAAGGCAAACTTCTGGAATATAAATCTGAAGCTGAGAGCAATTGGGGAGACATTTTCATTAGTTTCTTACCGATCATCATTATCATTGGATTCTGGTTATTCATGATGAAAAGAATGACTGGTGGCGGTGGTGCTGGCGGTGGCGGACAGATTTTCTCTATTGGAAAATCGAAAGCAAAACTCTTCGATGAAAAGAATGACATTAAGGTAACGTTTAGTGATGTTGCTGGATTAGAAGGAGCTAAAGAAGAAATTGTAGAAATCGTAGAGTTCTTAAAGAACCCAGAAAAATACACCTCTATCGGAGGTAAGATTCCAAAAGGAGCGCTTTTAGTAGGTCCTCCAGGAACAGGAAAAACACTATTGGCTAAGGCAGTAGCAGGAGAAGCTAAAGTTCCTTTCTTTTCACTTTCAGGTTCTGATTTCGTGGAAATGTTCGTAGGAGTTGGGGCATCTCGTGTTCGCGACTTGTTTAAGCAAGCCAAAGAAAAATCACCAGCCATTATCTTTATTGATGAGATTGACGCTGTGGGTAGGGCACGTGGAAAAAGCAATTTCTCTGGGTCAAACGACGAGAGAGAAAACACATTAAACCAATTATTGACGGAAATGGACGGTTTTGGTTCGCATACCAATGTTATTGTATTAGCAGCGACAAACCGTGCGGAAATCCTAGATAAAGCACTTTTACGTGCTGGACGATTTGACAGACAAATTTATGTTGATCTTCCAGACGTTAAAGAAAGAGAAGCAATCTTCAACGTACACTTGCGCAACATTAAGCGCGTTGACAACTTAGATATCGACTTCTTAGCAAAACAAACACCTGGATTCTCAGGTGCAGATATTGCTAACGTTTGTAACGAGGCTGCTCTAACTGCAGCGCGTAAAGACAAAAAAGAAGTAGATATGCAAGACTTCTTGGATGCTGTTGACCGAATTATTGGTGGTTTAGAAAAGAAAAACAAAATCATTACAGTAGAAGAGAAATACGCCATTGCGATACACGAAGCTGGTCACGCTACCGTAAGCTGGATGTGTGAACACGCGGCTCCACTAGTAAAAGTAACCATTGTACCACGTGGACAAAGCTTAGGTGCTGCTTGGTACTTACCAGCAGAAAGACAAATCGTTCGCACGGAACAAATGCTAGACGAAATGTGTGCGACCATGGGAGGACGTGCAGCAGAGAAAATTGTATTTGACAAAATCTCTACAGGTGCGTTAAGCGACCTTGAAAAAGTAGCTAAACAAGCACGTGCTATGGTGACCATTTACGGATTGAACGAAAAACTCGGAAACATTACCTATTACGATTCATCTGGTCAAAGTGAATACAACTTTAGCAAACCTTATTCTGAAGATACTGCCAAGGTGATTGACGAAGAGATTTCGAAGTTAATTGAAGGACAATACGAACGTGCACAAGCCATTTTGACTGAACACAAAGACAAGTTGATCCAATTAGCAGATTTACTTTGCGAAAAAGAGGTGATTTTCCAACAAGATCTAGAAAATATCTTTGGTAAACGACCTTTCGATCAGCCCGAAACGGTAGAAAACACAATTCAACCTCAATCGGATACAGAAGAAACAATCGCTTAATCAAGCAATCGATAAGAATCTATATAAAAATCTTAACTTAAAGACTCATTTAAGTTAAGATTTTTTTTATCTTTGAAGATATTACAAACCATCATATTTCGACACTTAACCTATGAGCTTTCTAAAGAAGTTAATTAGCGGATTTATGTCAAAACAAAGTAACGAAGAGGCTAACAATCAAAGAAGTCAATATCTTCCTGAGACTGTTATGCCTGTTGATGATTTATTTACAGTAAATTTCAGGAATAACGGCGGTAAATTTTTATACTGCGATACACAAGCAGAACTACACGAAACCTTTGTCAATGTTTTATTAGAGAATGATTGGTTTGAAAAAGAGGCATTAACCCATGAGAGTCAATTCCATGCGCTTTTAAGAGACAATAACATTCACTACATCAATTCCAAACAACCGGTCTTTTTTGTATCGTCTTGTGAGAGTTTAATTGCAGACGATGGAGCAATCTTATTTTGCGAAAAACAATTAAGGGATTACAAACCACATGAAATTCCTGACAACATCATCATTATCGCAACAACTAGCCAGATTACGCGTACAAAAAGTGATGGACTTCGCGAAATCAAAAGAAAATACAGCAGCGCATTACCTACAAACATCACGGCGATTAACTGCTTTAAACCTTCTGCCAATCAAGATTTCTTAAGCTATGGCAGATCTCCTAAAAACTTATATTTACTTTTATTAGAAGATCTCTAAATTATGTCAGAAACCCTTAAAAGAACGATATCCGGCATTGTCTATATTGTTCTATTACTAAGTGCAACCTTATACGATGTACTTACGTTTAAACTACTTTTTGGATTCTTTATGATCGTAGCAGCTTATGAATTTGCTCGTTTAATAGATTTACCCAAATCCCTTTGTGTTGGCCTGAGCTTGGTTGCCGTATTGGCAATTTTTCAGTCGGCTTTTGCCTTGCCAATGCAAACCATAGTGATTCTTACTTTTTTAATTCTACTAGCCATAACAGCCGAATTATTTACCACGCGCAAACCCAATCGCAGTCTTCCCGTAAAAATCATCATTTTTCTCGGGTATATAATAGGAAGTTTTCTCGCTTTTCTACATCTGCCATATACCGCAGCAGGGTATGATCCGCAAATTGTTATCGGTATATTAATTCTTGTGTGGACCAACGATACTTTTGCTTATATTGTAGGTAAACGTTTTGGTAAGCACAAGCTCTTTGAACGTATCTCACCCAAAAAAACTATAGAAGGATTAGTAGGCGGAATTGTCTTTGCCATTCTAGCCTCTCTGGTATTATATCAGTTTTTTACTTCATTAAGTGTGGATATTTGGATTGCAAGTGCTATTTTTGTAGGATTATTTGGTACACTTGGAGATCTAGTTGAATCGCATTTCAAGAGAGAAGCTGGTGTAAAAGATAGTGGCAATATCATGCCTGGACACGGAGGTATTTTAGATCGCTTAGACAGCATCTTGTTTATCTCACCCTTTTTGTATATCATTTTTCAAATTTTATAAGCCATGTTTCATAAAGAAGGAACTAAAATTATTTTTTTCTCGTTAGTAGTCGCTGTAATCATTATTGTAGTTTTTGATTATTTCATAACGATTGATTGGTTAAGAATGACGTTGTCATCTATTATTCTAGCACTGCTAATCTTAGTGTTACAATTCTTTAGAAATCCGGACCGAACCATTGTTCCCAATGACGCTGTCATTGTAGCTCCTGTAGATGGAAAAGTTGTTGTAATCGAAGAAGTTTATGAGCCTGAATACTTTAAAGACAAGCGATTAATGGTATCAATCTTCATGTCTCCTATTAACGTACACGTAACGCGATATGGATTAAGCGGATTGATCAAATACAGCCAATATCATGCAGGGAAATACCTTGTAGCATGGCATCCAAAAGCTAGTGAAGAAAATGAACGAACAACGGTTGTAATAGAAAACAAGGTGTTTGGAGAAGTGATGTACCGTCAAATCGCTGGTGCACTAGCGAAGCGTATTGTAAACTACGCAAAGCCAGGTATGCAAGCCATTCAAGGAACAGATGCTGGTTTTATAAAATTTGGATCTCGCGTAGATTTATATTTACCGCTTGGAACAAAAGTAGATGTGGTGTTAAACCAAAAAGCGATTGGTAACAAAACGGTAATTGCAAAAAAATAGGAATGAACGAGCAACTAGACAAAGACTTTTTAGAAGCCTACGAGCGAATTTCTAAAGAAGCAAGAAATTTAGCTCCCGATGTTATGCTGCGGATATACGCCTATTACAAACAAGCGACTAATGGACTAAGTCACCAAGACTTCGAGCATATGTCGCATGATTTAAAAAAGGCATTCAAATTCAATGCGTGGACACAAGTGAGTCATTTGTCCACAACACAAGCTAAAACAGAATATATTAAACTTGCCAAAACAATCTTAGCCAAACAATGAAAACAATAAAGTCGTTAAACCTTACCTTACTCTTTGCTGTAGTTTTAGCGACATCTTGTGGCAAGAAAAGCGAACGCATAGAAGTTGAGATTCCTAAAAGGGAGACATTTATCGTAGAGAAAAAATCGGTGCTTGGGCAAGAAAAGGTCAAAACCAAACAAGGTCCATTTGACATGCTTCCCCTTTCTTTTTCCTATGAGGAAATTGAAGATCTATTTAAACCGGAGGATTTGGCTTTACACTATGGCGAAATTCATTTAAGTTATGCCAACCGTTTGAATGCAGCGATTCACAACAGTTCTTTTGTCACTGATAGCCTTGTAGGTATTCTAACGAAAGTAACACCCGCACAAGCAGAAATAAGCAATCTAGCTGGAGCGTATTACAATCACAATTTCTTTTGGCAATCTATACACAAAAATACAACCACGAGTCCCGATACGAATTTATCTACCTTGATTAACTCGAATTTTGGGTCCTACAACAATTTAAAAGCAGAAATCTTGCGTATGTCGGTTGAATTTGAAGGTTCTGGTTGGTTATGGCTATTGGTTGATCACCGCAATACACTAACCTTGATCACTACAGAAAACAATGCCAATCCCATTACCTTGAGATTAGGCAAACCTTTATTAGCAATTGATTTATGGGAACATGCTTATTTGCCATCCTATAAAAATGACAAAGAAAAATACATCAAAGCATTGCTTCCTCACCTCAATTGGGAATTTGCTAATGCTAATTTAAAATAATAACAAAGGCGAAGGTTTTAATCATCCTTCGCCTTTGTTATTATAGTCACTAAACGTTTCGTTTACCGTTTATCATAAATACATTAGAACGGAACATCATCATCGTTAAACACATCTCGTGCTGGTGGTAAATTTTGGGTCATATTTGCTCCTCCTCCGTTATTAATTGCAGAAGAGAACACACCATCACTACCAACAAATCCTTCCATACGAGCATCTTCATCTAAGTTGTCGAACTTACCAAACATACCCAAGAATTTCAAGCGAATATTATCTAGACCACCATTTCTGTGTTTAGCCACAATAAACTCGGCTTGACCAGCTGTTGGTGAGCGGAATTCATCATCCCATTCTTCGATTTTATAGTACTCAGGACGGTAGATAAACGATACGATATCCGCATCTTGTTCAATCGCACCAGACTCCCTTAAATCGGATAGCAAGGGACGTTTTGACGTACCTCGGGTCTCAACGGCACGCGAAAGCTGTGATAAAGCAATAACGGGAATATCTAGTTCCTTTGCCAATGCTTTAAGGTTTCGCGAAATAGTAGAAATTTCTTGCTCGCGGTTTCCTCCTCCTTTTTGGCTTCCCCCTGCGGTCATTAGCTGCAAGTAGTCAATCACAATTAGTTTAATACCGTATTGAGAGGCAAGACGTCTTGCTTTTGCACGTAAATCGAAAATAGACAAGGAAGGAGTATCGTCAATAAATAAAGGTGCGCGCTCCAAGTCTTTCACCTTAACGTTTAATTGCTCCCATTCGTGTTTTTCCAACTTACCTGTACGGAGTTTTTCAGATGAAAGTCCGGTTTCCGATGAAATCAAACGGGTAATCAACTGAACAGAAGACATCTCTAAAGAGAAAAAGGCAACACCAGCCCCCGATGCAATGGCAATATTACGCGCCATAGAAAGTACAAAGGCTGTTTTTCCCATCCCGGGACGAGCGGCAATAATAATTAAATCACTGGGCTGCCAGCCAGAAGTTAATTCATCTAGTTTGTGGAAACCCGTAGCCAATCCACTCAATCCTTCTTTGGTACTAATCTCTTCAATTCGCTTTTTCGCCTGCGCCACTAAACTTTGAGCCGTCTCAGAACTCTTTTTAATGTTCCCCTGCGTCACTTCGTATAGCTTAGCTTCCGCTTTATCGAGTAAGTCAAAAACATCCGTCGTTTCATCGTAAGCGTCTTCGATGATTTCATTCGAAATTCGAATTAAGCTGCGTTGAATAAACTTTTGAAGAATAACACGAGAGTGAAATTCGATATGAGCTGAGGAGCTAATTTTTTGCGTTAGGCTAACTAAATAAGCATCGCCTCCAGCAATATCCAACTTTGCATTTTTTCTCAATTGAGCCGATACGGTCAATAAGTCAATGGGTTGATTGCTGACAAATAATTGATCAATAGCCTCAAAAATATACTTGTGTCCTTCCTTATAAAAAGCTTCTGGCTGAAGTATGTCAATTACTTCGTCAATCCCCTTTTTATCAATCATCATTGCACCTAAAACAGCCTCCTCAAAATCAGTAACTTGAGGTGGTATTTTTCCTTTTTCTAAAGCGATAACATCTTTAGAAAAAGCGCTGGGATAGGTACGTATATCTTTTGCTTTTTCCATAGTGCGAAAATACTTCTTTTTTTTAAACTACTGTTGCTATTTAAATCTTTACATTTAATAAAAATACAGATTTTATAATTGAATACAGAACTATTAAAGCATAAAAAATCCGAGCCTAGGCTCGGATTTTTTTATAAGTTCAACAAGTTGAATTAACTTTTGTATTCTCCCATTTCAAAATACTTTTCCATGCGTTGGTTCAGTAATTTGTCTAGAGGAGTTTTAGCTAACTCTTTATGTGTTTTTACAATGTAGTTGCGTACAGATTCGAATGTAGCTTCGCGATCTGAGTGTGCACCACCAAGTGGTTCAGCAATAATATCGTCTACGAGCTTATTCTTTTTCATGTCATAGGAAGTCAATTTCAATGCGTCAGCGGCTTGTTCTTTATACTCCCAGCTTCTCCATAAAATTGAAGAACACGATTCTGGTGAAATTACAGAGTACCATGTATTTTCTAACATAGTTACACGGTCACCTACACCAATACCTAACGCTCCACCAGAAGCCCCTTCACCAATAATAATACAGATGATTGGCACTTTGATACGGAACATTTCGTAAATGTTGCGTGCAATAGCTTCTCCTTGTCCTCTTTCTTCCGCTTCTAATCCTGGGTATGCCCCTGGCGTATCGATCAACGTAACAATTGGAATATTAAACTTCTCAGCCATTTGCATTAAACGCAAAGCTTTTCTGTATCCTTCTGGATTGGCCATCCCGAAGTTTCTATACTGTCTAGTCTTTGTGTTGAATCCTTTTTGCTGACCCACAAACATAAAACTTTGATCTCCGATTTTCCCTAATCCACCGATCATTGCTTTGTCATCTTTTACATTTCTATCCCCAAATAGTTCTAAAAAAGTATCTCCACAAAGCGCTTTAATATAATCAACAGTATACGGTCTGTTTGGATGTCTTGACAATTGTACGCGTTGCCAAGGGGTCAAATTTTTATATATGTCTTTCTTTGTCTCTTCTAATTTTTTCTCGATTTGTGAGCAAGTTGTCGATACATCTACATCAGATTCTTCACCGATTAACGTACATTTTTTTAACTGCTCCTCAAGTTCTTTAATAGGAAGCTCAAAATCTAAATATTCCATTTATGAATAATTTTTAGTTTCAATTACTAATGACAAAGATAAAATTTTCCTCTATATAGACCTCTATATTTTGGCAACTTTTATCTTTTTCCTGTTTTTAACAATCGCGTTTAACACGACAGTACTCAATATTAACAAAGCGCCGACATAAAATTCGACACTCATTTTCTCACTATCTTTAAATAAGAGAATCGCCAAAAGGATACCGTAAACTGGTTCTAAATTCACGGTTAACATCACAGTAAACGGCGTGATATCTTTCATTACATAGACGGATCCAATAAAGGCAAAAGCAGTACAAAAAGTTCCTAACACCAACAACCAGAGCCAGTCTGAAGTTGTTACCTCAAAAAATGAGGCTGTAAATCCACCACTAAAAAACAAATAGATGGATAAGATAAGTAACCCGCCTACCATTTCATAAAAAGTAATAACAGAGGCAGAGGACTTGTGTACTAATTTACCGTTAATAATCGAGAATATGGCGGATAAGCAAGCGGCGATTAAGGCCAAAATGATTCCTTCCACATATTCGGTACTCACGCTAAAAATAAGTGCTAAAGCGCATACAACGATAAATCCGAAGAACACTTCGTATCCGATCACCTTGCGTTTATAGAAAATAGGTTCCAAGATGGAAGTAAAAAAAGCACCCGTTGACAGACAAGCCAGTGTAACGGAAACGTTTGATACTTTAATTGCCCAGAAGAACGTAAGCCAATGCATGGCAATCACTACTCCAGCGGCTAAAAATATGCCGATTTTGCCCTTGCTTTCTTTGATCGACTGCCCCTTAAAAGCAAACAACAACATCAAGGTAATCACGGCAATTACGATGCGATACCAGACTAATGGCAACGCTTCCAAGGTAATTAAGTTACCCAAAATAGCTGTAAACCCCCAAATAAAAACAATGAGGTGTAACAACAGATGACTCTTAAAATTATCTCCGAGCATTTCGTAATAAAAATATAGCTAAAATTGAAAAGGTAACATTGGGAATCCACACAGCCACCAAAGGTGACATACTAGAGGCTTCCGCTAGTACACTAAATATTTTGTCAAAGAAAACATATATGAAAGCCAGGGCGATACCAATGGCTAAGTTAATTCCCATCCCCCCTCTTCGCTTCATGGAAGATACGGATACGGCGATAATTGTCAAAATAAAGGCTGATACGGGCACGCTGTACTTCTTGTACAACACCACCAAGTGCACATTGATGTTCGATGAACCACGCATGCGCTCTTTCTCAATAAATCGCTTTAATTGACCTAATGTCATCGTCTCTGCAGCATATACCACAGGACTCAAATCATCAATATCAAATTCCAATTGCAATTCTTTTTGGTCGGCAAATTCTAAAATATCATTGGCTTCGCCAACTTCGCGTTTAAAGTAGTCGTAAAGCGTATACATTTTAGTTTCTGCATTCCACTCGATGCGTTTGGCCTCAATTTTAGAAACAAGGGAATTTCCGTCAAACTCTTCAATAGTAAAATTATATCCCGTATTGGTACTATAATTAAAATTGCTCACAAAGATAAATTCGTTTGCATTGATCTGTTTGAATACATTCTGACTCTCGCGTACTTCATCTCTCTTTAAGTATTTATACCGAAAGTCGTTATATCCAGCACTTGCCCGAGGAACGATATACATCGACATCGCTAGTGACAGGAGGGAAATTAAAGTTGCTCCAATTAAATAAGGTCGCAAGAATCGAGTAAAAGAGATTCCCGAACTTAAGATAGCCACAATTTCTGTGTTATTAGCCAATTTGGAGGTAAACCAAATAATGGAAATAAACAGAAATATAGGGAAAAGCATATTGGCAAAATAAACAGTAAAGTCCAAGTAGTAGAGTACTGTTGCTTGCAACGGCACTTTATTTTCGAGGATTTTATTAATCTTTTCTGAGACGTCAATAACAATACCAATGGGTACAAACAGCAAGAGCATCACAAAAAAAGTGGCTAAATATCGCTTTAAAATATACCAATCTATAATTTTCATCTGTAAACTACTTTTGCTATTAGACGTTCGTTGATTATTACAATCTTTCTCCCAGTTGCTTTACCATTTTATTTTTCCACGTGGCGAAAGTTCCCGCCAAGATTTGTTGACGTGCTTCACGTACTAACCACATATAGAAACCAAGGTTGTGAATGGAGGCAATTTGCTTCCCTAGAGATTCATTGGCGGCGAATAAGTGGCGTAAATACGCTTTAGAGTATGCCGTATCTACCCAAGTATGCCCCATTTCATCAATTGGAGAGAAGTCATTTTCCCATTTTTTATTTTTCATGTTCATGATTCCGTTGGCCGTAAACAACATACCGTTTCTTGCGTTACGTGTTGGCATCACACAGTCAAACATATCTACTCCAAGAGCAATATTTTCCAAAATATTGATTGGCGTTCCTACCCCCATCAAATAACGGGGTTTGTCTTCTGGTAAAATTGAAGTTACCACATCAGTCATCGCATACATTTCTTCTGCTGGTTCCCCAACGGATAATCCACCAATGGCGTTTCCTTCGGCACCAACATTAGCAATATACTCTGCAGATTGCTGACGTAAGTCTTTATATGTACTTCCTTGAACAATTGGAAACAACGCTTGGGAGTATCCGTACAGTTCAGGTGTATTATTAAAATGCGTCACACAGCGGTCTAACCAACGGTGTGTCATGTGCATGGAACGTTTCGCATAGCGGTAATCACATGGATAAGGCGTACACTCATCAAAGGCCATGATGATATCAGCGCCAATCGCACGTTGTATTTCCATTACATTTTCTGGCGAAAAGAAGTGATAAGATCCATCAATATGCGATTTGAATTTCACTCCTTCTTCTTTAATTTTTCTATTTGCCGATAGAGAATACACTTGGAACCCTCCACTATCTGTCAAAATATTGCGGTCCCAATTCATAAATTTATGCAAACCACCTGCTTGCTTTAAAATTTCTACTTTTGGTCGTAAGTATAAATGATAGGTATTTCCCAAAATAATATCGGGATTAATTTCCTCTTTCAACTCACTTTGGTGTACACCTTTTACCGTTGCAACTGTTCCAACAGGCATAAAGATAGGTGTTTCAATTACGCCGTGATCCGTAGTAATTTTTCCAGCACGCGCACGTGACTGTACATCAGTATGTAATAATTCGAACTTCATATTATCTATTTACAGCTTGCAAAGATAATTTAAAACTAGTCATCAACCTTAGTTTTAATTTTTTTTTCTCTTTTCTAAATAATGCGGTATTTGAATACCAATACAAGTACAATAGGTGCTCCAAAAATTGCTGTAATGGCGTTAATAGGCAGTACGGCATTTGCATTGACCTGGGTAAGTATGTCGCAGAGCAACATCAGGGTACTTCCCAGTAACATACACGCAAACAATAGGCTGCGATGGGTATTTTTTTTACATAGCATACGCGCCATATGAGGAACAGCCAGTCCTATAAAAGCAATTGGCCCTACAAAAGCCGTTGCCCCCCCTGCAAGCAAGCTTGCGGTAATGATAATCAAATTACGGGTTTGCTTGACCTTAATTCCCAAAGAAGCAGCGTAAGTATCTCCCAGTAACAAGGCATCTAATGGTCGAATCAACAAGAGGGCTAATCCAACCCCCAAACCCACTACCAGGCCGAAGAGCAAAATCATCTCTTGGGTGAGATTCCCCAAACTTCCTGACATCCAAACCACATATTTTTTGAGCTGATCTGCTTCGCTAAAAAAACTCAATATAGCAATCACTGCATTGGCAAAACTGCCGAACATCAACCCGACGATGAGTACTGTTATGGAATTTTTCACCTGTTTTGAAACGGCTAATATAAGGAGTAACAGCACGAGACTACCCAAAACTGCTGTGAGGAGTAGAGTGTAGTTCGAAGTCAACAAAGGCGAAATAAAAGCGGGTAAGAGTGCACCTCCCATTAATACGAGAGCCACTCCGAGTCCAGCTCCTGCACTAACACCTAGCACATATGATTCGGCCATGGGATTTCGGAACAAAGTTTGCATCAACAATCCACTCACAGAAAGGGCGATGCCTACAAGCATAGCGACCAAAGCTTTTGGCAAACGATAGTGTAAAACAATATATTCCCAAGAGGATTTTACTCCCTCATGTCCTGTGAGAATATCCCATACCGAGGCTAGAGGAATCTTTACACTTCCCCAGGAGAGATTTAATGCAAACAAAAATAGGAGCAACAAAATTCCAAGCCCCCAGCCCAGTTTTTGTTTCATGCTTATTTCAATTGTTTATAAAAGTGTGGTTCATATTCGGGTAATACCTCAGGGTGGACCAGATGGATGAGATCTTTTAAAACCCAATCAGGTCGCATTCCGCCTATTTCATAAAATAAAGATCCCCCTGTTGGCCCCTTTGTCGGAGCGAAAGAATAGACATTTTTGTTTTTGAAAGCCTCAAACTCTTTGTAATGAGGATTTGCTTGAGCTAATTCAGCTAGGGATTCATAATGCCCTGGGTTAATCCAATACGTTGCATGTTGGGCTTTTTCTAGCACTTGCTCGAAAGACAACGCTAAACTCCCTACTCCTTGAGTATCCTTCCATAAATAATCGGTTTGTGCATCGCTAAAGTAAACAGCAGCCCAGCTTTTCCCTTCTGGTAAATACCAAACATCTGCGTACATGACTCCACTCATCACAGTGGGTTGCTTCGTTACCGCTTTCACCAATTGAAGGGCAGCGGTATAATCTATGACAATCTGATCAAAAAAGGCAGAGGCTTCTTTTTCCTTGTCATATAATAGTCCGAAAAGTTTAATCCACTCCGCTTTGCCCAAGGGGTTTTGTTCGGTCCAATCGCCATTGTACAAAATGGGAATACCCGCATTGGCAAGTGTTTGCAGACTTTTATCTTCTTTATTCATGGCGAAAGCCATCAAAACATCGGGTTGTACATCTAAAATAACCTCAACATTTAGCGCATCATTTTGCCCTACTTCTCTAACCTTCCCCAAGTCAATTTGCTGTCTAACAGCAGGGGTTGAAACGTAATCTAAGCCTGCAAAACCAACCAAAGAAGGTACTTGATTAAGTACATCCAAAGCAGGAATATGCGTCGTAGAAGTGGCTACAAGAGATTGAATTGGAATTTGTATCTGTGGATACTTTTGAAGCGAATCAGGAACCTGAGCGGTTGCTCTTTTCAAAACATAGGTAAAACGCGTATTGGCATTAGCCCAAGGTTGGGTGATATTCACCACGTAGACATCGTCATAGCTGGTAAAGTTAAAGCCTTTTGCATAGTCAATATTCGATTGCTCTGTCTGTTGTATCTCCTCTTCTTTTAGTTGTTGCTTGCAACTGCTACAAAATACAAACAAGGTACATCCCATCAAGTAAAAAACCAATTTCTTCATGTATTCGACTGTTTGTCTACAAAAATAAACTTATTTATTCGATTGAAGTGAGCTGACCTATCTTAAAAAAAGGTTGCGTTTTATTAGAACGGGTGCCCCTTTAGCATATGGCATGAAAAAACCCCAGCAGTTTGGACTGGGGTTTTATATTCTGAGTCTTCTTGAAAGCCCTCAGTTGAAATAAAAATTAATTAAAATAAAACCGTCTAATTTTAAACTTAATGTCTTTCTTTTTGTAAAATCTAAATTGAAACTTAATTGTTTCAAGCCATAAACGGATAAACACTTCTTTGGAATTTTTTCCGATTAGTCGAGCGTAATGCTCTGCCATTTTTTCAATATCATGGATATTGGTGGTTAAATGGGCTAAATTTTTCATTCGATGCGAAAAAGACATCGTTTGATTGAATTTCATTCGATTCAAATCGACCAAATAAAATATATAGGTTCCATCCTCTTGTTTTTGGATCAAGGTGTTTCCGGGGGAATGGTCCAAAAACATAATTCCCTTTTCATGCAATCCATAAGAAAATCGAACAAAATCTTCTAAAATCACCTCTCGATCAGGATAATTCTTTTTCGTAAGTAGATCGCGGTACGTCAGTTCAGCATCCACAAATTCAGAAATATAATAGGTATTTCGAATCGTTGTGGCCGTACTGTACTCAAAGTATGCGACAGCTTGTGGATTAGCTACGCCAAGTTCTTTTAACTTTTCAGCATGTTCAAATGATCGCAACCCTTTTGGTTTTCTAAAAAATTTATACACGCGTTTGTTAAATTCATTTGGTATTTTAAAGGCTTTAATCGCTACGCATTGTCCTGTTGATAAGGTGGCCAGTTTAATGGTGTTCCGATTGCCTTTAAAAAGATAAGTAGTTAATGCATCATAGTTTTCGATAAGTTTTGTTAATTCTTCTTGTTGCTTTTGATATAAGGGATGTATTTCTTTTTTTACCCTTAGTTGAGTCATACTATTGTTATTTTAGTTACTGCCAAGTTACTGCTTTCACAGGAAACCCATTTTTCAGCACAAAAAACACAAACAACTCATTTACAACAACTTGAATTGTTTAAAAAAATCAAAAAACGAATAATTTCCTTTTCATTGAGTCCAATCGAATTAAGAACATTCTTGTGATTTTCCCTAGTAAAAACAACCAATAATTTGAAAAAGAAACCTTCTTTGAACTTTAGTTACATCTTTTCTAGTCTTAGCGAGCTTGCAGTATGCTCTTTTTAGTTTTTATCATTTTTACCAATTTAGTCTTCTTTGTCACCTTATCAATCATTTTTCGCGACAAAAGGGTAAAATCCATACAAAAAACACAGCTTTAGTTCTGAACATTCCGAAGTAAAAAGTGATATTAAAAATTACAAACTAATTTTTCTCTTTCACATTTTGCATTTTAACAAAGGTCTAGGACTACAATATCCCCTTTTCAATCGAAACTATTTCCTCCTTTTTTACCATTATACATACGATAGGAGGAATTTATTCGTTAGTATAAAGCATCAAATAAGGAGCAAAACCAGAGAAAATCGTGTTAAAAACACCATGGGATCCTTGATTTTAATTCCACAATGCGGTTTACTATTCGTATTTCAGCGTTAATTCAGGGGGTTGCCCATAAATTTTATAGTTTAGTTCTTGTTTATTTCAGAATAAAAACTAATTTTGAGAAAGATAAAAATTAACATTTTATTAAACTTTCACTTTCGTGTAATACTAATACTATGCAACTAAATATGAAAAAACTTTTATTTCTAGCACTATCATTATCAATCCTTTCAACATCTTGTAGTACAGCGGATGATCCTTTTGTAGAGGTAGAACCAGGTCCGAATCTTGAGAACGGATTAATTATATTAAACGAGGGAGGTTTTCAATTAAATGATGCGTCTATAGGATTTTCATCTTTTACTTACGACAAGTACTTTGAAAACATTGCAAAAACGCCAGAAAAAGTATTAGGAGATCTAGCGCATAGTATTGCTTTTAAAGACAATAAAGCCTATGTAGTTTTAAAAGGTTCAAATACGATCGAAATCTTTGATCGCTATACGTTTAAACACCTAGGTGCGATAAAAGAAGGATTAAACAAACCACTTTATATTGCGTTTGCGAACAATAACCTATACGTAACTAACGAAGAGGGAAAATCGGTTGCTGTATATGATGCAAACAACAAATTCATTCATGAAATACCAATGGATGCACCAGTAGGGCAAATCTTAGCCTGGAATACTAAATTGTATGTACAAAAGAATATTTCAGAAACCAAAAGTGAGATTGTGGTAATCAACGCAGAATTTGCGATTACGAAAAAAATAGCGATCGACAACAAATTGCAAGGAATAGCTACATTAGGTGATTTTGTTTACGCGATATCGTCTACTAAAGACAAGTCTTTCTTCCTTAAATTTGATGCACATACAGATGAAAAGGTTTTAGAATTCTTCTCAACGAGAAATGCTAACGCAAAAAACCTCCGTTTAGACAACAACGATTTATACTATACGAGTAAGAATGAGGTATACAATTGGAAACCTAATGACACCTACGTACAAACAGCACCAGTTTTAAGCCTGGAAGCAGAAACATTCAACGAAGTATCATCCTTTTACGGGTTTAATGTAATTAACAAAGTCATTTACGTCGGAGACGCAGGAGATATGAACGAGCCTAGTAAAGTAAATGTTTATAGACAAGGTAAAAAAGTAAGTAGCTTCACAGCGGGAATTATGACGAACAACTTTTACGCTAACTATAAGTAATAAAAATAAGAGTCTGAATAGACATGCCCCAAAAAGTTAAACCCTTTTTGGGGCATTTTTTATTATACTGCTTTCACACTATATTAGTAATAGATGGTAATTATTCCATTATATTTTATATTTTTACAATAATATTAATTTAGTTCGCAAGAATAATGAAGAACAAAAGAAACTTCACCTACTTCATTGGTGGGATACTGCTTGTAAGTTTACTTGTATTGGTTGTACAATCTCAATACTTGAATACTACAAAATCAGCAGCCCCAGAAACCAGCCTTGGTACTTTTACCAATCCAGAAGTGGCTTACCAGGAGTGTAAAACCATTTTATCGGAGGTTTCTAAAGCCTTAAATACTAGCGATACAACTAATTAGAATAGTATGAAACGAATAATATCATATGTCTTTCTCTGCTTTGTTATTTTCACCGCAAATGTAGCCTTTGGACAAGACAGCTTTTCGAAATTTGAAAAGAGCAAGAGCATCAACAATGTAGTCGTAAATAAGAAGATGTTTGAGATGATGGCCAATGTGAAGGTAGAAGCGACAAATGTTGAAGAAAAACGCTACTTTGACCTAATTAAGAAATTGACGAGTTTACGGGTATTCAACACCAAATCCTCAGAGGATAAAAAAGCGATGACTACAGCGGTTCAGGAATATATACAAGCTAATGGACTAAAAGAGCTCATAAATAAAAAAGACAATGACGCAAAAATCGTCATCTACATTGATAAATCGGGTAGCAACCAGAACATTGCTGAGCTAGTCATGCTAAACGAAAGTGTAGATCCTTCCAAAGAAACAGTATTAGTCCTAATCACAGGAAATTTCAGCTTAAACGAGCTGTCTTCCTTAACAAAGAAAATGAATCTTCCCTTAGGAAATACCTTAGATAAACTATAAAAAAACAGCGCCTCTTTTAAAAAAAAAGAGGCGTTTTTTATTATTCGTCATAATATACTGACATTTATCATACTGTATTATTATTTTTTTTCATAAATTAGTACAGAATAACATAAATAAACACGTATTATGAACTTAATGAATTTACCACTGTACAATTTTGCTAATGGCACATTTATGATCATTATCTTTGGATTAGTATGTGTAGGTCTTGTTGTGGCGATCTTCATGTTTATGGGAGGAAGCTCTAAAAAGAATGATGAGGATCAACCAGAATAGAGGGTAATAGCGATACAGAACGAATCAGAAAAATTGTGATGAGCGACCATCACAATTTCTTCTTTTGGTCCAAAAAGGGCTAAGACTTGTTGTGCTTTATACCAAAGGCTCCTTCTTTATTAACCGCCTGATATTCCTTCGATCAATTAGAAGTGGCTAAAGCCTATCCTTCAAAATCTTCACAATCGTGTACTTCAAAAGTTTGCAATAAGCTGCGCAACGTATAGAAGGCTCCTTCTCTAAATATAGATTCATCTAGTTCTTCTCCTATCACTTTTAGGCTATACACAGGATAATCATCCACTTGTTCAAATACAAAAGTGTGCAATTTAGTGCGGATATTAATCTGCTGTCCTTGTTCCTCGACTGATTCAATGATAAAAGAGATTTGACTATTTAGATCACACGCATTCATCAGCGTAATCATTTCTCCGTCAATTAAAATATTTGCCACATCGCAAGCATAACAATTTCCTCCAAATTCTAATCCGTATTTGGTGGTTACCTCTTTTGCATTGGGCTCTACGATTTCCATGGGAATCAGCAATTCGCTGCTGATTTTTTTCAGTGCTTCACTTTGCTCAAATACCTGTGAAACGGCAATTCCAGTAGGCTCTTCTTTAATCGGATTATCTTGTTTTTCCCCTTGTTTACACCCTAAAGTAAGTAAGCCCAATAGGGCTAAAGTAAATAGTTTTTTCATATGCTTTGTTTTCTAACAAAGGTAGAATTTCTTCTATATAAATAGATTATTCCCCTTTATTTAATCGATTTAAATAATGATATAAAACTTCCTTTCCAGTTGTCGTTTCCGGTGTATCAATCACCACTCCTCTACTCCCCTCCAACACTTCTCCGACTCCCCTCCGAGTATATCTGGAAAAAAGCCCTTTTTGTCGAAGCAGGGTCGAAGCACACTCGAAGCATCCTCTGTTCAAACTTCAACTAGCTTCTAACCTAAAGTATCCTTTATCTCAAATAAAAACACTTCATATCTTCTTCTTGACTACCGAAAAGGGTTCGTTGATTCCTTTATCTTTTGGATTAAATACAAAATAACCAAGTAAAAAACAACTACTTACAATTACAAACCAGTTTTGAATACTACACGTTTTTTGGCATTCATCTTACTATCTTAGAAAATAAAAAAAAGCAACGATGGCAGAAATAAAAGACGGTATTTTAGGTGGGGTATCAGGTAAAATTGGCAATATGGTGGGGTATCAGTGGAGAGGCAAAAACTTATTGCGCACCAATCCAAGATCTATTAAACGAAAAGCCTCCCCTGCTCAACAGCTACAGCGAGAAAAGTTCAGTTTGGTTTCTAGTTTTGTAAACAAAGTTCGAGATGTGGTGAATTTGTATTCCGTCGAACTTCAAATCAATAACAAACGCCTATCAGGAAAGGAACAACTCATTTCCTTGCTCATGAAGCAATGTTCACCGTATTAGCGGGTACGCCTTACCTCGTTCTCGATCGGATTTTACTCGCTATAGGTACTTTACCCGCAGCAACGAAGGAGCAATTTCAACAACAGGAGCAACACACCTTTTTATTCACTTGGGATACTCGATTGAGTAATATCCTCAGCCAACCGGATGATCAAGTTACCTTACTTGTGTATCACGATAAACTAGACGAGTTTTATATCTTTCAAAAAATAGGAACACGACATGAGGGACAACTGCTTTTTTCACTGCCTTCTCATTGGGGAATAGAACGGCTTCACTTGTGGAGTATTTGGGAATCTGCCGAGCAGAAAAGAAATAGCACGAGTCAGTACCATCTCTTTGATTCAAAACCTGAGCGTACTAGTTAACTATTTTTGGCCTACTTTTTCTTTACTACGGTGATGATTCACTCTCCAACTTCCCCATCCAAAAGCCACCAAGCCTACACCCAACCAAGCACTACACCTCAACGTAGCGTAGAGTGATTCCACCGTTGTATACGTGCTCCAGCCCGCTTCTCGATCGAGGAATACCCCCAAATTGATCCAGAACCACAGTAAACCTACCAAAAACAGATGCAAGGTGAATTGCAGCTTGTGTGGTTGTACGCGATAGAGCAAGAGTTGCAACAAAAAATAGGGCACACTTGTCAAGGTCACCGCCCAAAACACATCCGTATAAAAAGCATAGGAAAGATTGCTCGACGGTTGATCTTTAAAGGGAGTCATGGATAAGAGGGCTTGCATATACCCCAACCCTATAAAGAGTACAAGGTGAAAAAAGGCAGTAGTCCAGCGTGTTTTTTTAGTTTGGGGACGGTTCATCTTGAAGTAAAACTAATTATCTTTAATTTTTATTATTAAATATAAACGAATGTACGATAAAACCATCGATATTATCCGCTTTGAAGCAGCGAAACAGCAATACTATCCCGTATTTTTGGGTCGACAAAATTGGATGAAGGAACGCGATGTTCCCCATACGGAAGTTGAAATCCCTTTAGGACATTCTCGCTACGGAGGTCCGGTCATTGATTTACCCCCTGGAGTAGAACATCCCGAAGGATTGCGCTTCGCTGGTCAATTGGACCTCACTCAATTTGCACCTCTTGATCCGTACGGATTACTGCCCAAAACGGGACAACTGCTCTTTTTTGTGGATATCATGACAGAAGAAGGCAAAGTCATCTATGCAGATGTAAAAAATGAAGATTTAGTTCGAATCATTGCTGAACACGATGATAATTTTTTCTACGGGGTTTTAATCGATCGTATCTATGCAGATGTAGACCAATGGAGCGACCGCTACTACCTGCCTGAAGAAGATTACGAAGAAGACGATGCGGATGAACACGGATACTACTGGGATTATTTTGGCGGTACTTTGCGCTCCAAGATCTTTGGTTTTTTCACCCATTGCCAGTTGGGAAAAGAGGAAATTGAAGAAGTAGTGGCTTCGAATCAAGTTGTTCTCTTTCAAGTGGGTGAAAATGAATTTAATGATGAAGGGGTTTTCTCTATATTAATAGACAAAGACGATTTAAAGAATCGCCATTTTGATCGTTGTTCCTTTTATTGGGCACAGTCTTAGGTTATACTTTCTTGTTTTATCTCATAAGCGCAGAAAAAGCTTTGGGTAGCTCCGCTCTTACTGCTCTACACGGAACAACTAAAAAAATGCCAAGGAAGCAAACTATCCTTGGCATTTTTTTATTAAATTTTCCTTCTATATTTGCAAAGTATTTGACTAATCAAACATATATCAAATGAAAAATGAATCTTTGTCTCTACTCTTTAACCTGACAAAAACTCAATCCCTTTTACAGCGAAAATTTGATCGACTGAGTATGCACGGTTTAGGTTATACTGATTTTATGCTGTTACACCTCCTTGCTTCTACATCAGAGCAACAAATGCGTCGCATTGACTTGGCCAGTCGTATGGGACTAACTCCATCAGGGGTAACTCGTTTATTGAGTCCTTTAGAAAAAAATGGATTGGTAGGACGAGAAAGCAATGCCAGAGATGCACGAGTGAGTTATGTTGTTCTAACAGCAACGGGCCAACGCGTTTACGAAGAGGCTAAAGTTACTGCAGATGCCTTAGCAAACGATATACTTCCTAAAATCACAATGAATCAACTTCAAGCAATCACGGCTATATTTAAACAAATTGACCCTGAATTCACTTCTTTTTAATTTTATGTCCTGGTATGAAAAAAGTACAAATAAACAATATAGAACTGTGTTACCAAACCTTTGGGCAATCAAAACACCCTGCCATACTCCTCCTCAGTGGATTGGGGACAGCATTAACGCGATGGACCCTTCCGTTTTGTCAACAACTGGTAGAACGAGGCTATTATGTTATTCGCTATGACCAACGCGATACGGGATGCTCTTCTTTTACGCCTCATTCGTTTGCTCATACAGGAGAAGTGATGGATGTACTCCAAAAGGGAAAGGCTGAAGCTCCTTTTTATACCTTATACGATTTAGCTGCTGATGCTATTCACCTCTTGGATTATCTCCAAATTGAAAAGGCTCATATTATGGGGCGTTCTATGGGAGGAATTGTAGGACAGCTGTTAGCGAGTACCTATGCCAACCGCGTTTTGTCGTTGACCCTCATCATGACTACTTCGCTCAATCCTATTCTGCCTCAAACATCTCCCGAAGTGATGCAACAAATGATGGCACCACTACCGAATTATTTCACAGATAAAGAACAACACATTCAAGCGCGACTGGCCTTCCTTCAACGGATTGGTAGTACCGACTTACCCTTGAATGAACAAGAAGAGATTCAGCTCATCGAAGAAGACTTTCAGCGCAATGCAAAACCAAACAATACCTTACTTCATGTATGTGCTATCGGATTTACACCTTATAATCCAGAAATTACGGCGAATATCAGTTGTCCTACGCTCATTGTTCACGGAACCAACGATCCTATTTTCCCCCAAGAACATAGTTTAGATTTGCATGCTGCTATCTTTCATTCCAAACTATTGTTAATAGAACATATGGGACACGATTTGCACCCTGCAAGATTCCAAAAGGTTCTCAACGCATTTAGTCAAATCTAGGGATGCAAAACAGGGCTATTTCCGCTATCTTTACAAAAAAAACTATGAAACTTACAGAAGAACAACGCATTGCTATCAAAACGCACAATATTACTCGTATTGCTGAAAAGAACTATCGCTACATCGATTGGCTTCCTATTTTGGAACAGCCACAATTGCGAACACAAGAAGAGTTAATTGGGCGTATGTCTGTGATGAATGCTTTGATTAACATTTCTTTCGAAGCTCCGGTACACATTATCCAGCAATGGATTGAAAAACAAAATTTAACCAAACACTTATCGGCTTGGGAAAAAGAAATCCTATCGAAAACACAAGAGGATTTAGATCAATATGAAATCAATACGCTGCGTTGGTATTTGGAAGGATTATGGGCACTGATGTGGGCGGCTAAAATGATTCCGGATTTAGACGAAACAGAATGGAATGACGAATCGATGGCTGCGATGTTACCTAATCTAGAAGAAGGAGAAGATAACAATCGCTTAGATCAGATCACAACCATGCACTCAGTCGAAGAGCTGTACAGCATGCTCGATTTCTACTATCGCCTACATTGGTATTGTGTAGACGAACGCCTAGCGGGTAAAGAAGCCAAAGTCAATGAAGGCATTGTATACGAACGCCGTCGTGCATTAGAATGGCTGCTCAATGCAGAATCGGATTGGGATGCAATCGAAATGGGAACCTAGTAAAAATAAAAAACCTCTTGTGATGCACAAGAGGTTTTCTTTTGTTTAATCTTCTCTACTTCCGTCATCAGCCATTCGGACAATTTTAGGGGTAAACATCGCTACCACATCTACTAAATCGCCCTGGGCGGCCATCACTTGATGAATATCTTTATACGCCATCGGTGCTTCATCTTTACCTGCTCCGATTAGGTCAACTCCATGATCCTCTAAAACGGCCTGGATATCCTTAGCTTTTAGCGTTTTTATGGCTTGTGTTCGACTCATTTGTCGTCCTGCTCCATGGGAAGCAGAGTTCAAGGCTTCTTCTTCTCCTTTTCCGCGGACTAAAAACCCCGGTGCCGTCATGGACCCTGGGATAATTCCCATCACGCCTTTACTTGCCGGAGTCGCTCCTTTTCGGTGAACAATTACCTCTTTTCCTTGATACATTTCCTTCCAAGCGAAGTTATGGTGGTTTTCAATTTTTGCTAAGACCTCAGCCCCAATCGCCTTCGTCAATTTATCGTGAATCACCTCGTGACAAGCCGAAGCATAATCTCCTGCTAAGTTCATTAACGTCCAATATTCTTGACCCGCTTCTGAATTCAGATCCAAATACGCTAAATTCTTCGCTTCCTGAGGCAACTTACACAAATCTTTGGCAATCTGAGTGTATCGACCCGCAATCATCGCCCCCATTCCGCGAGAACCTGAATGGGTCAATAACGCCAAATACGTTCCTTGGTCAATATTCAACACCTCATCGCGTTGAGCAAACTCCACAATCCCCCATTCTACAAAGTGGTTTCCTCCACCCGAAGATCCCAATTGTGCCCAGGCTTTATCTTGTAGATTCTTGATAAAGGGATTCAAGTTAAATTCCCCTCTATCCAAGATAGCATGTTGGGCTTTATACTGCCCTAAGAATCCATGGCCCGCACCAAACTTCGTATGCTTCACCAATTGTTCCTTCAATACGGCTTCCATTCCATAAAATTCAATTCCCTTAATATCAAAAATGGACAACGCCATTCGACAGCCAATATCCACACCAACACCATAGGGAATCACAGCATTTTCTGTGGCTAATACTCCTCCAATTGGCAATCCGTATCCTTGATGTGCATCGGGCATTAAAGCCCCTGCAACAGCCACGGGTAATTTCACGGCAACTTCCATCTGCTTCATCGCTCCTTCTTCAATCTGATCAGCGCCATAAATACTATAGGCTACAGGGGTTTCTTTTAAAGGGATTGTTTCCTCCTCCTCTTCTGGCTGTCCTACTCCTTCAATAATTGCCGTGGCTAATTTTCCAAATACTTTATGGTTGATATAATCCTCCGCATTAGCTAAAACCATTTTATAGTGAGCTAACATTTCAACACGTGTTAGCCCAGTTCGCTTTTTATTTGCCTTTAAGGCAATCCCCAACAACTTGGTTTCAGGATATCCTAAGGCTAGTAAATCATTTCCGTTTATTTGTTTATTTTCTTTCATGTTTTTTTTCTTTGTTCTTTGCGCTTTGTTCTTTGCGCGGGTTACTGCCCCTCAACTGTTAACTGCTATACAACTCGTTTCTCATTTCGACCAACAATTCCTCCGTCTTCTTTAGCACTGGTTTTTCCATTAAAGAAGAAGTTTCGTACAGTTGCTCTATTTCTTCATGTAGGGCCGCTACCCGTTCGAGTAGCTCTTCATACGTAAAGTGTCCAGCCTTTATTTGGAGCAATTCTGCTCGGTAAGGGGTAAAAACTTCTAGCGTTCCCTGTTTGCCTATATCTCGAGCAATCAGCAGTAATCGCATGGTATGCATCATATTCTTACTGTCGTATCCTCCGCCGTGTTGGACTGTCGTTTGATAGCGCGTTTCATTTCGCTTCTCTATCCAATCCCAATATTCTTTATACTGCTTGCAATAACTGGAATACTCATCCATTTTACACAGGAAGTAGGCTTCTATAGGATCATTTTTGGGAATACTGCTCAAACACACTTGATTAGACATATCCGAGTAAACAATTCCCTTATAGCCTTTGTTTCTATCCTCATCGTAATACAAAGCGTATAATCCTTTCATGTGATCGACCTTTGCCAAACCACATTGGGCTTGCTGTTTACTCCTGCGTACTAACCAGTTTTTTAGCGCTACGGTTTTTTTCTCCTCTAGAACATAGCAAAAATCTAAAAGATCTTTGCGTTCCCTATCCATAGGTTGAAATACTTTTTTATTTAATCCTTTGGCTTTTTTCATCTGACTCAAGGCATAACCGGCAAAAGTATCTTTGGTTAATTTAGATAAAAAATCAGCTAAACGAACCTTTTCTAGTATAGGGTGTTTGTACAACACATACGCCTCAGGTGTGGCTAAGAGTTCTAAAATATTCGGATTGTTCTTGCTCAACAATTCTATAAAACGCCCCAACTCATAATACACAACATCATTGGTTTCATTGCTAATTTGAGGGATATAAGTCAGTCCATAAAAAAGTTCCTTGGGCAGATAAAAAACCCCACGTATATCGGTATCCGAATCTTTGGTTGCCAATCCGTAGGCTCTACTTCCACTGATACACTCAAAGAGCACAAGCCCTTTGGCTTTCATTTCTTCTATCGTCATTTCATTACCTCCTTTCTAAAGAAAAAGTTGATCTGTTCCTGATCAAAATCGTTTTTACTTTTATGAACGGTTGCTTTTGATAAGGAGTCATACAATGCCATTATATAGGCTTTTAAATTAGCGCTCCAAAAATACATCTCTTTTTCTGTCAAACTTTCTTTCTCCTTCATCAACTGTAGGATATCCTCTTTCAAGGCTTCATCCTGAACTAATACTAAGAGCGGAGCAAACTCCATGGGAGCAATACAATTGAACTGAACATTCCATTGAGCAGAAAGCAACGCGCGTAAAATGTAAAATAAGGATTTGTACTTAATTTGTTCTTCTTGATTCTCCAAAATTTTCTTTTTTGCCAATCCCAAATAATGATACGTATGGGTTTGTTGGCAATAGTAATTTTGACACAATTGCCACAGTTCTTCTTTAAATAAACTAGTTTCTCTGTATACTATAGGCGATTGAATCCATTCGAAAACCGTCGTATTTGATCGTATCAACAGTCCCAATACCTTTTTGAGATCCCAGGCATTAAAATCCCATAACCCATCCATAGGTAACTGTAAAAAATCTGACGGTTCCAAAACACTTACATAATCTGCTTGTTTTCTTTTGTAGATTAAACGCACATCATAATCGCTGTCTACAGAGGCAAATCCCCAAGCTCTACTTCCCGACTCGCAGGCATATAGTACTTCTATACCATGGGAGGATTCGATCTCTTTTATCTTTTGTTGTATTATATTTTTCATTTTTCATTTTTTAATTGGTGAGTGGTAAGTGGCTCTTCGCTCTTTGTGCTTTGCTCTTTGTGCTTTGCTCTTTGCTCGATTTGCAAACCGTAAACTGTTTACTACTTACTACTACTCACTACTTACTACTCACTACTCACTACTCACTACTCACTACTCACTACTCACTACTCACTACTCACTACTTACTACTCACTACTCACTACTCACTATTAACCAAACAACGCTTTCAATTCTTTCAATACATTACCACCGCCAGACAAGCTGATTTCGCCTACTTTATCTGCAATCTTCTCTAGGTATTCCATCTCTTTCAATCGCATCAGCATTTCGTTTTCTTCCATTAATTTGGCGGTATTCAACAAGCTTCGGGTAGCAGCTGTTTCTTCTCTTCGCGTGATCATATTGGCTTGTGCCTTTTTCTCAGCAATCAAAACCTGATTCATAATCTCTCGAATATCCCCCGGCAAGATAATATCTTTGATACCACAAGCTTTAAGGTTAATGCCCAAGGCTGAAATTTGATTGTGTACTTCATCAAAAATGGCTTGAGAGACATTTTCTTTGTTTTCCATCAATTCATCAAACGACATACGCCCGACTTTTTCTCTCAACATCAATTGCACGCTGTTGTACATTTGCTTCTCTACCTCTTTATTTTCCACATAAGCCAATAACAAATCGCGTACTTGATACACAATGTTGAAATTGATGCGCAACTGCACTTTGTCTTTGGTCAAAATTTCTTGTCCATTCATATCCATTGTTTGCTGACGCACATCGACAGAGAGAAGCTGAACTTTAATTTCATTCTTCCAATAGCAGTAGTCACCTGCATTCAAAATACCTTGAAACTGTTCATCGACAAACAACAAGCCTTTTTCATTTGCACCAACGGTATACACACGCAAGAAGTTGAGCATATTCCCCTTCGTTCTAATGTTTCGCGCAATTGTTGAAGGAACTTCCAAACCGTCAATCGCATACCGTTCAAAGGTATACAATTGTGCTTCTTTCCAATAGATATAGCGCCCCGCAGCTAATGCTGTGTGAAAAATATTATTTCGATAGACCAAAACTACTTCATTATCCATCACATCTACCACCTCTAACAAAGCCAGTAATGCTTCATTTTTCAACAGTGCATCCATATCTCTACGCATCGGAAATAGTTCTGCCTGATTGTATTCTACCACCTCTTTTTTTCCCCACAACCAGTATTGACCAGCGGTATATACTTTTTGCAATTCGCCTTGCTTAAATACTAAGGCCACGTGATTGGTTTTTACTTGTAACTTTCTCATCATCAATTATTTTTATTTTTTTATATCATTTATAAAAGAACAATCCTATTAGGTTTCCTTCACCATCAGCGGAAAAAGAAGGAGACGAAACAATCGAATTATTTGTCTATAGTCTGGAATCCCTCAGCAAGCAAGTGATTCGACCTATATGATCCCTAATTCTCTTCCTATCCTCTACCTTGTCTTTACAAGCTTGAGCGAAGTGTTTATTGCGTCCTTCTCCAAGAAGAACAGCAGCAAACAGAAACACTAATGGACTGAACTTTTCCATGGTGGAGATTTTTAACGAAGTTCTCCAGCTTCTCCAAAGATTGCTTTTAAGGCAATTGATATTCTACTCTACCCACTGAGTTACATTGCTATTGCAATGGTAGGATTCGAACCTACGACCCGAATATTGAAACTAAACCACTAGTCATTCTACTAAAGAACGTGAGGAGTCGAACCTCATTTTCTACTTGACCAAACAGAATAAGGTAAACGATTGTCCCTTACTTCCGCGCTATACAGAAACGCTTCCTAGGTTTGTATCTTTCGAACAGTACAAAGATGCACACCTAACTACGCAAACAATCTGCGTAGATTAAAATATTTTACACTATTATTTCAAAACATTTATTATCAATAGTTTAAAATATTAAACTACAGTACTGATTTATTAGGTACGCACATATACTGCGTAGTTAAAGAAAAATGTGACTAAAAAAACAACGAACAAAAGGCTAAAAGGAAAGAAAAACAAAAAGGGAGTCATTTTTCTTATGAAAAACACTCCCTTTTTACTTCTCGAATCGTATATCTATTCTTTTATTTGCCTCTGCATGATTTGATTGGTGTAATAACACTTCCTCACTTTAATAAAATCGGGCATACGTCCCATAACTTCAAAACCATGTTTATGATATAAACCAACAGCTGCTTTGTTTTCTTCGTACACTTGAAGCCACAAAATTTCCAAGCAATCTGTAGATTTTGCCCAATCTATAACATGCTGAACAAGTAAGGTTCCTAAACCACAGCCTCTCCAATCTCTTGAGATTCCCATACCTATAATTGCAGTATGTTGCAGTGCTTTTCTTGAACTGCCTGTTACATCTATATTTCCGATTAATTGTCCGTTATGCTCTGCAACCAATAAAAGCGAATTTGAGGCTTGCTGTAAAGAAATAATCCATTGTTTGGTTTCCTCCTCTGTTTTAGTAAATTCCTCTACTTCTAAAGGAATATAATCACTGTCTTGTAAATACGTTCGAATTAATTGATTTAAAGCCTCAGCATCTTCTACTTGGGCTTCTCTAATAATTACGGCATCTTCTTGCTTTAAAAGGCAGGTTTGTGGGATAAAAGAAAAGGATTTCAACATCTCATTCGGATTTAGAACTTAAATATACACTTTTAATTCACACCTCTTGATTTTGTTTTAACAACTGCGCAATCCCTATGCGCAATCCTTTCTTTTTACTTATTTTTGAACTTGTATTTTAAATTCAATGCTATGGCTACAAACAAACTTGCCTTATTGCGCTATCGCATTCTTGATGAATGTTTACAAAACCGATTCAGAAAGTGGACGTTAGACGACCTAATCGAAAAAGTTGCCGATGGGCTATATGAGTACGAAGGAATTGATACAGGAATCAGCAAGCGCACTATCCAAATGGACATACAAACCATGCGAAGCGATAGCTTGGGGTATAACGCTCCTATTGTGGTTGTAGACCGCAAATACTACACCTATGAAGATCCCCAATACAGCATCAAAAACTCTCCGATTAATGATGCCGATATGGAGAAACTCAAAGAAGTCGTTGCCATCTTAAAGCACTTAAACGGATTTAGTCAGGTCGATGAGATGAGTGAAGTCATAGCCAAATTGGACAACAGCTTATTAACGCGAAGTACAAAAGCACCCAACTACATTCAGATGGAAGGCAATCCGTTGTTGAAGGGAATCAAGTTTATCAGCCCGTTGTACGAAGCGATTAAAAATAAACAGACCTTGCTTATTGAATACAAGTCGTTCAAGTCCAAAGAAGCATCCAAACAATTTTACTACCCTTATCTGTTGAAAGAATACCGCAACCGCTGGTTTTTGATTACCCGAAGTAGTAAAAACAAACATTTACTTACTTTGGCACTAGATCGCATTACCCATGTATATACTTTGGCCAATGAACCTTATAAAGAATACCAAGGAGTTGATTTCGACCGCTACTTTGAAGATGTATTAGGGGTAACGAAAACAGAACAAGATCGCGCACAGAAAGTTATTTTATGGGTGAATCACTATCACGCGCCTTATGTCAAAACCAAACCGATTCACAGCTCTCAACAACTGCTAGAAGAAAATGAAAAAGGAATTAAAATACGATTAGACGTGGTACTCAATTTTGAACTAGAACGCGAGATTTTGGGGTTTGGCGAAGCGATTAAAGTACTTTCCCCTCGCCATTTACAACGCCAGATTGCCAAACGCGTAGAGAAAATGCATCAGCATTATTTGAAAGAAGAACGCTAATCTACGTCAACATATAAACACTGTTGTACAGCCTTCAACTCAAATAAAAAGAAAACGATCGCAAGCTGTTTTAGACTGAAGTAATTCAACCTCACACATAGGATGAGAAATTTACATAAATTGAAATAATCTATGTATAATTCCTTTAATTCAAAAACTAAATACACTACACCTTATGGCCAAAAATCCTATTTTAAAAATCACTTCAACCTCATTAGATCGTTGTATAGATGGAATCAGCTTACTGCTATTAGTTGCCTTCCTCGGTCTAACAGCATATTATTATGCGTCATTACCTGAAACCATTCCTACGCACTACAATGCTGCGGGAGAACCTGATGCCTATGGTCATAAAGCTTCTCTTTTTCTGTTAGTGGGAATCGCCCTTTTTATTTTTATTTTATTGCGTTACTTTCAAACTAAGCCCCACCTCTATAATTATCCGACCACAATAACAGAAGAAAATGCTCAGGAACAGTACACCAAAGCCGTGCGCATGATGCGTTTTTTGAACCTTATTACCCTAGTCATTTTCTTTTATCTCCAATACCAAACCATTCAGACGGCTTTGGGGAGTAGTGAAGGATTGGGTTCGTATTTTTTGGTGATCATCTTGGCGGTCTCTTTATTGCCTTTGCTCTTCTTACTCCCATCCAAAAAGAAACAAATTACATCCAAATAAAACAAATTACAACCAAAAAAAGGGGTTATCTTATACAAGACAACCCCTACTATTTTTTAAATCTACCGTCAACTGTAAACCGTCAACTGTAAACTAAATTAAATTTCTCTATTGATATCCCAAGCTTCTAAGATATCAGCTACGCGTTTCACGAATGATCCTCCTAAAGCACCATCTACCACACGGTGGTCATAACTGTGTGATAAGAACATTTTTTGGCGGATACCGATGAAATCTCCTTCTGGAGTTTCAATAACTGCAGGTACTTTGCGAATAGCTCCTAAAGCTAAAATACCTACTTGTGGTTGGTTGATGATTGGCGTACCAAATACACTTCCAAATGTACCCACGTTTGTTACCGTATACGTTCCACCTTGTGTATCGTCTGGTTTTAGTTTACCAGCTTTTGCACGGTTTCCTAAGTCGTTTACCGCTTTAGCCATACCTACTAAATTCAATTGATCTGCGTTTTTGATTACAGGTACAATTAAATTTCCATTTGGCAATGCTGCAGCCATTCCTAAGTTGATATTCTTTTTCTTGATGATGAAATCACCATCTACAGAAATATTCATTCCTGGGAAGTCTTTTAATGCTTTAGCCACTGCTTCCATAAAGATTGGTGTGAACGTTAGTTTCTCACCTTCTCTCTTTTCGAAAGTATTTTTAACTTTATTTCTCCAGTTTACGATATTAGTAACATCCACTTCGATGAAAGACTGTACGTGAGCTGAAATTTGAACAGACTGTACCATGTATCCTGAAATCAGTTTACGCATACGATCCATTTCAACGATTTCATCTCCACCGTTTACTGATACTGGAACTGCTTTAGTAGCTGTTGCTGGAGCCGGAGCTGCTGGAGCTTTAGCAACCGCTGCTGGAGCTGCTGCTTGTGGCTGAGAGCCTCTTTGTTCAACATAAGCTAAAATATCGTTTTTCGTCACTCTGCCTTCTTTCCCTGTTCCTTGGATTGCTTCCAATTCACTCAAAGAGATCCCCTCTTCTTTTGCGATATTTTTTACTAAAGGTGAAAAGAATTTTTCAGAAGCTGAAAAATCTACTGGAGCAGCAACGTCTTGTGCCACCTGTACTGTTTGTTCTACTGCTGCAACAGTTGGAGTTGCTGTAGCCGCTGGAGTTGAAGCAACTTCTCCTCCTTCAGTTTCAATAATAGCGATCGTTTGTCCTACTTGAACAACATCGTCTACTTGAAATAATATTTCTACCAAAGTTCCCTCTACTTCTGATGGAACTTCACTGTCAACTTTATCCGTTGCGATTTCTAATACTGTCTCATCAGCCTCAATGCGATCCCCTACATTCTTCAACCAGTTTGTAATGGTTGCTTCCGCAACACTTTCTCCCATTTTGGGTAATTTCAATTCGAACTTTGCCATATTTATAACCTAAGGTTGTGTTTCTTAATTCAGATTACAAATTTAATAATATTTCGGACTTATTCCACGTAAAGATAAAATTATCATTCTTCTAAAATTATTACCGAACCTTTACTATTACTATCATTACTACCAATCAAAAACAAAGAATTTACAGGTTTAATTTTATAAATTATTTCTGATCTATAATTTTTATGCATAAAGGTAATGATCTCTTTATTAGTTAAATAATCGCCATCGAAGACAATTTCCAATAAATCGCCATTCGACTGAACTTTTTGATGAAGGATTTCTTGAAGTTTATCCAGTTGTTCAACATGTTCAATGCTTCGTTCTAACGCGCGTTCTACTTGTTTTTTAAAATGCTTATTTGGGCTAACGACTATGGTATGCGATACAATATCCAATTTAGGGCTGTGTTTCTTTTGCTTAAACAATAGAAAAACAAACGTAATAAGGCGCATTAAGAGGTCGAACAAATAGGATTTTCGAAAGTGTTTTTCATAAAAAATCTGGATGCCTCGATGGAATCGTTTGACGTATTCCAAATCTTTTATAGTGCTTTCTCCTTTGTAGTGAATCACTGTGGTGTCAGCAAAGTAAAAGTTTTCATAGCCTGCTTTTAAACTTGCATAGGACAAATCAGTATCCTCTACATACATAAAGAAACGCTCGTCAAATCCTCCTAGAGTTAAATAGAGGTGTTTGGGCATAAACATAAAAGCTCCGACTAAGATTTCCACTGCTCCACTAGTGTTTTGGGATAAATGGGCGGCATAATAGCCATTAACAATCGAACTAGTAGGAAAGAGCTTATAAAACCCCGTTACCTTCATCAAAGACCGCCAATAGGTCGGAATTCCCCTTTTTGATTCGGGTAAAAATTCCCCTCGACCATCAATCATCTTACAACCTACAATACCGAGGCCTTCCCTGCTTTTAAATAAGTGCAAGAGCTTTAAAAAACTGTCCTCTGCTACCACAGTATCTGGATTGAGAATACAGATATACTCCCCTTTTGCCTCCTGAACTCCGATATTATTCCCTTTGGGAAAACCCATGTTTTCTTTATTTTCGATATATAAAAGCTCAGGGAATAATTGTCGCATCATCTCTGCACTACCATCTTGAGAATTATTGTCCACTACGATAATCTCTGCTTCAATTGCCGTAGTTGCGGCTTGCACAGCTTTAATGCATTGCTCCAAGAAGAAACGAACGTTGTAGTTTAAAATAATTATAGATAATTGCATGTGGCAAATATAGTAGGATTAAGAAAACTTCAATAGATATAGTGTAAAAAAAAAAGGCTAATTACTTGATGTAATTAGCCTTTTACCACTAGGTATAGTTGGTATACCTATTATTTATTTACTGATTGCTTCGATTGTTTTCTTAGCAAAACTATTCGTAGGATCCAAGTTTAATACTTTTTTGAATTCTGCAATAGCTTCTGTGTTTTTGTCTTTGTTTGCGTAGTAAGTAGCGATTGACGTATGCGCTTCGATAATTTGTTCTTTATTCGAAGGATCTTTCAATTCGTTCTTCTCTGCTAATACTTTTAAGAATCCTTGGTATGACTCAAACATTCTATCGTAAGCATCTACGTGATCAATGTAACGATTTGCACGTGCTCTGTAGAAATAAGCTTCTTGTGTTAATGGAGAAGCCTCAATCGTTTTAGCTAAATACGCATCTGCTTTTTTCAAAAGCTCTTCACTATCTGGACGATCTTCAGACCCTAATAGGTAGTATGAATATCCTACGTAGTAATTATCGTAAATATACCCACTTGACTCTTTAAAATCAGCCGAAATACTCAAGATATCAATTACGTTTTGGTATTTTTTCTCTCTGAATAAATCCAATCCGAAACGGTTGAATTCTCCAGCGATAGCCAACTCAACGTTGATTGCATCTTTTAAGTGGTTCAACCCTTTGTGGTAGGTTTCTTTGTTCTCCCCATAGTTCGATTGACCAATTTCAGATAACCCTAAGTACAAGTAATCTCTACCAATGGCGTTTAAACTTTTAGACTCTTTCAAATAAACTTTTAAGAACTTATCTAAAGCATCCGCACTTACGTCATAATTTTTATTTTCGTAAGCTGCATACCCTAAATATCTATGAATACGAGGATTTACACCTTTAATATCTTTCATTTGAGTAGCCACTCTTTCTAGTTCTACATAGTTTTCTGTCAGTACTAAAAAGTCTGCATAACGCATTTGAGAATCGATGGAATTATCTGTAGCTTTGATGAACTTTTTATAGTTTTCTCCCGCTTGCGCGATTAATTCTTTTTCCTGTTTAGCATTTACTTTGGACCACATATATGAAATCTCAGCGATTTCTCTATACGCAGGTGCATAATTTGGTGTCGTAGCTAATATCTCTTCACATGCCTTTATTGCATCGGCATAGGCACGTGCGCGTTTAGTAATCATGGCCATTTGCAATTTTGCCTCTACCAAAGAATTATCTAAATCATAAGCGTTTCTAAAAGAAGAATACGCATCGTTCAAATTCTTTTGCTCTAAAAAAGCACGTCCTAAAAGCAAGTGAGCTGTTGGATTGCTGTAATCTTTCGCAACAACATCAGCTGCAATTTTTTGAGCTGCCTTTGCATCTGGCATTTTAGAATTCAAATAAGCAGCGGCTACTAACAATTGCTCGTCATAATCTTTTTTTCTCATTTCCTTTTCAGCCTTTGAGAAATTAGCTACAGCCTCTGCCGCACGATTATTATCTAATTCTATTTGCCCTAGACCCACGTAATTCAAAGATCCTTTTGTTTTAGCAAGAAGTCCTTGATCAAAATAGTAACGTGCCGAATCCGATTGGTCTTCTCTTAAGAACACATCTCCTAAATAATAGTAGTTGATTCCCTCTGCAGGTTTCTTACTGATTAAATCTTTTAAAATTTCTTTAGCCTTATCAAATTGCTCTGCATTGATTGCTGTTTTTGCTTCATTAATACTTTGAGCAAAAGCAAAAGAACTACTTAAAGCTAAAGTCAACAATGAAATAGAATACTTTTTATTCATAATATATCGTTATTGTTTTATAAGTATATGTGTGTTTATTTAATTTCTTTGGTTACCACGATTTCTCTTGGTGGTGTATTGAAAGGGAATAATCCCGATTTTAAGACCACGCGTTGTCCTTTATAGCCGGCGATATATGAGGCAAAACCTGTTCCTAGTCCATTTTTTCCTTGCATATCCCAAACGTACAATTTACGAATTAACGGATAAGTACCTTCTGCAATATTGTTCTGACTGGGTTTATAATAGTGAGCATCTTTAGGATTTTTTACGGCTAATACTTTTACCTGGTCGATGTGTTTTTGAATTGCTTTAGTAGGTTGTGTCAACCAATTCAGACCAATAACCCCAATTGCTTTTGGGTTCTTCACCACATAATCAATTACCTCTTCTGTTGTATTGAGGAAGTAGGCATAATCTTTTGGAAAAGAATCAAAACCAGTGGCCTGGCGAAATGCGGAAGAAACGCTAGAATTGTAATTGTCAAACACTAAAAAAGAATCGGTGTCTTTTGCACCTCCGTGTTCAATTTGTTTTAAAATATTTTGATAGTCGACGATAGAATCAGTAGCTGATTTGTTGGTCACAAATACGATTGCATCGCTAGCAAAATGGGTTTGTTTAGGTGCAACTACGCCTTCGTAATGTTTCAATTCTTCAGCATTCATCATACGAGGCAACACAGCCACGCGAATAGAGTCGGATAGCAATAGCTGAATCACTTCTCGTTCTGACTTTGGTAGCAAATGTAGTTTGGCGCGTTTGTACTCGTTTTCGTAAAGAATCGCTACATCTTCAACGATTGGAAAAACGGACTCATCCACTCCAAGTGTGAGTGTACCACTGAGTAAAGTTTCTTCTTGCGTTGCAGGTTCACTACCAGCTTCGTTTGATGGCGTATGCTTATCCTTACATTGAAAGAACAAACTACTTGTTGCTAAAACACCAACTAAAATACCTATTCTAGCGGCGCTTTTTCTTCGAATCATATAAAACAAATTTAGAGCACAACCTAGTACGCTCATTATCTTTCGTCTAAGATAGATATTCTTTGTAAGAAGCAAAAAATAAAAGTAGTTTTTAACATAAATTGCAGACAATAAAAAAAGCTTCGAGTGATTCGAAGCTTTTTTTTAATCTTTTCCCATATTAGTATTCCACAATCGGTAGAACCTAAAAAAACCATAGACTATTAATACGATACCGAATAAGATTCGGTGCGAATCTTCCATTTGAAAGGGTATGGATTTATTTACAATCAAAGCGATACCACAAAACAAATAGAGCAGAAAAAACAATAGTCCAAAAAAGAACAAAAATCGCTGTAAAAGCGATTTTTGTTTAAAATTATTGTTAAACATTACTATTGAACTTGAATTGTAATTGGTAATGTAAACTGAGATCGAACTGTTTTACCATTTTGTACAGCTGGTTTCCACTTCGGCATATTAGACAATACGCGTACTGCTTCTTTTCCAGCACCGTAACCTGGGTCACGTACTACTTTGATATCCGTTAATGAACCGTCTTTTTCAACGATAAACATTACGATAACACGGATTGACTTCACACCTGAATCAATTTCTGGAGTTCTAAAACGCTGAATAAATTGTTTATTAAACGCTTGCATTCCTCCAGGGTATTCAGCAGGTACTTGTACAGCAATGAAAACTTCGTTTCCATCTCCATCGCCTCCTGAACCTGTTCCTTTGTCAGCTTCTCCGGTTTTCTCGGTGATTTTGATTTCCCCTTTGTCCTTATCCCCTTTCATGTCCTTTTTCCCTACCTCAGCATCTTTGAAGTCCTCTTGTTTAGCGATTTCTTCTTTCACTTCCTCCTTTTTCGCAATTTCTGGTTCAGTAAACTTTTTTGTATCGTTTATTGATTTAACCTCATCTGCTGGTGGTGGTGGCGGTGGTGGTGGCACATCCTCAGGTGGTGGTGGTGGAGGGGGTGGTGTGTTATCTGGTAAATTGATATTTTCCATTTCGATAACTTTATCCAACTTATCCACCTTATTATTTCCAAAAGTTCCCTTTGCCATATCGATTAACATAGGTGAAACCAATGCTAAACCGAACAAAGCAATACCTGAAAACAACGCTACGGTTGTCACTTTTGGGTTTTCAGATCGCAATTGATATGCTCCGTAAGACTTGTTACGTCCTTCGAAGATAATATCAACCCAATCCTTTTTAAAGATATTTAATTTTGACATAATTTCTTAATTTCTCAGAACGTTAACTACTTCTCACCTAATATTTCTAAATCTTCAGGCGTGATATCTACTAGTGCATATGATTTAATACCTGAGATAGCCATCTCATCTAAAATATCAACTAAGTTGCGATATGTAGCTTTTTCACTTGCTCTGATGATTACGATCAATCCTTGATCCGCTTTTTGCGAATAAGCTAAAGCCGCTTTGTCTTTTTCTAACAAGACTTGGCGAATTCCCTCTTTTCCATAGGTTTGATCTGTTGGTTCTTCTAATGGGTTGTTAACCATCCCCATATACCATTTCAGTTTGTTATCCCCGCCAATCAGTATGGTCATTGTACGGTTCTCATCTACTTTTGTTTTTTCTTCCTCAATTTCAGTATCCGCATCCTTGTCTGGCATTGCAAGATTCATTGACTGAGGCTTATTCATAGATGTTGTCAACATAAAGAACGTAATCAATAAGAAGGCCAAATCCACCATCGCAGTTAAATCTACTCCGGCATTTTGTTTCTTACTTCTTACTTTTTTGTCCTTATTGCCTCCGCCGCCTGTATTTAATTCAGCCATTTACAGTTTAATTTTTTAATGATTAAAAATCTTCGTTTCTAAGTCCTGTAACTAAGAAGAATCTATTTACGCGTTGCTCTTGTAAGATATCGATAACGTTTTTCACTGCAGGGTAATTTGCCTCAGCATCTCCCTTAATTGCAACGTCTAACACTTTGTTATTATTTTCTTTTGCAACAATACGTGCCATCTCTACCCAATCTTTTAATTGATTATTTACAGAATCTGTTGGAATACCTGGTTGGTCTGCACCAACTTTGTTTCTAACATCTGCAGGTAGATTTAAAAATTTCTTCAATTCGTTAATAGGAGTTCCGATACCTTCAGTATAAGCAAATACTTCTTTTTCTTTATCATTAAACTCTATCTGATAACGACCACCCATTTTTTCAAGCGTAGCAATACGATCTTCTTTACCTAAAACTCCGAAGAAAACCTTTTCTTTACCTGGTTCTCCTCCAATTGTAACTGTTGCTAAGTTACTTTCTGGCAACTTCGTTTGAACGGTTGAATTGGGTGTATCTACTGGTAATGGCTCCGGAAGCTTTGCTGTCGATGTTAATACGAAGAATGTTAAGAGTAAGAATGACACGTCACACATTGCGGTCATATCTACGCTCATACTCTTCTTTTTCATTTTACCTTTAGCCATTGATAAATTCTTTTAAAGCTCCTATATCTTTCAATATAAGATATTAATACTTATTCTAAAATTATTTTACTAATCCTTTGAATCTTCTGTATGCTTGAGTAATAGCAAATCCAGCCTCATCAATTGAATAAGTTAATCTATCAATTTTTGTAGTAAATGAGTTATACATTACAATCGCTAATGTTGAAGTACCAATACCTGTTGCAGTACACACTAACGCCTCAGAAATACCTGTTGCTAATGCTGCAGAGTCAGGAGTACCAGATGTAGCTAAAGCCGAGAACGCTTTGATCATCCCTGTTACTGTACCTAATAATCCACATAATGTACCGATAGATACTAACGTAGCCAATACGATCATGTTTTTCTCTAACATTGGCATTTCAAGCGTTGTAGCTTCTTCGATTTCTTTTTGGATAGCTTCTGTAGCTTCTTCGCTATTGTATCCTTCTTTTTTCATTTGTTGATACTTCACTAATCCAGCTCTAACAACGTTAGCTACTGATCCTTTTTGAGTATCACAAGCTTCCATAGCTTCTTCGATTCTTCCTTCATTAATTGAAACTTGGATTTCTTTTACGAATTTCCCAACATCTCCTTTTCCTGAAGCTTTAGAAATCACTAAAAATCTCTCGATTGAGAAAACAATTGTCATAGTTAATAAACCAATTAACACAGCAACTACAGGACCTCCTTTATAAACCATTCCCATAAAGTTACCTGGTAGTGGGTGCCCTGCTGGATCACCATTTTCGAAGTTCGCTGGATTACCCATCACGAATTCCCAAATGATATAACCAAAAACAATACATAATACTACAGCTAACGATGCAAATAATCTACTTGCTCCTGAGCTTGACCCTACTTTTTCAACTGATTCGTTTGATACGTTTGTCATCTTTTTAAAATTTAATTCTTTTTTTTCAATTATTACTTATTACTTTTTTCACTTTTTAAAGTCATCAGTGTCGCAAATTTATGTTTTTAGATGAAATAAAAAAATTAAAATCCATTTTTTTAAAATAAGCTAACCTTGACTTAACACAAGAATATTTTATACTTACCTTAACATTAGAAAAAAAGTAAGCAGTGGTAAAGATAATAAGTCTTGTTGAATTTTACTATCTTTATTTCACCGTATAGACCATATTTAACATTTAATAATCTTAATATTTATACATATTTACTTGACTATTTGACTAATATTCCTCTTTAATTATATAAAATATACAAAATGAGCCTAGAAAATTTCAAAACTGACATCATTAATGGTTATACTCATAAAAGTGATTTTATTACCATTGGCTGTGCTAATTTGGATCAAAACATTGTCGCTGATACGTTTATCAACATTCCGCTCAAAACCTTAAACCGCCACGGTTTGATCGCTGGTGCAACGGGAACGGGTAAGACCAAAACCATCCAGGTTCTCTCCGAACAATTATCGAGCAAAGGGATTCCCGTGCTGATGATGGACATAAAAGGGGATTTTAGTGGGATTGCCCAAGCGGGGGTGGCGAATGATTTCATCAATAATCGCCATGCACAAATGAATCTACCCTTTGAACCAAGTGCTTTTCCCGTTGAATTGATGACTATTTCTCATCAAAACGGCGTGCGTTTACGCACTACAATAGCCGAATTCGGCCCTATTTTGCTCAGTCGTATCCTCGAATTAAACGACACCCAAGGAGGGATTGTTGCTTTATTGTTCAAATTTGCCAGCGATCACCAGTTAGAACTCCTCGATTTAAAGGACTTTAAAAAGCTTCTACAATACCTAACAAATGAAGGAAAAGAGGAAATTGAAAACGAATACGGTCGCATTTCTCCTGCTTCTACCAATGCAATACTGAGAAAAGTGATCGAATTAGAACAGCAAGGTGCCGCATTATTCTTCGGAGAACCCTCTTTTGACGTGGGCGATTTAATGCGCTATGACGAAACTGGTAAGGGTTTTGTCAACATTGTGCGCTTAACCGATATTCAGGATAAGCCCAAACTATTCTCGACTTTTATGCTAAACCTCTTGACCCAAGTCTACAATCAACTACCGGAACAAGGAGATAGCGGACAGCCAGAATTGGTTATTTTTATTGATGAAGCTCACCTCATCTTCAACGAAGCTAGTAAGGCATTGTTAAGTCAAATTGAAACCATTGTTAAGTTAATTCGCTCTAAAGGGGTTGGTATATACTTCATTACCCAAAATCCAACGGACATTCCCAATGGTGTATTGGCTCAACTAGGATTAAAAATCCAACATGCCCTGCGTGCCTTCACCGAAAAAGACAGAAAAGCGATTAAAGCGGCGTCGGAAAACTTCCCTTCTACATCATATTACACTACCAATGAGATCATCACTCAATTGGGAACAGGAGAAGCCCTAGTAACGGCTTTAAATGAAAAGGGAATCCCTACACCTTTAGTCGTTTGCACCTTACGCGCACCAATGAGTCGCATGGATATATTGACAGAAGTCGAAATTGAAGGCATACTGTCACAGTCCAAATTGGTCAAAAAGTACAACGAGACTGTCAATCGGGAAAGTGCCTTTGAAAAATTAGAAAAACGCACTGTTCCCACGAGTGAACCAAGCGATTCTCCTAAAAATACGTCGACGGCCAAAACAAAGAAAGAAGACAATACACTAACTAAAAGCATCTTAAAAGTTGTAACAAGCGCAACTTTCATCAAAGGAGCCTTTAGTTTACTTAGCAAAGTAATGAATGGATCGAATACGTCATCTCGATCAACTAAAACGACGAAAACATCGTCTACTAGAAAACGAAAATAGAGGATTAAAATCCTCTATTTTCTTTTATCAGTTGTTTTATTTTCTCTTCTATTTCTGGACTATCCCATTTTTCTTCGATAGCTGTCATTGCCATAATAACATCCATGATTTGGGCTTGTTGATCTCCGATAGCTAGTGCTTCTTGGTAACTTCCCTCGCTAAAGGTTACACGGTCATATAGTGGCAACCATAGATCAGGGTATTTTTTTGCAAAGGCACTTTCTATCTTTTTGCGCAGTAAAAACATCGGGTTCGCCGTCAGTTCACTCATTTCTCTAAAATTGCGATACGAAAGTTCTGCAATTGCATCAGCATTGACTTTTCGCGCATGTTGATAGTCATCAAGTGCTCCTTCCCAATCCTGTGGATGAGCGGCCAAACAATCTAACAATACGTTGACATCTTCTAAACCGGCATTCAATCCTTGTCCATAAAAAGGAACTACTGCATGAGCTGCATCTCCAATGAGCGCTACTTTATCTTTATACACCCACGGGAAACAAGTCGTTGTTACCAGGGAATTAACCGGATTAGCCGCATATAGCTCCACTAAATCTGGCATTAGCTGCAAAGCATCGGGAAAATATGCGTCAAAAAACGCAGTAACTTCGGTATCCGTCTTGATAGAATCAAAAGACACTTCTCCTGTATAAGGCATAAACAGTGTGCAAGTAAACGAACCATCCATATTAGGTAAAGCGATGAGCATAAAGTCTTTTCTAGGCCAAATGTGAAAGGAGTTTTCATTTATCGCAAATCCGCCTTCATTTTTAGCAGGAATAACAAGTTCTTTATACGCAATAGGTAAATACGATTGTTGGTACTCAAATCGACTGCGTCTTTGCAGGCTACTTCTCACCTTGGAATACGCACCATCGGCACCAAAGATCACATCATGTGTAATGGCTCTCCACTCTTGTTGTTCCTGTTCACTCGTATAAAGGATTCCTCTTTTACTATCTACACTCCAAATAGGCGTATTAAAAACAAACTCCACGCCTACTTCTTCCGCCCACTCAACGAGTTTCTTATTTAATCCACCACGGGAAACTGCCCAAATTGCTTCTCCGTGAATTCCATAGGGTTGCTTCTCTTCTTTCGTTAAATGATGAATAGCGCGTTGATACATTGGAATTCCAAATTGACGAATCTTTTCCTCTAAGCCCACGCGATTCAACATCTTCCAGCCTCGTGCAGAAAGTGCTAAATTAATCGACCGTCCCGAGAAATCAAGCGTGCGAATATCATCTCCTTTTTCATAAACAAAAACTTGGTGTCCTTGTTGTTTTAATGCAATGGCCAACACCGTTCCTACTAAACCGCTTCCTACAATTGCAATACTTTTCCCCATACTCCTCTTAAATATTTGAATATTTAATTTAATTACCTAATTAATATTTGATTAGTGTTTTTAGCTCTATCGATTAACGATTAACTTTAAACCACACTCTTAACAATAATGAAAAACTTAATTTGGATCATCGTTACTATACTGACTGGCTGTTGGTATATCTGTCAGTTCATCTTTTATTTTGAAGGATTGCTTGTGTATAGTTTACTTACACTGGCAATACTTTTAACCTTACTCAATCTGGTTTTGAAAGAGGGTCAAAAAAAATAATCCCTTTTTCAAGGGATTATTATATTATTTTTCAAACGTTAATTCCTTTCCAACGGTCAATCCTTGGGATTTAGCAAATGCCCCACACATGTGGAACAAAAGTCGTGCGCCAACGTTTCCGTCCCAATCGTCTTCTCCTGGTGCAACCTCTACTAAATCCATTCCGATGATTTCTTTATTGGTTTCAGAAAGTCTCGTGATTAAATAAGTTGCTTGTTCAAAGGTCAAACCACCTGGCACGGGCGTTCCTGTATTGGGGCAGTACCAAGGTAACAAAGCATCAATATCAAAGCTAATCACTACTTTTTGCGGTAGAGAAGCAATGATTTGGTCACATTTATCTTTCCAGCTCATACCTTCAAATTCGTCTTTTTTCAAATCTGCATCCGTATGTACCAAAACGCGACCTGAGGCTTTCACAACCTCAACTTCTTGTTCACAGAAATCGCGGATTCCCACTTGAACAATTTTTTCTACTTGAGGCAATTTCAAAGTATTGAACATAATCGAAGCATGGGAATAGGTAAATCCTTCGTAAGCGTCTCTTAAATCCATATGTGCATCAAAGTGTAAAATTCCAAATGACTCATGGTGTTTTGCTACGGCATTGTAATAGCCAAATGGCGTACTGTGATCTCCTCCTAATAGGACCACGCGTTTTCCTTGACTCATCCAATTTGCAACTTTAGCTTCTACTTCTTTGTGCAGGGTGTCACAAACCTGATTAATCGTAGCTAAACTCGCTTGTAAAGCAGGGTGATCTTCTAAATTTTCTCCATTTTCTAATGCTTCGATGATTGGTTGTGCCATTGCTTTATATTTGGCACTTTGCTCTTGCCAATGGGCAGGTGCTTCATCAAAATAGATTCCTAACTTCCACAGTTCTGGATATTTTTGATGTAACAAATCTACTTGATAAGAAGCTTCTAAAATTGCTTGCGGTCCTTCTGATGCACCCGCTCCGTAACTTACCGTTACTTCCCATGGAACTGGAACCACAATAATTTCACTTTCTTCTGCTGTAAAAGGTAATCCGTAGATTGTTGCATCTGCTAACCCTGGTTGAGACGGATCAAAAGTCTCTATTTTTTGCTGCTTTGTTGACATATATACTGCTGTTATTTTTCGCTGCAAATTTATAAATTAAATCACAGCCCTACTATCTAAATTATTTCTGACTTAGAATCCCTTCTTTTAAAATTTGTCCGAAGTGATACATATCTTCGAAACTCGTGTACAAGGGTACAGGTGCTAAGCGGATCACATTAGGTTCTCTCCAATCGACAATTACTCCGGCTTCCATTAAGTAGGTAAACAGCGCTCTACCTTCTCCGTGCAACAAGATCGACAACTGGCTTGCGCGTTCGCTTTGTTCTGTTGGCGTAATAATTTCGAAATTCCCTCCAACTTCTGCACTGATGGTATTGATAATAAACGCTAAGTAAGCGGTTATCAGGTCTCTTTTTTCGATTAATCTAGGCATTCCTACTTCTGCAAAAAGCTCAACGGAAGCCAAATAAGGTGCCAAAGACAAGATGGGAAGATTGCTAATTTGCCATCCATGTGCATTTTCAATTGGATCGTAAACAGGCTCCATCAAAAAGCGTCTTTCTTTGTTGTGTCCCCACCATCCACCTAGGCGAACTAGATCTTTGTTGGTGTGGTGTTTTTCGTGAATAAAGCAACCCGAAGCATTTCCTGGTCCTGAATTCATATACTTATAGCTACACCAAGCGGCGAAATCCGCATCCCAATCGTGTAGTTCTAAATTGATATTACCTGCGGCATGTGCCAAATCCCATCCTACATAAGCACCATGTTGGTGTGCTTTTGCAGTAATGGTTTTCATATCTAATACTTGTCCTGTATAGTAATTCAATCCTCCCATCAAAACTAAAGCTAACTCATCGCCTACTTCTTCGATTTTAGCAAGGATATCTTCTAATCTAAAATTGTGTTCTCCAGGTCTGCGCTTTACTTCTACAATGACATCTTTAGGATCGAGTCCATGCCATTTTACTTGGGATTGGATTAAATATTGGTCACTTGGGAATGCTTTTTCTTCGCATAGTATCTTGACGCGTTTTCCTGAAGGTTGGTAAAACGTAGCCATCAACAAGTGAAGGTTAACCGTTAAAGTATTCATTACCGTTACTTCTGATGGCTTTGCTCCAACGATTTTACTCAAAGGTTCACTAAATCTTTCGTGGTAATCCCACCAAGGTTTATCCGCATAAAAATGGCCTTCAACCGCTAACTCCGCCCAGTCTGTCATTACTTCATTCACATACTCTACCGCTCTTTTAGGTTGAAGTCCTAGTGAATTACCCGTAAAATAAATAACTTGTTTTCCATTTACTTTAGGGAAGTTAAATTCAGTTCTATAGTTTGCCAAGGTATCTTTAGCATCGAGACTTTGAGCAAAGGCTAACGTATTCTCAAATTTCATGGTTTATAATTTTGGTTTTTGTAAAAGTAGAATTTTTATCAACATTTACACCATTTTCAAGGTATAAAAAATCCCTTGCTAAAACAGCAAAGGATTTTTTAATACTATCTTTTGTAGGTTGATTTTATAAAATCAACATTGCATCACCGTAAGAATAGAATTTGTACCTTTCTTCTACAGCTTCTTTATATGCTTTCATCATAAGATCATGTCCACAGAATGCAGAAATCATCATTAATAGTGTTGATTTTGGCATGTGGAAGTTTGTTATCATACAATCAGCAATACTAAAATCGTAAGGAGGGAAGATAAATTTATTCGTCCATCCTACAAATGGATTTAAGGTTTGACTAGAAGAAACCGAGCTTTCTAATGCACGCATACAAGTCGTACCTACTGCACAAACTCTGTGTTTTTCTTCTTTCGCAAAATTAACGATATCACAAGCTTCTTGAGACACGACGAATTCTTCTGAATCCATTTTGTGCTTTGACAAGTCTTCTACCTCAACTGGATTAAAGGTACCTAATCCGATGTGGAGCGTAATTTCTGCAAATTTAATTCCGTTGATTTCTAAACGCTTCATCAAGTGTTTAGAGAAGTGCAATCCCGCAGTTGGAGCAGCAACAGCACCTTCTTCTTTTGCATAAATGGTTTGGTAGCGTTCTGCATCTTCTGGAACAACTTCTCTATTGATGTATTTTGGAATTGGTGTTTCTCCAAGTTCCTGCAATTTTGCTCTGAACTCTTCGTAAGAACCGTCGTATAAGAAGCGTAACGTTCTACCTCTAGACGTTGTATTATCAATTACTTCAGCAACTAATGAATCGTCTTCTCCAAAGTACAATTTATTTCCAATTCGAATCTTACGCGCTGGATCAACTAAAACATCCCATAAACGTTGTTCTTCATTCAATTCGCGTAGTAAGAAAACTTCAATTCTAGCCCCTGTTTTTTCTTTATTTCCATAAAGACGTGCAGGAAATACTTTCGTATTGTTCAAAACCATCACATCACCTTCTCCAAAATAATCCACCACATCTTTGAATAGCTTGTGTTCGATCGTTCCCGTTTTGCGGTCAACCACCATTAAACGAGCTTCATCTCTATTCTCAGCTGGAAATTCTGCCAATAATTCTTCTGGCAAATCAAAATTAAAGTTTGATAACTTCATTGAAAAACAATTTTAATTAGTTCAATAAAAAGAGGTTAGCTCTTTTCAAGTTTTACAAATATACAACCTTGAGATAGGCGTTGTCAAGTATTTAGCACTATTTTTTTATTTTTCAAGGGGTTTCAAGGACTGAAAAGCCCAGTTTTTGTAGGTCTTTCCAAAACTTGGGATATGACTTACTTACCACTTCTGCATCTTCGATTATCAGATCCATTTGAACCAATAAGGGTGCAAAAGCCATGGCCATGCGATGGTCTTGATAGGTTGCAATTCGCACCACCCCCTCTTCTCTTGTTTCTCTTTTAGCTGCTAAAGCAAGAGAATCTGCTGTAACGAAAAGATTTCCGCCTAGTTTTTTCAACTCTTGTTGAAGTGCTACTAAACGATCTGTTTCTTTAATTTTTAACGTATGTAATCCGTGAATTTCACAGGCAATTCCCAATCCAAAGCAAGTAACTACTACAGTTTGTGCCAGGTCGGGAGTATCGTTAAAATCGCCTTGAAAAGCAGTAGTTGGCGATGACACTTTAGTCAATCGAATAAAGTCATTTGCTTCAAAAACAGTTTCCACCCCTAATTGTTCGTATATCGTAGGCAATTGGGCATCACCTTGTAAACTAACGGATTTGTATTTACCCAATCTGAGACTTGTTCCCAAAGGAGACAAGGCAATTAGAGCGTAATAATAGGAGGCAGAAGACCAATCGGCTTCGACTGTAAATTGTGTTTTTTTTATTTTTTTGGGAGGATAAACGGAGATTTGTTGCCCTTGAAAGGTTGTTTCTGCCCCTAGTTCTCGAATAAGAGACAAGGTCATCTCAATATAAGGTCGAGAAGTAATATCTCCGATTAACTCAAGATGCATCCCGTTTTTAAGTGCAGTTCCCACCAAGAGTAAAGCTGAAATATACTGACTGCTAATACCTGCAGGAATGCGAATACATCCTCCTGTTGCTTGAATTCCATCAATGGCCAAAGGCGGATATCCCTCTTTTTCGAGGTAGGTAATGTTAGCCCCCAATTCGCGAAGGGCATCAACCAATATCCCAATAGGGCGATTGTGCATGCGTTCACTGCCTTCTAGCTGAATCGACTGGTTTTGACACAAAGCAAAATAGGCCGTTAGAAAACGCATCGTCGTTCCTGCATGATGGACATTTACCCGTCCTCTTTTTACAGCCAACCCTGCTTGCATCGCTACAACATCATCGGAATCCGCTATATTGTCTACAGCTATTTGTGGAAATAATTGCTGCAATAGCAACAAGCGATTGCTCTCAGACTTACTTCCTGAAATAACAACCGTTGGTACAAAATCAAGTCTAGCATCTAGTGATGATTGTCGTAGGTGAACCTGCATAGTTAGAGAGGCTTATTTTAATTTTTCATTGTTGTGATGGCGATCGTGATCGCGTTTGGTTTTTAGGTCCATCTTTTTATCGAAAGCCTCTTGCAAGTTTACTCCCGTTTGATTGGCTAAACACAAAACTACAAAAACAACATCCGCTAATTCCTCACCTAAATCTTTGTTTTTATCGCTTTCTTTTTCTGATTGCTCTCCATATCGACGGGCAATAATACGCGCCACTTCTCCTACTTCTTCTGTCAATTGAGCCATATTTGTCAACTCGTTAAAATAGCGAACCCCGTGTTCCTTGATCCACGTATCTACTGCTAATTGTGCGTCTTCTATCTTCATTTCTTTTCGTTATGATTTAGTTTTATCTGAATATTCTTCCTTTTCAGCTTTGGGGTGACACATCCTCATTCCGATCGTTCACCTAGCTTCTATTGGTTTGGGCGTTCGAAGGATCTTTTCTAAGTTTCGCCTTCCCCTCTCCTATTTCTCTTTTCTTTTAAACACTTTATCTTTCACCCATTTTTCGTACACAACCATCAAAACGATGAAAATTATATAGCGGATAGCTACGTTTTGCATGCACAAAGGATCTCCTTTTAAGGCACAAACAAAATCATTGGCGATGATCCACGAAAACAAGATATAGATTACCGTGAACAGACTAAATTTGATTACTACATTTTTCATTATTCTTTATTTTGAGAGTCGATACAAATCGTTACAGGTCCATCGTTGAGCAGTGCCACTTTCATGTCTGCGCCAAATCGCCCTGTTTGAACTTTTTTACCTAAATCCCGTGTTAGTTGCGCGATAAAATTCTCATACATTTCTATGGCTACATTGGGTTTTGCTGCGCGAATATACGAAGGGCGATTGCCTTTTTTCGTCGATGCGTGTAAGGTAAATTGACTGACGAGCAACACTTCCCCATCAATGTCCAAAACTGATTTGTTCATCACCCCCTGTTCGTCTTCAAAAATACGCAAATTCACTAATTTTCCCGACAACCACTCGATATCTTGTCTTCCATCGACTTCTTCTATTCCGACTAAAACAAGCAACCCTTTGCCGATGCTTCCCGTAAGCGCTCCCTCTACTGTAACTGAGGCTTCAGTTACGCGTTGTATTACTATTCTCAATGTATCTATTTTTCTAATTATTTTATTCGCTCTAGTACGACATGATGCTCTTTGATCTGCTGCTGTATCATCGCATACAACAGGCGAAGCTCGCCGTAATCTTCTTTGGGGATGACCGTTTTTTGCAGGCGCAAACTCAACCCTATTTGCAGTTGATTCCCCTCTAACACCTTTACTTCATAAATCATATTAGCCCCAATTTTTGAATTGGCAAACACCTCATCCTTAGGATAGTATTTCAATCGATACCCTTCAGGCAACTGAACCACTAATTTATACATATCCATAAAGGGATAAAGAAAGTGAATATCGGTTTGTCTCACCGGGTTTTCAAACGGGTTGGCTTTATCTCGATACAACTCCAAAGGAGTAAAGGTCAAGGTATTATTTTTTGGATCTACTGTTGCAAAGTTAAATTTTCGCACCTGGAACCCTAGATCGATATCCTTGTTTTCGGTTAATTTGATCTCCCCATGACTCAAAAATAATTGTGAACTACGCCCTTCAATATCACTGCGGCTTCTATTCAGCATACTCTCTGCGTAGTTGGATTTAAAGGCCAATGCTTCATAACGCGTGAGGAGGCCTTTCATCGTTCCAGTTGCATGTCCAGATTCATCTAGCGTCAACTGAAATTCTTCTTGTTTAAACGAAATCTGCCTTGGTGTTAGATCCACTTGTGTCACACTAAATTTATCGGTAATCATCCATCCATATCCGTTTAAATCTTCAAAGGGCAATACATTTAGCAGGGCGTCTTCCATTGTCCCATCGAGAACATAAAACTGATCTTCTATTTGGAGTCCTACAATAACGTGATTTAAGAAACGCGTGAATAAAATGGGGGCAACCCCATTAGACTGTGTACTAAGGACAATGGGATTGGCCTGAAAGCCCGCTGCGCGCAAGGCTCCTATTAGCGCCAAATTTAGATCTGCACTATTTCCCTGTCCCTGGCTCATTGCTCTTTTCACTCCCTTATCTGTCCAATAGCCATAGTGCTGATCCCATTTGATGTGTTGCTGAACATAGGCAATTACTTTTTGGGCTTTCTCCATGGCATTTAATCCACTTAGGTCAATATGCTCTAGCGTTTTATTCCAGTATTTATCTTGTTTTAATTCGTTTCCAAATTTTCTATCCTTGTATATTTCTTTGGCTACCGCTTCTTTTTCGTGTGGAATTACTACAGACGGGCTCATGGGATATTGAAATTGGATTAAATCAAAGCGAACGGAACTAATATTCTGCTGTGCATTAATCGAAAAAGGTTCATTTTCAAATGCTGGAACCGCTTTGGCTTGAAAACCTAAAATTGCTTCTTTATAGCGATAGGATGTTCCCCATTTATTTCGAGCTAGATCACGTGCAGTTTCCGTTACGGTTTTTGTTTCTCGTAAAGTCAACCCTCCTGTTTTCGTTAGAAAATAGGTTAAATTATCAGGTATATTAACGGTATAGCTGCTTTGAAGTTTTGGAATATCCCCTTGAAAATACCAAGTAGGAATCACGTCTATATTGTCTATTTTTTTGGTATAGCTATATGCAATTCGATCGCCAATTCGAATGTCATTTACGATAATTTCTTTACTGTAAAGGCCGTCGTGCACGAAGCGATTCTCGGCAGCTTTCACTTCAATAACTTCCTCTTTCCCTTGGGTAGTGCGGTAAATTTTATACGAGTCGATTTCAACCGACTCTGTCGTGTAGCGATTAACGTAATAAGGCAGGAGTAAGCTCGCATGGGCTATCCCCTCTTTTGTATTAATTTGAATTAGTCGCTTGACTTTTTGTACAACTGCAAATCCACTTTCTTCTGAAAATTCAAAGTCTACTCCCCCTTCTTCATTTAATACAACAGCACTAGCTTTACTAAACATCTCTTCTTCTACTGGAATTGACGGTGCTGTTTGTACTAGATCAGCTGGTGGAATTGACTTCTGCTGAGCCAAACAATTAAAACTAAAAATTCCTAGCGTAATTAATACAACTTTTTTCATTTCGTGTTTTACATTTTATTATCCATCTCAAAAATACAAAACTCCAACAGTTTGACCTCCAAATTTAGCGACGATTTAGGAAGAAGGCGTAAAACAAGGAGAAGGAAGAGATAGGAGAAACGAAGAAAAGGCAAGTTCTAAACTAAAGTGTAGGTCGTCCTCCATTTTCTAGGAGTAAAAGAGCTGAACAAATAGGCTAATTTTTAACCTGCATTTTAACCTTACTTTAACAAATATAACTATCTTTTTGCCTTAGCTTTATATTACTCACTTCTTAGCAATAATATAAAATAACAACATATTTAACTACACTACAATTACAAACTTAACGAAAACACAATAAAAACACAAATATTAAACAAAAACCACAATCGAAAATAGATATATGATTGTAGTTTTTTAGAATTTGTGATGCACTTTTTTACAGAGTAGTGCATTTTCGATAAAGTTGCCGGCACTTGTCCACTTATTCAACTCCATTACCCGCATGGTACGCCTATGCAAAAAATCTAAACTGTCCTTAACGCAAGGGTATTGAGCTTTTTTACGTTGTAAAACTTGTCTCTCCTGCGTTCCAAAGACGATTTTAAACAGTGTATTTATTAATCTGCAACATCGCTCTGATGTTGCCCAAATCATTACGACCATGAAAAAGATATATGGCCTATTCCTATGCCTTGCATTTTTAGGTACGGCATGCAGTTCAGATCAAGCTTCTTCCGCCCGGTTGGAGCAACCGACCCCAGAGACCAATCGTTATGAAGTCATCACCACTGCCTATCAGCAGCGAAGGGACGAAACACCAAAACTAAGGACCTCTTCTTTTTGGAAATGGTTCAAACCTGTTGCTTCGGCAGATGCAAAAGCCTCGGCCATGTACTTGGCTAAAAAGGGATTAAAAGCGGATTGGAAAGAAGCCTTAATCATTGGAGCGTCTGCTTCACTTGCAGCTATATTTTCTGGTAAAAGTACAGCAATGGCCATTCAACCATCAGAATTGCCTGTTCTAACCGATATACAAACCATCCAAGAAGCTTCCTTTCGCGCCAATAGTATGGACGACTTAGGTTATTTACACTATACGCTCGTCAATGAGGTGCTCCAAGACTCCACCCTTGCCGCTCTAAGTCCCAATGAGCGAAAAGGCGTACTATACGACAAAGTGTATCATCAAGCGCAAAAGCAAAACATCACCACCGCCTACGACAAACAAGAGGCGATTGCGGTATTAACAGCACTTGAAACGACAGTGAATGATCAAAGTGATGCCTATTATACTACCCTATTTGCATTTACCAATGCCAAAGATTTCAACGATTACAAAAATATAGTTAAGCTGTACTCCAGTACATTTTCCAAACTATATAATCCTTTTGTATTTACGGCATATTCTAAAGAAATGGAACTAGCAGTTGTAGAAGATACTACTATATCACAAACCGTTAAAGATGTTTTATTGTTAGAAATGGCTACTTATCGCTATGGATTCACGTATTACCTCAAAGAATAGAACTAAAAAAGAGCTGATCCCAGGAGGGTCAGCTCTTCTCTATCTAATCTACGGTTATTCCTCTTGGTTTCTGCCGTCTTTATAAATATCTGTTCGATAATGTTCTTCTTCCCCATCGAGGATTTGGATGTAGGTTTTATAGCGAGACCAGGCAAGTTCATCGTTGTCTAAAGCTGCTTTAACTGCGCAATGTGGTTCTTCACGATGTAAACAATTATTGAATTTACATTGGTCTTTTAACGCGAAGAACTCCGGAAAGTAGTCTCCCACTTCTTGAGGCTCCATATCGACCACGCCAAAACCGCGAATTCCAGGGGTATCAATAATAGCTGCATCAAATGTCAGATCAAACATTTCGGCAAAAGTGGTGGTGTGTTGCCCTTGTTTGTGTTGCTCTGAGATTTGCGCTGTTTTTAAGTGCAAGCCCGGTTCTATAGCATTGATTAGGGTTGACTTCCCAACACCTGAGTGACCAGAAAACATGGATACCTTCCCAATCATTCGCTCTTTAATCTGTTCTAATCCCTTTGATTCAATAGCGGAAACGCGCAAACACTCATACCCAATCTGCGTATAGATATATTGTAAATACAATTGTTCATCCAAAGCTTCTTCTGAATAGGTATCGATTTTATTGAACACTATAACCGTTTTAATGCCATAGGCTTCCGCAGTTACTAGGAATCGATCGATAAAACTTGTCGTTGTCACAGGGTTGTCAATCGTCACAATCAAAAACATAGTATCGATATTTGACGCGATAATATGCACCTGTTTGGATAAGTTTACTGATTTACGCACAATATAATTCATACGAGGAGCGATCTCATGAATCACACCTGTTGTTGTGTCATTGGTTGTTTCTAGTTCAAAGACAACATGATCTCCTACTGCAAGGGGATTCGTACTCTTAATTCCCTTAATACGAAACTTTCCCTTGATGCGACAATTGTAAAACTGCCCATCTTCACCTTTTACAACATACCAGCTTCCCGTTGATTTATAAACTGTTCCTTTCATAAGGCAAATATATTTTAAATATTCCTGCAAAAAAAAGAGACCAAGTAGAAAATCACTTTGTCTCTTTTGTATTTATTACATCTATGTGTGTCTATGCATCCTTTCTATTGATGACTTGATCCTGTCGATAAATACTTTCTTGGTGGATCGCGTTATAAATCGTGCGAATAAATTCATCTGTAAATCCGAGATGTTCCCCTTCTTTCATCATTTTTTCCACAATGCTATTCCATCGTTCTTGTTGAAAAACAGCGACATTTTTTTCGCGTTTTAGCGAGCCGATCGCATCAGAAATCATCATTCTCTTTTTCAATAAATCTAGTATTTTGCTATCCATATCGTCAATTTGGATGCGATAGGTTTGCAATTGCTGCATATAATCTTCCGTCTCGTCGGTCATATTGCGCAACTTGAGTGTGTGCAAAATGGTTTTCAATTGTTCGGGAGTCACTTGTTGAGCGGCATCACTCCAAGCTTTATCGGGATTCAGGTGTGTTTCTATCATCAGTCCGTCAAAATTGAGATCTAGCGCCAATTGAGAAACTGCTAAAATGCGATCCCTGCGCCCTGTAATATGAGAGGGGTCACAAAAAATGGGAATATGCGGCAGTTCTGTTTTAATGTCTAAGGGTATTTGCCATTCGGGTATGTTGCGGTATTTTGTTTTTTCATAGGTACTAAACCCACGGTGAATCAGTCCTAGCTTACTGATATTCGCTTTTTCGAGTCGTTCTAGTCCACCCATCCACAGCGATAAGTCGGGGTTAATTGGATTTTTCAGCATAACGATTTTATCCGTTCCTCTCAAAGCTTCTGCAATTTCTTGCACTGAAAAAGGATTTACTGCGGTACGCGCACCAATCCACAAGATATCGATATCATTGGCAAGGCATAAATCCACATGTTCCGCTGTGGCAACTTCTGTTGCCAATAACAAACCTGTTTCCTCCTTTACTTGTTTCATCCAATCCAGCCCAATGGCACCTACCCCTTCAAAACCACCAGGTTTAGTTCTGGGTTTCCAAATACCTGCACGAAATACTTTTACCTCATCGGGCAAAGAGCGAGCAATTTGCAACAATTGTTCCGGTGTTTCAGCACTACATGGACCAGCAATAATTGCGGGCGCTTGACCTTGAAAAGCAGTTAACCAATCTTTACTCATTTCTTACATTTTCATTTCATACAAATTTACGAGTTATATTCCAAAAAAAAGGAATTAATCCCATTTGTTCAAACTCAAGTTCTCAGATAAGTCACTTTTTGTTCTTTGTTTTTTATAATAATTAATACTTTTACTTTTCATCAAAAATTCAACCTACATGTCAGTACTAACTTTTATCTTAATCCTATTCCTAGGTGCCTTTGCTGCTGGTTTTATCGGCTCATTATCAGGACTTGGGGGCGGGATTATTATAATTCCTTTACTCTCCGTATTTTTAGGCGTGGACATTCACTACGCCATTGGAACAGCTTTAGTTGCAGTAATTGCGACTTCATCTGGTTCTGCATCTGCCTATGTGCGCGAGGGGATTACCAATATGAGATTGGGTATGTTTCTGGAAATTGCCACCACCATTGGGGCAGTAGTTGGCGCACTTCTCTCAACCAATGCACCAACATCATTGCTAGCTATTATATTCGGAGCTACCCTCATTTTTTCTTCCTTGAATTCCATTCGTAAAAAAGAAGATCACCTAGTCCTCCCCAACCAAGGGAGTGTATTAGCTCAAAAACTAAAATTAGCGGGAAATTATCCTCATGCGAGTGGCGAGAAAGTACACTACAGCATGACGAATATTCTCGGTGGATTTAGCATGATGGGCGTAGCAGGTATGATGTCAGGATTATTAGGCATTGGTTCCGGAGCGTTTAAAGTAATTGCGATGGACACCATTATGAAAGTTCCCTTCAAAGTATCTACTACAACGAGTAACTTTATGATGGGGGTAACGGCAATCGCCAGTTCGGTGATCTACATCCAAAAGGGTTATATCGAACCTACCATTTGTATGCCCGTTATTATTGGTGTATTAATTGGTTCGATGGTCGGTGCTAAAGTATTGATGAAAGCCAATACCAAAAAGCTAAAAATGTTTTTTGCTGTCCTCATCTTCATCATTGCACTCAACATGATTTACAACGGAATTACAGGTAAAATCTAAAAACTAAACACCATGAGTACTTCAAAATTTACAGATAATCAACTGCAAACGATAATTGGAAATGTGTTGCGTTATGGCGTTTTAAGTGCGTTAACTGTAACGCTGATTGGCGGTATCATTCTGCTTGTGAAAGACGCACAACAAACGGTTTCTTTCTCCACTTTTGTCGAGAATGATCGCAACCTAGTTGAAGTTTTTCACAACATCTTGGAGGGCGTTGCGAATTGGGATGGGGAATCGATTATTTTTCTTGGTATTTTACTTTTGTTTTTTACCCCTATCCTACGTCTTATCTTGTCCTTATTTTCCTTTATCCTCGAGAAAGACAGCTTGTATATCATAATTACTTTAATCGTTATGGCTGTGATCATTCTCAGTATGTCTTTCGGTTTTTCTCATTAATTTACCTACATTTGTTTTTACTAACCACTTTTTGCATATGTCTATTAAAGTAGAAAATATTAGTAAATATTACGGCGAACAACAAGCGTTACAGTCTATTAATTTCTCGGTGCCTAAAGGGCAGATTGTCGGTTTTCTAGGTCCAAATGGCGCTGGTAAATCGACCTTGATGAAAATACTAACCACCTTTATTCACAGCGATGAAGGGTCGGCTTATGTCAATGAATACAACGTGGCTACACAAGCAAAAAAAGTACAGCAATCCATTGGCTATTTGGCCGAACACAATCCGCTGTATTTAGACATGTACGTAAGGGAGTATTTGCAATTTAACGCTTCGATTTACAAAGTTAAAAAAGAGCGCATTGAAGAAGTAATTATACAAACGGGCTTAACGCCAGAAGCACATAAAAAGATTGGCCAATTATCGAAGGGCTATCGCCAACGTGTGGGAATCGCTACTGCTTTGCTACACAACCCGGAAGTGTTGATCTTAGATGAGCCAACAACTGGACTTGACCCCAATCAATTGATTGAAATTAGAGCGTTGATTAAATCCGTAGGGAAAGATAAAACCGTTTTTCTTTCGACGCATATAATGCAAGAAGTAGAAGCCATTTGTGAACGCGTAATCATCATCAAAAAAGGGCAAATTGTCGCAGATCAATTACTACACGATTTGTTAGAAAATCAAAATGAGCAAATTATTTCTGTTGAGTTTGACTTTAAAATTGAAATAGAATTTATCAATCGCATGCCACACTTGCTACAAGCCCATCACATACACGACACCCAATGGGACCTGGTTTTTCCAATAGGACAAGATTATCGTGCAACCGTGTATGACTTCGCTCAACAACAAGGCTTAAAAACGCTTTCTCTACAACCGAAAAACAAGAATTTAGAAAAGCTTTTTCACGATTTTACCGCAACAGAAAGTCAAGAATAACAAAACAAAAAAAAGAGCCATGGCTCTTTTTTTTATGCTTATATCTCAAATAATCCATTGATTTCAGCGTTGATTTTGTCGATAATCTGCCCTAAATCTTCTGGCTTATCTACGAAATCCAAGTGATCTACATCAATGACTAATAGTTTTCCTTTGTCGTATCCTTTGATCCAATTTTCATAGCGCTCATTTAATCCACTGAGATACTCAATCGAAATAGAGTTTTCATACTCACGCCCTCTTTTGTGTATTTGCCCTACTAAATTAGGTACGCTACTTCTCAAATAAATCAACAAGTCTGGTGCCGCTACTAACTCTTGCATTAAATCGAAAAGGGAAGCATAGTTTTTAAAGTCTCGATTAGACATTAACCCCATCGCATGCAAGTTGGGTGCAAAGATATGAGCATCCTCATATATCGTTCGATCTTGAATGATTGTTTTTCCACTCTGTCTGATTTGAAGTACTTGGCGAAAACGACTGTTCAAAAAATAAACTTGCAAATTAAATGACCATCGATCCATTTGATGGTAGAAGTCATCTAAGTATGGATTGTCCACGACATCTTCATAATGTGCTTCCCATCCATAATGTTTTGCTAATAAGTCTGTTAATGTTGTTTTTCCCGCCCCAATATTTCCAGCAATCGCTATGTGCATTACGGTAATTTTATTTGATAATTATTTACTTTTTGTTCGGTAAAAATACTCAATTTTTGAGTGTTATAAAAGAAGCCTGAAATGCTTTTTGCATCCACTTGAATTTGGTAAACCATATTCTTCTCCATATCAACGTAATAGAGCTTATTTAGATGAGAATAAAATACCTGTTTATTATTTAGTATTTGAATATGGTCATAGTCAGAAGGCAAAGCATAGTTCAGCACTTCATTGCCGTAGATGTCAATTCCCTTAATCTTATTATCTATTGTAATGCGGTAGAGGTAATTCAAGGTGGATTGATAGGCTTTGATCTCTTCCTTAATGGTAAAGATATTGCGCACTTCTAAGGTACTTAAATTATAGCGCAACACGCTTTGATTCGCTTGATTGACAATCCACAAATTCTTTTGCGTACTGCTAGCAACATAAGCGGGATCCATAGCAGAAAATCGCCCTGTTAGCTCAATGGTATTTAATAAAGCTAACTCCTTACTCAATAGGACGATGGAATTAAAATCGACATAAAACAATACAGGAAACAGTGAATTTGTCAAATCAATCATTTTCAACGTCCCCATTTTGGGCAGGCTAAAATTTTCGGAAGAATACTTACTGCGTTTGCGCAGCGTATTTTCTTCTCGTGTAAATGTATTGTCAAAGATATCTTTACTGATAAAAACTTCTTGTTCTCTCAGTGATTCACTGTTTAAGAGTTGGGTGTTTATTGTTTCTTGTGCAAGAGTGGATATGCTACCACAAAGCAAGAGAAAAGCAATTAACTTTTTCATATTTACTTCCTTATATAGGTTTGAAAAGTAAAAGCGTAGGCGTGTTTTTCATCTATGGGATGATAACTCTCTTTGACCAATTGCCAGTCGGAGGGTGAGAATTCAGGAAAAAAGGCATCTCCTTCAAAAGAAGCGTGTACTTGGGTTAATTCTAATTGGTCTGCAAAAGGCAAAGCCAGGGTATAAATTTCACCACCTCCAATTACATACACTTGTTCTTCCCTTTTGGTTCGTTCAAGCGCTTCTTCTAAACTGTGAACAACGATACAATTTTCGGGAGCGACATAGTCTTTTTGTCTAGTGATAATTACGTGTGTTCGATTAGGTAAAGGCTTGGGAAACGACTCAAAGGTTTTGCGTCCCATAATGATATGATGATGAGAAGTTAAGGCTTTAAAGTGTTTAAAATCATCGGGCAAATGCCAGATGATTGCATTGTCTTTGCCCAATACGTTATGCGCTGCTACAGCAGCAATTAGAATGACCATCGAATTAGTATTTTGTATCTTCTTGGTTTAAATCTCGTTTAACATCTACTAGAGGAAAGTCTTTTTCTACTTTCGCGCGTAGCTGTTTTATTTTTTCTTGTTGGAGTGAGACGAGTCGTTCTATTTCGCGTTCCTGCCAAGCAGGTCCCATAAAGCGATTAACGACCACTACATTGATCAGGTGAAAGAGCAAAAGCAATGCCCATGCACCAACGACATAGGGCCACCAAACCCCAACTATTTGCGGGTCTTTTACCCACATATTAATTGCGTATAAAACAAGGGAACCCAATAGAAAAACAACGAAGTGAAATAATAACATCTTGCGTTGTTTGATTCGGTTCTTTGCGTACTCGTACTGTTTAATTGCTTCTATTTTTTCCATAGCATTTTTGGATTAGAATTTATACCGATACTTTACCTTTTATAGCGGGATGTGATACGTAATCTTCTAACGTAAAGTCCTCATAAGTAAAGCTAAAAATATCTTTTACTTTCGGATTGATTTTCATTTTTGGCAACGCATAGGGAGTGCGACTCAACTGCAAGTTTACTTGTTCAATGTGATTGTTGTAGATATGGACATCGCCAAAAGTGTGAATAAAATCCCCCACTTCTAAATCGCAAACTTGTGCTACCATCATCGTTAGTAGCGCATAAGAAGCGATGTTAAATGGCACACCTAAAAACACGTCTGCACTGCGTTGGTATAGTTGACAAGACAATTTACCTTCTGCAACATAGAATTGAAAAAACGAGTGACACGGTGGTAAAGCGGCTTTGTTATTTGCGACGTTCTCGGCAAAAGAAACGCTAGTATCTGGTAGAACGCTTGGGTTCCAAGCAGAAACCATTATACGTCGGCTATCTGGATTTGTTTTTAACGTATCGATCACTTCTTTAATTTGATCAATTCCCTCTCCATTCCAGTTGCGCCATTGGTATCCATACACTGGGCCTAAATCACCATGCTCATCAGCCCATTCATCCCAAATGCGAACGCCATTTTCTTTGAGGTAAGCAATGTTAGTCTCTCCTTTTAAAAACCACAACAGTTCGTGTATAATAGACTTCAAGTGCACTTTTTTGGTTGTAACCAGTGGAAACCCCTCGGCTAAATCAAAGCGCATTTGGTGGCCAAAAATACTTTTTGTTCCCGTTCCTGTGCGATCTCCTTTTTGTACGCCTTTATCTAAAACTTCCTGTACTAAATTCAAATATTGTTTCATTCCTTTACTCCTTTTTATCTATGATCGCTTACTAATTTCATCTCTAATTCGCGCTGCTGTTTCGTAGTCTTCATTGCCAATAGCCTCATTGAGTAAACGCTGTAAGTCGGATAATCCGTATTTGTTATAGCCTTTTCCTTCGATGTCTAGCTCTAAAAACTGTTCCACTTGACTGGCGATATCGTCTTCTGCCGGTTCTTCTTCTACTTCAGGGCTTCCACTTAAGATAATCCCTGCTTTGTTCATGATATCAGGATAGGTGTAGATAGGGGCAAAAAAGCGAATAGCTAGGGCAATTGCATCGGAAGTACGGGCGTCCATAAGTTCTTCTATGCCATTTTTCTCCCAAACCAAGCTTGAAAAAAACACGCCATCCACCAATTTGTGAACGATCACGTGTTTCAATTGAATATCGAATGTATCGGCAAAACTCTTAAATAAATCGTGTGTTAAAGGTCTAGGAGGACGAATTTCCTCCTCAATTGCGATTGCAATGGCTTGGGCTTCAAAAGCTCCAATAACAATAGGCAATTTTCGATCCCCGTGCTCTTCATCTAAGATCAAGGCATAGGCTCCATTTTGGGAATGGCTATATGAAATTCCTTTAACTGTCAGCTTAATCAAACTCATAATCTTTTTTATAAAAACAAAAAACAGTAACTAAATCAAAGATAAACAATCTTTAGATTTTAGTTACTGTCTTGGTAAATTATCTAAATCAAAAAATGCTATTAAGCGTTTTTCGCTTTAAAGTCTTTTAATTTTTCCACTAATTGAGGCAACACTTGGAAAGCATCTCCTACAATTCCGTAGTCCGCTACTTTGAAGAAAGGAGCTTCTGGATCTGTGTTGATTACAACTTTCACTTTTGAAGAGTTTACTCCCGCAATATGTTGGATTGCACCAGAAATACCTACTGCGATATAAAGGTTAGCCGCTACTGGTTTACCCGTTTGTCCTACGTGCTCTTCGTGTGATCTCCATCCCACATCAGATACTGGTTTAGAACAAGCTAGAGCAGCGCCTAATACTTCCGCTAAATCTTCTAACATCCCCCAGTTTTCAGGACCTTTCATTCCACGTCCACCAGAAACAACAATATCCGCATCAGCAATCGTTACTTTTCCAGATACTTTTTCTACTCCTTCAACTTTTAGACTAAAATCTGCATCGTTTAAGCTTGGTGCAAAATCTTCTGCTGCTGCAGCTCCTGAAGCTTCTACTAAGCCGAATGAGTTTTTCCCTAAAGCCAATACCTTAACGTCAGAAGAAATCTCTGTAAAGTTGAATGCTTTGTTTGAAAAACCAGTTCTTTTTACTACAAATGGAGCAGTGCTTTCTGGCAAGGCTACCACGTTAGAAGCAAAACCTGCATCTAAGCCAATAGCAACCGCTGGTGCTGCATATAAACTATCAGTTGAAGAAGATAAGATCACCACTTTTGCGCCTTCTTTTTGAGCCGCTTGTTTGATCACATCTGCATAAGCCTTAGCGTTGAATGTATTTAATTTATCGTTAGATACTTTTAAAACTTTATCTACCCCGTATTTTCCTAATTCGCTAACATCAGAAGCATTAACCGTTACTGCTGTAACTGTTGTTCCCAATGATTCTGCTACTTTTTTCGCATAAGAAGCTAACTCTAATGCTACTTTTTTAAATTTTCCTTCTGCTGATTCAGCATATATTAAAACTGACATACTTTTTCTTTTTAAGGTTAAAAATTACTAGATTAGATCACTTTTGCTTCGTTGTGCAATAAGTTGATTAACTCATCTAAGTTATCCGGAGCAATCATTTTACAAGCTGATTTTGCAGCTGGTTTTTCAAATTTTACTGCTTTAGTTGCAGCTTCAGCTCCTACTGGCTCAAGCACAGTCAAGGCTTTTGTTCTAGCAGCCATGATTCCGCGCATATTTGGAATACGCAAGTCTTTCTCGTCTACTAATCCTTTTTGTCCGCCAATCACTACTGGTAATTTTCCAGATATTGTTTCTTTTCCTCCATCAATCTGACGAATTGCTTTTACCGCTGTTCCGTCTACGTCCAATCCTTCACATGAATTGATGAAATCATAACCTAAAATAGCAGCTAACATACCTGGAACCATCCCACCGTTATAGTCTAATGATTCTTTTCCTGCAAGTACTAAGTCGTATCCACCATTTTTCACTACCTCAGCTAATTGTTTTGCAACAAATACACCGTCAGTAGGTACTGCATTTACACGGATTGCTTCATCAGCACCAATGGCTAATGCTTTTCTTAAGGTAGGCTCTGTGTCAGCGCCTCCAACATTAACTACTGTTACCGTAGCTCCTTGTTTCTCTTTAAACCAAATGGCACGTGTTAATGCATATTCATCGTTAGCATTGATCACAAATTGCACTCCATTGGTATCAAACTCAGCGTCACCATTCGTGAAATTGATTTTTGATGTAGTATCAGGCACGTGGCTGATGCAAACTAATATCTTCATTATTATTATAGTTTTTTGTTTTACAATATTACTTGTGAACGAAAATAAGAATTAATTTTCAATATTTTACTATGCAAGCATACTAATTTAGTTTGAATTAACCAAAAATAATTTACTAAATCACCCAATAATTCAATATCTTTTGTGGAATTACCCCCATCAAATATCCATTTATTGAAACAAAAGACAAAAATTTAAAAAGTTTGCAATTTAATTCGAACTAGATAAAAATAAAGCGCATCAACTAAACCAGAATAAAGCTTAGACTATCCTATACTTTTTTAATTCTAATCTTATTACTTCTAAAAGTAAATCACGTAAGTATAGACCCGAATATTCAAAAGAAACATATATACATCTAAAAGTATTACTATATCAACTAAATCTCTCCCTTGCCCCTTAATTGGCAACCTATTTGATTCCTATTTTTTAACTCTAGTCTACTACCTAATACAATTTTTTAAATCTATATATGATGCAAACATTATTAAAAATCAGAAAATGGGAAAGTTCTGCTCCTATTCCATCCAACGCAATTCAAACAGTTGAATCTGCGTACAAAAATCAACAACCATATTTAACAGATTCTAAAATTTGTTGTCTTTGTGGAACAAGTTCAAATATTATATCCATGTAATTATTCGAACAAATAATTCTTAGTAATAATTAGTAATACAAGGGGGAGGTTTGTGAAGCTTTCCCCTAAAAAAACCTAAAGACGATGAATATAATCCTCAATACAGCTCAAGGAAAATTTGATTTAAACTATAATAAACAACAAACGTTAGAAAATATCTGTCTAGTAAACAAATTACCTTTTCAGTCCATTAATTTCTATGGCCAAAAAGGAGATAGACTAAAAATACTTCCTAAAACACTTAATACTACAATTGATGATTACATTTTAGACAATTATGATGCAATAATCTTACAGACCAATCGAAATATAAATCTGCCGAAAGTGATACTAAAGAATTATCTCGTAAGCTATAATAACACTAAATCAACTGAATACATCTTCCAATCTGAAAATTTCGACTATTTAGCCTACATTGAATTTTCTTCTGAGCAATGTTTTGACTTTATCTATAAAAAAGTTACAGCTTTTTTTAATAACATTAGTGTAGATAATCGCCCAATCATAGTTGGAATAAGTGGTGGTGGTGACTCAAACACTCTACTAAAAGCTTTACTACAGGTAAAAAAGATCCATAAAACTCAACTTATCGCTGTTATGTGTTGTGGTTTAGATGTGTGGGATCTAGCAGTAGATAGAGCTAAATACATATGCAAAGAAGCAGATATACAACTCAATATTGTTGCTCCCAACGAAATATGCAAGATCATAGGTAAAAAGAATGCTCTTACTTGGGATACAGATTTTTTTGACGTTTTTAAAGACAGTGACCTAGATGTATTAGGCACTTTTGTAATAAGAGAAGTGCTACAACACTATTCAAAGACCCACAACGCGCAAGCAATGATAACTGGATTAAATCTAGAAGATTTACTGGCAGAATCTATCTTTCAAGTATCAAAAGGAAAATTGCCACTTCCATTTCCTATTAGAGAAATAGATCATACGCAACTTTGGTATCCCTTATATCGTATTCCTAAAAAAATACTTGACGGTTGTTACCCTAAACTCTCTTTAGAAAACTATGAACAACGCCATGCTGACAAACTAGTAAACAGAGCGATTCCTTACTATTTTTCACAAATTACAAGTTCTCTTATTCCTGGTTTCGAATATGACTTACTAGATGGATTTCAAAACTTATCGACACTTAACAAATCCCCATTTATATACATAAAAGAATTAGGATTCAGCGTTACAGAAGAAATTTCTCATCATTTAATACAAAAATGGTTGTATTACACGAATAATTAAATATAATGGAAAGCAAACACAAACAAGCATTAAAGCAAGCTCAAGAATGGATAAGCCAAAATTTTAATCCAAAAGCAATCCTTGTAGGAGGCAGTATTGTTAGAAATCAACACGATACAAACAGTGATCTGGATATTCATGTAATCCATGATGCTTCATTTAGGCAGCGACACTTTAAATATTTCAACCAAATTGCTTGCGATATATTCATAAACAATCCAGAGCATATTAAGAACTATTTTATAGAAGAGCATAAAAAGAATCGGCCTTCGACAGCTCATCTGTTAACGACTAGTATCGTTCTATTTGGTCAAGAATACCTAAAGGATCTCCTCAAACTTGCCCATTATTATCTTCAAACGCCAAGAAAGTATTCAACAGAAGAATTACAACAACAACGCTATTATATTACTACTTTACTGGAGGACGCTACAGATATTTTGCAAACAGATACTAACTGTTGCACTTATATTTTAAATACAGTAATAAGTGAAGTTATTACCTACTATTATAATATTCACCAACACTACCTACCAAGAATAAAAACTAGAATACAAGATATTCAAGTCCCTGAATTACAACGCATTTTTACAGATTTCTACAGAGCCAAAAACAATGAAGAACGCATTCAAGCTTTGCATGCGCTATTTTATCAACTCGACATTCCTATACAGCCACAAGAGTGGCATACTGAACCTTCAACCTAAAAAAATTATAAAAGATGAAGAGCGAAACATACAAAGAGGGTGTCCTTTTGGGGCACCCTCTTTGTATGGTATAAAACGGAGCTCTTTTCTTTGATTAATTATTCTTGCAAGTAAAACGAATGTTAGACTCCGATCGCGCGGATTACTATTTTTTCACAATCGTTTTGTTCTATTCGCCTTCTACATGAATACACTATAAACCTATATCAGTCCAAATGAACCTGAACTGTCCCCTTCCGTGTTTTTCCATGATAGGGAAGAAAAAAGCACAAAAGGGCTTGTTTTTCCTTCAACAAACAACACAAACAACTGTTATTCAGCTGTTTGTTTGGTATAGTTTTACTTTTGTTCGGGTCTTCTTCGGTAAACATGCGGATTTACGGGGGTTTAACCCCGATTTACCGAAGCTGACTCGAACATGACTCGAACAAGACTCAAACAAAACGCAATCCACGCGATCGAGATCATTTAGCTTAGATCGAACTTTCTTCTGAATAATGTTTTAATTTTATCTATAAAAAAATTTCTGCTTTAGTTAAAAACAGTAGTGTAGAATGAAACAAAAAAAGAGTTCAGTTTGACTGAACTCTTCCTTTTATTTCTTTCACCTTGGTTTAGGTTGTACAAAACAATTGTTACTTACATCGAAATATTAGCAACAAGCACGCTTCCGTTAGCCTTCGATGTTTTGATTACTTTCCCTCCTTGTACAACTTCTAACGTCAATTCACCATTATTATCTTCCGAATCAATTGTTTGTGCTGTAACAGAAACCGCAACAATTTTGTTTCCTGCGAATGATTTTGACCATTCTTTTTTACCTAGATCGGCAATTGATTCTGTTGTTCCATCTCCTTCAACAACAACGATATTTCTCAATACGGCATTATCTGATGTTTTAGCTACAACTTCATATGCAGCATTGCTCGATGTATTATCATCACTACTACATGAAAATAGTCCCATAGAGACCATCGCACAAACCAGTACTACTTTTGCTTTTCTTAACATAATTCTGTTTTTTTTAATGTTTTACCGTACAAATATATATCAGTAAAAAAAACATTTACAACTAATTTATTCAAATCGGCAAAACAACATCATATTGTGTATTATTTCCACAAAAGTCCACAATTCTTCTTCTAAAACACAGGGTTAACTTCGAATACTAAAACAAAAAAAAACACTACGAAAAGAGTGAATCCCTACTTAATATAGCAACCAATACGCTCACCTATAGCATTGAACAAGATAAGGTAGTTGATGATTTGTTGTCACAAACATCCAATTTCGGATTACAGCATCTTTTTTTTGCTTGGGTAATCTCATCAGACAGCAGGCAAAAGTATAGGGGCAATAGGAGGGATACTTGTGAAAGAAGCCCATTAAATCTGCAAGTACCGAGCTTGTAATTGCCCTATTTCCACCCAAAAACCTATACAATTCAAAGACGCAGTTAAAAAAAACAAAACAGAATAGAACATAAGCGTTGTAATGATATTTTTTCATACTTTTGTGACTATTGAATAATTTTACGGAAAATAAGAACTTATGAGAACGATTCAATTTAGAGAGGCCGTATGTGAAGCTATGAGCGAGGAAATGCGTCGCGATGAAACCATATATTTAATTGGAGAAGAAGTAGCTGAATATAATGGTGCTTATAAAGCTTCAAAAGGTATGTTGGACGAATTCGGTCCTAAACGCGTAATTGACGCTCCTATTGCAGAACTAGGTTTTGCGGGGATTGCTGTTGGTTCTGCCATGAATGGAAACCGTCCGATTGTTGAATTTATGACATTCAACTTCTCTTTAGTAGGAATCGACCAAATAATAAACAACGCAGCTAAGATGCGTCAGATGTCAGGTGGTCAATTCAACATTCCCATTGTATTTCGCGGACCAACTGCTTCAGCTGGACAATTAGGTGCTACGCACTCACAAGCCTTTGAAAATTGGTTTGCCAACGTACCAGGTTTAAAAGTGGTAGTTCCTTCTACTCCTTATGATGCAAAAGGATTATTGAAATCAGCAATTCGCGACAATGACCCTGTTATTTTTATGGAGTCAGAGCAAATGTATGGGGATAAAGGAGAAGTTCCTGAAGGAGAATACACGCTTCCTATTGGAGTTGCTGATATTAAGAGAGAAGGAAAAGACGTGACAATTGTGTCGTTTGGTAAAATCATCAAAGAGGCATTAAAAGCGGCTGAAGAATTAGAGAAAGACGGAATCTCTTGTGAGGTAATTGATTTGCGTACGGTTCGTCCAATGGATCAAGAAGCCATCTTAACTTCAGTAAAGAAAACCAACCGTTTGGTTATTTTGGAAGAGGCTTGGCCATTTGGAAGTGTATCGTCAGAGATTACTTACTTAGTCCAAGAACAGGCTTTCGATCACTTAGATGCTCCAATCCAGAGAATTACTACTGCAGATACCCCTGCACCTTATTCACCTGTATTGCTAGAGCAATGGTTACCGAACTCCAATGACGTAATCAAGGCAGTGAAAAAAGTACTATACAGATAAACTTTTTTAAGTAAAAAAAAATTGTATATTTGAATTACTCCATCTTATCTTATAGGATGGAGTTTTTTGTATTTATGCCTAATATTGACTATGAAGAAAAACATATTATTTTACCTAATCCCCCTTTTATTTGCTCATTTCCAAGGTTTTGCACAAACAAAAGTAAGTGGTAAAATTAAAGATAGCAACAATGTAGAGGTTTCCTATGCCAGTGTATATTTCAAGCATTCTACCCAAGGTGTCATCGCTAACGAGCTTGGAAAGTTTTATTTGGAAACTGAAAAAAACTACGATACGCTAGTGGTGTCTTTCGTTGGCTATAAAACAACCTATGTTCCGCTTAAAAGCCATAGTAATCTTGACTTAACCATCACATTAGAGGAAGATAATATGTTGGAAGAGGTGCGTATTTTCACGGGAAAAACCTCCAAAAAAAACAACCCTGCCCTCGATATTTTAAGAAAAATATGGGAGCGCAAGCGCAAAAATGGCTTGTATATGTTTGATCAATACGAATTTGACAAATACGAAAAAATTGAATTCGACCTAAACTCTATCGACAGCGCTTATCGCAAAAGCAAAATTTTCAGGGGAATGGAATTTATCTTCGATCAAGTGGATACCAACCGCATCACGGGTAAAACCTACCTTCCTATCTTTATCAATGAAAATATTGGACAGGTTTACGGAGATAATCTAGGCAACAAAAAAATTGAAAAAACCCTGGGGAACAAAAACTCCGGATTTGATACAAACCAACACATAATTGAGTTCGTAAAAGATTTATATGCTGAATATAACATCTATAACAACTATATTAAAATATTTGACAAAGACTTTGTCAGCCCCTTGTCGCGTACTGGAATTAACGTGTACAATTACGTATTAGCAGATAGTGCTTATATTGATGACAAATGGTGTTACAACATTGTCTATTATCCTAGACGAAAAGGGGAACTTACCTTTAAAGGAGACTTTTGGGTGAATGACTCCACCTTTGCCATCAAAAAAATCAATATGGAAGCCAGCCGAGATGCCAACATCAACTGGATCAAAGAAATCTATATTGAACAGGAATTTGATGTGCTAAATGATTCCGTTTTCTTGTTGACACGCGACCATTTTATGTCTGATTTTGCCCTGTCAAAAAAGGAAAAATCAAAGGGTATTTACGGAAAACGCACCACGATATACCAGAATCACCAATTCAACATTAAACATCCAGATGATTTCTATCGCGTGGATGTCAACCAATACGATGAGTCGATCTACAGTCGATCGGATGAGTTTTGGCAGACCTACCGTTTTGAATCTTTAAGTAAAGATGAATACGGGATCTACAAAATGTTAGATACGCTGAAAACTGTACCAAAATTTAGGTTTTTGTTTAACTTAACCTCTACTATCGCGAGTAATTACTACAACATTCCGAAGTATAAGTTAGACTATGGTCCGATTTTCTCCACCTTTGGTTATAATGATATTGAGGGCTTGCGCCTGCGTGCAGGAGGGCGAACGTACTTTGGACCGAATGACAAATGGAGGTTAGAAGGTTATGGGGCCTATGGTTTTAAAGATAATAAATTCAAATACGGAATGAGCGGAAGACTCCTACTACACAGTCCTTCTCGATTTATTCTATTTGGAGGAAATCGCCGAGATGTAGAACAAATCGGGGTAAGTTTAACGGAAACCAACGACGTATTGGGACGAAGTTTCGCCTCTAGCTCCCTTTTTGCTAGTGGAGACAACTCTAAACTGACGGATATTAATTTATCAACTGTCGGTTTGGAAATTGAACCCGTAAAGAACTTGCGTTTCTTAACCACCTTTAGCTACCGAACACTAAAACCAGCCTCGGATCTTTTTAATCTCGATTACTATATTGACAAAGAACGCACGTTGATTTCAAATGAAACCAAACAATCGGAGATTGAAATGGCAGTAGACTATACGCCTGGAAAGAGAACTATTGGATATGGGGTGGATCGAAACGAAATAGATCAAAAATACTTGAAATTATACCTGCGCTATAGCCATGGATTTAAAGGGGCTTTTGACAGTAATTTCCAGTATGACAAGTTGCAATTATACGCGAGAAAACCAATTCTACTCGGCGGATTTGGGACCTTTACAACGACTGTTGAAGCAGGAAAAACATTTGGCGAAGTACCGCTGGGCCTACTGAGTGTGGTACCCGGAAACCAATCGTGGTTTAACATCGAAAATACCTTTGCCAACTTAAACTACTACGAGTTTGTAACCAATGAATATGCTTCTATTCACTTAGAACACAATTTTGGCGGTCGATTACTCTCGAGAATCCCGTGGTTTAGAGACCTAAACCTAAGAGAAATCGTAGGCTTTAGGGGAATTTACGGAAAGATCTCCCAAGAAAACATAGACCTCAATGCCTCTCAATTGGTTTATAAAGCACCAGAGGACTTCTATTATGAATACTACGTTGGAATTGGTAATATATTCAAGGTATTTAGACTTGACTTAAGCTGGAGAGGAAATTATTTGGACATGCCTGACGCTCGAAAGTTTGCCATTCGAGGCTCATTTGCAATTTATTTCTAATAATAAAAAATATACTTGCTAAAACGCACGAATTGAAGTATTTTTGCCCCCATTATTAAGTTATTTGATTATAAAATAAATGAATATGAGTACATTCGAAACTTTTGACGCCTTTGTTGAAATTCCAGCAGGTAGTAGAAATAAATATGAATATGATTTCGATTTAAAACGATTGAGATTCGACCGTTTACTTTACTCAAACATGAGATACCCAGCAGACTACGGTTTCATTCCTGAAACTTTAGCATTAGATGGAGATCCACTTGATGTATTGGTTATGTTTACTGAGCCATCTCTTCCAGGAATGGTTGTTGAAGTAAAACCTGTAGGTATTTTCTATATGGCAGATGATAAAGGACAAGACGAAAAAATTCTATGTGTTCCTGTTTCTGACCCATTGATGAACAAATTAAACGACATCAACGATGTAAACGAGCACTTCAAAAAAGAAGTAGAGCATTTCTTCAAAGTATACAAAGACTTAGAAAACAAACAAGTGACTACAAACGGTTTTGGAGATAAAGCAGCTGCCATCCAAATGATCAAAGAATGTAAAGATCGCTTTGACAAATTAGAAAACAAAGCAGAAGGTTTATTCAGCATCCGCTACTAATAAACAAGCTGCAATTTAATATAGAAAAAGAGGGTGTCCCAAAAGGTCACCCTCTTTTGTATTGTATAGGTTCCGCCCTAAACTAAGGATACTAAACTTGTACAGCACAAAAAAACCACCTAAACTTAAGTGGGTTCTATTTTGTTAGGCTTATTTGGCAGCCTCTTTTTATTTCTATTTATCTTGCTTAGTTCTACGTACCCTTATTTACTCCTGTTCAGCACAACAAGCCAAAGCAAAACCTAAGGACAAATTACTTATTACACAACAACCAGACAGTAAAATCGATTTTTTTACAAGGAATACGCAACAAAAAAGTAAACTATACAAATATCAAACTGCTTTTACATACAATATTAACAAATAAATAACGTTAATTGATTTATAATTACTATTTTCAGTTCAAAATAAATCACATGGAACAAGCAATAAAAGCGATCAACAATGTAATCTGGTCGGATGTTTTCGTCATCTTATGTTTAGCAACTGGATTATTCTTTACTATTAAAACGCGTTTTATCCAAGTGCGTTACCTCAAGCAAATGGTTAAGCTACTATTTACAGAAGGTTCTTCAGAAAAAGGGGTAAGTCCCTTTCAAGCTTTTAGCATAGCCATTGCGGGACGCGTAGGAGTAGGAAATATAGTAGGTGTTGCCACAGCTATTGCCTATGGTGGTCCTGGTGCCATATTTTGGATGTGGACTATTGCATTTTTAGGGAGTGCTTCGGCTTTTGTTGAATCAACCCTTGCCCAAATATACAAGACAGAAAAAAATGGACAATATTGCGGTGGTCCAGCCTTTTACATCGAAAAAGGGCTAAACAACAAAAAACTAGCCATCGCCTTTGCTGTTCTTACCATCATCAGCTGTACATTATTCCTACCAAGTATCCAAGGAAACAGCATTTCAATTAGCATCAAGGATGCTTTTAATGTTCCCCAATGGATAACAGGCCTTGGTATTTGTGTGGTTTTGAGTTTGACCGTTTTTGGAGGAGCCAAAAAAATCGGTAATATTGCCCAAATAGTCGTGCCTTTTATGGCACTGATTTACATTATTATGGCAGTAATCATCATCGCGATTAATGTCAAAGAAATTCCATCCATATTTGCCTTAATCTTCCGTTCTGCTTTTAATTTAGAAGCGACCTTCAGCGGTATTTTTGGTGCTGCTGTTGCTTGGGGTGTTAAACGAGGAATCTACTCCAATGAGGCAGGACAAGGAACAGCTCCTCATGCCGCTGCCGCATCTGAATCTTCTCACCCTGTAAAACAAGGGTTAGTTCAAGCTTTTTCCGTTTATGTTGACACGCTTTTTGTCTGTACTGCTACTGCGTTGATGATTTTGTTTACCCACCAATACAATGTGTTTGATCAAGCAGGAAACTATATTGTAGAAAACGTACCTGGCGTTGACGTTGGTTCAGCCTATACGGTCAAAGCTATTGCTGTTCACTTTCCAATGATCGCCAGCCAATTTATCGCCTTAGCCTTAACTTTCTTTGCCTTTACCACCATTATGGCCTATGTGTTTATTGCGGAATCTAACTTTAATTATTTGACAGACGAACCTAAAAAAATCTTGCGTTGGTTGATGCGCCTCGTGTTGTTAGCCACTGTGTTTTATGCTTCTATCAACGAATCTTCTGTCGCATGGGCCATTGGAGATATAGGCGTTGGGCTCATGGCTTGGATCAACTTTATCGTAATCCTCTTCCTCCACAAACCTACTATCGTCGCCCTACATGATTATATCGCACAACACAAACAAGGTCGCAATCCCGTTTTTGACCCAGAGCGATTGAAGATAAAGAATGCAAGTCCTGTTTGGCAAAGACTTTTAAAAGAAAAATAAAGTTGTTGAAGAGCTCCAAACTCTTTCCTACCTTTGCAGCAAACAAAAAAGAAAAGTTATGCAGTATATCATTAGACCGGCTCAGCAAGAAGATTTTGATGTTGTACCTGAATTAATGCTACAAGCGATGGAAGACATCGTATTCAGCTTCATTCAACAAGAAGATATTGAAGAAGCCATTACCTTTATTACAACCCTATTCAAACAGCCTAATAACCTATACAGCTATCAAAACACCTTTGTTGCAGTGGATGAAGAAGACAATGTGGTAGGATCCATTACTGGATATAACGGAGATGACTTTCTCAAACTAAGAGAGCCCGTACTCGAATTGATGCGAACGAAATACAACAACCAGATGATTCCTGAACCAGAAACAGAAGGAGGCGAATACTATCTCGATACGGTAGCCGTTTCTCCTTTAGCACAAGGAAAAGGCATTGGTAGTCATCTGTTGAAAGCGGCAGCTGATTTTGCGCGAGAGCAACAACACAAACAAATCGGATTGATTGTAGATTTAGAAAATCCAAATGCAATGAAACTCTACTCAAGATTGGGCTTTGTACAAGGCAAACAACTTGATTTTGTCGGAGGTGAATACTATCATATGTACATCCAATTTTAATAATACAAGGGAATATCGAATGGATATTCCCTTTTTTTGTCTCCACGCTTTATTCCGTCCTAGAAACCTACTTTTTACTAGAGTTTATTTATATTTGCCTAAAAATATTCACAATGAGTAAAAATGTTACGCCCTATAAAGATTCTCAGCTAGGAAAAAAACAACAAGTTGAGCAAATGTTTGATACAATTTCTGGCAATTATGACAATTTGAATCGAATGATCTCATTAGGGACGGATCAAGGCTGGAGAAGAAAAGTTTTAAAACTGGTTGCGGAAACCAATCCAACTACCATTTTGGACATTGCCACTGGAACAGGTGACATGGCAATTCTACTGTCGAAAACAAACGCGCAACAAATCACGGGATTAGACCTATCTGCAGGAATGTTAGAGGTGGGAAGAAAGAAAATTGAAGCCCTTAACCTCTCTAATCGCATTAACATGATTCAAGGTGATTCTGAAAACTTACCCTTTGACGACAACTCCTTTGATGCAATTACCGTTGGCTTTGGAATACGAAATTTTGAAAATTTAGAAAAAGGTTTAACAGAAATTTTAAGAGTATTAAAACCTAATGGAATTTTTATTATCTTAGAAACCTCAGTTCCGACTAAATTTCCGTTTAAGCAAGGGTACTTCTTTTACACAAAAAACATCATGCCAATTATGGGAAAAATGTTTTCAAAAGATCAAGATGCTTATAAATATTTATCCGATTCAGCCAAAAATTTTCCTTTTGGACAAGAGTTGAACAATATTTTAGTGAAAGTTGGGTTTAAGACTGTGAAACACCGTCCGCAAACGATGGGTATTGCAACTATTTATTCTGCTTCAAAGTAGCTATGAGAAAACTGTTTATTTTACTTATCATTTTATTCACCTCTGCAAATGTATCTGCACAGTGGATCTTTGGAAAAAACCCCATTCGCAACAAAGCTGATTGGGACAAACAACGCGTCCACTATGGATACTACATTGGTTCGAATTTCCTGAATTTCAATTATTCTTACGATAAACAGTATTACGATAAAATACGCCACTTAAGTCAAGAGTATGGCACCGATCATACCGAAATCCAAGTTAGCAGTAGCATGGGATTTAACGTGGGGCTTGTTGGAAACTTGCGCATTACCGAATACTTAGACTTGCGTTTCGAGCCAGGATTGGTGTACTCAAAACGAGACTTGAAGTTTCCTAGCGCACTTATTATGGATTATTACGCCAATAAACCGATAGAGACTCTTCCATCAGTTCAGGAATTGCTCAACTCCAGTTCAAAATCAATTAGCACAACCCTGATTCACTTCCCTTTGTTATTAAAATTTTCGGCTTTGCGCACAGGAAATATTCGTCCCTATGTATTGGGCGGGTTTTCAGCTGACTTAAACCTGAGTAGCAATCACAAATCTGACGACGATAATTACGAAGGTGTGTGGCGCATGAAACAGTGGACCACCAATTATGAATTGGGTGTAGGTATTGATATTTATTTCGAGTACTTTAAATTCAGTCCTTCTATTCGCGGTGTATTTGGATTAGGTGACGAGTTAATTCGCGATCGCAATCCAGACAGTCCTTGGACGGGGCATGTGAGCTCGATGAAAACAAAAGGTATATTCTTAAACTTTACAGTGCATTAAAAACCGTACGTCTAAATTCACTTAACACAATAGCGGTTGCCATAGCAACATTTAAACTTTCCGTTTGTTGTAAATCTCCGAAACGCGGTATGGTTATTTTTCTCGTAACTAATTGTTCAATGGTAGATGAAATTCCATTGGCCTCATTACCCATGACAATTACTCCGGGCTGTACCGCCTTCATTTCATAGATATTTTCTCCACCCAAAAAAGTTCCATATACAGGTACTGCTTGAGTAGAAAGCAAGTCAGAAAGTTCGGTATAAACGATGTTCACACGAGAAACGGATCCCATGGTTGCCTGAATTACTTTGGGATTATAAACGTCTACCGTTTCTGGAGAACACAGCAATTGACGAATTCCAAACCAATCACACAAGCGAATAATCGTGCCCAAATTACCAGGATCACGAATATCATCCAAAGCGACAACCCAATCCGAAAAATCAATCGCTTCACTTTCCAAACAATGGAAAACCGCAAGGCAATTTGGCGTTGTAGTTAGGGCACTCATCTTCTTCAAATCCTCTGTAGACACAAGGGTTACCTGATTATCAGCTACTTCAAACCCCATGTCTTTTGTCACGTATAAATGCTCTAAGACAAAAGATGATTGCAAGAGTTCTTCAATAACTTTAACCCCTTCTGCGATAAACAATTGGTGTTCTTTTCTATATTTTTTTTGATGAAGGCTTTTTATTCGTTTAATTTGGTTTTTGGTAACCATAAAAAAATGTATTTTTGATCTGTATATATCGATGTAATTAAGTTGGGCAAATTTTTATCAAAAATAGTATTTATTCTTATACTCTCTGCATATTTTTTTTCGTGTTCATTGACGAAGAATGTGCCAGAGGACCGCGATCTATTAATGGAAAACACCATTGTAGTCAACGATAAGAAAACCTCAAAAGAAGAAATTCACAATCAGCTCTACCAGCAACCAAATAGTAAATTTCCTGTGATAGGAACTCGTTTGCGCTTAAATCTATACAACTTAGCACGACAAGATGCAGATTCCAACTACCACGCTTGGTTAGACAAACACCCTAAAACGGACAAAGCCTTGGAAGGATTACTTTCACGCAAGCAAGTTAACCGCTTAGGAGAGTCTTTTATAATTTCGGGTTTCAACAATTTTTTAATCAAAACAGGTGAACCACCCGTACTTTACGACAGCCTCAAAACGAGCAAATCACTGGCGCGTTTAAAGAACTACTACTTCAACAAAGGGTATTTTGACACCAAAGTAAGCAACAAAACCAACCGTAGCGCAAATCAGAAAATAACGAATGCCTACTATATTACCACGGGTACCCCTTACTACATTGACAGTATTACGGATCACATTTCTACGCCTGCCCTAAAAGACTTATACGAAAAAAATAAAATAAAGAGCACACTCAAAACCAATACGGTATTTGATGTCACTAACTTTGAAGAAGAGCGCAAACGCTTGACCTCTATTTTTAGGAATAACGGGGCCTACCACTTCCAAGAGATCAATATCCGCTATGAGGTAGACACGATTTTAGACAGCAAAAACAAAGCGAATGTCGTGCTTATTGTTGACCAACAAACGGTAAAATCAGGAGACACCCTTGCCCAAGTTCCCTTTAAAATATATCAAATCAGCAAGGTAAATATTTTTACAGACAACGTTTCTAAGAACAAAGCCTATGTATTGGACAGTTTGCAATACAATGGTTTTTCTATTTACAGTTCAACGAAATTACAATACAAACCCAAAGCGCTTACTGACGCCATCTTTATCACACCTCAAAGTACTTTTAGTGATTCGAGACGTATCTTAACCTCTCGTTCCATTAGTAATTTACGCATCTTCAACTACCCAGTTATTGAGTATGTAGAAGATCCAACAGATCCAGAAGGCAATACCCTAATTAGCAATATCTACCTGACATCTCGAAAGAAGATGACTTTTAATCCATCCTTCGATGTCACCCACTCTAATATTCAAGATTTTGGTATTGGAGGAAGTATGGGGTTGCTGTATAGAAACGTCTTTAGAGGAGCGGAGATCTTAGAATTTGGTTTAAGGGGAACCATTGGATCTTCTCGTCAGATGAGCAATCCCAATGATGTTTTTTTCAATGTAACGGAGTATGGAGCTGATGTTAAATTGACCTTCCCTCGTTTCTTATTCCCTTTTGCTTCGAATAAAATCATCCCGAAAACGATGTTACCCACAACTGCAATGAGTTTTGGTTTTGCTAGACAGCGAAATATTGGATTAGACAAAGACAATTTTACAGGAATTATCAACTACAGCTGGTATCCGTCGCGCACCAATTCATTTAGTGTAGACGTAGCTAATATTCAATATGTTAGAAACACGAACCCAAACAATTATTTTAGTGTTTACAAATCGTCCTATAACACCTTAAATAGCATTTCCAAAGCATACGATGTACCAGCGGATTATAAAGATGAAAACGACAATTTATCCATACAAGGAGAAGGGGCTAATCAATTCATAAAAGACGCCTTATCTCCGGAAAATCCGATGGGGATTCTACCAGATGATTACAGTGAAATCCGCAGTATTGAAGAGCGAAAAGTTAGGCTGTCTGAAAACAACCTGATCTTAGCCTCAAACATCACTTTTAATTCTTCGACGCGTACGGGGATCAACGATCACAGTTTCTATATGGTACGCGCCAAAGTTGAGGCAGCTGGTGGATTACTCAACCTCTTTATGAATGGCGTAAGCAACAAAGAGGGAAACACAGGAAAGAAAACGCTCTTTGACGTTGAGTATTCACAGTACCTCAAAACAGAGTTAGACTACATCAAATACTGGGATTTAGGTCGTCAACAAGTATTGGCAATTCGATTATTTGGAGGTCTTGCCGTGCCTTATGGCAATGCGAATTCCATTCCGTTCTCCCGCAGTTATTTTTCAGGAGGATCCAACGACAATCGCGGTTGGCAGTCCTATCGCCTTGGGCCAGGAAAAAGTGGGGGAATCAACGACTTTAACGAGGCAAATATGAAGCTCTTCTTCAGCACAGAATACCGTTTTAACATCAGTGGAAAATGGAATGCTGCCTTTTTTGTAGATGCAGGAAACATTTGGAATGTCTTTGATAATGTGGAAGATAAAAATTATACTTTTAACGGTCTAAGTTCCTTAAAGGACATGGCTGTGAGCTCAGGTTTGGGAATTCGGTACGACTTTAGTTTCTTTGTATTCCGATTGGATGCAGGATTCAAAACCTATGATCCTTCGATTTATACCAAACGCAAATGGTTTGGAGAATTTAGTCTGAAAGAGGCTGTCTGGAATGTTGGTATTAATTATCCATTCTAATCAAATAATAATTAGTATTTTTGTCCAATAAATTAAACAACACGACTATGGCACACAATATTAAACCTGGAGTAGCATTTGGCGACCAAGTGCAAGAAATATTCAACTATGCAAAAGAAAAAGGTTTTGCTTTACCCGCTGTTAACGTGACTAGTTCTAGTACTATTAACGGAGTATTGGAAACAGCAGCAAAACTCAATGCACCAGTTATTATTCAATTTTCGAATGGTGGTGCTTCTTTCATGGCAGGAAAAGGTTTGTCAAATGAAAATCAAAAATCTGCTATCGCAGGAGCTATTGCAGGAGCAAAACACGTACATACCTTAGCGGAAGCCTATGGCGTGTCTGTGATTTTACATACGGATCACTGTGCTAAAAAACTATTGCCTTGGATTGATGGCTTACTAGATGCCAGTGAAGAACATATGGCTAAATACGGAAAGCCGTTATTCAGTTCACATATGATCGATTTATCAGAAGAACCAATAAAAGAAAATATTGAAATTTCTAAAAAATACCTTGAACGCATGGACAAGATGGGTATGACATTAGAAATTGAATTGGGAATCACAGGAGGAGAAGAAGATGGAGTAGACAATACAGGTGTTGATTCTTCAAAACTTTACACACAACCAGACGAGGTGGCTTATGCTTACGAAGAACTAAGCAAAATCAGCCCTCGTTTTACTATTGCAGCAGCTTTTGGAAACGTTCACGGTGTGTACAAACCAGGGAATGTAAAGCTTACGCCAATCATCTTAAAAAACTCACAAGACTACGTGGCTAAAAAATTTAACTTAGGACACAATCCTGTTGATTTTGTTTTCCACGGTGGTTCGGGTTCATCCTTAGAAGAAATTAGAGAAGCTATTTCCTATGGTGTAATTAAAATGAATATCGACACTGATCTTCAATTTGCTTACACAGAAGGAATTAGAGATTATATGACTTCCAAAATTGATTATTTAAAAACACAAATAGGTAACCCAGAAGGAGCCGATGTACCGAATAAAAAGTACTACGATCCTCGTGGATGGGTAAGACAAGGAGAAGTAACTTTCAATACTCGTTTAGAAGAGGCATTTAAAGACTTAAACAATGTAAACACGTTGTAGTTTCCTGCGAAACCTATGAACATAGTATAAACAAAACAGACATTTATGGCTTGGTTTAAAAGAAAAGAAAAAGGAATTCAAACACCAACGGAGGATAAAAAGGATATACCTAAAGGATTATGGTATAAATCACCAACGGGTAAAATAATTGACTCTGAAGAATTAGAAAAAAATCTTTGGGTAAGTCCAGAAGATGGTTACCACGTTCGAATTGGCAGTAAAGAGTATTTTGAAATTCTTTTTGATAATGGCGATTACAAAGAAATAGCAAAAAGCTTATCTTCAAAAGACATGTTGAAATTTGAGGATACAAAAAAATACGTAGATCGCTTAAAAGAAGCTACTTCAAAAACGCAACTGAACGATGCTGTGCGTGTAGCTGTTGGTAATTCAAAAGGAGAAAAACTAGTTGTTGCAGCCATGGATTTTGCTTTCATTGGTGGTTCGATGGGGTCAGTAGTAGGTGAAAAAATCGCTAGGGGAATTGACTATTCTTTAAAGCACAACATTCCTTTTCTAATGATTTCTAAATCAGGAGGAGCACGTATGATGGAAGCTGGTTTTTCATTAATGCAAATGGCTAAAACTTCTGCGAAGTTGACACAGCTAAGTGATGCTAAGATTCCTTACATCTCACTTTGTACGGATCCAACGACAGGAGGTATTTCGGCTTCATTCGCTATGTTAGGTGATATCAATATCGCTGAACCAGGAGCTTTAATCGGCTTCGCTGGACCGCGAATCGTAAAAGATACAACAGGAAAAGATTTACCTGAAGGGTTCCAAACCTCTGAATTTTTATTAGAGCACGGATTCTTGGACTTCATTACACACCGTAAAGAATTAAAGAAAAACGTAAATCTATATCTCGATTTGATTTTAAATCGTCCATTGAGACACTAATCATAAAAAAAAGTCTTCCTTCGGGAAGACTTTTTTTTATCTATTACTATTCTTACTACCACTTACTCATCTACCTACTTACACCCTCTAAAATCACATACCCGATCGAATCGCCTCCACTGGATCTAATTTAGCTGCAGATCGCGCAGGTAGATAACCTGAGATCAATCCGATAATCATCGACAAGACCAAACCGATTGCGATATTAAAAAAGCTCAATACGAATTGAAAATCAAGCAAGGAACTAACCCCTAAGGCAATGAGCCAAACCAAAAGAATACCAACTACTCCTCCGATAAGTGCCAATATAATCGATTCAAACAAAAATTGCAGTAAAATAATACGTCGTTTGGCGCCAATCGCCTTTTGAATACCAATTAAATGCGTGCGCTCCTTCACTGAAACAAACATAATATTGGCGATTCCAAATCCACCGACTAGTAGGGAAAAAGTACTGATAATCCAGCCCACTAGATTCATTTGACCGATTATATTATCCATAAATTCCATTAATCCACCAAATTCATTGACGAAGAAATTCGAATCTTCTCCAGGTTTTAACCCTCTAAAAGTGCGTAAGCGCAGGGTAATATCATCACTAAATTGCTTGATATCTACCGATTTAGTTGGTTTTACAATAATAACAGGGGTGTAAGCCTTGATATTATCGCCAAACATTTGCCTAAATAGGTTTACTGGCAAATAGGCCGTTTCATCCTGTCCCCCTCCGATAGAAATAGCGCCTTGTTTCTCCAACACACCGATAACCACGAATTTACGTCCGTACAAACGAACATTTTTCCCCAACGCCTCTTGACCTGGAAAAAGCGTTTGGGCAATTTCATGCCCAATAACAATCACAGCATTGCCATTCACTGATTCCGATTCATTGAAAAAACGCCCACTTGCCATTTTAACGTTGTCGAGGTATTGCATATCAGAACTACACGGCCGAATAATTATGCCATTGACATAATTATGCTCCGCTTTCATATTTTCATTTCCAACGAAAAAATTAAACGAAGCATACTCTAATCCTCTTAAATTTCTTTTTAAGTAGTCGTATTCTTCATAGGTAACATTGGGGAACTGATCCACTTTCCAACGCGGAATCTCAGAAGGTCCAAAGGAGTGATTGAACACATAAATCATATTGCGATCAAAGCCACTTAACTCCGATTTTATAGTGCGATCCATTGAATCGACAGCTGCTAAAACGGCGATAATGGAAAAAATCCCTACAGTAACTCCCAAAAGAGAAAGCAGGGTTCTTAGTTTATTTGTTCTCAATGCGTTAAAAGCGAATTGAAAACTACTATATAAAAGCCTAAAATATACGATCATAGCAACAAATTCAACGTCAAACCTATTAGTAGTCGAAGATTTAAAAAGTTACACTTAGTGTTATTTTTATTCTGAAAAAACAAGACAATTTACTCATCTTAAAATTAAAATAAAAACTTCTGTATTAACTTTATAAATACCTAGACATTAGTTATTTTTGCCCTTTAATTAATAACACACAATGAACACAACTAAAAAGATTCAATCGGTCTTACTATCTGTTTTCAGCAAAGATGGATTAGAACCAATTGTACGCGAATTACACAAAAACGAAGTAACTATTTACTCTACAGGGGGTACAGAAACATTCATCAAGAATTTAGGGATTCCAGTAGTAGCAGTAGAAGACATTACTTCATATCCTTCAATCTTAGGTGGAAGAGTTAAAACCTTGCACCCAAAAATTTTTGGAGGAATCTTAAACAGACAAGACCACGAAGGAGATGTTCAACAAATGCAAGAATTTGATATTCCTCAAATTGATTTGGTTATTGTGGACCTATATCCTTTCGAAAATACAGTTGCATCCGGTGCAAATGAAGCGGATATCATTGAAAAAATTGATATTGGTGGAATTTCATTAATCCGCGCAGCAGCGAAAAACTTCAAAGACACTGTTATTGTACCTTCGGTAAACGAGTACGATTTATTCTTACAGATGTTAATTGAAAACAACGGATCAACAACATTAGCGCAAAGACGTTTATTAGCAACAAAAGCATTCCACGTTTCTTCACACTATGACGGAGCGATTTTCAACTACTTCAACGAAGCAGATGACACCTTAAAGATCAGCCATGCTAATGGAATCGAGTTACGTTATGGAGAGAACCCACACCAAAAAGGGCATTTCTTTGGAAATTTCGATCAATTATTTGAGAAATTAAACGGAAAAGAATTGTCATACAACAACTTATTAGATGTTGATGCGGCAGTAAACTTGATGAATGAGTTCAAAGGAGAGCAACCTACATTTGCGATCTTAAAACACAACAACGCTTGTGGTGTTGCACAGCGAAGCACGATGAAAGCAGCTTATGTAGATGCCTTAGCTGGCGATCCTACTTCGGCTTTTGGTGGTGTTTTAATTGCAAACGGTTTAATTGACGTTGAAACGGCAAAAGAAATCAACCAATTGTTCTGCGAAGTAGTCATTGCACCAGCATATGACGCAGCGGCAGTTGAAATTCTAAAAGAAAAGAAAAACAGAATTATCTTGATCTTAAACGAGATTGAATTACCTGCAAAACAAGTGCGTACTTGTTTAAACGGTATCTTAGTACAAGATAAAGATTCAGTGACTGACAATAAAGATCACCTGACAACCGTTACAAAACTAACGCCTTCAACGAAAGAAGTAGAGGATTTACTATTTGCTTCAAAAATCTGTAAACACACTAAATCAAATACGATTGTTCTAGTTAAAGACGGGCAGTTATGCGCATCTGGAACGGGACAAACATCAAGAGTAGATGCATTACGTCAAGCGATTGAGAAAGCTAATTCATTTGATTTCAGCTTACAAGGCGCAGTGATGGCGAGTGATGCTTTCTTCCCTTTCCCTGATTGTGTGGAAATTGCAGATAAAGCAGGAATTACAGCGGTTATCCAACCAGGTGGTTCAATAAAAGACGATTTGAGTATTGCGTATTGCGATGAAAATAAAATCGCAATGGTTTTCACTGGAACTCGTCATTTTAAACATTAATTTACTAATTTTGTAAAACAACATAAATATTAACTCTAAAAGCCTTTTATATCTATGGGATTTTTTGATTTCATGACGGAAGATATCGCAATTGACTTAGGAACTGCGAATACCCTTATCATTCACGATGGCAAAGTTGTCGTTGACAATCCATCAATCGTTGCTAGAGATAGGACAACGGGAAAAATAATAGCCGTTGGTAAAGAAGCGAGTTTGATGCAGGGGAAAACTCATGGTAACATCAAAACGATACGCCCTTTAAAAGACGGAGTTATTGCAGATTTTGACGCATCAGAAAAAATGATAAGCCTCTTTATCAAAAGCATTCCAGCCTTGAGAAAGAAAATGTTTACCCCTGCATTGCGCATGGTTGTATGTATTCCTTCAGGAATTACTGAAGTAGAAATGCGTGCGGTAAAAGAATCTTGTGAGCGAGTGAATGGTAAAGAGGTTTATTTAATACACGAACCAATGTCTGCGGCTATTGGTATTGGTGTAGACATCATGCAGCCAAAAGGGAACATGATTGTTGATATCGGAGGAGGAACAACAGAAATTGCTGTGATTGCTCTTGGTGGTATTGTGTGTGATAAGTCTGTAAAAATTGCTGGTGACGTTTTTACTAACGACATCATTTACTATATGCGTACACAACACAACTTGTTTGTTGGAGAGAGTACAGCAGAAAAAATCAAGATTCAAACTGGTGCTGCAACAGAGGATTTGGAAACAGCCCCTGAAGATATGCTCGTACAAGGACGTGACTTGTTAACAGGGAAACCAAAACAAGTGACTGTTTCATACCGTGAAATCGCAAAAGCATTAGATAAATCAATACAACGTATCGAAGATGCCGTAATGGAAACCCTATCACAAACGCCTCCGGAATTAGCGGCAGATATTTACAACACCGGAATTTACCTTGCAGGTGGAGGTTCAATGTTGCGCGGTTTAGACAAACGCATCTCACAAAAAACAGATTTACCAGTATACATTGCTGAGGATCCGCTTCGTGCAGTTGTTCGAGGAACAGGTCTAGCAATCAAAAATATTGACAAATACAAAAGTGTATTGATAAAATAAACTAACCTATGCAGCAAATAATTAATTTCTTTATAAAAAACAGTACGAAACTACTGTTTTTGCTGCTTTTAGTTATATCATTTGCCCTAGTACTGAGAACCCATACTTTTCACAAGAGTTCCTTTATTAGTTCGGCAAATGGTGTGACGGGTTACGTCTATGAAAATGTAAATGATTTGAAGGAATATATGCGTCTAAAGACAGAAAATGACGCCTTAGTTCTGGAAAATGCCCTACTAAAAAAACAAGCCTTTAATAGTTCAATCGCTTTGGATTCCGTGGCCATCGAATTACCACTTCCTGATCAACAAGAACAGATTTACAACGTAATCGTAGCCAAAGTCATTAAAAACGAATTCAATACCAAAGAAAACTATTTAACAATCAAAGGAGGAGAACGAGAAGGTATTACAAAAGATTTAGGAGTAATCAATAGCAACGGAATTGTCGGAATTATTCAAAAATCTTCCAAAAAGTACTCTACCGTACAAAGTATTTTGAATGCCAAATCAAAAATTAACGCCAAAATTAAAGGCTCCAATCATTTTGGAACCCTACAATGGGACGGTAAAAGCACTGGATACGTTCAATTGAATGATATTCCCCGCTTAGCTGAACTCTTTCAAGGAGACACAATCGTTACGGGTGGTATTTCAGATATCTTCCCAGAAAATATCCCCATTGGTACCATTGAAAAGGCTTATACTACAGAAAGCTCGAATTACTTTACTATTGAAGTCAAACTTTTTAATGACATGACAAACTTAGGGTATGTATATGTGATTAAAAATAACGACCTTGAAGAAATTAACGAACTAGAAGAAGCAACGCGCAATGAATAGTGCTATTTCAAATATAACTCGCTTTGTTATCTTATTAATAGCGCAAGTATTAATATTTAACAACCTGGATTTATTTTCTTTTATAAATCCCTTTCCCTACATTCTCTTTATCATCTTGTATCCTACAGATGGCAATAAAGCCTTGTTCTATGTATCGAGTTTCCTATTGGGACTTACCATAGACATGTTTGAGAATTCTGGGGGCGTACATGCAGCCGCTTCTCTCCTACTCGCTTTTAGTAGGCCTTTGGTCCTAAAATTTTCATTTGGTATTAGTTACCAATACCACAACCTCAACGTACTAAAAAAAGTAACCCATGATCTATTTTCTTCGATGGAGGTATTCGGTTACCTAATTTTTACCGTTGTAATTCACCATGTCGTTTTATTCGCCTTAGAATTTCTTCGATTTAATTTCATCTTAGAAATCTTATTGCGCACGTTGCTAACGACGCTATCGACTTTGCTCAGCTGTATTCTTATCTTGTACTTGATTAAACCATCTAAGCGATGAGAAAGTTATTACTACCTATTATCATAGTTACAGTAACTATAACCATTCTTATTCGACTGTTCTATTTACAGGTCGTAGATGACACCTATATCAAAAAATCGGAAAACAACGCTTTAAAAATCGTCTATGAATACCCTGAAAGAGGCTATATATTCGATCGAAATAAAAAATTACTCGTTGCGAATCAACCCTCGTACGACATTATGGTTATTCCACGTGAGGTAAAGGATATTGATACCCTTGCGTTGTGCAAGCTATTGGATGTATCCCTGGATGATTTCAAGACAAAACTGCAAAAAGCAACGGTTTACAGCCCGCGCTTACCCTCTGTATTTCTAGCTCAATTAAGCAAGTCAGAGTATGCGGCTTTTCAAGAAAAAATCCGCCATTTCAACGGATTTTACGTACAAAAACGTTCGTTAAGAGACTATCAAGTTAACACAGGTGCAAATATATTTGGTTACATCCGACAAGTAAACGAAGATAACATCAAGAGAAACCCTTACTACCGATCAGGAGATTTAATTGGTATTCAAGGAGTTGAACAACAATATGAAGAGATTCTACGCGGAACAAAAGGAGTAAAATACATTCAACGCGATCGTTTTAATCGTGAAATTGGCTCCTTTAAGGACGGTATTTATGATACAATATCCATCAAAGGTAGTGATATCACCCTGACCATCGATCAGGAATTACAAGCCTATGGGGAGCTTTTAATGAATAACAAGCGCGGAGGAATTGTGGCCATTCAACCCAAAACGGGAGAAATCTTAGCGCTTATTAATGCACCCTCGTATGATCCGGGCTTATTAGTAGGGAGAGAACGCTCTAAAAATTACACCAAACTTTACAATGACTCCTTAGCCAAACCGCTGTACAACCGCGTATTGTCAGGAGAGTATTCCCCTGGTTCACCATTTAAAATCCTAACGGGACTCATTGGCTTACAAGAAGGTGTAATCAATGAACACACTGCATTTAGCTGTAGCCGAGGCTTTTATTATGGACGTGGAGCTTGGATGGGGTGTCACGATTCAGGGACTTGGAGTTTGCGTCATGCCTTAGCCCTGTCTTGCAATACCTACTTTGCACAAACCTATAAAAAGATCATTGAAAAATACAAAACGCCAGCAGAAGGTATTGATCGTTGGAGTAAACATTTGGAGAGTTTTGGACTGGGTCAGTTCTTGGGGTATGATTTACCAGAAGGACGAAAAGGACACATTCCCAATTCTGACTATTACGATCGTTGGTATCCTAACAAAGGATGGAAAAGTACAACTACGATTTCCAATTCCATAGGACAAGGGGAAGTAATTACCACGCCTATACAGCTTGCCAATATGGTAGCTGCCGTAGCCAATCGCGGATATTACTACACCCCTCACATCATCAAGGATATTGAAGATCACAAGATTGATAAAAAATTTGTAACTAAACAAGTAACGACTATTGATCCCAAGCACTTTGAACCCATTATCCAAGGGATGAACCAAGTATTCCACATCGGAACAGGCCGAAGTGTTGCGGTTCCTCAATTGGAAATGGCAGGAAAAACAGGGACGGTGGAGAACTTTACTCGTATTAATGGAAAGCGATATCAGTTAGCTGACCACTCCGTATTCGTTGCCTTTGCACCAATTGATGATCCACAAATTGTCGTGGCTGTATTCATTGAAAATGGAGTTTGGGGAGCACGATGGGCCGCGCCTATTACGAGCTTGATGATACAAAAATATTTACTCCCAGAAATTGTTCGCCCCGATTTGGAAAAGCGAATGTTAGAAGGAAGTTTAGAAAGCGAATACAACAAAGTTTTACAATTATACAATTTAGCCGATAAGCAGAAAAAATAATGAGAAGCGGAAGCGTACAAAAACACATCGATTGGATAACGATTTTGTTATACCTTTTACTTGTTGTTGCAGGGTGGATAAATATTTACTCTACCTCACTGCCCAGTGAAGAGGCTAGTATTTTTGATTTTAGTCAAATTTACGGTCGACAACTAGTCTTTATATTGACGTGTATTCCCCTAATCATTGTCATCCTTGCTATTGATACTAAGTTTTACGAAAAATACGCCTTGATCTTTTACATCCTAGGGGTAGTCTCCATTTTGGGATTATTTGTCTTTGGTAAGTCTGTAAAGGGACAAACCAACTGGTATCAGATAGGGGGATTGGGAATACAGCCTTCTGAGTTTGTAAAAACCACCACTGCCCTACTCTTGGCCAAGTATTTTTCCGATCACCAAGGAACGCTAAAGACGTTCAAAGAACAAGCAACAGCCTTTATCATTATTGGAATACCTACCCTACTCATCTTAAAACACGACACAGGAAGTGCTATGTTATTTGCTTCCCTCGTTTTTGTACTATATAGAGAAGGTCTTCCCTCTTGGTATTTGTGGTCTGGTTTTATTTCAATTGCTTTATTTATTGCGGCTTTAGTAGTAAAACCCTCGTTAATAATCACAACCATTGCTTTATTAACACTCCTACACTACTATTTTAACAAAAACATCAATAGAAACCCCTTTATTTATCTTATTTTAGCCACCGTAATGTCCGGCTTTGTTCTATCGGTTGATTATGTATATGACAATGTACTTGAACCCCATCAAAAGGATAGAATAAACGTATTACTAGGCGAAAATGTAGACCTCCAAGCCGAAGGATATAATTTAAATCAATCGAAAATTGCCATTGGTTCAGGTGGATGGCAAGGCACTGGTTTCCTCCAAGGAACTCAGACCAAAGGTGGCTTTGTGCCTGAGCAACACACCGATTATATTTTTACAACAGTTGGAGAGGAATGGGGATTCGTCGGCTCTAGTACAATTATCGTCTTGTTTCTTTGCTTATTTTTTCGTTTGATTTACTTAGCAGAAAAACAGAAAAAACGATTCAATAGAGTCTATGGTTATTGCGTTGTGAGTTTTTTATTCATTCACTTTGCCTTTAACATCACCATGCTCGTAGGACTCTTTCCTACGATTGGTGTACCACTTCCCTTCTTTTCTTATGGAGGTTCGAGTTTAATTGCCTTTACCTTATTGCTATTCATCTTTTTAAAGCTAGATGCTAATAGAATTAATGAATGGTAGCAGTTACTTTGAACAACAATAAAAACAAAAATAGAGAAGAAGAAAATGAAAAAAACATTTTTTATCGCTGGATTATTACTCCTTGGCTCAACGAGCATTCACGCACAAGAAGCAGAGAAAACAAACACTGAAACAACTGTTTTACCAGAAGTTCCGGCTTACCAAGTAGTGGAGAGCAAAGTAGAAGAAAAACCTACTACTGAGGCCACAATGAGTGCAGCTGAACTCAAAGCTTTCAAACAAGAGCAAAAGCAAATTGAACGCGAGAGAAAGGCTGAAATTAAAAAGCAAAAGGAAATTGCTAAGACGCAAAAAAACATTCAAAAAGCAACCGCTAAATTGAATAAAATCACGATCAAATACAACAAAGAGAACGATGCGTATAATCGCGATATGGCTTTAGGTAAAATTGCTCCTATTGAGGAATTAAAAATCAAAACAAAATTGCACAAATACCAAACAGAAATAGCTAATTTGGAATTTGACATCAAAGCGGAAGAATACAAATATGAAGCCTTAACAAAATAAGAAAAAGGAAAAGCGAAACTGATGTTTCGCTTTTCCTTTTTATGAATTTTCGCTTTTCTGTTGTTTTTCAAAATTATTTTAAACCGAGCCTTATTCTGCTATATCTACAGCATTTGAACTATACTCATAGTACTACTGAGCCTCGTATGCCTATTGGAACAGCTAAATATGCTTAACTTATTTGTATGTCCATACCTATTCCTTTGGTCCTACACTTTCAACAAAGATGCTTTTTCACTTATAACATGATGCATTTCCTACCTCAATGGTCCATATAAGAATAAAAAAACGGAAGCTTTAGCCTTCGGCCTTCATCGTTTCTGAATCCACTAGTTTTAAGAGATAGGGAATTCTATATTCACCATACATCTGCTGAATAGCTTGGTGCGCTTCATCTAAATCAATACCTACTGCCGTAACATATAATGGTTTTTTACTTGTGCCTCTGTACCCTTCTTTTACAAGATTCGATGCCGTAAAGAAGTAAGACTTTGCGATTCCTATTACAGGAGTTTTTTCACCTAGAGCTTGAAAGAGATAACTGCCTAAAACCATCCGTTTTAGCTTCATCTATATAGACATATCCATCGATCAAGATAACCTCAATATCCTCTTGTTTAATCGTATCAAGTACTGCTAGAACACAAGGCAATTCACGTTTATCAAACGCCCCAGCTTCATACGCTCTTTGAGGGGACATCATCTTTTCTATGATTGCTGTAGGTGTTTCTGATTGAAAAGATTCAAACAATACAGCTACTACTTTTGCTCTCGTGTCACAATAATACACGTCTACTGCTGCGATCATATTTTTCTTAGCTGTGATTATACTTCTATCTAAATAGTATATGGCGGTCTTAAATAGGGATTCTCATCCTTAAACTCGTAATCAACTAACTCCTGATCTGATAATTCCAACAATAATCGGATGTAGCTAGGCAAACACTCATAGGGCATCCGTGTCAAAGACGCATTTCCTTGAGGAACTTCATCCCCTTTAGTCACATCATAGTAGTATTTTTGAGTATCTATTATTTCACAATTCTCCCCTACATACAGCACTTTCACCCAGCTATTATTATAATTAATAGAGATCGAGCTCAATCTATTGTTTTCAAATTCTTTAGAAATTCCGAACTGTACATTGCCTCTACATTCATCAATTTGTATTATTTCCCCCTCCTCATTATACACATATTCTAATCCGTTCTTTAGTCCTTGAAAATAAACTGCTTCACTTTCTATTTTTCCTCTATATGTAGTATAAATCACTCCTGTATAAGGCAGAGTTAAGGCTGGATCTAAATAATAAACCGATTCTCCATTTACATCATCTTCTACATAAAGACAACGGTCAGTATCTTCTAATCTCATGCTGTTTTTATTCACTGTTTTCCTTTTTTAATTATGACCATTAAGTTGAACGCCATTGGTCAAATATTCACAATTCTGACATCTAGCTTTAAGTGGAGGGGTATTATTTCTTTCTATCACTTTGGGTTGTAAATCCCTATTACTTAGACTCATCTCTTTTATAGCGTTATGGTCGACGGGAATACCAGCTTCTCGTCTTGCTTTAATTGCCTGATCTAAAGCTCTGAGCTCTGAATGTGCGGCATACTTCCTATCCGTCACTTCACTTAATACAATTTCTCCCCGCTTTATTTTTTCGTCATACCCTTTAACTAATTGTTTAATGATATCATCCGCTCCACCCTCAATAGATGGGGCTTCAATCCATTTATAATAGTCCGCTTTACCGGTTGCGTTTTTCTTAAAATTAAGTCCATAAAACGTTTTTTTAGAAGCAGGGTCATATAAACCAGACAAGCAGGGTCCTCTATTGTTGGCAGACGTAGTTTTTACAACTCGTATTGCTTCGTCGAGTACCTCTTGCGTCAATGGATAAAAAAACGCAATTACTTTTCCTCCAACACGTACTACCCTCAGCATACCCCCTCGAACAGCTCTAACAAATTTACTAACATTTGCCGATACTTGCGCTATTCTTTCTTGACCGACCAAAGCTTCTGCCGAATGCTTGAACGCTTGAGACACTTCTCCCCTTGCTTGGGGTCCCCTTGTAATTTCCACAACGGCGTAATTTACCAATACCGCAGTTTTGACATCAGTCTCTAAATACTCTTGCTTGTAGTTTTCTATCGTTTTATGAACCGCACGTTCAAGCCCTGCTTCTAGTGCAACTTTATTCTTTGTCAGGTTAGCATTACAGCTAACATCCAGCCAACCTAAGAAAAAATCGGAAGTATCTACTCCAGGCGTAGCACTTGATAAGGCGCAAGACACCCCAACAACTAGATGATTGTCTTGGGTGAATTTCCATACTTCTGTCTTCCACATATCTTCCATTAGGTAATTTGCGGCCCCTTCTATTCCTTTTTTACCTCCACAATTTGCTCCTTCCACAGTCCTACAATCACTTGAGGTTAACTTCCATATCGTCGCTAGATTCCCTGTTAAAAAAACATCCAATAAAACAGAGGATGTCGCAGCTGAATCACTGGATTGCTCCTGGTTCTTCTTTCCTGCTTTTTCGGCATCGTATTGATCGAAGTACAACTTAATACTCCCTCCTCCAACTGAACAACTTGCTTCGGAATGTTCTAATAGGGGCTTTTCTCCATTGATATAATAATTTCCTTTCTTTTCTTTAGACCAAAGCACACGGCTAAAAGCGCATGGCCCTTGTAAAGTTGTACAACTGCCAAAAGGAAGTATATTTTTACCAAAAACATTGTCTTGCGCTGTTACTTGAGTTAATCCATAAACTTTTACATTGCGCTTATTGGCGACTAACTGAGAAGGCATACCGCCTTTGTCACAGACTAAGAAAACTCCCTCAGGAACGTACTTTTTATGTTCTTCACTCATGTTTTCCTTTTTTGATAAATGAGTACTCCTCTTTCTTAAAGCACATGCCTTTAACCTCAAAGTGCTCATTTATTGCAGCGGTCTGATAGGAGCGAAATGCATCAAACACATAGTATGCTTTAGATTTAAAGAGTAAATCAGTTAACGTTTTATCTTCTCCACAGAGCGATTGGAAAATAAACAAAAACTCTTTTTCATCAGGAATTGCATCTACATCCAATGTTCCTTTTATTGTAGCCACAAATTGCTTTTGGTTTATCTTCTCTATGCATAATTCCTCTACTATGGGGAGCTCTAATCCTAATGAGTTTTCTGCCAACACTTTCTTGCGCTCATACTTTTTGGACGCATCAATCGCGTTTAACAGGTGTTTAATACGCGGAAAAAAAAGTGGAGGGAATCCTGTGTAAAACAACATTTGTCTGAGTTTTTCTTCCTCTTGAAGAACCTGTTCATACTGATCAAATAACTCTTCACTATCAGGTATGACCTTAAATTGCTCTTTGAGTTCATTTTTTTCTAGCTTCCATTTAGCTAAAATAGCAGGATGGTTAACGATTTCTTCAACTTCGTAATTTTCGTTCAATCTCACCTCATAATTGGAAAGAATGCGATTTAATCTAGCAGTAAGTTGAAATACAAGTCCAGTACAAGTCTGCTGGAAATCTTCTTCTTGGTAAGTTACAAACCTTTTGTTTTTCCTAACGACCTCTTTATAATGAACAGTCGAAGAATACTCATTTTCGATAAAGATTGTTCCCACTCTTGTTTGAGATTTGCCCTGAACGAGATAAGTGAATATTTCACTTGTTTCATTCAGCCTACTGAAATGTGGTTTATGCTCTTCCATCCTTATATCTCATTCGTATTTACAACACCTCCTGTTAGATTCGTAGTAGAACCGCCTCCTAAATTGGTCTCCGTTGCCCCTTTTACACATAATACGGCTGTTTCACTTTCAACCGTTACATTATCAGAGGTACTTTTGATACTTATTCCTCCATTTTTTGCAAGGGTTTCTATATTTCCACATTCAGCCACAGTGACTACTCCCTCCTTGTCGATGGAAATTCTATTTTTTCCAACTTGAAGGGAAATACTCGTTCTTGCTTCAATGAGGATGTTTCCTTCAGCATCGGCTTTAATCGCAGATTGAGGGGGTTGTTCTTCTGTTGCCCCGACAGATAGGATATGGGCATTACCTGCATGAATGGTATGATTTTTATCTGCTCGTATAACGGCATTTCCATCTCCATCAAAGAGTTGATTTACCGTTCCTTTATCATGGAGTGTTACACTGCCCTCAGCATCGTTAAATTTCAATGCATTGCCACTTTTGCTACTAAAGCTCCTATTGTTGTTATCTTTTCCGCCACCTGCAGCAGCTTCTCCGTGAAACAATCCACCTAATACAAAAGGGCGATCAGGATGATTGCCCACAAATCCCACCATAACTTGATCCCCCACTTCGGGAATGGCTACTAGACCTCTATTCTTACCGCCCTGATCGCTGTGACCTGCATCGGGTGACATCACTCTGATCCACGTTGTATGTTGATCCCTATATTGCCAGTCAAATTGTACTTGTACGCGTCCCATTTGCAATGGATCTGCATGACTTACAACTGTAGCGATCTGCTGTTCAGCTAAGGGCAACGTATAGTCGATTCGCGGAATAAACTCTGCTTGTGCATCTACTGCTTCAAAACGTCCCTGATATTGACCTAATGTGTCAACAGAATGAACTATCGCTGTAATCATCAATGTGGTGAAGTGATTGAGTTCCTTAGTTACTCCATCGAGCATATCGAGCATCACAATACAACCTGGATATAGAAAAGGAACCGTTGTTTCCCCTGATATAACAAACACATCAAGTCCCTCACTCCCAACGACTCCCCTTTGTGCCTGTTGTACCTCTTGATCGGTTGAGGCATCGACTGGCACTAACTGCAAAGAAGGAGTGGTAAATATACGTTCTGACTTTTGATAAGCCGTTTGGGCCAAGGCCCCTTTTAGCTTCAAGGAAGTATTGCTCGAAGCGCTTAATTTTTTATTTGTTTCACTGTTATACCCATATAACAAACGAGTAACGTGTCGGGCTTGTATGCGAATTTCTATATTCTCAACATCGCGCCCATACACCAGTTTAATTGGTTTTTCACCCGCAGGCAAGTCCCCGAAATACAGCTGTTCTCCATCGTAAAAAAACTGCTCTCCATAAGCTTCTGCTGTGCGTGCTAAATAATTATAAGGGGTTTCATTGTATTGACAACTATAAGAGATTTTACAGTTTTTACTCGACCGAACAACAGACTTGTATTTTCCGTTATTTTCATAGCCTTCTCTTAATAGATCACTTACAATAGAGGTAAGAGAAGCTGGTTGATCACCTCCAAAACTTTGAATATTGGGAGCTCGATCTAACAAAATAGTAGGACTATTTCCTTTTAATACTACATATCCTTGGCTCCCATATGCTTGCTGGAAACAAACGTCTGTAATAACTCCATAAAAATCTCGCTCAGGTTTATCCAGGATATGCTTATAATGAATTGTAATTAAAATGCGTTTGCCCAACAAATTTTGAGTCTGCTTCATTTCATAGGTTTCATCCTTAAATGAATCAACAGCAAGTTCTAGGACAAATTCATGATGCGTTTTTATGTGTTGTTTGAGCACTAATTTCTTATACTGTCGTATTACCTCTCCCTCTACAACAATCGTCAACGCTACAAGATGGTTGACCCCTGGCAGATAGTGATCTAAAATAGCCGTTGCATTAGTTGATTCATCCCTAGATAGTTCTGCGCTGGATTCCCCTTGATCTTGAATTGACAAAGCTGCAAACTGGGATACAACATCTTCGATATCATGCTGATACACTGTATCGATCTGATCGCTTTTGTTTCTTTGATTTTTTTGTGTGTTTACTTTCATATTGGTTACGCTTCTATTCGTTTGTTGTTCAAAAACAACTCCTTTTTAGAAGTAAAACACAACAACTAAGCCCCTACAGAGAAATAGTTGAAATAATATAGCATTTGGCAAAAATTATTATTTTTTTAAAGTCCTTAAAATAGGTATGGGATGACTTATAGGAGATCTTGTATACGGTTAAATAAATTTTAAACAAAAAAAAACCGAAAACAAATGTTTTCGGTTTTTTACTTGTGTGGTGCCTCCAGGAATCGAACCAGGGACACAAGGATTTTCAGTCCTTTGCTCTACCAACTGAGCTAAGGCACCCAGTGCTTGTTTAGTTTAAAATTTGTGGTGCCTCCAGGAATCGAACCAGGGACACAAGGATTTTCAGTCCTTTGCTCTACCAACTGAGCTAAGGCACCAGTTTTAAACTAAGATACTAAAAGCTAATTTTGTGGTGCCTCCAGGAATCGAACCAGGGACACAAGGATTTTCAGTCCTTTGCTCTACCAACTGAGCTAAGGCACCAATTGGCTTTTAGTAAGTGAACTTTTGTTCTCTTAAGCGGTTGCAAATATATAATACTTTTTTATTCTTACAAAACATCTAAGTCAATTTTTCTTTAATTATCTTTGTTCAACAAAGCAAAGTAAACATGATCTACACCCTTGATATTGGTAATACAAGAACCAAACTCGCTATGTTTGAAAACGATAGCCTTTTAAAAACCGAGTACCTTTCGACGAAAAACATTCAGAAAGAATTATTGTTTTTTTTAAAAAAAAATAGCGAAAAGCCAAAAATTGTCTTGGCTAGCGTGGGACAGTTGGATACTTCCTTGCTTGATTGGCTTAAAAAAAACACAGAATTAACCCAAATTACACCTAGTACGCCCCTACCTTTGATCAATAAATATAAAACACCTCACACCTTAGGCATGGATCGATTAGTTGCTGCTGCTGGCGCCTCTATTCAATACCCTCAGGTAGCGCGATTGATTATAGACGCAGGTACTTGTATTACGTACGACTTTGTCAATGCGAACAATGAATACCTCGGTGGATCAATTTCTCCAGGATTGCAACTGAGGTATAAAGCCTTAAATGATTATACCGCAAAACTGCCTTTATTGGAAATGGAAGATATTTCGTATTTCATTGGCCAAAATACACACGAATCGATTCAATCTGGCGTTATCAATGGAATTGTTGCAGAAATTGACAATATTATTGACCGTTATAAAAAAGAATATCCTGATTTAACAATAATTTTAACGGGAGGTGATACAGTTTTTTTGGCAAAAAGATTAAAAAATATAATATTTGCTAATCCAAACTTTCTTTCTGAAAGTTTGAACCATATATATCAATACATAATTGAAAATGATAAAAAGAATCATTCTTAGCTTTAGCCTTATTTTATCCGCTCAAGCTTTCGCTCAGCAAGGAACTGCGTCTCCTTATTCGTTTTACGGAATTGGAGATTTAGGTTACAATGGTACAAATGAATATAAAGCTATGGGAGGTAATAGTGTCTATTCAGATAGTTTACACCTAAACTTACTGAACCCTGCTGCTATTAGCCAACTAAAGGCTACGACCTTTTCGGTTGGAAGTACCTCAAAATTCTATAATTTCAAATCGGATCAAAGTTCGGACAATATCAAACGTCAATCTCTTGATTATTTTGCTTTAGGATTACCCCTATCTAAGAAATACAGCGTAATTTTTGGATTGCAACCGTATTCAAATGTTGGATATAAAATCGAAAGTGTAAAAACCAACGAACTCAACCAGATCACCAACAATCAACTAGAAGGAGAAGGTGGAATTAACCGCGTTTTCTTAGGTGCTGGATATGAAATCAACAAGAATTTTCAGGTAGGTGTGCAAGCGAGCTATTTCTTTGGTAACACCAAACACATGAACTTAATAACCATGATTGATGCTGGAGATGGTTTTGCCTTGACGTACCGCACAAACGAAATGCGAAGAATTGACTACAAAGGATACGAAATCCGAGGAGCGGTTCAATATAAAGGAAAATTGAAAGGCTATGATTTTCAAGCAAATGTAACGTATAGCCCAGAGACCAAACTGACTGCGGACAACCTGACGAATTTAAGAATCTTAAATGCCAATGGTGGAATTGTTGACGCAAGAGAAATTTTCAACGGGAGCACTAACTTAAAGAAACCCCAAGAATTCTCTCTTGGAGCTGGTATTGGTGAAAATTTAAAATGGTTTGTTTCAGGACAATTTACTTATGTTGAAAACAGCAAATTAGCCAATAGTTGGAATCAATCTTCTTATTCTGGCTTTAAAGATACTAAACGCTATGCAATTGGTGGGTTCTACATCCCGAAATACAACTCGTTTACAAGCTATTTCGATCGCGTTGTATATCGCGCAGGATTCCGTTATGAAAACACGGGATTGGAGTTAAAAAATCAAAGTATAGACGACTATGCAGTATCTGTTGGAGCTGGATTCCCGTTATTTGGACGCACCTTATCGAATGTAAATATCGGGCTTGAATACGGAAACAGAGGAACAAAAAGCAGTGGATTGATCAAAGAAAACTATTTCAACTTATCGATTGGTTTATCTTTGAACGATTTCTGGTTTATGAAACGTAAATTTGACTAATCCCGTTTGCGCATGTTATTCACTAAGAAAACACCTTTTATTCTTTTAGGACTTTGTGTCCTTAGCTTGTTGTCTTGTGAAAGCAATTTTAGAGATATTCAAAAAATACACAACAAAGCACCGTTTTATCCTGCGGGAATCGCGGAGAATATGCAAGGTCAATTTGTAGATTCAGGAAGAGTTAAAGCCATTCTAGTGAGCAAAAAAATGCTCGATTACTCCACGGTAAAATACAAGTTTACTGAATTTCCTGAGGGTATACACTTAACGTTCTTTGACGAATCCAACAATAAAAATACAGTTGTAGCGGATTATGCTATTCAGTATACTACAACTGAGCTTGTAGATTTAAAAGGCAATGTGGTTATTACCACCCACGACAATAAAAAGCTCGAGTCAGATCAGCTGTATTACGATCAAAAGCGCGATTGGTTTTACACCAACGGAAAATATAAAGCGTCGACAGACAAAGAAAACTTTACCCAAGGCGTAGGCGTTGATTTTGATGGAAAACTCAACGTAATTAAAGCTAGAAACAGCTACGCAGAAAGTATTAAAAAAGAAAACTAGATTATGAAAGCACTACAAATTATACCGTTCCTTTACCTATTCATTGCCGGTCTATTCATATATGACGCAATCACAAAAATTGCAGTAAATGAACCTTTCTCAGCCTATTGGTTGAGTTTTGCCGCCGCCGCTTTGTGTATTTTCATGTTTTTCTTCAGAAGAAAATACAGTAAGCGAATGGTAGATCACTACAAGAAAAAATAACTTTCAATACAAAATATCAAGAAATCGTCGAGCAATATATAGCTAGACGATTTTTTTTTGTGCATTCGCTTGTCTATTATTTTTTATAATTTTATCTTTTTCCCTTACCTAAAGACTGATTTTTACGAGCTAGAATCAAGCTTTAAGTAAAAAATTTTATTTTTTAACAGTAAAATTCATTGAGAAAGGCATTCTTTCTTCAAAATAATGGGTTTACCCCTTTTATTATTAAAGAGATAATTGTATTTTCGCTCTCTGAAAAAAATTACACATAATAAAAAAACATGGCAGTTTTATCAAAAATTAGACAAAAGTCGGCGCTGTTAATTGCAGTAATTGGTATTGCGTTATTAGCATTCGTTATTGGAGACGTAGTTAGAAGCGGTGGTGCTGATACTTCGAGAAATATTGGAAGCGTGAATGGTGAGGACATCAATACGCAAGTCTTTCAGCAAAAAGTTTCCCAAGCAGAGCAAGGGAATCAAATGAGCAGAAATCAAGCCTTTCAAATGGTTTGGAATAACGAAGTGAATAATATACTGCTACAAACCGAATTCGAAAAATTAGGTTTGCAAATTGGAAAAGACCAATTAATAAACGTAGTGAAAACCAACCCTATGTTTGCTAATAGTCCTGAGTTCCAAAATCAATTGGGACAATTTGACATGGCTAAGTTTAACGCTTGGGTGATGGCAATGAAACAAGCCGGTCCTGAGCAATGGCAAGCTTGGTTAAATTACGAAGTTGAACTAGAGAAATTTGGTTTACAACAAATGTATAACGCTATGGTTAAAGGTGGTATTTACACTACTCAAACAGAAGCGAAATACTCATACCAAGGAGAAAACAGCAAAGTAACTTTTGATTACGTTACGGTTCCTTATAGCACTATCAACGATGACGAAGCTAAAGTAAGCGATGATGAAATCGTTAGCTACATGAAAAAACACGAAAATAGATTCAAATCTGAACCTACACGTGAATTGACTTACGCTTACATCGAGAACAAACCGTCAGACAAAGACAAAGAAGAGATCAAAGAAAAAGTAGAAGCATTTTTACTACCTACAGTGCAGTACAATGCGGAAACAAAAAAGAACGATACAATCCCAGGATTTAAAGCAACTAAAGACTTAGCTGCTTTCGTTAACGCGAATTCTGATGTGAAATTTGACAGTGTATACTACGCGAAAAAAGATCTACCATTAGAGTACCAAGAACAACTATACAACCTTCAAGCAGGAGAAGTATTCGGTCCTTATTTATTTAATGACCACTACTGTATTTCTCGTATCGTAGGTAAAAAACCAGGTGCTCGAGTAAACGCAGCTCACATTTTGATTTCTTATGCTGGGGCACCACAAAGTGCAGCAACAAGAACAAAAGAAGAAGCTAAAGCTAAAGCAGACGAAATTTTGAAAAAAGCTACTGCTGCTAACTTTGCTGAATTAGCAAGTGCTGAATCAGAAGATCCAGGATCAAAAGCGAACGGAGGTAAATACGAAGATATTGCCAAAGGTCAAATGGTGAAACCATTCGAAGATTTCATTTTCAACAATGCCCCTGGTAAAATAGGTGTTGTAGAAACAAATTATGGTTTCCACGTGATTCAAGTGTTAGGAAAGTCTGAAGGAGTACAAATTGCTACTTTAGCTAGAAAAGTAGAAGCTTCTGAAACGACTGCTGATGAAACATTCGCAAAAGCAACAGCAATTGAATCTGCAGCGAGCACAGCTAACTTTGTGGCAGAAGCAGAAAAAGCAAATGCAATCGTTCAACAAGATGTAACTGTTCGTCCTTTTGACGAGTACTTACAAGCAGTTGGATCTAGAAGCGAAATCGTTTCATGGACATTTAACAAAGATTCTAAAGACGGAGATGTGAAGCGTTTTGATATTCCTGACGGATACATCATTGCAAAATTAACGTCGAAAAACGATACTGGTTTATTGCCGATTAAAGAGGCTAGAAAAATAGTAGAACCTATTTTAATGAACGAGAAAAAAGCAGTAATCATCAGACAAAAAATGACTGCTTCAACCGTTGAAGAAGTATCAAAACAAACCAATGCTTCTGTTGCAGTAATCATGGATGTAACAAGACAAAATCCATTAATTACAAATATCGGAAACGAACCATTAGTAGTAGGTACTGCATTTGGAACACCTGTAAACCAAAACTCAAAATTGATCGATGGTATTAAAGGAGTTTACATGGTAAAAACAACGAGAATTAATCCTGCACCAGAATTAGATCACTATAATAGCTACAGAACAAAAACGGATAACGTAGTTCGCGCAAGTGCTTCGAGTAAAGCATTACAAGCTTTAAAAGATCAAGCAAAAATTAAAGACAATCGCATTGGAATTATCCAATAAATCATACCAAAAGCCACCTATGTTTAGGTGGCTTTTTTTATTCCTTTTCGTTTAACTAAGAAAAATACCTTATTTTTGCCCCCGAACCTATATATTAATACTATACATATGAAAGCATACGTTTTCCCTGGTCAAGGTGCTCAATTCACAGGAATGGGTAAAGATTTATACGAAAGCTCGCCGATTGCAAAAGAGTTATTCGACAAAGCAAATGACATTCTTGGCTTCGATATTACAGCCATTATGTTTGAAGGAACTGCAGAACAATTAAAAGAAACAAAAGTTACGCAGCCTGCTGTATTTTTACATTCGGTGATTTTAGCTAAAACAATCGAAAACTTTAAGCCGGAGATGGTTGCTGGACATTCATTAGGCGAATTCTCTGCTTTAGTTGCCAATGGGACTTTAGCTTTTGAAGATGGCTTGCGTTTAGTTTCTCAACGCGCCCTGGCAATGCAAAAAGCATGTGAAATCACTCCTTCTACCATGGCTGCTGTATTAGGTTTAGATGATGCAATCGTAGAACAAGTATGCAAGGAGATTGATGGCGTAGTGGTTGCTGCGAATTACAACTGCCCTGGTCAATTGGTTATTTCTGGTGAAACAGGAGCAGTAGAACAAGCCTGTGAAAAATTAAAAGAAGCCGGCGCAAAAAGAGCACTATTACTTCCTGTTGGTGGTGGTTTCCACTCGCCAATGATGGAACCTGCACGTGCTGAATTAGCTGCTGCAATTGAAGCAACTACATTTAACCAACCAAGTTGTCCCGTATATCAAAATGTACCTGCAGCTGCTGTAAATGACCCTGAGGTAATCAAAAAGAACTTAATTGTACAGCTAACTGCACCTGTAAAATGGACGCAATCCATTCAACAAATGATTGCTGACGGAGCTACTAGCTTTACAGAAGTAGGCCCTGGAAAAGTGTTAACAGGCTTAATCAAGAAAATTGACAAAGACGCTGAAACATTCAATAGCTAAAAAATCAATTAACAATACAAAAAATCCTTGATCCCAAAACATCAAGGATTTTCTATTTCATTATAAATTGTGGAGAAATTATCACTTCAAGAGTGGGTATTAATTTTTACCTTGGCGAGTCTTACAGCATTAGGACCATTAGCCATTGACATGTATTTACCTGCTTTTACTAAAATAGCAGCCGATCTACAAACCGAGGTTAGCTATGTTCAAGTTTCCTTGTCAACATTCTTAGGGGGTTTGGCTGTAGGTCAACTCTTTTGGGGGCCAATTTCGGATAAATATGGGGCGAAAAAACCGATTATCCTTTCGCTAAGCATTTTTATCCTCACCTCTTTTGCTTGTCTTTATGTCACAGATATAAAAATGATGTGGGTGTATCGCTTTTTACAAGCCTTTGGAAGTAGCGGTGGACTAGTCATTGCACGCTCTATTGTAAACAAGCGTTTTGACAAAGACAAAACCCTAAAAATATTCAGCATCTTGGCACTCGTAGGAGGCATTGCTCCTATTGTTGCGCCCATCCTTGGAAATGCAGTATTGGAACACTACGATTGGCCGCATATTTTTACCGCTATGGGGTTATTTGCGCTATTCAGTATTGCAATGACGTTTACCTTCCTAAAAGAAGACTTTTCGAATCGCCTACCTACGCTAGAAGTTAAGTCAATCGCCCAAAACTATATCAAGTTATTTGAAAACAAAACATTTATCACCTATACCCTTATTGGGAGTATTGCCTTCAGTTGCTTGATGCTCTATATTTCCAATTCACCCGTTTTAGTAATGGAAGTAGGGGGATTGAGCAGCAGTGCTTTTAGCCTTGTTTTTATGGTGAATTCTTGCGGATTGATGTTGGGCTCATTCCTTACCTCTTCTTTTTTGAGAAAACGTCTAGAACCTAAACAAATCATCACCTTAGGAACGAGCATACAGCTGATTGCTGCCCTTCTATTACTTGGATTTATTTTGATAGAAGCATCGATTTATTACCAGCTTGTACCCCTTTTCTTTTTTGTACTGCCCTTAGGAATGCTCTTCCCTACATCTACTACATTGGCCCTTTCGCCATTTAAAGCAGAATCCGGAATTGCCTCTGCCCTTTTCGGTGCGTCTCAATTAGCCTTTACCTTTTTAACCTCGGTACTGCTGAATACCTTAAACAACGGATCCATGCCCATTGTAGCCTTATCCTTGGCCGCTTGTGCCCTGTGTTCGTTATTGATTAATACAACAACCAAAAGAATATAAACGCAAAAAAGCCTTGATCACTCAAGGCTTTTTTTATACTTCTTTTGAAACGATTAGGCGAAAAACGCTTTAATCTCCTCTGTAATAAATGCAATTTGATCTTCCTCAAGCTCAGAATGCATTGGCAGAGACAATACTTCCTTCACCAATTGATTCGTAACTGGGAAATCTTCTTCTTTGTAACGTGGATCCAAGTAAGCCTTTTGATTGTGTAAAGGAATTGGATAGTAAATCGCACAAGGAATTCCCTTTGACTGTAAGTGCGCCATTAAAGCATTGCGATCTGCATTGACAATACGCAATGTATATTGGTGGAACACATGGCTGTCTTGGTCACCTGTTACTTTTGGTGTAATGATGTTTGGATGATTAGCCAAAGCTGCAGAATACTGAGTAGCTGCTGCTCTCCTTGCTGTATTATACTGGTCTAAACGCGGTAATTTCGCATTCAACACCGCTGCTTGTAAACTGTCTAAACGCGAATTTACTCCAACTACATCGTGGTGGTAGCGCTCGTACATTCCGTGGTTTACTATACCGCGAATAATATGAGCTAAAGCGTCGTCATTTGTAAAAATAGCACCACCATCTCCATAACAACCTAAGTTTTTAGAAGGGAAGAAAGACGTTGCTCCAACGTGTGCAATCCCACCTGTTTTCACTTTTCTACCATCAGAAAACGTATAGCTAGCTCCAATCCCTTGTGCATTGTCTTCAATCACAAATAAATTGTGTTCCGCTGCAATATTCATGATTTCTTCCATATTAGCTACTTGCCCAAATAAATGCACTGGAACAATCGCTTTTGTTTTAGGTGTAATCGCTTTTTTAATTGCATCTACAGAGATATTCAAACTATCAGGACAAACGTCAACCAATACGGGTGTTAGTTGCAATAATGCAATTACCTCAACTGTAGCAGCAAAAGTAAAATCTGCAGTAATCACCTCATCACCAGGCTGTAACCCTAGCCCCATCATTGCAATTTGCAATGCATCTGTTCCATTTGCACAAGGAATAACGTGCTTCACTCCTAAATACTGCTCTAAATTCGCTTGAAAAGTGTGTACTTGTGGGCCATTGATAAATGCCGAAGTTTCTAACACTTCTTGGAACGATTGATTTACTTCTTCTTTAATTCCTTCATATTGACTTTTTAAGTCAACCATTTGAATTTGTTTCATCGCCTTGGATTTAGTATCTCTAAGTCTCCTGCTCCTCTTATTGTTTTGGGGCAAAATAACTTGGTTATCGATATGTTTTACAACCACAAAAATACTAATTTCTTTACTTCAAAAATCTTTTCTTTACTAAAAGAAGTGTAATTTCGCTAGATAAACTATTCTATATGTTATTTCTTTACAATCTACTTATTCATATCGCGACGGCTTTCTTGCCTGTTGTTGCTTTATTCAATACTAAGATTAAGTTATTTGTTCAGGGACGAAAAGCGTCTTTTTCTATTTTACGCCAAAAAATCCAACCTACAGACCGCGTATTTTGGATTCACGTTGCCTCATTGGGAGAATACGAACAAGGCTTACCGATTATGGAAGCCCTAAAACAGCAATTCCCTACCCATAAAATTGTATTGACCTTTTTTTCACCATCGGGTTATGAAGTAAAGAAAAACAACGCTTTGGCAGATGCAACCCTGTACCTTCCGATGGATACCAAACAAAATGCAAAGACTTTTTTAAAACTTACCCATCCCGAAAAAGTGTTTTTTGTCAAATATGAATATTGGCCGAATTACCTCAACCAGCTCAAAAAACAAGGAATAGAAACCTATTTAGTGTCTGGAATTTTTCGACCAGATCAAGTGTTTTTTAAATGGTATGGCAGCTTTTATAGAAAGGCATTATCCGCCTTTACATACTTCTTTGTACAAAACAAACAGTCCCAACAATTACTCGCTAGTTTAGACATACACCACAGTCAGGTAGTGGGCGATACGCGCTTTGACCGAGTAAGTCAGATCTTAGAACAAGACAATACACTTCCTTTTTTAGAGGAGCTGACCCATGGAAAAACAAAACAAACTCTTGTGGTAGGAAGCTCTTGGCCGCAAGATGAGAAAATAATCCTGGATTACATCAATCAAACAACCGATCAAGAATTAAAAGTAGTCCTTGCTCCGCACAATATCAAACCCGATCAAATCAAACAATTATACGAATCAATTCAAAAACCCAAGCAACTTCATTCACAATATCAAGCAGGAAGCACAGATCTGACGCATGTACAAGTTTACCTCATTGATGCTTATAGCTTATTGACAAAAGCGTATAGTTATGCGAGTATCGCCTACGTTGGTGGAGGATTCGGCGCTGGCATACACAACATATTGGAGGCTGCCACTTTTGGTGTACCCATTTTAATTGGTCCTAATTACAAGAAATTCCAAGAAGCCAAAGACTTGATTCAACTGGGAAGTTGTATAGTTATTAACAATGAAGCTGACTTTATCAACAATTTATCAAAGTTATTAACAAATGATGACTTGCGTTGTGAATTAAGTAAGGTGAGTTCTGACTTTATCCTAGCGAATAAAGAGGCAACATCTAAGATCATAACACACATAACAAACATATAGCCAATTACTTATAATGAAAATATCGCACTAACCACTTGTACATAGTTATTAACAACCACTAGCACTAACAAGTATTATAATTGTTGATAACTATCTGAAAATTCCAAGTTAAACGAGAATAGCACATAAAAAAAGGTAAGTAAACGCTGTTGTTTACTTACCTTTTATACTATGAATTAATAATTACACTATAGGTAACTTATAGAAAGTTAGAGGTATATATAAATTAGTTTAATACCGAACGAGCAAGATAAGTCAAAATATTCATTGTCACAATAGCTCGAGTCTAAATAATGTGAAGCTATCGAATCGAAGTTCTCATTTTTACTGTTCCCCCTTCTATTTACGAAACCCATCGCTTTATTTGTATCCTGCACAGGCAAACCCCTGTAATATCCTCTTTTTTTTAACAGGCTAAAGTATCCACTGCCCCAGGACATTACCTAGGTGGTATAAAAAACACTAGCTCAAACTCCGTTTTACTACGTTTTTACTTACCTTCCTTATTAAAATATCAATTTTCTTCTATTTTGCTTTGACAAACATCTATTTTTTTGTCAAAATAGACATAAAATAAAGGATGTACAATCAAACGTTCTTCCCTATTAAACGAATAGTTGTATCTTGCCTCGAATAAAAACATAACGAACAATTTTATGAACTTAAGACTTAAACACGCATTTAAACTGCTCGTTGCACTTCTTATTGTTCCCGTTTATGCACAACAAGGAGGAATGTGGATTCCGTCATTGTTAGAGGGAATGAATGAGAAAGAAATGACGACATTAGGAATGAAAATGTCCATTCAAGACATCTATGATGTGAATCATTCGAGCATGAAAGATGCTGTACCTCATTTCAATGGAGGGTGTACCTCTGAGGTTATTTCGGCACAAGGATTATTGTTGACGAATCATCACTGTGGATATGGGCAAATCCAATCGCACTCTTCTGTAGAGCACGATTATTTGGCCGATGGCTTTTGGGCACAAACAAAAGCGGACGAATTGCCGAATGACAATTTAGAAGTTACCTTCATTGTGCGCATTGAGGATGTTACGGAAGCTGTAATGCACGGAGTAAAAGCCAAAGACACGGAACTTCAAAAACAAGAAAAAATTAATGCAAATATTTCTCGTACCGTTGCTACTTTCCCTAAAAAAGATTGGCAAGCGAACAAAATTAAATCGTTTTACGAGGGGAATCAGTACATTTTATTTGTAACAGAAACCTTTACAGACGTTCGTTTAGTAGGGGCTCCGCCATCATCTATTGGGAAATTTGGTTCGGATACGGACAACTGGGTATGGCCGCGTCATACGGGAGACTTCGCTTTGTTCCGCATCTATGCAGACAAAAATAACCGCCCTGCTGCCTACTCTAAAGACAACGTTCCTTATACACCCAAGCACTTTTTCCCTATTTCACTTGATGGTGTAGCACAAGATGATTTTACCATGGTGTTTGGTTACCCTGGGCAAACACAAGAATACTTGCCTTCTTATGCTATTGAGCAAATCATCAACGATTTGAATCCAGCTAAGATTGGAGTACGTGATGTTGCTTTAAAAATTACGGATGAATATATGCGCAATGATCAAGCGATCAAAATTCAGTATGCATCTAAATACGCAGGAACTGCAAACTACTGGAAAAAGTGGATTGGCGAGAGTCAAGGCTTAAAAAAGAGCCATGCAGTAGCAGCTAAAAAAGCGTTTGAACAAGACTTTACTGTAAGAGCGAAGAAAAGTAAAAACGCTAAAGAATATACGACTATACTGCCTAAATTCGAAAAATTATACCAAGACATTGCTCCTTATGCTTTAAGTAGAGATTATTTCATGGAGGTTGCCTTGAGAAATGGTGAGTTATTAGCTACAGCTTGGAGATTATTTGCGGTAGAAAATGCGTTGAACAACGAGGCTCAATTCCAAAGCAGAAGAAACAATTTGTTGCAATCACAGGAGCGCTTCTACAAAAACTACAATAAAAATGTAGATGAAGATGTGTTCAAAGCAATTGTTCAACTCTATAAAGAAAAAGCACCAAAAGAACATTTAGCGCCAACTTTAGTTGATGCAGACGTTGCTGCCCTTACGAAAGAAATTTACAGCCAAAGTAAATTGACGTCTTATGAAGGATTGAAAGAATTATTACACGGTGATGCCAGCCAAGTAAAATCGGCATTAGCAGCGGATAAAGGATATGTATTTGCCAAAAGTTTAATCCAAAACTACCAAGCGAATATATTGCCAAAATACGAAGCATTAGACCTTGAAATTAAAGCGTTGCAACGCACGTATATGAAAGCGCAATTGGAACTTTATCCAGATGCTAGAATCTTCCCTGATGCAAACAGTACTTTACGCGTAACTTATGGTAAAGTTGATGGCTATGCTCCAAAAGATGCTATTTACTATGAGCCTGTAACTCACTTAGAGGGAATCATGGAGAAATACGTTCCTGGCGATTACGAATTTGACGTACCAGCCAAGTTGATTGACTTGTATAATGCAAAAGATTATGGAGCCTATGCAGAAGATGGAAAACTTCCTATAAACTTTATTGCGACCAACCATACAACTGGAGGAAATTCAGGAAGTCCGGCCATTGACGCATATGGAAACCTAATCGGATTGAACTTTGACCGCGTTTGGGAAGGTACTATGAGTGATATCTACTATGACCCAGCGATCTGTCGCAATATTATGGTCGATGCACGCTATATTTTGTTTATTATTGACAAGTTTGCAGATGCAAAACACCTAATAAATGAGATGAAATTGGTAAATCCCAAAAATGATAAAAAATAAATAACTGATTTTCAGGTATTTGCAAAATAAATTTTTATATAAAAATATTTTACAAAAACAAATCATTGAATGATTTATTTTCTATATTTGTATCGAATTAATAATTAACTTTTATAACTTTAGTAAAATGAAAAAAATCGCATTAAGCATTGCTTTAGTAGCTATGATGGGTGTATCTTTTGTTTCTTGTAAAGACACTGCAAAAGAACCAGCTCAAGAAGAAGTAACAACAACTCAAGAAGAAGTAGTAGCTCCAGTTGAGGAGGCTCCTGCTCAAGAAGAGGTTGTAACTGAAGAAGCTCCAGCTACTGAAGAAGCTCCAGCTACTGAAGAAGTTGCTAAATAATTTTAGCTAGCAATAAAAAAAAGCTCCCACAAGGTGGGAGCTTTTCTTTTTTATACTCGTTTCGTTTGATTCAATTTTAGCAGTTCTTCGATAATCCCTCTTTCATTGGATAAACGTGGTACTTTGTGTTGACCTCCTAATTTATCATGCTCTTTTAACCAATCATAGAATAACCCTTGACGCGCTTGGTGTAAAACCAAAGGATTTAGTGTCATATTATTGTAACGTTTAGCTTCGTAATCAGAATTTACTTCCTGTATACACTGATCTAATACTGTAGCAAACTTGGCTAAATCGTCTGGTGCTTTTGTAAACTCAATAATCCACTCATGTGCTCCCTTTTCTCGATCAACCATAAAGATTGGAGCAACCGTATATTCTGCAATTTCAACTTGAAACAAAGCAGATGCTTTTGCTAAGGCGCGATCTGTATTTTCTACCATTAATTCCTCTCCAAAAACGTTGATATGGTGTTTGGTGCGACCTGTGATCTTAATGCGATATGGCAATAAACTCGTGAATCGAACGGTATCCCCTATCAAATAGCGCACTAAACCTGCATTTGTTGTAATCAACATGGCATAGTTTTTCCCTAATTCAACATCGCGTAGGGAAACGATTTTTTGCGCACTTGATCCAAAGGTATCCATGGGAATAAATTCATAGAAAATACCATAGTCTAGCATCAACAATAGCTCGTTGCATCCATTTTGATCCTGAATGGCAAAGAACCCTTCTGAGGCATTGTAAATTTCATAGTATTTGAAATCAGCACTTGGCAATAATTTGTGGTATTGATCTTTATACGGTTCAAAACTAACGCCGCCGTGAAAATACACCTCAGCATTAGGCCAAAGGTCAAGCAAACTTCCTTTTCCCGTTTCTTGCATAATTTTATTGAATAGCACTAACATCCATGAGGGAACCCCCATAAAACTAGTAACATTTTCATCCCTAACTTCTTTAATAATAGCATTCATCTTGGTTTCCCATTCTGACATTAACGAGGTTTTGTTTGATGGTGTACTGCTAAATTCGGCCCAGAACGGCATATTGTCAATGAGGATAGCCGATAGATCGCCAAAGACCGTATTATTGTCCTCATACAGCTGTTTACTTCCACCTAAACGCAAGCCTTTTCCGGTGAACAGCTGTGAGTTTTCATTGTTGTTTAAGTACAAACAAAGCAAATCTTTAGCCGCCTTGTAATGACAATTTTCCAAGGCTTCGTTGCTTACAGGAATAAATTTACTCTTAGCATTGGTCGTTCCACTTGACTTGGCAAACCAACGAATGGGGTCGGACCAAAAAATATTGTTCTCCCCTCTTCTGGCTCTTTCTATATATGGTTCAAATGCCTCATACGTATAGATTGGAACTCGTTCTGAAAATGTTTCATAACTTTTAATACTAGCATAATCATACTGCTTTCCTACTAGTGTCTTTTCATTTGCTTTAATCAAACTTAAAAACACATCGTTTTGTACCTCATTTGGGTATTTTCGAAATAAATCTATTTGATGAATTCTCTTCTTCAGAATCCAGGATGCAATAGAATTAACAATTGTCAGCGCCATATCTATATTATTAATAAGGTAACTACCTTTTCCTTGTGAAAAGAGTAACTAAACAATAAAAATTGTTTTTGTACTTTTACTCCTTACCCAAAAATAACAATTTTATTTATGCTATACGAAGGAGTTTTAAACAAAATGCAAACGGAATGGAGTAGCCCAATTGAATACTATCTAGTGTTTCAAAATAACTTCATCAACTTAAATCAGGTATTGGATCGTCCTATATCAATTTCATTTGTGGATTATCAGTGTTTAAACTGTGGGGGGCACAAAAAAATATTCCGTCAAGGCTTTTGTTATGACTGTTTTTATGCAAGTCCGGCTGTGGGTGATTGGATTATGCGCCCCGAGTTGAGTACGGCTCATTTAGGTATTGCCGATCGCGATTTGGACTATGAGTGTAAAGTGCAGTTGCAACCACATATTGTATACCTAGCCGCTGCAAGTGATGTGAAAGTTGGTGTAACGCGTAAAACTCAAGTCCCTACGCGTTGGATAGATCAAGGCGCTTCCCGTGCAATTCCCATTGTAGAAGTTCCCAATCGCTATTTAGCAGGAATCACAGAAGTCGCTCTAAAAGACCTCTTTACCGATAAAACCAATTGGCGTAAAATGTTGCAAAACGATATCATTGATACGGATCTCTTGGAAATTCGAAATACACTTGCGTCCAAATTGCCCGAAGAAGTACAACCTTACTTTGATCAAACCACAGCTGATCTATGGGAATTACATTATCCTGTGTTGGAATTTCCCACCAAAATAAAAAGCCTTAACCTAGATAAAACACCTTCTTATCAAGGGATATTAAAAGGCGTAAAAGGGCAGTACTTACTCTTTGATGATGGTACAGTGTTCAATATTAGAACCTATGAAGGCTATGTTGTTCAACTAGATATAAAATAAAAAATGCCCCAAAAAGTTAAACACTTTTTGGGGCATAGCTATTACTTTTGGATCAATGCTTTTATTCGCTTTTCTTTTTGCCGAAAAGATCTTTCAATCCTTTCCCTATTTTATCTACAGCTTCTTCCGTTTCTGTTTTCTTCTTTTCTCCTTCTCCACCCTGTTCTCCTTCTGTTTTATCTTTTTTTCCACCGCTCAACAAATCTTTTAAAGCATCTTTTCCTTTATCAATATATTTATTAGCCTGATCTTCTGCAATTTGCTTGGTTAGATTGGTAATAACCTCATTCATGTTGGTTCCTACTTTTGGCGCACTAAAATCACCTGTCAACCCTACTTTCACCGGAATTGCATCGTATTTGGCACTTTCTTGAGGGCTTAATTTTGCCAAGAGATTCGCCACATCAGGTCCTAACATTTTAGCAGGAACGTTGAAATCTAAGTCGTAATTCATCTGTTGATCAAAACCGTGCTCTCCTGAAACTTGTACATTCATATCTTTCAATTTCAAATCAAAAGGAGAAACTTGTACTTTTCCGTCTTTAAACTTCAAATGGATGCGTTTATTATTCAAATCTAATTTACTTAAATCAACAAATTTTACTGCTGAATCTAGAGAAGAAAGCAATTTTGAATGAGCGACATTCACCTGCGAATTTAAAATATCTCCCGTTAAATCCCCAGAAAGTGTATTCAGTATAGGTGAAAAGTCATTGCTTTCCAATTGTCCATCTAATTTGACATTGGCATTGATATTACCGGCAATAATTCCTGCAATAGGAGCAATTTTCTTCAAGAACTCAAATTGAGTAAATGTATCCTTGATATCCAAGGTTTTCAAACCTAAATCCATATTGAACTTTGGTTGTGTTCCCTTTGTTGATACATCTCCCACAAACAACAATTTACCGCCAAAAATATCCGTAGTCATGTTTTCTAATCGAGCGGTTTCATCTTTGACAATCAAACGACCTTTTACGTTTTTCAGAGTGAGGTTGTCATAGACTACCGTTTTAGCATCTGCATTTATTGTACAATCTAAAAACGCAGGTATTTTCAAAGCTTCTCCTTGTGGAGTAGGTTTAGCTTTTTCTTCTTTCGGTTTTTCAGCTGCTTGGCCAATATCCTCTTTCAAGAGATCCGCTAGAATAAAGTTCGTAGAACGCACGTTAAAGTTCCCTTTTAGCGTTTGTTTATTGAACAAGAAGCCATATAAATTATCTAAACGCCCATCAGCAGCTATATCCGTTTGTCCTGTTGCCAAAGCAAATTTATTCAAACTCACATGATTGGTATTAAACGAAATAGCTGCTTCTTTAATATCCAATGGCTTAGCCATTGCAACTGAAGCAAAATGGAAATTCGTTAAGCTAATATCTCCTGCATTTTTGATGTTTTGATACTGACTTTTCTCAACGGAATTCATATCAAAATTAGTCGTAACATTGGCTTTTAAGATTCCCGTTAAAGGAACATCGAGTTTCACGGGATAAGCCTTGGTCACATTGGCTAAATTAATTACCCCATTTAATTTTGCATCAACTAATGGGTTCTCTGTCAGGTTTTTGATATTGGCACTGGCATTGAATACATCTTGATCAATTTTAAACGACAGTTTATTCAAGTCAACATAGGTATCTTTCATCAACCCTGTCGTATTATTTATTTTCATATCCAATACGATTTTCTCTACCGATTTCGGCAGATCAGGGTATTTGAAGGACGCGTTATTCGCGGCCATTTCAATGGCCAAAGTAGGAATTGTCGTTTCCGTCAAATTTCCTTTTACTTTACCCGCTACTTTGAATTCTCCTGTTGTCGTTACCCCTTTTAGACCACCGGCATAGGCTTCCGGAATTAAACCCAAAAAGTTTTTAAAGTCTGAATCAGGTGTAGCAAAAGACAAGTCAAAAGCTTGACCATTTTCCAACAATTGCACCTGACCATCAAATTTTAACGGCAATTGATTGATCAGCGCTTTATTTTCTTTGAAGGTGTAGATTTGCTGATCCATATCCATGCCAATCATAGCATTGAGCGCTAACTGTACTTGGTTCAAATAGGAAGTTCCATCCATAACAAAAGAAACCTTAGCTTTTGATTGGGTATCTAAATCCAACACATTTGCAGTTAAGTTTCCTTTTCCCTCGTGATTAAACTCCTCAATGATTACTTGCATTTTCGAGCTTAAATCCGTGTATACAAGTTTGGTATTTTCAATTTGATAGTGCTTTAACGCTAAAGAAAAAGGAGTGTCTTCTTTATCCTTATCCTCCTCTTTTTCGTCCTCTTCTTTCAAAGCAATATCGTAGTTGGCGATTCCCTCTTCGTTCACCAAGACATTGATCTTTGCTTCTTTTAGTAGAATTTCTTCAATATTCATGGGTTCTTTCTCCCCGTTGAACAATTCCATCACCGACATTTTTAAGCCAATCGTCTGTGCATGCACTAAAGTATCTCCGTCAAAAGGAGCTGTATTGACGATCGTCAATCCGTCAATAGTTACCGTCGCTTTGGGGAAGTTTTTCAACAAGCTCAAATTCACCTGATCAAACGACACCGTTGCTGTGAGGTTATCGTTAATGGTTTTAAGTACTAAATCTTGAACTTTCCCTTTGAACAAAAATGGAGCAGCGAGCAGTAGCAGGAAAATCCCACCGACAATTCCACCAATCCACAACCAAATTTTCTTTTTCATAATCAATTAATTTTCATACAAAATAACAAAAAAAAGAGTCAACTCAAATGACATGAGTTGACTCTTTCCATATATTGTGAAAATCTTATCTTATTGAATTTTAATTTCGAAAGGCATAATCGCTTGTGCCCCTTTTAGCGACTGGAAATAATTTAAACGTTCCATCATTTCAAAATTCTCTTGTCCAATTTTCTCCTTCAGCAATTCATCTTGCGTTTGCATGATCGAAGCGCCTAAATAATTACGCAACAAATCATTGATTTTTAGTTCGTATTCTGGATAGTTTACCACTTTATAGTCTTCGATTTCAACTTTATTGGCAGCATAGGCAATTGCAGCGTTCAATCCACCTAATTCGTCAACTAACCCTTTTTCTAAGGCATCAACACCTGTCCAAACACGTCCTTGAGCAATCTCATCTACTTTTTCAAACGTCATATTACGGCCTGCAGCAACGCGATTAACAAATGTTTCATAGATAAACTCTATGCTTTCTGTTACTTCGGATTTAAACGAGTCGTCTACTTTTCGGAAAGGACTATAGGAAGCTGCATTTTGATGCGTTTTTACTTGTTCTGCATTTACGCCGTATTTAGTTGCTAGCGTACTGAAATTAGGCAACATACCAAATACCCCAATTGAACCAGTAATGGTCGCAGGATCAGCGAAAATACGATCTGCACCACTAGCGATATAATATCCTCCTGAAGCCGCTAGATCTCCCATAGATACAATCACAGGTTTTACTTTTTTAGTCAATTCCACTTCTCTCCAAATTAACTCTGAAGTCAAAGCACTTCCTCCAGGGCTATTGACACGCAAAACAATCGCTTTGACCTTGTCGTTATTACGCGCTTTCTTTAAAGCTCTATTGATAGACCCCTCTCCAATATAGTTTACATTTCCTTCACCATTTAGAATTTGCCCTTGGGCATAAATTACGGCAATTTGATCTGTACTAGCTTTCTTTGTTGGGCTATCTGCTTTGATATACTCTAAGACACTGATTTTATTATAATCTTTGTCTTGTGTCATCTCCAACGCTTTTTTGATGCCGGCGTGGTACTCATCTTCGTAGGCTACTTTGTCAATCAGTTTTAAAGCTAAGGCACGCTCTGGTGTTCTTGCTGCTAAGTTCGTCGCAATATCGTTTAAACTATCAACTGCTATACTTCTGCTTTTAGAAACATCAGCTACCAACGTAGACCAAATTGAATTTAGGAATACTGTAATTTGCTCCCTATTGGCTTCGCTCATTTGCTTTTCTAAATAAGGCTCTACCGCACTTTTGTACTTCCCATGACGAATAACCTCCATGTGTACTCCCGTTTGATCTTGTAATCCTTTTAAATATAAAATCTCAGTTGATAATCCACGGAAGTCAACAGCTCCCACAGGATTAACAAATACAGTATCTGCCACTGAATTCAAATAGTATTCACCTTGTGATAACGCATTGGAATAAGAGACCACAAACTTTCCACTTGATTTAAACTCTTGTAATTTTTCTCTAATCTCTCTTCGCTGAACAAATCCCAATGAAGAAACCGTATTCAACATGGAGATTCCTTTGATACGGTCGTCGTTTTTTGCTTGTTCAATTGCCATTATTACATCCGAAACACCATCCTTACGCTGGTCGTTGAAATTAAAGTCTTTATAACTAAATTTTCCTCCATAATCATATTGTACCGTTGACAAGTCCAACTCCAATACAGAGTTATTCTTTACAAGTACAGTTTCACTACTTCCCGCTACCGCGATAATGGCTATAAAACCAACAAACAGTATGCCGAAAAAGATACATAATCCCAGTAACGTTGCTAATAAATTTCTTAAAAACTTCATAGTATTATTTTTTATCCAATTAGTAGAGCCTAGCAAACAAATGTTACATTGCCCTATACTTTTCATTTAATATCTGCACAAAGTTAGCATTAATTAAAATTTCTTTTACTTACTTTTGTGACATGAATACGCAAAACATGCTAGTTTTATCTCTTGGTACGAATCAAGGGGACAAAAAAGCAAATCTAAATAAAGCTATAGACTTCATTCACAATGAAGTAGGTACTGTTATTACAATTTCTCCCATTTATGAATTTCCAGCATGGGGTTTTGAAAGTGAGCCTTTTTACAATTGTGCTTTGGTTATCCACAGTCTTTTAGATGCGCAACAGGTACTAGAAAAAACATTAGCCATAGAAAAAAGATTAGGACGCATCCGCAAGCAACAAGCAGGATATGCTGCCCGTAGTATTGATATTGATCTCATTGCGTTTAATGACGACATCATCCATACACCAACCTTAACGATTCCACATCCATTGATGCAGGAACGCTTATTTGTCTTGCAGCCTTTATATGATTTGCACTTGGATTGGATTCATCCGATTTTCAAAAAGAGCTGTAAGCAATTACTAGCAGAATGCCCGGATGTAACGACTTTTAAGCAAGTGGATCTACTAGAATCTCACTTGCAACATCACCCGTTAAGAAAGTTGAATTTCGTAGCTATTGAAGGCAATATTGGCGCAGGAAAAACGACGCTTACGCATCGCATTGCTGAGGACTTTAACGCTAAGAGTATTTTTGAAGGTTTTGCCGACAATCCTTTTTTGCCTAAATTCTATCAAGATGCCAGTCGATATGCTTTTCCATTGGAAATGTCATTCTTAGCTGATCGCTACACTCAATTATCGGATGATTTGGCGCAGTTTGACTTGTTCAAAGAATTTATTATTGCCGATTACTACATCTTTAAATCGTTGATTTTTGCACAGATCACCCTAGAAGAAGATGAGTTTCGCCTTTATCAACAAGTCTTTGACATTATGTATAAAGAGACGCCTAAACCCGATTTATACGTTTTTCTATACCAGAATACGGATCGTCTATTGGAAAATATCCAAAAACGAGGTCGTTCCTATGAGAGTGATATCTCAGGACAATACCTCGATAAAGTGACCCAAGGCTACTTCAATTTTATGAAAACTATTCCTTCTGAAAAAGTCTTGTTGATCGACATCTCAGATTTAGACTTTGTCGCCAATCAAGGGGATTACATCCATATACTAAATCAAATAGCTGCAAAGCTAACATCTTAAAAAAAGCTCCAATACAAAGTGTTGGAGCTTTTTGTTATGATCTGTCATCGTATTGTTACTATTGTGCCTTTTGTTGCATTTGTTGGAATAAATCCCAAATAACAATGCCCGCGCTTACTGAAATATTAAGGGAGTGTTTTGTTCCCAATTGCGGAATTTCAATTACCCCATCACTCAGGTCAACAACGCCTTGAGATACTCCTTTTACTTCATTTCCAAAAACCAAAGCATAACGCGTTTGATCTTGTACTTGAAAATCGTTGAGCATAACACTATTTTCCACCTGTTCGATGGCTTGCACACAAACGCCTGCTGCTTTTAATTGTTGCACTACTTCCACCACGTCTTTTGCATACTCCCATTCCACTGTATCTGTTGCACCTAGTGCGGTTTTGTGTATTTCTTTATTGGGTGGTGTCGCTGTTATCCCACATAAAAATACTTTTTCAATCAAAAAAGCATCGCAGGTTCTAAATACCGATCCAATATTGTGTAAACTTCGTACATCGTCTAAAACAATGATAATTGGTGTTTTATCCGATGATTTAAACTCGTCAATACTCTTTCTCTCTAATTCGCTATTGGCTAATTTTCGCATAGGTAGTTACTATATTTCTGCAAAAATATTGATTAAAGCGATACTAGTCCATTATTTAGGGGAGGAAAATACAAAACAGTAAAAAAACTAAGTTTTTATCTAAATCACACCTGATAATAGTCAACTTTTAACTAATCTTTGATAGAGAATACTTGTCCACCCTATTGAAGTTCAATAATTTTGTAGGTTAAAAATTGAAGATGATCCACGACTTAATCAAGAGAATAATTACCTCAGCAGTACTAATTTACACCGTTAGATGCCTAATTGGATTCTGTATAGGCTATTATCTTTTTCTTCGGTTTGAGGATCACGAAACGCTTTGGACTATTATTTCTATCATTTTAGTAATCTCCCCAGAGGGACAAAATTCGAAGAAATTATCAATTGAACGATTCAAGTCCAATTTAGTAGGATCGGTAGTGGGATTAATCTGCTTGGAGATTCATACGCCAAACCTGTATGTGATTCTCTTTGGCATTGTTTTAACCATTTTGATTTGTTACTTTTTCAAGATACTAAACATGGCGCGGGTTGCCTTAGTTTCTTTAGTGATCATTTTGGTACAGCCCATTACGGGCATCACAGAAATGACGCCATTGTATCGCTTTTTGGCGGTGACTATTGGCTGTTTAATTGGGCTGTTAATCGTTATATTTACTTCTCTTCCCCTTCGTCGTTTAAAGCGATACTATCAGATTCCGCTGTCGTAAAAATTCTTTTGCTTTTAGCTATCTCGCCAATCTTACTGTATATTTGTAACTTCGTGTTATTTCCAAAAAAACAAAAGATATGGCTGCTAAAGAAAAAGCGACAAAAGAAACTCCATTAATGAAACAATACAACGATATCAAGGCAAAGTATCCCGATGCTTGTTTGTTATTTCGCGTAGGAGATTTTTATGAAACTTTTGGAGAAGATGCCGTTCGAACCGCACAAATTTTAGGTATTACGTTAACTAAGCGCGGGGCGGGAACGTCTAGTGAAACTGCATTGGCGGGGTTTCCTCATCATGCGGTAAACGTGTATTTACCCAAGTTGGTCAAAGCCGGACTTCGCGTAGCCATCTGCGATCAGTTGGAAGATCCCAAGATGACAAAAACCATTGTTAAACGCGGAGTAACAGAATTAGTTACCCCTGGTGTAGCTTTAAATGACGAAGTGTTACAATCCAAGTCTAACAACTTTTTATGCGCCTTACACTTTGCTAAGAAAACCTTAGGAATTGCGTTTTTAGACGTGTCTACTGGAGAGTTTTTCACGGCACAAGGAGATGAAGAATACATCGACAAGCTACTGCAAAACTTTAACCCCAGCGAGATATTAGTACAGAAAAACAACAAACTTCTCTTTCAACAGCACTTTGGTTCTGCCTACAACCTCTTCTTTTTAGACGATTGGGTGTTTAAAGAAGACTTCGCTTTTGAGTCGCTAACCAAACAGTTTCAGACCAATTCCCTCAAGGGATTTGGCATTGAAGAATTAACAGAAGGCGTGATTGCTTGTGGTGCGGTATTGCATTATCTCTCAGAAACACAGCACACGCGCATCAAGCATATTTCAAACATTCAACGCATTGCAGAAGATGCTTACGTTTGGATGGATCGCTTTACCATTCGCAATTTAGAGCTCTACCAAAGCAGTAATTTCAACGCAATTACCTTGCTTGACGTGATTGATAAAACGCTTTCCCCTATGGGTGGTCGATTACTCAAACGCTGGTTGGCATTGCCTCTGAAAAGAAAGAACAGTATTGTTGATCGACACGAAATTGTGGAACTACTAACACAAAAACAAGATACCCTTGCATTTTTTCAAGGGCAAATAAAAAAAATATCCGATCTAGAACGCTTGACCTCAAAGATTGCAACGGGAAAAATAACCCCACGTGAACTCTTGTATTTAAAGGATTCATTAGATGCTGTTATTCCGATTAAGGAGCAAGCGTTAAAAATCCAAAACGCATCCTTAAAGAGCATTGGCGATCAATTACACGATTGCGGCTTGTTGCGCGAACGCATTGAGCAAACCATTCATGCAGAAGCTCCTGTAGCGGTTAGCAAAGGGAATGCCATTGCTTTTGGGGTGAATGAAGAGTTGGATGAATTGCGCAATATTTCATCTACAGGCAAGGGCTACCTCGATGAAATGGAACAAAGAGAAAGTCAAAACACGGGAATTCCTTCGCTAAAAATCGCCTTCAACAACGTCTTTGGATACTATATTGAAGTGCGCAACACCCACAAAGACAAAGTACCAGAAAACTGGATACGCAAACAGACATTGGTCAATGCGGAGCGCTATATTACGGAGGAATTAAAAGCATACGAAAACAAAATATTAGGCGCAGAAGAAAAGATTAGCCAGATTGAAAGCAGGCTATATGATGAGTTTGTTCATTGGTGTGGCCAATACATTCAGCCGGTTCAATTAAATGCGCATCTGATTGCACAGTTGGACTGTTTGTCCTCTTTTGCTCAATTGGCATTAGAAAATAATTATGTACGTCCGGTGCTAGATGACAGCTATGATTTAGAAATAAAAGAGGGTCGTCATCCGGTTATTGAAAAGCAATTGCCATTTGATAAACCCTATATTACTAACGATGTGTTTCTCAACAATTCTACCCAACAAATCATTATGATAACGGGACCGAATATGTCGGGAAAATCGGCCATTCTTCGTCAAACTGCTTTGATTGTATTATTGGCACAAATGGGGTGTTTTGTTCCAGCTGCAGCTGTACGCATGGGCGTTGTTGATAAAATCTTTACTCGTGTAGGGGCTTCGGACAATATCTCCATGGGAGAGTCAACCTTCATGGTAGAGATGAATGAAACGGCTTCTATTTTGAATAATATTTCAGATCGCAGTTTAGTCTTATTGGACGAGATTGGACGTGGTACGAGCACATATGATGGAATTTCTATCGCTTGGGCTATTGCTGAATTTTTGCATCAACACCCTTCAAAACCCAAAACACTTTTTGCTACACACTATCACGAATTAAACGATATGCAAGAGTATTTTGAGGGCGTTAAAAACTACAATGTTTCCGTTAAAGAACTGAAGGACAACGTGCTATTTATTCGAAAATTAATTCCTGGAGGAAGCGCACATAGTTTTGGAATTCACGTAGCAAAAATGGCAGGAATGCCTCAATTGGTAATTAATCGTGCTCAAAAGATGTTGAAACAATTAGAAAAAAATCACCATGCAGAAGGAGAACTAGGATTAAAACCAGCAGAACAAGACTTGCAGTTGAGTATTTTTAATATAGACGATCCATTGTTGAGCAGTATAAAAGATGAATTAACAGCACTTGACATCAATACCTTAACACCTGTAGAAGCTTTAATGAAACTACATGAATTGAAAAAAATGATCCAATAAATCGCTTTGATCGATCGAAAAAATAAGGCAAAACGCTTGTTTCTATTGGAACAAGCGTTTTTTTTATAAAAATTCACAAGCTTTTACTTCCTGACTGCCAACCGCTTGAAAAAAAAGACAAAAAATAACGGGTTATGGTAGTTGTACAAGTGAAAAAATATTTTACATTTGCACTCGCATTACAGAAATAATGCACGATCATACAACGCTTGCGAAAATAGCTCAGTTGGTAGAGCGCAACCTTGCCAAGGTTGAGGTCGCGGGTTCGAACCCCGTTTTTCGCTCGAGAGTATTTTTTTGCTCGAGTGGTGGAAGTGGTAGACACGCTGGACTTAAAATCCAGTGAACAGTAATGTTCGTGCGGGTTCAAGTCCCGCCTCGAGTACAAAAAAGGCTGTCTCTTTGAGACAGCCTTTTTTTATTTGCATTTGCTATACTTATTCTTTCACAATAAACTGAACGCTTTTTTGTTTTCCATTTCCTTTGAGCACTAAGAAATAAGATCCCGCTGCTACTGTAGCAGGTACTTGAATTCCCTTCTCCGCAGTACCCTCAACAAAATCACCTGTTTGGATAACTTGCCCTTTTAGGTCGTACATACTATAGCTAACTGCTTGTTGTTGATCGTCATCCAAGCGAACAAACAAACGTTGATTTTTTTGTACTGGATTTGGATAAACACCCCAATTTGCTTCGGTTTTATTCTCGATATAAATTGGACAACTCACCATTTGCTTCCCTGAATGCAAGGTCAACACCACGTGATACGCAGCTCCTGCTTCTAGTGCATCACTTGAGTTTTCACCAGCAGAATACGCTTGCTTTTTCCCAATTGACTCGCCATTTTTAAACCACTCATAAGCCGTAAACACATACCCTCCATTGGTGTTTTTGTTGTTATTGACCAAGAGTAAATTCGTGTATTTCTGATAGATAAGAGATTCGGTCCCTATGCGCTTCACCAAGTGTACAGTATAGGTTTTATGCTCAATTCCACGAGAAGAAGTTACTGTAATTTCTTGTGTGTAAGACCCGTATTCTTTCACAGGCACAACGATGTACTTCGATGGGCTAACTTGCATACCTTCCGCAACCTGAACTTCAATGATCACTTGGTCTTGTTGTGTATCACAACTAAGCTCTACAAAGACCTCTTGTTCTGGTGTTCCATAAGAAATGCCGTCGATCAGTAGATTTTCAATTTCCACCGCTCTACTTGTAACCTCAATGGTTTTAGAAACAGGTATAGCAGCATTGTAATTCGCATTCCCATCTTGGTAAGCCGTTACTGTTACATCGCCTGGTTTCAAGAAACGCATCAAACCATCTTCTTCTACTGTTGCTACTTCAAGGTCAGCGGCATTATCAATGCGATAAGAAATAGGCAATCCAACATTGCTTATTGCATAAAGCTGAAGCGTTGGTGTATCTTCAATCACAACCGTCGATACATTGCCGAACGAAATCACTTGATCTGCTTTTGTAATGGTTAAAGTTCCCACTACAATCAGAGGTTGGTATGCGGGACCATAATCCACTGTTACGGTTACCTGATACACTCCTACATCTACTTGATCATTGTTGACATAAGTAATGATTGCCTCTGGATCCGTCACACCTACTAAGGTTAAGGATTTTACCTCTCCATCATAAACAAAGGTTTGAGAAGGCAAGGTTACACCTGAAATTTGGCCTTGCAAAATTTCAAAATCTGCACCGATAAAAGAAGTGATATAATAATTCTGACGCGATGTTAAACTCCCTTGATGAATGGCATATAAGCCGAGGTCTTCACCTGGTTCACGCTCGAGATTGCCTACCATTACATTGGACGGATAATCCCCTGGACGCAATCCTTCCAAGGTATAAGTAAATACAGGATCAGCTTGTCCAAAGCGTTTACTTTGATTGGCATGGACCACAACTGCTATAGGAGCAGCCGTAATTTTAAATTTTTCTTGGTTGCCCATCACAAAACTATAATTCCCCTGTGTTGTGGTTAAGGTTCCTGCTTGATATAGATATTCTCCTACATTTTCACCAATTGCTCTACCTAAAAGCCCTTGTAATACAGATTCACGAGTATCGTCAAACTTGAATCCCGTCACCGTAAATTCAAATACAGCAGGATCCGCTTGCCCATATACTTTTTGTACCCCTGCCACGGGATACAAGCTCAACACAGCAGGGGTGATTGTGAATTGATTTTCTTCAAACACCATAACGTAATGCTCATCCACAAGCTGTACCGTTCCTACACCAATAGTGTAACGTCCCACATTTTCACCAGCATCTCTGCTTGGCGTTCCCGTTACAACAGTTGCTGCATCAACTCCTCCTTCCAAACCAATCACTTGGTAGGTCAAAGCTGAATCTGTTTCTCCATACACTTTTTGACTTGCATTAGCCCGAACGATTAATTCCTTCGCATTAATGATAAAATCAGCACTTACATAGCTAATATCGTAGTTAGGCTCAGCTTGCAAGGTTCCTAGTGTAATGGCATAAGTACCCAGTTCCTCTCCTACTTCTCTACTCAACAATCCAGTGATCACATCCGGTGTATCTGCATATTGTAATCCCCCAACAGTATAGGTAAAAATAGGATCTACCTCATTATATTGTTTACTAAGAGTACTATCCGCAGTGACGGTTAACATTGCTTTTGTTACAGTTAGGGTAAACGTCACATCCTCAGCAGGTAAAAACTGGTGATTACCAGCTTGACTAGCGGTTACTGTAGTTGTTCCAACCCCTTTAATGACAAAGGTATTATGCTCAAATTTAGCTACTGTTTCATCAGCAACAACATAGGTCAAGGCTAATTCACTATCAGAAGTCCCGTGCTCAAAAGGTAAATCACCATAGGTTTTGGTCACATCTGCTGCAGTGATCACTTGTGACCTCAAAGGTTGCGTTGAAAAAGCCACAGGACCATACCAATCGCCACAAGGCAAAGCATGCACATAAACCTCGTATTCCGTATCCTCCTCTAAATCCGTAAATTCATAACTTGATCCAACATTATTTACGGTTGTTCCTTCTCCTAATTCAAATCCTGCGGGACCATATTCGACAACAAATTCAGTTGCTTCAGATGTAATATTCAATTGTATTTCAACACTTCCTCCTCCTTCTATTTCAGCCTCCTCAATCTCCATACAAGTAAAAGCACTCGAAATATCAAAATCATCTACAATAACAAACAGATCTTCAAAGACCTCCTGAATTTTAGCTGTAATCTTTATGGTCACGTAAAGTCCTACATACTCATCGAGTTCAAAAGAAAAGTTTTGCCACCCTGCTTCCCCATTACTAAGAATCGATCCTATAGTTGAATAAGACGTACCAAAATCTGTGGACAGCTGAACATCCATTTTTCCTAATTCGTCAAAAGCGGGATTTTCTAAGCCATCCAGCATAAGATAGTTAAATGAAAACACATCTCCTGTGCGAATAGGTCCAACGGCAATCGTTTTGAATTCTGCTTTTAAATAATTACCAAAAATTGAAAAATCATACAAATACACGCCCATACTTCTTTGGTGATCTGTATCATATTCTTCAAAAAACCAAGGCGAATTATTGATAGCCCCCCATCCTAAAGGATAAGTTTCACTCGCTTGAAAGTTTTCATGCCAAGGCGATGGGGTAGTTAGTATTTCGTCAAAAGTCAATGGACCTGCCCATGGGCTTTGATCACCTTCTTCCTCCGAACAAATGCGACGTACATAAAACTCATACGCTGTATCATGGTCCAAATCCGAAAAGGTATAGGAAGTCGTTTCAACAGCTGAAATAACAGTTCCCTCAGTGCTTCCTTGTACAAAACCCTCAGGTCCATACTCTATCTCAAACTGATTACCACCACTCATCCAAGTAAGAGTGAATCCCGTAGGGGTAATATTAGTTTTACTCAACATACTCGGCTTTAAACAACCTGGAGGACAAGAACCTAATACTATGTTTTCAGTAACAACTTCTTCACAAGCCGATACTGTTCCTGACTGATCTTCAACGTCACCTATAATAATAGCGTATTGCACTTCATTATCACAAAATCCAAGGAAACTATCATCAATTTCAATTTCCAATGCATACGGATGATTGGTGCCATAATAGGAAGCTGTGATTGAAAAATCTTCCCCCTCTTCATAAGGTCCACCGCTGAGAACAACAACCCCATCAGCATCTAATAATGACCAAGTAGTAACATCACCATATTCGGGAAAGGTCAAGGTTATCCCAATTTCACAGCCCTCTGATGTTTCAGGAGGAGTAGTACCATCGCCAATATTTAAAGTAAAGTCAATGGCCTGACCATAAGAAAGTCCAGTTTCCTCAAAGTAATAATCGTAAATACTAATGGAACAGGGATCCTCAATAAGGGCAACATCATACTCGGGATCTGTCCATGTTTTGGTAACTCGAATACGAGTTTGCCCAGCTAAAGCCGTAGCTGGAATAGGAATGCTAAAGGAAACATGTTGACCGTCCGACCCATCAGATCCATCAAGCTCGCCAAGGTAAAAGACTTCACCCGCATCATTTAACACCCCATTTTGATTCCAATCAATAAAGGCAATCAGTTCATTAAAGTCTCCATACGTATTTCCTTCAACTTGAATGGTGTAGGATTGACCAGGGGTTACGTTAGCAACTCTGGCGGTGTGATTAAGCAATAAATCCTCATCATTGGTATTGACAATGGTCAATCCAGCAAACTGAATTTTGGTGATTTCCTCTACCATTATTGCGTCCACATCACAATAGGGTGCGGGAAACTGGGCAAAAGATACTTGTCCCCAAAAACAAATAACAAACAAGAAGAACAAGTGTAGTCCCCTTGCTTTTTTTTCCTTTTTATCAAAAGAAATAGTTTGGTTAGTAGTGATATTCATATTTTTCTATTTAATTGAAACTATCATAAAGACATATAGGTAAAGCTCATTGTTTTAACTTTATAATTCATTAGTCATACACAAAGAGAGCAAAACACCATCAATTTAGTAATTAATATCCAAACTACCATTAGGAATAACCCTAAATTTTTAACTTAATTTTAGTAAACACCATTTATTTCTTTCCTTATTGCTCAGCCGATTTACCCGTTAAAATTCCTTTTATTGGAGAGTGAGGAGGAGAACGTACTGTGATTATGATTGAATTTCAACAAAAAAATAAAAAGCCAAGGCTTTCATTATCAATCCAAAACGAAAGACTCATACTTTTATATCTAAAAAAGCTTGCAAAACAATTTTTTCTATTCTATATTTGCACTCGCAATACGGAAGTAATGCACGATCATACAAACATTCGCGAAAATAGCTCAGTTGGTAGAGCGCAACCTTGCCAAGGTTGAGGTCGCGGGTTCGAACCCCGTTTTTCGCTCACGTAAATTTATTTACGCTCGAGTGGTGGAAGTGGTAGACACGCTGGACTTAAAATCCAGTGAACAGTAATGTTCGTGCGGGTTCAAGTCCCGCCTCGAGTACAAAAGTCCTAAGTTAACGCTTAGGATTTTTTTTTGCTCTGTAGTGACCAATACCCCCTATAACACCCAAGAGCACCAACCTATATAAGCATTGAATTTATTACATTTTTATTATGAGCGCAATCGTTATTAGCCAGAAAGAAAATGAAACCTATAAGTTCACTTTTGAACACCGTAGAGGACGAACCCTATTAACCAGCCAAGAGCACTCAACCAAAGACGAAGTATATGAAACAATCGATTTCTTAAAGAACAATTTCGCCTCAGTAGAGAGTATCCGATTTAAAACACCTAGTGGTAAGTTTTATTTTAAAATCGTCATTGACGGTAATACCTATGGAACAAGTCGCCGATTTAATACGGAATTGCGCTTTGAAAACGGAATTGAAGAAGTAGTTCAAAATTTTGTTGCCGCAGAAACACTCGACTTTTCACTTGATATCTTTGGAGATTTACCCGGAGATTAATACTTTTCAAAAAAAAATAAAATTATCAAAATACTGATAGTCAACAACTAAAAATAGAAGGTAAAAAATAATAGCTTTTTTTTTATTTTTTTATTGTCAAGCTCTATTTTTATTCTATCTTTGCACTCGCAAAACAGTTCTAATACTGGTGAGCAGAGGCTCGAGTGGTGGAAGTGGTAGACACGCTGGACTTAAAATCCAGTGAACAGTAATGTTCGTGCGGGTTCAAGTCCCGCCTCGAGTACAAAAAGTTTCAAGTTAATACTTGGAACTTTTTTTTTGCCCTAAAACGAAAACTATAAAACACAGTTTACCCCTCCTTCTAGTCATTTTTTCTAATTGTTCACTTTTCGCCTGTTCTTTTAATTGTTTTACACTTAAATATAACCAATACAAAGATATTTTTTCCTTATTTCAATAAGTATTGCAGACAAAAAAACTACTACTTACATTTGCACTGTTGATTTCCAATCACAAAAAAAATAATGAAATGAAAAAAACAGTAAGCCCTTTTCTAAGTCAATATACCCTGTCGATTCAATGGACTGATTTTGCTATGTCAGCAATGGCGAAAATGGATATTCCATAAAGGAAAGCTTTCTGCATTTTTTGTTTTAAAACAAAAAAGGAGGCTTTCGTACAGCCTCCTTTTTTTTGTATCGTTTTTTATAGCAGCAAAAAAACGATAGTCATGTGTTTGCTGCTAAAAATAATAAAATTTTTAGTAATAATGAAAAAATGTAAACTTCGGCTACTCATTGGTAGCTTGCTCTTGTTGTGTAATATAGCATTAGCACAACAGGTAAAGGTAACAGGAACAGTAAGTGAATCCAACGGAGAGTCACTTCCCGGTGTGTTAGTTACTATTAAAAACACCACTAAGGGGGTTCAAACAGATTTTAACGGACACTATTCGATAGAAGTTTCCCCAGAAGATATCTTACAGTATGAGTATGTAGGGTTCAAATCTCAGTCACTTTCAGTAGGTGTAAAGCGTCAAATCGACATCACCCTACACGAAGATGTAGTCAGCTTAGAAAACATCGTAATTGTCGCCTATGGCGCTCAAAAACAAAAGGCAATTGTAGGAGCAATAAGTCAAGTAAAGAGCGATGTATTGGAAAAACAGGTGGCGACATCAGTAGTTACGGCTTTGCAAGGAACCGTATCGGGAGTTAACATCGTCAATTCCAGCGCTCAACCTGGTGAAAATCCAACTATTCGCGTGCGCGGAATTGGATCGATCAACGCCGCTGCTGATCCCTTGATCATTCTGGATGGCGCTCCTTTTATGGGGAATATCAATGCCATTAGTGCAGATCAAATTGAGACGATCAACGTTTTAAAAGATGCATCTTCTACCGCACTTTACGGCTCTCGAGGAGCTAATGGTGTCATCTTAATCAAAACAAAAATGGGCAAGCGCAATGCAGAACCTGCTGTAAGCATTAACTTAAGTACAGGTGTAGCTTTTGATGCAGTAAAAACCCATAAAGTGCTCAACACTCAAGATTATACAAGTTATTTATGGGAAGGCAGAAAGAACAATTATCAGTATGTCATCGGACAAGATGAACGTACAGCCCGTCAAAATGCCTCAGATGGCCTTGTAAGCTACTTTGGATACAACCCTTTCGGAACCGATCAGCCTATTGATTACAACGGCAATTGGACCGTAAAGGAACCCCTGCTATGGGAAACGGATTGGAAAAGAGAATTAGAACGCAACCAAGCGTTTAGAAAAGAATACAATTTTAATGTGACAGGAGGAAGTGATCGAACCACCTATTTCTTGGCAGGAAACTACCTCAACCAAGATGGAAGAATTAAAACCGCAAACTTTGAACGTACAACCGTACGACTAAACCTAGAAAGTCAACTGACAGATTGGTTACAACTGGGTGCTAACACCGCCTATGCCGTTTCCAATCAAAACTTCCCAACTCAAAGCGGTACAGATTTATATAGCCCTATGAATTGGATTTACGCAATGCCAAGTGTCTACCCTGTATACAAAAGAGATGCTACAGGGCAAATCGCCTATGATCCGCAAGGCCAATCTATCTATGATTATGGCAACGCTTCGAGTAAAGATCCCAATAGTGTACGACCAATTATGAGTGGCGAAAATGCTGTGGGAATTCTATACAACAACCAAACAGTAAACCGCAGGAGTAGCATTACGTGGAATGGTTTCGCAAAAATTGATCTCGCGGAGGGTCTTTACTTTAAATCTAATCTATCCTATGAGAAGTACGACTTGGACATCAAAGCGTATAACAATTCACAATACGGTCAAGCCTCTAGTGTAAAAGGGAGAGTAAACAAAACCAAAAACACCGCTGAAACACTCAACTTCATCAATGCATTACACTATGATAAAACTTTTGGCAATCACCATCTTGCTGCAGACGGAATCATAGAGGCTTACCAATTTAAAAAGGATTTTTTCAATGCCTCTGCCACGGGCTACTTACCGGGAAATTCAGAAATTGGTAGCGGTACTTCGCTAGAGAACATCAATGGCTATACCGTAGAAGATCGACTGACAAGTTATTTAGGCCGACTTAGCTACGACTATAACAACAAATACTTCGCTGAAGGTTCTTTCAGACGAGATTCAAGTACGCGTTTTCACAAAGATGTGCGAGCAGGCAATTTCTTTTCCATAGGAGGATCTTGGATTGCCTCATCAGAGGATTTTCTAGCTGATAGCCCTTATATCGATCTTCTTAAATTAAGGGTTTCTTATGGTGAATTAGGAAATAACAATCTAAAAGACAACTATTTTCCTTATTTGCGTTTATTTGAAACAGGGTACAACCAACTAGACAATCCTGGTGTTATTTTAGGAGATTTAGCGGATCCCTTGCTAAGCTGGGAAAAAACAGCCTCCTTCAATGCTGGGATAGATTTTAGCTTGTTCAACAATCGCGTGGAAGGATCGATCGACTACTACAAAAAGCGGTCTATTGACTTGTTGTTCGCTATTCCACAAGCGTCTTCTACTGGAAACTTAGAAATACTATCCAATGCAGGTACAGTAGAAAACTATGGCTTAGAAGTGAGTGTAACTACACATATTATCCGCAAGCCAGAGTGGAATTGGGATGCGTCTTTAAATTTCTCTATCGACAGAAATAAGGTAACCTCCCTAACACAAGACAGTTTTATCAGTGGATTAAACCGTTGGGAAAAAGGTCGTTCCTTATATGACTTTTACCTAAGAGAATGGGCTGGTGTGGACCCCAACGACGGCTATGGCCTGTGGTATAAAGATGTAGTTGATGCCAATGGTCGCGTCACGGGCAGAGAAACTACCAAAGACTACGATGAAGCTACGCGTTACTACAACCAATCAGCCTTACCTAAGATAGTTGGAGGATTTAATACTAGCTTATCCTACAAAAACTTCGACTTTAGCGCATTCTTTTCTTTTAGTTTAGGTGGATACATCTACGACGGCGATTACGCCAGCTTGCTAGGCGGTATTTCTAAAGGATACCAAAGTTCGCCCGATATTGCTGACCGTTGGCAAAAACCTGGAGATAATACTAATATGCCTATCCTCCTAAATTCGTCGAACAATTTTGCAGCGACCTCCACGCGTTTTTTATATAAAAATGACTACGCGCGATTAAAGGCGCTGACAATTGGATACACCCTACCAATCGAACAATTGGGCAAATTAAAGCTAAAACAAGCCCGTGTTTATATTCAAGGGGAAAATTTACTAACCTTTCAATCACATAAGGGCATCGACCCAGAACAAGCCATCAACGGGGTAACTAATTATCGCGTTCCCTTATCCGCTACCTTATCTGCTGGTTTAACTATTAATTTCTAAAAAGCAAACAAGTGAAAAAATTATATATAAAACGTATTGTCCTGTTATTTGTACTGAGCCTTACAATTAGCTGTTCTTCGGACTTCTTAGACGAACCACAACCCAAAGACAGCATTTCTCCCGATATCGTTTTTGGCAGTAAAGAAGGAGCCACTTCTTTTCTATCAGGAATCTTACGCCTTCAGCGCACCTCTCTAATCAACGATGAGGCCTCTGGTTTACACAGTATCTTATTTGCGCGAAGTGTAAAAGGAGCCGACTTAATACAAAAGCAAATCTGGTTTGGAGATGATTATGACTATCAGGTGTATTTAAGTACAGGCACGCGATCCAAATTCTCCTGGCGTTTGCCTTATAAGATTATCGATCAGGTAAACAACTTTATCCAAGGGGTTGAAGCGAGTACAAAAATCAATCCTTCAGACAAAAATGAATTAATAGGACAAGCGCTAGCCCTACGTGGATACTACTATTTTCAGCTAGCAATTGAATTTGGAGATGCCTATGCGTCCAAACAAAATATCCCCTTTCCTCCTATTTATACTCACCCCACTACAACCCCTAATCCCTTTTCGACTAAGGAGGAATTTTTCGATCGCATTATAAGAGATTTAGAAGACGCATCCCAACGCTTGAACGAAAAGAGAATCAATAAATCTTATATCAATCAAGCGGTTGTTCAGGCCTTTTTAGCCCAGGTATATCAATACACAGGGCAATGGGAACTCGCCAAGAAAAACGCTGTTTTGGCTTATGGCGGTCAACCGCAAAGCGTTTTACATCCAGAAGAATACGCGGCTGGCTTTGATGCAATGAGCGCTAAAGAATGGTTATGGGCTTTGCCTCAAAGTGCAGATCAAACTGTATATTATCGCTCCCATCCACATGCGATGATGGATCACGTTGCTGTAGCTTATCACGGCACATTTATCAACGATAATTTTGTCAAACAATTTAGTCCGACAGATGTCCGCAACCTCTTTTCTAACTTCTATGAAAAACCAGCAGGTGATTGGCAAGCTTATGTAACCTCGAAATTTACATTCACTTTTGAAGCCGATTTACCCGTGATTCGATATCCGGAATTAATACTGATCGAAGCTGAAGCAGACTATCACCTAGGGGATGAAACTCAAGCAAAAAAGACACTCGACCTCCTACGCCAGAATCGCGACAAGGAAGCAGCAGTAACAACAAGCACAGGGTCAGCTGTACTGGAGGCAATCTTATTGGAAAGAAGAAAAGAATTGTACGGCGAATGTGGCGTGGAGTGGTTTGATGCCAAGCGTTTACTGAGAGGCATTACGCGTTCAGGAAATCACCGAACTCCTATTTCTCTCCCTGCTCAAGACAAGCGCTTTCAATTGGCAATACCTCAGGAAGAACTAGATGCGCGTAAGCAAAATACCTCAACCTAACAGGCATAAAAAAATCCTACAGCATTGGGCTGTAGGATTTTTTTATACTTGTATGTTCCTTTGCTTCGATGGTTTAGCTAGCTGCTTCCAATCGTTGCATTAAGTTTTTATTCAATGCCTGTTCGGTATAAGCCAAATCTACGACTAATTCCGTCACATCTTCTTTACTAGGTAACTCATACATCGCGTCAGTTAGGATCGCCTCACAAAGCGAGCGCAATCCCCTAGCCCCTAATTTGTAAGATAAGGCTTTATCTACTATATAATCTAAAGCTTCATCTGTAATAGAGAACGCGATATTGTCCATTTCGAACAATTTCTCATACTGCTTAATTAGTGCATTTTTAGGCTCCGTAAGGATGGCGCGCAACGTTTCTTTATCCAGAGGATTCATATAGGTTAACACAGGTAAACGACCAATGATCTCAGGAATTAAACCAAAGTCTTTGACATCTTTTGGTATAATATACTGCATCAAGTTGGTGCGATCTACTTTTTCACCTTCTTTAATTGAACTATACCCTACAGCTTGGAAATTCAAGCGTTTAGAGATAATACGTTCGATACCATCAAAAGCACCACCCGCTATAAAGAGAATATTTTTGGTATTCACTTCAATAAACTTTTGGTCTGGGTGTTTACGTCCTCCTTTAGGTGGTACGTTGACAATACTTCCTTCTAAAAGTTTTAGCAAGGCTTGTTGTACCCCTTCTCCAGACACGTCACGCGTAATGGAAGGGTTGTCACTTTTACGGGCAATTTTATCGATTTCATCAATAAAAATAATCCCGCGTTCCGCTTTTTCTACATCGTAATCTGCGGCTTGCAACAACTTAGTCAAAATACCCTCTACATCTTCTCCTACGTATCCCGCCTCTGTTAATACAGTTGCATCGACAATAGCCAAGGGTACATTCAACATTTTTGCAATTGTTTTAGCTACCAATGTTTTACCTGTTCCCGTTTGGCCTACCATCAAGATATTGCTCTTTTCAATTTCAATATCTTCATCTTCACCATTCATTTCTTGTAATAAACGCTTGTAGTGATTATACACCGCAACGGACATTACTTTTTTGGTTTGATCCTGACCGATAACATATTCATCCAAAAAGGCGCGGATTTCCATTGGTTTTTTCAACAACAACTCATTGGAAAGACCTTCTAAATGTTTTGCATCTTCTTCTTCCAGTACAATACCATAGGCTTGATCCACACAACGATCACAGATATGAGCATCAATACCCGCTATAAGAATATTGGTTTCTGATTTTGGACGTCCACAAAAGGAACATCTCATCTCTTCTTTAGCCATAAATTATTCTCTAATTAGAATCTCATCGATCATACCGTAAGCTTTAGCTTCCTCGGCAATCATCCAGTAGTCTCGATCACTGTCGTGATGTACTTTTTCCATCGGTTGACCAGAGTGTTTCGATATGATTTGATACAATTCGTCTTTTAATTTTAAAATTTCTCTTGCTGTAATTTCAATATCAGAGGCTTGTCCTTGTGCTCCACCTAGTGGTTGGTGAATCATTACACGCGAATGTGGTAAAGCAGAACGTTTTCCGTCTGCACCTGCACAAAGCAATACAGCCCCCATAGAAGCAGCCATACCCGTACAGATCGTAGCAACATCTGGTTTGATAAACTGCATAGTATCGTAAATACCTAATCCTGCATATACCCCACCTCCTGGTGAATTTACATAAATACTGATATCCTTATCACTATCAACACTTGATAAAAACAACAATTGTGCTTGAATAATGTTTGCTACATAATCGTCAATTGCCGTTCCTAAAAAGATGATACGATCCATCATCAAACGAGAAAAAACATCCATTGAAGCCACATTCATTTGGCGTTCTTCAATGATGTAAGGAGTCATACTACTTACGATTTTATCGTAATACATACTATTTATACCGTGATGCTTGGTCGCATATTTTTGAAATTCTTTTCCGTAGTCCATAAACTATTGCTTTTATGATTAAAAAAATAAGCGTCTATTCATTCAAATAGACGCTCAAATATACTTATTTTTCAGGAAAGAATTATTCTCCGTACATTTCCTTAACGAAATCTTTGTAAGAAATTTCTTTCACTGTTGCTTTTACTTTCTCATTGAATAAAGCCAACATTTTTTCATTCATTGCTTGTTCAGAAATACGTCTTACCTCATCTTGGTTTGACATTACGCGAGCAACGATATCTTCAACTGTTTTATCATCAGCATCCGCTTGACCGAATTGAGCCAATTGCTCTCTGATCAATTTAGTTGTGTAAGCTTTAATATCTTCAAACGTTAATTGTAACTCATATTGCGTCATTACTTTTCCTTCGATCAATTGGTAACGCAATCCTTTTTCAGATTTTTCGTACTCTTCAGCTGCTTGTTCAGCAGACATTGGAGTTTCACCAGCTGTCATTAACCATTTTTTCAAGAATGTAGCAGGTAATTCAAAAGAAGTTGTTTCTAACAAGAACTCAAAAACGTCGTTTAAGTATTTTTGATCTGCTTGAGAAGCGAATTGTTTTTCAGCGTCTTCTTTGATTTTTTCTTTCAATTGTTCTACTGAAGTAACAACGTCTTTACCGAATAATTTATCGAAAAGTTCTTGGTTTAATTCTGCCTTTTCAGACTCGTTGATTTCGTTAATTGTAAATACAACATCAACTTCTAATCCGTGAACTGCATCGTGATCGATTCCTAAAACATCCATTAATTTGTGATCGTCTTCGAATAAACCTTTTGTGTTTACTGTAACTTGGTCACCAACTTTTTTGTTTAAGAATTTCTTTTGGTTTGTTTTTGTTCTGAAATCAGTAACAGCGATTGTTACCTCTTTGTTGATTCCTTCTTCTTCGTTTACGAAAGTACCTACTAATTCAGAAGTTTCTTCAACTGCTTCTTTAGAGATTAATTTTCCGTATTGTTTTTGGATATACTCTACTTGCTCATCTAACATCGCCTCATCAGCAACGATGTTGAATTTAGTAACATTTGTTTTTGCTTCTAAGTCTAAAGAAAACTCAGGAGCCAAACCTAATTCGAAATCAAATTTTAATACATCAGCATCCCAGTCAAAGTTCTCATTCATTACTGGTAGAGGATTTCCTAAAATATCTAATTTTTCATCTACAAGATAATTGTTCAATTTCTCTTGCAAAATTTTGTTTACTTCTTCGAACAATACTGATTTTCCATATTGTTTTTGAATTAAACTCATAGGTACAGCACCTTTTCTAAATCCAGGAACATTGGCGTTCTTTTTGTAGTTAGATAACACAGTATCTACATTACCTTGGTAATCTTCTTTTGCAAGTTCAATAGTAACAATTGCATTAAGAGCATCTACATTATTTCTTGTAATATTCATTTTTTGATGTATTTACATATAAAATTGGGTTGCAAAAATAAATTATTTTTACAACCCATCCAACTTTTTAAGTGTTTGTATTTCAACTATTAAATTTTTCACCCGTTTCTCGGTTCCCCTTTTAAGAGAATCCCATTTACAATGGATTGACAAAAAGACAAGATCAAGCTGAATAATAAGGCATACCAAAATCCGTCTACATAAAATCCACCGACAAAATAAGCGCTAAGCATAATGATGATGGCATTGATAACGAATAGGAAAAGCCCTAAGGTAATGATCGTTGCTGGCAGTGTCATAAAGACCAGAATAGGTCGTAAGAACACATTCAACAATCCCATCACTACAGCTACCCACAGGGCAGAGGTCCACCCTTCAACGTGGACTCCTGGCAACAGCCAACAAAGGAAAACAACTAAGGCTGTTGTAACTAATAATCGAACGATAAAACTCATCTATTTTCTTTTTTAATTCTGTACTACTAAGGTTGGTCCTGGATATACAGCAGGATTCACTAATGGAATATTTGACTTATAGTGTCTGTTAATCACGCGTAAGATTTCAGCAGCGATAAAAGCATACCCTCTGGCATTCAAATGTACTCCATCCAATGAAAAAAGCACTGTATTTAGGTTGCCCATTCCTTTAAAGTAATCAGCGGTATAAATTTGTCCGTCTTCTACTCTCAAGCCACTAACTGCTTTGTGTAACAATTCATTCATATCGGCTACTGCCAATCCTTTTTCCTCTGCTATTCCACGGATAATAGAATTGAAGGCGATTGTAGCCGTTTGTACTTTTTGTTGTTCTACTGGATTCAACACAAATTTATCTTCAATTGGAAACGTAATTCCCTTGATTAACATAGCGTCCATTGCTGGATTACCTGTTGTAAAAGTCGCGCCAATTTGCGCTCTACTCGTCAACAACATTAAGTCTTTCGCTGTCGCGTGTCTCGCTTGACCATAGCTTTTAGCAATAAATCCAATTTCTTGGTCTGACAGTGCAAACGGAAATTTTCCTGATGCAATTAAAAACTTGATTGTCGCTGCGATTTGAGGTTCTAGGTTAACTAAGGTTTTATCTTGAATCAACAGTGGATTTGGCTTATTTTTATCCAATAATTGCAAGCGATCGCCTTGACCAAACTGTCCTAAGATTTCTTTGAACATTCCAACTAACATATTGATTTGACCAAAAACCTCATCTGGATTTTGTCCTGGCTTCACTACAGCATCCGCAGTGATAGGATTATAGGGTACGGTTGTAAAGAATGGAATGGTTGTAACATCGGGAACAGTAGCTACTACTCCTTTTGCTCCGCCGGTTGTCAAGGTATTGACAATTCCTTCATACGCCATCTTAAACACCCCTACATGGGTAATGTCATTCCCGCCGTATTGGGTAAGATCTGTTCCTGTTGCTTCTTCATTTTGATCTAAACCTTCACCACCAGATGTAGCATAAGCTAAAACGTCATTTGCTCCAATCCAGTTGGTAAAAAAGGTCGGTTGTAACGTCATTACATCTGCCATCACGGTTGTTTCGTCCGAAGTTGCTGTACGCACAAAGTAGGGATTGGCCTTACCTTGGGTTAAATTACTTAGGCTTCCATAACCAGGTGCGAGTAAATGAAAGGTTTTTGCTCCAGGTACTCCCGCATTGTGATAGGCTTTTTGGCTTCTATTGGCAACGTCTAAGGTTACTGTTCCTTTTTTATTTTCTGGACTACTGGTTGACATATTCATCACCAGTTTGGTATCGAATCCTGGAAGCGGGCTACCGGCCACTAACATTCCTCCTACATCGTTAGCATCGTCATCTAAAGGAGGTTGTGTAAAATCACCGCCACCGACAATTTTAAATTGTTGAGCTAAAATATTAGGAAAGGAATTCTTTTGTGCCGAGCGGTAAAGCGTTCCATCCATATAGCCCGCAGTCAATGAGTTTCCTATAGCCACATAAGAGGAGAAGTCCGCTTCTCCAGCATAATACGTCCCTGAGTTAATTTCATCTTTAATAGAAGGCTCACAGGCAGCAACTAAAAAAGCTAAAAGAGGTGCGATATATAAATATTTTCTTTTCATCTTAATTCAATTTAATCATTAAAAACTATAAGTTACACCAATTCCTCCACTAGTTACTGCAGATTTATAGGTTCCTCCAAAGGAAACATTTTGCCCATCTTCGTGGTAGTAATCATATGAATTATGCGTATCGCTAAAATGCAAGTAAGAGAATACTAGATCCACGCCAATACCGTTTTTAAATTTATACGTCAATCCTCCAGTATAGGCACGGGAGTCGTTTCTTGGCGTTTCTGGTGCGAAATACCCTTCTTGTACAGGGCTTTCATCGTAATACCATCCTGCTCTAAGTGTCAGTTGATCGTTTACCGCATATTGTGCTCCTAGGCGATAGGTACTCGAATCTTTATAATTTCTCGAGTTTACCGATGTTCCTAATGGGCTATTAACAAAGTCAATTACTAAAGCGTCGTAAACTTTCCAAAACGTTCTGTTGTAGTCGAAAGCAAGCACCCATTTATCCCAAGAGTAAGAAGCACCAACGGTTAACTCAGCAGGCAATGGCATTTCAGCTTTAATTTTGCCGTCTTTAAACATCGCACTTCCAAAAGCTGGCGCATTGGAAAAACGCGCTTTCCCACTATTTTCTTTCATGATAATTTCAGAGCGGTAGTTCATCCCTAAGCGCAGATGGTCATCGACATTTACGAGATATCCAGCTGTCCATCCCCAAGCGGTAACATTTTTGGCTTCAATTTCTACGCTTGTTCTCTTGCCCTCTTCATTGGTCATACTGCGAGAAACGTTTCGATCAAAGGTAACGCCACCATTGACAAAAATAGGTCCTCCACCAAAACTAAAATGCTTACTTACTTTAACAGCGATAGTCGGCTGAAAATAAAAAGCTTTTAGATCGATATTATTGACCAAATGTGATCCTTGCCAATCGCGATCCCAATCAACTGCACTTCCATAAGGCGTATAAACAGCTAAACCAACCGTTAACCAATCCGTTGCCTTATAGGTCCCGTAGAGGTAAAAGGGCGTCCCTGGGTTACGCGTTTCATTTTCCCAACCATATGTTTCATTTTGAAACTTGGTATCTGCGACCAAATAGTTCATCCCCGCAGAGAAATTGAACTTATCGTCCAGATAAACCGATGCTGCAGGATTAAAAAATAGTGATTCTGCACCACTACTAATAACAGCTACTCCAGCATGTCCCATCGCAAGCTGTCTGTTTCCTTGCATACTAACTCTGTAACCCCCTGCATAGGTAGAGGCGGTAATTAAAGTTAGAAGGGATAATGACAATACCTTTTTTATCATAATTAACTATTATTTTATTTCTTATCTAGTAAATATAAAAATATATAATAATTTGACAAATTTTTAATACACACTTTAACAACAAAAAACATCAATTAGAAACATTTATACTCTTTTTTTAAAAAAATATACAAAAATCACACAATATTATCACCATTTATTTAGTCTCTCTCTTTCTTTTGAGCATACGCCTTTTATTTTTTTAATAACCCTTTACATCTTGTGAAGACAAAATAAAAAAAGCTACCTTCCCAAGGGAAAGCAGCTCTGTTGAACTATAAACTAAAAATATAAAAAGACGATTCTAATATATCAGGTAAATCCAACCCGTATAGGTATCATTTAAAATGTTTTCCATCACGTAAAAATACGTTCCAGATGGAAGCAACTTGTTTCCTGACTCAGATTGTCCATACCATTCTTTCTGATATTTTCCTGCTTTGTACACTAATTTACCTAAGCGATTGTATATTTTCAAACGCTCAACATTGTAGTTACTCAAGTCCAAAAAGTCGTTTAACCCATCGCCATTTGGTGAGATTCCCTTCGGTATAAATACTTTTTGGTAGTTGATGTCCATACAAGTATCACAAGCCTCCACAGGATCCTCATTATCAGCAGCCTCTACACTCACTACATTGATAAACGCCTGGGTGTGTTCTAACGGAATAGTCAACGTCACTTCATAGGTTACGGTATCTCCAACATCTAAAAGCGATAGCATATCGATCAAATCTCCAGTACCTGTAGTTCCAAGAGAGCTAGACCATCGCATTTGTTGTACCCCCACAGGCATATAGTCAACCACTTCTACATTTACAGCTGATCCTGGTCCTTTATTCTCTACTGTGATAGTGTAGGTCGTTTCTTGTCCAGGGATATAGTAAGCAATACCATCATCTTTAGTTGCGTGCAAATCGGCTTGATACAAAATAGTAGCAATAGTAGGATCATTGCGCTCTGGTGTTGTTGGGTCATCCGATACTTGTTCCATTGCACCACTTGAGGTTTGCGCTACGAGTTTCGCTTGATTAATCACGTGTTTAGCTCTAAAATCTTCGACTGTAATGGTGTGATAAGCCACAACGACTTGAGATTCTCCAGGTTTTAATTCAGCAATACGCGAAGGGCTCAAGGAGGCAGCATCCGCATTTTCATCCGTAAGCACGATATTAGTAACGATTGTTTCTCCAATATTCTCCACTAGGATTTCGTATTCAATCTTGTCGCCAATGCGGTTGTATTCGCGATCAACTACTTTTTTAGTAAAGGCCAATTTACCTAAAGCGACGATTGCTTGTGCTTCATTGTTGTCTGGATGAGGGTCTATATTATCTCCTTTTACTGTAGCCTTATTGAGGTACTCGCCTGCTTCTTTGATTTTTACTTTAATTTCGATACGCACTTCCTCTTGAGGAGCAAGTGCGCCAATTGTCCACTCTCCTGTTGCAGCATCGTAGGTTCCTTTATCAGCAGTATAACTTACAAACTCGTATCCAGAAGGCAATAAATCCGTCATCATTACCTGAGGATCTGTAAAAATTTCATCTAAGTTTTTGACCGTAATTACAAAAATTGCAAAACCATCTTCTTGTGATTTCACCGCTTTGGTAATAGATAAGTCAGTACAAGGTTTAACGATTACATCCAAGGGCAAAGAGCGATTACTCCAACCACAATCTTTTTTTATTCTCACCGAATACAAACCACTTGTTGCCACATCCAGAAAATTCTCAGTTGTCACTTCTATTAGCTCTCCGTTTAAGAACCACTCATACTCGATAGAATCCTCTGTTGATTCTAATCGCACGGTACAATTTTCATTTTGTTTCACCTCGACAGGTACTTGTGCAGCTTGCCCAAAAGAGGAGAAAAAAGCGGACATGGAAAACCCGTCTCCTTGCTGAACCAAACTAGCGGTTAAAGGCAAGTCAGAGCGCAAAATAATATTTTCAGGGTTTCCGATAGACGTGCGATCAAATGTAATCATGTAGAGTCCACTATTTCCGAGAGGAGTACGTGTTCTGTTGGTCAGTGTTTCTATATTTTGTTCATTGAGATAAACAACCTCTGTTTGATGTTCAATAATGGCAAATCCCATATAAGGCAGTCCGCCATTGTTGTAATTGACAAATTTTGTCGTTTGAATATTAATTGATCCCGCACACCCGCCAATTGGCAATACGGTAGAAATATCTGTTTCGCATTCTACAGCTGTTCCAGCGTATACAATGACTTCATTATCCGAAACGATCAAGCTCGAAGAATTGGCATTTATTCCATCTCCGTGATAGAATGAATAGTAATCCCCTGCGTTGGCCAAGACTTGAGTAATAGTAGCTCCTGTTGCTGCACCCTGTGCGTTAAAGCTCGAAATGGTTACAGTAGTATTGTCTTTTGTTGAGACGATTAAGCTTTGTTCAGATCCCAGAAACTGATTGCGTTGTGTTGTATTGGGAATGGTTCCCTCTCCACGTACAACCAAATATCGATTACCTAACATGTGAACTGGTGCAATTTGATCAAAGGTTCCATCTTGACCATTAATTCCCCCTGGACCACATAAGCCCGGTGTATCACCCCAGTTTCCCACATTGACAACTACGGATTTATTGGATTTTAAATAGGCTCCTAATGGCGCTTTAAACAATCGACTTTGTCCAGCTTCTAAGGTAAAGGTAGTCACACCCGTTGCTTGTTCCACTTCAACTTCAGTTTCGTCTTCCGTAGCCAATACGGAATATACTGGTGCATTGGAATAAAGTCCTTGCGTACTCTGTCTGTAGTAGCCCAAGCGAAATTCTACTCCTAATCCTTCTTCCCCAAAACTAACTAGAGAAGCGTTTCCCTTTATGTTCTCAACCCCTAAGGAAGTCCAACCCACGGAAGCATCCGAAGCTATATTTCGAAGGTTTACTAAAACAGGTTCACTCGCCTCGACCAATAATCCCCGGTCATCATACGTTGTATCTAACACATTTCTAGTCAGCGTATTTGCCTCTCCAGCAAAGCGATAAGTAACCGGATTATTAACTGTAACCGTTAAAGTTGTCAAATTCGTCCCATCGCTCTTTTTCAATGTCACATTTACAGGATCTGATGACAGTGTACCAATTACAATTTGATTCGCTGTACTCCAATACTGCCAAGGTGCAGGAGCAATATGATGATTTTTATAGTATTGCGCATAAACGGAAGTACTTAATAGCAAAAAAATACCGAGTAGGAAGACGTAGTTCTGTTTCATAATTGAGTATAATAAGGTTTGTTATTAAAAAAAGGATTCTACCTGAGACCTTCCCTTTGACTTGATAAGAGGCATTCTCAAAGCCGCCTAAATTAAGTTAAAATAAACTAAATAACAAGAGCTCAAAAAAAATAAACAAAATGAAATATCAATTAAAAAGAAAATTTAACAATCAAAATATAATTATTCACATAAAAACAAGCATTTCATTTAAAAATAAAAGTTTTTCATCCTTACTCACCCCCATATTTTGCCATTGATTTAATCAATCTAAATAAAATTGAACAAACCTCAACGACTACACCGATCAAGCAATAGTGAATTATCCTACTTCTGTTGCAGTTGTGTACCATTATTTCAGGATGGGACATGAGAAAAGTCCCGTTTTATAACATACAAAAAGAGGCTGTCTTAAAAGCTTAAAAGACAAAATCCCACCTTTTTTAGACGGGGTTTTTTATTGTTTGTCCCGATCGCGCGGACTCCCGATCGGGCAGATTATTGTTTTTCCATGATTTAGACGAAAAAGAAGTGTTTAGTTTCTTGCAGTACATCGGTAACGGGTTGGGTTTTGTTCGAGTCATGTTCGAGTCAGCTTCGGTAAATCGGGGTTAAACCCCCGTAAATACAAAGGTTTACCGAAGAAGACCCGAACAAAAGCAAAACAAAACCAAATAAACAACTGAATAACAACTGTTTGTCTTGTATATAGAAGGAAAAACAAACCCATTTGTGCTTTTTTTTTACAAATAATGGAAAAACACGGAAGGCGGTCATTCAGGTTAATTCCTACTGATATAGTTTTGTAGCGTATTCGTGCAGAACCTGAATAGAACAAAACGATTGTAAAAAAATAGTAATCCGCGCTGTCGGAATAGCTAAAAGCATGGATTGCCAAATCCGCGCGATCGGAGTCTAACATTCGTTTTACTTGCAAGAAGAATTAATCAAAGAAAAAGTTGCGTTTTATACCATACAAAGAGGGTGTCCTTTTGGGACACCCTCTTTGTATGGTTGTACTTTTATCGCTATTGTTCCTTGAGCAAGTTAAGAGAGAAAGTCCAAAACTTTCTCGAAAAACAATTTGGGGTTTTCCGCATGCAACCAATGTCCTGCATTGGGGATTGTATCAATAACAGCCTGTGGGAAGTGTAGTGCAATACTCGCTTCGTCTTTTTCTTGAATATACTTTGACGCTCCTCCACGAATAAACAATGTTGGTTTGTCATAGCGTGCATCTTCGGCTATCCCTTCTCCAACGACTTGTTCGTCTTTGTTAAACACCTCCAAATTAAAGCGGAATGCCAATTGATCTGGTTCTTTCCAGTACAAGCTTTTCAACAAAAACTGTTTAGTTCCAACATCGTTAATATAGGTACTAATGCGATCATCGACTTCTTTTCTCGAAGGTTTTTGAGAGAAATCCACAGCATTCAACGCTTCTAGGATATCTTGATGATGAGGTGCATAAGCGCGAGGCGCAATATCTGCCACTATCAACTTTTCTACGCGATTGGGAAATTTTGTGGCCAAATGCATGGCAACTTTCCCTCCCATAGAATGTCCTAAGACAATTGCTTCTGTGATATTGTAATGATCCATATAGCGAATGACATCTTGAACCATTACTTCATAAGACCAAGCGTCGGAGTGAAAACTTCGCCCGTGATTTCTCAAATCCAGCAAATGCATTTCATACCCCTTTTCTACCATTTGCTTACCGAAAGTATTCCAGTTGTCTGACATACCGAAATAACCGTGCAAGACAATCATCGGCTTACCGCCTTCTCCTTCAATTTTTGAATATAAAATCTCCTCCATTAACTCAATTTTTGAATATACATATTAACTACATTTTCTAATCCTAAATACAGCGATTCAGCGATGAGTGCATGTCCAATAGACACTTCTAGTAAATTGGGTATATTCGCCTTGAAAAAAGCGATATTGTCCAAACTCAAATCGTGCCCTGCATTAATTCCCAAATCTAAGGCTACAGCCAATTCAGCTGCGCGAATATAAGGTTCAATGCCCTTTTCATTTCCCAATCCATATTGCGTAGCAAATTCTTCCGTGTACAACTCTATGCGATCTGTACCGACAATTTTTGCTCCTTCGATCATCTCCAGCACGGGATCTACAAAAATAGAGGTGCGAATTCCTTGTATTTTACACTCTTGAATTACTTCAGTCAAGAAATCTTTGTGTTTCACAGTATTCCATCCTGCATTAGAAGTCAACGCATCCACAGCATCAGGCACTAAAGTCACTTGCGTAGGTTTGCATTCAAAAACTAATTTTAAAAAGTTATCCATCGGATTCCCTTCAATATTGTATTCTGTATACACAACCTGCACTAAATCTCTGGCATCTTGATAGCGAATATGTCGTTCATCTGGACGAGGGTGAATCGTTACCCCTGCTGCTCCAAATTTTTGAACATCTTCAGCTACTTTTATTAAATTAGGTACATTACCTCCTCTTGAATTCCTTAAGGTAGCAATTTTATTGATATTTACAGATAGCTTTGTCATAATTAAGATATTAAAAAACAAAAATACAAAGTATAATTAAGGCTTATTGGTTTATTTTTAATTATTTTGCAGTCACAATTCAATTGAAGCGATTTTGACAACGATAGACAGTTTACTACTTCACCTACCTGCCTTCACCCCTTCAACCGAGGTGGCGGAGGTTATTGCCTTTTTGGACGAGCAGGATTATTCTCATCTTCCCATTGTTGATGCAGACCAACGGTGGATGGGCAATCTTGCGTCTGCGTTGCTCTATGACGCTGATGAAGCTCAAACCCTAGCAACGCTACTTTATCAGGCAGAACCCTTCTTTGTCAAGACGACGGATGGTTTAGCTAAAATTGCAGACACTTTTATTCAAAACAAATGTAATCTACTACCTGTTGTAGACGAAGATCAACACCTACTAGGGCAGTTGCCCAAAGCGGCTTTGATGGTTTATTTGCAAGAAAGCACTTTTTTGACGGAAACCGGCACTACAGTAATCATCGAGACGAATACCGTTGCTTGCAGCTTTGCCAACATTACGCAAATCGTCGAAAGCAATAACAATAAACTATTGGGCATCCTTGTTTTGAGTACGCACGAAAACAAAACCCAACTTCTTTTGCGCTTGACACAAAAAAACATAGAGACAATTATTTATGACTTACGACGTTTTGATTTTACGATAATCTCTCAACACGACGAAGATTTGCATCAAAACAAACTCATGGATCACTCTAATTATCTAAACAAATTTTTAAACATATAGCATGAAATTTGCAATTTACGGGCAAACCAATAAAACAATAGTACAACAAATCGTTCATCGTCTTTTAAACGTTTTCGAAGCGTATGCGCCAACTATTATTTTTGAGCGTAATTTTTATGATCTCTTAAACGAAAAAAACATTTTGCCAACGACTTACCAGACGTTCGGCGAGGCGAATGAATTACCGTTAGACGTCAATTTTTTCATCAGTATTGGTGGAGATGGTACTATGTTACGCGCTGCAAATTTCGTCAAAGACAAAAATATTCCCATCGTGGGGATTAATGCGGGTCGTTTGGGGTTCTTGGCTAATGTTCAGGAAGACAACATCGAGGAGCATTTACCTCATTTGTTTACGCACACGTACAAATTATCGCGCAGAGCCTTGCTTAACATTGCTTGTGATCCGGCGTCAAATTCGAATTTCGACATCAATTTTGCGCTGAATGACATTACGGTTTCTAGAAAGAACACGACATCAATGATCACAGTAGAAACGTATTTAGACAACGAATATTTAGCCACCTATTGGGCGGATGGATTGATTATCTCGACCCCTTCGGGTTCTACGGGATATTCTTTGAGCTGTGGTGGTCCGATAATTGAACCAGAGACGGGGTGTTTTGTGCTAACGCCTTTGGCTCCCCATAATCTCAATGTAAGACCATTAGTGATACGCGACAATCTAACAATCAAACTAAAAGTAAACGCTAGAGAAAGTCAGTTTTTATTATCGGTTGACAGCAATACACAAGCGGTGAACAACGAAACAGAAGTAACGATTACCAAAGCGCCATTTACCATTAATTTGGTGGAATTCCCACAACAAAGTTTTATCAAAACGTTGCGAAATAAGCTACTTTGGGGAGAGGATAAACGCAATTAAAAAAACGGGAGGCATTCTTTTTTTTATTACATTTATTTTTTATCACTCATATTTGTTTGAATTTGTTTAGAACAAATTATTATTTTTCAAACAAAGAGAAGGCATTATTATTATATTTGTGAATTATTTTAACAAAATGAAAAAGGCTTTACTTACATTTATCATACTGCTTAGCATGCCTTTAGCACACGCTCAGATTCATGAAGTGGGCTTCGGTTTAGGTGGCACAAACTATGTGGGCGACATTGGTTCCACTCAGTTTATTAACCCAAAGAACCTAGGCTATAACGTTTTTTACAGATGGAATAAAAGCCCGAGGCATTCCTATCGCGTGAGTTTCAGTCAACAAAAGTTGGTTGGCAATGACGCTGATGCTTCAAGTGAAAGCCGAAAAGCAAGGGGGTTACGTTTTGACAACACCATTCAGCAATTGAGCTTGGGGATTGAATTTAATTTTTTTGAGTTCGACTTACACCAAGAGAATTTTGCCATGACCCCTTATTTGTTTGCTGGAATATCAGGTGTTCGCTATACGGATTTATACTATAGAGGATCAAGGCTCTCTAAAGGAGACAAAAAATATACAGGGGCTATCCCCTTTGCAGCAGGAATGAAAATCAGGGTTCATCCTCAAATTAATATTAATGCAGAAGTTACCGCTACGTATAGTTTTACAAATAATCTAGATGGGAGTTACCCTGCTGAATCAAAATTGGAAAACTTTCGATTTGGAAAGAACGGAAATGATTGGTTTTTCTACTCTGGAATTACAATAAGTTATACTTTTGGACATAATCCTTGTTATTGCGCAGATTAAATGAAATTGAAAGAACAAATAAACATGAGCAATCTACCAAAGCATATTGCAATTATAATGGATGGCAATGGTAGATGGGCAAAACAACGTGGATTCCTCAGAACAATCGGGCATGAAAATGGCGTTAAATCCCTGAGAACCACCCTTACAAAATGCAGAGAAATAGGCATTGAATACTTGACACTCTACGCTTTTTCTACTGAAAATTGGAACAGACCTAAATTTGAAGTAGATAAACTGATGGAATTGCTTGTAAAATCACTTGCTAAAGAACTCCCTACCTTTATGGAAAACCAAATTGCCTTAAACGCAATTGGAAATCTTGAGTTACTTCCAGAAAAAGTACGTCAAAATTTGGCAACAACAATTGACAAAACGAAAGAAAACAAAAGGATGACTGTAACTTTAGCACTAAGTTATGGCGCTAGAGCAGAAATAATACACGCAATTAAGGAAATTTCTATTAAAGTTAAAAATAATATAATTTCAGAAGACAATATTGACGAATCAATTATTAATGAGCATCTTTACACGCATAATATGCCTGATGTTGATTTGTTAATTCGCACCAGCGGGGAACAGAGAATTAGCAATTTCTTGCTCTGGCAAATCGCTTATGCTGAATTGTACTTTACGGAGGTATTATGGCCAGACTTCTCTGAAGAAGAACTCTATCGATCGATACTGTCGTATCAACAAAGAGAGAGAAGATATGGAAAAACTAGTGAACAAATTAAATAAAAACGAAAATAATGTTTCAAAAAGGCATCTCACTTTTTGCCCTGTTTATTGCAGGTCTAATTTGTAGTAGTGCTCACGCACAACAAGGGGACTATATTCCTACTTTAGAAACCCCTAAAACATACATTTTAGGAGATATAAAAGTTACCGGTAAAATCAATTACAACCCCCAAACAGTTGTTACTTTTACAGGTTTAAGTAAAGGACAAAAAATTTCTGTTCCTGGAGAAGAGATAAGTGATGCATTGAAAAAACTATGGAAACTTGGTTTTTTTAAAGATATCAACATATACGAAACATCGGTTGTTAATGATACGATTAACTTAGAATTGTCTTTAAACGAATTACCTCGTTTAAGTGCAGCTAAAGTAAAAGGATACAAAAAGGCCAAATCAGAAACGGTAATTAAAGAAGCTAAATTGACAAAGGGAAAAATTGTCAATGAGAACTTGCTTTCTACAACTAAATACTACCTTTTAAACAAGTATAAAAAAGACGGATATTACAACACCAAAGTAACTTTAAATACAGTACCGACTGATTCAACAGGTCGTTACGTGGATTTAATCGTTGGGATTGATCGCGGTAAAAAAGTTCGTATTTCCGACATTGTATTTGAAGGAAATGAACAATTAACCGACAAACAATTGCGCAAAGCATTAAAAGACACGAAAAAACGCAGCCCTTTTAATCCTTTGCGAATCTTCAAACCTTCTAAATTTATCCAAACGAAGTACGAAGAAGATTTGGGTCGTTTAGTAGACAAGTACAAAGAAAAAGGATACCGCGATGCACGTGTTATAGCAGATACTACGGCATACGATCCAAAAACGAATCGCATGGCGATTAACATTGATGTAGAAGAAGGAAACAAATACTACATTGGTGACATCCGCTTTATTGGAAATACGGTTTATACCAATAGGGAATTAAACCAAATTTTGGGTATTGGAAAAGGCGAAGTGTACAACGGTGTTTTGTTGAACAAACGAATCAACGATCAAACGGATCCAGACGGGTTTAACTTAACCAATCAGTACCAAAACAACGGGTATTTATTCTCTAACATTACCCCTGTAGAGGTAAAAACAGCGAATGATACAATTGATTTTGAAATTCGAATTACTGAAGGACCTATCGCGCGCTTCAACAATATTACCGTACGTGGAAACGAATACACCCATGATCACGTGATTCACCGTACATTGCGTACAAGACCAGGTGAGATTTGGAGTAAAGCCATGGTTATGGAAACAATGCGCCGCCTAGGTCAATTAAATATTTTTGATGCCCAAGCTATTGTACCCGATATCTTAAATCCAGATCCAGCTGCTGGAACGGTTGATGTAGAATGGTCAATCGCTGAGAAGGGATCGAGCCAGGTTGAATTACAAGGAGGATACGGTGGAGGAGGTTTCATCGGAACCTTGGGATTATCATTCAACAACTTCTCTTTGCGCAATATCTTCAACAAAAAAGCATACCACCCATTCCCTATGGGAGATGGTCAATCATTGGCATTGAGATTACAAGGAAGTTCATACTTCCAAACGTATAGTATTAGTTTCTCTGAACCTTGGTTAGGTAAAAAGAAACCGGTAAACTTATTTGGTACGATTGCCTACAGTAAACAGAATTTATACGACTACTACAGCAGAAGAACTGACCGTAGTAGAGGTTTTGATATTACGACAATTAACTTAGGGGTTGCCAAGCAATTAAGCGTTCCAGATGATTTCTTCGTTTTATCACATACGTTGAGTTTCCAATACTATGATATGAAAAACTACAACACGGGATTGTTTACATTCGGTGATGGTTCTTCGAGAAACTTATCGTACGAAATAGAATTAAAGAGAGATAACCGCGGAATGGATCCTAACTTCCCAACTTTTGGTTCTTACTTTAGTATCAGTGGAAAATTCACTCCTCCATACTCTTTATTCAACAATGTAGATTACAAAGATCTTGCGAATCAGCAAGAATACAAATACAAATCAAGACCTGGACAAGTAGATCCGAATACGGGCTTAGTTATTCCAGAGGGCACTTACTTAAACGCATCCGGACAACCAGTAAACAATTGGCAAGATGCAACTGCTGACGCTAGTAAAGTGGATCAAAAACGATTCAATTGGTTAGAATTTTACAAATTAAAATTCAAAGGGGATTGGTATACGACAATTTACGATAAATTAGTATTCAGAACAGTTGGGGAATTTGGTTATATGGGTGCCTACAACAACAACCGCGGGGTTGTGCCGTTTGAGCGTTTCTACGTTGGTGGAGATGGATTGGCAAACTTCTCTTTGGATGGACGTGAAGTGATCCAATTAAGAGGGTATAAAAATCAAGCTTTGACACCAATAAATCAGAACGGTGAACAAATTGGAGGTACGATATACAATAAATTCACCCTAGAATTACGTTATCCTATTACACTAAAACCAAGTGCGTCTGTTTATGTATTGTCATTTGCAGAGGCTGGAGCAGCATTCGATTCATTTAAAGAGTACAATCCGTTTGATTTAAAACGATCAGCAGGATTAGGTGTTCGTGTGATTATGCCGATGTTTGGTCTATTGGGTATTGACTTTGGATATGGATTTGACGCACCTCCAGGATTGCGTGAGAAGAATGGTTGGGAGGTTCACTTTATCCTTGGACAACAGTTTTAGTGATACACTTTGCTAAAATTTAACAACTTATGAGGTATCTTTTTATTTTTTTAATCAGTATTTTTGGTTATTCCTTTTCCTTTGCACAAGGAGGGTCTGCTCGAGTTGCCTATATCGATATGGAACTCATCTTGCGACATGTGCCAGAATACACAGAAGCAAGTGCGCAATTATCCTCACGTGCGGAAGGCTGGAAACAAGAAATTGACAAGAAAAAAGAAGAGATAAAAAACCTCAAAACAGATTTAGCCAATGAGCGAATTCTGCTGACTCGTGATTTAATCAACGAAAAAGAAGAGACTATTGGCGAACTCGAAGACGATCTTTTAAAATACCAACAAAAATATTTTGGCACGGATGGGGAGTATTTTTCGCAAAAAATCAGTTTAGCGAAACCGATTCAGGATCAAGTATTTGCTATGGTACAGGATATTGCTGAAGCGCGAAAGTACGATTATGTATTAGATAAAAATGCAGAAACTACGATGTTGATTGCCGATAAACGATATGATATTAGTAATTTAGTCATTCGTCGTATGACAACAGCGCGCAGAAAGCAAAACATGACTGCAGAACAGGTAGAAGCTGTTGAGAAGGAAGAGAAAGAAGAAGATGCAATTGCCCTGAGACAAAGTCGACGCGAAGAACAACAAAAGCGCAGACAAGAGGCAGAACGCCAAATGCGTCAGGAGCAAAAAGAAGAAAAGCAACAAAAACAGCAAAACACTTCGGATCATGAGCAATTAAGTCGCGAAGAGTCTATAAAACGCCAGCAAGAGGAGAAACTCAGAGAGTTGGAGGAAAAAAGAGCAGAGACAGAGCGCATCCGAAAAGAAAAGATTGAAGCTCAAAAACAATTACTCCTGCAAAAACAGGAAGAAATGGAGCGCAAGAAGAAGGAGGAGAAAGAAAACAGAGAGCAGCTTCAATTAGAACGAGAAAAACAGCTCAAGCAGCAACAAGAAGAAACTGAGCGCAAGAAGAAAGAAGAGCAGCAAAAGAGAGAACAACTGCAACTAGATCGAGAGAATCAACTCAAGCAGCAACAAGAGGAAGCGGAACGCGCAAAGCAAGAACGCGAAAGAAAGTTGTTAGAGGAAAAAGAGCGCAAGCGAAAAGAGGTTGAACAGCAACAAAAAAGCGACAAAAACGAAGAGTTAGAGAAGCTTATTGCCGAGCGAAGAGCCTTAGAAGAAAAGCGCCGAGAAGAAACAGAACAAAGAAAAAAAGACGCTTTAGAACAACGTCGTAGACAAATAGAAGAAACCCAACGCAAACAAGAAGAAATTAAAAAACGCGTGCAGGAAGAACAAGAAGAACAACGCAAAAAAAAGCTTCAAGAACAAGAAGAATTAAAACGACAAATTGAAGCCGCAAAAAATAAATAACCACGTAACAAGTAAAATAATATAAAAAACGAATACAATGAAAAAAATGAAATCCTTATTGATTGCAGCAGTAGTGTTTTTAGGCGTTAGCTCAGCAACAGCACAAACGAAAGTTGCACACATCGATGTTCAAGCTTTGATTACAGAAATGCCTGCTATGAAATCAGCAGAGGCTGAATTGAAAGCATTAGGTGAAAAATATCAAAAAGAATACGGAACAATGGTAACTGAGTATCAAACAAAAGCTCAAAAATACCAAACAGAAGCTGCAACAGTTGGAGACAAAGTAAACGAAGAAAGACAAAAAGAAGTAGAAGATCTTTTACAGCGAATCCAACAATTCCAAACTACAGCTGGACAAGAGTTACAAAAGAAAGAAGTTGATTTAACTCAACCTATTTTCGAAAAAGCTAGAACTGCCATTCAAAAAGTAGCACGTGCACAAGGTGTTCAATACGTATTAGACTCTTCAATGGGTTCTGGAGTATTATTAGCTGACGGTACAGACTTAGCTGCTGATGTTAAAAAAGAATTAGGTATAAAATAATTTACTATCATAAACTAAAAAAAGTCCGTTTTTATGACGGACTTTTTTATTTTTGTTCTACTTATGAAAAAAACAAATCCAATAGGACTCTTTGATTCTGGTATAGGTGGAACCACAATATGGCAAGAAATAAACAAATTAATGCCAAGTGAAAACACTGTATTTTTAGCGGATCAAAAAAATGCACCTTATGGTACACAAACCAAAGAAGCGATCATTGCACTTTCGCACAAAAACGTTAAACACCTTGTAGATCAAGGGTGTAAGCTAGTTGTGGTTGCATGTAACACCGCAACGACTAACGCCATTGACGAACTAAGAGCTTCGTTTACTATTCCCATTATTGGTATAGAACCGGCGATCAAGCCAGCTTCTCTACTGACCAAAACCTCAACCATAGGCGTTTTAGCCACCAAAGGAACCATTACAAGCGATTTATTCACCGCTAAGCTAAAACTATACCCTAACGTAAAAATAATTGAGCAAATCGGCTATAATTTAGTTACGCTCATCGAGGCGGGAAAGTTAGAGTCGCAAGAAATTAAAGATCTCTTGAAATTGTATCTTATACCCATGGTTGAACAAGGCATGGACACCTTGGTCTTGGGGTGTACGCATTACCCCTATCTGACTCCTATCATAAAAACCATTATTCCCGAAGATGTTCTCATTATTGATTCGGGAGCAGCCGTTGCTAAACACACGCAAAAAATACTACAGCAACACGATTTGCTAAATGACAGCACCGCTCCAGGTAGTTGTATTTTTTACAGCAATGTGGATACAACTGTTTTAAAAACATTTGTTCCTTCTTCACATCTCGTTCGAGAAATTCAGTTCTAATACTAAAAGCATGGCGATTTCTCCATGCTTTTTTTGAAGGGAGTGATGAGCTCATTGCTTCGTCAACGCCGCCCCCACTCCATCTTATTTATACCAACTCGAATACATGACGTAATTATCGGCGATTCGTTGGATTTCGCCAGCGAAGGCTGAAGCGTCGATATCCTTAACTTTTTTTGCGGGAACTCCGGCATATATACTTCCAGGCTCGACTACCGTATTTTGTGTGACAACCGCTCCAGCAGCAATTATAGTGTTGCTGTGTACAACACAATTATCCATGACAATAGCCCCCATTCCAATCAATACATTATCGTGGATGACACAACCGTGGACCATGGCTTGATGTCCTATAGAAACGTTATTCCCAATCACAGTGGGATGTTTTTCGTAGGTACAGTGAATAATAGCGCCGTCTTGGATGTTGACCTTATCTCCAATGGTAATTGTGTTTACATCACCGCGGATGACCGCGTTAAACCAAACACTGCATTGCTTACCTATTGTTACATCCCCTACGATAGTAACATTTTCTGCGAGATAACAATCCGCTTCGATTTGAGGATACTTTCCTCTTATTTCTTTTATAATCATAATTTAATACTAAAAAAAAAAGTCCCGATAAATATCGGGACTTTTTTTATTAATCGTGTAAGTTTGGACAATTACAATCCAACGAACTGCGTTTTGAAAATATATTTACACCGAGTGTAAACAAGTGGAATCCACTTTTATTAAACGTACGGTCACCTAGTTCATGCGTATAGGTATACGTCAAGCTAAAGTTTTTATAAGAACCTCCAAGAAGGGGGCTTAAACTTTGAAGGGCTTGTTTTTTAGTTGATCCGCCTTTTACGTATTCTGCGTTGTCAAAATCACGGCGGTAAGAAACACCTGCCCATAATTTTGCATCTTCGAATGTCTTATACACTTTCATGTTGATGTCAACGAGTTTCAATTCAGTTTCTTCTACGTATTGAACTAAAACAGAAGGCTCATACATCCATCCACCATTGAATTTTGCATCGCCAAAAGTGTAACCTGCACCTAATAAGTAACGGCGTGAATTATCACTTTCAACATCTGAATAAAGTTCTCTTTTACTAGTAACTGCATTTTTAACAGTAAACATAGAGAAGAAATTTTCTCTGTGATACGCCGCACCAAAATCTACAGTAAAGTAACTGTCTTTCACTTCGAGTCCACCGCTTAAAATTGGGTCGTAAACAGATCCAAATTTAGTTTCGTCCAGTGTGATACGTGAAAAACCAGCACTCATACCAAAAGATAACATATTCAACTCATAACGCGATTCACTAAAAGTAATGTGATGCGCATAGGTAAGCTTGGCTCCTGTTTCAGCATGATAACCGTTCTTATCTGAGAAGGCGATGATACCAATACCCGATCTTTCACCGATTCGGGTATTAACTGTTAATGTTTGGGTTTGGGGAGCGTCATCTACATCTCCCCATTGTTGTCTTATAGCTCCTCGTACCTGTGTACTATTTTTCAACCCCGCCATTGCTGGATGAAGCAAGTAATAGTTATCAGACAAATAATCCGAATAGATAGGTAATCCACCGTCTTGCGCATTACTCATTTGAGTAACTAATAACGCCACTGCTAAATATCTTTTCTTAAATATCTTCATATCCTAAATTATCGTTTTAGTGAGAAATGTCCTTTAAACTGAACTTTTCGAGGCACTTGATTCGCTTGTCTTGGTTCTTCTAAATATTCAACAGTAAACCAGTAATCTGTTGACGGCATTGATTTTCCATTAAATGTTCCATCCCATCCTTCGTTAGAAGGGCTAAGTTGTTTCAATAGTTTACCAAATCTGTCATAAATATAGATTACCGCTTCTGGATGTCCTTTTAATGCTGAAATATTCCAGGTATCATTAAATCCATCTCCATTTGGTGTAAAGAACTTCGGATAGCCTAATACGAATATGTCTAAATATTGTGGACAAATCGACTTGTTATCTTTATATCTTACCCAAACTCTATGCGTACCGTTTGCTACATCATAGAACATTCTTGAATCTTGATAAGCTCCTTCATCTAAAGCATACTCAAATAAACTAGACTCTTGTGGTGAAGTGATGGTAACTGTGATCGTCTCCTCTCCGTCTAATTGATTGATCATTCCCGTTGAATCAGCTCCTTGTACTTTGATCGGAATTTCGTCAACAAAAGTCAATACTACTGAACTACTAGGCGTAGAACATTTTTGCCCTTTGTACTTCACAACAACTCTGAACGTATTTCCTAGTGCCGTATCTTCTACAACGTAGTACGATTTAGTAGCTCCAGGAATATCAGTAAATCTACCTGTTTGGCTCGTATGTTGCCATTGGAATTCGTAATCTTCTCCTTTGTATCCCGAGTCAATAGTGTAAGGATCTACTAATTTACCTGTATTGTAGTCAATACAAACAATTGCTCCTTGTAATACTGGTGCTATTGGGCTTTCTTCTACAGTTAATGTAAAAGTTACCTCAGCGGTACAATAGTACTCCGTCACGACTCCATTAGCATCTGTTTGTGGTAAATGTACAACTTTAGCTATGATTTCGTGTGTCCCAATCGGCAATTCAAAATTAGCCAATTGCGCAGCTGGAATATCAGTATTGTTATACGAATAAATAAGAGCCAATTCCCCTAAAGGAATGTTTTGTGCGCCTATAATTTCAGGACCAAAAGCTGTTAAATCAAAACTTGCAACGCCATTCGGTCCTGTAGGTGAAGCACATTTTTGAATGCGAGTTAAATCTGTTAAGTCAATATCGAATGCTTTAACTTGCTCTTCAACAACCAATAGTATTTTACCAACATAAGCACATCCTGAAGTTTTATTCACCACACGAACCCAAATTGTTTGACTATCTTCAGTAGTATTGGTATACGTATAATCTGGTGGAATTGCGTTTCCAATATTATGAGTACGAGCATCAGCCTCTTTTACATAGAAGAAAATATCCATGTTAGCTTCATCATTACCATTTAAAATTTCAGATTTTTTATCTAATAAATTAAAGGTAGAAAAGCCTGTTGCATTTTCTAAACAATGAGCAAATACAATATCATCAAAACGAGGTTGTGGATCAGCAATTAAAATCAGTGGCACAACAACATAACATGGGTTTGCATAACTTCCTAACGTTACTCTAACATATACTGTCGTATTTGGACTAGTAAAGGTTGCTGGGAACAAGATTTCTACATTTGGATCTCCTGCTGCTGCCCCTCCTGGTGTTGTATAATATTTAAAGAAATACCCACTCGATTGCTGTGCAATTTCATATGCTTTACTTGTTAGATCAAATACAGCCGCGTTCGTGGCTAGATCGATCACACATGAATGTAAAGGACTAGGCGTATCGTTTACATCTGGTAGAGGTGATACTTTAACGACTAAAGGAACATAATCACGACAACCATTAAAACTTGTTACAGCTACCCAAATCGTTTGCGGATTCGACGTGTTCGAATAACTAGTAGGTGTAGCAATTGCATTTACATCTTGTTTCGCATCTGCTAAGTTTTCATAATATTTGAATGTAACGCGATCAATATCTCTCCCCAAAATTTCTGTTTCGCGAATGGTAAGGTCAAAAATTGTTCGTCCTGTATTTGGAATCTCCGGCTGACAGATAGAAATCTCTCTAGGAGTTGTTAATGCTAATGGTTTATTTACAATTAAATGGAACTTCCCTACAGCAAAACAACTCGTCCCTTTATGATAAACGCGATACCATATTTCTTGGTTATTAGTTACATTCACATAATGTGTAGGAATATTGATAGCATTTTGGTTTGCTTGTGCATCAACTTCGTTTAAAAAGTAACGCACAACTAAGCTTCCTGTATTGTTGTTCCCATCCACTTGTGCAGAAATAATTGGTATTGTTTGCACAGTCAAATCAAAAACAGCAGTATCGACAAGTACACTCTCTGAACATAAAACTAAATCATCAAGTGCAATTGGCAGTACTGGAGATGCTATGACTTGTAATTGAATTGGCTGAACCGTGAAACATCCACCTGCTAATTCTCCTCTTACATAAATTGTACTTCCTCCTGGCGTAATATTCGTGTATGCATTTGGATTTTGAATAACATGCGTATCATTTAAAGCATTTTGCTCTGTTTCATAAAACTTCAGTGCAATACTAGGATCACCATTTTGCAAATCAGTCACTAAGGCTAATAAGTTAAATGTACCAAACCCATCATTAGAAATTGAACATATCGACACTGGTTCCTCTGGAATATTAAGTACTGGTTCTGCTAAAACTTTTAACACTAATAGTTTTACAGTAGCACATCCAGAATCTGCAACAAATCGTACATAAAGATTTTGTTGATACGGGGTTGTGTTTCTATAGTTACTCGGTAATGGATTACTGTTAGTATTCGCATCATTAGCAGAGCTGTGGAAAGATACTCCATAACCTGTACCTCCACCTAATAACTGCTGTATATAACTATTCAAATTGAAATTAGCAAGACCTTCCCCCCCTGTTTCTTCACATACGGAGTATATAGGTAAATCAGCAACTGTTGGTTGTAAAACAGGTACTAAAATTACATTTGATATTCCATAACATCCCGTTTGATTAGATTCCACTCGTACCCATACACTTCTTGAAACAATACTTGAATAATAGGTAGGGTTGGTAATTCTTCTAACTTTTGCCTCTGCATCTTGGCGACGACTGTAATATGTTATTTCATATTGAGCAGGATCTAATCCATCCAATATAGTTGTTTCGTTTTGAGTTAAATCAACTATCATCTCGCGATTCAAGTTATCAACACAAACTTGCATATCTACCCTTTCGTCAATTTTAACTTTAGGTGCAGCTACTAATTCGACTTCTACAATCTCAAAACAAGTGCTATTTAAGTAACTAACACGAGCATAGATAATTTGATTAAAAGGAACATCGTTTACAAACGTATTAGTTCGTATTGCATTTGTCTCTGCCTCAGCATTTGTAATTGTTTTATAAAACTTAACCTCTACCTGAGGATTTACATTTCCTACAAGTATTTGAGGTATTAAACTACCTAAATCAAAAGAAGCAATTCCGTTATCAGCTGTCGATAAACTACATGAAACAGAAACCACATTATGATCTAAATCAGGTAAGTCAACAACCATCAATTCAATAGATCCATAGTTAAAACATCCCGTAACAAGATCGGTAATACGCACACCTATGCGTCCGCCTAAGGACTCGTATTGTGTAATATTCACAATTAGATCTTGTGGATTACCCGTAATAGCTCCTTGTTCTGTTTTATAATAAGTAACCTCTTTGTTCGTAGCCCCTCCAATTAATAGATTATTATATAAACTTAAATTGAACATTCCTGTTTGTTTATCTCCCATAGGACAAGCATACAATGGATCTAAAGTAGGGACAACAGGTAAATCAAGAGCCTTAATTATGAACGATGTTGTAGCAAACTCACTCACTTCTGCTCTATTGTGAACACGAACATATATTGTTTGGTCTGTTTCTCCTTGAGCAAGTGCATAATTAGCTGGATTTGCAATTGGAGAAGTATTCGCTATTGCATCTTCATTAGATACGAAATATTGTACGATATAATTCGGATTACCGTGATATACGATGTTATTTTGTTGAGTTAAATCGAAGGTAGGAATAGTTCCATCTACGTTCTTACATACAGTTAAATCATCTAAAGTAACTAAGTCAATATCACAGTGTCTTGCAATTAATCTAAACGAATCTACTGTAAAACAATCTGTATTTCTGTGTTTAACTCTTACCCAAATTGTTTTCTCAGTAACTCCATTTGTTGTATCTAACTCATACAAATTTCCTAAAGCATTTTGATTTGCTCTTGCATCAGCTTCTGTATTAAAATAAGTAATATCGTAACTATTTGACGCGTCAATACTACTATTTACATCTGTCAAATCAAAAGTTGCCTTTTTCGTTGGGGTATCAATACAAGCTTGTAAGTTTCTTATTTGTCCTAGAATAGGAGTATCTTTTACTTCAACAGTGATGTCTTCCGTATAAGTACAACCGAAATTATCAACAACTTCATAGGTAAAAGTATAGGTTCCAGGAACATTCGTAGTAACCGTTGCATTTCCATTTCCAGTTTCAACTAAACCATCAGCTGGCAACCAACGTTGACTTACAACTTGAGGTGCAAATGACAAATCAGGTAAGTTAAAACGGTCATTAAACTTAATTGACCAACCAAAGAAAAAGCCTTCATCGACTCCAAGTCTATCTTCAATTCTCACACTCCATTTTCCGTTCAACGGCGCGCCGATTAAATTATTCAACGTGTTTGCAGGTCTTCCGGTTTGTCTTTGTGCAGGTAAATATGTTCCTGGGGATTTAGTATTAGTAAATCGAGTGGTAGACCCCGTGGTTGGTTGTTCAGGAGCCCCTCTTAACGTCTTCAATGCAGTTTGACTAAAACAGTAAGTAAGTGGACTACCAAAAGGTTCTTGGGCAGAACGATTGCTCGGATCCCCAAGAAGCACATTCGATCTAGCGTCTCCGCCAGTCTCAGGAGAGTCTCGATCCAGTAAATATACTTGTGCACCATTCGGTGCAATTAAAATAATATCTAAATCGCCTAAATAAGTATGTTCAATATCAATACAAATACTCAATATGTCGTCAAGACTTTCAATTTCTGCGCTAGCACAGAATTGATTAAAAAGAATATCACTGTAAAACAATTCACCTGTACCATCTGGTAAGGCAATCGGATTACTTTCAGGTTCTTCTGGTTCATAAATAACTTCTCGAAGGGCAACGCTACCAGTTAATTTGATGGATTCTCCCACACAGTAAGACTGCTTATCAGCCGCTAGTGTAAAATCAGCTTCACTTTCACCAATTTGAATCACAAAACTAACTATTCTAGAACAGTTAAGTGCATCTTTCACTATGAAGCGAACACGGTAAGCTCCTTTCTCGTCATATATGACGGATGTGTTTTTTGTATTAGACGTATGTCCATTATCAAAATCCCATGTGTAAGTCGCACCAACGTCGCTATTAGAGAACTCAGCGTCCCCAAACAGCTGAATTTCTTCTCCTATACAGGCACGAATAACCCCTAAATCTTCTTCACATGCAGGTTCTACTCCCAGATCAAAAGCTGGAATAGTTCTCAACACTCTTGGTGTAATAACTTGACAAGGTTCTGCATTACAAGATACAGTTGCACTAAATCCTGGTGCTGTTGGAGCATCACCTGTTCTCCAAATCAGTGTTATACACCCAGCAAAATTATCTGAGATAAATGTTCTTCCATTTTCAATGGGATTATCTCTTGTGAATGGACCTCCAGGAAAAGGATCAGTTGCTCCTGTATTATTATAGATTTCTAATGAAGCTCCCTCGCCCAATAAGAAACTAGTAAAATTCAGTCGAACAGTTCCATCAGTACCTTCTGGGCATAATGTCATTGTAATCATCTCATCCTTTTGATAATTACCTGCTATACCTCCACTGTCATACAATGTTCCACTACAAGCTTGAAAACGACCGTCAGCTAATATAATAGCATCTCCAGTCGTTTGAGCACTTAATACTCCACTTAATAGAAAAACAATAAATAATAAAAATCGTTTCATAAATGATTTTATTGGTATATAAATATTACTCTTACTCATATGTTTAGACTTTAATTAAGATCAAAGTACATGGTTCTTTGATGATATAAATCAATCATTGTTTCACTATTCAACGTATAACCATCGCTCCGCGCATAGTTACAACAACTACTTTTCTCATAATTAATTTCTCTACACATTATTGCAAAATTTAAAAATTGTACTTATTTCTCTTCGTTTGAATTACTTACGTCATCGACTCGCTGTTAATTCATACTTAATTATATGTTAATTATATGTTTAAAAAACCAAATATACAGATTCGTAGAATATAAGTTTGTTAATTTTGAAAAAAAATAAAACAAAATGTCACAGATTAAAATTCAAAATACTCAAAACCCCGCAATTGTAAAGTTTATCCTATCTGATTTTATCACTAAGGGAGACAATTTTGAGTTCAAAAACATTGATGAAACAGCAAAATCTCCTTTAGCCCGAGAACTTTTCTACTTACCTTTTGTAAAAACGGTATTTATTGCAAATAATTTCATTGCCATTGAAAAATTTTCAATTGTTGAGTGGGATGACGTACAAGATACTGTTGCAGATCAAATCCAAACTTTCATCGCTAAAGGTAAGAAAATCTTAATAGAATCTAAAGATGATGCCAAAAAACATCCGATAACGATTTATGCTGAATCTACACCTAATCCTGCGGTGATTAAATTTGTAGCCAACAAGCTATTAACCAAGCAGGGAGTTGAGTTTAAAAACATTGATGAAGCCACGTCTTCACCACTTGCCAAAGAACTTTTCAAATTGCCTTTCGTACGCGAAATCTTTATTGATGAAAACTATGTTTCGATTTCAAAATACGAGGCATTTGATTGGAATGAACACATCCAACCTACACGTTCATTTATCAAAGAATTTTTGGAACAAGGAAATTTAGCCGTTGATGAATCTCTGGTTATCAATACTGAAGAACTAGAAAAACAAGCGGATATTCACTTTGATTCCTTAGACGAGAAATCACAGCGCATTATCAATATTTTAGAAGAAAACGTAAAACCGGCCGTTCAAGCTGATGGAGGTAATATCGCCTTCCAAAACTATGACGGACAAACTAATGTGGTTCAAGTAATCTTACAAGGTGCTTGTAGCGGTTGTCCTTCTTCTACGTTTACGCTGAAAAACGGTATTGAAAGCATGTTGAGACATATGCTAGCAGACGACAAAATTGTAGTAGAAGCCATCAATGGTTAATACCCTATCCTTAAATAATAGATAAGCGTCTTAATAAACCTGCCCCAAAAAGTATCAACTTTTTGGGGCATTTTTTATGCTAAAAAAAACGGCAGTACTTTCGTACTGCCGTCTTTATATGGTTAACAAATCTAACTCATGGGAGTAAATTTCTTTTTGCGTTGATCAATTTCAAACTGTTCGAACAATTCCAACAAGCCAATAGTAGCTTTTACTAAATCGTCCGTTTCAAATAAAATAGAGAAATACAGCTTACTGTTCTTAGGACTCGTTTCTGTTGTGCGAATACGCACAATCTGTTTTTGAATCAACTTATCAATCGTTTGTGTGATCTCTTCTTTCTGAGCTAACACCTCGCCAATGCGATCATAACGCGCTTCCATAAAAATAGCGCCAACCTCATCAAGGAAGATTTGCAACTTATTGTCAATCAACTTTAGATCTCGAACTTGATTGAACTTCAACTTCTTGTGGTTGTTATCCACGTGGGTATAACTATTTTGTGTGATAAACAAAGCCGATTTAATGATATCTTGTAAAAACCCTAAGGTGAGTACATAGAACTTACTCGCTCCTACAGTCGTTTCATCTAAGTTCTTGATAAAGAAATACACATTTCCTCTTAAACTATCAACCTCTTTCTCCAGCTGTCTTAACTTCTTTCTACACGCTTTTAAATCCGCGTGATCCTGAAGTGCTACGCCATCAATTACGCGCGTATACAATTCGTTGGTGCGAACGATTACTTTGGCGATTTGTGCGGAGCTTTCTGACGCTACTTCGTGAATGGTAACAATGTCAAACTTATTGAGTTTTTCGGTTTTCAATTTTTTCTCTTGTTCCAAGCGTTGATGCGTTTTATTGCTGCGGTATAATAAGATACCTACTAAGATCAACATCGCTACTAAAGCATAAACCTCTCCTATATATAAGATATAAGCCGTAATAAAAGCGGCGAGAAAGGCAACAATAGCTGTTACAAACCAACCACCGATTACGTTGAATACTCCAGCCACGCGATATACAGCAGAATCTCTATCCCAAGCGCGATCGGCAAAAGAGGTACCCATTGCCACCATAAAGGTTACATAGGTAGTAGACAACGGCAATTTCATAGACGTACCAATCGAGATCAAGATACTTGCCACCATTAGGTTAACTGAAGCACGTACCATGTCAAATGCTGGTTCTTCTTGTTTGTTTTTTGTTGTATTTACAGGTTGTTCAAAGCGCTTATCCATTCGAATTTGCCATGATTTAGGCAAAAAGTAATTGACAATACCACCCAAAATAACCATGGCGCGAACAATTACTTTAGACAAGATATTGGGAGAGAACTTCTCATCTGACGAATCAGAACTCTGACGCGCTAAATTCATTTCTGTCTCAATTACATTACGCGCTTTTTTCGATGTCCACAAGGTATAAACCATGATTCCTCCTGCAATTAATAGAAAATAAAACGGAGCAACTACGTTTTCTTCCGCTAATTTACCCATCATATAAACATCAGCTGCTTGACCTGAGCTTTGAAAAAAGCCATACGATTGTACAGCGGCAATTGGAACACCAATAAAATTCACCAAGTCATTACCTGCAAAGGCTAAAGCCAAAGCAAAGGTTCCGATGATAATAATGACGCGCAATATATTTACGCGGAACACCGACATGATTACCTGAGAGAAGATGGTCCAAAAGACAAAACTTCCCGCCAATATTAAAAATTGATTGTGATCGATCCAATCAGATGTTTCACGGGTTATAAAGCTTGATCCTTTGAGTCCTTTAATCAAGATAAAGAACGAAATCGCACTGATTGCAACTCCTCCAAACAAGGCGCCAAAATACTTTAACTTGCGCTCGACTTGAAAGGTAAAGATTAAACGGGAAACGTATTGCACGATTGTCCCTAAGGTGAAGGACAAAATTACAGACAGTAGTATACTGACCACAATTTCGGATGCTTTTTTCGTATTGATATACGAAGATAACGTAGACCAACTATCGTCGCTGGTAATAATTTTCACTACAGCCAAACACACTGCTGCTCCTAGTAATTCAAATACGATAGAAACCGTTGTGGATGTAGGTAGTCCCAAGGTATTAAATACATCTAACAGCAAGACATCGGTGATCATTACTGCTAGGAAAATAATCATTACATCGTTGAAGGTAAACATGCTAGGGACAAAAATCCCACTCCGAGCAATTTCCATCATCCCACCCGAAAAGACGGCTCCGACGATGATTCCCAGTGAAGCCACCAACATAATCCCTTTAAAGGACATTGCTTTCGACCCGATTCCAGAATTTAAAAAGTTTACGGCATCATTACTTACCCCAACAGTCAAATCTATTATCGCTAATATCCCAAGGGCTATCAGCATTACAATAAAAATTTGTTCCATTTATTCTTTTATTTTTTAGCGTACTGCAAAAGTCATTATATTTCCGTAATCCAACGTTAACTTAATGTTATCCTTTCCATATTTCCTAGGTTCTGAGATTTTAAAAGGCTTGGCAAAATCTATCGGTTATGCCCCAAAACCGGCAACAAAGCAAATAATTCCCTAATTTTGTTTTTCAAACGCAACATATGAACGAACTCATTCACAGCTCGAATCCTTATTTAAAGCAGCATGCAACCAATCCTATTCACTGGAAGGCATGGAATACCGCTGTTTTCGAAACGGCAAAAGAACAAAACAAACTCGTTATTGTCAGTATTGGTTATTCAACTTGCCATTGGTGTCATGTCATGGAGGACGAAAGTTTTACGGCAGTAGCCGTTGCAGAAGTTATGAATCGCCATTTTATTTCAATCAAAGTTGATCGAGAGGAACATCCCGATGTGGACGCTTACTATATGAAGGCAGTACAACTGATGACCAAACAAGGAGGATGGCCGTTAAATGTGGTTTGTTTACCTGATGGTAGACCGATTTGGGGCGGAACGTATTTCCCAAAACAAACATGGCTGGACGCTTTAGAGCAACTCGCACAATTGTATCAAAATAAACCAGAGGCCACCCTTGAATTTGCAGAAAAACTACAAGAAGGGATCTACATCATGGGATTAGCGCCAACTGCAAGGGAAGAGCAACGGTTCAATTTAACGATGCTCCTAGATAAATGGAAACAGAGCTTTGATTTAGAGTACGGCGGCTATCAACGTGCACCAAAATTCATGATGCCTACCAATTTACTCTACTTGCAAAAACTAGGCGATCTAAACCGAGATAAAGCCTTACTCAATTATATTGATCTTACATTGACTCGTATGGCTTGGGGTGGGATATTTGATGTTATCGAAGGCGGGTTTTCCCGCTATTCCGTTGATTTTAAGTGGCATATTCCTCATTTTGAAAAAATGCTCTACGACAATGCGCAACTATTGAGCGTGTATAGCGATGCGTATAAACGCACTTCAAACCCACTGTATTTGGAAATCATTGAGAAAACAACTCAGTTTATCCAAACCAATTGGCAATCTCCTTGGGGTGGGGTTTATTCTGCCTTAGATGCAGATAGCTTAAACCCTGCAGGTGTTTCAAAAGAAGGAGCCTATTACGTCTGGACAGAACCGGATTTGCGCCGTATTGTAGGAGAAGATTTTGATTTATTCGCTCAAGTATTCAACATAAATAAGGATGGTTACTGGGAAGAGGGAAATTACGTACTCATACAAAATCAACCGTTAACCTCTCTTGCTGCAACCCATGCTATTTCAGAATTTGAGTTACAAAAACGCAAAAAACAGTGGGAATCAAAACTGTTACAAGAGAGAAATCTAAGGGCAAAACCCCTGCTTGACGACAAGATTATTACGAGCTGGAATGCCATGTTAATCACGGGCTTACTCGATGCTTACAGCGCTACGCAAAACACAGCTTATCTGCAACAAGCCGTGCGTATAGACAACTATATTCAAACGTATTTAGTAGAAGAAGAAGGCGGGCTTTTCCATTCATCTCATCACCAAAAGGCACAAACACTTGGCTATCTAGACGATTATGCTTTTTATATTCAAGCGTTAATTCGCTTGTTTGAACACACAGCAAAACAGACCTACTTATGGGAAGCCAAACGAATGATGGATGCTAGTTTAGATCTTTTTTTGGATGACAAGAGCACATTCTTTTACTTCAGTCAAGAGCAACAGGCCGATATGATTTTGAGGAGTATTGAAACGGAAGACAATGTCATTCCATCCGCCAATGCCATTATGGCGTATAGCTTACTGTATTTGGGTGTTGCTTTTGAAAACCGATACTACAGTGAACTCGCTCATCAAATGATTGAAATCATGCAATCTCAACTGGATTATCCTTCAGCATATTCCCAGTGGTTATTGGCAATGTTGTACAGCGAATCACCTGCTGAATTAGCAATTGTAGGTGAAAATGCCTTGGAAGACAGCTTGCGCATACAAGCGAATTTGATCAGTAAAACGTTTATTTTTCCAATCAATGAGCCGAGTACAATCCCCTATTTCGAAAAATACACAGCAACTATTGACACACAGTACTACCTCTGTGAAAACAGACATTGTTTAACCCCTACATCAGCGTTAAGTAAATTTATTAAACTGTAGCCTATGGAAAAATTTGATCATTTATTGACCTCATATATCGAAAACACCATTGCATATATCCCTCAAATTGTAACAGCTTTGTTGATTCTAGCCTTGGGACTATGGGTGATTAAGTTATCGCAAAAAATAGCGAAGCGAATCCTTACTAAGCGCAATATTGACCCAACTTTTAACAGCTTTATCCTTGACGCATTACTATGGGGGTTTCGCATTTTGCTCTTCGTCATCATCGCCTCGAAATTGGGAATCCAAACCAGCTCTTTTGTTGCGATCATCGGAGCAATGAGCTTAGCCATTGGACTATCCTTACAGGGATCTTTGAGTAATTTTGCCGGGGGTGTTTTGATTATTCTCTTTAAACCCTTTCGCATTGGCGACATCATTGAAGCCCAAGGTGAAGCGGGAAAAGTGCTGAGTATTCACATCTTTTCCACCCAAATTGTCAACTATCAAAACAATGTGATTTACATTCCCAACGGGGTGTTGTCCAACAGTAAAATCAAGAATATCTCTCAAAATAACTTGAGGAGATCAGAAGTTTTGGTACAGACTAATCTAGCGAAAAATACCAATGATTTTATAGCTCAATTGTTGGATGCACTCCAAGCGAATGACAAGATTTTGTCTCAACCCAAACCACGGGTTCTCATCAAAGAACTCCTCGATACGAAGATTACTTATGTGGTTCAAGTTTGGGTGGACAATGATAATTTTACGGCTGTAAATTCTTTTATTTTATTGAAAGCAAGAGAAATAAGTGATCAATTATAATCACTTATTTCTGTTTTTTCGCGGGCAAAACAAAATCTTTCAGATAATACGGCTCAAAATAAGCGACATCGACAAAATCTTGGTCGAGGTATTTTTGGTAACTCAAACCGACCATTTCTTTTGCTGAAGGGTAAACAACAGCTTCGCAAAAATGAAAATTCGGTGCTTGCAGTACTTCCGCACATTTCATTGCTCCATCACCGATGAAGTAGACAGGTGTATCACCTTTCAATTCGCCAAAAGAAGACTCATCAACCACTTTTGCTTCAATTGCCTTAACTAGGTTGCCGTCATGGGAGAACGTCGCGCAAAACACTTCCATTCGCCTTGCATCTATCATTGGAATAATCCATCCGCTTGTCACTTGCAATTGCTTGGCTAAAATTTGCAACGTATCTAGGGCAATCATCGGAATAGACAAGCCATAGCACAAACCTTTGACGGATGAAACCCCGATGCGCAATCCCGTATACGATCCAGGTCCTTGACTCACGGCAATCGCCGATAGGTCCTTCATTTGAAACCCGTTTTCTTTCAACAGAGCTTCAATAAATACATGTAATTTTTCGGCATGCGAAAAATGCTCTTCTGCTATTTCTTTAACACCAACTGGCGTACCGTCTACAGACAAAGAGACGGAACAATTTTTCGTTGCTGTCTCTATATTCAATAGTACAATCATTCTTTTGTTTCTTCTTTCTTAATTTTATCGTTGTGCTTCAGCGTTTTACTTACTACAGAATAAGGCCCTGTGATAATGACATCTCCTTTTTTCAACCCTTGCACAATTTCAATATTTTTATCGTCTTGGATTCCGGTTTTCACAAAGCGCAATTTGGCAACACCTGCTGACTCCACAAACACAGCTTCTCTGAGCACCTCAGTTGATTGTACAACGGTGTTGCTTGTTTCGCCTACCAGCGTATCACTTGGCGTTCGCATGACTAATGCACTAATTGGCGCTGCGATTACCTTGTTCTTTTGATTGGTAACAATATCCACTGCTGCTGTCATCCCCGGACGAAATGGCGAATAGTCTTCCATTTTTCCATCGAGTAAATCTTCATATGACTCGCGTAGAATTTTGATTTTGACTTTAAACGTCGTCACTTGATCCGCAGACAAGGTTTGATTAGATGCAGAGTTGGAAATACTCGTCACCACCCCTTTAAATTCTTTCTTCAAAAAAGCATCGACATTGATGTTCGTTTGATCCCCTACTTTGACTTTGACAATGTCGTTTTCGTTGATGTTTACTTCCACCTCCATGCTGTTCAAATTCGCAACGCGCAACAATTCTGTTCCCGCCATCTGCTGTGTTCCTAGTACGCGCTCTCCTAGTTCGACATCCACACGAGAAATCGTACCTGAACTTGGCGCGTAAATTGTGGTTTTCAACAAATTTACTTTTGCTTCTTCCACAGCTGCTCTTGAACTTTCTACGTTGTAATAAGCCGAATTCTTACTGGCTTTTGCCACTTCATATGACCGAACGACTTGATCCCACTCAGACCCTGAAATAACGCCTTTTTCAAAAAGGGTTTTATTTCGCGCATACAGCGCTTTGGTCTCTTTCAATTGGGCTTCTGCTTGTTCTAGACCAGCCTTGCTAGTTGACAACATCGCTACCATACGATCCAAATTAGATTCATATAAATTGGGATTAATCACCACGAGTAAATCGCCTTTGTTGACAACCTGTCCTTCTTTGACTGGCAAATTTATGATTTCTCCAGATACTTCTGGTGTTATTTTAATCTCAATTTCTGGCTGAATTTTTCCCGTACCCGAAACGGTCTCCACCAAGTTAATCTGATCGACCGTTGTCAGTTCAACAACTGTAGCATCATCCTTACCTGTAAAGAACTTCAGCACAATAAAGATCCCAACTACAAGTGCTAAAACGATAAATATGTATTTTTTTTTCATAACTTAATTACTTTTAAACAACGGTACGCCAAAGTAGTATTCTAATATTCTATTTTTAAAAATGTAATCGTACTTTGCTTTGAGCAAATTAGATTGTGCCGTTACATATAAATTTTGATTTTGATTTAGTTCGAAGATATTGATCAAGCCCACAGCATACCGTTCTCTAGCGTACTCCAGTGATTTTTCACGCGATTCCAAGGTTACAACACTTGCTTCATAGGACTGAAAGGAACTTTTGGTATCGGTATAGGCTTTGAAAACCAGTTGTTCCAATTTGAGCTCTTCTGCTTCTTTTTCATACTGCATTTGCTCCAATGCCAATTGATTGAGTTTCACAGTTTTTCTCGCCTTCATCCCATTGAAAATAGGAATACTTAGGCTCAAGCCAAAGGTAGAATTTTTATTGTGATCCAATTGACTAAAAAACGATTCTGGTCCGCCGTACACTGTCATTTGTCCTTCTCGCATTACACGTTGTCCTGATCCTTCTACAAAGCCCACCTGATCCAAGCGACCTGTAGCTACACTGCCCACGATTCGATCTTGGTAGCGAACATTAGACCCAAAGTTGTAAAACCCCGTCAGCTTAGGGTAATAAGCTCCTTTGCTGATTTGAACGTTTTTCTCTGCTAATGCAACATTGACTTCGGCTGTTTTGATGTTGGTTAAAGATTCGAAGGCACGCAAGGTAATGTCTTCTGGCGTATACATCATCAATTCGGATTCGTTGATTGGATAATCCGAATCGATTACATCAAAGTTCGCGTAGTCTCGAATTTGCAACAGTTGGGCTAAATTGAGTTTGGCAATGATCAGCTCGTTTTCAGCACTGATTAGCCGTTGGGTAGACGAAGCTACAGTAGCTTTGACATCCAACAAATCCCCGGCTGGTACAACACCTGCAGCCACCAACTCTTGCACGCGGGTCTCTTCGGCTTTATCGTAGTCTAATTGGGCTTGATTGGTGTAAACCAACTCTTTATTGAAAATAATTTGCAAGTAGGAATTAATTACAGATAAGGCGATGTCTTCCTTGACCTTTTGAACACTGTAGATGGAAGCTAGGTGTTCCAATCGCGCTTTTGCTAATTTTTTTTGCTTCTGTAATCCGTCAACAATGTCAATGCCAATATTCAGCCCAACGGTAGTTTCTTGTAGGGTACGTTGACTGATGATTCCCGATTGTACGTCAGCCTGATCGATCAAGGTCCAGGAGTGATTGCTGTTAGCGCTGACAACCGGAAGGAAATCGTATTTCGCTAAATCGAGATTCACACTTTTGTTTTGTTCGTTAATTTCGATTTGCTTTACGCTAATGTTGTGGTCAATGGCATGTTGAATACAAGCATCCAACGTCCATTTTTTATCCTGTGCCTCGACAGACAAGTTCAGCATAAAAAACAAAAGAGAACCGTAAATTTTTATTGACTTCATTGCAAGTTAATTATATAAACCATAAGACGTATAATTGGCCTTTATGTTACATTAAAGGTAATAAAAAAACCGCCTGTGTAGGCGGTTTACTATATTGAATCCTATTTAGTTTTCTGTTTTTTATAGATTTTGTAGCTAAAGTACAAAGCAAATCCAACGAGTAAATAGGGAAATATCATCAAGTACACAATACCGTTATTTACGGCTTCTGCTTTTACTCCACCGTCTTCAGTTTCGAGAACTGCTCTACACATGGCACATTGTGCTGTTGCAGTTTGAACGGAAGCGAGCATAAAGAATGTAAGTAATAGTCCAATTTTTTTCATTGTCGTTTAGTTTACGTAGTATGGAGAAATCATCAAATACACAATCACCCCTGTTACAGCGACATACAACCACATGGGGTAGGTAATGCGTGCAAGTTTCTTGTGGCGTTGGTAAGAACCCGATATACCACGTACAAACGTAACGAGAACAAAGGGGATAATAATAATCGACAGCAATATATGGCTAATCAAGATAAAGAAGTACGCATAACGCATCCATCCTTCTCCTCCGTATTTGGTTTCGATAGAGGTCATGTGGTAGGCAACATACATAGCTAAGAAAGCGATCGAACACCCAATACACAATTTAATTAAACGCTCGTGTAGCGTTTTATTTCCTTTTTTGATAGCAGCTACTGCCCAAACCAATAAAACTGCTGTAATGCCGTTAATTGTAGCGTATATAGGGGGTAAAAAACTCAATGGTTGAACATCATAGCCTAACTTTTGCAAATTCACTCCAAACAAAATGGCCACTACGATTGGAATTGCGATAGATAAGATCCAAATCCACTTTGTGTATTTCTGCTCTAATTCTTTGTAATTTTCCATGTCTTATTCTGCTAACAATAATTTAATATCTTCTTTAATCCATTGCACCCCCTCATCTGAAGTTCCGTCATAGTACAAGATTGGGTTGCCATATTGGTCGGCGCGACAGCGAATATTTCCTTCTTTGTCAATTAAAGCAAAGAGTCCTGAATGTTCAAATCCTCCAGGCGCATCAGGATTTACTCCCGTATACAAGTTGAATTTAGCGGCTAAGTCGTAAATGTACTTTGCGTCACCTGTCAACATATTCCAATGCGGAATCTTCACACCCAATTCATCTGCATGAGCTTTTAATGCTTCCACAGTATCATTTTTAGGATCAATCGTAATTGAAGCAATACCGAAGTCCATATGAGGACGGAAAGCATCTTGCAACTTCAACATATTTTGATTCATAATAGGACAAATAGTTGGACAGTTGGCAAAGAAAAATTCAACCACGTAAACCTTTCCTTTATAGCTTGCATTGTCAATTGTTTTATTGTTTTGGTTCACAAGCTCAAAACTAGGGGCTTGTCCAATAACAACTAAGTCGGATTTTTGGAATTTCTGAATGATTTTAGGCACCGCCCAAATACCAAAAACCAGTACTACTAAAGAAATCCATATATATGATTTATCCTTCATTTCTATTCTTCTTTATTAATGCGTTTATATCTTTTTAGTGCTAATCTGTATTCCGCTAAAATTACTTTCATATCATCCATCATATCGTTGTGTAACTCAGCAGCCGAAATAGTAGAATAGCCCTCTTTGTATTCGGTTTCACCAGCTTTGTTTTTTCCTTTACGACCGCGAAGGTTTCTATCTTTATCAATGATATATACATTGATACTCGCTAAATCGTCATCTAGCTTACCAACGAGCCCGAGGCTATTGTAGAACGATTGGATTTCTGCGGGTTCTAGGAATAGGTAGTTCCAGTTGGACATATCCGAAATAGGACTCAAGTCGTCAACGACTTTTTTAGCTTCGGCTTCTGAGCCTTTTGGCAGTACCATGACCAATTGAAAATCGTCAAAGTCTTTATAGCGGTTGTATATTTTTTGGTTTAGATTAAAGGCATCACCGCGGTCACGGTAAAGATGTCCCCCAGGAAACCCTAGCACAGTAATACGCCCTTCTAAAACGGGTTGCTTTCCAAGTGAAGTTTCACCTATAGGCAATTCATTGACATTTTCGCTGATGATTGGTAATCGTTGAAATTGATTAACGCCGGTAGCGAAAAAAAGGTATGCACAGATCGGCATGACAAAGAGCAAAACGAGTATGATATATTTTTTCACTTTACAATAAATTAAATAGCTAGACAAAAATAAAAAAAGGCGGTTAATAAACCGCCTTTTAAATTATAATAACTTATTAAAATATCCACTTATATTGTGCGTTTTGGAATACTTCATAAACATAATCTCCTTCAATCAAAACCAAAGTAATTAAATAAACACATAAGAAGCTTAAAACTCCCGCTACGGTCCATCTAAATGCTTTTTTCTCTTGTTCCAAGTGCATGAATGCCCACATGATATAATACGCTTTCCAGATTGTTAAAATAATGAAGATATAATTTAACAAACTCAATCCAAAGATGTGCACGTGGTGAATGCTTTCTGGTTTAAAAATCCCGAGAACAACCTCTACGATTGTAATAGCGGATAAGATAAAGAATACTGTCCAGATTCTCTTTGCACCTGAGTGATGTGCTGTTGTTTCTGCTGCCATATCAAATATTATTTTATATCATTAAACTAAATAGAAGAATGTAAATACGAACACCCATACTAAATCTACGAAGTGCCAATATAATCCTCCTTTTTCAACCATTTCGTATGACCCTCTTCGGTCGTAAGTTCCCAACAATACATTAAAGAAAATAATGATATTAATCAAGATACCTGTACAAACGTGGAATCCGTGGAAACCAGTAATAAAGAAGAAGAAATCAGCGAATGTTTTATGTCCGTATTCGTTGCGGATTAAGTTTGCACCTTCAACAACTAAGACTGCATCTTTCAAACGCTCAACAGAAGCTTCTCTAGTAAGAATTTCTTTGTGTTTTGTTTCTGTTGTTTTTTGTGTACGGATTCTAATATTTGGATTTGCGTCAAAACCAGCTTGAACTTCAGCTAACGAATAGGTCGATTGACTAGGTCCGTTTACGAACCATGTTGCTTTTGCTCTTGTTAAGGTAGCTTCACCTCTATTTGGATCTACTATAGCGAAATCAGCTAATGCAATTTGCTTTCCATCTTCTCCAACGAATTGTAAGATTGATCCTCCTCTAGTTTCTACAGCGCCATATGTTCCTGTGATAAAGTTTTTCCACTCCCAAGCTTGTGATCCAACGAACACTAAACCACCTAAGATTGTTAAAAACATATACGTTGCCACCTTTTTTCTCTTCATTTGATGACCAGCATCAACGGCTAACACCATAGTTACCGATGAGAAAATAAGAATAAAGGTCATTAAGGCCACATAGTACATTGGTGCATCTACACCATGTAAGAAAGGAAAGTGATTGAACACCTCGTCTGCAATCGGCCAAGTATCAACAAACTTGTATCTTGTAAAACCGTATCCTACAAGGAATCCACAAAATGTTAATGAATCTGATAATATGAAGTACCACATCATCATTTTACCGTAGCTTACGTTTAGAGGCCCTCTTGCATCGCCTCTTACTTCAGTAGCTTCTGTAGTAACTGTCGCTCCCATAAAAAGTTATTAGTTATAAAGTTCCCAAATTTAATTTAAATTTTCTATTTAAAGAATGTAAAAAACAAAAACAAGTACACCCAAAGCAAATCTAAGAAATGCCAAAACCATGCACATAGCTGTAATCCAACGAATTGCTCAGCATTATACTTTTGTTTAAAATGATTATAAATTACTACTAGTAATGAAATCATCCCTCCAAACAAGTGTGCAATATGCACAATTACAATGACATATAAAAATGATGTTGTAATAGTACTCTCACTTCCTGTAAAGAAGTAGCCTTCGCTAATTACTTGTCCAAATCCTTTGAATTGCAAAAAAACGAATAAGAGACCTAAAATCAAAGTAGAAATTAAATAAATCGTACTTTTTTTCGTCTCTCCGTCTTTAGTTGCTTTCAAAGCGAGATGCATTGTTAAGCTACTGATAACAATAGCAACGGTACTAATTGTAAAGTCAACGGGCAAAACGAAGTCTGCCAACCAATCAGGTCTAGATTTACTTACTACGTAAGCACTTGTCAATCCAGCAAACACCATGGCAATACTCCCAATGGCGAACAAGAGCATTACTTTTAATGCTTTGCCTTTTTTCTCATACTGTTCTTGCGCTATACTATTTTCCATATTCATTTGTATAAACTATCGTAAAATTTTATCTAACACGTAAATAATCTGAATTAACGAGATGTAGGTCACACTTACTAGCATTAATCTACGAGCGGCTTTATCTGTTCTTTGCTTATAGAGTTTTACAGCTGCTGTAAGCATCCAAATACCAGCGAGCAACACCAAACCAGCTGCGATCGGCGTTAAGTATAGTCGTCCTGTCACGTTAAACACTGGGAAGATGGAAACGATGATCAGCCAAATGGTATATAAGATAATTTGCGTTAGTGTTTTATTGTCTTTTTTTCCTGTTGGCAACATCGAGAATCCCCCTCGATTATAGTCATCATACAAGAACCATCCGATTGCCCAGAAATGTGGAAATTGCCAGAAAAATTGGATTAAAAATAAGGTTCCTGCTTCGATACCGAAATTATTTGTTTCCGCTACCCATCCCAACATAAAAGGAATTGCCCCTGGAAAAGCACCGACAAATACCGATAAAGGCGTGATGGTTTTCAGTGGCGTATAAACACTTGTATATAAAAAGATAGAGATGGCGCCAAACATGGCCGTTTTGGGGTTAATAGCATATAAGATTGCAATTCCCAAAAGTGTGAGCACCACTGCTAGAATAAAAGCGGGTGTTGGCTTAACTCGACCTGAAGCGATCGGTCTGTTGGCCGTGCGGTTCATTTTTGCATCTAAGTCGCGTTCAATGATTTGATTGTACACGTTTGATGCTCCAACCATACAATATCCCCCTATTGCTAGAGCGAGAATGGTCATATAATTGATGCTTCTAATATCCGGAACTGCTAAAACATAACCTGCCAAAGTGGAAAACACTACGCTCAGGGCAAGTCCCATCTTAGTCATTTCTTTAAATTCCTTAAGGATAGAAACCGATTGTTTATTTTCAGAAGAAATATTCAAAGCTGTTTTCATTTGTTTTTAATGAGTTGCAAATATAATCCAATTTTTAGAACTACACCTATAAACATCTGTTAGAGCTTTGAATATTCACTTATTTTAATCTTTTAGTAATTTTCAGTACTTCCCGTCCCCTCAACAATAACTTTTGCAGCAGAAGTTCCCAATCTTTTAACGCCTAAAGTGATCATTTCAATAGCCGTTTCACGATCTCTAATACCTCCAGCAGCTTTTACAGGTAGTGGGCCTGCGTTTTCGAGCATAAGAACCAAGGTATCCATAGTTGCACCGTTGGGTTTACCGCCCTCTGTTTTGAAAAAACCAGTAGATGATTTAACGAATACTTTGTCGTAATCTGTTTCTTTGCAATTGCTCAACACTACATTTTTGATCAGCGTGGTCAATTTAATGATATCAGTGTGGGACAAGGCGGCGACTTCAATAATCCATTTCACCACTTTTCCAGCTTGTAAACCATACGTTGTACACACTTTAACCTCTTCCTTCACTTGATCGATTAAACCGTTTTGAAAAGCCTTATAATCCACAACAAAGTCCAATTCATCTGCGCCATCAGCAACCGCTTGTTTTGCCTCAGCTAACTTTGCTTCTAATCCTCCGTCACCTAAAGGAAAGTCGATAACTGTACCTATTAAAACACTGGCGTTGTGCTGATCAACTAATACTCTACCCTCTTTTACTTCTTCTGGTCGAATCATCGCCAATTTAAAATGCTCGTCGATGGCTTCTTGAATCAGTTGGGTTACTACTCTTTTATTCTCCACTTCAGACAAACCCGCTTGTTCTGCAGTTTTCAAATACGTAGAATCCATAAATTCTCTCAAATCTCTCATAGTTGTAAGTACTTTATATTAATAAAAAAAGCCCCAGTACTGGGGCTCTATTTTTTTTTATGCGTTGTTATAAATAAACCAAATATAATTCCTACTGCGCTTCCTAAAGAATTCGCAAAAAAATCTGCCCATTCAGCACTTCTAGAACTGGTGAAATAGTATTGACATAACTCGATACACCCACCGAAGAACGTTGCAATAGTAAAGATAACTATTCCTATTCTTCTTTTTGTCCTTCTATCTGTATTTTTTTTACTGTGAAATAAAAACCAGATCAGTGAAAAAACAAAATAAAAGGCGCAATGCGCAATTTTATCTCTATTTGGAATATTGAAAAAGCTCGTTTTAGGGATAGTGCTTGCTTCTGCTAGACATGCATACACAATGAAACACGTCCACAACAGACCGGCAAGAAAGTATACCTTACGCGCCAATTAATTCTTTATATTCAGCGTCTGACAACAAAGTATCTACTTCGCTTGAATCAGCAATTTTAATTTTAATCATCCATCCAGCTCCATAAGGATCTTGGTTAACTAATTCTGGCTCTGTTTCTAACCCTTCATTGAACTCAATTACTTCTCCTGATAAAGGCAAAAATAAATCAGATACTGTTTTTACAGCCTCAACTGTACCAAACACTTCGTCTTTATCTAACGTTTGATCTAACGTTTCTACTTCAACATATACGATGTCGCCTAACTCTCTTTGAGCGAAATCTGTAATACCTACTGTAGCAATATCACCTTCGATAGCTACCCACTCGTGGTCTTTTGTGTACTTTAAATTAGCTGGTAAATTCATTTTGTAATATTTTTTAGCAAATGTATAATAATCTTATAGATTTCGAAACAAATTCAACTAATTTCCAAAACTATATCGCATAGTCAGTCCCGTGCGAATATTTGTTATAGGGTACATAGTTGAAATAACTGCTTTAGAAAACGAGTGATCGTAGAAGAAAATGGCAGTTAGATTTTTGCTCAACATATAATCTGCTGTAATCAAAAGCTTCCACATATTTTGTCCTCCACCCACTTGGTTGTTGTTGTAATCTAAATAACGTACGATTGTCTCTCTTTGGCTTAGAGTTAAATCAACTTTAACATTGATATCACTCTCAATACGCCCTCCCATTCCATTGTTAGCATACATCGAGTTGAAACCGACATTTTTAATGCGGTACCCCAATCCGATCACGTAATCGTGTCCTGTGGTCTCCGTTAAGAGGTTGTTGTCGAAACTCAATGCTAAGGTACGGTCTCTTCGGATTTCTGCCAAAATTTTAATTGCCGATTTGGTCTCTAAATCAAAGCGGATTAACGGATTAAATTGCTCAGTTAAAATTGCGTTATTAACGACCGTTTCAGCTGGATAATTTCCGTATTGATTAATCTCATCTGGATTAGCCTGATATTCAAAGTTAGAGGTAAATGATCCCAAAGCATAGGTAGCCGTATAGCCATGGTGTAGGGAGAATCTTCTAAATTTATCTTTAATCCAAGGAATGCGCATTAATCCCGTATAGCGCATATTCCAGTTTGGCAATGGAATATCTCTAAACATACTCGTAGAAACTTTACCAGCGCCTTGACCGGTATAAGCGGCTAAGAAAGAAGGTAACAACACTTCTTGATTTCCTTTGCCATATCCAATTGGGAACCCATCCTTATCTAAGTTGTTTGGATCGTTGATATCTATTCCTCTAGCTGTAGCTAAACGATTTGCGATTATCAAACGGTTTTCTTTCATCTCTTCAAAAGCTGCTGAATACTCAAGGGAATTACTAGAGAATGCACTAGCTAACATAATGGTTGACACACTGAAATTCCCATAATTATATGGCGATTGCGATTGGTATTCACGGTCAATTACCTGGAATTGCTCCGTGTAGTTTTCGGACTTCATTCGCCTTCCTGTCACGTCGATTGTTAAATCTGGAATAGGGCTTACACTTGCAGTAAAATTCAACATTTTATTTGTCACTTGTGTAAACTCTTGGTTGAACTCTGGAAAATCGGTCAAATAACCACTATTTGCTGCACGGTATCTCACGTCTGCTTGATCTCCAAAAACAAATCCCATCGTTGGTTTGGCAGTTCCAAAGAACCCAACACTTGGCATATAACCTGGTAAAACAGTACTGCTATTTTCGGAATAGTTAATCTGAATCGTTTTTACGGAGGTTAACAAACCGATAGCAAAATCTTTCCATGCCGTTCCTGCTCCTTCTTTTTCATCCCCTTTGGTTTGTACCACTTTTTGCCCCGGCACAATCGCTGCTTTTTTCGCAGGTGAACGCTTGGCTTTATTGGTCTTTACTAAACCAACGTAGCGATACAAAGTTTCCATGCTAAAGGTAGTATTCAACTGTTGGTTGCGGGAGTTCTGAATAGTATTTCCTAGCCCGTATTCAATTCCGTCAAATTCAATATGACTAAAAGCATCAGAAGCGCGTTGCCAGTTGTATGTTCCTGTATACGCATAGGTAGAACGAACAAAAGACAAGAATGGAATCTTATTCAATGGCAAATCATAGTTCAACGTCAATTGTTGCGTGAACTGATTCGGTTCTCCTGTATTAAAATAGTCATCCCAAATGGTGCTACTTTCAATAATATTATACTGACTATCGTAGTAATTTCGAACGATATTATTACTTCCTCCTACATAATTTAAACGCAGTGATTTGGTCAAATCGAAATTGAATCCATAGTTGTAATTGAAGTAATAGTTACGTCTATACAAGGGATCTAAACCAATTCCTTCCACGTCAATTAAGCGGAATTGTTGTCTATTGTACTGACGCATAATATTACTGCTAAACATGATGTTAGAAGGCATATAATTGAAATTAAAATCCTTCAATACTTGCCAATATCTTCCCTTCATAAAGTTTACTTTTTTGAAAGGTTCTATTGGTTTTGCTTCAAAACTATAGGCATAATCTACTGATGAACGCGTTTGCTGATCAATCATAGATTCCACTTCAAAATCGTGGTGAACCACTTCATTATAGGAATGTGAGAGGGTGATATTTTCAATATCATAGACTCTCTTTTTACTTTCTGGGTTTTTCTGTTTATTCACCCCAATGAAGTTAATGCTTCTGCGTTTGGTATAATCCGTTGCGCGTTTTTCAATTTCTTCAGCCATAGCGGAAGATGGGGAAACTGACTTCATCGTTTTCAGCTTTACATCTGGATTAGCTGGATCAAACTCAGGCGTAATAAACTCCTCACTAATAGCGTAATTAAACGGCAAATTGATTCTCCAATCTTTCGGGAGTAATTGCCCCAAATTCATATTGGTTACAATACTATAGGATTTAAAATCTTCTTTACTTCTTTGGTTTGGTCCTTGTTCTAATCCACCAAATCCGATGGTTCGCTTTGTTCCTGTTGCCGAAATATTGGCGAAGTCTGCTAAGTTTGCATCCATACTCAAGGTAGCTACCCATCCGCCTTGATTGTCCATATCGGACATTCTTAATTCATCAAACCAAAACTCACCAGCTAAATCTCCCGTTGCTCCATAGCGATCCAGGTCATTGCGCAAACCGATCATGATTACTCGTACATTTCCGAGATTTGGATTTCCTTTTATTCCGTAGCGCAACTTATTTGGTCGCGAAGCTCCACTCGACAATTCATCTTCTTCTTTAAAGAAAATATCCGTTAAGCGTTCTTGTTTTCCAACTTCATTCATAAAGAGAACTTTCAACTTAGTTAAGAGTTCTAATTGCAGTTCCAATTCATTCGCTTCTGGCCAAATCAAATCGGGATTTGCCTCACCTAGATTGGTTACTTTCAATGGAATTTCCACTTGATAGAAGTTATCCGTAATATCTGTTCCTAAACGAATAAAGGCAACCATTTCATCATCACGTAAACGCACAGCGCTATTTTCAAGTGCTTCTGCGTGAATAAACATGCGCAACTTATTATAGCGACGAAGGTCCAAATTAAAGTTTTTATACACCCCTCTTGAATCACCTGGGGCTAATCCATCTGGAGTTTTTCCTGCTTCTACAGGATATACTTTTAAAGATAGCGATTGCTCATTTTGTGCTACAATGGTATTATTAACATAATACTGTTCGCGTTTTACTCCTGGTGGCACTACGTAAGGAATAGGTTTTCTGTCGTAATTGTCTTGCACCCCAACAGAGGTAACATCAAAACCTGTATTAGCTTGTAAAGGCAAAGGGTTGTTGTCTTTGTCATTTTGTAAGCTTGCATTATATCTTCTCCAATCTGAACGCACTAAATCCAAACTTCCAAAACGCAAGGTAATATCGCTTTCAAATCCCGTTAAATACATACGCATAAAACGCATGGATCGAAAGTCGTCAATCATTCCAATTTTCTTTCCATTTTCGTCAATTGGCACTTTATATTGGACCCAACGAACTGGGGTCACAGATCCGTCAGCTAATTGAGCGGTTGTATTTCTAATATCAGTTACATAATTTTCACCAACTTCTGGATTGGCTTTAATTTTTACGGCGTATTCAAAATAAGCATCAATAGTATTCATGGTGTTGTCACCATCAATATCTTCAGCATCGGGTTGATTATTTCCACCTCTAGTTCCAGAGACAGGTGAGTTTCCTTCTAACCCGTTATAATCTTTATATCGCTCTAAGATTCCTCCTTCTGCATCCAAGTAGTGTACAAAATTGTCTGCAGCGGGATCAGGGAACCCTGCAAAGTCTTTGAATTTAATTTTCTCTTCTTCGTCATTCAATCCGTCCAATCCAACATCTTGAAGGCGTCGACTTTCGGAATTTACGTCAAATGCATAAATTAGCGAAGGAGCTGCAGGAACTTTACCCCAAATTGTTTCAATGGTTGCTACTGTACTTCCTACTCCTGGCAAACCATTTTCATACTGTTTATATCCATCGCGCAAAATATCTTCCGAAATGAATCCAAAGTTCAAGCGCAATTCTCCATCATTTCGATCTGGCATCACGTCATTGGCTCTACCTACATAAGGATCGAGGATCCAAAATTCCACAAATTCAATATTTGCCTGTTCAAAGTTCGTCGTTGCCAATCCGCGCATTACCCCTCCCCAGTTTTTGCGTGGAGTAGTTGATTTACTGCTATTGAGATAGGTTGGATTAAAGTTATATGGACCGCGTTCTGCAGGATAATAAGTCATATCCAAGGTCGTGATCACCCTACTTTCTCCATAGGCAATATCTTTTGTTGCGAATAACTCTTCGCTATAGATTCTTCTAGTTCTGTTAGATGACATATCGCGTTCACCAACTCCGGTAGGTTTTGCTCCCACATAAAAAGTTGGATCAATGGTGTACCACGATAATTTTCCGCGACGGAACCCATCTTCTATAGACTGCGGCAACTGATTTGGATCTTCATAAGTGTCGCTATCTTTTTTAAAGAAGCCCACTGGTGTACTCGATAATTTCCAAGCCAAAGGAGAGCGAATATCGATGCGAGATTGAGCGCCTTCAAAGTCGTCAATATACGCGGTTGCTTCTCCATTCATTTGGTCATTTTTCGACGTTCCTGGTTGTAAGTACGCAAATTCTCCACGCAATGACACTCTCGATTCAACATCAGTATCAATATTGGGCAATTTATTTACTAGTCGAGTCAAGAAGGGAACTTCTGTCGAATATTGTGTGTTGAATCCCCAGATCGTATTATTCACAGATTCTTGTCCATACATCGATTTGTGCGTCATTGGCTTTTCAGACAAGCGCAAAAACGTACCGCCAATTTTAAAATCTTTGTTGAATTGGTGATCGACATTCAATCCAAAAAAGCGTTTCGTTTGTTGGCCAAACATGGTGTTATTCTCAACAGAAATATTAATTGGCGTATTAGATGCCAATAGGGCTTCATCTAAAATCATCACGCGACCACCGGTATAGTCAACGGTATAGTCAACGCCTTCTGACAAAATTCGACCACCGGCATTAACCACTACAGATCCCGGGGCAATATTAAATGCTCCAATAGGAATTCCTTGTCCGCTAACGCTTGAGTACTTCCCTTTTAATTGGAACTTGTTTTTGCTACTTTGGTTGCGTATTGCCGATGATTTAGTATTGGCATACAATTCGCGGAATACGTATTTCTTTTGATTGGAGTTATAAGAGGCAGACACTTCATAATCTTCATCTACCTTATTTTTTAATTTATCAAACAAATGCGAACCGAAAGGCTCAACAGTAGTAAAGATAATCCGCCCGTTCACGGCATCAATAGTAATTCCATCAAAGGAGTTGCTGTTGTACTGATTTCGATTGGAGTTATTGCCATAGCCCCCTCCATAGGAGTTATTCCCACCATAGCCACCGCTGTTGTTCGTGCCAAAACTACCTGTTGATGGGTCTAATCCATTAGTTGCACTTCCTTGTGGCAAGTAATCGAAAAATCCATCTCCTCCGTTCTGTGGGTTGTTGGATGAGTCTAAGCGATCGAGGTGAAACACTTTCAATAACGGTGTACGATCGACTCCTTCTGGCAATGGAACATCCCCCGCCTGACTGATGTAGTTCAGCGGACTCGGATCTGTATACAATAAATTAAAGCGAAACTTGTCTTGAGAGATATTCATCGCATTGGGAATTTGGTAAATGTTTTTCATCATCAAATTCCAAACAGGCGCACTCGTTAAAGTCAAGGAGCTCTTCAACATTTTCACGACCAAAGCTTGCGCTAAAGGCACCTGTGCCTCTGGGTCTGTTTGCCCTGGAATACTTGTTTGCTCATTTGAACTACCTCCATCGGTTCCAAATTCACCTACTTGATATACTTTATCTCCAATGGTATATTGGAAGGCAACTGCTAGTATTTCATCGTTGGACAACCGTTGTTGAAGGGAGATATAACCCAATTGCGGGTGGAAGGTAAATTCATTAGGACTCAATTTTCTCGCACTTTCCAAACGGGCATAATCCAATCCTTCCTGTACGTTATTGGTAAACCCGCTTCCACCAATCCCCGATGTTCGAATGGAAGGTGTCAGATAGTTACTGCCAATTTTTCCAGGGTCGTATTGGTTATTTTTGTTATCTACGGGAGCATCAATAGTTTTGTTCAACACAAATGCTGCAGGATCCACGCGAGGCGAGAAGATATTTTCCGGTTTAACATTGCGCAAAAAACCTTCCCCTAAATCTTGAATCGCCACGATATTTCTCAAGTTGTTGTTAGTTTGATTCACGCGATTGTAGCGATTGGTCACCCAGACTTCAACGCGGGTAATACGCACACGTGAGTTGATATAAGGGTAATTTTTTAGGGCTTCATCATACTTACTTCTAAAGTATTGAGAGAGGAAGAAGTGGCGATCTTCATCGTAATCTAAGGCGTACAATTCAAAATCCTCCAACATTCCACCACCTTCTGCATTGACGGACGTAGTTTGAGATTTTTGCTCAGAAAATACCCCAGTAATGGTTGTTTTTCCGAATTTTAATTCTGTTTTCACCCCAAATAAGCTTTGCGCTCCTCGAATAAGAGAACCGCTTATTGGCATACTGACGTTACCTACTTCTACTTTTTGTACAATATCATCTTCATCTGGGCTATATTCTAGCTTCATGATGTTTTGAAAATCGAAACTCGCTTGGGTATCGTAATTGGCATTCACCGCCAATCGCGTACCAACCATACCTTGCAATCCCATACTAATTCGCTGATCGAAGTCGAAAGTCGTAGACTTTCTATTTCGGCTGGACATTAATGGGTTTTCCTGCTTCGTATGGCGAATTCCCATGTCAAACTCAACCGATCCCGAAGGTCTAACATCGATTTCATTCGATCCAAAAATGCCAGAAAACAGTTTGGAGTTGACGTAGTAACGCGGCAACATATCGCGTTGAGCCTGCGGATCATCTAAAGTTCCATTAACGGCGTTGAATTTAAGGGCAAAATAGCGACGCATTTCGGCGCGCATTAATATCTTTTCGTATTCTGCACGGGTGAGAATAAGAGGTAAACTCAAATTGAAATCACTCACCACTTTCGAATAGTAATATTGATCCGTTAGTGGATCATAGCGATAAGATTCCTTGATAATTTCTGGATCTGGCAGTTCGATATTGCCAAAATCATAAGCGGGTTGAGGCAGAGAATCGTTTGCTTGATCCAATACCACAGGCTGTGCAAGTCCAGGTAAGACTCCACACAAAATAAAAAGTAAACAGAAAGCCAGCTTACGGTGAAAAACTAAGAAACCTCCCAAGACTTACAATTTTTTTAATGCTTGTTTAATAATATCTTCAACAGAGGCATTGGGATCCGATTTTAAAATCGAATCAATCACTTTTTCTGCTGTTTTGCGAACAAAACCAAGCACCTCTAAAGCAGATAACGCTTCATCCGCATTTGTATTGTTAATCGTAGGTAAAACTTCGTCTATATTGTAAAGTTTTATTACCTTTTCCTGTAAGTCTAATATGATTCGTTGGGCAGTTTTTGCACCAATACCTTTGATTCGCTGAATGCCTTTCGCATCAGCATTGGCAATCATTTGCAATAATTCTTTGGGTACAGTAGACGACAAAATATTACGAGCGGTATTCCCCCCTACTCCAGATACGGAGATTAAAAGCTTGAACAGTTCGCGCTCTACTTTGTCTATAAATCCGAATAAAGTATGCGCATCCTCTTTTATTTGAAGAAAAGTATACAGCTTTAGGTTCTCAGAATTACCTATAAGCGAATACGTATAAAGAGATATATTTATTTGATAGCCTACACCGTGGCAATCCACAATTACTTCTGTAGGTGTTTTTTCAATCAATCTTCCTTGGATCTGCGCAATCATAGTCTTTAATTTTCATCAAAAATAGTAAATAATTTTAACTATTTACTAACATAATGACACTCAGATCAAGGAAGATTTTTATTTTATTTTTTATTTTTTCTTGCGGTTCTCTCTTACTTGAGCATCCACTACAGCTACTGCCGTCATATTGACCATTTCATCTACACTTGCTCCAAGTTGGAAGATGTGAACTGCTTTTTCAAGTCCCATAATAATTGGGCCGATTGACGTCGCTTTGTTCAATTCTTTCAACATTTTATAAGTAATATTCGCAGAATCTAAATTAGGAAACACAAGCGTATTAACTTTTTTGTTCACCAATTTAGAGAATGGAAATTTAGATTTCAGCATTTCATTATTCAATGCAAAGTCAATTTGAATTTCACCATCTACAACCATATCAGGGTGTTGATCGTGTAAGATTCTCACTGCTTCTTTTACTTTTGTAGGAGAGGCATGTTGTGCAGATCCGAAGTTCGTATAAGACAGCATCGCAATTACGGGGTCTAATCCGAATAATTTCACGGTTTTCTCCACCATAACGGCGATTTTAGCCAACTCTTCTGCTGTAGGGTTTGGATTAATTGCCGTATCAGCTAAGAACATAGGGCCTCTTTTGGTCATCATTAAGTTTGCCGTAGCAATCTTATCTACACCTTGTGCACGAGGAATAAGTTCTAAAATTGGTTTCACTACAGTTGGGTAGCTACGTGAATATCCAGTTAGTAATACATCTGCTTGTCCTGTATTTACAAGCATGGCAGCAAAATAATTGCGCTCGCGCATCAGTTTAGCTGCTTCGTAATGTGTAATACCCTTGCGTTGTCTTGTTTTCCAGTATAAATCTGCAAATGTTGCTCTTCTTTCTTTTTCGCTATCTGCTTTGGGATCAATGATCTCTACGTCTGCGTGAAACTCAATTTCTTTCTTAAGTTCAAGAATTGTTTCTTTATCTCCTAAAAGGATTGGAATAGCAATTCCCTCTTCATAGGCGATTTGAGCCGCTTTCAACACATCCAAGTGGTCAGCTTCAGCATAGACTACGCGTTTAGCATCAATTTTAGCGCGATTAAACAACATACGCACCAATTTGTTATCAGAACCCATGCGTTCTTCTAACTCTTGCTTATACTTGTCCCAGTCTGTAATTGGCGCTTCAGCTAATCCAGACTCCATAGCTGCTTTAGCTACTGCTGGTGGAACAACGGCAATTAAGCGTGGATCGAATGGTTTAGGGATAATATACTCGCGACCGAAGCTAAGTTTAGTTTCTCCGTAAGCGATATTTACTTGTTCTGGCACCGGTTCTTTTGCTAGTTTAGCAAGTGCAACTACGGCTGCCATCTTCATTTCTTCATTGATTTTTGTTGAACGAACGTCCAATGCCCCTCTAAAGATATAAGGGAATCCCAAAACGTTATTCACTTGGTTCGGATAATCTGATCGACCCGTTGCCATAATTACGTCTTTACGCGTCGCTACCGCCAAGTTGTAATCAATCTCTGGTTTTGGATTAGCCATTGCAAATACAATAGGGTTCTCTGCCATCCCCAATAACATGTCTGGTGTTACAACATCCGCTGTTGAAAGTCCGATGAAGACATCACTTCCCTTCATGGCATCTTTTAAGGAAATATCATAGTCAACCGCAAAAACGCGTTGCATATCCGAAATGCGGTCATCCCCTTTCTTCAATACCCCTTTACTGTTGAACATGAGTATATTTTCTTGTTTCACACCAAAGGCAACGTATAAGTTGGCACATGCAATTGCAGCAGATCCAGCACCAGAAACCACCATTTTCACTTGGTCAATCTCTTTTCCTGCCAGTTCGAGAGCATTCAATAAAGCTGCTGCAGAAATAATTGCTGTTCCGTGTTGATCGTCATGCATTACGGGAATATTCAATTCTTCTTTTAATCGTCTTTCGATTTCAAACGATTCTGGCGCTTTAATATCTTCTAAGTTAATCCCTCCAAAAGTTGGGGCGATATTTTTCACCGTTTCGATGAATTTGTCGATATCCGTGGTATCTACCTCAATGTCAAACACATCTATATCTGCAAAAATCTTAAACAAAAGACCTTTTCCTTCCATAACGGGTTTAGAAGCTTCAGGACCGATATTACCCAATCCTAAAACGGCTGTTCCATTGGAAATAACAGCAACTAAGTTTCCTTTTGCTGTGTATTTATAAACGTTATTTACATCTTTAGCGATTTCTAAACAAGGCTCGGCAACTCCTGGTGAGTAAGCCAAGGCTAAATCTCTTTGAGAAGAGTATTTCTTTGTAGGTAAAACTTGTATTTTTCCAGGCGTTGGTTTCGCGTGATATAACAACGCTTCCCTGCGTAAGCTTTCTTTATTCATAAAAATAATTTTAACCGAATAAACAAAGTTACCTCTTTTTAAAGATAATTTATTGTTAGAATTTTATTCCTTTAAAAATTTAATATTTCGCACTAATCCTGTAAATTTCGTTCTTTTTACTGCGGATTTTTTAAATATATCATTAAAAACCTCATTAGTAAGTTCTTCCCACTCTCGATTGGAAAAGTTCATTAACTCATCCTTAGGAGTAAATCGGGCTTCTTTATGGGGGGTTGCAAAGCGATTCCACGGGCAAACGTCTTGACAGACATCGCAACCGTACATCCAATTGTCAAACATTCCCGAAAATTCTTTGGGAATATCGTCTTTTAGTTCAATGGTAAAATAGGAAATACACTTAGATCCATTGACGACATAAGCACTTTCTATGGCTCCCGTAGGACAGGCGTCGATACAACGGGTGCATTTACCACAGTGATCGGTGGTTGCACCATCGGGTTCGAGATCTAAGTCGATAATCAATTCGGCAATAAAAAAGAAAGAACCCGCTTGTTTGGCAATGAGATTGCTGTTTTTACCAATCCATCCCAATCCGCTTTTTGCGGCCCAAGCTTTGTCTAGTACTGGGGCAGAATCGACAAAAACACGCCCATCTACGTCACCGATGTGCTCGTGAATAAAATGCAACAATTCTTTTAAGCGATCCTTAACCACAAAGTGATAATCCTCACCATAGGCGTATTTGGAGATCTTAAATGCATCTGCGTTTTGTGTCTGTTCTGGATAGTAGTTAAAAAGCAAAGAAACGACACTTTTTGCTCCTTCTACTAACAAGGTTGGGTTTAGTCGTTTATCGAAGTGATTCTCCATGTATTGCATACTACCGTGCATATTAGCATGCAACCATTGTTCCAAACGCGGTGCTTCCTCTTCTAAAAAACCTGCTTTAGAGATACCACAAGACATAAATCCCAAGCGCTTGGCTTCGGCTTTGATGAGGGTAGCATAATGGGCAGCTTTAGCGCTAGTAGAGACGATATCAAGGGCGCGTTTATCCTTCATTGCTTACAAATCAAATAATCCGCCTACAGATTTAGAACGACCGAGGTGTTTAAATGCCAATTCCGTCGCTTCACGACCACGGGGAGTACGAATAATGAATCCCTCTTGAATCAAATAAGGTTCGTAAACTTCTTCCAAGGTTTCAGCATTTTCAGATACAGCAGTAGCTAAGGTCGAGAGACCTACAGGCCCACCTTTAAATTTATCGATAATTGTCGAAAGGATTTTATTGTCCATTTCGTCTAAACCACGTGCATCGACATGCAGGGCATTTAAGGCATATTTAGAGATTTCGATATCAATGGTACCATTTCCTTTAATTTGGGCAAAATCGCGCACTCTACGCAGCAATGCGTTAGCAATACGCGGTGTTCCGCGACTGCGTCCAGCAATTTCAATTGCAGCTTCGAGATCAATGGGCACTTGGAGAATGGATGCACTGCGTTCGATAATAGTGGCTAATAATTCTTTAGAGTAGTATTGTAAACGGCTTTGAATACCGAAACGCGCACGCATCGGTGCCGTAAGCAATCCTGAGCGCGTGGTAGCACCTACGAGCGTAAAGGGATTGAGGTGAATTTGAACCGAACGCGCATTTGGCCCAGATTCAATCATAATATCAATCTTGAAATCTTCCATAGCAGAGTATAAGTATTCCTCTACAATGGGACTCAAACGATGTATCTCGTCAATGAAAAGCACATCACGCTCCTCTAAATTTGTCAATAAACCTGCTAAATCTCCTGGCTTATCTAACACTGGTCCAGAAGTAATCTTGATACCTACATTTAATTCATTGGCTAAAATATTAGCTAAAGTAGTTTTTCCGAGTCCCGGAGGTCCGTGAAACAAAGCATGATCAAGTGCTTCTCCCCTTTGATTAGCAGCAGCCACGAAGATTTTTAAATTTTCCAACACACTATCCTGACCCGCAAAATCGTCAAAAGACAGGGGTCTAAGTTTTTTTTCAACGTCAAATTCTTCTTGGTTGAAATGTTTGGTTGTAGGATCTAGATGCTCATTCATAGAAACAAAGATAATTCAAAAAAAGGGATACAAAAAAACGCCATTCAAAAATGAATGGCGTTTTTATATCTAAACTAAATAATTTTAGTGGTGTAATTGCTCCTCACCTTCCATATAAGGCATAGTTTGAGGTGCGTAATCTTCTGGTAAACCAGGTTTGCTGTAGTCATATGGCCATCTGTAAACCACTGGTAATTCACCAGGCCAGTTTCCGTGGATGTGTTCTACTGGTGTAGTCCACTCTAAACTGTTTGATCTCCAAGGGTTTTGAGGTGCTTTCTTACCATAGAAAATACTAACGAAGAAGTTCCATAAGAATACTAATTGGAATGCCGATCCTACTAAAGCAAATACAGTAATTAATACGTTCACATCATAGAATTCATCGAATAATGGGAATGCTGTATTTGAATAGTAACGACGAGGTAAACCTGCTAATCCGATAAAGTGCATTGGGAAGAATACTCCGTACGCACAAACTGCAGTTACCCAGAAGTGAATATAACCTAAGTTTTTATTCATCATTCTTCCGAACATTTTAGGGAACCAGTGGTAGATACCAGCAAACATTCCGTAAAGTGCAGAGATACCCATTACTAAGTGGAAGTGAGCGATAACGAAGTACGTATCGTGCACGTTGATATCTAGTGTTGAGTCTCCTAAGATAATCCCTGTTAAACCTCCTGTGATAAACGTAGATACGAAACCAATACAGAATAACATAGCAGGGTTCATTTGGATATTACCACTCCAAATTGTAGTGATATAGTTGAACGCTTTTACAGCGGAAGGAATAGCGATCAATAATGTTGTGAAGGTAAACACAGATCCTAAGAACGGGTTCATACCCGATACGAACATGTGGTGACCCCAAACGATTGTTGATAAGAACGCAATACCTAAGATTGAAGCAATCATCGCACGGTATCCGAAGATTGGTTTACGTGCAGAAGTTGCGATAATTTCTGATGTAATACCCATTGCAGGTAAGATTACGATATATACCTCAGGGTGACCTAAGAACCAGAATAAGTGTTCAAACAATACTGGTGATCCTCCTTGGTAATGTAAAACTTCTCCAGCTAAATAAATATCTGACAAGAAGAATGAAGTACCAAAACTTCTATCGAAAATCAATAATAATGCAGCAGATAAAAGAACAGGGAAAGATACGATACCGATGATAGCTGTAACGAATAACGCCCAAACTGTCAATGGCATTCTAGTCATTGTCATTCCTTTTGTTCTCAAGTTAACTACTGTTGCTACGTAGTTCAACGATCCCATTGTAGAGGAAACGATGAAGATAGCCATAGAGATTAACCATAATGTCATTCCCATACCTGATCCTGGGATTGCTTGTGGAAGTGCACTTAAAGGAGGATAAATTGTCCATCCTGAAGAAGCAGGTCCACCTTCTGCGAAGATTGAAATAACCATTAATACCGCAGAAACAAAGAAGAACCAGTAAGATAACATGTTCATGAATCCAGAAGCCATATCACGTGCTCCAATTTGCAATGGAATAAGTAAGTTCGAGAACGTACCACTTAAACCAGCAGTTAATACGAAGAATACCATGATTGTTCCGTGCATGGTAACCAAAGCAAGGTAAATATCATTTCGCATAACTCCGTCTGGAGCCATTTTTTCTCCTAATAACCATTTGAATACCTGAAAAGATTCTTCAGGCCACGCGATTTGCATTCTAAATAAAAGGGACATTACAATCCCGATGATTCCCATAATAATACCTGTAATCAAGTATTGTTTTGCAATCATCTTGTGATCTAAACTAAATACGTATTTAGTGAAGAAATTACCTTTATCGTGATGATCGTGATCGTGATCATTAATTATTTCGTGTCCTATTGCTGACATAGTATAAGTTTTAATTAAATACGTGAATTATTTTACTACTTGAGCGATAGCTTCAGTTTCTACTTCTTCTGTTACAACTTCTGTTTCAGCAGGTGCAGTTACTTCTTCTTCTTTAGCCCCATTTTCAGCAGCTACTTGTTCTGCTAAAGTAGGTAACTCTTTTAACCAAGCGTTATATTCTTCTTCTGTAGACACAACAACTTTTAATTGCATGTTATAGTGAGAAGCTCCACAAATTTTGTTACACAATAATAGGTAATCAAATGTATATGGATCTAAAGGTTCATGACCTTCAGCAATAAGCTCTTGACTTCTATCAGCTCTAATATTGTTAATATTATTCACTTTACTAACAATCGACTCACGTGTTCTCATTTCTTCTGTTGTAACGCTAGGTACAAAAGCAAATTGAGTCACCATTCCAGGTACACAGTTCATTTGCGCTCTAAAGTGAGGCAAATAAGCAGAGTGTAATACATCTTGTGATCTAAATTTCAAAACAACTTTCTTTCCAACTGGTAAGTGAAGTTCTTTTGCCATTTTATCATCTTGTGCATTCGGGTCAGTCATATCAACACCTACCACGTTTACACCTTTGATAAAACGAACGTTAGCTTTTCCTAATGTATTATCAGGACCTGCATAACGAACATCCCAAGCAAATTGTTTTGCGTATACTTCGATGTTGATAACTTCTTCCTCTTCATTAACAAACATGATATCATTCCAAGCGAACAAACCGTAAAGGATTAAACCTGTTAAAGTAATGGTTGGGATGATTGTCCAAGCTGCTTCTAATTTATCATTATCAGAAAAATATCTTGCTTTTCTTCCTTTAACACCACGAGCTTTAAATGCGAAGTAGTGTAATAAGAATTGAGTAACAATTTGAACAAAGAAAATCAACGCCATTGAAATCCACATTAGATTATCAACTGTATTTCCGTGTTCTGATGCTGAATCACTCATTAATGGAAAACTTCCGTATTCTACTAAACAATAGATAGTGAATACATAAATAAAAGCTAAGAATCCGAAAACTACATATCCTTGTATGTTGTTATCTTTTGGATTAGCTAGTTGAGATTCATAGTCATCAGGACCAGACCCTACTTGCGTTAAATCAAATATCTTTGTCAATTGCCAGATTGCAATTCCCAATAATACAACTATCGCTACTATTAATAAACTAGTCATTGGTTTATTTTTAATTATTAATAATGAAAATGTTTACTTTCTTCAATTAGCGGGTTGTTCTTAGCTAATAAAGGAGCTTTAGAAATTGCTGTAAATCCAACATAGATAAACAATCCGATGAAGAACATTAACGCTGCAATTTCAGGAATTCCGATAAACCAAGATCCACCAACTGTACCCGGACTGATCATAATAAAGAAGTCTAAATAGTGACCTACAATAATAGATGTACCAGCCATAACAACAATCCAAGATAGACGTTTGAAATCTGTATTGATCAATAGTAATAAAGGCAACACAAAGTTCAACAATAACATGCCGAAGAACGGTAAGTTATATTCTTGAATTCTGAAGATAAAGTAAGTAACCTCCTCTGGAATGTTAGAGTACCACTGTAACATAAATTGTGAGAACCAAAGATAAGTCCAGAAAATACTTAAACCAAACATAAATTTAGCTAAATCGTGAATATGACTTGTATTCACAAATTCCAGATAACCTTTGCTTTTTAAATACAAGGTAACGAATGCGATTGTTGTAATACCAGTTACGAAGAAACTAGCGAATACATACCATCCGAATAATGTACTATACCAGTGCGTATCGATAGACATAATCCAGTCCCAAGATGCCATTGATTCAGTAACAATAAAGAAAGCTAAGAAACCAGCAGATGCTTTGAACATTTTTTTGTGGAATGTTAAGTCACCTGTCTCGTCTAATTTCAACGATTGCTTTCTCATATACACTCGATATAAGTTCCAACCACCTAAGAAGATGATCGCTCTTATAAAGAAGAAAGGAATATTCAAATATCCAGTTTTTCCAGCGATTAATGCGTCGTTCGCTACAATGGTAGGATCCATCCAAATAAATAGGTGGTTACCTCCTGCAGCACTTGCGATTAAAAGTAGTAAGAAAATGATAGACCCAGGCAATAGATAAGCCGTTAATCCTTCCATAACGCGGAAAAGAACTGGCGACCATCCTGCTGCTGCGGCGTAATTGATTCCGTAAAAAGCTAAAATCCCAAGAGAAACAAGCATTACAAAAATACAAGCCACATATACAGCTGTCCAAGGTTTATTTTGCATCTGCGTCAACACATGCTCTAAATGTTTTTGGTGCGCTTCGTGATCTGCATCCGAAACCTCGCCATGATCGGCATGGTGACCACCTCCGTGGTGCGCTTGCTCATTTAAAATCTGCTCTACATCAGCAGTTGTCTTTGGTGCACTGAAAAACCCATACGCAATCCCTACTAATCCTAGAACCATCAGGACTAACGCAAAGGTTTTCAAATTTTTTGATAATGTGTACATATCTAAACTTTCAACTAAGTTTTACAATTTATTATTCTGATTTCAATTTAAGCACATAATCAGTAACTAACCAACGCTCGTGTTGCGTTAATTGGTTTTTATGCGCTCCCATTGAATTCAAACCATAAGTAATAACGTGGTAAACACCTCCTTCAGTAAGTTCTCTATCGTGATAGTTAGGAACCCCTAAGAATTTTTCTCTTTTTACCAAATTACCTTTTCCATCTCCTTTTGCACCGTGACAAACTGAGCAGTAAATTGCATATAACGCTTTACCTTTCTCTAGATCTTTCTCTTCTGCAGTTAGGGGTGATTTTAAATGTAATCTCGCTTCAGCTAATCCTTCTGGTGTATCTGCATACTCTTCCGGTTGAAATCCACGAGGTACTGATCCTTCTGCAGGAAGTTGTCCTTCTTTACCATTTTTGAAAACTGTAGTAGGAACCTCTGCATATGTTTCATAGGCTACAGATTCGTACATATTAGGCATAAACTGATAGTTAGGACGCTCTTTGTTAAAACAAGACGTAGTCAAAACAGCTACACCCGCTAAAGTTACTATTTTATATATCGATTTCATGCTACTATTACTTTTCAATTACTTTAACTTCAACTGCTCCTGTTCCTTTGAAGAATTCAATTGCAGTATCCTCGTCTCCTTTTAAAGCAACCTCCATTAAGAAATGGTCATCAGTTGTTCTTACATCAGGGTTTTCAGCTGTTTTAAATGGCCATAATTTACTTCTAAAGAAGAATGTTAACACCATTAAGTGAGCAGAAAACAATACAGTCATCTCAAACATAATAGGCACAAAAGCTGGCATATTTTGGATAAAACTAAAACTAGGTTTACCTCCAATATCTTGTGGCCAATCCACAATCATGATAAAATACATCATGCTTGTTCCGAATGCTAAACCTACTAAACCGTACAAGAATGCACAAATAGCTAATCTAGTTGGTTTTAATCCCATCGCCTTGTCTAGTCCGTGAACTGGGAAAGGCGTGTATATCTCTTCAATGTGATGGTGAGCAGATCTTGTTTCTTTAACTGCATCTAACAACACATCATCATCATTGTATATTGCGTGAATAAACTTATTACTCATAACGAATTAGTGATTTAATGATTGATGACCTTCTTTACTATCTCTTTCTTTTTTGTAGTATTCACCTGATGATTTCAAGATAGTTTTCACCTCTGCTTGCGCAATTACAGGGAAACTTCTAGAATACAACAAGAATAGTACGAAGAAGAAACCGATTGTTCCGATATAAATACCAGCATCTACGAATGTTGGTTGGAACATTGTCCAAGATGATGGCAAGTAATCTCTGTGTAACGAGGTAACGATAATTACGAAACGCTCGAACCACATCCCCACGTTTACAACGATTGAAATGATAAACGAAGCCATGATGTTTGTTCTAATTTTTTTCACCCACATCACTTGTGGAGAAATTACGTTACATGTCATCATCAACCAGTATGACCACCAGTATGGACCTGAAGCACGGTTTAAGAAAGCGTATTGTTCATACTCTACTCCTGAATACCAAGCTACCCATAGCTCTGTAATATAGGCCACCCCAACTACAGATCCTGTAATCATAACGATGATGTTCATCAACTCAATGTGTTGAACTGTAATATAGTCTTCTAAGTTAGATACTTTTCTCATGATGATCAACAAGGTATTAACCATAGCGAATCCTGAGAAGATTGCACCTGCAACGAAGTAAGGCGGTAAGATCGTGGTATGCCATCCAGGGATAACTGACGTAGCAAAGTCAAAAGATACAATCGTGTGTACAGAAAGTACAAGTGGCGTAGCTAAACCAGCTAATACTAAGTGAACTTCCTCAAAACGTTGCCAATCTTTTGCTCTTCCAGACCAACCGAAAGATAAAATTGAATATACTCTTTTTGTAAATGGAGTGATAGCTCTATCACGTAACATAGCGAAGTCAGGAAGTAAACCAGTCCACCAGAAAACTAATGATACTGATAAATACGTAGAAATCGCGAATACGTCCCATAATAGCGGCGAGTTAAAGTTTACCCATAACGAACCGAATTGGTTTGGAATAGGTAATACCCAGTACGCTAACCAAGGGCGCCCCATATGTATAATCGGGAATAAACCAGCCTGAACTACTGAGAAAATTGTCATAGCCTCAGCAGAACGGTTAATAGCCATTCTCCATTTTTGTCTAAATAATAATAATACGGCAGAAATTAATGTACCAGCGTGACCGATACCAACCCACCAAACGAAATTGGTAATATCCCAAGCCCATCCAATGGTTTTATTTAATCCCCAAGTACCTATACCTGTTCCTACAGTATAAGCCATACAGCCTACTCCCCATAAGAAAGCTAACAAAGCTATAGCGAATACTCTCCACCATAATTTATTTGCTCGTCCTTCAACAGGTCTAGCCACATCCACAGTTATATCGTGGTAAGATTTCTTACCGATAACTAAAGGTTTTCTAATGGGTGCTTCGTAATGTGACGACATAATCCTTTATATGTTTCTTTAATTAATAATTCTTTTTAAACTAGATATTTCTAACCTTAACGTGATAGAAAACATTTGGTTTTGTACCAATGTGCTCTAATAAGTGGTATGATCTATCTGATTCAGCTAATTTAGTAATTTCTGATTCTTTTTCATTAACATCTCCAAATACCATAGCTCCACTAGAACATGCTGCAGAACAAGCAGTTTCGAATTCGTTTGGACGAACCGCTCTACCTTCATTCTTCGCTTGTAAGATTGTTGCTTGTGTCATTTGAATACACAATGAACATTTTTCCATTACCCCTCTTGAACGAACTACTACGTCTGGGTTTAATACCATACGTCCTAAATCGTCATTCATGTGGAAATCGAACTCATCATTTTGAGCATATAAGAACCAGTTGAAACGTCTTACCTTATAAGGACAGTTGTTTGCACAGTATCTTGTTCCAACACAACGGTTATAAGCCATGTGGTTTTGTCCTTGGCGTCCGTGTGATGTAGCCGCTACCGGACATACAGTCTCACAAGGTGCGTGGTTACAATGTTGACACATTACTGGTTGGAATACAACCTGTGGATTATCTGCAGGATGCTCTAATTCCATATAAGCAGAACGAGCTTCTGAGAATCCTTTTGCTGCTACTTTCTTATCTACATCCGCTGAGAATGTATCTTCTGATGAATAGTATCTATCGATACGCAACCAGTGCATATCTCTACTTCTTCTTACTTCTGACTTCCCAACTACTGGTACGTTGTTTTCTGCGTGACATGCAATTACACATGCTCCACATCCTGTACAAGCGTTTAAGTCAATCGATAAGTTGAAGTGGTGACCTACAGAACGATCGAAAGATTCCCAAATATCTACAGAAGAAGCTCTTACTTCTTGGTGATCATAAGAAACCACTGGGAAGATATTCCACTCTTCTACATCTTTTGTGTTGAAAATTTCTAACGTTGTATCTTTTACGATATCACCTCTACTCATTAAAGTATTTTGCAACTGAACACAAGCAAACTCGTGGTTTCCTGATGCTTTTTCTACTGTAACTTGTTGAACGTTATCTAAGTTGTGATATAAAGTATAAGCATTCACCCCAACTTGCATGTCTTCTTTTAAGCTAGCTTTTCTTCCGTAACCGAAAGCTAAACCAACTGTTCCAGCTGCTTGTCCAGGTTGAATTAATGCAGGTACATTTTCTAAAGTAACGCCGTTTGCTTGGATCGTAACATAGCTTCCGTCTAAACCACCGTTAGCAACGTGGAAGTTTACAATACCTAAAGCTTCAGCATCAGCGCGAGAGATTGTTAAGTAGTTATCCCAAGATACACGCGTGATTGGATCTGGGAACTCTTGCAACCAAGGGTTGTTTGCTTGTTGTCCGTCTCCCATTCCTGTTTTAGTATACAATACTAATTCAAGACCTTCTCCTTTTTTAGCTTTGCTCAATGCAGAAACAGCAGAAGAGAAATCAGCAGAAGCTGAGATTTTCGCTTTTTCACCTGTTACAGCAAAACCATCGTGAACCAATTGATTCCAAGTTAATCCAGAAACATAAGATGCGCTTGTTGCTTTGATATAGTCATAATACGCTGTATTATTTCCATTCCACAACAATAAAGCTTCTTGGAACTGTCTTGTATCGAATAAAGGTCTGATTGTAGGTTGAGTAATAGAGTAGTGACCTTTTTTGATCATTACGTCACCCCAAGCCTCTAAATAATGAGGTGCAGCAGCAGCGATTGTAGTCTCTAAAGCTGTTTCATCCTCTTTTAATGCGAAGCTCACTGAAGTTTTTACTTTTTTCAATCCTTCAACGAAAGCAGCGCTATTTGCCAAAGTATACACTGGGTTAATACCTGACATAATTAAAGTATGCACTTTACCAGCGTTCATCTCTTTAATTAGCTCAGCTACTTTTGCAGCATTTCCTTGTCTTACATATTTTGTTTGTTCTGGCAAGAAAGCTTCTGATTGTAATGCCTCGTTAATTGCCAATACAACTAATTGTGCGTTTACATCTTCTAAACCTGTAACAACAACTCCTTTTGAACCTGCTGCTTTTACTTGTTTTGCTGCTTTATTAATAGCCTCATCGTATGCTGTAGTAGCAGAAGAAACAGATCCTCCAACGATTACATTGTACAATTTAACTAAAGCTGCTTTTTGTTCTGCAACAGACAATGGCATACGAACGTCTGCATTAGCTCCAGAAAGACTCATATTAGCTTCAATCTGAATGTGCTTAGACATAACACCATTTTTAGGGATACGTTTTTGAGCGTAAGCAGAGTCGTATCCTCCACCTTGCCAATCTCCTAAGAAATCAGCACCAACAGAAACGATAACGCTTGCTTTTCCAAAATCGTAATCTGCTAATCCGCGTTTACCGTACGCTTGCTCATAAGCATCTGCTGCTGCAGATGATGAAACAGCGTCATAGATCACGTGTTTAGCGTTTGGATATGTTTCAATAAACTCTCCGATCAATTTATCTGTCGAAGGACTCGCCATTGTATTCGTTAACACAACTACGCTTCCTCCTGTTGATTTAGCATCTTGTAAACTTGCTCTTACTTTAGCATCTACCTCATCCCAAGAAGCATTTTTCCCTTCGATTTTCGGCGCTTTTAGACGCATGCTGTCATACATTGAAAGCACAGAGGCATGTACACGCGCATTCGCACCTGAATAGGCGTTTGCAAGTTTATTATTGTCAATTTTGATTGGACGACCCTCACGAGTCTTAACCAAAACATTCACAAAATCAAAACCATCCGCGATTGTAGTCGCATAGTAATCCGCGATTCCAGGGATAATTTCCTCTGGTTGAACTACGTAAGGAATTGATTTTATAACTGGTCCCTCACAAGCAGCTAAAGTTGCTGCAGCTGTTGAAAAACCAACATATTTCAAAAAGTCTCGACGAGTTGTTGAAGAAGAAGACAATTTGTTTTTGTCTCCAAGAAATTCATCTGTAGGAATTTCCTCAACAAACTCATTGTTTCTTAGCGTCTCAACAATAGAACTATTATCATTCAGCTCCTCAACACTTTTCCAGTATTTTTTGTTTGATGCCATTGTATATAAATATTAGCTTCTTATTCTTAAATAATTCTTAATAGTGACATTTACCACACTCAAGTCCACCCATTTGAGCAACTGTCAATTTCTCAACACCGTATTTGTTAGCAAGTTCTTCGTGGATTTTAGCGTAGTACGCATTATCCTTCAACTTAACATCCGTTGTTCTGTGACAGTCAATACACCATCCCATTGTCAATGGAGAGTGTTGCCTCATGATTTCCATTTCCTCCACAGGTCCGTGACAAGTTTGACATTCTAAACCAGCAACATTTACGTGTTGTGAGTGGTTATAGTAAACGAAATCAGGTAAATTATGAATACGAACCCATTTAACAGGCTTCTCTTTACCAGTATATTTTTGAGTCGCAGGATCCCATCCTACAGCGTCATATAACTTTTGAATTTCAGCAGTGTAAAATTCTGGCGTGTATTTACCGTAATCTGCACCTTCATCTCCAGTGAATTCACTGATGTTTTTATGACAGTTCATACAAACGTTTAACGAAGGAATTCCAGAAGTTTTACTTGATCTTGCAGAAGAGTGACAGTATTTACAATCAATACCATTGTCTCCCGCGTGAATTTTGTGTGAGAAGTGGATAGGTTGAACTGGTTCATACCCTTTATCTACTCCAATTTGCATCATAAAGCCATAAGCGAAATACGAACCAATTAGAACAAATACAATTGTAGAACAAATCACCAAGAATTGATTTTTCACAAACGCTTTCCACAACGGAACAGTTTGACGAACCTCTTCAGTTAATCCGTTAGCCTCAACAACTTTATTCAGTACTTTCTTAACAAGGAAAAGCATCGTTACCAATAATAACAACACCACTACTAGTGCACCTAATACAATCATATTAGAAACCGCATCTCCACCACCTTGTCCTTGAGCACCACCTGCAGTTGCAGCAGCAGCCGGAGCCTCAGCTTTTGGTTCAGATACATACGCCAAGATATCATCTACATCTTGGTCAGATAAACCTGGGAAGTCGTTCATCACAACTTTGTTCCACTCATTGAACAGTTTTACTGCACGAGCGTCGCCAGATTTAATCAAAGACGAACTACTTTTGATCCACTTGTGTAGCCATTCTACATCTCCGTCGTGACGTTCAACAACTCCACGAAGTGCAGGTCCAGTAGAAGCCCCGTCTAACTTGTGACATGCCGCACAGTTAGAATTAAACAATTCCTTACCCTTTGCTACATCTTGAGCAAACGAAATTGTAGAAAACGATAGCATTAATGCTAAACAAAAGAATAAAATCTTTGAAAACGAATTATGGTTACCCACTTTTTTCATAGTTATAAATTGATTTTCAACTAAACTTGGTTTTTAATAACAGTGATAATCAACTATTATTCAATACACCTTATTTACAAACTCCGACAAAAATACAATTTATGGATAACTCTTAAAACCTTTAACGACCTTAATCTTTAATTTATACGCGTTCTAAATAAAGCGATCTCACGCAATTTTCAAGAATAATTGTAAATTTGCTTCAAATACATTTCATTATGAGAAATTTAAGAATATTTCCAGTCCTTTTTTGCTTGTTTTTTATGCATACAATAAGTTATGCTCAAGAGAAAAACAGTGCGATTCAAGAGTCTTTAGCCATAAAAAAGCTCGTTGATGCCAAAAGAGCTACAACAAGCTCTACCTTGAATACGGATAAATACAATATTCAGATTTTTTACGGTAAAAACCAGCAAGCAAAAGAAGCCCTAAATCGCTTCAAAAGAATGTATCCAGACATGGAGGCAACTGTCATTTATTCCAATCCCTCATATAAAGTTTTGGCAGGAAATTTCAAAACGCGTTTAGAAGCAGAACGCTACCTCAAATCCATCAAAAAAGATTTCGATAGCGCCTTGCTCTTACGTCCAGGAAAATAAAACTAAAAAATCCCGTTGTATGACTACAACGGGATTTTTTTTATACTCCTTTGCTCCAGGTTGTTTACCCCACGATGTTGATAATTTTTCCTGGCACCACAATTAACTTTTTCGGTTCGCGTCCTTGTAATTGCGCTTGGGTTCTTTCGTCTGCTAAAATTAATTTCTCAATTTCTTCAACACTTAAATCCAAAGGCAATTCAATTTTAAAACGCATTTTCCCATTGAATGAAACTGGGTATTCTTTTGCATCTTCTACTAAGTAACTTGCAACAAACTCAGGAAACGGTTGATCAGCAATCGTCTCTTTGTGTCCGAGCATACTCCATAGTTCTTCTGCAATATGTGGCGCATATGGTGCAACCAAAATCGCCAAAGGCTCTAAGATGGCACGGTGGTGACATTTTTGCTGTCCTAACTCATTTACACAAATCATAAATTGAGAAACCGAAGTATTAAAAGAAAAACCTTCAATATCCTCTTCTACCTTTTTGATCGTTTTGTGCAAAGACTTGTACATCTCTTTTGTTGGTTCTTTATCCACTACCACCACAGCAGTATCATCCGCATACAATCTCCACAGTTTTTTCAAGAAACCAAATACTCCCGAAATACCTGCAGTATTCCATGGCTTTGCCTGCTCCAATGGACCTAAGAACATCTCGTATAAACGAAGCGTATCTGCTCCATACTCCTGGCAAATATCATCTGGATTTACTACGTTGAAATATGACTTAGACATTTTCTCTACTTCGTGTCCAACGATGTATTTTCCGTTCGCATTGCAAATAAAAGTTGCTTCTGCATAGTCAGGTCTCCACGCCTTGAACCCTTCCATATCCAATTCAGACGAGTTATTTACTAACCCAACATAAGCGTATAATTGCTGTACTTTTTCATCTTTAATCATATCTTTTGAAATGAACGTATTCGTTCCTTCCACGCGATATACAAAAGCTGAAGTACCCAAAATCATCCCTTGATTGATCAGTTTAGCAAAAGGTTCCTCTGTCGGTGCCACGCCAATGTCTTTTAAGAATTTATTCCAAAAGCGGCTATACAATAAATGACCTGTTGCGTGCTCACTTCCTCCTATATATAAATCGACGTTTTGCCAGTATTCCAAGGCTTGTTTTGAAGCGATAGCCTCTTCATTTGTAGGATCCATATAACGCATCCAATACCAAGAAGAACCAGCCCATCCAGGCATTGTATTTAGCTCTAATCCAAATACAGTAACTTCATCAATTAAATCATTGGAAACCACTTTGTTATTTACTGTGTCCCAAGCCCAAGTATGCGCATTCCCCAAAGGAGGTTGACCGTCTTCGGTTGGCAAGTACTTTTCAACTTCTGGCAATAGAATAGGCAAATACGCCTTGTCAATCATCTTCGGCAAACCATTGACATAATACACGGGAAATGGTTCCCCCCAATAGCGTTGACGAGAAAACACAGCATCGCGCAAGCGGTAATTTGTTTTCCCTTTTCCTTGCCCTAAAGCTTCGATAGCTTCAATGGCCTTAGCCGAAGCTTCTTTATAAGCTAATCCATTCAAGAAATCTGAATTTTCTAAAACAAATCCCTCTTTTTCTGAAAAAGCCTCTTCGCTAATATCTTGATTAAAAATATTTTTAATTTCAATACCAAAGTGCTTGGCAAACGCATAGTCACGGGTATCACCAGCAGGAACTGCCATCACAGCACCCGTTCCATAACCAGCCAACACATAGTCGCCAATCCAAATTTCAATTGGCTCTTTGGTAAATGGATGTTCAGCATATGCTCCGGTAAATACACCTGAAATCTTTTTCACATCCGCCATACGCTCGCGCTCACTTCGCTTTGAAGTTGCATCGATATACGCTTCTACTGCACCACTTTTTTCTGGCGTTGTAATTTTTCTCACTAAATCGTGCTCCGGTGCCAAAGTCATAAAACTAACACCAAAAATTGTATCAGGGCGCGTGGTAAATACTTCGATCGTTTCCGCTGAATCTTTTACGTTGAACACCACAGCTGCACCTTCCGATTTTCCAATCCAGTTGCGTTGGCTCTCTTTCAAGCTCTCTGTCCAATCAATTGTATTTAGTCCTTCTAGTAAGCGTTCTGCATAAGCTGAGATACGCATACTCCACTGCTTCATTTTCTTGCGCACCACTGGATGACCTCCACGCTCTGACAAACCGTCTTTAATTTCGTCATTCGCCAAAACAGTTCCCAAAGCTGGACACCAGTTTACTTCTGTCTCTGCTAAATACGTCAAACGGTACCCCAATAAGAGGTGCTCTTTTTCTTCTGGAGAAAAAGAAGCCCACTCCTGTGCAGTGAAAGCCACAATCGACTCATCACACACAGCATTAACCGTCGCATTTCCACTTTGTTCAAATAAAGCAATCAAAGTAGCAATCGACTCCGCTTTATCTGACTCCTTATTATACCAGGAATTAAACAACTGAATGAAAATCCACTGGGTGTGTTTATAGTAATCTGCATTTGACGTGCGAATCTCACGAGACCAGTCAAAAGAGAAACCAATTTGATCCAATTGTTCTCTGTAACGCGCAATATTTACTTCTGTTGTAATTGCAGGATGTTGACCCGTTTGAATTGCATATTGCTCTGCAGGTAATCCAAAACTATCGTATCCTTGAGGATGTAATACATTAAATCCTTTGTGTCTTTTATATCGTGCAAAAATATCCGAGGCAATATACCCTAGAGGATGACCTACATGCAGTCCTGCTCCAGAAGGATAAGGAAACATGTCTAGGACATAATACTTAGGTTTATCGGATTGATTTGAGGTTTTAAAAGTTTGATTTTCTTTCCAAAACTTTTGCCATTTTGCTTCGATTTCGCTTGGATTGTATTTCATAGTACAAATATCATTTATTACACCAGTTCTTCTTCGAGGAGCTCGAAAAAAAACGCCATCTTGACGCAAAAATAAACTATATTTATAACAAAGTGAAAACTTTAATTCACTTCCTACCAATAAAACGACTACTCTTTGGGTTTCACACTTTTTCCGATCAGTTCTTTAAGCACATAATCCAAGGCCTCCTCACTGGGAATAGACCTTGTTGGTTGCACGCCGACCTGATCCAATCGGCTAGCGAAAAACACTGCTAAGTTCCTTTTTTTTCCTTCGCGTAAGCAACCTTCTTCAATGACTATCAATCTCCCTTTCTTAAAAGAAGAAGTAGCACATTCCCCCTAAAAATAAAGAAGAAAATAAGGTATGTAGTATAAACCTGCGTTTTTCCGTTTGTTTCATCCCATTTATTAATTGATTTTCAACATCTAAGGCTCAATTTTTGATACATCTAACACCTGTATACCCAAAAGAATCGAAGAACTATACCAATGTAGCAGTATAAAATAAGAATTGAACGAACAAATGCGTATTCTTTGTCCGATCTCATACAAAATACAAAGAAATAAACTATATTTATATCAATTAGAAAAGTTTAATCGTTATTATCTTTTAAAAACACTTTTGTTTTTTAATTTTACAGCTTTAAAAATTGCACTATGACGTCAACGTATGAAAAATACCAAAAGCGAAAACTAATTTCGTCTTATTTTTCTGTGATACTAAGTATATTCTTGGTTCTCTCCTTATTGGGAGCCTTGAGCTTATTTGTCATTAATTCAGAGAGAATTTCGAATAATTTTCGCGAAAATATTCCGATCAATCTTTTTTTTAGTGACAATGCCACCCAAAAAGAGTTTGATTTATTTTCAAAAAAACTAGGCGAAGCACCTTATGTAAAGTCTTTCAAATTTGTTTCTAAAGCAGAAGCGGCCGAGACACAAAAAGAAGATTTAGGAGAGGATTTCCTTGAATTCTTAGGATATAACCCTCTTCAAAACTCGTATGACATCTATATTAATGGAGATTATGTTGTAACCGACAGCTTGGCAAAAATTGAAGCTGAACTACTCAAAACACCGAATATAGCTGAAATAACCTACGATAAACAGCTCGTTGAACTTGTTAATGAAAACATCAAGCGAATTACCAACTGGGTACTGCTCATTGCAGGAGTGCTAACCATTATTTCTATGTTGTTAATCAACAGTTCCCTGCGCTTATTAATTTTCTCCAGTCGTTTTACGATCAAGACTATGCAAATGGTAGGTGCGACTAAGACCTTTATTCGTCGTCCATTCATTTGGCACAGCATGCGTTTGGGGCTTATTGGATCCATTTTAGCCGTTATTGCTCTGGTGGCCTTAACGTTTTATCTCGATCAAAAATTCCCAGATTTAGAGCTTTCGCCTACGACAAACTATATGCCTTTGGTCATCGTGGGACTGGGCTTAATTTTAGCGGGAATTATCATCACAACAATTAGTACATTTTTCGCTACACAGCGATTCTTAAACCTTAAATCAGACGAACTTTATTAAATATGAAAAAAGACAACAACCCTTCTGGCTTTTTGTTTTCCAAACAAAACTACACGTTGCTATTGGCGAGCTTCGCCATTATAGCCCTGAGTTTCATCCTTATGGGAGGTGCTTCGAATGATGACCCAACAAAATTCAATGAAGCCATCTACAGCTTCAGAAGAATTCACCTTGCACCGGCTGTGTTTTTTATCGGTATTGGTGTAGCCATCTATTCCATTTTTAAAAAAGATAAAAAGCAATCATAACAAACTAATTTTATGGATTTAATACAAGCCATCCTTCTAGCTATAGTAGAAGGACTTACGGAATATTTACCAGTTTCATCTACAGCCCACATGATTTTCTTGAGCTCGTATTACGGGATTCAGGATGACGATTTCGTCAAACTCTTCCAAACCGCCATTCAATTTGGAGCAATCTTAGCTGTTGTAGTACTTTACTGGCGTAAGTTTTTTGATTTCACTCGTATTTCGTTCTATAAAAAATTAGTGCTCGCCGTCCTTCCCGCCTTAGTATTAGGGAAAATATTAGACGAAAAAATAGACGCTGTACTTGGAGAAACCATCTACATTGCTATCATGTTAATTGTCGGGGGATTTGTTCTTATTTTCATAGATAAATTCTTCAAAAACCCAAAAACAATACGCGAAGAAGACATTACCGTAAAACAAGCGGTAAGCATTGGATTCTGGCAGTGTTTAGCTATGATGCCAGGAACAAGCCGCTCTGCAGCATCTATCATTGGAGGGATGCAACAAGGGTTATCTCGTCAGGTAGCGGCAGAATTCTCTTTCTTTTTAGCCGTGCCTACCATGGCAGCTGTAACCGTGTATTCGATCGTATTAAAAAAATACGAATCAGGAAAAATGGGGTACGAACTACTTTTCGAAAACAGCGACAACTTAAAATTATTCCTTTTAGGCAACGTTTTAGCGTTTATTGTCTCTATTGTTGCCATTAAATTTTTTATTGGAATTATCAAAAAATACGGATTTAAACCTTGGGGATATTACCGCATCATCGCTGGGATAATCCTACTAGTTTACTTCGGATACTTAAAAAAATAAACATGCAATTTTCAGCAGAAGCATTTCAAGAAGGTCAAGTCTTACTCATTGACAAACCTTTACATTGGTCTTCGTTTCAAGCCGTTAACAAAATTAAATGGCTATTGAAAAAAGAATACGGGCTAAAAAAAATAAAAGTCGGTCACGCCGGAACTTTAGATCCCTTGGCAACAGGATTATTGTTGATTTGCACGGGAAAAGCCACTAAAACCATTACGGAATTACAAGGACAAGAAAAAGAATATACCGGTACAATTCAGCTGGGTGCCACTACACCATCCTATGATTTGGAAACTGAAATCAATCAAACCTTTCCAATCGCGCATATTACGGAGGAGATGATCGAACAAACCCGCGGGAGTTTTCTGGGTACAACCCTACAACGCCCCCCTATTTTCTCCGCCCTTAAAAAAGATGGCAAGCGATTGTACGAACACGCTCGCAAAGGAGAAGAAGTAGAAATTAGCAGCCGTCCAATTAGTATTTCTGACTTTGAACTGACGCGTGTGGCATTACCTGAGATCGACTTTAGAATCGCTTGTTCAAAGGGTACCTATATCCGCTCTATTGCATTTGACTTTGGAGAAAAATTGAACAGTGGAGGGCATCTAACAGCCTTGCGTCGTACTAAAATAGGGGAATATGACGTGAAAAACGCATTGAGTATAGAGGAATTTGAAGACCGTGTAATAGAAAGTGGAGATGGGAAAAGGGAGAAGGAACAACTCCCTCAATAGATGATTATACGACTAAAAAATAATCGACCAAAACTAAAATAACAAGGAGGGTGTCCCAAAAGGACACCCTCTTATGTATTGTATAAAACTCTGATGACGCGCATTTGCACCTACTGCACCTACCTTCCCACGTAGGCCACCTAAAATTCCTCTTTTAATATCTGCCCTAATTTACCTGGTTTACTGGTTACTATTCTTTTACAATCGTTCTTTGCTATTCACAAGCTGCACGAATACACGACAAACCAACATCAGACGAAATTAACCTGAATATCTTCCGCGTTTTTCCACTATTTGGAAAGCAAAAGCACAAATGGGTTTGTTTTTCCGTCAACAAACAATACAAACAACTGTTATTCAGTCGTTTATTTGGTTTGCTTTTACTCTTGTTCGAGTCTTCTTCGACAAACCTTCGTATTTACGGGGGTTTAACCCCCATTTACCGAAGCTGACTCGAACATGACTCGAACAAGACCCAAACAAAACCCAATCCTTTTCCGTTGTACTGCAAGAAACAAAACTCTTTGTCCGATGCCACTGATTGCAAATCCGCGCGATCAGGAAAAAGGAAAAGGAACAACACAACAGATGATTATACGACTAAAAAGTAATCGACCTAGACTAAAACAACAAGAGGCTATACTTTCGTATAGCCTCCTCACATTCATCGTATTAAAGCAATTATTCATTTAAAATTACCTCCTCAAGTTGATTCAACTCTTCAGGTGTAAACATACGATACTGTATTTGAAATGTTTTTTGTTTGGGAATTTCCAAGGAAAAACCGCCCGTTCCGAAACCATCGGCTACGTCTAATGTAAAATGAGTGTGTTTCCAATACTCAAATAAATCGCGATCTACCCAAAAGTCAAAACCACAAACCGCTCCAATTTTCACATCGCGAAGCCTTAAAGGGAAACCTCCTTTGACAAAACACATGGGTTGTGTGCCTTCACAGCATCCTCCAGATTGATAAAACATCAAATCTCCGTGTTCTGCATGCAGTTCTTCAATCAAAGCCTTGGCTTTTTCCGTAACATCAATGCGGCTAATTTTCGACATCTCTTATATATTTTAGAAGAATCCCATTTTTTTCTTGTTGTACGAGATCAACATATTTTTAGTTTGACGGTAGTGGCCGAGCATCATTTTGTGATTTTCACGTCCAATACCAGATTGTTTGTAGCCTCCAAAAGGAGCACCCGCAGGATAATTGTGGTAATTGTTTACCCAAACGCGTCCGGCTTTAATAGCGCGTGGAATTTGGTACAACTGATGTGCATCACGTGTCCACACACCCGCACCTAATCCGTATAGCGTATCATTAGCTATTTCAATGGCTTCTTTTTCATCTTTAAAGGTTGTAACAGCCAATACAGGTCCGAAAATTTCTTCTTGGAATACGCGCATTTTATTGTGTCCTTTTAGCAAGGTAGGTTGGATATAATATCCTTGCTCTAAATCACCCCCTAGGTGATTGACATCCCCTCCTACTAATACTTCAGCGCCTTCTTCTTTTCCAAGTTTAAGGTAGGAACTAATTTTGTCGTATTGCATTTTTGATGCTTGTGCCCCCATCATAGTGGTAGGATCCAATGGATTTCCGACTTTAATTGATTTTACGCGTTCAATAACACGAGCGATAAACTTGTCGTAAATACTTTCTTGGATCAACAAACGCGAAGGACATGTACACACTTCCCCTTGGTTAAACGCAAATAATACAGCCCCTTCAATTGCTTTATCTAGGTATTCATCATCGTGATCCATGACAGACTCAAAAAATACGTTAGGCGATTTCCCTCCTAATTCTAAAGTTACTGGAATGATATTTTCAGTTGCATACTGCATCACCAAACGACCCGTAGCAGTAGAACCAGTAAAAGCTGCTTTGCTAATTTTTGGATTAGCAACTAATTTTTGTCCTAGTTCAGCACCAGATCCATTGACGATATTCACTACACCAGCAGGCAATAAATCACCAATTAACTCCAGTAAGACCAAAATAGAAATTGGAGTATTTTCTGCAGGCTTAAGCACCACACAGTTTCCAGCTGCCAAAGCAGGAGCTAGTTTCCACACCGCCATTAAAATCGGAAAGTTCCAAGGAATAATTTGAGCGACAACGCCTAGGGGTTCGTGTACAATCATCGAAACCGTGTGCTCGTCTAATTCAACTACAGATCCTTCTTCAGCGCGGATCACACCAGCAAAATAACGGAAGTGATCAATTGCCAATGGAATATCGGCATTTAGTGTTTCGCGTAAAGCCTTTCCGTTGTCAATGGTTTCCACTTTTGCGATATACTCCAAGTTTTGCTCCATGCGATCGGCAATGCGAAACAAGATATTACTGCGTTCTGTTGCAGAAGTTTTGCTCCACGTTTCAAAAGCCTTATCTGCTGCGTCAATAGCCAAAATCAAATCTTCCTCCGTAGAGTGAGCCGCCTGCGCAAATACCGTTCCGTTGATTGGAGTAATAGAGTCGAGGTATCTCCCCTTAACAGGTGGTACGAATGCACCTCCAATATAGTTTCCATATTTTTCTTTGAATGCTGGAAATGGAAAATGTTGTGACATATAGTATATTTTTATGGTTAATCCACCTAATATACAATTAATTACAGTTCGTCACTAGTTGAGATCGAATCATTTTATAAACTTTAACAATTCAAAAAAAAGGCTTTTTCCTCGACTAAACCTTGGCCTCTTCGATTGTTTATCTAGGGGGATAGTTCTATTTTTGTACAAACGACAAATGAATATGAGAAAAATAATTGCTTTACTTGGGTTGCTTTGCACCATGAGCTACGCCCAAAAAACGACGTTTAAAGAAGGAGATTTAATCTTTCAAAACCTAAAATGTGGTCCTCTATGTGATGCGATTAACGAAGTGACCTTTGGACACGAAGGATTAAATTTTAACCACATTGGAATGGTCGTTGAGCACGAAGGATCCCTTCAAGTGATTGAAGCCACTTGGCCAGAAGTTTGCCTCACCCCATTGAATGAATTTTTAGCCAAAACACCAGAAACGATGTATTTGGGAAGGCTATTAGCGCGATATGAGAAGTTAATTCCCCAAGCGAAGGCCTTTGCCTTACAACAAATTGGCACTCCCTATGACGACAATTACCTCTATGCCAACGGCAAATACTATTGTTCAGAATTGCTGTACGACGCCTTTAAATCGGCGAATAAAAACAAAGAGTTCTTTCACCTTTATCCGATGACGTATCGTTCAAAATATACAGGAGAAACTTTCCCCGTTTGGGCGGATTACTTTGAGAAATTAGGTCAAGTCATCCCTGAAGGTGCATTAGGATGCAATCCTGCAGGGATGTCTTTGTCCAAAAACATCACTATTGTCGGACCTATCGTACAATAGTGATTGTATTATTACTTTATTGATCAATATCGGTCATCAGCGCAGCCACTTCTTGTTGCACTTGTTGACCTTTATTTTTTGTATACCATTTGTTTAACGCAATGATTCCATCTTCGTCAAACTTGCCGTGTTCTGCTTTGTAGTCGTTGACCAACTGTACCGCATCAGCAGGGCGAGGTCCCCAATCACCAAGTACTTCTCTACTTTCTTTATTGACAATTAGCAACTTGGGAATCGCTCTTCCTCCATTGGTAAGGTATTGATCCATCAGATCTAAATTTTGATCGCGAAACACAATGCGCAAATCCACTTTATCGGTAATAGCAGCCATTTTATTCAACATAGGTACCGATTGAGCAGCATCCCCGCACCAACTCTCAGAAATCACTAACCAGATGTACTCCTTGTTAAGATTTTCCATAACTTCTGCCACTTCAGGCTCTACGTTTAGGGTTTTGTCCAAGCGATGCAAGCGCGCTTCATTTAATTCAGCATAAGGCAAATAATCAGCTGTTAGTTGGAGTTTCTCCGGATTATTTTGCAAAGCCTCTGTTACATAGGAACGAAATGCATCATACGTAAAACTATTATTCAATACATTTTGGTCGACTTTGTTCATTTTTGTGTAATTTTATTAGTTTGAATTCAAAGTTAATCTTTTAAACACAAATCTTTCAATACTTTTATTTATGATCACACCTAAAATAGGTTTGGCTTTGTCTGGAGGTGGCTATAAGGGGATTGCACATGCAGGTGTTCTTTCCTTTTTAGTAGAACAAGAAATTCAACCTAAAATCTTGGCAGGAACAAGCGCAGGTTCAATTGTAGCCTGCTTGTATGCAATGGGCTTGACTCCACGTGAAATTTTGGATTTTTTCAAGTCGGTCAATATTTTAAATTGGCATTTTTTCACGTTTAAGAAAGCGGGACTTATTGATTCGAATGCATTTGAAAAGTATTTGTTTTCCGTGTTCGAAAACCGTACCCTCGATGACTTGCCGATCAAAGTATTGGTGAATACCACTGATATTGCCAAAGGGGAAGTCCACGTGTTTAGTCCTACTACCCGAGTAATCGACGCTATACTGGCTTCCAGTGCGTTTCCTGCTATATTTTCTCCTCATACGATTGACGATCAATTGTTCAGTGATGGTGGGATCCTCAATAATTTTGCGACAGATTTAATTCGAAAGGACTGCGACTTTTTAATCGGGAGCAATGTATGTCCGATCGAACAGCTGGAGAAGAAAAACCTCAATTCACTGCGCTCGGTTGCGATTCGCGCCTATGATTTAATGGCTGCTAATCACAATCGAACCCAATCAGCTTTATGCGATTGGTTAATTGAATCCCATCACATTACACAATATTCAACCTTTGAGCGCAATAAGCAGCGGATGGATGAAATATTTGAGTTGGGATACCAAGCGGCAGCGAGAACCTTTAAAATTCATCAGGATAAATTCGCAAAAGCTATTTTATAGTAGTATATAATCTTTATATTTGCAAAACTTTAAAAATATCATATCCATGAAATATAAAAGAATTCTGCTTAAATTAAGTGGAGAAGCTTTAATGGGAGAGAATCAATATGGCATTGACCCTAAGAGATTAGCTGAGTACGCAGCTGAAGTAAAAAAAGTACATGATTTGGGTGTTGAAATAGCTATTGTTATTGGTGGTGGTAATATTTTTAGAGGAGTAGCTGGTGCAAGTGTGGGTATGGATCGCGTTCAAGGCGATTATATGGGGATGCTTGCTACCATCATCAACGGTATGGCACTTCAAGGCGCATTAGAAGATGCGGGCATGCTTACTCGTTTGCAAACAGCCTTAAAAATCGAAGCAGTAGCTGAGCCTTACATCAAGCGAAGAGCGGTTCGTCACTTAGAAAAAGGACGTATTGTTATTTTTGGTGCAGGAACAGGAAACCCTTACTTCACAACTGATACAGCGGCTGTATTGCGCGGCGTTGAAATCAATGCCGATGTTATTTTAAAAGGAACACGTGTTGACGGCGTGTACAATGCAGATCCAGAAAAAGATCCTACAGCAGTTAAATTTGAAAAAATCACTTTTAGCGACGTACTAACTAAAGGATTGAATGTCATGGACACCACAGCATTTACCTTGAGTAGAGAAAACGAATTACCTATTGTGGTATTCGACATGAATAAAGAAAATAATTTACTAAAAGTTTGCAAAGGAGATGATACAGTAGGAACTACTGTTTCCGTAAACCTTAATTAATAAACGTTATGACAGAAGAAATCGATTTAATTATTGCGAGTGCAAAAGAGGCAATGGACGGTTCTATTGCTCACTTAGAAAAATCGTTATTAAATATTCGTGCAGGAAAAGCATCACCGCAAATGCTTGGTAGTGTTTTTGTGGACTACTACGGTTCTCAAACGCCACTTTCTCAAGTAGCGAGTGTAAACGTTCCCGATGCACGTACGTTAACTGTTACTCCATGGGAGAAAAGCATGTTACAACCAATTGAAAAAGCAATTATGATTGCCAATCTTGGGTTGAATCCAATGAATAATGGAGAAAACATTATCATCAATATTCCTGCGTTAACAGAAGAAAGACGTAAAGAATTAGTAAAACAGGCTAAAGCAGAAACAGAAGATGCCAAAATTGGTATTCGAAATGCGCGTAAAGACGCTAACAACGATATCAAAAAAGAAGAAAAAAATGGTGTTTCTGAAGACGTTTGTAAAGAAGCTGAAGAGCAAGTACAAAAGTTAACAGATGCTTTTGTGAAAAAGATTGATGAAATCTTAGTGAGAAAAGAAGAAGAAATTCTTAAAGTATAAAGAAAGCCCGCTGATGCGGGCTTTTTTAATTTATATACTTTTCTGATATTTTAAGCTACTTCTTCTACTTTTCAAATGAACGCCAATTCAAAACCATATAAAAAGCTAGTTTTGGTGTGTAATCTTTGATGAATAACCCGTTTATTTACATCAATATCTATTGTTTTTTTAGTACATTTGTTCGTATTTCAATTCAAAGATTTGATCTACTAGGTAATAAAAATATAATCAAAAATGAAACACACCAAAATTATCGATCTGCTTACCGGAAAGGCACTTTTGCATGAAGTAAAAGCGAAAGGCTGGGTAAAAACATTTAGAAACAACCAATTTATTGCTTTAAATGACGGATCGACAATCAATAACATTCAATGTGTTGTTGACTTAGATAAGTTTCCTGCTGAGTTATTAAAAAAGATTCACACAGGAGCAGCTATTTCTGTAAGAGGTACCTTAATTGAAAGTAGAGGAGCTGGGCAAAATGTAGAAATCCAAGTTGAAAACTTAAAAGTTTATGGTGAATCGAATCCAGAGGAATACCCAATTCAGCCGAAAAAACACTCTTTAGAGTTTTTACGTGAAAATGCGCATTTGCGAATTAGAACGAATATTTTTGGTGCGATTATGCGTGTAAGAAGTACGTTATCGTACGCGGTACACAAGTATTTCCAAGACAATGGTTTCTTCTACTTCAATGCGCCGATCATCACGGGTTCGGATGCAGAAGGTGCTGGAGAAATGTTTAAAGTAACAAATTTCAATTTAAATAAGCTGCCAAAAAAAGAGGATGGAAGCGTTGATTTTTCTGAAGACTTCTTTGGAAAGGCGACGAATCTAACGGTTTCAGGACAGCTAGAAGCAGAGACCTATGCCATGGCACTTGGTTCGGTTTATACCTTCGGACCTACTTTCCGCGCAGAAAACTCAAATACTTCGCGTCACTTAGCTGAATTCTGGATGATTGAACCTGAAGTTGCCTTCAACAAATTGGCGGACAACATGGATCTAGCAGAAGATTTCATCAAGTATGTAATCAACTACACCCTAGAAAAATGTCCGGATGATTTAGCCTTTTTACAAACTCGTTTACTAGAGGAAGAAAAGAATAAACCACAAGCAGAACGCAGTGAAATGGCTTTGCTTGAAAAACTTCGCTTTATCACAGAAAACAATTTCAAGCGCGTTAGTTATACAGAAGCTATTGATATTTTAAAAGCGTCTAAACCGAATAAAAACAAGAAGTTCAACTATATCATTGAAGAATGGGGTGCTGATTTACAAAGTGAGCACGAGCGTTATTTAGTTGAAAAACACTTCAAATGTCCGGTAATCTTATTTGATTATCCTGCAGATATCAAAGCCTTCTACATGCGTATGAATGAAGATGGTAAAACGGTTCGCGCTATGGATATCTTATTCCCTGGAATTGGAGAAATTGTAGGTGGTTCAGAACGCGAGGAACGCTATGAGGTTTTATTGGACAAAATTGAGAAAATGGGCATTGATAAAGAGGAACTATGGTGGTACCTAGACACGCGTAAATTCGGTACAGCTCCACACAGTGGATTTGGACTAGGATTCGAGCGTTTAGTGCTATTCGTTACTGGAATGACAAACATCAGAGACGTGATTCCTTTCCCTAGAACGCCTCAAAATGCAGCGTTTTAATTATTCATAAAAAGAAACCCTTTAAATGTTTACTTTTATCGTTTTTTTTCTGTAAATTAGGAAGAACAATGATTAAAAGTAAACATTTTTATTTCGTTAATTTTATTTAGCATGCTAAAACAAAGTTTACAACTTAAACTATCCCAAAAACTATCTCCTCAACAAATCCAGTTGATGAAGCTGATTCAATTACCTACTTTAGCCTTTGAACAACGGTTGAAAGAGGAGTTAATTGAAAATCCCGCTTTAGAAACAGGTAAAGAAGATTCAACTGATGAGTTTGATAGCTTGGACAATGAGTTCGACGATTTTGACAGCGAGCGCATCGACGCAGAAGACATCAATATTGATGACTACTTGAGCGATGATGAAATTCCCGATTATAAATTACAGGCGAACAACTACAGTTCGGATGATGAGGACTATGAAGCCCCAATTATTGCAACAGAATCATTTCACCAAAACCTCATCAATCAATTAAACACCTTTATCCTTTCGGAAGAGGCGCGCATCATTGCAGAATTTTTAGTGGGCAGTGTTGATGAAATGGGCTATCTCCGCAGAGAGGTTCAAGACATCGTTGATGATCTTGCGTTTACTCAAGGTGTTTATACCGATACAGAAACGGTAGAACAGATCCTAGCTCTTGTACACGAATTAGAACCGATCGGAGTGGGTGCACGTAACCTACAAGAGTGTTTATTGTTGCAACTCAAACACAAAACTCCAACCGACGCCATTACAGTAGCCAAAGATATCATTGAAAATCAATTCGATGCCTTTACCAAAAAACATTACGACAAGTTGTTGTCGCGCTACAATATTACCAAAGATCAATTGCGCAAAGCGATTGACGAAATTGAAAAACTCAACCCCAAACCCGGGGGGGCCTATACTGGTACCAATCGATATATCGAACAGGTCATTCCCGATTTTACAATCAAAATTGTCGATGGCGAAATTGAATTGACCTTAAACAATCGAAATGCGCCTGAACTTCACATTTCTCGTGATTACCAAGAGATGTTGCAGACCTATAAAGACTCAACACAAGCCAGTGCTTCTCAAAAAGACGCCGTACAATTCATCAAGCAAAAGTTAGATGGGGCTAAGTGGTTTATCGACGCCATCAAACAGCGTCAAGAAACGTTATATGTGACAATGAGCGCCATTGTACACTACCAAGAAGAATATTTTTTAACTGGAGATGAAACTAAACTAAAACCGATGATTCTCAAAGATATCGCCGATTTAGTTGGCCTAGATATTTCTACTATTTCTCGTGTTGCCAACAGCAAATACGTCGAAACTCCCTATGGAACGAAATTGATCAAAAACTTCTTCTCTGAAGCAATGATGAACGACCAAGGAGAAGAAGTATCAACCATTGAAATCAAAAAAATATTGGAAACGATTATCTCAGAAGAGGACAAGAAAAAACCATATCCTGATGATAAATTAGCTGAATTACTCAAAGAAAAAGGCTATCCCATTGCAAGGCGAACGATTGCAAAATACCGCGAACAACTGGATATTCCCGTTGCGCGTATGAGAAAGAGAATTTAAAAAACGGAAAATCAGATTAAAAAAGACTGAAAAACAAACGATACCGCTAAAAATGGTCGGCAATTATGAAAAAATTAGCTCAACTTGTTTCCTATCTTTTTCATCCCATAGTATTGCCTTTACAGACGGTTGGGTTGTATTTTATTATCGAGTACTACTATTTTACTCCGATAGAACTATCCATTATCCTAAGTCAAGTGGCTATCGTTACTTTTTTTATTCCCATCTCTATCTACTATTTGATGCGTTCTTTGCGCGTACTCAAATCCAGTGTAATGGTCAGTGATACCAAAGAGCGCATTTTTCCATTTGCCATCAATATTGCTTTGCTTTACGTCCTTAAAACACTGGTATTATACAACAATAGTGCCTATGAGTTAAAGCTGTATTTTTGGGGGTTAATCGTCACCTACTCCCTTTTGTTACTAGGCGCAATCTTTAGGCAAAAATTCAGCGTACACACGGCTATGCTCACAGGAGGCTTAACGTTCTTCACGCTTTTGCTCATTCACCAAAAAACCCCAGCTTTAATTTTGTTGATTAGTTGTATTCTCATCACGGGATTAACGGCGAGTGCCCGCTTGTATTTGCGTGCACATACCTCCTATGAGGTGATTGTTGGTGGGTTGATTGGCCTACTGCCTCAACTGGCTTGTTGGGTGCTTTTACGGCCATAAAAAAAAGAGCTTGAAAGCTCTTTCCTTATAAAATATAAAAGATAACGCCGACTTTAAACAGGCGTAACTTCTCAGGATCGTTTTTAATTGGAGCGTCTTTGTAGATGGTATTTAACCCGTAATAGGCGTAAAAATTCCAAGTATTAAACCCAGCACCTACATACATACCAAACAGCCATTTGTTGATGTTGTCATCGCCGCGTAAGGTTACCGAGTATTCATCTGTAGATGTTTTCAATCGACTCCCCATAACATAGCTGGCTTTAACTCCTACATAGGCACGCCAAAACTTATGGCTAGCAGGGGTTGAATTTCGCCAACGCAATTCAAGGGGAAAATCTAGCATATGCAGCGACAGACTATTTCGCTTTTGATTGTCTACTACGGTATAGGCTCCGTCTGCTGTTAGACCAAAGTTATTGCGCAAATTCTGATACGAAAATCCAACACCCGGTGCAAGGGCGATCGTTCGGCTTTTATTGAGGGGAAAATCTCTCAAAAAACCAAAATCAACCCCAAGTGAAACAGTACTAGAAGCATAACCTTTGGGTTTTCCCTGCATTAGATTGTGAGAAATTCCAAAGTAAAACTGATCTTCTCTATACTTAAAATCTAGTGCTGCTATGCTATCCTGTTTACGGGTTACTTCATCTACTTCCACTTGTTGTGCAAAAGAAAAAGAACTGATCAAACAGAAAAAACAAAGGAAATAAAGATGCTTCATAGCGCTAATTTATAAAATTAAAACGAATAGACTAAGCCTACTCCTAAGGTTTGTTTAAATTGGATTTTAGGTCCTTCAATCACCTGTACTCCACCGCGTTCCACTTTGTTTTTTACGTTGTCGTCATAGATTAAGTTAATCCCTACATTGGCGCGAACAAAGTTATTGACCTTCATATCCAGTTTCAAATCCCACATGACATCAATATTGCCAAATTGATCGATATAATCACTGTATAACGTCAATTTTGTATCAATAAATATATTGTTAAACACTTCTTTTTTCCATTCTGTACTCACCAATAGACCCACCTCAGCTTTGGAGCGCTTTCCATGCCTTAGTATGTTGCCATCCTCGTCTTTGATTGCGGGATCGACACCAAATGCACCTTGATCTGCCAAGGTTTGATCATTGACGAATGTTGCTTTATACGTCAGTGGTGAAATATAGTATTTAATTCCGGTTTTGGAATCCATATACTCTCCCCCGACCCCGACAAAGAGGTAAGCAGGTGCTAACCAGCGAGAGACCGGATTATCTGTATTGGGATAGTTAAATCCATCAGTAAATTGCGTTCTAAAATTTAGCTTGGACACATAGTACCAATCCGAGGCGGCTGAGGATTTATATCCAAAGGTAGAGTTGAGCTCTAGGACATCATCCGATTTGCGCAACTCCCGATCGGACTGCTTATTTACCCCATAGCGCACGTTTAACGTATTATCCCAGATCATACGTCCTTTGATATACTTTCTGCTAAAATCTCCTTTTAGCAAGCCCGCAATGGAATTATCCCCTCCAGCACTCCAATTGACAAAGGCAATTTGGTTAAAATCCAATCCCACTTTATTTGTCTTCTCCCAATATCCAATGATTTCATTGTTTACCGGAATAGCAGACAGTTCGATTTGCGGATTAAACTTCGTTTTTATAGCACTGTACTTGGGCTTACTGCGTTCAACGAAAACTTCGGGTTTAAAAAAAGCCAAGTCTTCTCTACTGCCAAGATTCATATAACTCAATAACAAATCTTCTTCTGCGTAGTTTTTACGCGGTAAAAAATTCATCAAAGGGTTAAACGGATTTTCTTGTACTTTTATCGTATCCTGAGCGACCAGGGTATCGGATTGTGCCTTTGGCAGTTCAACAGTAGTTGAGCCTACTTGTGCAAAACTAGTCCCGGTGTACAACCCTATAACGATAGAAAAAAAAGCAATCTTTCCTAAATTATTCAAAACTTATCTCTAATTAATTTTACAATTGAATCTACATCTATACCACAAATTTGCTGCTGTTCCAATACAGTACCGTGTTCGATAAACACATCGGGAACACCTAAATTCTCAACTAAGAGCTCAGGGTAATGCTGGGATACAAATTGGGCTATACTACTTCCAAAACCACCTTTAACTGTGCCATCTTCAATGGTCACCACTTGCACATGACTTTTACATATTTCGTGCAATCGCTGCTCATTCAACGGTTTAACAAACAAAAAATGTTCGTGTGTCCAAGCGTTGGTTTCACATTGTTCAAAGGCTTGTATGACATTATTTCCTATTACTCCTGTTGAAATTATGGCAAATTTATCGCCTTTTCTTAAGTTTTTAGTTATTGATACGTTAAGTTTTTCAAAACCCACGCGCCAATCGGACTGCTTTACTCCTTTTCCTCTAGGATAGCGAATGGCCCAAGGTGTATCAATTCCCAATTGTACGGTGTACAACAACTGCCTCAACTCGACCTCGTCCAACGGAGCGGCAATCACCATATTGGGAATGCAATTCAAATAGGCTAGATCAAATACACCTTGATGAGTAGCTCCATCCTCTCCGACTAAACCTGCGCGATCGAGACAAAAGACAACGGGTAGTTTTTGCAAAGCCACATCGTGAATTAACTGATCGTATGCGCGCTGTAAAAAAGTAGAATAAATGGCACAATAGGGAATGAGTCCCTGCGTTGCCATACCTGCCGCTAAGGTAACTGCATGTTGTTCGGCAATTCCCACGTCCAAGGCGCGATCAGGAAAAGCATCCATCATATATTTCATGGAACTTCCCGTTGGCATAGCAGGTGTAATCCCTACAATGAGAGGGTTTTGTTCAGCTAATTCAACCAAGGTATGCCCAAAGACATCTTGGTATTTAGCGGGATATTCCTTTTCTTGTTTGATGATCAATTCCCCTGTTGCACTGTCAAACTTACCTGGTGCGTGGTATTTTACTTGATTCTCCTCCGCTTGTTTTAACCCTTTACCTTTGGTAGTAATTACGTGTAAAAACTTGGGCCCCCTGTGCTTTTTCAACTTAGTCAACTCCTTGATTAACAGTTTTAAATCGTGTCCATCTACGGGACCTCTATAGTCAAAATGCAAGGATTTAATCATGTTGTTTCGCTTGTGGTTTCGCCCTTCTTTTACGGAAGTTAAATAATCTTTTAACGCTCCAACACTGGGGTCAATTCCTATGGCGTTATCATTTAGCACAACCAACATATTAGCATCACTGACTCCTGCGTGATTCAACCCTTCGAAGGCCATACCTGCCGCAATAGAGGCATCGCCAATCACCGCAATATGTTGTTTCTCAGGCTCCCCTTTTAGTTTAGAGGCAATCGCCATTCCCAAAACAGCAGAAATAGACGTAGACGAATGCCCGACGCCAAAAACGTCATATTGACTTTCTTCTCTGTGCGGAAACCCACTAATGCCCCCTTTTTGTCGGTTGGTGTGAAACACGCCCTGACGCCCTGTGAGCAATTTGTGTCCGTAGGCTTGATGTCCAACATCCCAAACCAATAAATCATTCGGGGTATCAAAAACGTAGTGCAAGGCAATTGTCAATTCAACAACGCCCAAACTCGCACCTAAATGTCCTTCTTTGGTGGCTACAACATCAATAATAAATCGTCGAATTTCAACCGCTAAGTCTTCCAACTGAGCGATACTCAGTTTCCTCAGGTCTGAAGGATCTTTGATTTGTTCTAATAACATAAGCCCTATTACTATTCTTTTGTGAAAAACAAAATTACAACTTTGTTTTTAGTATTAGCTGTTTCCCTTGAATCAAGACCGAATTTTTCTATCAATAGACCTAAGGATGTGATCTAGTAAAAAATACTTCGCTCCTCTTTATCATCCAGCATGCAAAATATTTGTTCCATAAACAACCTGGATGCACTATTTATAAACAAAACCTTGTTGCCCAAAAAACGTCTTTTCTCTTGATGTAAGCTAGTTAATTTTTCATCTATAGAACTCCCTAGATATAGTGTTTTTTTTACGATATAAAATAAGTACAACTGTTTTTCACTTAACTTTGCTTAAATATAAACGTGAGTTATGGATATTTTCACAGATGAATACTTTATGCGAATCGCCCTAAGCGAGGCGCAAATGGCCTTTGAAAAAGGGGAGATTCCCGTTGGCGCTATTGTAGTTTCCAACGATAAAATCATTGCCAAATGTCATAATCTCACGGAACTATTACACGATGTCACCGCTCATGCGGAATTGCAAGCAGTATCTTCCGCAGCAAATTATTTAGACGCTAAATACCTGAAATCATGCACTTTATTCGTAACTTTAGAACCTTGCCAAATGTGTGCAGGGGCCTTGTATTGGAGTCAGATTTCAAGGGTGGTCTGGGGAGCAAGTGACGAAAAAAGAGGTTTTCAGACTATGGGAGGTCAACTCCACCCAAAGACCCTTGTTACCTCAGGTGTTTTAGCAGCGGAATGCGCAGCACTCATGCGTTCGTTTTTTGAAAAGAGAAGATAAATAAAAAAGCTATGAATAAAAAAATTGTACTAACGGCCCTGTGTCTGCTATTAGCCTTCTTACAGGCTTGTAAAAAAGAGGATGCCCAAGACTTTCCGCTTTCAGATCCCAAGGATTTTAGCGAGTATATCACGGCCTTCACAACAGGGATGATTTCATCCAAATCACCGATCGACATTGCCCTAACCAAAAATTGGGGTGAATGGCAAGATCAACAAGAAGTCGATGCTAAATTATTTACCATTTCACCTGCTGTAAAAGGGAAATTGCATTATTTAGCCAATCAAACCTTGCGTTTTGAACCGGCAGAGCGCCTGAAACAAGACCAGAAATACCACATTAACTTCCACTTGGGTAAGCTAACTCCCGTGGAAGATGCCCAACAAACGTTTTCTTTTTTGGTACATACTGTACCTCAGCAATTCACAACTGAGTTTACTGATTTACAATCCGTCGACAAAGACAATTACGTCCTACACGGAGTGATTAAATCCAGCGATTGGGCCAGTACAGAAACGATCAAAAAGATAGCGAAAGCACAACAAGGCAAACAAGGACTTGAACTATCTTTTCAAACAGCAGATATCCAAGAGACAAAAGAATTTCCCTTCAGTATTCGAGGGATAAAACGCCACAAAGAAGCTTCGGAATTAACCTTAACTCTTGATGCTAAGCCCCTGCAATTGGAGCAAAAAACAACGCAAACCTTTGATATCCCAGCCCAAGATGTTTTTGAGGTTCACCAAGTATTAACAACACTTGGAGATAATCACTCGTTTGCAATTAACTTCACGAATCCCGTTAAAAAGAATCAAAGTGTAGAGGGATTAATCCGCTTACAGGGTTATGAAAGCTTAGCCCTGACTTTTTTAATCGAGGGAAATCTAATCAAAGTATACAGTGAAAAGGCGCTGCCAGAGGAAGCCATTCTAATGGTGCAAGAGGGAATTGCAGATAGCTATGGCAACCGATTGAATGCAATTCACACGCAACCCATCAGCTTTGCTGTTCCGAAACCCGAAGTACAATTACTTCAAAACGGAACTATTTTACCCTCTTCGGAAAATTTGAAAATCAACTTTAAAGCCACCTCGCTAAGGGCTGTGGACGTAAAAGTGTATAAAGTATTCCAGAACAATATTTTGCAGTTTTTACAATCCAACAACTTGGATGGTTCCTACTCTCTTTATAGCGTTGCAGCGCCCATTGCAAAAACAACGATCGAATTGACCAATCCAGATCCAAAAGCGCTCTTGAGATGGAATGCCTATGCTTTGGATTTATCTACTTTAATTAAACCAGATCCAGGAGCTATTTACCACGTAAAATTCTCTTTCAAAAAAGCCTATGCACTCAACTGTACACAAGAGACAGCGGAAGAAATAGACTTTGAAGTGGAGGAGGATTTAGAATCAGAGGAGGACGAATACGAGTACTACTACCGCTATTACCCATGGGAAGAACGCGAAGATCCATGTTCTGACGCTTACTATTACTATACGCAAATGCCAAGCGCTAACGTGCTTGCTAGTGATTTAGGTATTATCGTAAAAGGTGGAAACGACAATGTTTACACAGCGATTGTAACGAATATTTTAACTACAGCACCTGTCAATGGAGCAACGGTTGAATTTTATAGCTATCAACAACAATTGTTAGCGACAGCAAAAACTGACGGTGATGGAATTGCCAAAGTAAATCTCGGCAAAGCCAAAGCTTCTTTTGCTCTGGCAAAACAAGACAACAATACCACTTACATCAAAATCGATCAGGCCAATGCGCTTTCAGTAAGTAATTACGATGTGGACGGCGCAACCTTACAAAAGGGAATGAACGGTTATGTCTATACAGAACGCGGCGTATGGCGTCCTGGCGACGATATTCACATCGGATTTATCCTCGATGATATTGCCAACCCTTTACCAGATAATCACCCGATTAAATTGACGCTATCTGATCCTTTTGGAAAAGTAACCGAACAAATCGTGCAAAAGAAAAATGTTGCCAACCACTATGCGTTTAAAGTAAAAACAGATACAGAAGCTCCAACAGGAAATTGGGAGGCGATTGTCCAAGTAGGAGGTGCAAAATTTCACAAGCGCATTAAAGTAGAAACAATTAAGCCTAATCGCTTAAAAATAAAAAACAATGCAGAAGGGAAAACTATCGCTTCTGATGACTATAACAAGAAAATCGACTATACAGTAGAATGGCTACAAGGAAGTACGGCTAAAAATTTAAAAGCCGAGGTACAAATTAAATTACTACCTGAACAAACGACCTTTAAAACCTATCCGAATTACCGATTTAACAACAGCTTATCTTCCTATGCAACAGAAGATATCAATGTGTATTCGGGTAGAACAAGTGAAAGCGGAACATTCTCGTTTTCGCTTAACTTAAAGAACACTGTTGAGAATTCCGCTATGTTAAAAGCAATTTTAACGACCAAAGTATATGAAAACGGCGGTGATGTATCGACAGATGTTTCAACTCTTACCTACTCTCCTTATGCGAGTTATGTAGGAATAAAGGCTCCTGAAGCTAATAAATACGGATATTATGAAACGGATAAACCGTTGGCCTTTTCTATTGTAACTGTAACTAGTGACGGTAAAGCATTAGGGCAAAACGTACGCGTAGATGTATACCGCAAAAAGGGATACTGGTGGTGGAGTTCGAACGAGTATGGCGTATCCAATTACAACGCTTCGGACTATTACAGCCTTTATAGTACAGATCAACTGACGACCTCTTCAAATGGAGCTACTAAATTCAAATTAAAGATCCCCGAACAAGACTGGGGCAACTACGAAGTAGTGATTACCAACTTAAACAGTGGGCATATCGCTTCTCAACAAGTGTATGTCGATTGGCCGTATTGGTCTGCCAAAACCAAACACAGAGAAGGAAAAGAAGCAATTGCCCTGTCAATTGCTACGGATAAAAAAGAATATACTGTTGACGAAAAGATCAAATTGTCTTTCCCTTCAAGTGAAGGAGGAAGAGCATTAGTTTCTGTAGAAAGTGGCAGCAGTGTATTATCTACGCATTGGGTACAAACCAAACAAGGCGAAACGACATTTGAATTACCTGCAACGGCGGCTATGGCTCCGAATGCCTATATAAACATTACCTTGATTCAGCCACATGCCTATACAATTAACAATTCGCCAATTCGTCTATATGGAATTGCGCCAATCAGCGTATACAACAAGAAGACTAAATTAGAGCCTGAGATAATCATGCCAGAAAAATTACGTCCAGAAGAGAAATTCACCTTAAAAGTCAAGGAGAAAAATGGAAACAAAATGACGTATACGGTAGCCATTGTCGAGGATGGATTATTGGATCTTACGCGTTTTAAAACCCCGGCTCCATGGCAAAATTTCTATAGTAAGTCCGCACTTGGTGTTCGCACATGGGATGTGTTTGACTACATCATTGGAGCTTATGGCGGAACTATTAATCAAGTATTTAGTATTGGTGGGGATGAAGATTTAGGCGCAGGGCAAGTCAAAAAAGCCAATCGCTTTAAGCCTGTTGTTATTTTCTCAGGTCCATATACCTTAGAAAAGGGCAAAACAGCTTCACACGAAATCAAATTGCCGAAATACATCGGTTCTGTTCGCACGATGATCGTCGCTTCTAACACGGAACACAGAGCCTATGGTCATGCGGATAAAACCGTTAAAGTAAACAACCCATTAATGATCTTAGGTTCGTTGCCACGACGCGCAGTTCCTGGAGAGAAAATCACCTTACCTGTTACGGTTTTCGCCATGGAAAACCACGTGAAAAACGTCAAAGTTTCCGTTAAAACAGATGATAAATTTAAAATTAGCGGCTCGTCTACACAACAAGTAACCTTTAGCGAACCTGATGATAAAATTGCGTATTTTGAACTAGAAGTAGGCAACAAAACGGGAATTTCAACAATTGATATTGAAGCTACTTCAGGAAAAGAAAAAGCCACGTATAGCATTGAATTGGATGTACTCAATCCAAACCCAGTGACTACGCGTACACAAATAGTAACCGTTGATCCACAAGGTCAAGAAAACTTAGATTGGGTTCCTTTTGGCATTGCAGGAAGTAACAAAGCTACTTTAGAGCTTTCGACCTTCCCGAACATCAATTTGACCACCCGTCTCAATTACTTGATTACCTTCCCTCATGGTTGTACAGAACAAATTACCTCTGGTGTGTTTCCGCAGCTTTACCTCGCTGAGCTAATCACATTGGATGACAGCAAAAAACAAAGCATCCAACGCAATGTAAACGAAGGGATTCAACGCTTGGCACAACGTCAGTTCTCCGATGGAGGATTTGCGTATTGGCCAGGGAACAGCTATGCCGACGATTGGGCAACTTCCTATGTAGGCCACTTCTATCTTGAAGCAGAGAAAAAAGGATATGTACTACCGGTGAATAGCAAAGCAAACTGGATCGCATACCAACAAAAAATGGCCCGTCAATGGAAGTACGACAAACGCTATAGTTCTGATTTTGCTCAGGCATATCGCTTGTATACCTTGGCCCTAGCCGGACAAGCGGACGTTGCTTCCATGAACCGATTAAGAGAGACTCAAGGTATTTCTACAAATGCTAAATTCCGCCTCGCAGCAGCCTATGCGCTTGCAGGACAAAAAGAAGCCGCTCAAAAATTAATTGCCAACCTTTCCTTGGATGAAATTTCAGGATATTCGTACTATGGCTCTTATGAACGCAATTTAGCTATGGTTTTAGAAACGATGATGAACAGCGGAGCGAACAAAGTGAAAACACATGAATATGCCATTGAACTAGCGAATAAATTGGGATCATCTCAATGGATGAGCACGCAGACAACGGCCTATGCCCTAAACGCAATTGCTAGCTATGTCAACGTGCATAAACCAAGTGATGGAATCAATACGTTGTACGCATACAACGGACAAGAGGCTAAGGTTAATACAACCAAAGCCATGGTGAGTACAGAACTAAAGAACATCAAGTCGAACAATACTTTGATGGTTCAAAATAAGAGTAAAGCTACCCTTTATGCGCGTTTGACTTCCAGTGGAATTTTACCTGTGGGAGAAGAACAAGCAGATCAAAGCAACTTGACAATCCGAACAAACTATCGCTCAACCAATGGTGTAGCAATAAATCCAAGTAGTTTACAACAAGGAACTGAATTTGTATGTGATATTGTCATCTCAAACACTAGCAACCGAAGTATTGAAAACGTAGCATTAACGCATATTGTTCCTTCGGGTTGGGAGATTGTAAACTTGCGCTATACTGATGCAGGGGGCGCGCAAAACCAAGTAGACTATACGGATATTCGCGATGATCGAACCATGTTCTACTTTACGTTAAACGCCAATACAAGCAAAACCCTACGCGTAACCCTAAACGCTTCCTACTTAGGAAACTACTACTTACCTGGGGTACAAGCCAATGCAATGTATGACAATACTTATCGCTGTCGTACCATCGGCCAATGGGTGGAAGTAATTAAATAACGGAATTCTAAATCAATACAAAATACAGGGATAACCATATCCCTGTATTGCTTTATATGAAAGTCAGACCCAATGTAAAATGGCGGACGTGGAGCACGAAAAAGAAAGTAGGCTCTATTTTGATAGGGATCGCCTTGATTGCCTATTATTTTTGTTTGCCTCAAACCCTATTTGAAAAACCCTATTCAACCGTAATTGAAAGTAAGGATCACCAGTTACTAGCGGCACAAATTGCAAGTGATGGTCAATGGCGATTTCCCGCTATGGATCAAGTACCAGAAAAATTCGAAACGTGCATCATTGCCTATGAAGACGAATATTTCCAATACCATTGGGGATTTAATCCCGTTTCCATTGTCAAGGCATTTGCCTCAAATTTATCGGCTAAAAAAGTAAAACGAGGAGGAAGTACCTTAACCCAACAAACCATTCGATTAGCGAGAGATGGAAAAAAACGCACCTATTTTGAAAAAATAATAGAGCTGATTCAAGCAACTCGATTGGAATTTAAGTACAGTAAAAAATCAATTGTAAGTCTCTATGCATCCCATGCTCCTTTTGGGGGTAATGTGGTGGGACTCGATGTTGCAGCATGGCGCTATTTCGGAACTTCGCCTGAGCAACTCTCCTGGGCTGAATGTGCAACTCTAGCAGTATTGCCCAATGCACCTCGTTTAATCTATCCGGGAAAAAATCAAGAGATTTTGCTCCAAAAGCGCAATGCTCTACTGAAAAAACTACTAGACAGGGGACGTATTGACCAAAGTACCTATGCGTTGGCCCTTTCAGAACCTTTACCCCAAAAACCACATGAACTGCCACAAATTGCTCCTCACCTGCTGCAGTATATTGCAAAGACAAACAAAGAAGAGCGCTTGACAACCACTGTGGATTATGCTGTACAACAACGTGCCAATGCTATTGTGAAGAACTACTATTTACACTATAAACAAGCCGAGGTTTACAATATAGCCGCGCTAATTGTCGATGTAGAAAATCGCGATGTCATTGCCTATATTGGAAATTCACCTACTACCGTCGCCCATCAAAAGGATGTAGATATTATTCAAGCGTCCCGAAGTACGGGCAGTATTCTAAAGCCATTTTTATATGCGGCAATGCTCGATGATGCATCCCTTTTACCGCATCAATTGGTCGCTGATATTCCCGTTGTAATCTCCGGTTATAAACCTGCGAATTTCTCCAATAGCTATGAAGGAGCCGTGACGGCCAATGAAGCGCTGTCGCGTTCTTTAAACATTCCTTTTGTCTTACTGTTACAACAATATGGTGTGTATCGCTTTTACGACAATTTACAACAACTCAAACTGAGTTCTATCAATAAATACCCCGATCACTATGGTTTATCGCTTATCTTAGGAGGAGCGGAAAGCAGTTTATGGCAATTGACAAGAGCCTATGCAGGCATGGTGGGCACAGTCCATTACTACAATAAAGAACAGGCGTATCGCACCGAAGAAATGCAAGAGCTCAATTGGAAAGCGGGGATTGCTTCATCCTTTGGAGAAACATCTAAGGAGAAAACGATTTGGGGTGCAGGAGCCATTTACAATACATTTGAAGCCCTAACTAAAGTAAATCGACCCGAGGGTGATGAAGCCTGGCAATATTACGACTCAGCCCTTAAAATCGCGTGGAAAACGGGAACGAGTTTTGGCGGACGCGATGCTTGGGCCATTGGGGTCAACAAAAAATACGTTGTCAGTGTTTGGGTGGGAAATGCCACAGGCGAAGGACGACCTTCCATTAGTGGGGTTCGCATGGCAGGCCCCATTCTATTTGATCTATTCAAGCTATTGCCCAAGCAAAAAGAGATGCCCATTCCTTTGAACGACTTAGAAGAAGTAGCCGTTTGTACATCCTCGGGTTATCTTGCAGGTCCTACTTGTCCTCAAACCAAAATGAACCTTATTCCGTATCGGGCAAAGAAAACCGCACTATGTCCCTATCACAAACTCGTGCACTTGGATGCTTCCTTGCAGTATCAAGTCAACAGTCAGTGTGAAGACATCGAACAAATCCGCCCTACACCATGGTTTATTCTACCGCCAACGATGGCGTATTTCTACAGAAAATCACATAGTGATTACCAAGACTTACCGCCTTTTAGAGGGGATTGTATCACCCAAGATCAGTTAAAAAAGATTGAGTTTATATATCCTAAACACGGGGACCACATTTACCTGACCAAAAACTTCTACTCTGAAGTACAACCCTTTATTGCCAAAGCGAGTGCGAGTAGCGCCAATAAAGCGTTGTTTTGGTATTTAAACGAACAATACATTGGTACAACAAGCCAATTTCACGAAACAGCCATTCACGGTAAATTGGGGGTTAATTACCTGACCATTGCTGATGAGCAAGGCCATACCCAGACAATTGAGTTCTATCTGGAGCAGCAAGACTAACAAAAAACCCAAAACGGATGCCGTTTTGGGTTTTTCGTTATTCTGATATTTCCTTTCCTTTATCATCAAAGAAATGGTATTCTAAATACGTGTAAGCGTCACGCGGTACAATCTTGATCCATTTCTTGAACTCCATCCACCACTTCATGCGCAAGGAGGGTAATCCTTTGGTCAGATAAGCTGCCACAAAAGGGTGTGTATTCAAGATAATTTTGCAAGATGGATCTCTTGCAATAATATTTTCGATGTGGGCTCTAATTTTGTCAATAACTAAAATTGGAGCTTCAATCTCACCATGCTCGTTGGGATCCTCTTCTCGAGTCTCGATCGACACTTCTGGACGAACGCGTTGTCTCGTGATTTGAATCAATCCAAATTTACTAGGTGGCAAAATTTTGTGTTTGGCTTTGTCATCGCTCATTTCCTCTTTCAAGAAATCATAAAGGGTCTTTCTATTTTCTGGGTTGCCCATATCAATAAAATCAACCACAATGATTCCGCCCATATCTCTCAATCTCAACTGACGTGCAATTTCTGCAGCGGCAATTAAGTTAACTTCAAGAGCAGTGTCTTCCTGAGATTGTGCTTTGTTTGAACGATTCCCGCTATTCACGTCAATGACATGCAACGCCTCCGTGTGTTCTATGATTAAATAAGCACCTTTGCTCATAGAAACGGTTTTACCAAAAGAGGTCTTTATTTGGCGTTCAATGCTGTATTTTTCAAAAATTGGAACTTCTCTCGATTGGTAATGTTTTACAATCGACACCTTAGTCGGTGCAATTTCTTGTAGATAGTCCTTGGTTTGGTAATACAGATCCTCATCATCAGTAATAATACCAGTAAAAGTATCATTAAAAACATCTCGAAGAATGGAGGAAGCTTTATTAACTTCTCCCAATACTTTAGAGGGATGATGTGCGGTTGTTAACTTTTTGCACATATTGTTCCACTTGGCCATTAAGTTGCGTAAATCTTTGTCGATTTCACTGACTTTCATGCCCTCAGCAACTGTGCGTACGATTACTCCAAAACCTTTGGGTTTGATGGATTGCACTAATTTTTTTAGTCTATCTTTTTCCTCTTTAGATTCAATTTTTTGCGAAATTGAAATGCGATTGGAAAAAGGTACAAGTACGACGTATCGACCTGCAATGGACAATTCTGAACTAATACGAGGTCCTTTTGTTGAAATAGGTTCTTTTACAATCTGAACTAATAAAGATTGATTGGCACTTAGTACATCAGTAATGGCACCATCCTTATCTATTTCATCTTCAAAAACAAAGTTTTCTAAGGCGTAATCTTTTAATTTACCTCCACTTACAAGTTTAGTGAACTTTAGTAGCGTTTTTAAGTTCGGACCAAGGTCGTGATAGTGCAAGAACGCATCTTTTTCAAAACCTACGTGTACGAACGCAGCATTCAATCCGGGAACGGGTTTTCTAATTTTAGCGATAAAAATATCCCCTACTTGAAAACCATTTCCTTCATCAGCTTCACGCTCTCTATGTAGTTCAATTAGTTTTCCATCTTTTAATAAGGCAAAATCTACTGTATCAGAATTCGACCTAATAATTAGCTCTTTATTCACACTGTACATTTTTATCCATACTCATTCATTACACTGTTTTGTTTTTTTTGGAGAATCCTTTCAAAACAAAATGAGTTTGTATAGATGGATTAAACATTATTTTAAAAAACAAGTAGACACTTGTTTATTCCTTCTTTAACTTGATAAGATAGTTATCAATGAACGTATTTTAAACTTTCTTAGAAAAAGAAAAAAGTAGTATTAAACTACTTTTTCTTTTTGTGACGGTTAGCTCTCGCTCTTTTTTTACGCTTATGCGTTGCTACCTTATGTCTTTTTCTTTTTTTACCACTTGGCATAATGTGTGTAATTTAGAGATTAATAAATTATTTTACTTTTACTTCTGTGTTTGATTTTACACCTTCTACAAACACTTTAGCTGGTTTAAATGCAGGAATGTTGTGAGCTGGAATTCTAATCGTTGTGTTTTTTGAAATGTTTCTTCCAGTTTTCTCAGCTCTTGTTTTGATGATAAAACTTCCAAAACCTCTTAAATACACATTTTCACCTGTTTCTAACGACGCTTTTACTTCATCCATAAAAGATTCTACTGTCGCTTGAACGTCACCTTTCTCAAGCCCTAATTTCTCTGAAATTTTAGCTACAATGTCCGCTTTAGTCATTTTAGATATTAATTATATTTGTTGTTGTCCGTTTTTTTTAGAGTGTGCAAATATATTAATTTATAATCCAATAATTCAATCTTAATCGATTAAAATTTAATTATATATCGTTTATTTTTGCGCCAGACACTTTTTAAACATGATTTTCTCTAACAAACTAATAGCTTGGTACTTAGACAACAAACGTTTTTTACCTTGGCGTGAAACAAAAGATCCCTATTCCATTTGGCTATCAGAAATTATTCTCCAACAGACGCGTGTAGCACAGGGATTACCCTATTTTGAGGCATTTAAACGGTCTTATCCTACTGTTTTTGATCTGGCAAATGCACAAGAAGACGATGTTTTACTGCTTTGGCAAGGCTTAGGTTACTATAGCCGCGCGCGAAATTTACATGCAACAGCCAAAAAAGTCGCCTTTGAACTTGATGGTCAATTCCCTACAACTTATAAAGAGCTTCTCACATTAAAAGGCGTTGGCGACTATACTGCTGCCGCAATTGCCTCTATTGCATATGACGAAGTCGTTCCTGTAGTCGATGGGAATGTTTTTCGAGTTCTCGCACGAATTTACGGAATTACATCTGATATATCTACTCAAAGAACAAAAAAAGAATTTCAGCAGCTTGCCGCTAGTTTAATATCCCAAGAACAACCTGCTACATTCAACCAGGCCATCATGGATTTTGGCGCCTTACAATGTACCCCAAAAGGCACGGATTGCTCCCCTTGCCCCTTCATTTCCACCTGCGTTGCCTATCAGACCAATCAAGTGGATAAACTCCCTGTAAAACTCAGTAAAACCAAGGTTAAAAACCGATATATGGACTTCCTTGTTTTTATAGACGACGCAGGTAACACCCTACTAGAACAACGCACACAAAAGGATATTTGGCAGAACCTATACCAATTCCCCCTAGTTGATCGCTTCGAAAATACACCTGCAAATATAGAAACACACTTGCAACAACACTATTCCAACTATACCGTAACCCAACTGGAATGCCTCAATTCAGAGGTGATTATTCACCAATTGTCGCATCAAAAATTACACCTTCACTTTTGGTTGGTGAAAACACCAACACTCACTGGGAATACTGTTCGTTGGGGTGAATTAAATAAATTTGGTTTTCCGATTGTAATTCATAACTTTATTCAATCCTTAACCGTATAATTTTTGCACTTATGAATGGCACACTAAACAAAGTTATCCTCATTGGTCACCTAGGCGAAAATGTCAAAATACACTATTTTGAGAATGGAAATTGCATTGGGCGTTTTCCTTTGGCGACTAACGAAGTTTACTTCAATAAAACAACCAATGAACGCATTAACTCTACGGAATGGCACAACATTGTAGTTCGAAATAAACAAGCAGAAGTATGTGAAAAATACCTTACCAAAGGGGATCGCATTTATATAGAAGGAAGAATACGAACTAGACAATGGACATCGGAAGAAGGAATACAAAAGCAAATTGTAGAAATTATCGTAACAGAATTCATGTTTCTTGACACTAAAAAAGACAGCAACAGAACCGTTACACCAGAAGAAATTGAACGCAAAAAGGCAATCGACAACTTCTCCATTCCGGGAGAAAACAACGATGACAATTTGCCTTTTTAATCGGATAAGTAAATAAACCCTATGTTTCACAAAACATCCGCGCGATACAGCGCTGCCTTTTTAGGATTACTACTAGCACTTGGTTCTTGCAAAAAAGAAACCACACCCAAACCCAATGCTTATTTAGCACTGAACTACCCAACACAAGAATATAAAACCTACGAAAATTCATACCATCATTTCACTTTTGACCTGAATAAAAATGCTACAGCCAAAGAATTGAAATCAACGGCATTTGAAATTCACTATCCCGAAATGAAGGCGACTATCTTTATGAACTATAAAACGGTTGACAACAACCTCGATGTTCTATTGAAAGATGCACAAAAGTTAACTTACGAACACTTCATCAAAGCAGATGAAATTATTGAACAGCCCTTTCTCAATGAAAAAGACCGCGTTTTCGGTATGTTTTATCACGTTGGAGGAAATGCGGCAACAAATGTACAGTTCTACGCTACAGATAGTGTAAAGAACTTCGTAGTAGCTTCCCTATACTTTTATGCCAAGCCCAATTTCGACTCTATTCTTCCTGCTAGTCACTATATCCAACAGGATATGCGACAAATGCTTGAATCGCTAAAATGGGAGAAAGCTGCAATAGACAACTAATAAAAAAACACATAAAAAAAGGCCTTCGACAACCGAAAGCCTTTTTTTATTGCATCCTATTAAAGATTTTTTACTTCTAAATTCTCTACTTTGTAAATGCCATTTGCAATTTTTTGAACCGTATTGGTAATCGATTCTCCATTTTGTTTGGCATCGTCAAAGATCACTTTAGCTGTTTTAGTGTCAAAGTCAACCACTGCCTCTTTTACACCTGGCAATCCCGTTAGCTTACCCTCAATCATTTTTGCACAGCCTAAAGCACATGTCATTCCTTCAACCTGAAATGTAGCTTGTTCCATCGCACCTGCTACTTCATTCGATTCAGTTGTACTTACTTGCTCCACTGCTTCTACTTGCTCTTTCGCTTGTTCGTCAGCTTGCTTTGTTTCTCCTTTACAACCTACTAAAAAGATTCCGCCTACTAAGGCAACTAATCCTAGCTTTACTATTTTCATCTTCTTCTTGTTAACTAATTGATTTATACAATGCTTTTGTCCTACAAAAATACAAAAAAAGTACATGCTCTTCCCTTTGTCATTCAGTCTTTTTATTTTGAGAATCAATCACAAGGGTCGACGCAAAAAAAAGTCGCTATTCATTTAGAATAGCGACTTCATAAAAAGAATTATAATTAATTTTAAAAAAGATTATTTAAAATCTGCATCCGAAACTCCTTCGTTAACTTTGATTTCCTTCACTTTCATTTCGATTTCAATTCCCACATTCATCGACTGAACAAAAGGAAATTTAATTCCATTAACCTCTTTATAGTCTGAATAGTTCACAACTTGTTGCATTTTTTGTCCCATTTGCTCCAATTCTTGAACAGCAGCGACTTTCAATCCTGTAGTTGTATCGTAATACGTTGTGGTATTACCTGCTTTTACTCCGTATGCATCTACTCCATTGATGGATTCAATTCCCGTTAATACTGCCGCTGCATCTACTTTTAATTCAGCAAATGGCGTTGCCTCAGCTTGAGCGTCTTTCAACTCATCTCCTGTAACATCTGTTTTTTGACCTTGAATGATGGTATATCCCATTTTTGGTGTAATCACCTGCTTAGACATCACCGTACCCATCATTTTTTGTTCTGAAGACAAATATCCGTCTTTCACTTTATTTACCATTTCCAACTTCATACCTTGTACTTCAGCCTCGCTAGTAATTAAAAGTGATTTCACAGCCTTTACTTTATCCGCTCCACCAATAGCCTTAATGTAAGCTGCCAAGACTGTTTCTACGGTTACACCTGCTGCTACTTCTTTTTTGAATACAGGCTTTTCAACTGCATTTGCTTCTTTGTCATAGAAGAACATCGGTTTATTCAATCCTTCTAATCCAGCAACAACATCTGCTCCTTTTCCAACAATTACAATACGCATATTCTCATTTAAGAAGTACTTTTGCGCTGCTTTTTGAATATCTGCTGCTGTTACAGCATTAATGCGTTTGATGTAATTCTCGTAAAAATCAGCAGGCAATTTGTGTAGCTCTTTATTTAAAGCATATCGGGCTACTGTTTCTGGTTTTTGAATTTGCATCACAAAGTTCCCGATGTATTTGGCTTTAGCCATTTTCAATTCTTCATCCTTTACTAAGGTTGTACGCATCAATTCAATTTCCTTGATAAATTCTGTTACAGCACTATCCGTTACGACGTTACGCACTGATGCACTCGCTCTGAATTTACCAGGGTATTTACGCGCAACACTAATAGAGGAATACGCACCATATGTCCATCCATGTGCTTCGCGTAGGTTTAAGAACAAGCGTCCTTCACCACCTCCTCCTAAGATTTGATTCGCCAAAATTGCAGCAAAATAATCGTCATTGGTCATTTTTAAATCTACTTCATTGACTAAAGCAATCTCAGACTGTACCGCATTGGGCATGTTGACAAAATCAATTTGCGTTGACGCTACATTTTTGTTGGTAGCTGCTTCTTCAAAAGCGACAGTTGATTTTTTCCAGTTGCTGAATAATGATTTAACTGCCTTTTCTGTTTTTTTGTAATCTACATCACCAACCACTACTAAATAAGCGTTATTTGGTGTGAAATACTTCTCATAATGTGCTTGTACATCTGCTAACGTAACATTCGATACGGTCGCCTCAGTTTCAAATTCTCCTGCCGCAGTGTTCTTTCCATATAACAAAGCATCTTCTACACGACTTGCAACTGCAGAAACGCTCTTCTCACTTGTTTTTAAAGATTCTATTACCTGCGCTTTAGCCTTGTCGAATTCTTCTTGTGTAATTACAGAATTTAATGCTCCATCCGCTAATAGGCCTAAAATAGTTTCATTATACTTTGACAATCCACTAGCAAAAGCTCCACTAGAGAAAAACTGAATATTTGCTCCTAAGAAATCAATTTCTTCATTGAATTGTTCTTTGGACATTTTTTTTGTTTGATTCCCTAATACTTGAGATAAAATAGAGGATACACCTGCTTTTTCTCCTTCAACAATGGAAGGATTATCTATCGTTAAGGTATAAGATACTTGTGGTAATTTATGATTGGGAACCACTAAAACTTTCAATCCATTTTTTAGGACAAAAGAAGTAGGTTGTCCTACGTGTACCGCTGGTACTGGTCCTGAAACCGGTTGTTTTCTGTCTTGCGCTTGTAGTTGAGCAGCTGCTAAAGCAAAAACTAAACTAGCTGCATATATATATACTTTTTTCATTTTTCTTTGTCTTGTTTAGCATTAGTTATTCGCTTCCTTCTCTGGAATATAATCTAGAATTAATCGTTGATTTTTATTCAAGTATTTTTTAGCTACCTCACGGATTTCCTCGCGGGTGATGTCTTTGTACAACTCAATATTTGTATTAATTAGATTGGTATCTCCATAAAGCAAGCTATACGTAGCTAAATTATGTGCTAATCCTTCTAAATTAGCATTTTCACTCACGTAGTTATTTTCCAATACGTTTTGTAATTTTTGGAAGTCGCGCTCCGAAATTAATTCTGTTTGTAATTTCTCAATCTCTTTATCAATTTCAGTTACTAAATCAGCGGTTGTAAACCCTTGCATAGGCAAACCAAAGATTAAATAAGCGCCATAATCTTCTTGACTCAAGTTGAATGCCCCAATTTCTAATGCTTTTTTCTGCTCATCAACAATTTTCTTGTACAATCTTGAGCTTTTTCCTCCAGATAAAATAGTAGAAATCATATCTAATACACGTGCATCACGTGTTTTCATTGATGGCGTGCGGTAAGCTTGCACCAACATTGGGATTTGAACGTTTGGATCTTCGTATTCAGCTCTGATTTCTTTTGTAATTGGATCTTCCTGAATCGCTACACGTGTAACAGGAGTCCCTTTTTCGATTGTACCAAAGTAATGATCAATCCACGTTTTCGCTTGTTCTTTTTCAAAGTCACCTGCCACGACTAACACGGCATTATTCGGAATATAGAATTTTTTATTAAACGCTAAAAACTCCTCTAATGTTGCCGCGTCTAAGTGTTCCATAGAACCAATAGGTGCCCAACGATACGGGTGTTTTTTAAATAAGTTTTCTTTTACTTGAGGTAATAATTGTCCGTAAGGTTGGTTATCCATACGCAAACGCTTTTCTTCTTTTACCACTTCATTTTGGGTATCTACACCAATTTGATTGATAATAGGGTGCATTAAACGCTCTGACTCCATCCACAAAGCTAACTCTAAGTTGTTTGATGGGAACACCTCGTAGTAATACGTTCTGTCATCCGATGTATTGGCATTGTTTTGTCCTCCGTTTGCCGTTACTAGTTTGAACCACTCTCCGCGTTCTATATTTTTTGTTCCTTCAAATAGCAAATGTTCAAAGAAATGTGCAAAGCCCGTGCGCTCAGGATTTTCATCCTTCGCCCCTACGTGATACATGACCGATGTGATAATTACAGGAGCTGATTTATCCTGATGCAAAATAACTTTTAGCCCATTATCTAAAGTGTATTCTTCGAATTCCACTTTTTGAGCTGACGCAGTCATTCCGTAAAATAATGCGCCTAAAATCAAGAGTGATCTTTTCATTTTTTAGTTTTTGAATTTAGTTTATAGCTCTATAAGACGCACGAAGTAGTCTTTTGTTACAGTAGATCTCTTTTTTTTGTGACATTTGTTTTTTTGCGCATAAGCAAACCGCAGAATGAACAAAATCAACTCTTAACCACTAACTATTAACTATTTTTCTTTTAAAAAAGATTTGACCAATTAAAAAAGAATTGTACATTTGCACACTTAAATAAACCTTAATAATTTATTGTTATGTACGCAATCGTAGAGATAGCTGGGCAACAATTCAAAGTTAGCAAAGACCTTAAAGTTTATGTTCACCGTTTGGCAACAGAAGAAGGAGCGACTATCACTTTTGATAAAGTTCTTTTAGTTGATGACAACAATAACATTACTGTAGGCGCCCCAGTTATAGAAGGTGCTTCTGTAGAAGCTAAAGTTTTACAACACCTTAAAGGTGACAAAGTAATCGTTTTCAAAAAGAAAAGAAGAAAAGGTTACAAAAAGAAAAACGGTCACAGACAAGCTTTGACTCAAATCGTAATTGAAGGAATCAACTTCGGTGGAGCAAAGAAAAAAGCGACTAAAAAAGAAACAGCTGAAGCAGCTGAGTAATTAACAATTTAAAATTATAACGTCATGGCTCACAAAAAAGGTGTCGGAAGTTCAAAGAACGGTAGAGAATCAGAATCGAAACGCTTAGGTGTTAAGATTTACGGTGGTCAAGCAGCTATCGCTGGAAACATCCTTGTAAGACAAAGAGGTTCTAAGCATAATCCTGGTGAAAACGTTTATATGGGAAAAGACCATACTTTACATGCTAAAGTTAACGGTGTTGTTAAATTCCAAAAGAAAAAAGACAACAAGTCTTACGTTTCTATCGAACCATTTGAAGCTTAAGAATCTAGGTTATCTGTCTATACAGATACAATGATTACAAAATAAAAAAAGGTATTGTGAAATTTCACAATACCTTTTTTTTATGGGGTCGAATGTGCTTTGTGCGTTGCTCTTTGTGCGTTGCTCTTTATCTCACCTAGTTTATAATTGCTTTGGTGTTCGATGAATATTCGCTACGCTACGATTTGTGCGTTGTGCTTTAATTTTGAAACTATCTTTTATAACGATTAATTTTGTTATAAAAAGAAAAAATTAAACAAACCTTGTGAAGGGCTCCGCTCACCAAATCCTCACAAAAAACAAAAAAAACACGCACAATCTCTTATTCGCTATTCTTATTTAGAAAAAATAAAAATAATATTGCACATGTCGTTTTTCTTATTTATTTTTGGTCTAAATTAAATTATAACTAAAAACATAATAATAATCTACTCATGATGAAAGTAACTAAACTCTTATCTGCTTTTGCAATTATGGCGTTATTTGCTGTAGGTACTACTAGCTGTTCTAGTGATGATGACGTAATCAGAAAAGAAGACAACAAAAATGGACAAACTGAAGTTGGTTCAGAATTGCCATTTGAAGGAACTTACGCTTATGCGCATGCTGGAAACCCAATTCCATTTGAGTTTAAAAAGAAATCAATCGCGATGCAAATGTCATTAATGGCAGGAAGCGGTCAAGAAGATGATACCTATAATATCATCAAAATTTACAAAAACAAGGACAACGTATTAAAAGTTGTTTCTAAACATTCAAAAGAGAGTGAGTACAAAGCTTTCTTCTTGCGCAACATCAAAGAGGGAGAGTCATTAGACATTAATATTGATTACTCATTCAAATCTGAAATCGAAGCAATCGAAGCGGTTTTCCCTCCAAGTGGAAACGGAACACCAGACCACGCAAACAACAAATTTAGCTGGTTAAAATTGACTAAATCTGGTGGTGAACAGCCAGTAAAAATCAATTTACCTGTACAAGGAAGATACGTTTTCTCTCAACAAGGACATACCTACTACTACACTTTCGGTAATACAGTAGTGAACTTCAATGATTCTTATGATATGAAAGTGTTACAGCACAACACCAATACCAACAAAATCTTATTAGAAGGTACAGGTGAAAAAGCAGGATCATTCTATGTGGTTCAATTGAAAAATATTACAGAAAACACAGTAGATGTAGCAAGATTAACGTTTGGCGAAGCAGACGCTAAAACAAAAGCTGAAGCTGAATTTGCATTAGCATCAGAATTAACAGGGGCTAGATTTAGTACTTATGAAAAAGTAGGTGCTGATGGTGGTGAAACTACACCAGCATTTGCCGAATTAAACGGTACCTATCTTTCTGCTACAATTGGAAATAACTTAGGATACTATCAGTTCACGGTGGGCGAAAACAACGAAGCATTCTTATTCATGGGAGATTTCACTGGATCAGGTACATTCTCTGAAGGTGGAAAATTAGAATTGAAAAAAGTTTTTGAGGACGAAACGAAAGGACAAATCATTTTCGAAATCACTAACTCTGAAGGATACTACGCAGAAAGAAATGGACAATTCTTAACGTTATATGTTAAAGATTACTCAGATGGGAGAAAAGCAACATTTGCAATTGCAACAAAAGGTGGTGTAACATCTATCTCTACGAGTAAAGGAAACGTTATTGGAATGACATTAGAAGAAGCAAAAGCGCTCGCTGCTCCAGATGCAATGAAAGTATGGGACGGAGGAATGATGGCTTACGCTCACGTTTGGATTCCAACAACTAAAAAAATATAATCGCATTTCCATATTTGTTAAATAATGAAAAAAGGCATTTGAAATTAATTTCAAATGCCTTTTTTTTATTTGGTTACTTTAATGGTGTGATATAATTCTAGTGCTTTACCATCGGTTAACATGGAGACAAAATGACAAATACTCATCAATCGTTCATATAAACTATCACTTTCTACAATATAGCGCTCAGGCAAAAGTTTTAAAATTAATCCATCGTAGTGATTGTCTTCCCCATAATAACGGTTATTTGTAGCTGTAATAAAGCGCTCTAAAAGCGTTTCTATCACCTGATACCCTATGATCTCTTTTTCAATTACTTCTTTGCTTTGATAGACGTTATTGATGCTCACCGCTAAGATGTCTTTCATCTGTGCGATATAGGAACATTTTTCAGTTAAAGCAAAAGGGTAATCTCCTGCCAAAATCTTTTCTTCATTTTCGATAAACAAACGCGTCACATCGTCAATTAAACTACCAATGGCCAAAGCCCTTAAATAGCTTACTCGGTCTTCTTTGGAGTTGAGTTGAGAATACTTTTGGGTATTAATGCTATTTTGCACAATCATAATCAAGAATTCTAAGGCGTGTTCTTCGGGAATCCACCCTAGATTAATCCCATCTTCGAAATCAGTAATTGTATAACAAATATCGTCGGCTGCTTCTACCAAATACGCTAGCGGATGGCGATAAAAAGCCGTTTCTACACGATCGTCTTTCATGATCATACCCAGTTCAGAGGCTACATCAATAAAGGCTTCTTTGTCTCCCTGGAAAAAACCGTACTTCTTATCTGAGATATCTCGTGTGGGTTTTTTAGGTAAACTCTCTTTTGGATATTTCATAAAAGCACCTAATGTTGCGTAGGAAATACGCAAACCGCCATCAATACCAGGACGAGATTTAGTCAAAATAGAAAAACCATTGGCATTTCCTTCAAAATCAATCAAATCCTGCCATTCTTTTTCGGTCAATTGGTCTTTGAACACCACGCCTTTTCCGCGGCTAAAAAAATCGCCAATCGCCTTTTCTCCTGAATGACCGAATGGAGGATTTCCGATGTCATGTGCTAAGGATGCTGCGGCGACAATCGCACCAAAATCATTTACGGTATAGCCGTATTCTTCTGCTAAAAATGTATATTTCTCTAGTAACTTTGCCCCTACATTGCGTCCAAGTGAACGACCTACTACAGAAACCTCTAAACTATGAGTTAAACGCGTGTGAACAAAATCAGTTTTTGACAAAGGGATCACTTGTGTTTTATCTTGTAAACTGCGAAAAGGCGAGGAGAATATAATACGGTCATAGTCTACTTCAAATCCTATTCGCGTCTGACTTTCATCTAAGCGATTACGTACAAAGGTGTCGCCGTGCTTTTTTAAAGACAGCAACTTTTCCCATTTCATCATAAATTCTATTCTTTTGATTCTTTACTAATTTTCTAATTCTAATTGGCTTGCAATAATATTGTTCTTTACTGTGCGGAAAATATGTGTTTTGGCTTCTGCATAGGAAATATCATACAATCGCTCTACTTGAGCATATTCTTCAGGATAAAAAGCTAGCATCTTATCGTAATACTTATCCAAAGCCTCCTTTTCTGGAGCGGTATACTCCAGCTTGACCTCGAATCGACGCACTAATGCCTCATCAATCATCTGGATTTGATTGGTAGCCGCGATTAAAATTGATTTTTGTGGGAGGTTGTCGATTAGCTGTAAAATAGCATTTACCACGCGTTTCATCTCGCTATTATCCTTGTTGTCATAATCGCGAATTTGACCTAAAGAATCAAATTCGTCAAAAAACAAAACGGCACTTTCATATTGAATTTCTTTAAATAGACTTTCGATGTTTTTGGCTGTTTCACCAAGTTTAGCGGAAACAATGGTCGCCAAATTCACAACGATCAACTTTTTGTCCAATTGCTTGGCAATTGCTTTTGCTGTCATTGTTTTGCCGCACCCCGTTTTGCCGTATAACAAAATTTTATTACTTACTGGAAGATTGTATTTCGTCAAAATTTCACGAAACTTATACTCCTTTAAGAACGCTTCGATTTCCCTTGCTACTGTTTCGGTAAACATAACGTCTTCCAAACGCGTATCCGTTCTGTCGATATAATACAAAGAACTCATCTCAAAATATGATTTGAACATTATTAACTACAAATATAAGCTAAAAAAAACGTTAGCTTCCCATGAGAAACGCTAAAAAAGCAGGGCAAAATCACCTGCGTTTTTTTTAGATCCCATGCGATTAAAACTTGGGTTTACGTCCATATTTGTTGGGTAATTCAACTCCTTTCAGCAAAAAAAGCACAAGGAGCACTGGGACATTTAAAAAGGGAATCAGCAGTGTTAGGGCGAATATTCCGTGCCAGCTTACATCGTGTAATCGTCGGGCGGAGCAAATAATCGCAAGGTAAATCAACACCGTCGAGAGAAAAGAGAAAGTATCTTCGTATTCGAAAAAAGGTTGCCCTAGATAAACAACTACAAACAAACTGCCTAAAAGAGCCATACGCAGGGCGTAATCTTTTCTTGAACTTCGCCCTACTGGTGCTAAAAAACCCCAGCCCCAGGAATAAGGCGCGGTATAATTTGCAAAATCATCGCGATGCGCTTCTGTAAATCTCAACTGGGTTCCATTGTCTAGTTTAATGACTTTTTTAACTGGTATCGAGCTGTAATTATTGGTGACAGTTAGCTCAAAAAAGAGGTATTTTGTGCGCATTTCTCTAACGCGATATACAACCTTTCCTTTTAGTTCATCCATATACCCCAAGGGATAAATGCGTATTATATCGGCATTTTTGCATTTCCAAGAAATTTCAAGGATATCTCCTACAAAACAATAGGTTTGATTACAAGAAAACTCAACAATTTCAGGTTGATAAAGATTGGCATAAGAGGTCGTAGATGAAGCATAACCAGCGTTAGTAGCTCTTGACGGTTCTGCTGTAGTGCGAAACAACGTCAAATCATAGGCTTTTCGCGTAACTTCATTGCCCAAAGTCTCATATGCCTTAACTACTTCGAAAAGCTTGTGCTGATACGTCGTATTGCCTTGATTCATATCGGGATGATACAACTTAGACAAGCGGCGAAAGGCTTGTTTAATCTCACCCGAAGTAGCCGTGGGTTCAAGCTCTAAAATAGCGTAATAACTAGGCATACACAATTGTAAATTAAGAAGTGAATTCATAGCCAGATATCGAGCCTTTAGCAGCATCTAGCAACTGTACAATGTAGAAAAAAAATTGGCTACCCCACAGGGGATTGCTAAAATATTTTTTTGCACTCCCCCAGAATAGAGATTTAGTATTAGATATACGATACAGTTGCAATAGGTATACAAAAAAAGACAGAACCTAAATTCTGTCTTTGCATGTTCTATATCGTTCGCTTTTCCTCTACTCTTCGTCAGCCAAGAAAAATTTCATGGATTTCATTGGATAAGCCGTTCTACTCTTTCCACTTGGATTAGCAATAACCGTTTTGATACTAATCATATCCCCCAACTTAAATTGAGCTTCTGTGTATTGATAATCGAGTAAGTATGGTCCACAAAAATAGTTTCCCAATTCGTCCTTTTCAATAATACCTCTAAATATTCCTTTTTTCGTTTCTTTCGACATGGTCTTGTGATTTTAATGGACAAAGATACGTTATTTTGTGTACGGTTTACTATTCATAGTTTGCCTTCTATCTTATACTGTCAACCGTAAACTAAAAAGGCAACTCTTTCGAGTTGCCTTTTTGATATTATAGTTCAAAAGCTTTTTTAGGATTGTTATCCAACAATAGCTCTGTTGGGTTTTCTAACGCTTCTTTAACTGCTACTAAGAAACCTACTGACTCACGTCCGTCGATGATACGGTGGTCATATGATAAGGCTACGAACATCATTGGGTGAATTTCAACTTTTCCGTTTACTGCGATTGGGCGCTCAATAATATTGTGCATTCCCAAGATACCAGATTGTGGAGGGTTGATAATAGGCGTTGACAACATTGATCCAAATACACCACCATTTGTGATTGTAAAAGTACCACCTGTCATCTCGTCTACAGTAATTTGTCCATCACGTGCTCTTGTTGCTAAGCGTTTAATTTCAGCTTCAATTCCGCGGAAAGACAATAATTCAGCATTGCGAACAACTGGCACCATTAATCCTTTAGGTCCAGACACTGCGATTGAAATATCACAGAAGTCATATTTAATTTGCTCTTGTCCGTCTATCATTGAATTCACGTCTGGATACAATTCCAAAGCACGAGTAACAGCTTTTGTAAAGAAAGACATAAAGCCTAATCCAACACCGTGTTTAGCTTTGAAAGCATCTTTGTATTCGCTTCTCAATTTGTTTACGTTCGTCAAGTTAACTTCGTTGAAGGTAGTTAACATAGCTGTTGTGTTTTTAGCTTCTACTAAACGCTCAGCCACTTTACGACGCAACATAGACATTTTTTTACGCTCTTCTCCTCTTGGTCCTCCCGTTGGTGTTCCCATTGAGTGTTTCGCGTTTAAAGCATCTTCTTTTGTGATTCTACCATCTTTTCCTGTTCCAGTAACAGTAGCAGCATCAATGTTTTTTTCATCTAGTATCTTTTTAGCTGCTGGAGAAGCTGTTCCTGTTGCGTAAGTTGCTGCTGCAGGTGCTTGTACAGGCTCTGCTTTTGGCGCTTCTGCTTTTGGTGCTTCAGCTGCAGGCTTAGCCTCAGTAGAAGAACCTCCTGCTGGTTTTGCAGCACTAGTATCGATTAAACAAACTACTTGACCTACAGCCACTGCGTCACCTTCCTCTGCTTTTAAAGTAATGATTCCACTTGCTTCTGCAGGCAATTCTAATGTTGCTTTATCTGAATCAACCTCAGCAATTGCTTGGTCTTTTTCAACATAATCTCCATCTTTTACCAACCAAGTAGCAATTTCAACCTCTGTAATTGATTCACCTGGTGAAGGAACTTTCATTTCTAAGATGCTCATCGTATATTCTTTAATTAAATATTGTTATGTAAAAATACTCTTTTTTTATTATAAGTTCTTATTAAAAACTTTTTCTATTGCATAAGCATAACGCTTTTTAGAGCGCGTTGAACTTCCTGATGCTGGCGCACTGTATGCTTTATTACCTGCATAACGCAATGGTTTTTCATCAAAGTTCATCAACATATAGCCGTAGGCTCCCATGTTTTTTGGTTCTTCTTGTGCCCAAACAAAATCATCTGCATTAGGATACGAAGCGATCACTGCTTTAATTTGCTCTACTGGTAAAGGGAACAATTGTTCGATACGCACAAATGCAATATCATCTCTTCCTAGTTCTTCTCTTTTCGCAACTAGATCGTAGTAGAATTTTCCAGACACAAACACCAACGATTTCACTTTTGCTTTATCTGTAACAGTATCGTCAATCACGTATTGGAATTTACCATCTGCTAATTCACTGATTGTAGACGTTGCCATTGGATGTCTCAATAAACTCTTCGGTGACATCACGATCAACGGTTTTCTAAAGTCTGTTACCATTTGTCTTCTCAACAAGTGGAAGAAGTTTGCTGGTGTTGTACAGTTTGCTACGAACATATTGTGTTCTGCACATAGCTGTAAATAGCGTTCTAAACGAGCGGAAGAGTGTTCTGCCCCTTGGTTTTCATACCCGTGTGGCAACAACATCACTAAACCGTTTTGGCTATTCCATTTATCTTCTGCAGCAGAGATGTATTGGTCTAACATAATCTGAGCACCGTTTGAGAAATCTCCGAACTGCGCTTCCCAAATAGTTAGGGTATTTGGATTAGTCAAGGCGTATCCATATTCAAATCCAACCACAGCATATTCAGACAATAGGGAATTGTAAATTCTCATTTGTCCTTTTTGGTCTTTCAATTGGTTCAATAAAACGATTAATTCCTCCGTATCTTCTGTTTTAACCACAGCGTGACGGTGAGAGAACGTACCGCGTTCAACGTCTTGTCCAGACATACGCACGTCGTACCCCTCTGAAAGTAGAGACCCATAAGCCAAAAGTTCTCCCATGGCCCAGTCTAACTTATCGTTTTCGAAGAACATGGTTTTGCGATCTCCGATCAGTCTTTTTACTTTACTGATGAATTTTTTATCTTCTGGAAGTGCAGTAATTACCTCAGCGATATCCGTCAACACTTGCTTAGACACTTTTGTATCGTAATCCACAACCATTTCCGTTTCGTCTACCGTTCTGAAATCCTTCCAGTTTTCTTGCATGAACGTTCTGATTTTAACAAATTCATTCTCACGAGAAATTTGTAAATCTTGTTCTAATACATCTTTATATTGTTGTTCTAAATCTTTAACAAAGCTTTCATCCACGATTTTATCTTCTAACAATCGTGCGTTATAGATATTTCTAGCGTTTGGATGCTTAGCAATCAATTTATATAAAAGAGGTTGGGTGAATTTTGGTTCATCTCCCTCGTTGTGTCCATATTTACGGTATCCCACTAAGTCGATAAAAACATCGCGACCAAAAGTCATACGGTATTCTAAAGCGAATAAGAATGCGCGTACCGCAGCTTCAGTATCATCTGCGTTTACGTGTAGCACAGGTGATGCGGTAACTTTCGCAATATCTGTAGAATACGTAGATGAACGACCGTCAGTATAGTTTGTAGTAAATCCAACTTGATTGTTTAGTACAATATGGATAGTTCCTTCTGTTTTATATCCTCTTAACTGAGCCATTTGCACGATTTCATACACAATTCCTTGTCCTGAAATAGCGGCATCACCGTGTAAAGCGATTGGCAATACTTTAGATGGTTGGCTAGCGAATACGGTATCTTGTTTTGCTCTGGCGATTCCTTCAATTACGGCACCAACAGTCTCTAAGTGAGAAGGATTTGGCGCTAGGTTTAGGTGGATATCTTTTCCTGCGCGTGTTTGGCGTGTTGAGCTTAACCCCAAGTGATATTTAACGTCCCCATCGAAGCCTTCTACCGTATCATAATCTTTTCCGTCGAATTCAGAGAATATTTCTTGGGTAGGTTTTTTGAATACGTTTGCTAAAACGTTCAAACGACCACGGTGTGCCATTCCAACAACAATTTCCTCTACGCCTTTTGTAGCAGCTGCTTCGATTAAAAAGTCCATCGCTGGGATTGCAGCTTCTAAACCTTCTAATGAGAAACGCTTTTGACCTACATATTTTGTGTTTAAGAAGTTTTCGAAAGAAACCGCTTCAATTAACTTGTGTAGAATTTCTTTTTTCTCTTCTGCATTAAATTTTGCTTCTGGGATTTCGAAGTGATCTTGGATCCAATTCACTTCTTTTTCGTCTGTAATATATTTAAACTCAATACCTAAAGTAGCGCAGTAAATTTTCTCTAATTGAGCAATAATTTGTGCTAATGTAGCCGTTGGCAATTGTAACACTTTAGCTGCGTCAAACTTTGTATTTAGATCAGCCGCTGATAAACCGAATTTTTCAAGGTTTAAATCAGGATGAACAACTCTTCTCTCTCTAAGCGGGTTGGTCTTGGTCAATAGATGTCCGTAAGTCCTGTACGCGTCAATTAACTTCAGTACAGCTAACTCTTTTGCAATTTGGCTTGTATCAACCGAACTACCTGTATTTGAACTGGTTGTTGGTGATGTTACATACGTTACTTTTTCTACTGTGCCATCATTAAATTCATTTGCAAAATCGAAACCTTGAAAGAAGGCTCTCCAACTTGGTTCTACGCTATCTGGATTTTCTAAATATTGATCATACAAATCTGCAAAAAATGCAGTGTGTGCCGCGTTTAAAAAGGAAAATCTATCCATAATTTTCGTCTAAAGACCTATTGATTAAATATTATATATACAAAAATACAACTCTTTGATTACAAAAGTATAAACTTTTTCTTATTTTTATCTCACAACAATTTCATAAAACAGCTATGAGAAGATTTTATGTCAAAAAAATGGGTATTTTATTCATTTTTTCATTTTTTTTATTGTCCAATTTTTCACTTTTAGCACAACAAAACCGAAATAACTCCGAAAATTACGATTCTGTCAAAAAATGGAGATTTGGCGGTGGGTTCGGATTAGGCTTCGGAAATGGCTATACGGATGTGATGTTAGCCCCAAGTGCACTCTATACCGTCAACCCCTATTTGAGTGTTGGTGTTGGTTTGCAAGGGAGTTATATCAACAGCAAAGACCGCTCTTTTTACTACAGTAGTGTCAAAGAATACCAATCGTGGATTTATGGCGGGAGCTTAATTGCTTTGTCTAACCCGATTCCACAATTACAACTCTCTATTGAACTGGAGCAATTGCGCGTCAACAACACCTATACTTATAAGGAAGACTTACACAAGCTCGATGCCAACTTCTGGAATACTGCCCTATTCTTAGGCGCAGGATACAGCAGTGGCCCCGCAACGGTAGGCATTCGATATAATGTATTGTACCGCGAAAAAGACATGGTGTATGGCAGTGCCTTTATGCCTTTTATCCGCATTTATTTCTAATGCGAATCACTTTGGATAAGATACAAAAAAAGAGCCGATTGTACAAATCGGCTCTTTTTTTACTTGTATAAGCGTTGTTTCCTTCCTGTTCCTGACAACTTTCAAACGAAAACTAGTCTATATTATTTAACTCCTAGCTTGTGTCTTTGCATCTTGCCCCCTTGTCATTTCCTTTGCTATTTTTCTTTGTTGTGATTCATCATCAGAAAAGCCAAACTTCCAAATAGCGGGAAGAACAGCACCATAAAGAAAAACAAAATCTTTTTATTTGTCGGATAAGAGGATTGTCCTACGCGATATAAACTGTAAATCATTAGAACGATAACTCCAAGGATAAAAACTTGCCAAACAATTATATTCATAGTGTCTCTAATTTTGTAACATAAATACAAAAGCAATACCATTTTCCTGGCGAGATGTGATTTGTATTAGTCTCCTTTGTTTTGTATAACTTAAAAACTTGCTCTTCTCAAAAGAAAAATAAATAGCGTAATGTTTCAGGTATTAAAGTGAATGTCTAAAGTACACTTTTTGAAACTCGCGTTTCACAATAAGATAGGTCAATTGTTGAAAATAGTTGAAGACATCGCCTTCTTCTAAAGCGCGGATGTCTTTTTCTGCTACGTCAATGCGGTAGAGTAGCATGGATAGCTTGGCAGGAGTACGCGAAGCCATACGCTCCAATTCCTCTTGAATTTGATGTACCAATTCAAGAGGAGTTGAAGGTTGGAAGACAATATCCTCATCTACACTCAATCTAAAATCGCGTTGAACTTGTTGGACCAATGGGTCAAATAAGTTTCTTTCTTTTAATTGATCTTCAAGATAAGTTACTGCTACCTCCATAGTATATTACATTTGTCTGTTCATCAATTCTTTGCTAAAAACGCGAAGCAGTTCTTTTTTATCCTCCTCAATGGCTAGGACATCAAGAATTTTCAGCGCATCTTCTGTGTATTGTTCGATCAACTGTAAAGAGGCATCTTTCGAACCTGTTTCTATAAATAATTGTTTTACGCGTTCAATTTTATGGTCTTCATTCTCGCATTCCACAGTGGCATAAAAGCGAAGCAATTCCTCTTTTTGTACGGGATTGGCTTTTTCTACAGCTTTTAAATACAAGAAGGTCTTTTTATTCTCTAGGATATCTCCTCCTATTCGCTTGCCAAAGGTTGCTTCGTCTCCGAATGCATCCAAGTGATCATCTAGCAATTGAAAAGCAATACCCAAATTCAATCCAAAGTTATAGATTTGGTCGCCATTTTCTTCGGATGTTTTGGCAACAATTGCTCCCATCTTTAATGCGGCAGCCACTAAAACAGCTGTTTTGTACTCAATCATTTTGATGTATTGTTCGATTCGCACGTCTCCGCGTTGTTCAAAACAAATATCGTATTGTTGGCCTTCGCATACTTGGATGGCCGTTTTGCTAAACAATTTGGCTAAATCTCTAAACGTGGTTGGTTCATAATGCTCAAAATATTGATAAGCGAGGATTAGCATAGCATCTCCAGAGAGAATCGCCGTATTGACATCCCATTTTTCGTGTACAGTTTGATGTCCTCGGCGCAAAGAAGCATCGTCCATAATATCGTCATGCATCAAGGAAAAGTTGTGAAACAATTCAATGGCGGTAGCCGCATGGATAGCCTTCTTCGGATCTTCATTGAAAACATCAGCTGCCATTAACGTTAAAACAGGTCTAATTTGTTTTCCTCCTAAGGAAAGAATATACGAAATAGGCTCATACAGTTCCTTTGGTTGACCATCTAATTGTATTGAATCAAGATAGGATGCTATCTCTTTTTTATATTTTGCTATTGATTGCATGCTCAAAAAAAATTTTGGTAAAAATACGCGTTTTTTAAAGACTTTTAGTTTATCTGCGCATTTCTACTTTTTGACTGCCGCAAATATCCTAAAAATAGATCAGTAATCCACCAGTTTGCATCCAAAAACAATACCTCAATCACCTCTACCCTCAATTTTTGTTGCAGAACAACTTCTAAATCTCTCAAACTAATGGTAAATCGTCCATTCAATCATCTCCTATATCCTCCCCCTTCTTTTTACATCACTTTTAGATGGAAACTTTCCTTCGAGTTAAAGTTTTCATAAATCAATGGAAACTTTAAAACCAATTCCGTTTCCTATTTATATTTGCCCGACTAAAAAGAGATACATGGAAACTTTAATTTTAGAAAAAGCAACTCAATTGTTTTTGTCTCAAGGATATAAGAGCATCACAATGGATGATATTGCAGCAGAACTGTCGATATCTAAAAAGACAATTTACCAACACTATGCATCAAAACCTGAACTGATAGAAAAGAGTTTGGTCTACATCAACGATAAATTCTTAAAATCACTTGAAGTACTATTTGCACAAAACAAAACGGCTATAGCGGAAATAATCGCGGCCCATAACAATATAAATGAAGTATTTGCGGTTGAAACCTCTGTTTGCTTGTATCAACTGAACAAATACTATCCGAAGATTGCACAGAAGCAAAAGATCATCCACAAGAAAAAATTTGTGGGCATTATTGAGCGCAACTTGGAAAAAGGAATAAAAGAAGGGGTATACCGACCGAATCTAGACGTTGAATTTACGGCACGTTTCCACATTGCTTCTGTAGTTTTAATCGATGATCACGATTATTTTGAACCAGAGGAATATACTCACATGGAATTACACGCCTTGCATCTCGATCATCACATGCGCAGTATCACCACAGAAAAAGGCCTCAAACAATACTTAGAACTCAAACAAAGTATCATCAATGAATAAAACTTTCCTCACCCTATGCAGTCTATTTTTCCTCAGTCAAGGATGGGCACAAACGCCTGTTTTAACACTAAAGGACGCCTTACACTACGCATTAGTTCACAAATCGGAAGCTCAACAAGCCTCCTTGGACATCGTCAACAGTGATTACCAAATTCAAGAAGTGAAAGCAAATGCATTGCCACACCTCAATGTGGAGGCGAATATTGCCAACAACGTTAAAATCCAGGAAATGCCATTAACGCTAGGTGGGCAAACGCAAATGATTCCCTTCAACTTGAAGTGGAACTCCCAAATTACGGCTACTGCTTCTCAAATATTGTTTAATCAGGCAGTTTTCATGGGATTAAAAGCGGCGCGTTCTGCCAAAGAATTCTATGTGATCAACAAGGAGTTGACAGATGAACAAATCATTGAAAAAGTTGCTTCAACGTACTATCAAGTTTTTCAATCTAAAGCGATGCTACAGACTTTAGAGACAACCATTACGAGTACGACACGCATCAAATCGATCATCGAGGATTTGCACAGCAACGGTTTGGCAACACAGATTGATTTGGATCGAACAAAAGTAAGCCTAAGCAATCTAAAAGCAACTAAACAACAGTTAATCAACGCAGTAGAACTACAGCAAAATGCTTTAAAGTTCTTTATGGGAATGGATTTAGACACCCCCATTCAGTTGCCTGACAATACCTTTACTATTGATGAAAGCGTAGTATTGGCTGAAAATAAAATTGATCATCGCACGGAAGTATACTTGTTAGAGAAACAAAAAGAGCTCTTAACCTATAAGCTGAAGTCAATACAGGCAGATTACTATCCTAGCTTATCAGCTTTTGGTACGTTTGGTTATCAAGGTATGGGGGATAAGTTTCCGTGGGGGGCAAAGCCGAATGACGGTGTATTTTGGACGAGTGCATCTGCCGTAGGAATCTCGCTTAAGCTACCTATTTTCAATGGTTTTGAAACAAAATCAAAAGTAAAACAAGCCAAAATAGAGATTGAAAAGCTAGCAATTGAATTGGACGATACCAAACAAGCCTTGCATTTAGACTTTGCAAACGCGCAAAAGTCAATTGAAAATGCATTAATCACGATTAACATTCAGAAAGAAAACGTAGAACTAGCGAAGAGTATATTGACCAATATGCAGAACAACTATCAACATGGATTGGCTACTTTGACTGATCTACTCAATGCGGAAAATGCTTATACCGAAGCGGAGAATAATTACACAACTTCTCTTCTCGATTTCAAACTAGCTGAAATTCAAATTATTAAATCTCAAGGAGAGCTAAAAACCTTACTAAACTAATTCTTCATCTAATCTCAAACAACCATGAAAAAAATAATAACAGCGTTAGTCCTAGTTGCTTTAATTGGCGGGACCATCTATATACTAGAGCGAAACAAGACTCAGAATGATGCGGAAACAGCTCTTGTTGCCCAGCAGGATGCGACGATAGCTGTACGTGCGGAGCAAGCGAAAGTACAGATCGTTGACGCTACCTATAAGGCCAATGGAAACTTTGTTCCTTTTCAAGAAGTAACGATTGCAGCGGAAACACCAGGACGCGTAGTACGTCTGTTGGTAGAGGAAGGAGCTAGTGTGCGCAAAGGGCAAACTTTAGCACTTGTCAATAGCGATCAGATCAACGTTCAAATTCGCAATGCAGAAGCGGCTTATGCCACTGCCAAAGCGGATGTAGCGCGATTTGAAAGTGCCTTTACCACAGGGGGAGTGACCCAACAACAATTGGATCAGGTAAAACTCATGCTCAAAAACGCAGAAGCCAATTTAAAATCAGCACAAATCACCGCTGCTGACGCTAATATTAAAGCACCCATTGACGGTGTTATCAACAAAAAACACGTCGAACAAGGAAGCTTTGTTGCACCAGGCGCCCCTCTTTTCGATCTTGTCAATGTCAATCAGTTAAAACTACGAGTGAACGTAGACGAAAGTCATGTAGCCAATTTAAAGGAAGGAGATCTTATCCCTGTAAAAGCAAGTGTGTTTCCCAATGAAACTTTTGAGGGTAAAGTAACGTTTATCGCACCTAAAGCAGACGCTGCATTAAACTACCCTGTAGATTTATTACTGACCAATGGCAAAGACAAGCAATTGCGTGCGGGAATGTATGGCTCGGCATATTTTGATGCAGATAAAAATCAGGATACACCTCTACTGCTTGTTCCTCGTGATGCCTTTGTAGGTAGTGTAAGTTCCAATTTAATTTATCGCATCATTGATAATAAAGCAGTTGCTACACAAGTGGTATCGGGTAGAAATCTCGGAGATTTTGTTGAAATCCTCGACGGATTAAAAGAAGGAGAGCTTATCATTATCTCCGGACAAATCAACTTAACTGATCAAGCACCTGTATCTATTATTAAATAACATCCTAAAAGAGAGGATTGACATATGAAAATAGCCGAAATATCCATAAAACGTCCGAGTATCATTATTGTACTATTTATTGCATTAATTCTCGGAGGTATTTTTAGTTATAAAAACCTCAGTTACGAGCTTATTCCAAAATTTGAAGTAAACGTAATTACGGTTGCCACCGTATATCCAGGAGCATCTCCTTCGGAAATAGAAAATACGGTCACCAAGAAAATCGAAGATGCAGTTGCCTCCTTAGAAAACGTAAAGAAAGTAGAGGCGTTATCGTTTGAGAGCTTGTCGACGGTCATGATTTACTTGACCTCAGAAGCAAATGTCGACTTATCGCTCAACGATGCTCAGCGCAAGATCAACGCCATTCTCAAAGATTTACCCAAAGACGTTGATCCACCATCTTTACAGAAATACTCACTGAGTGATTTGCCCATCATGACGCTGAGTGTAACGAGTAACCTGACAGAAAAAGAGCTTTACGATTTATTAGACAAGAAAATCCAACCGATTTTTTCACGTGTAGCTGGTGTTGCAAAAGTGGAATTAGTAGGGGGTGAAGAGAGAGAAATTCAAGTTTTACTTGATCCCAAGAAGATTGAAGCATATGGCTTGAGTGTCCCTATGGTACAACAAGCAGTTTTGAGTGCCAACTTAGACTTCCCCACGGGGAGCGTAAAGTCCCAAGACAAGCAAACACTGATTCGCTTAGCTGGGAAGTACAAAGACATTGAAGAAATGCGAAACTTAGTTATCGCTTCTCAGCAAGGTATTGACATTCGCCTACGCGATATTGCTGACGTACAAGATGGCATTAAAGAAGTAGAGAAAATCGCGCGTTTAAATCAGCAGTCGACCATTTTGATGCAGGTGATTAAACAGTCTGACGCCAATGCGGTGACGGTAAGTGAATTGACGCAAAAAGCTATTGCCGAGGTTGAGCAAAACTATGCGGACATTCAACTGAACATTAAAACGGCCAACGATTCTTCCCAATTTACATTAGAGGCGGCGAATGCCGTTATGTTTGACTTGTTCCTCGCGATTGTATTGGTTGCTTTTGTGATGCTATTTTTCTTGCACAGTTTTAGAAATGCCCTAATTGTAATGGTAGCCATACCGCTATCGTTAGTTGCTACCTTTATCGGTATCTACCTCTTGGGCTATTCCCTAAACTTGTTGAGTTTACTCGCTCTATCCTTAGTGGTTGGGATTTTAGTAGATGACGCTATTGTGGTCATTGAAAACATTCACCGTCACATGGAGATGGGGAAAAACAAGATACGCGCCTCCTATGACGGAGCGAAGGAAATTGGTTTTACCGTAACAGCGATTACCTTGGTCATTGTGGTGGTGTTCTTACCCATTGCCATGTCTTCGGGATTGGTACCAAACATTATCAAGCAATTCTGTGTAACAGTAATTATAGCCACCCTATTGTCATTATTGGTATCCTTTACCATTGTACCGTGGTTATTCTCAAGATATGGAAAGATTGAGGTGATTCATCCTAGCTCTTTCTTTGGAAGAATATTGCATGGATTTGAAAAAGGATTAACCTCTTTTACCCATAGTATTTCAGGTCTATTAGTATGGTCGTTAAAGTCGACCAAAAACACTGTTATTGTGTTGATTGTTGTAGCAGTAGCCTTTTTCGGATCACTCTTACTTCCCGTTTTTGGTTATGTTGGAGGAGAATTCTTCCCCAAAACGGATAAAGGAGAATTTTTAGTTCAGTTAGAACTAGACAAAGATGCATCGGTACAACAGACCAATCGCATGACGCAAAAGGCAGAGGCTTTTTTGCGCACAAAATCAGAAGTAGTTGATATGATTACTACGGTTGGACAATCATCTGAGGGTTATGGCGGAAGCCAAGCGACGAAGTATAAATCGGAGATTCACGTCATCTTAACGGATAAGAAACAGCGCAGTGAGAGTTCTTTCGTCTATGCTGCAAAATTAAAAAATGAGCTTGCACCCTTGATGGTAGGGGTAAAAGTAAAAACGGTTCCTGTAGGTTTAATTGGTGCAGAAGAAGCGCCTTTAGCACTAACAATTACGGGATCTAACTTAGATGATGCCATGGATTTTGCGATTCAAGCCAAAGCGTTATTGGATCAAATTCCGGGTACGATGGAAACCAAATTAACAACAGAAACAGGAAGTCCTGAGATCAATGTACAAGTAGATCGCGATAAAATGGCGGCACTTGGATTGGACATGTATACCGTAGGGATGACGATGCAAACGGCGTTTAATGGTAATACAGATGGGAAGTATAGAGCAGGTGAATACGAATACGACATCAACATACGCTTTCAGGAATACGCTCGTACAACGATTGACGATGTAAAAACGATCAACTTTAAGAACAACCAAGGACAAGATGTGAAGTTAGCGCAATTTGCTACGGTAAATTACAGCTCAGGTCCGTCTATCTTGGAACGAAGAGATAAGAGTCCGTCGGTAACGATCAAATCACAAACGATAGGTCGTTCACCAGGTGCGATTGCCGAAGAGTGGTTACCTCAATTTGATCAGTTGACCTTAAAACCAGGGGTAAAATATCAATGGACAGGGACCATGGAAGATCAAGAGGAAGGTTTTGGTACTTTGGGAGTTGCTTTATTGGCGGCTATTATTTTGGTTTACTTGGTTATGGTTGCGTTATACGACAGTTTTTCCAAGCCGTTCATTGTTATTTTCTCTGTTCCACTTTCCTTTATTGGTGCTTTACTTGCACTTGCGATCGCGAACATCTCCCTGAATATTTTTACTATTCTAGGTATTATCATGTTAATTGGTTTGGTGTGTAAGAATGCTATTTTACTGGTTGACTTTGCCAACCATCGCGTCGAAGCTGGAGACAGTGTGCACGATGCACTTATTGCGGCAAATCACGCGCGTTTACGTCCAATTTTAATGACGACAATCGCCATGGTGATTGGAATGGTGCCTATTGCACTTGCCAGTGGTGCTGGTGCTGAAATGAACAATGGATTAGCCGTTGTAATTATTGGGGGACTACTTTCCTCCCTCCTCTTAACCTTGGTTATTGTACCTATTATCTACTCTATTTTTGATAAAATCGGACAGCGATTTGGCAAAAGAGATAACGTAGATTATCAGGCAGAAATGGAAGCAGACTACGAACCGAATCACAATTTCAGTGATCATCACTAGGAGTTCAATCCTAGAACGAACTAAAATAAACGAAAATAGAGTAGCATATTTTTTCTACTCTATTTTTTTTTTCTTAATCTAAAACAACTTTTTTGTGGGTAGGACTTCTTATTTTTATCCCTTTAACTATGTTGTCTTATTGTGAAAAATAATTATATACAATCCTACTCTATTGCTGATATCCTAAACCGATATGAGCGTTTTATTGTAGATAAGCGATTGGCTGTTGTAGAGATTGGGCCAAAACACAGTCAGTATTTTGTGATTGGAAAACCGTATAAATTCGCCTCCTTCGGATTGATTCTCATCACTTCGGGAGAATGTGAGATTACGGTCAATTTAGAACCAACTAAGGTAAAAAAGAACGATATTCTCGTGGTGTTACCACAGCAGTTTTTTGAGATTATTCAATACACGAAAGACTTCAGCGTACAGGCGTTTTTTGCCAGTGGCGAGTTGTTTTTAGATGCTGGATTTCACTTAAAGTCCAACAATCTCATCCAGTTTTTCTCCTCCCAATATCCCAAGATAATGCCGTTAAACAACTACATCATCAAAGAGATAAAGTACCATTTGAAGCGACTGAACAAATTAGTTTTTGCCCAAGACAATATGTTTACGCATCAACTGATTTTACATCATTTCTCTATACTGATGTATGAGCTAGGTCACTTTTACAACAAGCGGGTTTTGGCAAAAACAGAAAAAAAGACATTGCGAAAAGAAGAATTGACCAAGAACTTCCTCTTACTTGTTTCCACGCATTATAAAAAAGAGAGAAGTGTACAATTTTATGCAGATCACATGTTTATCAGCAGAAAGCACCTGACTAAAATTATTGCGGATGTATTTGGCAAAGCCCCTAAAGATATCATTGTAGAAACCATTGTATTGGAGGCCAAAATATTGCTAAAAAATCCCAATAATACCATCACACAAGTGGCCAATGAATTAAATTTTCAGGATGTTGCGCTCTTCAGTAAATTTTTCAAAAACAGCACCGGTGTGTCACCTCGCGAATTTAAGTTAACAAATTAACATTTAGTAAAATTAATTGCGTCTTTTTGACAACTTGTTCCGTTTATTTAACCACTGATATTTTCGCAAAAAAAGCGAGATTTGAGTCTTTTATATGGGAACAACCCCTTTACAAAAGAATTATTTATTATTTGCATATAAGACGCAAAACTAACAAAAATGTTGAGAAACAAACAACACTATGCTCAAATAACAGCCATTGGGGGATATCTACCGAAAAACAAACGCACCAATGCTGATTTAGAACGTTTATCAGACACATCTGACGAATGGATCATGAAAAGAACAGGGATCAAAGAGCGACGTATATTAGAAGATGGTCTAGCGACATCAGATATGGCTGTTGAGGCGATAAGAGAGCTGTGCGAAACGTATCAAAAAGACTTGAAGACGATTGATGCCTTATTGGTTGCCACCTCGTCTCCGGATATGCCAATGCCATCAACGGCAAATATCATATGTGATAAATTAAATTTAACCAATGTATGGGCTTTTGATATGAATGCGGCTTGTTCTGGTTTTTTATACGCTTTAGATATGGGAGCTGCTTTAGTGGAGACAGGCCGATACAAGAATGTTGTCATCGTTGGAGCAGACAAAATCAGTTCGTACGTCGATAGCAAAGACCGTTCGACCAATATTTTATTTGGCGATGGCGCTGGGGCAGTATGGCTTGAGCCCTCACGAGAAACTGGGGTGCTAGATGCTTTATTGCTCAGTGATGGCAAGGGAATAGAGTACTTAAATATCAAAGGAGGAGGCTCGCGTTATCCTTATGATGGGGAGCATTGGAATGCCGATCATCGCTACTTAAAGCAAGATGGAAAAGTAGTTTTCAAAAATGCAGTAACGGCGATGAGTCAAGCCTGTCAATCACTTTTGGACAAAAACGGCTTAACTGTAGAGGATGTCAATTGGTTGGTTGCTCATCAAGCCAATAAGCGAATTATAGATGCCGTAGGAAAAGAATTGGGAATTGAGGAAACAAAAGCCTTAAACAATATTACCTATTCCGGCAATACGATTGCAGCTACTATTCCGCTTTGTATTTGGGAGTATAAAAATCAAATTAAAAAAGGCGATTTACTCTTACTAACTGCTTTTGGTGCAGGATTCTCCTGGGGAGCAAGTCTTTTACAATGGAATATCTAACCCTTATATCGAAACAAAGAGGTCTTCCTGCGGAAGACCTCTTTGTTTAAACTATATAAAATCAATAGGTTCAGATTATATTGCACGCCACTTATATTAACTCTTCTGGGAAGTTGACATCCTTCTCTTGGAGATATTGAATTAATTTGCCATGCTTCGTTTGCAAATCAGAAGTACAATCACAGGCAATCGGACAAATTTCAAAAGGAGATATTTCTAAAATCACAGCGATCTCATTTAAAACATCATTTTTTAATTTTGTCTTTCCACTCTCAATATCAGAATATGCCTTTTGTGAAATATTAAGCTTCATAGCTACATATTCCTGAGAAAATCCTAATTCTTTTCTTCTTGAACGCATTTTTTCCGATTGAATTTTACATTTTTGTGTTGGTGTTTGCATAATAAACCTTGAGTTTAATAAATTATCTATCACAAAGGTAACACTTTATTATATTTTAGTTCCATTTTATTAAACTTTATCGTACCTTTGGGTAACATAAACAACAAAATCAATGTCAAGCTTAAAATGAATACGCTGAAAACTGAAATTCAAAAATTCATATATGCTTAACGAAAAACTGCTTTCCCCAAAAGCAGTTTTTTTTGTGTTCAATTTTATCCTTTTACTGTTCACTATCGAACACTCCTTAGCTAAATCAAAAAAATAACTGATTCTTTTTCAACACACTACAACACTATTTTTTTCCTGGCACAACTTTAGTCCTTCATCTAGCAAATTAATTAATCGATGAAAACTAAACTAATCACCTTTTTCATTTTACTGCTTTCTTTTTTAAGCCAAGCACAATCAAAGCTATCTGGATCACTTTTGGATTCAACTCATCAACCCCTTGACTTTGCTGAAGTTCTTTTATTGAATGCACAGAATCAACTGATCCAACACACCTATACAGATGCTGAAGGGACTTTCGTTCTTGATGCCATAGCATCGGATACGTATATATTGCGCATTCAAGTACTAGGCATAAAGCAATACGAAACTACACTGTCTATTCAGGCAGATCATCAATTAGAGCCTATTGTCATCCAAAGTGACCAACAATTAGACGAAATTGTTGTGACGACACAAGCCAAATTAGTGGAGCACAAAATTGACCGTACGGTGTTTAATATAGAACAATCGGTACACGCGAACAACAGCAATGCCAAAGAGGTATTGCGACTTACACCTGGGCTAAAAGTAGATAAAGATCAGGTTGCCCAGATTGGAAAAAGCAGTATGCAGGTCATGGTCAACAATAAACTCCTCCCCCTTACGGGAGAAGATCTGATCAATTACTTGAGCACCATACCGTCAGAAACGATAAAAAAAATAGAGGTTATCACAACGCCCCCAGCCAAATACGAAGCAAGTGGCAATAGTGGATTAATCAATATCGTGCTAAAAGAAGGCAAACACAACGCCTGGAACAATCAAATTAGCACTGGATTTGAAACGGCTGACAAGGCAACCTACAAGTTCAGCAATGTATTCAACTACAGCAAGAACAAAGTATCTCTTGCCGCATCCATTAACGCCAGCACGGGTTACAACCAAGAAATTGGAAAAATGGATTTACACTACCCTACTGAAACATGGAGAACGGTATTTCGCGAAACGAAGAAAAAAGAGGATTTATCGGGTACGTTCCAATTGGATTACCGAGCAACTCCAGCAACGGGATTTGGGGTTCAATACAGGGGCAATACGTACAAACAGGATACAGAGGACAAAAATCAAACACATGTGTATAACCTTGTTGATAACTTAATTAAAAACATAGAAACGAAGGGAAAATCGACGCCAGATTTCAACAATCACGCAGTCAATTTAAATTTTAATCATTCCTTTGATACAGTGGGAACTAAACTCAACTTAGACTTGGATTACTTTAACTATTCAACACAAAAAAATCGAGTTTTCAACACAAAAACAACAGCTGTTGATAACGTTGTTAACAAAGATCAATATTCTCAAACAGATGGCGATCAAACCATCGATAATTACAGCGCTAAACTGGACGTAGAACAGCCGTTATCTTTTGTCAACCTCAGCTATGGAGCCAAAGTGAGTTATGTACAAACAATCAACAACGCCAATTCGTTTAATACCCATGCAGGATCAACCACAAGAGAAATCATCCAAGCCGATCACTTCGTATACAGGGAGAATATTCAAGCAGCCTATATTAGTGCTTCAAAATCATTTGCTGAGCGATGGGAAGCCCAAGTGGGTTTGCGCTTAGAAAGCACACAAACGGTTGGTGAATCTGCTGCCCATCAATCTAAAGAAAAGACCAGCTATACAGAGCTTTTCCCTAGTGTATATATTCAGTACAAAATGCATGCTGACCACACCTTTTCCCTTACCGCTAACCGCCGCATTAATCGTCCTTCCTTTTGGCAATTAAATCCGTTTAGATGGTATGTGAACGAGTACAACTACGTAACAGGAGATCCCTCGTTAAGACCGACCTTCACCAATGCAATAACCATGGGGTATACCCTAAAAAACAAGCTGTTTATCAACGCTTCTTATTCGAAAGTGAAAGATTTAGCGACGCAATTCGCTACCATTGACAAAGTCAACAATATCCAAATTTTACAACAGGCTAATGTCTTTGATGCGGAAAACTACAACCTAAGCCTTTCACATATTCACGACGCCTGGTACTGGTTGAATGCACAAAACACGGTAAGTGTATTTTACAACAGCACTAAATTAATACTGCCTATTGACCTAAAGACAAGCAATGGTATGGGGTATTACTTCAACTCGAACAATACGATCCATCTAAATGCTGACAAAACGCTTCAGGCCCAAGTAGATTATTTTTATCAATCCAAATTAAACAACGGAAACTGGAAGCTCAAACCGATGCACGGATTAAACCTGGGAATGAAATACGCCATGTTAGACAAAAAATTAAATCTATCTGCCTATATGCACGATATATTTAGAACTTCCAACTTGAGAGCGGCAGCAACGTCGGATGGCGTTAAGCAAGACTATGATATGTACAGCGACAACCGCTATTTTACATTGGGGTTGAGCTTCAGCTTTGGAAATTCAAAAATAAAGGTAAGCGAACGTCAAGGGAGCAACAAAGAAATTATCAACAGAAAGTAAATAGCATTGTTTATAACTATGTTAATAAGAGTAAATATAGAGTCGTATAAAAGGCATTTACAGCTTGTGCATACAAAAGTTATTAACAATTATAAAATAGTGGTAACAAAACCATTACTCTTGCTACTAATGAGAATCAACTCAGTTACAAACAGAAATAACCCTACTTGTTAACAACCTTATCAACACTGTTAATAAGTAGGTTTTAACTCAAACCTTATGAAAAAGAAACTTACACTATTTATGATGTTTTTATGTGGTATTGTCGCGCTACAAGCACAAAATAGCTTAAAGGGAAAAGTACTCAACCAAGAAAATCAGCCCATAGACTTTGCGGAAATACACCTGCTCAAAGGGTCGAATAATCAGCTTGCCCAACAAGGATTTACCTCTGAAACTGGAGACTTTCAACTCACGAATCTACCTTCTGACTCGTACAAGCTCAATATTCATTACTTGGGGCAATTGCTTTACACCAAAGACATTATCCTGGAAAACGATCTAGACTTAGGGGAAATCACAACGGAATCGACTACGCAATTAGGGGAGATTGTCCTTCAAGCGGAAAAGAAACTCGTTGAGCGCAAAGCGGACCGTTTGGTTTTCAATACTGCCAATAGCATTGCCTCCCAAGGGATGGATGCGATGGAAGCCTTGACTAATACTCCCCTAATTAAAGTTCAAAACGACAAGATTAGCATTGTTGGCAAAAGCAATGTAACCGTGATGATTGACGATAAAATTGTTCATCTTCAAGGGGATGCTTTAACGAATTACTTAAAGACATTGCGTTCAGACGATATTGAAAAAATCGAAGTCATTACCAATCCCCCTGCAAAATATGAGGCGAGTGGGAATAGCGGTTTGATCAACATTGTATTGAAGAAAAACAAATCGCTAGGCCTATATGGTTCAATCAGCAGTTCATATAGTTACAACAACTTCAATTTTGCCTCAACTAATGCTAGCTTAAACTATCAAAACAAAAAATGGAATATGATGTTGAAAGCAAATGGCAACAAAGGGAAATATGGCAATAAAAACACTTATGCTTACCGAGACGAGAACCGTATCTTAGATGCTTATGGCGATCCAACGGGAGATTATACTGCTGGTGGATTAAACTTAACCACGAATTATCAACTGTCAAAAAACGGAGTAATTGGTTTGACCTATGACTTATCGAAGTACAAAACAGAAACAAAAAACAACAATATTTCGAAGTATATTTCTGTTGCCCAACAAACAACAGATTCTATAATTAACTCATTAACAAAAGTAACTTCTGACAATATATATCACACATTCAATACTTTTTACGATCATAACCTAGACACTTTAGGGAGTAAATTGTCTTTGGGGATTAATTATTTTACCACTGTACCGGAGGAGAAAACGACAATGGATGAGCACAACACTCCGAGTAACTACAGGAGATCGACCTATTTCACCAACGATTTAAACTATCAGATTTGGAGTGCTACAGCAGATCTTATGTTTAAATTACCCTGGGCGGATGTTGAGTTTGGGGGGAAATATTCCAACTACGACAACCGTTCCAAAATCTTATATTACAACGGAGCGGAAGGGCAATTCGTCTATGACACTACACGCAGCAATCGCTTTAATTATCAGGAAGACAATTATGCGGGATATTTGAGTATACACAAAAAAATAAACGATAAATGGAGTGTAAAAGGAGGTTTGAGATTTGAGCAAACCGAAGTTGAAGGTCATTTAGTAGACACAAATGAGAAATTCAAAAAGTCGTACAACAAATGGTTTCCAACGGCTTATATTTCTTATACCCCCAATGAAAATCACGCGTTTAACCTCAGCTATTCCAAACGTATCAACCGCCCGTATTCTAGTATTTTGAATCCTTTCCGCTACTATGCGAATAGCTATTCGTACAACGCTGGAAACCCCGAATTAGACCCTTCCTTTACCGATAATTACGAGTTAAGCTATTTATTTCACGGTGCCCTATCGGTGAGTTTAAACTACTACCATAGCACAAATTCATTTGATCAATATTCTACCATGGAAAACGATGTTTTCATCAGTACGTATTACAACATTCTCAACAATGACACCTATGGATTAAATGTGTCTTACAGTGAAAAAATAACGGGATGGTGGCAAACGAGTACAGGATTAGATGCGTATCTATCAGACGCGTACTACCGCAATAAATTAGCGAATCACGTTGCTCAAAAAGGCATTGGATTCAGCTATTATTCACAAAATACTTTTACAGTAAACCAAGCTAAAACCCTGAGTCTATTTTTAAATTGGTATCATCAAGTGCCACATAAAGAAGACAATACGAGTTATGGAAAGTATCAATCCCTATCAACAGGGGTAAAAGCGAATTTACTCAACAAAAAATTAAATCTAAGTTTGACGTTATCGGACGTATTCAACACGGGTAAATCAAGTGGCACCTCTTATTTCACAGACAATATACAAACCTTCAGCAATACGTGGAACAGCAGAAGATTAACCCTTGCAGCAACTTATACTTTTGGAGATAGTTCAAACAAAAAGAACATCAAAGAAGCCAACTTTGAAGAAAAAAGTAGGAGTAGCAAATAGTTTACTAAGGGCAAAACAAATGTGATCAAAATTCGCTTCAACTGTTAAAGAAAAATTTAACAGAAAAAAACAACTTCAATTGTAACAAACCCAACACAGGCCCTACTAATAAGGAATAATGCAAACAATATTGCGCTGTTTTACTTTAATAAAAAGTATATGTTCAGGAAAGTCTGTTTGACTTATACTCTTCTTCACCGAAACTTATAAGTCTAAACACTTTTATATAAAGTGGCGTGATGACCCATTTTAATTGATTAGTTAGTTAACGTCCCTTGTATGTACATACAAGGGACGTTTGTATTAGAGCCACTGGTGTTCTTGTTTCACGTTGGGTTCATGTAGTTGATTGACCAAGGCGAAGGTACGTGCGTGTAGTAGTTCTTTTCTTCCTTCAGGTGTTCGGGTATAAACAATTCTATTTTTCCCTACTCGACGTGACCATTGCTGTGCGAAGTGATTAACGCGAGCCCTATTCACTCCGATACACTCAGGCACTGCATGATAATCTGACTCGCTATCTTGAATTGGCAATAGCGTTTTACGTTCTATGACGTAGCGCGGATTTTCAATTGGCGAAAGTATTTCTTTCATGCAAGAGGCAAAGATATGGCTCTCGCGTAGGGTAGCTCCAGCTAAAGAACAAAAAACACCTCCGCCAAATTCCAAGTTACTCACGATCTGTATGGAGGCTCGAGGGGTAGATAACAAGTCAAAATGACATAAGGTGTTGCACAGTGCTTCGCCAATTTGGTGCACGTCTTGACGGATATCCCCAAACTTGCGATACATCTTATAGTACTTCCATCCCTTCCATCCGAAACGCATGCCCAAGCCCAATATAAATGTTTGAAAAAGCCAATAGCCTAAAGACCACAAGCTCAAACCGTGCAATAAGACGCCTTGACCCAAGCCGATGAGCTGATATACAAAAAATAAAATAGCGGAACAAACAAGGCTAAACAATACAGATGCCACAGTTTTATTGGTATAAAATTGCTTGGCTTTTTTGAGTTCTCTTCTTTCTTTAGGGGAGGAATACAACACACGTACTCCCTCAGCTAAATGGCTTCCTTTCTCAATCGCGCTTAACCACTTTTCTTTGATTTCACTTCGTTGTTGAGCGAATAGAAGTGTGCGTTTATTTTGGGTTTCTACATCAGCTTGATTGAATTTCTGTTTGAAATTTATCTCTTGTAATCGCCCTACTCCATTAGATATATATACCTTTTCTTTATCATGGCTAGCAGAGATTCCGACAAAAGTTTGGAATCTTTTGTGGATGATGTCCCAATCTTTTCCTCCTTTATCGGCATACTCATCAATACAGGCTAAATGCCATATATTGGCCGTTTTATTGGGGTCTTTTGGATTAATGCGAAAGGCACGTCCCCGTACTTGGTTAGAAGTGATATACGCTCCGATTGAACTTGCCATGACTAAAGAATTAATCGCTGGCGCATCCCATCCTTCGCCGAGTAATGCTTTAGTGCCAATTAAAACATGAATCCTCCCCTCCTCTACAAGCTGAGTCACCCAATGTACCACCTGTGCTTTTTGCGCCAAGGTAGGATGCAATGCTACATAGCATTCATCATAAGCTAAAGGAGTATAGGCGAATGAACCGCCTTTTTGCTGCAAAGCCTCCAAACAAGCAAGAGGAATCAATACGACAGAGCCCGTTAGAACAGCAAGGGAACAAGTCTTAAGTTTCTTACGTCTCAGGATTTCAAAAATGGATAAGACTCCTAATTTCGTCAAAATTGTAGGTGGTGCTAGTGTGGTGCTGTAGTATTCTTTTTGAATATAATCCGTCAAGATAGCCATTCGCAAAGATCCGCCAAGCACTCCAAATTCAAAATCGACAATTTGAGCAATGCTCTCGAGCTTACTCAAACTAGAGAGTAGCGCATCATCTCCCTTATGGTCTTCTACTAGTTGTACTTGTCGATAAGCGGTTAATCCACTCTTTTTTAACTCCTGGAGCAATTCTGCTCTAAAAGCCTCGTATCCATCAACTTCTACAAAAAAATCAAGCCCAGAAAAACAATAAAAGTGAAGCGTTTTTTCAAACCATACCAAATCCAAAGGTGGCAGTTCATCTTGGGTTAATCCCAACACTTTTAAGTGTATTTTATCAAGGGATTGATCCTGCTCTTTGATAAAAACCAAACAAGCTACATAGGTCGTTAAGTTTTCGTAAATCCAATCTAAATATTCAAGGGGACGCTGTAAAAAAGGGAGTTGTTTTAGGGTTTGTACTAAAACTTCATTATTCTTATAGGTCGTATAGCAATTGAATACATTTGCTTTATGGGCAAGTATTTTCTCTCGTTCAGCTTCAAGAGGCAGACTGTAATAGATTAGGTCTTGATGTGGGCATAGGTCGCCGACCTCTAGTAAAGTAGGTATCGCAATTTCCTCATCTACGGGTCCTGCTAACTCCATATAGCGTTGCCATTCGAAATTTGTAGCTCCATAGGGAGGGGTTGCTGTCAGTCCCACAACAGTTGGATTAAGTTTTTTGTCTAACAAATCCAATGCCTTCCACCACTCTTTACGCAAGTGATGTACCTCATCAACGAGCAGAGTTTGAATACCAGCTTTCTGCAATTTGGCAATAACTTCTTCTGCATGTGCATTGGTATACACTGTATGTTCTTCGAGCATTACTTCTTCATCGCCTTCTTCGTCCTCGCGCAAATAGTTAAAAGCAGCGTGTAATCCCTGATAAGTAGAAACCGTCAAAAACTTTGGTTGATCCAGATGGGTAGAAATCCAATCTGGAACTTCCTCAACTTGTAAGAATAACGTACAAAAACGATCAATCCACTGATTTTTTACCGCCAACGTAGGTGCTAAGACCAAGGTTGGTTTATTCAGGCGAAGAATTACTTCTAACCCCAAAACAGTCTTACCCGATCCTGGTGGTGCAACCAGGTGTAATTTATCGTCATTCAAATGACTGTCTAGTTGATCTAGTACTTTTTGTTGATAGTCGCGCCACGGATATTTGAACGCAATAGCAGTTGGAAAATGTCTCAATATGTTCGTTATTTCTTCCTTAAAATTAAGCAAGGTTTTTTAGGAAACAAAGCCTTTTAAATGTTTTTACGAACACAGTGTAAAGTCATATTTTTTTCATTATTTTGTAGAACTATCAATATTTGATACGACTAAACTGGCTTTCCCATAATTACAATGACGACAAAAATTCAATTCAAATTAAGTAATGATGTCCTTCTTACTGTTATTCAGATGGTTGAAAAAACAGATGACTATATTGTACGTTCAATAAAGGATGCTTTATTGGTTAGTATAAAAGAAGATCTGATTGCAAAACTGGAAGACAAAGCCAAGAATATTCAGAAGCAAGTTTCAATTTTAGATCACAATAAAAAGCATGCGATCGTTTTGAAGTACCATGAAGCCTATACGATGTATAAGCTTTTGGAGCTTGTATACGAAAAAGAGAAATTCGCAGATCATCCGCATATCAAAAAAATCAAACGCCTTTTGGTAGACCTAGAAAATAAAGTAGAGAGTTTTACTACCGAAAACCAAGCGAATGATACGACGGAAATTAATCCACCAGTTTTAGCGACATTTCCTAGTTTAGGGGTCAATGAAATCATCATTGAAGAAGCTACTATTTTAGAAACGGAGAGCCTAGATCCCCGTCTCGATGATGCATTAGAAGATGAAAATAATCCAACATTGGATCCTGCATTGGACATCAACGAGATTATGGTGAAGAACTATTCCATTTTTGATATTTTAGAAGAAGCAGATCCGACTCACCTATCGGTGGAAGAGGACCACAGCCTAGCTATTGAAGTAATAGCGGATGAAACCACATTAGATCCATCACCACCTCAACAAGCGATCGTTGCAGAAAAAATACATGATGATATTGCAGAAGATAGAGTGCAGGACACAACAGAAGAAGTGGTACAAGTAATTGCAGCAGAACCTACAGAAGTAGCAGAACCTTTAGAGAAAGAAGTCGAACCTACAACTCCTAAGCAAGAAGAAGCCTTACTTCCTTCTTGGGCACAGCAACCTACTACTCCTATTTTCGACGGTATTGTTACAAAAACTTCCATTTGCATTGAACCCGAGGATAGTTCTACTTGTTCGACGATAGAACCTCAAGAGGAGGAAGAAGAGACACTCAATCTTTTTGAGGGTGATCTACCTCCTATTCAACCTCAAGAAGAAAAGGTGGAAAAAGAAGGAAAAAAAGAAAAAAAGAAAGCAATAAAAGACAATACACAGCAAGGACAAATTAGTCTTTTCTAACTAATAATGAAGAGGATCGTCTACTGGACATCCTCTTTTTTTATGGAGCAATGCAAGAGTTAAGCTCCTGTGTTTCCCTGTATATCAAGGCGTTTAGGTTATTTAATGCATCTGCACTTCGTTTGGATTAGTTTTTTCTAACCTACTAATTATCAAAACTTTTTTTCCTTTTGTCTTATTTTTTTATCTTTGTCTTAGTATTAACGAATAAATAATCCGATGAAATTATAAATAAGTATTTCGTTTAGTAATACGAGTTATTTCCAACTTGTAGGATCAAACATTTTCTAATAGCATCTATCTTCCATAGATCCGCAATACTTATTTATTATGTGATTTCACATCCAATACCGTGAGTAGTGGTATACGGGCCACAATAGTATATTACTCATTCAATTACATTTGATTATTATGTCTATCGTTATAAAAAATCTATCCTACGAACATTCGGATAAAACACCTTTATTTGACCACGTTGATTTGGTGCTAAACAAAGGAGAGAAAGCCAATCTAATTGGTGCAAACGGAACAGGTAAAAGTACGCTGTTGAAACTGATTGCAACGACACCACTGTCAGCAATTCAGCTTGGAGGTACTGCTTACTATTTACCTCAGATTAACACCAATCAACTTACTGGACAAACCATAGAAGAGGCCTTACAAACAGCTAAAAAACTGCAGGCTTTGCACCGCATTTTACAGGGTTCAGTAGAGGAACAGGATTATGTCGATCTAGATGATGATTGGCAAATCGAGGAGAATATTGCGCAAGCACTTCAATACTGGCAGATAGAAGGAAAGGATTTAACCCTTCCCATGCATCAACTGAGTGGAGGACAACAGATGCGCGTGTATTTTGCGTGCATTCACATTCACCAACCGGATATCCTTTTATTGGATGAGCCAACGAATCACATTGACCAAGCTACGCGTCAGCTTTTATTTGACTTTTTGGATCAATACAAAGGTACTGTACTCCTGGTAAGTCACGATATCGAACTGTTAAATCGACAATCGCTCACCTTTGAAATTACAACCCATGGGATAAAAGTGTACAAAGGCAATTACGACTTTTATAAAATGCAAAAACAAGAGGAATTATCTTCCCTTCAGCATCGAATTGATACGCTTTCTAAGGATATGCGTCAGGTAAAAACGGAACAACAGAAATTGCTTCAAAAGCAACAGAAAGCAGTAGGCCAACATAAAAAAGCAGAACAAAAAGGGGGATTACCTAAAATTGTTGTCAATACGCTCAAAAATGCGGCAGAGAACAGCAGTGCAAAAAGCACGGAAGTACAAGTAGAGAAACAACAAAAATTACAAAGAGAGCTTTGGGAGCTAAAAGACCAATTAGAACAGGTCAAGCCTTTTCATTTGAACTTCAACTCTTCGAACTTACATCCCAATAAAGTGTTGTTTCACGTAAAAGAAGTCAACTATCAATATGAAGTGGCAGCAGATTTTATCTGGTCTACTCCCTTGAATCTAGAAATACGAAGTGGAGAACGCCTAGTAATTGAAGGGGCAAATGGCTCTGGGAAATCAACATTATTGCACCTATTAGCAGGAAATCTACAACCTACTACAGGCGTGGTTGAACGATTGACCGCCAATTTTGTTTACTTGGATCAATTTTACGCCCTACTCGACCACCAAAAGACCATACTGGAACAAGCCCAAGTATTTAACCACAACTTACTGGATGAAGCTAGTTTAAAAAACACCTTATTTCAATATGGTTTTAGACCAGAAAGTTGGACCAAACCAATTGTACAACTAAGTGGTGGGGAATGCTTGCGATTAACCGTTTGTTGTTTGAATCTTTCCCAATCTTCTATTGATGTTCTACTGCTAGATGAACCTAGCAATAATCTAGATATTTTTGGGCTAGAAAGTTTGTATCAAGCACTAAAAACATACCAGGGAACGATTGTACTTGTCTCGCATGATATGAATTTACGTCAAGCCATTCAACCCAATCGCGTCATTGAAATGTAAATTTATTTGAGGGGAAGTAGCACGAAAATGCTAGTACGAACAAATAGAAAAGCAGACTTACCACACCGCATGTCCTGCTGACGTAGGAAGCCTCGCATCCGTTTATCAACGCTTGTCAAAAACAGGGTAAAAGAAACGTTGGATGCGCTCCTTCTTCCGTCAGGGGGACATCGCGTGTGTAAACGTAGTACTAATAGAAAAGGATAAATAAGAAGTTCTCACATTGAAAAAAATTCCTTCAAAAAGATCTTACTATTCTTCTTCATCTATTCTATTATCTTGTTCAAAAGCGTTCTAAGCTCCTGATACAATTCATCGCCCTTTTTGCTCAGCAAAACAGCTACTCCTTCAAGCCATTTTACTAGAGTTTTACCCTCTTTTAATGTTCTAACTTTGGCTATATTGAGGCTACTTACAAACTATTTAATATAGATTCTTTATCTGATAGTCTCCTTCAGATTTTTTTTCAATCTCACTTATTATCATATTAAAATTCTGATAATATAATGGCTCGCCCGTTTCATCAGAAATTACTAAGAATTCTGATGTGTCAAAAATTGATTCTTTAATTATTACAGTCCAAGTATCGATATTTTCCCCACTGATGCTTTTTTCAACATCTTTATTACTAAAGGATATACTCTCTATATCACTTTCTTTGAAAAAATCTGGATTTAATGATTTTAATATTTTTATTGCTTTAACAAGTATCTCTTCATTAGTATATTTCATATCATCTATTTAATTTTAATTGGCTCTAAATCATATTTTTTTACTCTTAATCTGTTTATAGATGTTAATGCATCATTTAATTCTGCTTTAGTCCATTTGCTTCTATTATTCAATATTTGTTTCCATACATACATCTCTTTATCTAAATCTTTTAAATTTTTATAGGCTACTTCTCCCACTTCTTCAAAATGTTTTACATGCGACATTTCATGAAATGCTATCAGTTCTGTCGAATTCTTTATCAAAAAAAACTGTTTTGTAGGTGCGTGGAAACCACCAACTTTAGGTGGATTAAACGAGTACATATATCTTATAAAATTATCATATATTTTAAAATTATCTATTGGTTTAAATAATTTTGTAATAGATTTTGAATCTCCTTCCACAATTAACTGAATCCCCTTTTTATTTAAAATACCTCTCAATTTCCTAATTTGAGAGGCTTTTAACACATTACCTCCTAAATTTCCTACTCTACGAGTAGCCATCCAGTCTAAGTCAGATTTTGTTAGATTAGGAATCTCTGTTGAGTTTCTTTCAAACCGCTTACTATTGGTCTTCATCCATTCTATTACCTTGTTCAAAAGCGCTCTAAGCTCCTGATACAATTCATCGCCCTTTTTGCTCAGCAAAACAGCTACTTCTTCGAGCCATTTTACTAGAGCTTTACTCTCTTTTAATGATCTTACTTTGGCTATATTGAGGCTACTTACAAACTCCTCAGGTATAAATTTACTGAATTTTGCAATAGCACTTACTTTAGAAACGTTAGCTAATGGTATGAAAAGTGACGCTATAAAGCCAAAACCAAAACCACCTGTATAAGCTATTCTATCAAAGTTATAGTTTTCTCGGCGATCAGATGTATCCAAGAACACCAACAGTTCAACAAGCATATCTTGATGTAATTGAAATGGAATTTTATAAAAATCTGCAAACGAAAACGCTTCCCATGCTTCTCTGAAATCGTCTATAGCCTCCAACACCGCCTGAAAATTTTTAGCAATGTCGTACTGAACTTGTAATAATGTCCCTAAAAACTTAAATGTCCCAGCTACAAAATCAACTAATCCATTCCACAGCCCACACAGAAAGGCAATCTGTTCTGAAAGGTAAAAAAATTCATCCAGCTGTTCCAGTTAAAATGAGTACCTCTAAAAAACCATGCAATAAAACTCGTAATGGAGTTATCGAAGCTTTTACTTCTCCAGTATTGATGAGTTCACGTAACTTATTGCGATTAAAATCAGGCATATTTTGGGCAATGGAATCCAGATTTTTATCACTCATCTTAAGTAAAAAATCCTTATCAATCTTTTTGCCAAAACGCACATATAAGCTCTGATCGCTTAAATCACCTGTATTATCCTCCATAAAGAACAGTATCTCATCATCTTCCATACCATCCTGCATAAAGTCATATAACTTCTTCAACTTTGCGTTATTAGTAGAGATGTAAATTTTAATCGTATAAATTAACTCATCTTCCCCTTCTTGATAACCATTTTTGTTATTGCGCATTCTATATACCCAAATTGTTTTGGGATCTATTTCTGTTCTACATTCTGGTTCTTTAATCCATTGAATGCTCTTACCTACGTTGTGCTGTGGTAGCTTATAAAAATAACTATCTGCTATTTCCCATGAAGCAATAGTTGAAAACTCAAAATTTTGTACTAAGGGGTTTAAGTAATTGGCAGAAGCCTCATTTTCTACTAAAGCATCTGGAAATAGAGGCATTGTAGAAAAGTTTCCTTCTGCTAACTCTTCGGTTGTGTTTTGTAATCCCCAATGCTTTGGAAACAAAGAATCTGTACTCATTCAATTGCTATTTAATGGAGCTGGTAGTACCAGCTCCATGATTAAACCTTCTTTTTTTCGTTTTTTTAATTCACAGGCTCTGGTTCAGCTCCTGTATCCCCACCAATTAAATTATCATTGAGTACAAATGCATCACTACAAGGTACTTGAGACGGGTCTTCAAAATCTGCTGTGTCATCACAATTACACGGTAAGGCTTTTTCTACTTCTAGACCAGCACTTTTAGCCTGTAAAATGGTTAATGAAGTCGGAATACGCGTAATCCACGCTTTCCCTTCTTTTACGGTTTCTGCTTGGCGTACCTCATCAATCAACGACAAGTACAACTCATCACCAATCACAGGTATTTCACCACCATTCCATATTTTTCCTGTACTCATATACAACTGTACGGCTTCTTCAAAGCCTGGACGCACGGTTGCCACAACACGAGCCATCCCCGATTGCATAAAGCTTCTAAAAATAGGATCATCACTTTCGTCATAGGTATATAAATCCACCCAATGTCCTTTGCTTCCCCAATAAAAAGGATAGAAATTGTAAGAAATTGCCTCCCATTCAAAAGCTTGTTCCATGAATTTCGCTAAACTGGCATAAGCTTCTAACTCCTTATTTTGTTGTACGGCAAAATCTGCAATTGTTTTTCCACTCGTAAAGTTTTTGCCCATATCATTAAAACGAGTCAAATAAGCGATGCAATTTTTGCGCAAGACTATATTTTCAATTTGACGGTAAAACCCAGGGTTGGTGTGTTTAATTTCTACGGCTTTATTCTGCTCTGCTGCTAACTTATCATTATATGCCTTCGCTGCTAAATCATAAGCCTCTATAATCGCTTGAAAACACTCCTGTTGCCATTTTTTATAGGCTTCTTTTGTTAGTTTACATGAAACCGAAACATTAACAGCTCCTGCAAAATAATTTCCTCCATTAATAGATACAGGAATTTCTCCTACAAAATTTGAAACAGAAAAAGAACCACTAGTATTTAAAAAAGCGAACTTCGTTCTATCCATAAAGGAACCATTACCCACATTTACTAGCATTCCCTTTCCCTCTTCAGGTGAACCATTATCTGTTGCACTAATACTCACAGAAGCATGATGCGCTTGATAACCATCTGGAATTTCTAAATTTTCATTGATCGTAAATACCTCTATACGACTAATTTCTTTTTCTGAAACAGCAGAAAAACCTTTTCCAATCGTGATACTGTCACCTGGCTTAACTGGAATTTCAGCATTATACTGAGCGGCCCAATAAAGCGCATTTGCTTCAGTAATTTGATCTGCTGTTGCTATAGCATTATTACTATGTGTTCTAGGATCAATCGGTTGTTTAATCGTGAGCGTTGTTGATTCTTGTTCATCTTGCATCGCTAACAGATGTAAACGGGCGGGTTCAGGAATCATGAATTCAAACATCATGCGTTTACCATAGTTATACACCTGATTTTTATACAACTTATCGACCCAACGATAAACTCCAACCACGTGTTTATCTCCTTTACGGTTATCAAAGCCATGTTTGTTGTTCTCTTCAAACTCCTCCATCATTTTCTGCATGCGTTCGCTTTTGATGCGATTAACCACGCGATCTTGTGCTTGATAGGTTAGTTCCTTCGCCTCGGTTACCGAACGGCGAATACTCTCTGCTTGGGCGGTATTACTCGCTTGGGCTACTCCTCCTTCAATGTGAAATTGACCATACGAATATCCTGTATTAACATAGGCATTCGTACTTTTATTTTTCTGTAATAAGGAATCAATTTCACTTTGCATTTCAAATCGATCCGTAGTAACCGTATCCGTAAAAGCTTCGATTTCCTGTTCTGTGGTTTCAGTTGTCGTTTCTTCTGTTCGTCTCAAACGGCGGGTCGATTTCTCTCGATACTCTCTCGCCATGATATTTTCAATATTCGACACCTCTCCTTCAATATAACAATGAACAGTCTGTTCTACTTTTTTATAATCGGCGATTCCTAATAAACGCACACCAAATTTCTTTGGGTAAGTTGGTACAGGGGCGATAACACTCGTTCCACAAATTCCTTCAAGTTCTCCCCTATAACACACTCGAGCAGCAATGTCAAGGGCAGGCATACGCTTAACACAACCATTGGTGAATTGAAAATCTAATGCCATTGTTGATGGAGTTCTATCCAACATAGTAGCGGCTGAATAGCCTTCAACATTATGTAAAGTAACTTCATTTCCATTTCGTTCTACAGCAGAAGTATCCAATACATAACTTTCCTTTAATGTTTCTTTTGCAATGGATACCGTAATTGTAGCTATTTGCCAAGATGAATCAGGAAGCTTGATAGTAATAGTAGCCATACGTTGAAGGTTGGTCAAAGTACCACAGGCATTATATTCTAATACGTTGGAAATAATTTCATTATTAATTGGAAATAAAACCCCTCCAATACTTTTTATGGGTTGATAAGCCTCAATATTTCCTGTTAATAGTGCCTGATTGTTTTGCACATTTGCTTGGACATACGTATTTAGATTCGCATAGGAACCTACAGTGTCTAATAAGCGCTGAGGGGTAGCTTCTTCCGTTTTTAAATTCCTACCATTGATTTTCATTGGTTTTTCCTGATAGCCTATACTTTGTAAAAGCGTTTGGTAACTAATAGGATCTAATTTTTCTTGTAATTCTTTTTCTGATAATTCTTCCTTAAATTTGAAATTGAATTTCGGAACAACAGGCATAGGCACATAAGGTGGTTGTTGACAGGGATCATGCGGATTATATTCCCTTTTATCCATCGGTACCGTGCTACAGTAATTTTTACGAGCTACCTCAAGTTCCTTATAATGGTTTTCAAATATTGGTGTTACCTCTTTTTCATAGGCCTCTAGAGCAGTGGTATAGGCTTTTTGGTACTCTTTTTGGTATTCTTCCGCTAAAACAGTTAAATCTTGTTGTAAAATTGTCAGCTGTTCCTCTTGTAATTTAGCCTTTGAAATATTGATGTTCTTAGTCATCAAACGATTGGGTAAAACGATTTTAGGTTTCTCTGTTGCAACTTTAGGTTGGACTTTATCATCCTCAATCATCTCCTCGTTAAAAAGTTCAGCAGGTAATACAAAGCTTGCTGTTGCCTTCTCATAAACCGCATCATTAGTTGCCTTGAGCTTCAATTGCTCCAGTAACGCATTTGCCTTGAGAATTTCAATCATTTGATCGTTAAGCACTAAATTGTCTTGCACAGTAGCTTGATAAAAAACATTATTCCACAGTTTTCCTTGTTGCTTCGTGTCAATAGCTTTGATACCTTCTGCTTTCTTGCTAATTTCTTCTGGGGTTGCTGTGGCTTTATTTTGCGCCAACCAAGTAGAAAACGGTTGGATACCAGCAAACTCTTCTTGTAATGCCTTGGTTGTAGGGATGACTTCTTTAAAACTTGCTGCCGCTTTGAGCATAGTTTCATATTTAGTTGCATCTACTGGACGTTTCTGTATGGCTTCGTAGAAAACGCCTTGTCCAACTAAGTCTTTTTCTATTTGAACGTAGCGTTGAAGTAAATGCTCTGCATCGGGAATTTGAACGCTTCGCAAACTGACAAAGCGAAATAAAGTATTTGAGATTGTATTCTCCATAATAATATCTTATTAGTTATTTACCCAAAATATTAATTATTTCAATACATTAATATGAATTTTAATAATAAAAATCAACTATTGTAACCAAATTACATTATTCAAATAAAATATTTCCCCATCAATAAAAAAAAACAATAAAACTACAGACAACACAGAATCCTTGATAAGAAATTATTTTATCAAAGATTAAATTCCCTAAACGATTCAACTATTTCCAAGAAAACGACGCAAACCACAAAAAAAGGGGAGCATGTTGATGCTCCCCTTTGGTTTATTTTTTATCCGCAATGAAAAATTTCATTCGCTTTTTTTATTACAACGCAGCAATCTCCGTTGTATAATTCGCATTCTTATTTCTCGCATCAAAACGCGAAGCAAATTCTTGTGCTTGTTGTTTAAAGTAAACGTATAATTCCTCGAGGTTATAGGTACCGCTTTCCTTATAATACGGCAATTGTGGAGAGAGTTGCAATTGTCTTGTTCCGCCTTGCTTCATAATTGGCAACATATAGCGTGCAAAATTGTAGCGGTGAATGTCTTCTGCTTCGATATCCCAAGCGGAGATACGTTCAAATATGGACCACGTTTCTGGGTGATTGATTGCATTCATATACGACATCAACAAGCCCATCGAATAGCCAACAGAGCTGTCGTATTGGTCATGTGCTTCGTACTCTTCAATTGCTTTATCGAAGTATTTTTCTGCCCCAGCAGTATCCCCTGCTAACCATGAATAATAGGTTAAGCTACAAAACGTCTGGAACGGCATCGAATAACAAGTCAACTTCTTGTGGATTAGATCTTGTGCTTTCACGATAGCCTCTTCCAATTTTCCTTGAAACAACAATAATTCTACTTCTGTATCTAATTCACAAGCGGAACAATTGGTCATATCATCTACCAACTCACTATTAGCTGCATCGATGTATTTTTTTGCCAAATCATAATCGCGCAAATGAAAAGCTAAGCCAGTCATCACGTTGTTATACGCACGATTACTGAACCCATTTTTTTCCAATCGGCGTTTCAGGTCTTCACCGATTTTTTCAATTTCCTCTAACGGAATTAAAGCACTGCGGTATGCTGAGCAAAACATCCATTTGTACTCCCAAAGGAATTCAGATTCGTCGAAATAATCTTCATTGGCATCGCTTGTATGTAAAATCCATGCAAAAGCTGGAAAACTCTCACTACAACGCGAGGTATTGCGCTCTTGGCGAATTAAGTCCAAACGCAGGTCAAACCCCCAATCGATATCATTGTGTTGATCCGCAAGTTGAATCGCTTCTTTTAGTGCGACAATCTTATCTTCTAAACTTTTTAAACCCTCTACTTTTAAAAGGATTTTTTGGATTTCTAAATTGTAATTCATAGCTGTTTTTTTCTTTTATTCTCGTCTTCCATTCGTTTGATTTCGTCTTGAGCAGCGGTATTTCCGTTTCGGTTATCGAAGCGTTGAGCCCATTCATACGCGCTTGCTTTATATGCTTTTGACAGCGCTTGTAAATCATACCACCCTTCTTCTTGATAGAAGGATACGGAAGGCGATAGGGTTAATTGTTTTTTCTCTTTTCGGTCTAAGACGAACATCATATGTCGACTCAACATCAGTTTTAAGTCATCTTCGGCGTCAATATCCCAGCCTGCAATAATTTCATAGTAACTCCACAGACTTTCATCTCCTATTAGGTGTAAAGCATAAATTAAACGCGTTAATCCATAGAGGAGGGAACTGTTTACCTCGGACAATTGAGTAAACTCTTCTTTGGCCTTTTCTAAATATAAAGCAGCGCGATCATCGCCATAGCGCACCATAAAATATCCCATGGAAACATAGGTTTCGAAAGGCAAGGAGAAATCGCGTATTTTTTTGTACTCCATTTGTTGCATTAGATCAATCGCTTGATCAAATTGCCCCAAACGAGAAGCGCTTTCAATTTCATTGTCATACACCACGGCTTCCCCACAAATTTCGTCTAAAGCTTCTTCTCTTGCTTTGACCACATATGCGGCCCCGAGCTCATAATCACCAAGATGTTGAGCAAAACCCGCCATGGTATAATAGTAGCTTCGTTTAGAAAATTTGAAATGTTCTAACTTTTGTTCCAAATCTGCGGCAATGGCATATACTTGTTCCAAAGGGATATTCACATTCCCATAGGCCGAACAGATCATCCATTCGTATTCTTCCAAAAACTCAGATTCTGATAGTTGTTCGGGATGCAAACGCGCTTGTTCCAACAACCAAGCAAAAGCCAATGGGCTTTCAATACAAGCGGAAGAGCAGCGTTCTTCGCGAATCAACATCATGCGTAAGTCAATTCCCCAACTCAAATCTGCGTGTTTATCTGCCAAGTAAATGGCGTGTTTCAATTGAGCAATACAATGTTTGGAATCAGTGTATTCCTCTTGGATTTGCAGCAGTATTTTTTGTATTTCTAAACGGTGGAGCATCTTAAAATTCAGGTAAAAAATTAGTCATCCCCAAGATCACGAATTGATAAAGGGCATGGTTAAAGATATCCATCTCTTGTTTGTTGATCGTATAACCTCCCAACATCAACGCTTGTACGTATAACACGTTAATTAACGCCTCAAAAAGTTCAGGATCTTTAATCATCAACAGTTTAGCTACCAACTCATTTTGTTGATTAAAACACAAGGTAGGCAACACTTCTTCTTGTTTTTTAAAATGACCTAAAGCCGCTGCAAAAGGGTTTGAACTCTGAGATAAGTTTTGCATGCTCTTGCTGTTCAATGCCTCTTCATTGGCAATATAGATCGCGGTTGTATCTTGGGGTTCAAAGCGCTTGACTTCTGCTTTACAATACTGTTGTTTTAGTATTTTGTTTGCCTTTTCGATAAATACATCTAGGCTGTCATCAGTAATCGATGCAGCTTCAAAACTATCTAATACGTCATTAGGCTTGATCAACTCAATAGTTAACACAGGGTTGCTAGCTTTTATTTTTTGAATTAAATCAGCCTCATAGCTGTAAGCCGCGTTAATCACCAGTTTTTGTTGAGATCCAGCAATACGGCGAATTTGTCTAAAATCATCTAAGGATGGCGTATAGAAAATAGTGCCATAATTCGTACGAATATCCCTGAAGAGCAACATTCCTTGATTGGTTTCAAACGGCAAATAGTCTTCAAATAATTTTAAAATTTCGTTATCGGAAGCCGCTAGTGATTTGATAAACAAATGGTGAATGGAAATGAGGTGTTCTAATTTTTCCAGATTCGAAACAGACAAGAGTTTCAGGTAATCTTTGAAACAAGTTGTCAGTTCTTTTTTTGCCTCAGTTAACAAGGCATTATTCATCAGTGATTCGCGCGATGCCGTAGGTTGTAACCCATTTGAATTGATGATACAACGAACAAACGACGTCCACTCAGGCAATAAATTGGTAGCTTGATCGCATAAATACATGCGTTTCAAAAAGATTTTGTGCTCTTTGGAGGTCGATGTATTTACTTTATTGGGTATCACAAAGGCTACGCCTTTGATATCACCTGCTTCTGATGAAATAGGGAATACATCTAGGAATTTTGTTTTAAAAACTTCTTTCCCATAGGCCAATAGTTCCTCTTTGGATGCCTTTGGATTTAACCAAATCGGTTTTCCATCAGACAGCACATCAACCACCCCATTTTCTACCAATTTGATTTCAATTGGTAGGGCACTACCGTAAAACAGTACATTTTGTTTGACTTCTTCTTTTTTAAACAGGGATCTCCAATTCTTTTTTGCTTGTAGGATCACGCGTGTTCCAACCTCAGGAAGCAAGTCGATCATTTCAACGTCATAGGTACCGTCAGCTCTACCGATCCAACGCACCGATTCTTCCTTATACAAGGAGCGAGATTCCACAATAATTTCTTCAGATACCACTAAACACGACAGCAAACCGATACCAAAGCGACCGATTAGATCTTTTTCTGCTAATTCTCCTCGTTTTGAACTCTGTCCAATAACCGACAAGAACTGGTGCATGTCTTCGAGTGTTAATCCAACGCCATTGTCTTGAAAGATCAACTGATCTTCATCAAAAAACAAGGTTATTTTTCCTTGAAACTGTTCATCAATTCCTTTTCTAACTGTAACGGCATCCACGCCGTTTTGCAATAATTCGCGAATGAATACTGTTGGCGAACTATAAATATGTTCGCTCAACAGTTCAATCATTCCCTTCATATTAACTTGGAACTGATAGTTCTTTTTATTGTCCATTATCTTCTTCTTTTTCTTGGGCCACCAACGATTTTCTGTGCATCTTCGTTTCCGTTTTCTGCAGCTTGTTGGTACCAATGTAGCGCCAATTCATCATTTTGCTCTACACCTTCTCCTTTTAAATAACAATTACCTAATTCGTATTGTGCCATTTCATATCCGTTATTCGCAGCTTTTTCTAAATAGCTTACCCCTTCTACGGCTTCTTGTGCAACGCCTTCCCCTTTCACTAGCATAACGCCTACATAAGCGGCAGCTTCCATATTTCCACGATCTGCTACTTCTCTCAAATAATACATCGCTTCTACATAGTCTTTTTCCGTTCCGATTGCGTAGTAGTAACACATTCCCATGCGGAAATAAGCTGCATCATAGCCGCGTTCAACGGCCATTTTATAGAAATGGAATGCTTTTTTCTCATCTCGTTCAACGCCAATGGCAAATTGGTAGCAAATGCCCAGTCCTTCTGACACATAGCCACGTTGTTCTGCTGCTTCGTAATAAGGGAAAGCTAAGTCATATGGTTGATCTTCTTCATATCCGTATAAATAGTAATCTCCTAGGGTCAGCATAGCTAGTGCAGATCCGTTTTCATTGGCTTTTTCCAACCAGTATTTAGCTAGATCCAAATCTTTTTCTATGCCATAAGCATAGAGGTAATAAGTTCCTAATTTATATTGTGCGTAGCTGAATCCAATTTCAGCACCTGCAGTCATGTATTCTACAGCTTTTTCGGGACTTTCCGCTCTTCCTCCCATTCCTTCTTCATAGGCTAAAGCTAAGTCGACATTCGCGTCTTGATAGCCGTATTCGAGGGCTTTTTCAAAGAGCTCAAACGCTAATTCACGATTTTCAGGACCTCCAATTCCGTAGCGGTTGCAACGAGCAAATTGATAGATACCTTCAGCAAAATCTGCATGGGCAGCCATTTCAAAGTAGGATCTTGCTTTTTCAAGATCCGCTTCGCCCAATAAACCATCTTCATACATATACCCCAAGCGAACTGCCGCATAGGGATAGTTGTTTTCAATTGCCTCTAAATAGTATTGTTCTGCTTTTGCTGGATTTTCTTCGAGTCCAAACCCGCGCTCTAACATCATCGCTAACTCTACCTTACAGTAGTTGGAATTATAAAGCTCAATGCCTTTTTCATAGTAAGCAATAGCTTTGTCCAACTCTGGGTTTTCGTGGTAACGATAGTATCGTCCTGCGTATTCAATTCCCAATCCGCTGTTGCGTTCTGCAGCGATTTCGTAGTATTCAATGCATTTGTTGTACTCTTCTTCTGAACCAAATTCACCAAACTGATAGCCATATCCTAAGCGATAAGGAGCATAGTCATCCCCTAATTCCATCGCTTGACGTAAGAGTGCTTGAGCGCCCTCTACATCGCGTGCTATCTCTTGATGTTCCAATAAAGCCACTGCTTTTTCGTTCATCGCACGTGTCGATTTTGCTTCAATTGCACGGTCTAGATACGCTAATCCTTGTTCGATGTTTTTGTAGTCGTTGTGGTATAAATACAAAATAGCCAGTTCTAACAAAGCTTCATTTGAACCGTATAAAGCCGCTTTTTCCAGCGATTGTATCGCTTTTTCAAACTGAGGTTCACTTTGATCTGCTGGGTATAAATAATAGTATCCTTGGACAAAACCAGCATATGCAATGCCGTGTTCAAATCCAACTTGTAAATAGGGAAATCCTTGTTCAATCTCATATCCTAGCGGAGCAAAACGCGTGTTGCAAATCATTAAGCCCATCATATAGTTACAATATCCGCTGTTGTGCTGAATACCTTCTAAAAAGGTTTCCACTGCTTTTTCATCTTGCCCTTCGCGCAAATAATAATCGGCTAAAACGTATAGTCCACGTTTTTCCAAGTGAATTAAATCGTGGAATTTATCCAATACGGCTTTTCCTTCTTCAGGTGATTCGCAAGCGCGAAACTCGATATTTAGTGCAAATAAAGGACCGACGCGATTACCCGGTCCATAGGATGAATGAATGAGCTCCAATCCTTTTGCTACATCTTGTTCAAAACCTAAATTTCCGTAATATACGTTGTACCCCATAAAGGCTTTAGCAGTAAGATCTCCCGTTTCAAATCCTTGTTTCAAATAGGCAGCTGCCTTCTCATCGTCTTTAAACCCGTAACGGGCATTCATGTATAGCTCATGCATAAAGGTGTACGCCTTTGCATATCCTTTATCGATAAACAACTGATTTAACAACACCACATCGTCAAACCAAAGCGCATAATCCTTGTCATTCAGGTAAAAACTACTGCGCTCGCGGTTTGATTCTTCGTTAATTTGCTCGTACAGTTCTTGAAATACTGCGCCTTCTTTTCCTGTTTGCAAGGCTAACATACACAAAGCATGCGCTTTAAACCAGTCAACTGGATCTGAATAATCATTGGTTGCTAAATACGCTTGTGCAGCTCCACTTAAACTTTCTTGCCCATTAGCAAACTCACTGATATAGCTTAAGTATTTCACATTAAACTCGCCCATAATTTTTTTCTTTTTCAAATAAAACAATTTTTCTTGATTACTGGATCCAATCCAGCCAACAACAAATTTATGAAACGCAGACGACATAATTTGTTAATTCTATAAAAGTGTGCAACGGAAAAGTTAATTTCCCCAATGTTAGGGATATAAAATAAATAAAATACAACCTACTGATTGTAAGAAGCATACATTCGAAAGAAAAAAAAGCAAAAAGGGTATAGAAGGTTAGTGGTGTAAATATTTTTTATTTACACGAGAGGAAGCAATGTAAGAAGCAATAAATCCAAGAATAAAAATAGAGAAAAATACGACGAATACATCGCTAATATTAAACTCAACGGGATAAGCGAATCCCGGGCGGATTAAGATCAATCCAAAATGTTCTTGAATCAACACGCAAATAATGCCGAGTAGAATACCCAATAGACCACCAACAGTACTAATAATAAGGCCTTGCAACAAGAAGATGCGTTTGAGTTGCTTTAGGGAAACGCCTAAATCATTTAAGGTTTTGATGTTTGTTTTCTTTTCTAGGATGATCATGAGTAAGGCCCCAACTAGGTTGAACAAGGCAATGATCACCACCAATAAAAAGATAAAATACACCACTGCATTTTCCGTGTTCAACATGCGATACAAGCTATCGTTTAGCTGAATGCGGTTTTTTAACACCACGCTATCTCCCATGACCTCTTGAATAAAGGTAATCGCCTCTTTTTCACTCACCCCTTTATTGAGGGCAAATTCCAAATTGGTGTATTCATTTTCAGAAAGGCTGAGTAAGTGTTGTGCTAATTTAATATCGCAAAATACGTATTTGCTATCCAGTTCTTCATTGCGAAGGGAATAGATTCCAACAGGATGCAAATAGGTGTTTAAAAAGGCATCTTCTGGATTACTGACTACACCAGAACCCGGTTTGATCGATAGCGCTTGTAGGTTATGTTCTACATCGAATAACCCCATGGACAATAAATACGCCATGCCTAAGCCTACAACAACTTCATCCGTGTCTGCTTCAATCCAGTTGCCCAACTCTATTTTTTCAGGAAATTGGCTGACTTTTGGAAAATCAGCATCGACGCCTTTGAGTATAGCAACGGTTTGCTTTTCATTATAGGTAAAAAGCAACCGATCCTCTACTACACGAGCAACCCCCGAAAATAAAGGGGATTGACTCAATTTTTCGTATTGAGCCTGGTCCACAACGAAGTTTTTTCCCTGTTTACTAAACGCTTTTAGCTCCGGATCTAACTCATTGGTGAACGACAAACTAAACGAACGAAGACCACTAAACACAGCTAGCACAATTAACATCGCCATAGCACTCACCACAATACCTACAGAAGCTATTGCAGTAATGACGTTAATTGCTTTGCTCTTGCTTTTGCTAAAAGCATAGCGTTTGGCTATGTAAAATGATATCTTCAACGTTTTACTTTTTCTTTCTCTTTGCCAATAAATCTGGATTGGCAATTGGGTTTTCGTCTCCTTTTAATGCTTTGTCAATTTGATCGATATACTCTAAGCTATCGTCTACATAAAACAGCAAATCAGGTACTTTTCTCATTTGATTTTTCACTCGTTGTGCAAGGTCGTGTTTGATTAGTGGCGCATTCGATTGAATAGCCTTCAACAACTCTCCACCGCGCTCAGCAGGGAAAATGCTCAAAAACACTTTTGCAATTGATAAATCTGAGGTAATGTGTACTTTAGAAACTGAAATAATCAAATTGCTTATTCCGTTCTTGCGCACTTCTCCTTGTAATATATCTACTAGGTCACCTTGCAGAAGTGCTCCCATCTTCTTTTGTCTATTTGTCTCCATGTTGCAAAAATACAATTTTTTGGATAGGATTTTTTTTATATTTCACGCTTCAATGACTTCTGTTGGATAAAATTAATCCTCCTGCTGATAAAAAGAAAAGCCTTATCCCTGTAAAAAAACTATTTTGGCGCTTTTCTAGGGACTAAGCTGTCACTCTCGTCCTAATTCCTACACTGCAAAACACCTTTTTATCACTATATATAGCGGACATGAAGAGGATTAGAATGATTAAGTTCTCGACTAGGAATGCCTAGAGTCTCCTTCGAGTCCTCTTCGAGCCTTCTTCGACAAAACAACCTTTTTTCCAAGCATTCTCTAAGGGCAGTTGGAGAACTGTTGGAGGGCATCCAAAGAAATACCCCAGATATCTGGTAACGATCATTATCCATAACGAAAGGTGCAACCAACGGTATCTCTCCTTTTATTTTTTTTATTAGCTGGAAATAATCTATCTCCTTGTTATGCTATCAAAATAGGAGAAAAAGACCAGCTATTAGAGCTAATAAACTGTGCTACACCCAACGAGAAAAGAAAGGGAGCACAAGAAGGGGAAAAAAGAAAGGGAAGGAAGAGGAAAAAGCGGCTACACCCTAAGAGAGGACTTCGTTCGGCAAGGGAATAAAATTAATATTTTTTAATTCTATTTCTTGCAAAAACCAATAATACGCAGTAATATTGCAACCTCTAATTGTCAATTTGACTGGTCCTATAACTCAGCTGGTTAGAGTAGCTGACTCATAATCAGCAAGTCCCTGGTTCGAGCCCAGGTGGGACCACAATCAAAATTTACAGTCAAATCGACCGGTCCTATAACTCAGCTGGTTAGAGTAGCTGACTCATAATCAGCAAGTCCCTGGTTCGAGCCCAGGTGGGACCACAGAAAGAACCCCTCATTACCTTGGTAGTGAGGGGTTTATTTTTTTTAGGGGGTTGACAAGAGGAGTAAATAAACAAAATTCTTAAAGACAAGGAGAGATTAGGTTTAAGCATGTAGTTTTTTTGAAATACATTGAGTTATATTACTAACGATAAAAACTGGGGTATGCGTTTATTCTGATTTCACATAGTACGCCTATTCTTATCATCTACTCTTTTTTACCCGAACTGTCCTCTACCTTTTCTTGCGTAACACATGTAGCAAATGCATGAACATGACTAGAACAATCAATCCTCCCATACGCAGTACAGCGAGAACTAGATTAAGAATCATACTAATGCCCAAAACAAGAGTATTAATCCAGGATTTTTTTATCTTTTGCATCTTCAATTGTTCTAATAAAACACCTGTTTTCAGGTGTATTTTTTTCTATCTCTTCGCTATATTGTGCTGTATTTTTTTCGATGTCGTGCTCAAAGAATTTGCCCTCATACCCTCAACTCAATCTCCTGCAGTAAGTTACTCTACTATCCTTTCAATTCCACAGAAAAATATTCCATTAATCTGCTTTGTTGCCATAGACTTACATTATTTTGCATACATATCTGGAGTAACAACGTATTTCGTTACATAAACTCCATTTTTATCCTTGTAATAGTAATTAAATGTCACCTTGGCATCTCTCATTTCTTTCAGGTCGGGATTCGTTTGAATATTCTCCAAAATACCCGTAAAAAGCGTTGATTCCACGACCTCCATATTGAGTTCTTCTTTTGCATAATTGACAATCGTATAATTGTATTGCAAGGTTTTATTTGGCATCGCCATCGTATTGTCCATTCTCAAATCTTGATCGATATACATCGGATAGTTTTTGTTTATCTCCGAAGCCACTACAGCTAAGGTTTCATCAATATCAAGTGTCGGTCTCAAAAAATATTGGCTTACACCAACAATGAGTAAAACGCCAAAAATAATACCCAGCAATGACGCAAGGGGCATTTTTTTCTTTGGTTTCTCTTTTTCCGTTTGTACAGGTGTTGCTGTTGCTGTTTCGATCTCAATCTTTGGCAGTTGGTATCCACAATTCGAACAATACTTTGATGTATTCACATTTTCTGTATCGCAATTTTGACAAATAATTTTCATCTTTTGTATTTGTTTTAGTTGGTTTTATCGCTGTAAAGTAAAGAAGTATAGGCGCTTCTATCCGTTTGCGTTTTCTACTCTCTTTCTTTGATTGACAAAGTTAACAAATTCCCAAATCCCATTTTCAAAACCCCCGCTTTTATTCCTCTTTTTGTCTCTACTCCTTCACACCTGAAGTGCACTTCGACCTGTGTCTTCTTTGACTCATACTCCTAGTCCCTACATTAAAATACGGTCTAAAGTGGTATCTAAATAAAACAAAAACAACTGAATAGATCGACTTATAGTCAAATCACGGCCAGTCACGCTGTAAATAAATTGGCAACCAACCTATATAAAAAAAGCCCAACGAATAAAACATCCATTGGGCTTAACATAATATAGTTTGATTGGTTTTTGTGCTATTTTACAAGTTCTCTTTCGCGTAAGAGGGTTTTTTCTTCTTTTTCTACTTTGTATTTTTTTGTCCAAATACAACCATTGTCATATTCATATGCAAATACTTCCTTTTCAATCACAGGACGTCTAGGCGGAGTTCGGTCTTTTTTGCGCTTTCTTTGTTTTGAATAAACAGGCGCTACAATCGTTCTGCTGCTTACCTCAACAACGTTATTACACGAATCATACTTATAAGTAGTCGTGCGAATTTTTTTCTCTCCATCTTCAAAAAAAGTAGTCTTTTCTAGGCGAATAGAACCATTTTCGTTATAGGCTCTTACCGTACTAAATCCGCGTTTATATTCTTCCGAAAACTCGCGAGACGTAACTAGCATCGGTCTTCCTTTGACAAATTTCGTAAAAGTACGTTCCCCATCATCCACGAGCATCCCTTTGTCATCATAGGTAAAAGTACTTTGATATACCACCTCACGCACTTGGCCGCGGTCGGCATCATACATCAAAACTTCTTGAGATACTTGTCCTTTATCATCGTAGAAAACATCGAATAACTTTCCTAATTCATCTTTATAGTACAAGCGATAGCTCTTAATGCGTCCATCTTTTAATTCGTATTCAATGCGATCATTGGGATACACACTTTCCGGATCTTGTTCAAAAAAATGATCATACTGCTTCCATTGTGGATTTGAATCAATTCGATTGAGTGCCATTTGTGCAAATGCAGCAGTACTCATCGTTAACAATAGTAAGGTAAGAATCGCTGGCTTTTTCATTGATTTTCTAGGGTTTTGTTGTTCATTTTCCTTGAAGGAATACGCAAAGTAGAAAAAAAACTAGCCATTACAAAAAATAAAGCTAACGAATACGAAAAATTAACTTAAAAAGGCGTGTAACAGAACACTCTTATCCACTGAAGGCGTCATTCACAGCAGATCCACATGGAGTATACCCTCCTTTACACCAAGCATAAGTTGGAGTAACAAAGGCCTGCGACGCCCTACATTCAGTTCTAAAGTCTGTTTCTCATTATTCGCATAGCACATACTTGTTTCCATATGAAAGTCGATGATTGCATTAGTAAAGACATAGCGCACGTTTATATCTCCATTTTTTTGTTGACCTAGCCAATAAAACTCGATAATACTCCCAGGTTTTTGGGCGCTATACTCTTCAAAATAACTTTTAATTTCAAGAAACACTTCCCCTTGACTTGGGTTTGCTATACGAACAGAATCAATAGTTGTACCGGTAGTAAACACTTGTATTTGATCGCCTTGGGTTTGTGCATGAAGTGAAAAAGGCAAGCAACAGAGCAAAAGCAAACCGATAACAAATCGCAATCTATCACAAAAAAAAGCAAAATTTAAACTTCGGCACAGATCTTGCATATAATCACATATGTAATTAATTATCATAAAAAAAACAAAAATACGCAACAAATAAAAAACAAAAAAAGTCGGATACAATAGAAATCGACGAAATATTTATACAAATCAACTAAGCGAACATACCAAAAGAGTATAATTAACGTTTATTTTAAAGGAGATTACTTAGGATTTCAAAGGCAAAAAGCAGGAGAAAACAAAAAAAAGACATAAACGTTAGTATAATTCATATTTTAAAAAAATTTAACTAATTTTAATAAACATATGTTTAATTTTGTGGGCAATACTATTTCCCCCAAAATGAGCACAAAAGACAGGATAGCATTCCTATCCAAAACTTTTGATAAATCAACTACCGTAGTATAGAATAGGACAGATTAGAACACCTTGTGCTTTACTTTATTTAACTATACTTCAGGAGGAAAAAGATTATTTTATATTAAATTTGCAATTGAAAGAAATTAAAGAAAAAGATGAAAAAGATTATCTCATTATCCATCCTTTTGTTGACGATGTCTGCGACTTACGCACAGAGAAAACCTGTGATTATGACAGCTAATGACATTGTTGTATACAAAGACTTAGAAACGATTCTGGAACATAAAGCTGAATTGGGTCTAAGTCATAAACAAGAAGCTTCTTTTGTCGTGAAAAACGAATACATCAAAAGAGATCTTCAAGCGTTAAACGACAGAACTGATATGTTGCCCGTTGAGAAAAATGAAACGGCAAAAAAAGTAAAAGAGTCATACGCTTTATTCATTCAACGCACACTGACCAAAGATCAAATGGATCTATGGGCACAGAAAAAAGTAGAATACGACTTAGCCAATAAACAAGACAATGGCTACAAGGCTGATCTAAAAGAGTTAGATGCTGTTTATAAAGCAGAACAAAAAGAGATCTACAGAAAGTACGGCATGGACAGAAAAATATACGCTGCCCAAAAAACGGCGCTTCGCAAAAAATACGACACCGATCGCCTTAACTTAGCGCAGTACTACAATGTAACTAAAGAGGAAAACGACGTAATGTCGCTAGAAGAAATCGCAAACTTGGTGAAAGAATTTGACGATTACTACAATGGAGAAAATGAGACGAATCCTTTGAAATACTTAAATATTAGGGAAGCTTCTTCAAATGAGGTAGAAGTAGAGCAAGAAAACTATACAGAAGAGAGCGAAACGGAATAAAAAATTACTTTATACTAAACAGCAGTAAACTAACCCTTACTGCTGTTTTTGTGTTTTTAGCCCTCATCTGTTTGGATAGGGATGTCTTTTCCCTTTTGCTTTTAGAAAGACAATCAGCGATATAAATAGAAACCCAACAAAAACAAAAAGTAAAAATACCATTTAAAATGTCCGAATTACACCAAAATACAGCATTTTAAAACCGTTGCAATTCAGTATTTTTACTTTACTTTGCATAAAAATTATCTTATGTCATACATATCAAGAGTTCTCAGTGGAAAATGCCCAAACTGTGGCAAAGAAGATTTATTCTATGATAAGGGAAATCCCATCACCATGCGCATGCCAAAAATGACGAAAGAATGTTCACATTGTCATTATAATTTCCATAGGGAAACTGGTTTTTACTTTGGAGGGATGTATGTAAGCTATGGACTTACTGTTGCCCAGATGTGTGCAGTAATGGTATTGAGATTAATCATCAATGCGTTATTTGACACGCAGATCACTCTGCTTCAAACCTTTATCGCTATTGTAGTTGTAATATTTTTATCATGGACATTTAACTACCGATTATCGCGCATAATTTGGTTAAATATATTTTATAAAAAAGAATAGTTTCTTTCAAAAAGTTAATTATCTTTGCACCACTTGAAACAAAAACGGGTGTAGTTCAAGGGTAGAATAGCGGTCTCCAAAACCGTTGATGGGGGTTCGAATCCCTCCACCCGTGCGAAAAAAAAAGTCCTTACAACTTGTAAGGACTTTTTTATTTACTGTCAACTGCAAACCAATTATTGATAACGTTTAAAAAATTCTTTTGGTGTTTCGCCTACGCGTTTTTTAAATAACTTAGAGAAATACGAATAATCGTCATAGCCTAACATGGAGGCAATATCGTTGAGCGGATAGTCCGTATAAATCATCATGCGCTTAGCTTCTAGGACAACGCGATCCAAAATGATATCTGTCGTTGTTTGATTGACCATTGTCTTGCAGACGCGATTCAAATGCTTTTGCGTCATATTCATCCAGCCCGCATACACCGCAGCAGATTTTTCTTCTGCAAAGTGTTGTTCAATCAATTCTTCGAACAGCTGCAGATGCGTGGCATATAAATTATTATGGATGGTCTTAAACGTTTCCCCTTGAAGGAGAATGCGATTCGTTTCAATATAGAACAGCAAGGTCAAGCTCACCAATTGCTGGTTGCGTTTCCACTGCTCTTGTTGAACTTCCTCCACCATGCGATGGAGAACAAAAGCCAAAATCTGGGTATCTGCCTCGGTCAAACACACCCGATTGGGATAAAAAGCCGAACGGAAAACAGGATAATCGCGTAGCGATTCCTTCAACATATACAAGTCTAAAAAGTTCTGGGTATGAAAGAAGATATAGCCTTCAATATCGTCTGACAACTCCCAGCTATGTGTTTGCCCTGGCGCCAACATAAAGGCCGTTCCTGGTTTTACCTCATAACGGTTGAAGTCAATCTCGTGAATGCCCTCCCCTTTTGTAAACAGCACACCTACATAGAAGTTGTGCTTATGAGGTCGTTCAATATGACTGTGATTGTCAATCAAATGTTGGGATAGCCGATTGGCATAAAAATCCGTTTGCAGATTATTATGTGTAATATCGTTAATTTGTAAGATTGCTATTTCGTCCATGTTCTTCCCCTTTTCAAACAAAAGTAAAAAGAAATTCTACCAAGCCCAATATAATTAACTATCTTACAATAACTTTCATTTTAGCAAATAAGAATTGCATAAGCAAATTTTATTTTCAAACTTTGTTACTCAATCTAAAAAAGAATTGCTCCAATGAAAAAAGCAATAATAGCAGGGGGCGTAATTGCCTTAATCACGACTGCATGTTCTCAACAACAGCCGTCACAAAACTTAGAATCACTAGATAAAAAATCAGCGAGAGAAGTTACCTTAAAGACGATTCCTGCTGGAGATAGCATTCACCATATCACGGCTCAAACCATTTGGGCAAACGGACAAGTTGTACTTGAGAGCGTCGATACAATAACCACGGCTAAAAACATTAGCGACTGGGGGGCGAGTCAACCGACGAGTCTTGAGAAAATTCCAATTTACGTAACTGTAGAATAAATATGAAAAAAAGTAGTAAAGCCGTTTCCTTAGTTTTAATCACCGCCACCTTAGCATCATGTTCTAAACCTACAGAAACCAAAGAAGAGCAACAACGTGTATTCATGCGAGCGGACAGTAGTGCACCGTATACTGAAGTAACAGACCAATACCAACAACAACGCAGCGGCGGAGGAATGGGTATGGGAAGTGCTTTATTGTGGTATATGGCCTTCCGTCCGATGATGGGAGGTGGAATGGGCTATACCAGTCCAGGAATATCCCCTCAATCCAACGTAGGAACTAATGCAACCAAAGCTGATGCGTACAAAAAACAAACCGCACGCGGTGGTTTTGGCAATACGGCAAAAAGCAGTACCGTTTCTTCTTAATTGTAACACATGCAAATAAAATATGTAACCCCACAATCCAACTGGCAAAACCGATTGGAACAGCATGGATTTGGCTATCACACTGACGAGAACAACATCCCCTACTGGATAGAAGAGTACTACTATAGTATTTCCGAAAACTTTGCGGATGAAGTCTATGCTGCTACTGCAGATTTATGGCAAATGTGCCTGGAGGCCGTTGACTATGTTATTACAAATAAATTATACGATCAATTTCAAATTCCGCTGTTTTTTCACGAACATATCGAGCGCTCATGGGAAAATGATGAGCTGAGTATTTACGGGCGTTTTGACTTTGTTTACGACACTGTTCACCAACAGTTAAAGGTATTGGAATTCAACGCTGACACCCCTACCTCTCTCTATGAAACAGGTGTAGTACAATGGCAATGGATGAATACCTATTTTGGTTCTTCTAAAGATCAATTCAATTCCGTACACGATCGCCTCATCGAAACGTGGACAGAGGCCAAAGCACATATGAAGGGCAATACGCTCCACTTTTCCTGTATGCGCGAAACGCTAGAGGACCTAACTAATATTGAATACCTCCGCGATTGTGCCATTCAAGCGGGAATTCAAACCAAATTGATCTATATTGACGACATTGGCTGGGACGGAGAAACCTTTACTGACCTCGAAGATGAAGTAATCACCGATATTTTTAAACTATACCCGTGGGAGTGGTTAATTTATGAGCGCTTCGCCCTACACATTCCCAATGATATGGCAGAGGCTCAATGGATTGAACCTTCGTGGAAGATGATTTTGTCCAACAAGGCGATTTTACCTATTCTTTGGAAGTTGTACCCTAATCATCCTTTGTTGTTGGAAGCATATTTTGACGAGGCAAACGGCATGCAAAATTATGTCAAAAAACCGTTGTTATCCCGTGAAGGCGCCAATGTAACCCTCTATATCGACAACCAAATTGTCGAAGCAACAAAAGGTGACTATGGAGATGAAGGCTACATCTGCCAGGCATTAGCCAATATCCCCAATCAAGGTAAAGGCTATTTTATCATAGGCAGCTGGCTCATCGGACAAGAACCTTGTGGTATTACTTTTAGAGAAAGCGATAAACGCATTACCACGGACAAAAGTAGATTTGTACCTCATATTATTGAATAACATACAAGCCTAATGACTTTTTATTAGGCTTTTTTTAATCCATTGTATCCTATGACTCCCGATTTTATATACGACCAAGCCTTCGAAAAAATTGTCTTTGAACCTCATTCGATTTCATTTCGAGAATACGAAAACTGTACATTCATCGAATGCGACTTTAGTGCGTGTTCTTTTCTTTCGACTATATTTATCGATTGTGATTTCAAAAATTGCAATTTCAAACAGGCCGCTATTAATTATGTGGGATTGAGAAATTGCCACTTTCAAACCTGTAATTTCACCCATGTTAACTTTACGATGATTGACCAAACCATTTTTGAGTTCTCCTTTACCGATTGTAATTTGGAGTTTACTTTATTCTATGGTCTAAACTTAAAGAAAACCTCATTCATCAATTGCAGCCTGATCAGTGCTGATTTTATGGAGGCTGATTTGACACAGGCGATGTTCGATAACTGTAATTTGTATCGCGCGAATTTCACCAAAGCCAAAGCAGAGAAGACCGACTTCTATACCAGTTATGATTTTGACATTGATCCCGATTCGACCAAACTCAAAAATGCTATTTTTTCCAGACATAGCTTGGAAGGCTTGTTGAAAAAGCATCAATTGATTTTAAAATAAAAAACAGAGAACCGAGGTTCTCTATTTTTTTTTCGTTAAATCCACGCCTTTTGTTTGAAAACAAAAACAGCTAGTGAAAAAATAAAGCAGGACACAATTCAGATCGAACTGTTTGCTATCAATTTATTTTCCGTGGCTATTTTGACCAATTCAATCATATTTTTAGCCTTGAATTTTTGCAATAAGTTTCGACGGTGCGATTCTACAGTAATAACTGAAATGAATAATCGTTCAGCAATCTCCACAGAGGTATTTCCTATGGCGATTAGTGCTAGCACCTGTTGTTCTCGTTTAGTCAGCCTTGGCAATTCTAAATTGTTAGATGGAGCAGCTAACATAATACGTTGTACTTCTTTGCTTAATGCAATTTCTCCATTAATCGCGCTATCAATACACTGAATGATTTCTTCAGCATCTGCATTTTTTAAGATGTAACCGTTTCCTCCATTTTCCAAAAAACGAAATATAATGCTGCGTTCTGCCTGATTACTTATCCCGATAACAATGGTCTTAGGCGATTTTTGTTTAATCGCTTTACAGAAGTCCAAGCCACTTCCGTCGTTCAAAACAATATCTAGCAATACTATATGCACTGTATTTTCTTGGATGAAACCTAGTGCAGCCAATCCTTTTGTAAAAGAGAATAGTTGAAATTTATTAGCCTGTTCCAATAGCGATTTCAAGCCTTCTAAAATCATAGGATGGTCATCGATTAGTACCAAATTCAAACATTTCTTATTATACATAGCATTCAACATTTATAGTGGTTCCTTTTCCTTCTTCCGATAAAATTTCTACGGTTCCATTCAGCAAAGCTGTGCGGTTTTTAATACTATTTATTCCTAATCCATAAGCTACCTTAGTTGTATCAAAGCCAATTCCGTCATCTTCAATCGTCAGGCTTATTGTATTTCCATACTGACTAAGTTGAACAATTACACTAGTCGCCTGTGCGTATTTTAGCACGTTACTGATGCCTTCTTGAACAATACGATACAAGGATAACTGTATCTTAAAAGGAATTTTGTCCCCTACATTGAAAGCTTCGAATTGAATGTACAATTGTTTTTGCGACATGGATTCACAAAGTTCTTTTACAGCAATTTCCAATCCAAGATTTTTCAATGTTTCAGGCATTAGATTCCTGGCAATACGACGCATTTCTACAATAGACTTATCTATTTTTTTCAATAACTCTTCCGAATTTTCAGCATTTTCTTGAGAGATTGACATGCGAATGTTCGCGAGCATTCCCCCCATACTATCGTGTAAATCTTGCGCTATTCGTTGGCGTTCTTGTTCTTCGCTTTCTAATATTGCATTTTTTACTGCCAATTTTGCTTCAGTGCTTTTCTCTTTAATTTTCTGTTGATGAATAATTTCATTTTGAAGTAATCGACGTTTATTATTTCGGTAAAAATTAAGCGTAATGAGTGTAATTAATAATAAAATAACAACGCCTGCAAGCGATAAAGCCGTAATTAATCTACTGTTTTTTAAGTTAAGCTGTGCTTCTTCTTCGTTACTTTTAGCTAGCAACAATTCTTTTTCTTTACGCGCTACATCGTATTTTAGTTCTAAATCATTAATTTGTCTCTTAAAATCCTGATCGTGTATTTCTATAGTAAGATCGCTGTACTTTTTTAAATACTCATACGCATGTTCTGTTTTTCCTAAACCTTTATAAGCATCTGAAATAAATTTGTAAACTGACGATTTGTTTGCATCAACTTCAGTCGTAAATGGATCTTTTTCTAATAATAAGCCAATTTGTAAAGCTTCGTTAAAGCGTTTCATTTCTAATAATAAGCCCACCTTGTATATATGTATCTCATGAATATGATAGGTTTTATTTGGACCAGCAGTAAACCTTAAGGCTTTGTCGTAGGAAGCTAATGAAGCATGGTGTTGATTATTTTTTTGAAAGTATAAACCTTCTATTAAATAAAAAATACTTTTTTGATCAGAATCAGGATTGTTTTTGAGAATTTCTCTTGCTTTATCAATATAATCTTTTGCGTTATCCGTTTGGTTAATTATAAGATAACATTCGGCTATACGATTGTACATACTGATCAACCTGTGATTTTGATTTTCTTGAGATAGAAGAAGTTTTTCAGCATTTAAAAAGTAAACAATTGCTTTTTCGTATTGCTCCAAATTCATAAAACCAATTCCCAAACTAATGTTAAGGGTAGCCAGTCTACTGTTGTCTTTAGCTTTTTCGGCATATGGAATAGCTTTATTCACCGTTATTTCTACAAATTTTTCATCTTCATCTTCAATTTGATGAATTACCGCAATATTATTCCAAATATCAGATTGTGTTTTGTAACCTTCTTCGTTTTTCGAAATTTTATTCAAGAAAGAATCAGCTGTTAAATAGTGCTTTTTGCTTTCTTCCAAATTTCCTCTTGAGTAATAATAGTATCCTTTTTTTGCATGATACATCCCTTTTAAAAACAAGTTACTATGAGCCTTTTTATGGCCTTTTTCTAGATATTCAAAAGTTTTTAACGAGTCTTTAGGCGTCCAATATGTAGCTAAATTAAAGTAAATCGTTGCACGTAAACTATCGTTAGATGCTGTCTCTAACGATTTGTATAAATCTTTAGCATATTGTTCCATATCTAGCGGAAGTTGTGCGTGATTTTCTTGGGAAATTAACCCAAATAAAATAAGAAAAAACAAGGAGAATCTGTGCATCATAATCTAAAGTTAAATACAAATATCCTAATAAAAAGCATTCCTTTTTTGCTCTCGCAAAAAAACCATGGTAAACCATTAGAAATAAAATCAAGGTTTTCAATGATTGTTACAAATTCTCATTTTGTAGATATTTGATTTTTTATAACCAAACTATTTATAATGAAAAAACTAAACACACAAATTGCATTCTTAGGAATATTATCAGTACTAACATTAGGAACAATAGCTACAAGTTGTAGTAAAAGTGATGATAATGCAGGATATGAACAACCAACAAAGGGCACTATCGATGCTGCTGTAGGCACGTATAAAGGAAAATTGAGATCAAGTCACCTCGATCAATACGAATATTTTGATGCTGTAGTTATTGTTACTAAAGTAGATGACCAACATTTGAAAGTTACACCAAAATCCGGTGAAGCTTATTCTAGCGTTACGCCTAAAACTTTTAAAGTGGAGGGTGGTTATAATAACGGAGTTCAGTCTGTTTCCGGTATTCTAGAAGGTTACCTTTGGTATACTGCAGATGTAAAAACCCTTGAAATGGCAACAAATCAACAAGCTGAAACAGAAATTAGTTTTTTATTTGATGGTGTAAAACAATAGATTATATGTTTTTTTAATTCGTAAACATTTATCTTTAGCCTATCAAAAAATTATAAACAAATGAAAAAAACAGCCTTTATTCTTGGGTTATCCGCTTTGATTGTATCATGTAACCAATCAACAAAACAACAGCAAAATAATGCCAGCCCTGCAGTAGAAAGTACTGTCGAAACAAACGATGTTAAAACAGATGAAGTTCTTGATCCTTCTACTGCTTTCAATATTGAAGATATTGCGTTTTCTACTGCCGATATAGGTGATTTTCCTTTTATCAATCTTCCCGAAGGATTAGAAGCTCACAAAGGTGCTATTGACCGCAAATTTGATGTTTGTTTCTTCCCAATCAACGGTGTTATGACTCCTTTTGAAGGCAAATTGTTTAAAGCAAACGTTGGCGCAGTTCGTGGAGAAGAATATTCGCAACGCTATTTCGAAAAAAGTATGGAAGAATATTTGCTTTCAGTTGGAGCAGTTAAGGTTTTTGACGGTGAAATCACCCGAGAAGAATACGACCGTTACAATGAACAAGACCCAAATAAAGGGGGGGCTGGAGACATGGGCTATTGGGATCAAAACATCAAGTTTTTTATTATTCGAAGTCAAGAAAAAGGAAATATCTACATCCAATTCACATCTAATAATGCAGGAGGAAAATTAAATATCGTACAGGAAGAAGCTTTTAAACAAACCATTACAAAAGTCACTGCCGAGGAAATTGCGAAGGATTTGAACGAAAAAGGAAAATCAGTTTTATATATCAACTTTGATGTTGATAAATCTACTATTACTGCCGAAGGACAGCAAGTGGTAACACAAATTGCAGAAGCGCTTCAAAAAGATAAAAATTTAAATATTTCAATCGAAGGACATACAGATAATACAGGCGATGCGTCACACAATAAAAAGCTATCAAACGACCGTGCAACTGCTGTAATGAATAACCTTGTTTCTACTGGTATTGAAAAAGCTCGATTAACTGCGAAAGGTTTCGGGTCGGAAAAACCATTAGTTATGAACGATTCAGATGAAAATAAAGCTAAAAATCGTCGGGTTGAATTAGTAAAAGTTAATCACTAATAAAAACTGTTGCTTGAAAATAAGAGGACAGCTTTTTTTAATACATCAAAAATGAAAAAAAACATCATAAGTAGTTTGTTATCAGCATTTATTTTGTTTAGCTGTAACTCTTCAAACGAAGACAGAGCAACAGATAACAACAGTGAAATTACTAACACTCCTTTTACAGAAGGTTCTATCGAAATGGGAATCTATAGTAATAATATTGATCTTGGAAAACTAGTAGGAAAGATAGACTTCTCTAGAGCTGATATAAAAGAACAATACGAACAATTAACAGCGAATGATCCAGAGGTAAAGCCAATCTTTGACTTGATATCGAATATGGGAAACCAAAATCCGTTAGTCTCCTGGGCAGTCACCTTAAATATCGCAGAATGTACATACAATATTAAAGAGAATGAAGTATTAGGAAAAGTTAGAGGTTTTGGATGGACAATGGATAATTATTACAACAAATCACAGGACCAAGCGAGTATTTACTTAGAAACCTTGACACAGACTGAGATGATTAATGAACAAGACAAAAGAATATATTCTGCTTATAAACCGTCTGAAAACGGAGGTTCTGCTACAATGAATGAGCTAGACTTGAGTCTATTTAATAGAGAAACACAAAATGCCAAACAAACTGTTTCAGGTTATGAATGCGACATAGTCGTTTATACGCCAAAAACTATGGATGAAAACACCCCAATACAACTACAAAAATTAGTTGTTTATAAATCGCCTCTAATTAATGATGTGATTAATTTTGCACATCCTTTTTATGTAGAAGAGAAACAGGGAATCTTGCGCATTGACGTCTATTATTTGAATACTGAGACTCCAACGTTAGTGATGAAACCAAAACAAATTAAAGAAACAAAACCCACCACCAACGATTTAACCCCGCGTACTACAACGCCTGTCTATACACAAGACGATATAAATTGGGGGTTCAAGGCATTGGGTATTATGATGAGTGGATGGGGAATGTTAGAAAAAAATTAAATGGGTTCATCAACTCCAACTAGCGATAACTAGACTTACTTAACTAGTAAGTGAATAAGCTCGAATGCAATAAACCAATCATTTTATTAAATAAGTTAAACGAAGAAAATAGAGAACCTCGGTTCTCTATTTTTTTTATGTGCCCTAAGTCCACACCTTTTGTTTGCAAAAAAACTAACCGTCTAGTGGTATTATTTTCAACATTGAGGTAAAAGTTTAAGACAAGCAGCAACAAGTCTAAGTAGATAAGCCCCATACGTATGACTATGGTATACTGGGTTAAAGAGCATTCCTACAGCTAGTAGAAACAACCCTAGTGGACCGAAGAAATTCGTGGGCTAAAACAGCAAATGACCACAGCCAAAAAAAGGTATATGCTACTGCTAAAAATGAGACAAAACGATAGATTTTCAATTACTTATCCCGTATATTGGATGACAAAATTGGACCTACTTTGACCAACTATAGGACGAAAGCCTTATCTTTGAGTAAGCATTTTAGCAAAAAAGTATGCGTTTGAAAAGAAAACATAAGATCATTTTGTTTGTCCTCGCCTTAGGAATCGTACTATACTGTTCGAGTCAATGGATAATAAACTATTTTTTGGATCAATACTTACCTGAAATTATCAAAGAGAAGAATGATTCGCCTTACGATTTGACCTACCAATCGGTACACTATTCTTTAGCAGAACGCAAATTGACAGTAAAGGGAATTGAGATTCAACCAAAAGCCTCTCAAACTGCGGATTCGATTTCCTACATCAAGGGAACCCTCAAACAAATCAACATTCAACAAGTAGCCATTTGGAACTTAATTAAACGGCATAACCTAACGGCTCAATCCATTGCTGTTATGCATCCTGACATTGAGGTATTTCAAACCAAAACCGTTGCGGACACTTTAAAAAAAGATCAACCGCAATTTATAAAATCTATTGACATCCAAGAGATAATTGTAAACCAAGCCCATCTTGCTATTCGCGATGTGGAGCAAGACTTGCGCATACAAGAAATTTACAATTTCAATGCCGAACTCAAAGGCATTCACATGGGAGTAGAAACACAAGACAAACCCATTCCTTTTACGTATAAAGACTATGTGATGTCTTGTGATTCGATGTACAGCTTAATCAATAACAATCACCGGTTAAAAATAGGAAGTATCCAAATTAATCAAGATCAGATCAACACTTCCAATTTATCGCTTCAACCCCTGCTAGAGCTGAAGGAAAAAAGTGAACTACCACCTCGTCTACTTTCGATCGAAGCACCTGCTTTGGTATTTAAAGGAACTGACTGGGGATACAAAAATCAAACAGCATTTTATCTACACATTGATTCTATAAAAACACCTGCAGTAAGGATCGCTGTGCAGGAAAATACAGCCTCTCTGCAAAAGCCAAAAGAAAAGACGGTCAAATCACCGAAGCTCTTTCCTTTTGACCTTAGCATCGATAAGATTGCTGTGGATGGAATTCATCTAAACTCACTCGAACAATGGATAGTTGAGCAAGGCGGACTCGTGTTACACCGGATCAAAAATCAAGCACAAGATCGACTTCACGTGGGTGGCATTCACATCCATACTCCTAAGATTCGACAGCAACAGCATAATAAACCTCAAACAAAAACGCCAAAACAAGTTATTCACTTTGACGATTTAGTTCAAATTGACACGTTGGCCATTCATCAAGGTAGTTTTACCGCTACAAAGGGAAAAAACAATGCACACCTACTCCAAACAAAGGCGATCGATGCCTTGGTCGAAGATATACGCATTGACGCACATACACTAACACAGACCATTCCTTTTGCCTACCGAGACCTATCGTTTTCATCCGAAGAGCTTCAATGGAATACAGGGCGATTCTACGACCTCAAAATTGGAAAAATCCAAGGGAAAAACACCAACTTAACGTGTAGTGATTTTGAACTTATGCCGAAATACGGCCGCAAGAAAATGGTGAGCATGTTCAAATACGCCGATGATATCTTTACCATAAAAACCAAATCTATTGTCTTAGACAACTACAACTGGGGCTTTGACAAGCAAGATGTTTTATTTGTTAAAGCAGATAAAATCCGTTTCGATCAGGTTCAAGCCAATATTTTTCGCGATAAAACGCCTGAATTTAATATGAGTATCAAGCCGTTATTCAGCAAGAAATTACGAGAAATCCCCTTTACACTTGCCGTACAAAAAGTTCAAATAGCCAATTCTACTTTGGAATATGAAGAATACGATCAAAAGGCAGTTGCTCCAGGCAAGTTGACTTTTGGTAGTTTTAATGCTGTCATCCAAAATGTGTACAGTGGATATCAACAGACGAAACTACCTACCACAACAATTGCTGTAGATGCGCGTTTTATGAATGCGGCTCCTCTGCATGTAGATTGGTCCTTCAATATTTTAAATCGAAGCGATGCTTTTCACATTAGCGGAACCATACAAAACTTCCCTGCTGATGCGATGCAACCCTTTCTACAACCTTATGTAAAAGCCTCTACCGAAGGAAAATTAGACCTCGTGAAGTTCAATTTCTCAGGTAATAACAAAGTAGCAACAGGAACATTTGCCATGAATTACCACGATTTAAAAGTTAATTTATATCGCAAAAATGGCGAAAAGAAGAGAAAAATTCTCTCCAAAGTCGGCAATTGGTTTATCCACAAAAATTCCGCAGGAGAACTTAAACAAGTTGAGATAAAAAAGGTAAATCGAATAGAAGAAAAGTCTTTTTTCAATTACCTTTGGCTATGTATTTTACAAGGCCTTAAACAAACCATTTTATAACACACGCACCTATGAAAACAGTACTTATCACAGGAGCTTCTTCAGGAATTGGACAAGCGACAGCCAAAGCATTAGCACCCAATCACCGTTTAATCCTATGTGGAAGAAGAAAAGAGCGTCTAGAAGCCTTAGCACATGAGCTTCAACCAATAACAGAAACGCATATTCTTACCTTTGATGTTCGCAATAAAACAGAAGTATTTCAAGCTATAGACGCTTTACCTGATACATGGAAAAAAATCGATGTTCTAATTAACAACGCTGGAAATGCTCATGGATTATCTTCCTTTCAAGACGCAGACATAGAAGATTTAGAAGCGATGATCGACATCAACGTAAAAGGGTTAATCTATGTAACTAAAGCTGTTTTACCTTTATTACTCGAACATAAGGAAGGTGGACATATTGTCAATCTTTCTTCAATTGCAGGCAAAGAAACCTATGCCAATGGAGCCGTTTACTGTGCTTCTAAAGCGGCCGTTGAATCTATTTCTGCAGGATTGCGCATAGATCTAAATGCGAAGGGCATCAAAGTAACCAATGTAGCTCCAGGCGCTGTAGAAACTGAATTTTCTATGATCCGCTTTAAAGGAGATCAATCCAAAGCAGAGCAAGTGTACAAGGGATATCAACCGCTACAAGCAACCGATATTGCCCAAGCCATCGCTTACGCAGTGAACCAACCCGAACACGTACAACTCGCTGATATGACCATCTTCCCAAAAGCTCAAGCAAGTGGAACGACATTCAACAGAAAGTGAGACTAGTGTAATTAGCGTTAAATTCTACATTTTATGAAACACTTCCTTGCAATTAGTCTGTGTATCGGACTTCATTGCGCCTCTAGTTTATCTCTTCAAGCCAGCGAAGCTAAATCCGCTTGGAAAGACAATCTAATTCCCTTAATGGAAACCTTGTCTGACACCGTCTTTATCGACCTAAAAAATGACCCAGACTTTAAATTTGCCAATAATTTACGCTGGTTTCAAGATCCTGAACGCTCGCTTTTTGGCATCAAAACCAATACAGGTAAACTGTATATCGAACCTTTATTCCACCAAATCGAATCCTTTGTTGACAATATCTCTATCGTAACATTTGAAGATTTCCAAGGGGCGATTAATAATAAAGGTGAAATTGTCATTCCATATATATACGAAGAGCTACAAACTAGTAGCGAAGATCGCATTGCCTATTATGAAGGAGGGTTATGGGGGTTCTTCTCTACCACTGGAGATAAAGTAATCCCAGCAACCTATGAATTTGTAGGTAGTTTTTCGGAAGGGTTAGCCCTTGCTTCGAAAGACAATCTTTTTGGTTACATCAATCAACAAGGAAAAGTAATCATCCCTTTTCAATATGAATACGCCAGTAACTTTGAAAATGGTCAAGCACAAGTTGAAGTAAAATTCCGCGCCTTTACCATTAATAAAAAAGGAATGAAAATTAGTGATTAGTGAGTGGTGGAGCGCGCACTTATGGATAAAATAGGAAATGGGAGAAGGGAAATTAGAACAGCCTTTACGTGCTTCGTTCTTCTTTCTCTTCTCCCATTTCCATTAAACAACTAACCAAAACATTCGTCTAGATTATAGTCCATCGAACTTTATTCCTAGTGTAAACCATCTACCGGGCATAGGTACTGCTCCTGCTTCGATATAGGTGGTGTCAAATATATTTTGAGCATCTACATAAAATTTCACCTTTTCCAAGGCGTAATTTAGACGAATATCTGTAATCCAATAACTTTTATAAGTCAATCGTTCATTAAAGCGATTGGCTAGGGTCACACTAAATGCATTATGCGTATAGTTTACCGTTCCTACCACTTGGTGTTTCAAGCTTTCTAAGGAATATTTCGACAGCATCCCCTGGGTTTTATTCTCAATAGTTGGTGACAAATACGTATAAGAAAGTCCTAAGTTCCAACGTGAATTATCCGTACCAAGGTGATAGCGAACCGCTGTATTCAATCCTTTGGTTTTATTTTTTGAAGCGTTATAAGGTTGGTAAGGTTGATTGACATCTACGCGAATCCAATCCACGAAATCATCAATATCGCGATAGAACACGAAGGCTTCTGCTTGAAACCTATTTTTTCTATATTTCCCTCCTACCTCAACTTGATAGGCCTTCTCAGGAATTAAATCAGGATTTCCAATATTTCCGGGGCGTTGATCCAAATACAAATCCGTAAAAGACGGAATTCTACTTGCTGTTCCTGCGTTAAATGTCGCTTGCCAATGAGGGTTGAATTGATAACTCGCATCAATACCTGGGAAAACTTCCCATCCATATTGGGTATTATAATTTACATAAGCGCCAAGATTTACATCTAATTTATCAAACCATTCGCGTTGAAAAGCAGCAAAAAAACCATAGTTGCTCTTGCTGTGATCTCCAATATTGGTAGAATTGATTTCTTCATAGCGCATTTCCCCTCCAAAGGTATAATTCCCGTAATCTGCACGATACTCACCATTGACATTTGAAGTGATGGCATGCGTATAGTGTCTACTTCTTGCCACGTCCAGTTTATTGCGGAAATAGCGATAATCGTCAAAATTATAACGGTAGGCAAGACTTGGCATCAAGGTAAAACGATCCGATAAATAATGACGAGAACTCACATTAAACATCGTTGTACTGACAATTTCTTGGGATTCTTTATCTCCAGGTGAGGCGTAAAAACCATTAGCTCCAAACGAGCTATTGGCATGTCCGGCCAAAATCATCAGCGTATTATTCTCATTGGGTACAATATTTCCTTGATAGAAAATTTTGTTGTTGTGATACGCTGTGTTGTAGCGGTAGCCATTTCCAGAGTCATGGCTTCCAAATAACAAGTGGTTGTCTTTGGCGCGAACTAGTGTTCCTCCCAATTGAATCCCGCGGTTGTTATACGTTTCGCCATGGTCGTCCTCTTTGTCTTTTTTAAAACTCGTCCCCCCATAAACCGCGGCAAACACTCCATCCTTCTTTGGGTTTTTCGTCACAATATTCACCACACCCGTTAAGCTATTCACACCATACAATCGCGCAGAAGGCCCGCGAACAATCTCGATGCGTTCGACTGCTTCCAACGGAATGGGAATATTCAGTGAATTATGCCCCGTTTGAGGATCCGAAATCTTTTGTCCATTTAACAACAGAACATTTTGTTCGAAACTACCTCCGTCAATACTCAAATCTGCCTGTGTTCCATTTGGTCCACGTTGTCTCAAATCCACCCCTGCTACAAAACTCAACAGCTCATGTACGGAATTTACGGGCAATTGTTGAATTTGTTCTTGTCCCACAATCGCTATATTTCTATTTTTCAAAGTACTTGGAAGCTGTAATCGCTGATTGTATATTACAATTTCATCCATTTCATCTTCAACGGTAGTACTACTTTTTTCTTGTGCATGCCCTGCAACTGACAAAAAACCACACAACAAAAGGGATACATAATAATTTCGTTTCATAAAATAATTGAGCTACTAAATTCGTTTTTCATTTGTACGAGGCAAAAGTAGCGGAGCCCCTTTTTCTTTTTCTAGTCCAGTTTAAATATAACAACTCCTCCGGTTTTTTTAATCACAAAATTTCAAATTATTCTTCTCATTTTATGAGTAATACAAAAAAATCAAATACACTATCCCCTTACCATATTAATTATTTTCATTATTTTTGACATATAAAATTGCTATATGATAAAAAAGATGCTACTTCCAGCAGTATTGTTAACCTGCGCGCTCTCCTCTTGCAACGAGAGAAGCAAACAGGCAATGCGAGTCATTTACGGTGAACACCCTGAGGTCGAAGCCCTACTTGAAGTGCCCAATATTCAATTTGATTCCTTGCAAACAAGTGGACTCAAAGAAGAAGTGCAGTTGTTTTACAAGAATAACAACTACCATTTGGGCTGGTTTAACGAGCTAAATAGACAACAGCTCTTGGAAAGTCTCAACGAACTTAAATTGGACGGAATCAAAGTTTCAGCGAAGGAGTTACACAAACTTTCCGACTATAACTCTTCCTATGACACCCTTGAAGAAGAGGAAAAAATTAAAGCTGATTTTCTATTTTCCACAATGTATGTCAATACCTTAGACAACCTTTACAACGGGAGTGTGAGGGCCAAGCGAATCTACGGTGACTGGGAGATCACTCCAAAACCCTTAAACACAAGTGCGACCTTATTATTGGCGTTAGAGCACAAAAACATTACGCTTACCTACGACAGTATTCGCACTAAACAGCCTGTTTACACCAATTTACGAAACAAGTTATCCTCCTACTATGCCTTGGAAAAAGACAGTTTAAAACCATTTAAACAAGCTAAAATAAACGATACTATTCCCGAATTAGTCGCCCTGAAAAAACACTTGATCTTTTTAAATCAATTGGCGGATAGTATAGAGTCCAACGCCATCTATACTTCAACAACGGCACAGTCGATCAAAGCGTTTCAAAAGAAGAAAAAATTAAACGCAACAGGCTACTCAGATGCTAAAACCATCGCGGCAATCTTACAAGATGAAAATACGCTTAAAGAAAAACTAATTGTCAATTTAGAGCGATGGAGATGGTTTCCACGCGAGTTTTCCGACAATTATATCTTAGTGAATATTCCAGCCTTTAGCTTAGTTTCCGTTTCCAAACAAGATACGATTCAGCAACACAAAGTAGTGGTTGGCACTTCGGCTCGAAAAACGCCAATCTTGAGCTCCACCTTAACCACAGTAGTGCTAAACCCCACCTGGACTGTACCGCCAACCATAAAAAAGAATGATCTTGTACCCAAGGCAACAAACGATCTCTCCTATTTTTCGAGACTTAATTTTACCATTTACGACGGACAAGGAAAAGTGGTAAGTCCAGAAAACTGGGATGCAACGAAGGGCACTTCCTATCGCTATGTACAAAAAGGAGGTCCTGGCAATACACTCGGTCGCGTAAAATTCATGTTCAACAACAACCATGCAGTTTACCTACACGACACACCGAGCCAATGGGGATTTGCGCGCAATAACAGAAACTTGAGTTCAGGTTGTGTTCGCGTTCAGGATCCTTTTGATTTAACTGCTTATATTTTTGCTCAGGCTGAAAAGAACCTCAGCAAAGAAGACATTGATAAAATCATCGCGTCTCACGAAACAAAAAGCATATCCGTTAGCAACAATCCCATTGATGTTCACTTATTGTATTGGACCGTGCAAATTGATTCAAGCGGAGTCATTACGTATTTCAAAGACATCTACAACTACGACGATGAATTGTACAAACGATTGCAATAAAAAGTCAAAACTCAATAAAAAAAAACAGTTGATCAATTCGTTGACTCAACTGTTTTTTTTTATACTATAACACCAACGGCCTATTCCTCAAATTTAAACGTAGCTGCTGTTGCAACAAAATTGCGCTTTCCATTCGCTTGTTGAGGGTCTTCAAAGCTCAAAAAGGCCTCAACCTTTCCGTTGAGAACATCAATAACCTGACTCACCGTAAAACCATCTGATTCAATCCAACTCAGAAAAAATATATGGTCATTGATTCGCTTATAGCTAACTGTTTCCTCCCCTTCAGCAACTTTTCCTTCTTTGGTTACTGTTTTCCAATGCAAGCGGTTTTCAGACTCATAAGTCATATAAGCCGTAAAATCAGGATAGGTTAAAATCCCTTTCTTCCCAATTATCTCGGAAACACTGTCAGTCGGGGCTTTGACTTCTTTTGATACTGCGCCCGTTGTTGAGTCTTGTTTTTGTGAACAAGAGAACATCGCCATGGGTAACATGGCACATAATACACCTATTTTCATCATCTTCATTTTGTATTATACATTTAACTATTTAGACTATTTCCATAAAAGTACGACTTAATCACTTTTTTTCTTTTCTTTTTTTTTGTCGAACACTAAAAAAAAAATGCCTGTCAAGGATAAACATTGACAGGCATTTTTTCTCTATTTCTAGGTAAGAGCTAGATTAAAAACTTTGATCGTTTTAAATAATCTTGTTGAGAAGAATAGATGAATAAACACGATTCATCTTTGATCAATTCAATTAATTCTTTATTTACTTCATTGGGAACAGCAGGACATCCATAGCTTCTACCCAATCTACCTTGTTTTAAAGCCAAAGAAGGCGAAGCATAATCTGCACCATGCACAACAATAGCACGCGTTCTTGCATTGTCGTTGATTCCTTTTTCCAATCCATCTAAACGCAGGGAGAATCCATTAATTCCTTGGTAAGTTTCCCCTGTTTTATAAAATCCTAAACTGCTCATATGCGAATTAATGCGATTAGAAAAGGCTGTTGCAAATTCATCTCCTGTACGCTTTCCATGGGCAACTACCGATTCTAAAACAACGGCATTTTCCTCCATATCAATCACCCATAAACGCTTTTGCGTAGAAGAAACACTAAAGTCAACGATGGTAAGTTTATTGTTTTTTAAAATCCCTTCTTCTTCCATTTTGTAATAGCCCTTTAAAGCCATTGTAAATACTTTTTCTGAAGGCGCATTAAACTCATTCAAATCCAACGTCTGGAACAACGCATTTGCCTTCAACGCAAATCGCTCTTCTGCCGTTAGTTCAACTTTTTCTATATGTGCTACTTCTTCTGTTTTATCTGTTTCATCCGGTGTATCAGCGTCTAACTGAAGGGATGGAATCTCAAATTGTATTGAATTTTTTGCAATACCTGCACCAACTAATACCAAAGCTATTGAAGCCACTATCCACTGCTTATAATTCATGATTCAGATTTTTCTAAAGGGATTATTTATAATTTCAAAGTCGTAAAAATAAAAAAAATATTTCTACCAAACAAATGATAATCATAGAAGTAAGCAAATAATTGTGTTTTTTTTAATGAGAGCTTTTGATTTGTAAAAGTTTTTTTTCAAAAAAGTGACAATTTGCAAACATCACCGATCATACAGCTGAGTCCCATACTGTTGAGAAAATAAAATGCAGGAATCTACCCTAGAACGATAGGTGTTCAAAATACAATCTGTAAATTTGTCTATTGATTGGAATCAAACTACTAAAAATACAACTATGAATAAAAAAGTAATCTTAATGATACTCGATGGCTGGGGAAAAACACAAGACCCGAAAGTTTCAGCCATTGCACATGCTCATACACCTTTCATTGATCGCTTATACAGCCAATATCCCAATACGTATGTATTGACAGATGGATTAAATGTAGGCCTTCCCGAAGGACAGATGGGAAATTCGGAAGTAGGCCACATGAACTTAGGTGCTGGTCGTATCGTCTACCAAGATTTAGTAAAAATCAACATGGCAGTTGAAAATAAAACAATTGCACAAGAACCCGAATTACAAGCTGCTTTTGCATATGCCAAAGCCAACAATAAAAAAGTGCACTTCTTAGGTTTGTTATCTGATGGTGGTGTACACTCCCATGAGAAGCATTTATACGGACTAGTTGAAGCTGCAGTAGACTATGGCTTACAAGATTTGTTTGTTCACGCCTTTACGGATGGACGCGATGTAGACCCTAAATCTGGAGTCAAACACCTAGCTAACTTAATGGATCACTTGGCGTATTCACCAGCAAAACTCGCTTCTGTTATCGGTCGTTATTATGCGATGGATCGCGATAAACGATGGGAACGAGTAGCCAAAGCCTACCATCTCTTAGTAGAAGGCAAAGGAATCCACGCTACAGATGCAGTGAAAACTGTAGAAGCAAGTTATGCCAACGGCATTACCGATGAGTTTATCGAGCCGATTGTTATGGTGGATCAAGACAGCCATCCCATTGCGACAATCGCCCCAGATGACGTAGTAATTTTCTTCAACTTCCGCACAGACCGCGGTCGTGAGTTAACACAAGTGCTCTCACAAGAAAATTATCCAGAACACCACATGAAAGCCTTGCCGTTGTATTTCGTGACGTTAACCAACTACGACGATACTTATAAAAACGTACATGTAGTATACGATAAAGAGAATTTACACCAAACCCTTGGCGAAATCATCTCCAAAAATGGCAAGAAGCAAATTCGAATTGCGGAAACAGAAAAATACCCACACGTGACATTCTTCTTCTCTGGTGGAAGAGAATTTCCTTTTGAAGGCGAACAACGCATCCTTTGCCCTTCTCCTAAAGTGGCAACCTACGACTTACAACCGGAGATGAGTGCCTTTGATTTAAAAGACGCCTTACTTCCAGAGTTACAAAAAGGCGAAGTGGACTTCGTATGTTTAAACTTTGCCAATGGCGATATGGTTGGACATACTGGCGTTATGGAAGCAGCAATCAAAGCTTGTGAAGCAGTGGATCAATGTGTCAAAGAAGTCATCGAAGCTGCTTTGGCCAATGATTATACCACCATCGTATTAGCCGATCACGGAAACTGTGAAACCATGCTCAATGAAGATGGAACACCCAATACGGCTCATACCACAAACCCAGTGCCAATCATCTTAGTAGACAAAGATATTAAAACCATCAATCACGGTATTTTAGGTGATATTGCTCCAACTATTCTAAAGTTGATGGGCTTGCCACAACCTGAAGAGATGACCAGACATTCGTTAGTATAAACAACGAACACCGTGCGAAAGTGAGATGGGTTTTCTTTGAAGTGAGTCCATAGTGACTCCATAGTGAGTCCATAGTGACACTATTAAATCAAGCCCTTCCTATAGACACACAATGGACGCAGTATGCTCACATTATACTGACATTAAAATGATAAAATAAAGGTTGTCCGAAAAAGACAGCCTTTATTTTTATATATTCGTCTACTTACTAACCGTCTAAAAGACAAACCATGGCAAAATCACTCGCGCTTTTATCCTTACTTCTTTTGTGTACCTCTTGTATACAAATTGCTGGACTTACCAGCGACTATAAAAAATTAGATCCAGCAGCTCACTCCCATATCAGTCCCTATGAAGTTGGAAAAGATACCCTTCCCAATCATTTTTATACCATCACGGGAGAACAAATTCGCCAACAGTTTGAACAACAAGACAAAGTATTGGTCTATCTATTTGCCAATGGTTGTAGTGGGCCTACCTGTTATCCCTTAGCCACGTTCAAACGATGGGCAGACGAAAATGGATATAAGCTCTATTTTGTCACTACGAGTTATTATAATCTGGGAGCTACCTATATCCAACAGGTGAATACGCCTTTGTATATTGTCAACCACAAAGCCTATAATTCCAACATGTATGGAAAATACAACAAGCGTTTCCGCCTAGATTTACTTCAAAATGAAGCAGATGCACAAGCCCTAGTCAAAGGAGACTATGCGAGTCTATACGCCTTTGAAAAGGGAAAACTCACCCAACACACTAATGACTTATTACTGCTAAAACCTCCATTCGTCCAACAGTAACGATTTAAAGTACTTTTCTGCTCTATTTTAATTGTTTTTCTTTATCTATTTATCAGGTTATACAATGCCATCCCTGAGTATAACAATGATTCTCCACGTATCTTTACTTTAAACAAAAACAAAGAGACTTATGAAAATACTAGACTTACAATTAGAAGCAAATAACGTAGATACAATCCTTGAATTTTACGGTGAAACCCTAGGTTTAGAAATTTTGAAACAAACAACAGGGGAAATTCGTTTCCAAGCGGGCGATACCCAACTGACGTTTAGTGCCAAACCAACAACGAAAGCCCAATATCACTTTGCCTTCAATATTGCAACCAATCACTTAAGCCAAGCCATTGAATGGGCACAAGCAGCGGGTATTCCACTACTTCCTTCGCCTAAAGACGAAACAATTACCTATTTTGATACTTGGAAAGCGCAATCCATTTACTTCTGGGACAAGAATGGAAACTTGTTGGAGTTTATTGCAAGAGAAGATACACAAGTCCAAAAATCAGTTCCCTTTTCACCTAAAGAAATGTTGAACATTAGCGAAATCGGATTAATTACGAAAAAGCCAATCGCCACAGGAGAAGCCATTCAACAACAAATAGGGGTGGACTTCTTTTCTAAAGCCACTCCCCTAGCTGAATTCTGTGCCTTAGGAGATGATGACGGTTTGCTCATCTTAGTAACTCCGACTAGAACGTGGTACCCTACGGATGTTTTAGCCCAACGAAGCCCCGCTACGATTCAAGTAGAAGTGGAAGGACAGCTACATACAATTCAAACCTTAGACTGGGCGTAATCCAAAGATTTTGTTGCTCAAGAAGATAGAAATCGCGTATTTCTACAAAATCCGTTTTGTTTGATTTTTTAGATTCAGTGGAATAGCGTAATTTTGTCTTTCTTAAATAAATAAAGTATGATCATTCCAAAAACTCTAGAACAAATTGAGTTGATGAGACAAAGTGCCCTTTTAGTTTCTAAAACATTAGGGATGCTTGCAACAGAGCTAAAGCCAGGAGTAACGACTTTAGAATTAGATAAAAAAGCAGAAGAATTCATCAGAGATCACGGTGCAGTACCGGGATTTAAAGGACTATACGGATGCCCATCAAGCATCTTAACCAGCGTGAATGAGCAAATTGTTCACGGATTACCTACAGACAAACCTATCGTTGAAGGTGACATCGTTTCAATTGACTGTGGTACCATTATGAATGGCTACTACGGGGATCACGCCTATACTTTTGAAGTAGGAGAAGTGGCACCAGAAACAAAGCGTTTATTGCAAATCACTAAAGAATCGCTATACGTAGGGATTCGCGAATTCAAATTAGGAAATCGCGTAGAAGATGTGGGAAGTGCGATTCAACGTTACTGTGAAAAAGAAGGTTATACGGTTGTTCGCGAATTAGTTGGACACGGATTAGGTACTAAAATGCACGAAGCTCCTGAAATGCCAAACTACGGTAAACCAGGAAGAGGAAAAAAATTCGTTGAAGGTATGGTGGTAGCTATCGAACCTATGATTAATCTGGGAACGAGAAACATCAAACAGCTAAATGATGGATGGACTATCGTTACCCGTGACGGAAAGCCATCGGCTCACTTTGAGCACGATGTAGCCCTTGTAAACGGTAAACCCGAATTACTTTCTACCTTCCAATACATTTACCAAGCCTTGGGTATCCAAAGCAACGAAGAAGATGAGTTTAGAGCTAATCCTTTAGTTTTATAATTCATTTCTGCTAATGAAGAAACTTTTCAAAACAATACTGAACATTATACCTCGACCGATTTTAATTCGGTTGAGTTATGTTGTTCGACCCATTTTTGCTTGGTACCTCAAGGGTGATCGCTATACAGATCCAATTGACGGCAAGAGTTTTAAGAGTTTTCTTCCCTATGGTTATGCGACTCAGCGAAACAATGTATTATCACCTAGCACCTTATCACTAGAACGCCACCGTTTGTTGTGGTTGTATCTACAGCGGGAAACCAATTTTTTCACGGCCCCCCATCAGGTCTTACACTTTGCTCCTGAACAAGCTTTTTACAAGCGCTTCAAAAAACAAGCAAATTTAACCTATACCACAACCGATTTGGAATCGCCTTTGGCAGACGTCAAAGCAGATATCTGTAACCTTCCGTTTGCCGACCATTCCTTTGATATCATTTTGTGCAACCACGTCTTGGAACACATCCCTGATGATACCAAAGCCATGCAAGAGCTTTACCGCATCCTCAAACCAGGAGGAATGGGTATTTTTCAAGTGCCTCAAGACTTAAATCGCACCTTGACTTTCCAAGATGACAGTATTACCGACCCTAAAGAACGCACGCGAATTTTTGGTCAATATGACCATGTGCGCGTATATGGTTTGGACTATTTTGACAAATTGCGCAACATTGGTTTTACTGTAGTCGAAGAAGATTATACCCAAAAACTATCGCCTGAGGAAATAGATCGCTATTGCTTAGCCCCAGGAGAGATTATCCCCATTTGTTTTAAAGCAGACTAAGCCTTCCTTTTTCATTCTATCTGTTTTGCGTATCTTCGTACAGCTATATTATTAGTTTACTTAGATAACGATGATCACGACCGTACTTTTTGACATGGATGGCGTTTTAATTGACTCCGAAAAATTTTGGCAACAAGCAGAAAAAGAAGTTTTTACTGCTGTAGGTTGTCGATGGAGTGAGGAAATTGCCCATCAAACTACAGGACAGACCACCCGAGCAGTCACAGCACTTTGGTACCAATTATTCCCGTGGGAAGGCAAAACACTAGCGGAAGTTGAACAAGCGGTTATTGACCGCGTGGATGAGTTAATTCGCCAAGAAGGAGAAATCAAAGTCGGCGTACGCGATACCTTGCGCTTTTTGAAAGCCGAAGGTATTAAGATCGGCTTAGCAACGAATTCAACACCATCGTTGATTCAGACAGTACTCACACGATTGGATATCGCCTCTTTTTTTCAAACCACGGTGTCCGCATTGGATGTACCTCAGGGCAAACCTCAACCCGATGTTTACCTAAGAGCCGCTGCAAACCTAAACAGTAAACCCCATCAGTGTTTGGTTGTCGAAGACTCTTTTACAGGAGCAACCGCTGGGAAACGCGCTGAAATGACCGTCTTTGTCGTCCCTGAATCACCGTTTTTCCACGACCCTAAATTTGATTTAGCCGACAGAAAACTTGTTGACTTAAATGAATTTAAAGAAAATTTCTTAGCTTTAAATCACGTAACCCTTTAATCCTGTCATGCTCATGCTAAACAAGAATTGGCTATTCCTTTTATTTTTTTGTACGTCATTGATCTACGCTCAAAAAACACAAGATTTTACAGCTAATTACATTAAGATGACTGCCTTTATCAAAAACGATAAAGCAGAAGTACCTTTCTTTCCTCTAAACGAAAGCTTTTCCATTGAATTTGACGATTTATACGGAGATGAAGGGAACTACTACTATCGCGTACAGGCGTATAATTACGATTGGACTCCGTCACAACTGCGACCGATTGAATATATACAAGGCATGGAAAATCAGCGTATTCAACAGTATGAAAATTCGTTTAATACGCTACAAATGTATAGCCATTACAAATTAACACTGCCGAATTCGGTTTATCGCATTACCAAAAGTGGCAATTACATCTTGGAAATTTACGATGAGGATAACCAAGTCGTAATCCGACGTAAATTTGTCCTCTATGAAAATCAAGTAAGCGTAGCAGCACAAGTGAAACGAATGCGCGACCTTACCTATATCGACACAAAACAAACATTAGAACTTACGATTAAATTGGGGGAACAACCCTATCAAAATCCAACTTCAACTGTAAAAATAGCCCTATTTCAAAATGGCCGTTGGGATTCCTATATCACCAAAATTCCGCCACAATACACCATAGGTACAGATTTGATTTACAAATACGACCAAGAAACCAGTTTTTGGGGAGCCAATCAATTTCGTTATTTTGACAATAGCGATTTGAAGCAAACCAATAATATGATTTTTTTTAACGGTAGAGAAAACGACATGTATCGCACGAATCTATATCCAATTACGGGTTGGTTAGACAAAAAATATTCCTATTATCCCGATATTAACGGATCGTTTAAAGTGCGCAACATATACGGTAAAAATGCAAATATCGAAGCCGAATACAGCTGGGTATACTTTGTTTTTCAACCGATTTCTGAAGACAAAGACCTGGCGTATTACATCACGGGAATGTTCAACAATTACGAGTTAACCCCAGAACATTTGTTGGAATACAACGCGGAAACCGATCGTTTTGAAAAGGCGATTCTCATTAAGCAAGGGTTTACCAACTACAATATTACAGCTGTTAAAAATGGCAAAGTCAGCACAGAACACAATCCAGATGGCAATCAGGCCTTAACCACAAATAAATATCAAGTTTTAGTATATTACAGAGGAGGGAATGATTTATATGATCGCGTGATTGGTTTTGCAGAAGCAAATGCTGAACAAATAACGTATTAAAAACAAAAAGCTAGTATTATGGTATCAAAGCAAACCAAAGGAATACAGGTATCTGTAGAAACACTGTATGAAGGTTTTTTTCAGCGAAGCAATAGTATGCAATTTGCTTTTAGTTATGAGATTACCATCGAAAATCAGAGTGATTCGACGATTCAGATTCACTCGCGTCATTGGGAAATATACGATTCCCTTCAAGCCAAAGAAATTGTAGAAGGCTTGGGAGTTGTAGGAGAACAACCCTTTATTTTGCCCAATGAAAAATACACCTATAGCAGTGGTTGTGTATTAACCTCAACTTCAGGAGCTATGCAGGGCTATTACAACGTAATACGCACCGAAGATCAACAGATGATTGCTGTTGAAATCCCCTTTTTTAAGCTCGTTGCTCCTTTTATTTTAAACTAGTGAGTTTAAGTTAAACTAGTGAATGATAACCTGTAATTCGAGTAAAATTAGTTACCTTTGTATTTATATTTTTTAATAAACCCGAAAAAAAGTACATTATGTCAAAAGGATTCTACAAAGTTCCAAGTGCGATTAATGAGCCTGTAAAATCATATGCGCCAGGAACGCAAGAGAGAGAATTGACTTTGAACTCTTTCAAAGAGCAATATAGCCAATTAGTTGATATTCCATTATACATTGGTGGAGAGGAAATCAGAACTGGAAATACAAAAGACTTATTCCCTCCTTTCGATCATAAACATAAATTAGGTGTTTATCACCAAGCGGACAAAGCGCTAGTTGAAAAAGCAATTTCAACTGCACTAGAAGCAAAAAAGAAATGGGCTGTAATGCCTTGGGAGCACAGAGCTGCTATTTTCTTAAAAGCTGCTGAATTATTAGCTGGTCCTTACCGCGCTAAGATCAACGCCGCTACTATGATCGCTCAAGCAAAAACCCTGCACCAAGCTGAAATTGATTCTGCTTGTGAGTTTATTGATTTCTTGAGATTCAACGTAGAATATATGACGCAAATCTATTCAGAACAGCCTCTATCTGTAGATGGAGTTTGGAATAGACTAGAGCACAGACCTTTAGAAGGATTCGTATATGCTATTACTCCATTTAACTTTACGGCAATTTCTGGAAACTTACCGTCTTCCGTTGCAATGATGGGGAACGTAGTGGTTTGGAAACCTTCTGCTACACAGATTTATTCTGCTAGAGTAATCGTTGAAGTATTCAAATTAGCAGGTTTACCTGACGGTGTAATCAACGTAGTTTACGGAGATTCAGCGATGATTACAGATACACTATTAGCAAGTCCAGATTTCGCTGGTATCCACTTTACAGGATCTACTGGTGTTTTCAACAGCATGTGGACTAAAATCGGACAAAACATCAACAACTATAAAACCTACCCTAGAATCGTTGGGGAAACAGGTGGAAAAGACTATGTGTTAGCACATCCATCTTCTTGTCCAAAAGAAGTTGCAGTTGCTTTAACAAGAGGAGCTTTCGAATACCAAGGACAAAAATGTTCTGCTGCTTCAAGAGCGTATATCCCTGCTTCTTTATGGTCTCAAGTAAAAGATTATATGGCAGCTGACTTAGCGTCAATCAAAATGGGATCTCCTGAAGATCCGTCTAACTTTGTTTCTTCTGTAATTTCTGAAAGTTCTTTTGACAAATTAGCAAAAGCAATTGAAGCAGCTAAAGCAGCGCCAGATGCAGAAGTAGTATTAGGAGGAAAATACGATAAATCAGTAGGCTACTTTGTAGAGCCAACGGTTATCTTAACTTCTAATCCGAAATACGATACAATGGAAACGGAATTATTCGGTCCTGTATTGACGATTTATGTATATGAAGATGCAAAATGGACAGAAACATTGAAATTAGTAGATGAAACTTCAGCTTATGCCTTAACTGGAGCTATCTTCTCTCAATGTCGTTATGCAATTGCAGAAGCTACAGAAGCACTCGTAAACTCTGCGGGTAACTTCTATATCAACGACAAACCAACAGGGGCTGTTGTAGGTCAACAACCATTTGGTGGAGCAAGAGCTTCTGGTACAAATGACAAAGCAGGTTCTATCTTGAACTTATTGCGTTGGGTATCGCCAAGAACAATTAAAGAAACATTTGTTCCTGCAAAAGACTACAAATATCCTTTCTTAGGATAATTCTTATAAAAGGCGGTTTCAAAAGACCGCCTTTTTCATTCACAATTCAGTGCTTTTTATTGGGATCGAATCAGGTTTATCACATCAATAAACCCTATCACGATTAAGTAAAAAATACTTTTATATTTTGCTTTTATTCTTTTTCAGAAGAAAAAGATCCTTTTTTATTCCTAAAGTACTGGGTTATACTTATGAACAATAAAATATAACTCATGTTTAAAAAATTACTAGAAAAGAAACAACTGGTGATCAATCCACCTGTTTTTACCACCTCCCTATTTTTAATTTTCTTGCTAATTGCGGTCTGTTTACTATTCCCCAATAAAGTTGGTGATTGGTTCCATATCGGGCAATTGGCCGTTACAGAAAATTTTGGTTGGTTTTTTATCCTTACCGTTAATGTAATTCTCATTTTCGCTTTGTTTTTAGCCTTTGGCAAATACGGCAATATCCGTCTTGGTGGAGATGATGCCGAACCGGAATTCTCTAAACCTTCTTGGTTTGCTATGCTCTTTAGTACGGGTATGGGAATCGGAATCATGTTCTTTAGTATTGGAGAGCCTGTTTCCCATTTTTTCAACCCACCTAGACCAACAGATAGCGATATTGATTCCGCCATCCAAGCAATGGAATTTACCAGCTTACACTGGGGATTACATGCATGGGCCATTTATGCGATCGTCGGATTGGCTTTAGCCTTTTTTAGCTTCAATCGCAAGCTGCCTATGACCTTCCGTTCCCTACTCTATCCTTTCCTAAAAGAAAAAATTCACGGCTGGTGGGGACATACCATTGACATTCTCTCTGCACTAGCTACCGTTTTTGGACTATCTACTTCATTAGGATTGGGAGTAACCCAAATTACAGCTGGATTAGAATACCTCTACGGCTGGGAGATATCTCCCCTCATGCAAGCGGGAATTATCATTGGCGTTATTAGTATTGCAACCATCTCTGTGTTCTCAGGACTTGATAAAGGGGTAAAACTGTTGAGTAATGTCAACATGTACATGGCCTCAGGTTTTATGCTCTTAATCTTCGTTTTGGGTCCAACGCTATTTATCCTAAAAGGCTACGTCCAAAACACAGGATCCTATTTGGCAAATTTCATTGATATCAGTACGTGGAACGATACCTACCAAGGTTCCGGATGGCAAAACATTTGGACGATTTTCTACTGGGCTTGGTGGATCGCATGGTCGCCATTCGTCGGTAGTTTTATTGCCCGTATCTCCAAAGGAAGAACCATAAAGGAGTTTGTCCTAGGGGTGTTAATCGTTCCAGGGCTCATTACCCTGCTTTGGATGAATGTATTCGGAGGCAGTGCACTTCATACCATCTTATCGGGTGATATGACTATGGTACACGCAGTAAAAGAAGATATATCAACCGCCCTATTTGTTTTCTTGGAAAACTTTCCCTTTACTAGCTTTTTGTCTATCGTGGCTATTATCCTTATTTTTTCCTTTTTTATTACTTCCTCAGATTCTGGTTCGTTAGTAATTGATAATATTACTTCAGGAAGTGAAGGAAATACCCCCGTTTGGCAACGCGTATTCTGGTCTTTCTTACAAGGGTTTATCGCCATTGTCCTCCTGTGGGGCGGTGGATTAGACGCCTTGCAAACCGCCGTTATTATTACTGGACTCCCCTTTGCTGTAATCTTACTCCTCATGTGTTACAGCTTGCAAAAAGGATTGCAAGATGAGCTGAATAAAAAGGCAAAACAACTCAAATCTAAAGAGGAAAGAAGTTACAAAGAAATTATTTCGGATCTAATTGAAGAACAGCAAAAATAACAACACATGGAAACTAACAAAGCACTACACATACTCATTGGCTTGGATCTCTCAGAAATGGATCAATACCTCATCCAATACGCCAAAATACTCGATCACATTCTCAACGTAGAAAAAATTACCTTCATTCACAATCTGAAATTAGGCGAACTACCCAAAGAATTAATTCAAAAAGACCAACTTGAACTCATCCAAAAAAGGATTGTGAAAAGAGTGGAAGACCAAATAGCAAGCACGGAAATCACCTATGCGCATGATATTCTAGTAACCGTAGAGAATTATTCAGAAATTGCTTTTACTGCAGTAGCCAAGAAGAGCAACTACGACCTCTTAGTCTTGGGAAATAAACAAAAACTAAACGGTACAGGCGCCTTAGCAAATAAGTTAGTCCGCATCTTACCTGGCGCTACCTTACTCGTTCCCGAGACTTTTCAAGTGCCAATAGAAACGGTCATTGACGCCATTGACTTCTCCCGCTATACGAATTCCATTATGCTTTGGGCAGATCGATTTAAAAACAACTCCAAAGGACAACGCATCAAGCACTCGGCGGTTCATATATCAAAATCGTATTGGAGCTATTTGCCCATGATGACCGAAAAAGAGCTGGACAAAATATCCTTGGAAGACATCAAAGAAAAAGAAGAAAAGTGGAACAAACAATATCCACACTATACCGATATTGAAATTATTCCCGCTAAAAATCAAAATATTTCAGCTGCATTAATCGCTTACGCCAAAAATAAAAAAGCTGATTTAATGATTTTAGGAGTAAAAGGATCTACAGGAATCAAAGATATTATTCTGGGTAGTGTAGCCAATCACTTGCTACACCGACCAACAGATACCTGTTTGTTGTTTGTCAAGCCGATTAAATGAGAAATGCGCGGTGAGATTCGCGCGGTTTGTACGATGTGCGGTTTGTAAGGTGCGCGGTCTGCTCGGTTTGTGCGGTTTGTGCGGTTTGCTCGGTGCGCGGTTTGTACAGTCTCTTCGTTTATAAGATAATTGCGCTTTACAAAGAGGTATTTCTTCAAAAAAACAAAGAGCGAAGTGCAAAGAGCAAAAAGCAAAAAGCAAAAAACAAAGAACAAAAAAAAGGTTCGATCTTCATCCAAAGACCGAACCTTTTTTTATAGGATAAATCCACCTATCTCCATTTATCCTTTATATTTCAATGGTAAATACACGACCTTCTTCGTCTCAAAGAATTCATCATCAAAAATATGACTTAAGTCAAATTGTACGGCTTTGGGAAAATCTTGTAGTTCTTCCGTTAGGTCACCCCCTTTTAAGTATAAGATTCCATTTTCAAATTCGTGCTTATTTTCCTTTTTCGTTTTGTGTCGAATCCACTTCACAAAATCAGGCATATTAGTTACGGCGCGGCTTACAATAAAATCAAATTTCTCGTCTACTGTTTCGGCTCTTTTTTGTTCCGCTATCACATTTTTAAGTCCCAATGCTTGGACAACTTCATTGACTACGCGAATTTTCTTAGCGATGATGTCAATCAAGTAGAACTTCGTTTCTGGAAACATAATAGCCAATGGAATACCCGGAAAACCACCTCCCGTACCAACGTCCAGCACATGGCTACCTGGAACAAATTCCATCACCTTGGCGATACCTAAAGAATGCAATACATGCTTCACATATAATTCGTGTATATCTTTTCGAGAAATAACGTTAATCTTCGCATTCCATTCGTTATACACCCCTTCCAATTGCTCAAATTGCGAGATCTGTTCTGGAGTTAAATTAGGGAAATATTTTAAAATTTCTTCCATTTCAAAAGTTTTGACAAAAATAGCTTTTTTTCTTGGTAAATAAGGCCCCCTTAACGATAATATAGATTTATTATACTTACCTTTGGGTGATACTATTTAAATGTATTTAATACCTATGAAAACTCAAGTTCTATCAGATAGAATCAACAATCTTACAACTTCACAGACTTTAGCGATGGCCGCAAAGGCTCGCGAGCTAAAAGAACAAGGAATAGACATTATCAGCTTGAGTCTTGGTGAACCCGATTTTAATACACCTGACTTTATCAAAGAAGCAGCTATTCAAGCGATCAAAGATAATTATAGTAAATACCCTCCCGTTGAAGGATATTTAGAGCTAAGACAAGCGATCAGCAACAAATTTAAAAGAGATAATAATTTAGCCTATACGCCCAATCAGATTGTCGTATCTACAGGGGCAAAGCAAGCGTTATTCAATGTAGCACAAGCGTTGATCAATCCTGGAGATGAAGTAATCATTCCTGCTCCTTTTTGGGTTAGTTATGCTGAAATTGTAAAAATCGCGGCAGGTGTACCTGTGGAAGTTCCAACGACCATTGACACCGATTTTAAAATTACCCCTCAACAATTACAAGAGGCTATTACACCAAAAACGAAAATGATTTGGTTTAGTTCACCATGTAATCCTAGTGGATCTGTGTACAATAAAGCCGAATTAGAAGCTATTGCAGCCGTTCTTGATAAACACCCTTCTATTTACATCCTGTCGGATGAAATTTACGAACACATTAATTTTGGAAGTGCGTATTGCAGTATTGGTTCAATCGGCAATTTAATTGACCGCACCATAACGGTGAACGGTATTTCAAAAGCCTTTGCTATGACGGGTTACCGTATTGGTTATATTGGAGCGCCAGAATTCATTGCCAAAGCATGTGCTAAAATGCAAGGACAAGTGACATCAGGAGCCAATACCATTGCACAACGCGCAACCATCGCTGCTGTAAATGCTGATCCTAGCGTTTTAAAAGACATGGTACAAGCATTTAGAAACCGAAGAGATTTAGTGGTTCAATTGCTAAGAGAAATCCCAGGCGTTAAAGTTAACGTCCCGGATGGAGCCTTCTATCTATTCCCTGATGTATCGTCTTTCTTTGGGAAAACCCTACAAGGTGTAACCATTAATAACGCAGATGATTTATCGATGTATTTACTAGATAAAGCCCATGTTGCAACTGTTACAGGTGATGCATTCGGAAATCCAAACTGTATCCGCCTTTCTTATGCAACAAGCGAAGACCAATTGACAGAAGCCTTAAAGCGAATGAAGCAAGCTTTACAATAAAGCCGAAAAAAATAGAATACAACCAAAGCATCTATACCCTGTATAGGTGCTTTTTTTGTGCAGGTATCAAATAAAAAGTGTATTTTTATCTACTAAACTAATTGTTGTGGATATATTACTAGAAAGCATTGCGAAGCATGTTAACCTAACCGAAATAGAACAAAAAGTGGTGTTGGATTCCTTTGAATCCCATCGATATAGCGCAAAAGAGAAACTCTTGTTAGAAGGAGAAATATGCTATAACTCTACCTTTGTAGTTTCGGGAATATTGCGCAACTACTTTGTTGATGATCAAATTGTTGAACACACCGTTAGCTTTGCTACCAATGGATGGTGGATAGCGGATATGTACAGCTTCCTCTCACAGAAACCAGGCAATTCCTATATTGAAGTCGTGGAAGATGCTATGGTACTCACCTTAACACGAGAACAACAACTCGACCTCTTTGATCAAGTACCCAAAATGGAACGCTACTTTCGCATCTTGATTGAGCGCTCCCTGATCGCCAATCAACAGCGTTTGATGGATAACCTATCTCTAACCGCAGAAGAGCGATACGAACGATTCTGTGAGCGTTTTCCCGAGATCAAACACTGCCTTCCTCAAAAACAAATCGCATCCTATTTGGGAATAACACCCGAATTCTTTAGTAAGCTAAAGAAGCGAATGCTTATGAAGTAGTGTAGCATTTGAAAAGACAAGGTAGTGTAACCCCATTATCTCTTTGCACTTTGCTCTTTGCACTTCGCTCTTTGTACTTTGTACTTTGTACTTTGTAAAGTGCAATTATCTTATAAACGAAGAGACTAAACAAACCGCGCACCGAGCAAACCGAGCAAACAGCACAGAATTCTATGTTCTTTGTTTCGATCTTCGGTGAATCTTCACTCTTTGCTCTTTGCACTTCGCTCTTTGTACTTCGCTCTTTGTACTTTGTACTTTGTAAAGTGCAATTATCTTATAAACGAAGAGACTAAACAAACCGCGCACCGAGCAAACCGAGCAAACCGCACAAACCGCACAAACCGCACAAACCGCGCACCGAGCAAACCGAGCAAACCGCACAGAATTCTATGTTCTTTGTTTCGATCTTCGGTGAATCTTCGCTCTTTGCACTTCGCTCTTTGTACTTTGTAAAGTGCAATTATCTTATAAACGAAGAGACTAAACAAACCGCGCACCGAGCAAACCGAGCAAACCGCACAAACCGAGCACCGCACAAACCGCACAAACCGCACAGATTTCTATGTTCTTTGTTTCGATCTTCGATGAATCTTCACAGAGTTTCGGTTTCCCACCTCCTATTTCTTAACCTACATTAAGCGACTAACCCCTTGATTAGCTGTACATTTGTATAACAAAATTAATACAGCTATGAACAACTATATTTTATACCCAGCAGATACGAGAGGTCATGCAGACCACGGATGGTTGAAATCACACCATACCTTTAGCTTTGCGAATTACAGAAACAACGACCGTGTACACTTTGGTGTACTGCGTGTATTGAACGATGATTTCGTTGCTCCAGGCATGGGGTTTGGAACGCATCCACACGAGAATATGGAAATTATCTCCATTCCACTCAAAGGAAGCTTAGCCCATAAAGATAGCATGGGACATGGAGAAACCATTCAGGTAAATGAAATCCAAGTTATGAGTGCTGGTACTGGCGTACAACACAGTGAATTTAATCCAAGTGAGACAGAAGCCTCTGAATTCTTACAGATCTGGTTATTCCCCCATACCCTAAACGTTAGCCCGCGATATCAACAACTTCCGTTGGATGTAGCGAATCGCAAAAACAATTGGGATCAGATTTTATCGCCAAATCCCGATGATGCAGGAGCATGGATTCACCAGAATGCTTGGTTTCACCGCGCTGACCTGGACCAAAACAAGGAATTGACATATAACGTAAAAGACAATAGCAACGGCCTTTACCTTTTTGTATTGGAGGGGAGCATTACTGTAAACGAACACAGCCTGAACCGCAGAGATGCCATCGGTATTTGGGATATTGAAAACCTAACCGTACACGCTACAACCGATGCACAACTATTACTCATGGAAGTACCCATGGAATTGCCTAGTTACTTACAATAATTACTAACATAAAACAACAACAAAATGGAAACTAAAAAATGGATAATTGATACGACACACTCCTTAATTGGATTCAAAATCAAACATATGATGTTTACCAATGTAAGAGGGTCATTCCAAGATTATCAAGCCTCATTACAGTTGGCCAATGACAATTTTGAAGAAAGTAGCATTCATTTTGAAGCACAAGCAGCTTCAATTGACACCAACAATACAGATCGCGATAATCACTTGAGAAGCGCGGATTTCTTGGACGTAGAAAAATTCCCTACGCTAACATTTACCTCAACAAAAATTGAGAAAAAAGGAGAAACACACTATAGCGTGGAAGGAACATTAACCATGCATGGGGTAAGCAAGACAATTAAATTAAATGCCGAATACAGTGGTGTTATTATTGACCCTTGGGGAAATGCCAAGGTTGCTTTAGCCCTAACTGGAAAAGTAAACAGAAAAGACTGGAATTTGAACTGGAACACCGCATTGGAAGCTGGTGGACTATTAGTTAGCGAAGAGATTAATTTCGATATCGAAACACAGTTTGTTTTAGCCTAACAGTAAAGCGCTCATTCCAAGGGATGATGAGAAATTAGAGAGGAGAAGTGCCCCCACCCTTTTCACTTAAAAAAAACGCGAAGTCTAAAAAGGCCTCGCGTTTTTTTATATGCTCAGAAAGCATTCTATATTTTGTTTTAATGAAAAAACTCCTATTAAGGGAGGGTCATCATTTGGTTATCCTTGCTGCAAGCTGCGAACTTCTTCATCCGTTAGGAATCTCCATTTCCCTCTTGGTAAGTTCCATTTTGTGATTGATCCGTACATAACGCGATCCACTTTCAATACGTTATAATCCAATGATTCGAATAAAGCGCGAACTAATTTAACGTTAGACGCTTTTAGTTTAATGCCGATTTCTGTTTTCGGTTGATTTTCTACATAAGCAACATCTTCGACAAACACGCGTTTTTCCTCAATATAAATTCCCTTTTGCACACGTTCCAAATCTTCGTATTTCAAATTGCGATCCAAAGAAACTTGGTACATTTTTGATGAACGCTGTTCAGGTGAACTTAATTTTTGAATCAGATTCGTATCATTCGTAAAAATCATTAAGCCTAACGTACTTTTATCCATACGTCCCACGGGCGCTATTGGTGATTTAGAAGCACCTTTAACTAAACTCAAAACATTCTCCTGACTGACAATATCTTCATTAATTGTAGAGAATCCTTTAGGCTTATTCAACACAATATAAACTTTCTTTTCTGGTGTAATCACCATTCCATCAAAGTTTACAACATCAGTTACCTTTACTTTGTATCCTAATTCAGTTACAATTTCTCCGTTTACTTTTACGTTACCCGAAACAATATATAAATCCGCATCTCTTCGAGAGCATACACCAGAATTACTAATATACTTATTTAAGCGCATCTCTCCATTATCTACTTTTGGAGCAGCTGCAACTTTTGGTTTTTTATCGAATGTTCTAGCAGAAGGCTTTGGTTTTTGTGTTCCTTGTCCTTGACTAGCTCGCTTCTGGAAAGGTTTTGCTCCACCAGTTTTTGGTTTACCACTGCGATTAGATTGGTTTTTTCTAGAACCTGATTTACCGTTATTCATATTAAATATTTTTGCAAAGATAGACAAACTCCGTCTTTTATTTCAATATACAAAAAAATATAGGGTTTAATTATAAAGTCTCTTCTAAAAGATACTTACCACTTGCCAAAACATTTGGCTTGATTAGCACGATAGACAATACCCCTAACAAAAGTAAAAGTTTGAGTAAAAAGTGAAGTCGATGATATTCTTGTGTAGTTTCTGACCTCCAAAGTTTGATCAAAAAGAAGAGCAAGAGAACGATACTGAAATAAAAATAATAAATCATATACCCAACATCATAGCGCACGGTCATTAGGTAAACTGGAATCAGGGCCAAGACAAAAACTCCACTTATAATTTCCTTTGCTACGCGTTCGCCAAAGCGCACGGGAATTGTTTGATAGTTATTGGCAAAATCGCCTCTGATATTCTCTAAATCTTTCATGATTTCGCGAATAAGCATAATCAAATACAAGAAAAAAGCATGAATAAAAATAGAAACATGGAAGGATTGGAAATACATTAAGATGGCAAAAAAAGGCAGTATTGCCAAGAGAGAGGCCAATAAATTTCCAATGATAGGATACTTTTTCAGCTTATGAGAATAGAACCACAACAGAAAAATATATACCGAAAAAAAGATAGCTCCATGTAGAGAAACAGGCAGCACAATACAAACAGACAAGAAATTAAGTAGGAAGTACACCCTTAATTTTGTGGTTTGACTGACTAATCGATCCAGCATAGATTTAGTTGGACGATTAATTAAATCTTTTTCAGCGTCGTAAAAATTGTTGATAATATAACCGGAAGCGATTGCTAAAGCCGATGATAAGATAATAAGGAATAATCGCCAGTCTAAGATAACGTCTAAAGCTCTTTTTTCAGGAGCAAAAATAAAAATTGACGCTAGATACTGGGCTAAAATTATAACAAAAATGTTATAACCTCTCACCACAGAAAACAAACTGAATATTTTAGCTAAGAGGATTTTATTTTTCCTAGATAACATATTATATTTTTCGCGGTTAATAAAAAAGGTTATAACATTCTTTATGTTTTGGGCTTAAAATTGGTAGACTACTTCTAGTTTGTAATCTTTAAGCGTTTCTTTTGCTTTGTCAATATCGGGTGTAAATCCTAAGATGTACCCTCCTCCACCAGAACCACATAGTTTTAAATAGTAGTCATTGGTTTCGATTCCCTTTTGCCACACATTGTGAAATTGCTCTGGAATCATGGGTTTAAAATGGTTAAACACCACAGAGGAAAGTTCTTTTGTATTGTTGAACAAGGCTTTCAAATCTCCTTTCAAGAAATTCTCTACACAAGCATCGGTGTGTTTGATAAACTCTTCTTTCAACACTTTTCTGAACCCTTGCTCTTTTAATTTTTCCATAAAGATAGTCACCATTGGAGCAGTTTCTCCAACAATTCCAGAATCGATTAAAAACACCGCACCTTTTCCGTCTAAACTTTGAGAAGGAATGCCTGTTGGCTCGATATTATCTTTTGAATTAATTAAAATCGGCAGACTTAAATAGCTGTTCAATGGATCAAGTCCTGAACTTGTACCGTGAAAGAAAGCTTCCATTTTACCGAAAATCCCTTTCAGCTTTAGCAATTTATCTTTGCTTAAATTTTCCAGTACCGTAATTTTATCAAATGCATATTGGTCGTAGATTGCAGCAACCAAAGCTCCGCTACTTCCTACACCGTAACCTTGAGGAATACTCGAATCAAAATACAATCCGCTTTCAATTTCTGCTTGTAATCGATCCATATCAAATTGCACCAATTCAGGCTCCGCTTCCTGCATATCGACAAGATAGGCAGCAAAATTTCTCAAATATTCATTTGATTTTTTGGCGAATCCCTCTAGGTTTTCATCCATTTTCAAGGCTCCCTTATAAAAATTATAGGGAATTGATAATCCTTTTGAGTCTTTTATAATTCCGTATTCTCCGAATAAAAGAATTTTAGAATAAAATAAAGGTCCTTTCATAGCTTATAAAAGTAATTTACCCCCCAAAGGTACGTATAATATTCACGCTTAGGTGGTTTTGTTTTATTTTTTTTCTATAAATACCGATTTTTAAAACCATAAACACAATGACGACAACCATTTTGGCAGCATTGTCCCTTGAGGAAATGATAGAGTTCGGTAAATACAAAATACCCGTTTTCAACATAGTAGTGCTTGCCTTCGACCATTTCATTTCGCTTTCGCGGAAACACTTCCGTTTTTGCTTGAGCAACTAACAGATTCATTTGTTCTAGACAGGCATTGCACAAACACTTGTGAAAAGAGCTACGCAAGAAAACGCGTGTATCGGGATGGAGTTGTACTTGGCTACACTCACAGCGATCAATCTGCTCCGATTGGCAGGTGATTGCAGCTTTGCAGTGGGTGCACTTTTTATTTTTCGTCATGATTTTCTAGCGCATTGTTGCGAAGTTGTAAAACTGTAAGTTTCCTTTGGATTCGATTTCCACCTCTTGTTTTACCGATGGACCGTTGGGCCTTTGTAAGTCAAAAGTCAACTGATTTTTACCTTTAGCTAACGGAATGCGCGCATATTTTATCTCTGCAGGTAGGGTTTGCCAATTTCGGGTATCTGCCTTCTCTGAAAATAAATTATACAATTGCAGCCCCAAACCTACTCCTTCTAGAACCGCGTTATTATCATTGGATCTCGCTACGGATTTCACAGCATATTCTGCTGATTTTTTAACCGCTAAACGCGTTAAAATCTTACCTAATTCTTTTCCTGCTCGTTCTTGTAGGGTTGCTACCGCTACAACATCAATATCTTGTACCTTTTCTAAAACATAAGTCGCTGTACCGTTTACTTGCACTTGTGCTTTGGCGAAGGGAACGGGTGTGCTAATATACTTTGGATAGGCAATATTCACGCTGTGTACATCACTCAAGTCAGTATGTCCTGCAATCCCAAAATCTAAAGGAATCATTACTCCTAAGGCATTGGTAAATACCAAGGCACCACTATCGCCTTTAATCAGAGAGAACATAATATTCTCTTCTTCTTTAATTGGCGCAGTTCCATTTTCCCAAAACACCACTAACTCACCACCTTCAGCTGTTTTAAACGGCTTAAAAGTAGTACCAAAGTCTTTTTCAAACTTGCGTAAATCATTGGTAAAGCCCAATTTATAAGCCATATTCATGGCGTCATACTTTAAATTTTCTGGGATACTTACCCCATAATACAAGCCACCAACCGCACTTTGATACACCTCCACCGCATTGCGGTAAGCGATAAAAGCATCGTTGTAATTTCCTGTTGATTCGTAGATAAGTCCTTGTAAATTTAATGAAAAAGCATCTTTGGAATAACGCGTAGTTTTGTTGTTATATTTATCTCCTTGTTCGTAGTTTTGAAGAGAAATACGACGTGCTTCTACCAGAGCGTCCTGTGCCTGTCCTTGGAATAAATAGTTTAGCGCTTTGTAATAATGCAGCATAAAAATTTCAAACTCTTCTCCCTTATAACTTTGGGACATCGAATTTAAAAAAAGTCCAACCATAACGTCACCAAATTGGGTAACCTGGTCTTCAATTAAAAGATCTGCTTTATTGAGGTATTGATTACTCAGGGCATAATTGCCTTTTAGGTGTTCTACTCTTCCTTTCTCCATATAGAATAGCAAGAGGTTTCTCGATTTCTGCAACAGTTTATTTTTATCCAATGCGCTTTCTGCTCCAACATAGTCTTCATGGATCATGCGTTGGTAATAATCTGTAATTCGATCGTGATAGGTCGCGCATCCAAACACGAAAAACATTAGTGCCACAGGCACTAATGTTTTTGTTATGGAAGCTATGGTTCGATTGAAAACCATCAATTATAAATTTAGTTTTTTACGTATTTCGCTATCTTTTTGTCTCCGATCCAAACTACTTCATTCGTTTGTAGATTCGTTAATTCTAAATTAACTTGATAGTAAACAACTTTTTTCTTTTTGTGTGAGTCTACAATAGAGTTGATAGAACCTTGCAACATAAAGTCTGCTCCTTGTTCTAGACCGAATTGTTTCATAGAAGAAGCTGATGCATTCGTTTGTTGATCTGCACGCTCACCTCTAAGTTCATCGCGTTTTTTACCTCCTTGTACTAAGCGTACACGTCCAGACTGGATGAATGATTGCTCTACGTCTTTTACGAATGTTTCTGCGTCAATATGCTCATGGCTTTTGTTGTATACCATGCCCACGATAACTACTGGTTTCTTGTTGTTGTTCTCATCTTGAAAGTCTCCAATCCAATTACCATCAAGTACTTGTCTTGTCATTTGCTGAGCCACTTCTCTCGAATCTGAATTATTCCATCTACCACTGAGGTCAATTGTTTCCTCTGTACTTACTCTGGTTACTTGACGACCACAAGACGTGATAAATAAACCTGAAGCCGCTAAAATTGCAGCTAATGCTATCTTTCTAATTTGCATACTTTTTTTTATTATTCATTATTTTTTCCTAACTAAATAGAGAACCACCAGTTCCCAGTTTTAAAGCCTATACGCGGAAACCAATTCCAATTGCTGTAATTTCTATAGTAATTGTTGTATCCGTAATTGTAGTTATATCCGTAATCCGAATAGTACGTACGTCCGTATTTTGCTCGAGCCATGCGTTCTTCATGACGATATTGTCTTCTCAAAGCTTTGCGTTCTTGCTTTGCTTCATACCAATCGTACGCTTTGTACGTATTGTGAACCGTCTCTCCTAAATTAACCAAAAGAGAATCCTTCAGTATCATGTATTTTTCCATACTGACACGATAGTTGGGATTTTGATCTTCGATTGGAGTTTGTGCGCTTGCTTGATATGTAAACAAGCTACACATCACTAGTCCTAGTAATTTTATAATATTTTTCATAGCTTGAAGTTTTTATAGTAAATATTATTTTTCTACTGTAAATTTAGCATTTTTTATTTAATTAATAACGCTCCATTTCCCATTTTATCCTCAATAAAATGTTCATTCTGACAAAATACGCTCAAATCCGCACGAATAAATTCGAGCACTTCTGCTTTTACTGATTCAGGAAAGAGTACGTGTACATTAGCTCCTGCATCTAAAGTAAAGCAAATAGGAATTGCTGTTTTAGCTCTAAATGCCCAGATTTTCTCGATAATCTGTAGGGTATTGGGTTTCATCAAAATGAAATACGGCATAGAGGTCATCATCATAGCGTGTAGCGTTAGTGCTTCGCTTTCAACCAAAGCAATAAAACGCGTAAGATCTCCTGTTTGAAGAATCTGTTTAAGCGCACTTAAATTTTGATGCGCTTGTTTAAAGCGTTCTGCTGCGAAGGGATGATTGTGCATCAAATCGTGTCCTACTGTACTGGAGACTTGTTTTTCACCTTTGTCGACCAACAAAATCACATCTTGGTAATTTTCAAAGTTGTGGTGCACAGCGAAAGGAGCTTCGATTCCATATAAATCTGAACTTCCTTCAACGTCTGCTTGTTCTCCCCAAACAACAATCGAGCCAACAACACTTCTACACGCACTGCCAGAACCTAAACGCGCTAAAAAAGAAGCTTTTTTATGAAAATAGGATGTTTCCATAGCGGGATGTAGTGCTTGCTCCAATGCCATGATATTCATCGCCATAGCAGCCATTCCTGATGCAGAAGAGGCAATACCTGAACTGTGCGGAAATGTATTGGTTGTATCAATCGTAAAATGATAATCTTCAATATACGAACAGTAGGGCAAGATGCGCTCGAAGAATTTTTGTATTTTAGGTTTGAACTCTTCTTTGGGCTTACCCTCAAACAGCAAATCAAATCGGATGCCCTTTTCTTCTTTCTTTGTAAAAGTTAACGTCGTAATGGTCTTGCAGTTACTCAACGTAAAACTCAAGGAGGGATTCGCAGGAATTTGATTCTCCTTTTTACCCCAGTATTTAACAAGAGCAATATTACTAGGTGCACTCCAAGTGAATGTGCCACTTGCTACAGTAGTTGCTGCCTTGTGCTGCACATCAAATATAAAATCAGTTGCGTTTGTCATTCCTTTCTTCTTTTTGACAAAAATACTACCTTTTTATTATAAACCACAGCTCCCTTCTACAACTAATAGCAGAATACAATTCCTCCTCTTCATTCTATCGAATTAATCCCATCATAACTAACTAAATCACAATATTTGTTCCGATTCACCATAAAAAAAAATAAAAAGTTGTAAAAAAAATAAATAAATATTACCTTGGTTTACAACAGATCTAACAAATAAAATATGAAAAAATTACACCTTACAACGATTGCCGCAAAATCGGAAGGTCAACCTTCTGTTTTTATTTATAAAGATGATACCTTGCTAAAGCAAATCAATACCTCTTTTCCATCTACGATTGAACTAGAGGACCATGCATCAACTTTACTATTTGTATGCGGCAATACACAGCAGACTTTTTCCCTAGATCAGCTAGCTCAATCAGACATACACCAGATTGCGCTTGCCGATCACCTAGTGATTCAACTCCGCCTTTTACCAGAAACACAGCTCTTGGATCACACCAATTTAATTCTTGGCATTTGTTCGGGAGTATTAGCAATTAGTTATTCCTTTTTCACTACGTCAAATTGGAGTGAATTGCTATTTATATTAGGAAGTGCCATCATTGTGCTTGTACTGTTTATGACGCTGTACAAAAATCCGATTCACATCAAACAGTACAATTTACGCATGTTTTCCGCCATCAGTGCTTTACTATTGGTTTTCTTGTTGATTCCTTTTGAAAACTGGACGTTGAAAACACTACTTGGACTTTCTACCATAACGGTGATTACGCTATTTATTAAACGCTACCAACGCACGCTTACTTTAGTCTACCAACCAGTAGGAAAACCATAAAAAAAATATGGAAGGCAAGACCTTCCATATTTCTATTAGCACTTACAAAATTACATACATCTTTAAACCAAAGGAAGCCTCTGATTTTTTAGTTGTGTGTTTGCCAAAGGAACACAAAATTCTTGTGGAATCCACCCAAACAAAATAAACTTATCAACAATGTTATCACCAATTGTGCATGAATTAAGAAAAGTTTAAGCTTTATAGTAATATTGGTTTATTTTTTCAATAATTGCTTTCCTGCTTTGTACGCTTATATAGTCCTCATCAATGGGTGCACTAAACATAAACATCGGATTTGCAGGGAATTCACTTGTGGTTCTAAAGAGCAAAAAATAGCTTTTTGAAGTTCGTCCGGATGCAATCCATTCATTTAGTTTATAATAATCAGGGATTGATCTTCGCTCGCGCACCACCAATAAAACATCGCTTATAGCTGTCCACGGTAAGAATTTCTCCCGAAAAAAGCTTTTGTACAAAACGCCATTTTCGTCAATAGTCACTTTTATAAACATAATTTTATACAGAAACACGAAAAACAAAAAGAACAAAATAACGGCTACAAGTTTTACCACTCCCACTCCAACAAGTAAAAAGAAAATACCTGTAGCTAAAAAAGGACCTAAACAAATAAGGAGGAGCAAGAGGCTACTACTTAGATTATAATAGTTAAATTTCATGTATAGTGTATTAAAACTTAGATGCAATGGCTTGAGCTGCTAAAAAACCAGTTGTCCATGCGTTTTGAAAATTAAATCCACCTGTTATGGCGTCTATATCGAGGATTTCACCTGCGAAATACAAATTATTGTGAGACTTGCTTTCCATGGTTTTGAAATTGACATCGCGTAAATCAATTCCCCCTGCTGTAACGAATTCATCCTTAAATGTACTTTTTCCATTAACCTGATACTGTCCTTCTTGTAGCTCTGAGACAAGAGCCTGCATTTGTTTGTTATTTAAATCCGCCCAAGTTAGTGTTTCATTAATACCTGCAGCAAGAACTAAGCGTTCCCATAGTCGGGTAGGAAAATCGAATAATCCTCTTTTCACCACAGTTTTTTTAGCGTGTTCGAGTTTAAAGTCTCTCAAGTGTTCCAATAAATCGGCCCCTTCGTATTGAGGTAACCAATTGACCACTAATTGAAACTGATAATTTTTCATTGCCAACACACGAGCACCCCAAGCGGATAAGCGTAAAATCCCGGGTCCGCTCATTCCCCAATGGGTTATAAGCAAAGGACCGGTTGCTTCTAGCTTGCTTCCTTTAACCTTTGCGGTAGCAGGTGTGGCTACCCCCATTAAATCAGCAATTCGCTTATCTTTTATATTAAAGGTAAACAAAGAAGGAACGGGTTCTACCAAACGATGACCTAGATCTGCCATCATTTGCCATACTTTCGGATTACTTCCCGTTGTAAAGACTAGATGCGAGCAGCTAAGCCCCTCTTTTGAGGTATCCAGTTTCCAACCATTTTCACTTTGATACACCCCTTGAACACTGATTCCTAGCAAAACGTCAACTTTGTATTGGGCGGCGGCTCGGGTAAAACAATCAATAATGGTTTGAGATGAATCGGTAATGGGAAACATACGACCATCCTCTTCAATTTTTAACTCCACGCCGTACTTTGAAAACCACTCAATGGTATCACCACAACAAAATTGATGAAAAGGGCCTAGTAATTCTTTTTGCCCACGTGGATAATAGTGCACTAATTCTTTGGGATCGAAACAAGCATGTGTAACATTACAGCGCCCACCCCCTGATATTCTAACTTTCGCAAGCACTTCTTTTCCGCGCTCTACAATCGCAATTTTTAAATTAGGATGGCGTTCACCCAAATTAATTGCCGTAAAAAAACCAGCGGCTCCCCCACCTACGATGATGACATCATAATGCATAATCCCCATATTTAGCTATTTACTAAAGTTCCTTTTTTTATGTTAGTCGAAACTTTTATCTTTACAGCCACAAAGATACTTACTTACAATCGCATCCATATCATTGTAAAATTAAGATTATGAAAAAATTGCCATTTTTATTCCTGATTGCTTTATTTGCTATGTGTAAATCTGTTCCACACGGAAGCAGTAGCACTAGTAGTAGCACTAGTAGCAACAGTAGCAGTACGGATTCTCCTTCTAAGGACCTAACCATTGAAGAGCGTATTGAAGAGATTAAAGAAGAAAATCGTTTACCCGAAGCCAAAGACGTGATAGACTTACCAGACTATGCTCAGGTAAGAGATGATTTCCGTTCTGTAACAGAAAAAACCAAAGAAGCCTATTTACAAGGAATGCAGGCTACAGGAGAAAAATATAGTGTTGTTATTTTAACTCAAGGATTTAAAGGAGAAAACATCGTAGTAAAAAGCGACAGTAAAACATTCTTCAAAGGAATGACCATGAGCGATTTATCCAATGGAATTGCCAAATCAGTTCGCGTTGAAAACACAGCTGATTTTACCGTTACTGATTCCTACACAAATAGCGAAGTGACCATTGAAAGTGACCACGCCAAGATGTTTAAGTTTATTTACATCATGAAAAACAGCAGTAAAGACAATCCGTTCAAGGTAACTTTTAGTAATACTTTACGACCAGTGCGTTAATGGAAACACGAGATACAATTTTACGACTCATCGAACAAACGGCTCTTATTTTAAGGGCCTTTTTTAATACCTTGCCTTTAGAAGACAAAGGAGAACTAGCACTAGCTGATTTTTCTTCGACCTTGAAAACAAAACTAGGAATAGATTTAGATTTTCTGTTGACTTTGACCTGTCCGGAGGAAATTCAAACCTATTTTGAGTCACACCCTTCTTTCGATGCTACCAATCAAGAATTAGTTGCAGATTTACTTGTCGCTAAAGCTGCACAACTAGAAAGAACTAATCCACAAATAGCTAAGGCATATCAACGTTTAGCACTGTGCCTCTATCAGGGAATTAATCAAAGAACACAGATCTATAATTGGGAAAGAGAAGCAAAAATAACACGTTTAAAACAATAACCCTTTTTCTTTTCTCCTTGTCATTCCTATGTCGAACCTTAAACTGAAATTCATTTCTACGTTAGACAAGAAGTAACTCTCTTTCCTCTCTCTTTGTAAGTATAGAAAACAACCGATAATTGTTCAAAGAAATAAAAAAAGCTAATCGAACGCAAAAAGGCACCCGATTAAGATGCCTTTTTCTCAATAGCTCCTTCCTATATTGCTCATACCTAAAAAGCTATTATCATACAATTGAACACATTCGGAAACTAAATCAGTTATCAACGAATTAAAACAGTATAAATATACTAAATTCCACTAAAATTACCTTGCACTCTTCGTCCAAACCCTTATTTTTCAGGAATAGGCATTGAAAACATCAAAAAACAAGTAATCTATTGAACAAATGAACAATACATACACATATCGTTAGCAAAAGGATAAAAACACTTCCCTCTCCCTACTTTTGAGCCCAAAATTGCATTGTCCAACTGCTATAAAACACAAAAACACCTAGTTGAACTAAGTGTTTTTTTTATATGTTAGCCTTAAAGGGCGATCATCTGATGATAAGGGATTACTGTGGTATAACCTTTGTCCCTGAAATAAGCTGTTGGATTCGTAGCGGAAACGACGAGGATAAAGTCTCCGCCCCAAGCACCTAGGCTTTTAATAGCCCCGTCAAAATCGGCAAATAGTCGCTCATGGATGGGTTGAGTATCTAGAATATTCCCCAAGATTACTTCGTGTTCGCGTACTAAGGTTTTAAATCCTTGAACATCCTCAACTTGGGTCAGCGCCTGGCTTATTTCAGATATGCGTTGAACCTGGTTGTCGATCAATCCTTTTTTAGCGCGATAAGCCGCAATAGCTTCTTTGCTCGACTGTTTTTCATTGAGATAAACAAAGTACAACTGTTGAGCAAAGGCAGGTTTAAAATCAATCAATTCCACTTTTGGATGATAAGGATCTGTGAGTTGATAAAACAAGGGGCTGCGGTATTGTGCACAGGCGATGTCATAGCCACTGCCGCCAAATGATTCTTGTAACAATTGATAAGGATTAATTTCAAACCATTGGGCTACGTTATTGATCCATGTTGATGACGTTCCCAATCCCCACAACCGCGGAAAAGTTAATTTACTTTCTACTTTAAACCCTTGCTTCGTTTGTAAAATATTTGGATTTTGTCGATGCGCCGCTCTCAATACCTTTACCAGTGTTTGTAGATAGTCGGTTCCCACGACATTCTCATCGGCCAATAGTTGCTCGATAGAGACTTTCTCTTGCATCCAAATCGTTCCATCTACGTCATAACTAGTCCAATACAATACGGGTTCTTCAATCGTTTCAACGTGTAAAGATTGTCCTTGAACGGTAGGCAGTGCGAAAGCCATCGCTCCATCTAGCACTACATATTCTCCTGCAATCAACAGTTTTCCCTGGCTGAAAAAATCCATGCAACTTATTTTCTTAATGTTTCAAGCAATTCAACCACTGCACTGTGTGACACTACATTTTTCTCAAAATGAGCCACTACTTTTGCGCGTTCTTCATCTGTTGCTTTAAATTGATTCAAGATATTCATCAAGTGCATTTTCATATGTCCTTGTTGGATTCCCGTTGTAGTCAGGGATTTAACGGCAGCGAAATTTTGTGCTAACCCAGCTACGGCGATGATTTGCATCAATTGGGTTGCCGAGGGTTTTTGCAACATCTGCAAGGCAATTTTCACCATAGGGTGTAATGAAGTTAATCCACCTACTGTTCCAACAGCCAAAGGTAGATCAATCCAAAATTTAAAAACGCCCTCACTTAAAGAAGCATGTGATAAACTGCGATACTGTCCATCTCTTGATGCATAGGCATGTACACCTGCTTCAATCGCTCTAAAGTCATTGCCCGTCGCTAAAACTACGGCATCCACACCATTCATTACACCTTTATTATGAGTTACGGCTCTAAACGGTTCAATTTCTGCAATGCGCACGGCTTGCACAAATTTCTCTGCAAAGAGTACAGGATCTTGAATTTCACTTGATTTCAATGCTTCTACGGGACAAGAAACTTCTGCACGAACTACGCAATTAGGTACGTAATTAGACAAAATACTCATCACAACGTCAATTGTTTTTTCTTCTTCCGAAAAAGCGGCATAGGCCAACGCTTGTTGTTTTAAAGTAGTCGCCATTTGCTCCAAACAAGAGTTTATAAAATTCGCCCCCATGCTGTCTTTCGTTTCAAACGTAACGTGCAACTGGTAGTAATCCTCAATCTCTTGTGTTTTGTCGCGCAAATGAATAGCTAAAATTCCACCTCCACGCTTCTGCATATTTTGCGTTATCGAAAGTGTATCTTCGAAGAAAGCGGGTTGAATTTCTTGTATAAACTGTTCGAGCTTTGCTTTATCTCCTTTATAGATAAAGTGAACCTGCCCTATTTTTTCTGTATTTAAAATGGTGGCTTTAAATCCCCCGCGATCTGCCCAAAACTTGGCCGCTTTGGATGCTGCTGCAACAACCGAACTCTCTTCGATAACCATCGGAATGGTGTACCACGTGTCATTAATTAAAAAGTTAGGAGCTACACCAAGCGGTAAATAAAAATTAGTGATTGTATTCTCAATAAATTCATCGTGCAATTTTTGTAATTCTTCATCGGAATTCCAGTACTGCTTGATCAAATCCACGACCGCTTCTTGGTTGTTTAAATATGTTTTTGCTATCCAATTGATTTTCTCTTGCTTGTTTAGTTTAGAAAACCCATTTATACTCCCTATCATGATGTATTACTTTTAACGACAAAGATACATCATTCTACTTAGTCGTTAAACTCCCCCTCGACATCTTCTCAAAAAAACTCATACTACAGAACTATTCATCTACTATATTGCTATACCTTTCCCTTGTATCCTCTTTGAGTCTCCTCCAACAATCCTTCGACAAAAACCCCATTTTACGACTAATAGTCGAAGAAGACTCGAAGAACAGTCGAAGGGGACGCAGAAAAAGAAGCTAGAAAACTAGTACACAAGACCAACACCACAGCAAATACAACCGATAGCGTCTACTAATGCTTCTTTGTGTAAACAAGTCTCCCCTAATAGTATACCTTTAAAAAAGAACTTTTTTTCATCCAAAAACGTTCTTCTTCTTTTTCCACGTCAAACTGTGTTATAATTAAATTATTTATGTTGCAAGAATAATCCAAACAAGAGGAGGTAAAAAAAGTAAAAAACAATCAATCCATACCATTTGTTCAAGGTATTAAGATTTTAACTACCAAAATCGCGTCAATAATTTTAAGTTTTTATTGTTTAATCTCAATGAAAATTGGCATAAATCAGATTTTTTCAGTAAAATTGGAAGTTTTTTCGACTAATTAGATAATGAAATACATTAAATTCACCTCGCTAATTTGTGTGATTGCCACGCAGATTGGTCTAGCACAAAAGAACATTGAGCTATCGGAAATTTGGAATGCCACCTTTAAAACAGAGGCTATGCAAGCGGTCAACACGCTTAACACCCAAAATCAATACGCGCGTATTGAGCGCATTTCCGAGCAGTATCAAGCCATCAATTTATACAACTTCGAAACGCTAGAAAAAACAAAAACGGTCTTCAGCAATGAACAATTTCCCGCAATAAAATCTATCGACAGCTATGTTTTTGACGCTAAAGAGGAACAAATTCTAATTGGAACGAATACAACACCCATTTTCCGTCGTTCATTTTTAGCGGATTACTACCTATTTAATCCTAAGACCAATAGCACCAGTAAAATTGCGAATCACCCCATAATGGAGCCGCTATTTTCACCAGACGGAACCAAAATAGCCTACGCTTACGCAAACAATTTATTTATTTACGATATTGCCACCAAACAAACTACGCAACTAACCCAAGACGGTCAGAAAAACCACATTATTAATGGTATTTCAGATTGGGTATATGAAGAGGAGTTTAGCGTTGTGCGCATGTTTGACTGGAACAAGGCGAGCAATCAATTGGCTTATGTCAAGTTTGACGAAACAGAGGTTCCCGAATATTCAATGGATGTGTACGGAACGGGATTATATCCAACGCAGGATAAATTCAAATATCCGAAAGCTGGAGAAAAAAACGCAATTGTCTCCTTGTATATTTACGATGTAGCTCAAGCGAAAAACAGCAGCGTAGATCTATCTGAATTCTCGGATTTCTACATTCCGCGAATTAAGTGGACCCAGGATCCAAATCAGCTGAGTGTTCAAGTGATCAACAGACATCAAAATGATTTGAACGTATTTTTTGTCGAGGCAAACACCCAAGCGAAAAAACTAATTTTAAACGAAAAAGACGAGGCCTATGTCGATGTACACACCCTTTCTTTTTTGGATAATAATGACTTTATTTGGATGAGTGAACGCGATGGTTACAACCATTTATATCACTACAACAAAGACGGCAAGCTACTAAACCAGATCACCAAAGGGAATTGGGAAGTTACTGATTACTATGGGATAGATCTGAAAAACAAAAGATTATTCTTCCAATCAGTAGAACGCGGTTCAATCTACCGCGACATCTACTCCATCGACTTAAATGGCAAGAATAAAAAATTACTTTCCCAACAATTAGGAACGAATACAGCTATTTTCAGTCCTAAATTCGATTTATTCATCAACGTTTATTCTTCTACGACAACGGCTCCAATTTACACCTTACAACAAAGTAAAACAGGTAAAGTTGTCAAAGAAATATTGAATAACACTGCATTGACAGACAAGCTAAAGGCATACCAACTCCCGCAAAAGGAATTTACTCAAATTCCAACAGTGGACGGTACGATGCTCAATGCTTGGGTGATGAAGCCAGCGAATTTTGATGCGACTAAGACGTATCCGGTGTTCATGTATCAATACAGCGGACCAGGATCACAACAAGTGGCGGACAAATGGTTTGACTCGAACGATTACTGGCATGCGATGTTGACCCAAAAAGGGTATATCGTAGTGACGGTAGATGGTAGAGGAACAGGATTCCGCGGGGCAGCATTCAAAAAGACAACCCAATACGAATTGGGTAAATACGAGGTTGAAGATCAAATCGAAGCAGCGAAATACTTAGGTAAACAAAGCTATGTAGACGCAGATCGCATTGGTATTTGGGGATGGAGTTACGGTGGATTTATGTCGACGAACTGCTTGTTAAAAGGCAATGATGTGTTCAAAATGGCTATCGCAGTGGCACCAGTAATCAACTGGAGGTTTTACGATTCGATCTATACCGAGCGCTACATGAAAACCCCACAAGAAAACCCTTCGGGCTATGATGACAACTCACCGTATTTCTACGCCAATCAACTCAAAGGACGTTATTTGTTAGTACACGGGAGTGCCGACGACAACGTACACGTTCAGAATGCCATGGCGATGATCGAAACACTTGTCCAACACAACAAGGATTTTGATTGGTTGATCTACCCAGACAAAAATCACGGTATTTACGGAGGAAACACGCGCTTACAACTGTACACCAAGATGACTAACTTCATCTTAAACAACCTATAATACGACTTACGATCGGCTACGAAACCGTAGTTTATAAAATAAAACAAACTATAATAAACATAACTTAAATGGCAGCAGAAACAGCTACTAATTCAGACCTGTTTAAGTCGAATGTCTTAGGACATCCAGCAGGTCTTTTCGTTCTTTTCTTTACGGAAATGTGGGAACGTTTCTCATTCTATGGGATGAGAGTCTTATTGATTCAATTCTTAACCGCTCAAGTGCTTTTTGGCAGTGAGTTTTCTGGTTGGGGTTGGTCAGCAGAACAAGCCGGCGCCTTATACGGTACGTATGCCATGCTTCTTTATCTTACTCCAATTTTAGGAGGAGTAATCGCCGATAAATATATCGGATCTCGCTGGGCAGTAATTGTAGGAGCGATAATCATGACCTTAGGTCACGCTTCCATGGCTGCAGAGGGAATCTCTAAAATATGGTTCTTCGTTGGATTAGCTTGTTTGGTAATCGGAACGGGGTTCTTTAAACCCAATATGCCTTCGATATTAGGAGAAATGTATAAAACACTTCCAGAGAAAAAGGACGGTGCTTATACGATCTTCTATATGGGGGTAAACTCAGGGGCATTCTTCGGGATGATGCTTTGTGGATACTTGGCTGAAACACAAGGATGGCACTATGGATTCGGATTAGCAGGTATTTTCATGCTTTTGGGTACGATTCAGTTCTGGTTAGCTAAGCCTTTACTTGGCAATTTAGGAGAATTGAAAAAAGAAGATACTACTGTAGTAAAAACAGAAGAGCAAATCAAAGAGGAAGAAGAAACAAAGAATCCGTACACCCTTGTAGATTACATCCTAATTGGTTTAGTTTCTGTCATTGGTTTATTGTATGCCTTCAACGATCCCCTATCTAAAAATGGGGTATTAGATATCTTCGAAAGCATAGATACGCCTTTCTTACGCGGACAAAACATCATGGCAATCTTGGCTTTAGTAGCCTTTTTATACCTGGTGATATCGCGTATTTTACGCTATGGAAAAATTATTAGAGATAGAATGTTCGCCGTGATCTTATTGGCATTTTTCTTGATGTTCTTCTTTATGAGTTTTGAGCAAGGAGCAACTTCATTGGTGCTCGTAGCAAGAGATTATGTAGATCGAACCTTAGAAGGAACAACGCTAACTATTTTCAACATCGTCAATACGTGTTTAACCATTATTCCTTTACTGATTATTTCATGGGTATTGATTTTATTAGCCAAAGCAACATGGAAAAAAATTGCTTTATCTAATGTGATCTTATTCATCTGTTTTGCGGGAATTTGGGCGATGGCGATTTATATGTTAAATGCTGAATTTTCAAGAGAAGTTTCTCAGATTACAGTATCGTGGTTCTCCATCTTAAACTCGTTCTTCATTATTGCTTTGGCGTCATCGGTATCCAAACTATGGGATTCGAAATACAATCCGCCAGCAGCATTCAAGTACGGAATTGGTCTATTGTTAGTTGCCATTGGTTTCTTAATCTTAGGCTTAGGCTCAATGGGCTTAGGAGATGGTGTAAAAATGTCGATGATATTTCTAGTTTTAACATACTTATTCCATACTTTAGGGGAATTATTTATTTCACCTGTTGGATTATCGTATGTATCTAAATTAGTACCAGGAAAGATGCTTGCATTTATGTTCGGTATGTGGTATTTAGCTTTGGCAATTGCACAAAAATTTGCGGCTATTCTAGGAGGTCAAATTGAAAACATTAAAGAAGAATATTCCTTGAGTCACTTCTTCTTCTTATTTACTTTAATCCCTGCTGCAGCTGCCGTATTGGTGATGTTAGTAAACCCATTATTGAAAAAACTAATGCACGGTGTTCGTTAACCCACCGTGCATTGCACAATAAATAAAAACTATATACAATGAGTCAAACACAGACATTAGAAGAGATTCAAAATTTCTCTGGTAAATACCCGAAGCAAATTTGGAGCTTATTCTTCTCAGAAATGTGGGAGCGTTTCAGCTTCTATGGGATGAGAGGAATGTTGGTTTTCTTTATGATTGACCAACTTAAATTTGAAGAAGCACAAGCCAACTTACAATACGGAGCTACACAAGCTTTCGTATACGCCTTTACCTTCTTAGGGGGTATTTTTGCAGATAAAATTTTAGGTTTCCGCAAGTCTCTGTTTTGGGGTGGAGCTATGATGATTTTAGGTAGTTTAATCCTAGCGATTGATCCACATGCCTACTTTTTCATTGGAATTGCCTTTACTGTAATTGGAACAGGATTCTTTAAACCAAACATCTCAACGATGGTTGGTAAATTGTACAAAAAAGGAGATGAGCGTACAGATGCTGGTTTCTCTTTATTCTACGCAGGAATTAACTTAGGAGCTCTTATCGGAGGATACTTGTGTATCGCTATCGGAAAAGGACACTTATTCGAAGATTCTATTGCAGTAGAAAACCGTTGGAGTGTTGCTTTTGGATTAGCTGCTTTTGTAATGTTAGTGAGTTTAGTCAACTTTATCTTTACGAAAAGACATTTAGGCCCAATTGGACTTCAACCGATGCAAACTAATGCAAACGGCGAACAAGTAAGAATGCCACTTTGGAAAGAAGTAGGTACTTATGTTTTGACTTTTGCTATGGTTCCTGTAATCGTATTCATGATTGACAATACAGACTATACTGCTTACTTCATGTACACCGTTGGTCCTTTAGCTTTAGCTTATTTGTTCTATGAAATGACGAAATTGACAAGTGCAGAACGCAAAAAGATTATTGCTGCGTTAGTATTTATCTTCTTCTCGATTCTATTCTTCGGTATTTATGAACAAGCAGGTGGATCACTAAGTATCTTCGCAGCGAAAAACTTAAATTCGGAACTATTGGGTATTCACTTAGATCCAAATGGAGTAAATAACTCGGGAGGAGCTTTCTTTATTATCTTCATTGCACCCTTATTAGGATTGCTTTGGATTTGGATGGCTAAGAAAAAAATTGAACCAAATACTGTAATGAAATTTGGTTTAGGTTTTATCTTGTTAGGAGCGGGTTACTACGCCTTATTTGGAACTAGATTCTTCGCTGATGCAGCAGGTATGACTTCCTTAGACTTCTTTACCTTCGCCTTGTTAATCATTACGCTTGGAGAGCTGTGTTTATCGCCAATTGGATTGTCGATTATGACCAAGTTATCTACGGCAAACCTACAGGGAATGATGATGGGAATGTGGTTCTTGGCTAGTGCATACGGACAATATGTAGCAGGTATTATCGGTGCAGCAATGTCTAAAGGACATACAGAAGCTGTGACAGGAAATCACCCCAACTACGATGCTCTCCTCTCTTATACTGACGGATATAAAGACTTAGGGCTTTATGCAGTTATTGCAGGAGTAATCTTGATTGCTCTTTCACCACTAATGAAAAAATTAATGCAAGAAGTGAAGTAATAACACTACACTTTTATATATCAAACAAGACAAAAGCGACCCCTGGGTCGCTTTTTCGTTTTTACCTGTTTTTTTTAACATCAAACGCATGGCTATATAAAATATAGAGACTAAATTACACTCCTTAATTTTAACAATCTTTTATCTTCATGTCACAAAATAATAAAACCTTTGGACAGACTTTGCGATCGTTCAATAAAAACTTCTGGATTGCCAGCTTCATGGAACTCATGGAACGTTGGGCTTGGTATGGAATCTATACCTTATTAGGTCTTTATCTTGTTGGATCGACCGACACCGGTGGTCTTGGTTTTGACCATGTGCAAAAAGGAAGTATTATGGGGGGTATCGTTGGTATCTTGTACTTCTTACCTCTGTTTTTTGGCGTTATCGCTGACCGTATCGGTTATAAAATTTCATTGATTATATCTTTTGTTATCATGATTGTTGGTTACTACCTTTTAGGGGAAGTAACTGCGTTCTCTAATGTCTATGCTGCCTTTTTATTAGTTGCAGTAGGAGCAGCTTTCTTTAAACCTGTAGCATCAGCCATTATTGCAAGTAACACTGATGAATCTACGGGTACCTTAGGTTTTGGTATCTTTTACATGATGGTAAATATCGGTGGATTTATTGGTCCAGCGATGTCATCAGGATTGCGCACGACCTATGGTTGGAACATCATCTTCATCCAAGCCGCTGTGGTAATAGCCATTAACTTAATTGTCGTTTTGTTTTTCTATAAAGAAGTAAAAGTAGAAAAACCGAAAGACTCTATCGTAAAAGCCATTGAAGACTCTATACGAGGTATCTTTGAAGCTTTAAAAGACGTCCGTTTAGGTATTTTATTGTTGTTAATGATCGGGTTTTGGACCATGTTTAATCAATTGTTCAATACACTACCAAACTTTATTGAGGACTGGGTCAACTCTGCAGTAATCAGTGAATGGATCAATGAAAATCTACCTTTCTTAGGAACTTTATTGACACAAGATGGACAAGTGAAACCCGAATGGTTTACCAATATTGACTCGTTTATGATTATTATCTGTCAGGTAACTATTTCCTATTTTGTAACGAAAATGCGTCATATCAATGCCGTAATCCGCGGAGCCGTTATTGCAAGTATTGGAGTTGGACTAACTTTCTATACAAACAATCCCCTTTTCACTATTTTAGGAACCATGATCTTCTCTATTGGAGAAATGATGTCAAGTCCAACCGTATCTTCGTTTATTTCATTAATCACGCCTAAAGGAAAAGATGGCTTGTACCAAGGGACATACTTCTTACCTGTAGCAGCAAGTTACTTTGTTACGGATTACATCTCAGGAAACTTATACCAATCGTGGTCTGATAAGTTATCCCTATTAAAAACAGAGATGGCAACACGTAACCTTCCAATGCCAGAAGTAGTTAGCCACGAACAATTTATAGAACAAGGAGCGAAAACGCTAAACATGTCGATAAATGCTTTTGAAAAACAGTTTAATCTCAAAGCTGAATCTGTAGATTGGCCGACTGTAATACAATCTTTTAAAGACTTTGCCTTATCTAAGAGTATTGACATTAGCCAAGTACACTTCCCATTCTCTAAAAATGAATATTTTGCCTTAGCAGAGCAAAAACTAGGGATGTCGCATTGGGATATGGTGGATATGCTTTGGAATACGTACAACCCAAACAAAATTTGGTATGTAATCGTTGGGATTGGAATTTTTTCCGTTATCACCTTAATGATCTATGACAAATTGGTGATTAAACCGATCGAAAACAAAAAATAATCAACTGTTTTTAGGTTAAAATTATTGAGAGTAAAAAAAAATAGCCTTTTATAATAAATAAAAATGGTTATCTTTCTCAACCAATTTAAAAAACAACAATTTATGCAGACAAGCTCGACTACGCAGCCGAACTTTTTTGACACGAAAGTGCTTGGACATCCGGCTGGTTTATTTGTGTTATTCTTCACAGAAATGTGGGAACGATTCTCATTCTATGGGATGAGAGTGTTATTAATTCAATTCTTAACCATGTCCGTGATTGGAATCAACACAGGTTGGGGTTGGAACGTTGCAGATGCGGGAGCTTTGTTTGCTACATATGCTATGTTACTTTATATTACGCCTATTTTTGGGGGTATTCTAGCGGATAAATACATGGGATATCGCTGGGCAGTTGTGGTAGGTTCATTGATTATGACCTTAGGACACGCTGCGATGGCACTAGAAGGAGAAACTTTTATGTACATAGGTTTGGGATGTTTGGTTATCGGAACTGGTTTTTTCAAACCGAATATGACTTCAATCCTATCGGAAATGTACAAATCCTTCCCTGAGAAAAAAGACGGTGCTTATACCATCTTCTACATGGGAGTGAATGCAGGTGCTTTCTTTGGTATGATGCTTTGTGGGTACTTAGGAGAACGCGTTGGATGGCATTGGGGATTTGGATTAGCCGGAATCTTCATGCTATTGGGAACACTTCAATTCTGGTTAGCTAAGCCTATCTTTGGAAATATTGGTGATATACCTTCAAAAGAAGCGAGAAGCGATAAAGAAGAAGTGGTCGATACGACGAACTTGACTCCGGAAGAAAAAGATTCTTTAAAACGCAACCCTTTTACAACGATTGACTATATCTTAATCGCTATTACAACTGTAATCGGATTAATGTATGCCTTTGACGATGTATTTCGCATTGTGGGTGGTATAAACCTATTCCCAGAAACAATCTTAGGCCAAGATGGAGCTACAGTGGGTATCGCCTTTGGTCTAATTGTATTCTTAATACTCGTTATTTGGCGTATCGCCCGTTACGCTAAAGTGGTGCGCGATCGAATGATTGCCGTAATTATCTTCGCATTCTTTACGATTTTCTTCTGGATGAGTTTCGAACAAGGTGCAACTTCTTTGGTTATTTTTGCCCGTGATAATACACAACGCGTCCTATCAGGAGATACCGCTTTACTGTTTAAGATATTCAATACGCTACTAACCATTATTCCGTTAGCTCTAATCTCATGGGTGCTAATCATCTTAGCTAAGCGTACCTATAAAAAAGCATTGATTTCCAACATTATTCTAGGTCTTACGTTCTTAGGCGTTTGGGGAGCCGTTGTTTGGATGTTAGACCGTGATTGGTCGTCTCACGCCTACCAAGTACACTTCCAAACAGTAGAAACACCTGCACTAAATGAAGATGGAACAGCAAAATACGACGAAAACAACAACGCGACATTTAAATACCAACCTCTTTCATCAGCTTTCCAAGCCAACGAAGGAGACAAAATCGTTGAACAACACACGATCATTTCCAATCGCGCAGAATATGAAGTAGGTACCTCAGTTAAGATTTATGAAGAATTAGGTACGTATCATATTTTAGATGAGGAAATGGAAGCCAAATTAATTGCAGCCTATGGAACGAAAAATGAAGCAGCTCCAATTGTTCAAGCAGAAGTAAAAGAAATTAAAGACAATCAGGTAGAAATTACTGCCTCTTGGTTTTCGATCCTAAACTCTTTCTTTATTATCGCCTTTGCTTCCTTAGTATCTAAACTATGGGATTCAAAATACAACCCTCCAGCTTCAATTAAATACGGATTAGGGTTAATCATTATGGCTTTAGGGTTTGGCGTACTCGCTTATGGTGCAAACGGAATTACGGAAGGAAACAGAGTTTCGATGATGTGGCTTGTTTTTGCCTATTTATTTCATACCTTAGGGGAGTTATTCTCATCACCTGTGGGACTTTCTTATGTATCTAAGCTTGTTCCTGCGAGAATGATTGCATTTATGTTTGGTATGTGGTATTTAGCCATCGCAATTGGTAATAACTTAGCAGCTAAACTTGGAGGTCAAATTGAAAATATTACGGAAAAATACTCCTTATCTGGGTTCTTCCTCATTTTTACTATAGTTCCAATTGTTGCCGGTATTTTAGTCATTGCATTAAATCCCGTTATGAAACGTCTAATGCACGGTGTTAAATAAAAACAAACTTAAATACTCATGAAAAAAATCGCATTCTTATTTGCCCTATTATTTATAGGCATTAGTGCACAAGCACAAGAAATTAAATGGATGACGCTAAATGATGCATTAGCTGCCCAAAAAAAAGATCCAAAACCTATTTTTATGGATGTTTATACCGATTGGTGTGGTCCATGTAAAATGCTAGATAGCAATACATTCAGTGATGCAAAATTTGCAGACTATATTACAAAGAACTACTATGCTGTAAAATTCAATGCTGAAGGAAATGAAACGGTTACCTATAACGGTAAGAAATACAGCAATCCAAATTATGATGCGAATCGTAAAGGAAGAAATGCAACGCATGAATTAACGTTATTCTTACGCGTACCTGGTTACCCAACGATGGTTATCTTGGATAAAAAAGGAAACATAGATCAATCGATTGTTGGTTATCATACAGCTACACAGTTGTTGAGCAAAATATAATCTCAAAGGAATTGAGAGGACCAATATCCCTTTTCACTTATATCGTGAAAAGGGATATTTTTTTTGCGGCAACTTGAAATTATGCGTTCCTTAAACCCCATACGCAACCCCTTACCTAAAATGACGTATTGGGGATGGTGCCACTCCAAAACGCGATTGATGTTTACCTTGCAGTGCTCTTGGAAATACACTACCTCAAAACGCTGCGATAGGGCATAATGTGGCATAGAGGAAGATAAGACCAATAGCCGGTGATTGTCGTCGATTTGATACATTAGTTGAGGCGTATTGTACACTACTTCTTTTGCTTGAAAGTACCGCTGATACCCTGCCACAATAGAATGACCAACTACACTATCACTAAAAACAAATAGTCTTTCGTTGGAATAATGCAACACAAATGCTTCCTTTTTGGTTGTGGACGCAAGAATAAGCTCCGGTATTTTCTTTTCGAATATTGTAGGATACACCCAGGAGAACATAAGCAATACAGAAACTAGCCATGTCGCTCCTATTCCCTTAATACGCGGACGCTTCAACAAAACGCCCAAGGCAAAAAGCCCTACAAAGAGCAAGGCAACCTTTCCGGTTGTTAGATATAAGTCAGACAGGGAAACATTTGCTTTCGACAGCAAGTCCAACACCCAAAAAACAAAACGCGTCCAATACTCAATGACTAGACCCATGTTCTCCTCAATCCAGGGCAATATCCAACCCAAACACAAAAATAACAAACCCAAAAGGAGCAACACAGTAAGTAGAGGTACAACCACGAGATTGCTCAACAAGAACGTAAGTGAAAAGGAATGAAAATAATATAGCTGAAGGGGAAGGACACTACATTGTGCTACAAAAGAGACGTAGATCAAGCCCAAAAAATAATTGATAACTTTGTTTTGCGTATAGCATTTAGTAAACAAAGGCATGAGCCAAACGATTCCCAACACGGCAGTATAACTCAGTTGAAACCCGACATCATATAGCCAATCGGGTTCAAAGAGCAAGCTTAAAAATAAGGTAATTCCCACTATTTCTATAGTCTTTTGTTTACGTCGCCAAGCCACAGCGACAGACAAGAGTGAAAACATAAAAACAGCGCGAAAAACGGACAGTGCGAAACCCGAGAGAAAGACAAATAGCCAGAGCAAACCAATAATTATGAGGTAACGATAGGTTGGCTTTACAAAAGAGGTTAGTTGGTTGAGGAAAACATAGAGAATACCGATATGCAAGCCTGAAATAGCGAGGACATGCATGACGCCCAAATACTGAAATGAAGAAACAAGAGATCCGGCTAATTGGGTGCGATCACCTAGTATAATAGCTCGAAGAATCGCCTTAGTTTGCGGAGACAACTGAGTCGGAGTTTGGATGCGTTTTAGTAAACTACTCCGTATATGGGGTAGGATAAAATCAAGTCTGCTTTGCTCTCTCACCTTATATATCTGACTACAAGACAACTGTTTACCAATTCCCTTTCGCTGCATCACAGCAGCATAGTCCACTTGTCCGCGATTGGCAGGGGAACGAAATGATCGAAAAAAACCAACGGTCGCCCAGGTACTTCCAATTTCAACAGCATCCTCCACTAGTAAAACATGTGCGAATCCGCGTGTACGAATCGAATCTACAGCTTCAACTTCAACGAGAAAACGCGTTTTACCTCCTTGTTGACTCTCTTGTGTTTTTTGCTTTTCCACTATGCGAAACTGGATGACATAGTTTTTTTGGTCCACCACCCTCGTCGCGTAGTTCTTGTATTGGGTGCGCCAATCAGAAAATTGAGTGGCCAAAAAACCAGCGCAAAAACACAAGCTATACAACAGCAAAACTGAAAGATAAAATACACGTGATTGATACATCCAATCGCGCTTACAGTATACACTAAGAACTAGCAGTAGAAACAGCAGACAAAAAACAGGTAGAATCAGCTGTAAACTCAGGTGCGGTTTACACCCAATACCGAGCATAACCGCAGTAGCATAAAACAAAAAAGAGAATTTTAATGGCCTCATAAACTGAGTACATCAAAATTCTCTCCACTATAAGTTAAAAGCTTTGATTTAGATATCTTGATCCATCAAAACTCGGTTTATTTGAACAAATCTTCTTTTGTAGTAATCTTCATTTGTTGAAGAAACGATTACGCCTTTACTTGTTGAAGAATGTATAAATTTAATCTCGTCATCTATGACTTCAGTGATAATTCCAACATGGCTTATTCTAGGTCCTCGTCCCGTTCTAAAGAAGATCAAATCTCCTTTTTGGGCTTCGTTTTTTGAAACTTTATCCCCTACTTTAGCCATAGCGCTAGAGTTTCGTGGCAAGTTCACTGACGTATCGTTAAAAGCATTGACAACAAGTCCAGAACAATCTAGCCCACTTCGGGTTGTTCCTCCAAAGCGATAACGCACTCCTTCAAAGTCAAAAGCTGTGCTCAACACCATATCGGACAAATTTGAATCAACACTTTTTGTTGTACTCATTTCTTCTAAAAGGGATTCTAATTGATTTCGAATCTCTTCATCTTCCTTTTTGCTCTCTTTTAAAACTAGTGTTTCTTTCTTTTTACCGGGGTTTTCTTTATTCGTTGTTGCGGCATGTGTATAACTTGAGCAGACAACGCTCAGACCTAATAAAATTGAGGAAAATACTGTTTTATTTTTCATAGCAAATGGGTTTTTACATAGTAGATTTTCAATTAGAATTTTTAATAATCGCTTCGGCGGCTAAATCACTAGCCCCTCGCCCGCCTAAATTATGAATTAATTTCTCATAATCCAATAAAATTTTATCTCTTTTTTCACTTTTGACAATTTTTTCGAACTCTAATGCGATTCTTTTCGCATTACAGTCGTGTTGAATCAATTCGACTACGACTTCTTCATCCATGATTAAATTAACCAAAGAGATGTATTTTAAGGTAATAATTCGCTTGGCAATTTCGTATGAGATAGTATTTCCTTTATACAGTACTACCTGAGGCACTTTAAACAAAGCCGTTTCCAATGTAGCTGTTCCCGAAGTTACAAGTGCAGCATATGCCACATCTAATAGCGCATAGGTATCATTAGTAATAAAGGAAATATTTTGTCCTTTCAGGAATTGTTCATAAAACTCCGGTTCTTGTCCTGGAGCTCCTGCGATAACAAATTGATATTCGGGGTGATTCTGTACTACCGAAAGCATTTCACCTAACAGGCGTTTAATTTCTTGTTTTCTACTACCTGGTAGTAAGGCAATAATAGGCCGGTCATCCAAGTGATATTTTTGTCGAAAATCTACTTTTTCCCTACTGCGGAATTCCTCAATTTCATCAATTAAGGGATGCCCAACAAAGGTCACGGGATACTTGTGTTTTTTCTCGTAAAAATCTTTTTCAAAAGGCAGAATCACATACATAAAATCCACATCTCGCTTAATGGCTTTGATGCGGTTTTCTTTCCACGCCCAGATTTGAGGAGAGATATAATAATGTGTGGGAATTTGATGTTGTTTGGCCCATTGTGCAATGCGCATATTAAAACCAGGATAATCAATAAAGATCAAAACATCTGGAGCAAAAGCAGTAATATCTTTTTTACACAACGCAATATTTTTCAATATGGTGCGAAGATTTTGAACCACTTCAACAAACCCCATAAAGGCAAGATCTTTGTAGTGTTTAACCAAGGTTCCTCCTACTTTTTGCATCAAATCACCGCCCCAAAAGCGAACTTCTGCTTGAGGATCTTTGGCAAAAATGGATTTCATTAAATTGGCGCCGTGTAAATCACCTGACGCTTCTCCTGCTATAATATAGTACTTCATCTACAACAACTGGGTAATTAATGTAATAATAATAACGGCGAAAATACAGCCTCTAGCTTTATAATCTTCTCTGCGGTTGATGAAAAAAGTGAATATTCCCAAATTCAATAAACTCCCGATAGCAACAATTCTGCCTAACAGCCCTGCTTTGCGGATTAAATCGAAGTTGACAAATAAATCATAATTGGTAAAAAAACGCAAATAAAGCTCCGCTCCTATAACGGTTAAAATCGAACCGATTAAGAACCCCAGTAACATATCTATAATCCTCTTTCTCATCTATACTAATTCCCAATTGTTAATTCTATTGATAGCATGGTGTGCGGTTAAGTCAAAATGAACTGGGACAATCGAAATAAAACCATTTCTCAACGCCCACTCATCGGTGTCTTCTCCTTTATCTTGATTGACAAATTCTCCTTTCAACCAATAGTATTCCTTCCCATTAGGGCTTGTTCTCTTATCAAAATCCTCGATCCAAACAGCCTTAGCTTGTCTACACACTTTAACGCCTTGTATGTCTTCGCTTGGAAGTTTAGGAAAATTGACATTCAACACCACTTCTTTTGGAATCCCCTTTTCAAGAGCTTGCAAGGTAATTTTTTTTACAAAGGAGCGAATTTGATCAAAGTCTGCATTCCAGCTAAAGTCTTGTAGTGAAAATCCAATGGCCGGAATACCACTCATACCCGCTTCTAAAGCTGCACTCATGGTTCCGGAATAGATCACATTAATAGATGAATTCGATCCGTGATTAATTCCCGATACACAAAGGTCAGGTTTGCGTTCAAGTATTTGACCCAAAGCAATTTTTACACAGTCAACCGGTGTACCTGAACAAGCGTATTCGTGTTCTAACTCAGGATCAATATGGACGCGTTCGAGTGTGAGTGTACTGTTAATCGTAACTGCGTGCCCCATTCCAGATTGCGCACTGTCAGGAGCGACCACAACCACATCGCCTATTTCTTTCATTACTTCAATTAAAGCACGGATTCCTGGAGCCGTAATACCATCGTCATTCGTAACAAGTATTAATGGTTTTTGCATCATCTCAAATTTTTAATTACTTTCGTAAAAGTAAGAATTATTATGTAATCCCTTTTGTTATTTCAGACTTTATAAACAGTCAATTACAGCGACTAGCTATCTTATTTTGTGATTTAACAAATAATTATCGACTTACATCTTAATTACTCTACTTTTTTAACTACTTTAGTTTAAAACTATTTAATGAATACTATTGGGGCATTTATGAAAAGAAATTATAAGGTCATTATACTTCTACTTGCAGTTTCTGCAGCTTTATGGAGTTTTAGATCTAAAAAGGAAACGCAGGATCCAGAGAAAGACCAACTCTTGCTAGAATTAGTCACCTATCTAATGGAGCGTACCCATTATGATCCACCCAAGTTAGACGATAAATTTTCTCAGCAGGTATATAGCGAATATATCAAAGCTCTCGATCCGATGAAGCGTTATTTTCTTCAGTCGGACATCGATGAATTTAGCAAATACGAACTTTTAATTGACGATATGATTCAATTAAAAGATCTATCTTTTTTTGATCTAACCTATGAGCGTATCACCCAGCGAATGAATGAAACAAAATCAATCTATAGCGAGGTTTTAGAGGCTCCTTTTGACTATACGCAAATGGAAACTTTTGATGCGGATTACGACAATATGCCCTTTGCTAAAACGCCTGAAGAATTAAAAGATCGCTGGAGAAAGCAAATGAAATTGAATACTTTATCAACGCTTATGGACAATATTAAGATCCAAGAGGGCAAAGATGTGGTAGAAGAAGAGGAGGAAGAAACAGATGAGTATGGAAATACCATTGCAAAAGCAAAGCCAGCTAAAAAAGAGGAGAAACCCAAAGAAATCAAATCGTTCGAGCAATTAGAAAAAGAAGCTCGTGAGACAACGAAAAAATCCTATGACGAATACTATGATGTTGTAACGGACTTAGAGCGCAAAGATTGGTTTACTGTGTACTTAAATTCTATTGTAGAACGCTTTGACCCACACTCTTTTTACTATGCTCCAGAGAACAAAGAGAAATTTGACGCTAGTATGAGTGGAAGCATCGAAGGGATTGGTGCTGTCTTGAGAAAGAAAACGGAAGGAGTTGAAATTGCAGAATTAGTACCAGGTGGACCAGCTTCAAGAGGAAGAGAAATCGAAGTAGGTGATGTGATCTTAAAAGTTGCCCAAAGCAAAGAGGAAGAACCTGTTGATGTTGTGGGTGTACGCCTTGACAATGTAGTTAAACTAATCAAAGGTAAAAAGGGAACAACGGTTTATTTGACCATCAAGAAGATTGAGGGAACTATTAAAACAGTTGCTATCACCCGTGAGGTGATTGAATTTGAAGAAACTTTTGCCAAATCGAGTGTTATTGAGGATGGAGAAAACCGCTTTGGAATTATCCAATTGCCAAAATTCTACATCAACTTTGAAAATAAAGACAACCGCAACGCCTTTACGGATGTTCAAAAGGAAATTATTGAACTCAAGAAACAAAATGTGAGCGGCATTATCATGGACTTGAGAAATAACGGTGGTGGATCCCTTCAAACGGTAGTGGATATGCTTGGGTTATTCTCTAAAGAAGGTCCTGTTGTCCAAGTAAAATCATCGAGAGGAAAGCAACAAGTTTTGGATGACAAAGGAACGCCGATTGTATGGGATGGACCTCTTGTTGTCTTAGTCAACAACTTCTCTGCTTCTGCATCTGAGATTTTCGCTGCGGCAATTCAAGATTACAAGCGCGGATTGATTATAGGTAGTAAACACACTTACGGAAAAGGAACGGTTCAAAACTTAGTTGACCTAAATGAATTGTTGAAAAAACAACCGTATGGCGATTTAGGTGCGTTGAAAATTACCCTACAGAAGTTCTACAGAATCAATGGAGGATCAACGCAGCGCGAAGGAGTTTTAAGTGATATCATCTTACCAGATCGCTATTCCTACATTGACATGGGAGAACGCGACATGGACAACGCTATGCCGTGGGATAAGATTGATCGCGCTAATTACACGCCATACAACAATGACTTCACTTCTGTAATCAACAAAAGTAAGTCTAGAATTGCAGCAAATGAGCAATTCAAATTAATTGATGAAAATGCACAGTGGATCAACGAGAGAAAAGATGAAAAATCAATTTCGTTGAACTTAAAACAATACGAAGAAAAACAAAAAGAGGTTGACGCCAAAGTAAAGAAATTTAAAGCCATTTCGAAATACAACAACAAGTTGACCTTTACCTCTTTGCCTAGTGAAATTGAGCGCATAAAAACCGATACAATTTTAGAGCAAAAAAGAGACAGATGGCATGAATCTTTAAACAGCGATGTTTATGTTGAGGAAGGAATACGCATTCTAAAAGACATTCAACAGCTAACTAAAGTGCCGACGAATACGAAAAAATTTTCTGATAAAAAACTATAATCAGCTAGTTTAATGGCTAGAAATAAGAATAGCAACACCCATATTGCGCTCCGAAAATTCAAAAAAGATTTTCGGGGCGTTTTGTGTTTTTGGATGATCATCTTCTTTATACTACTCAGTGTATTTGCTTATTTTATCATTCCGGATCAATCGCAACACGCCAATGCGGGGGATTTAGCTATTCGGTCAAAACAACCCGGTTTCAGTACGCCTGTATTAGTTTTTCCCAACACGGCTAAAACGACATTTTCGGAATACTGGTTTGGTCGAAAACAAACCGCTGAACAGATTCCGTTGAGCGCTTATCGATTTACGTCTGACACCTTGTTTTACACTCCGTATACCGAATTAAAAGACGCTGCACAAGAAAAAAAGCTAGCACTCCATGCATTTAGTTCGCAAGAACAAACTCAGTTGATCCAGCAAAAAACGCATTGGCTAGGTACAGACAGCCAGGGAAGAGATTATTTGAGTCGCTTGGTTTTAGGGTCTCGCGTATCAATTTCCATCGGATTTATAGCCGTTTCCATCTCTTTGCTTATTGGGATAAGCTTAGGCGCTATTGCAGGCTATTACGGGGGTAAAATAGACGCTTTTATCTTGTGGGTGATCAACATTTTCTGGTCTATCCCTACGCTGCTCCTGGTGATTGCTATCACCTTGGCTTTAGGAAAAGGATTTTGGCAAGTTTTCCTCGCTGTTGGACTGACGATGTGGGTAGAAGTTGCCCGTGTTGTTCGTGGCCAAGTAATTAGCGTCAAACAGCAACAATACATAACAGCCGCAAGAGCATTGGGGTATTCCGATTACAGAATTGTCACCCATCATATATTACCCAATTGCATGGCTCCTGTCATTGTAATCTCAGCAGCAAATTTTGCATCGGCTATCTTAGTAGAAAGTGGATTGAGCTTTTTGGGAATTGGAACTCAAGTGCCCACACCGAGTTGGGGGGCCATGATCAAAGAAAACTACAACTATATTTTAGTAGGTAAAGCTTACCTAGCCCTGTTACCAGGCTTAGCAATGTTCTGTATCGTCATGTGTTTTACGCAACTGGGCAATGCCATTCGAGACGCTTTTGACGTGAGAAAATAATAGAGTTATTTGATGAGAATATGACGGATATCCGATTTGGTTCCGTTGTAAATATTTAGGTCTACCTTGCCATCGATCCCCTTTACCACACCTTTTTCTGTGAATTGCCAAAAATGCCATTCCGGTTTAATTTCCTCAACAAAAAAGTTGTAATTCGCAATCCAAACAATATGATCGGGAAACCACTTCTTTAAATGCGTTGTATAGTAGTGTTCTCCAGAATATAGAATTGGCCGAACGCCATAGTGTTTCTCGACAATTTCCATCCATCGTTTGAGTCCTAGGATCAAGTTTTCCATGGATTGTTGTTTGGGTAAATCTTCGATATCTAATACAGGAGGAAAATCGCCTTCAGAGAGCTTTACGGTAGCAATAAAATTCTCGGCCTGTTTACCTGAATTTTCATCTGGACGATAATAGTGATAAGCGCCGCGAATAAAGTGATTGGCACGTGCTCCTTTCCAATTTAGTGCAAAGGCTTTATCTTTTCCATCATCGCCCATGGTAGCGCGCACAAAAACAAATTCTAGCGGAGCATGTTGCGCAACAGAATCCACCACTTTCCAATCAATTACTCCTTGATAATGGGATACATCAAACCCAATCATACGATCGGAATGACGTTGTAATACCTCTACCGTACGAAAGTCAAAAAAAGATTTTTCATCTGCTTCCTTGCGCTGAGCGCTAAAGAAATACTTGATTCCCTCTTGAAAGGTAATACCAAACCAAACTCCTGCTCCTAGCAGAACGACTACAATACAAATCCACTTCAACCGCGTGAATGTTGTTGATCCTTTTTTCTTTTTTGGACGTCGAGGAGTAGGTTTTCTCTTCGCAGATTGCCTATTATTCACCACTGCAATTGGAGAATTTTTCCCAGTTCCGTATTTCGTAGAAGCCATACTTATAGTAAAAAAGCAAAAATACGCAATTTACATGAACTCCTTCAACTAATTACACTACTGGAGTTTGATCCACTTTTAATACAGGCACAGGCAAGGCAATATTATTCAGCTTAAACTTCTTGTCGATGGCAAAGCGAATATCACTCGATATGCGATCATTATCAAAGGCATTTTCAATAAAGTAGTACAAAATAAAGCGAATAGAAGAATCGCCAAACTGATCGATAAATACAATAGGATGTGGGTGTTTCAATACGTCTGTATTATCTTCTACAGCGGAAAGTAAAACAGCTTTGACCAACTCAACATCGGTACCTATATAGACTCCAACGTCAATTCGCGCACGAATAACAGGATCTTCATGCGTCCAGTTGTACACAATATCATCAATTAATTTGCGGTTGGGAATCACAATATCTTTGAGGTTTCGCGTTTCCACAATCGTACAACGCAAGTGGATGGCCTTTACACGAGCCACTTGTCCATTAATCTCAATTACATCCCCCATATTCAGTGTTTTGTCGAATAAAATATAAATCCCCGCGATGATATCGCGAAAAATATCTTGTAAGGCAAACCCCAACCCCACGAACAAAGCCGCAGATGTAGTCAAAAACATGCTAATGTTTAATCCAACCACGTTCAGTATAAAGAAGAACATGATTACATAGATAAAGTAATTGACAAAATTAAAAACGCTGCGCAAGCGCAACGCAACATCTGGTGGCGAGTTTTTAATAAATGCTTTCCGCAAAAACGTCAATCCATAGCGCGTAATCATCAAGGTAAAAACAATAAATAAAATCGTACCTATGGTTATACTCAATGATTTACTGGCGTAAAGCTCATATTCTAAAAACTTGGAAAGGAGTAGTTTTAAATTCAAAATAATCTCTGTTATTAAGTGGGTCTATAGCATTTGGACTCGTTAATGGTGAAAAAGTCACTTTTTACGAACAATTCAATTGATAAATTTAAAGAAATATAACAAATATTAAAAGAGAAATGACAACTAATCACCTATATGTCTTGTCAATTTCACCAATCTTTCTCTACTTAACCAAATTTTAGAAAACCCGTTTTTTCACTCATCGTTTTAACCATGGATCTAATGCGGAGTACTAAAGCGGTTAACTTCTGTGAATCACGATGTTAAAGCATGATAATTATCACCCCTTGGACTGAATAAAAGCATTATTTTTCGCCTTTACAACTAAACCAAAACCAAATGAAAGTAACACCTTTGCATTCCTTTCACATTCCTGTGATGGGACTCGCTTATACTATTGACAGTCCTATACGTGTGGCACAATATGGATTAGCTTCCACCTTATCTGTTATGGACGATGAGCTAATTGAACGCATGAATAAATTCTACTGTGAGAAATTCGAATTACCTTACCAAGAGATTACGAAAAAGATTGAAGATTTCAGAGCCAAGCGCATTACCGCCTACCTCAACACCTTGGATACCATTGTAAAAACAAAATTCGAATCCCTAAAACAAGACTTGCTAAAAAGCAAGCAAAGCGTAGAAGACTATATCGAAATGTTGCCTACGGTATCAGATATTCGCAAGCAATTACAGACCTATTTAGACGATAAAATTTCGGTAGAAAACTTCAAGCACATCCTCGATACATACCTAATACCCGGAGATATTGACGTCAACATTATGACTAAAGTAGATCGAGAACAGTTTGACAAAAAAGAACCCTTGCCGGCCATCTTTAATGATGCACATGCTGCCTTACGCGGATTTCACAACAGCACCTTGCAATCATCTGTGGTTTTATCTGCGGGGATGAACCCCAAGCTCTTTAGCTACTTTGAAGAATTTGATGCTTTCTATCCCCAACCCGATCAACCTTTAGCGAAAAAAATTATTTTAAAAGTGAGTGACTATAGATCCGCCTTAATACAAGGGAGTTTTTTAGCTAAAAAAGGGCTTTGGGTTTCGGAATACCGCATTGAATCAGGATTAAACTGTGGTGGACATGCCTTTGCTACGGATGGTTATTTATTGGGGGTAATCTTAGAAGAATTTAAAGACAAACGCGAAGAGCTAATAGCAACGACCCATGAATTAATGGTTAAAGCACTTACACAAAAAGGCAAATACGTTCCAGAACAACCCCTACCCCTAAAAGTAACAGCACAAGGCGGTGTAGGAACGGCAGCTGAACATCAATTTTTATTGGATCACTATCAGGTTGATTCTGTGGGATGGGGATCGCCTTTCTTGCTTGTACCTGAGGCAACGTCGGTTGATACCGCAACGCGAGAACTCTTAGCTAATGCCAAGGAAGAAGACTTATACTTGAGTCATGTTTCCCCTTTAGGCATTCCCTTCAACAACATCAAAGGAACAACGAATGAGGAGTATAAAGCGGCTCGCATTGCCAAGAACAAAGCTGGTAGTTCATGTCCTCGCAAGTATTTAGCATTAAACAAAATGCACGATAACGAGGGAATATGTACCGCTTCACGCAAGTATCAAACTATTGAAATCGCTGCTTTAGCCCAAAGAAAAAAGGAGATGAGTGCAGAAGAATACCAGCAGCAATTTCACGCCATAACCGAGAAAGCGTGTTTGTGCATTGGTTTGGCTAATGCCTCTTTTATCGAAAACAACCTCCAAATAAAAGGAGAAGCCCAAGGCGTTGTAATCTGTCCAGGACCAAACATAGCCTATTTTACCAAAGAAGTTTCACTCAAACAGATGGTACAGCACATTTATGGTCGAGACAATGTGATCGATGCTACACATCGTCCTCATTTTTTCATCAAGGAACTTCGTATGTATTTGGATCACTTTAAGGAAGAAAAGCGTCAAATCAAAGGAGATGCCACGGCAATACAGCTCAAAAAATTAGATAAGACAAAGGCTAATTTGATCACAGGTATTGATTACTACAGCGCTTTATTCGAAAGAGATCAAACGTATTTCACAGCAACTAAAGGAGCTATTCTCAATGAATTAGCTCACATCAAAATAGCATTGTTACATGCATAGCCCCTCTAATTAGTTTTTATGTAGTCAGGTTCTCTTTTTGGAGAACCTGACTTTTTTTAACTGTTTTGTCGAGATAATGCATTAGCTCAAGTGCTTTTTCAGTTTTTACGTATAGAATTAAAACACAAACCTATAATTGCTTATACAAATCAAACACCCCTGATTCTCTCGGAAAATTTTTTGGCTATTTTTAAAAGAAAAATGCAGTTAAATCCTACCCTTTTGACCTTTTCTATTTACCTGATATTAATTTTCGGCATCGGGTTTATTGCTTATGTAAAGACAAAAAATTTCTCAGATTACATTTTAGGCGGTAGGCGTTTGGGTGCCGTTGTAACAGCTTTGTCCGCTGGTGCCTCAGATATGTCGGGTTGGTTGTTAATGGGATTGCCGGGCAGTATTTTCGCCTTGGGATTATCCCAGAGTTGGATTGCGATTGGCTTGTTAGTTGGTGCTTACTTGAATTGGAAACTCGTAGCAGATCGATTGCGCACACATACAGAGCTAAGTAACAATGCCTTGACCTTACCTGATTTTTTCCTGTATCGATTTGGAAAAGACGGCCGAGGAGTTAAAACGATTGCTGCGCTTGCCATACTCGTTTTCTTTACTTTGTATTGTGCCTCTGGCATGGTTGCTGGCGCACAACTATTTGCAGTTATTTTTGAGCTCCCGTATAGTCAAGCTTTAATACTGAGCGCTTTAGCCACAATTATCTATACGTTTATAGGTGGCTTTTTAGCCATTAGTTGGTGTGATACTTTACAAGCGACGTTGATGTTATTTGCCTTGCTCCTCACGCCCATTATGCTTGTTGTACACTTAGGGTCTTGGGACCTTGCCCTAGTCCAAATCCAAGTTGCGAGTACACTCCACCACATCTCCTATTCCAACCTCATTCACGATATCAGTTTTGTATCGATTATCAGTGCACTAGCCTGGGGATTGGGATACTTTGGACAACCGCATATTTTGGCGCGTTTTATGGCTGCTGAAAGCGTAAAAACCATGAAAAAAGCACGTCGTATTGGTATGACGTGGATGTTTCTTTGTTTAGGAGGTGCCGTTGTTATTGGATATTTAGGCATTGGGTATTTTCAATTGCATCCAGAGCAAGCGGCTAGCGTACAGAAAAACAGCGAGCTCATCTTTATCGCTTTACTACACAATCTATTTAATCCTTGGATTATTGGCCTGTTGCTATCTGCTATATTAGCGGCAGTTATGAGTACGTTGAGCGCCCAACTATTAATGGCTTCTAGCACGCTAACACAAGATTTTTATCACTCTTTTTTTAGACGGGATGCCCGGCAGTCAGAACTCGTTTGGGTTAGTCGCTTAGCTGTATTGCTTATTTCAATAATTGCTATGGGGATTGCCTCAGAAGAAAACAACAGCATACTGGCTTTGGTTGCACATGCATGGGCAGGTTTTGGCGCGGCTTTTGGTCCGCTCATTCTCTTTGCTTTATTTTGGAAGAAAACAACAGGTAAAGGGGCGTTGACGGGTATCCTCATTGGCGGGTTAACCGTTATTTTTTGGCCAATCTTTCAAGAAAAAGTTTTACACGGTGTAATTTTTGGCTACCATGAACCCCTATACGAGATGATTCCTGGGTTTATCTTGAGTGCCTTGAGCATTTATCTCGTTTCTACCTATGGACCACCAGCTTCAAGGGTGGTACAAGTAAAATTTGACACAGCCAATGCGATTTATCGCAATGAAAGATAGTAGTTTCGCCTTTTCTTGTTTACTCTGTAGGTAAACAAGAAAAGACAACTTGACACGCAGGAGAAAGTAGATTAATCCTTGGCAATTGCAATTTTTACCTTTTTATTTTTCAATCTTGTGTCCCTCAGCTTTTGCAACAAAGGCTTAACCTTCGCTGTTTGAACGGCGACAAAAGCCTGGGTATCGCGTACATCAATTAGTCCGATATCTTCCTTTTGAAGACCTCCTGTTTTAATTAAATAACCAACGATATCTACTTTATTGACTTTGTCCTTTTTTCCAGCACTGATATAAATCGTTTTAAAATCTGTAGTATTGTCAATGGTATAAGTTCCTTTGAGTTGTTCGATGGGCATTTCAGGATCAATAAAGCTATACTGTTCCTCATCAGTGACCATGATATAGACTTTTCCTTTCGCCTTCATACGCGCCGTTCGTCCATTGCGATGAATAAAGGCATCTTCTTTTTCTGGAATCTGGTAGTGAATCACATGCCCAATTTCAGGGATATCCAATCCTCTAGCAGCTAAATCCGTTGAGATTAGGATATGACAACTCCTATTGCGAAACTTCATCAATGCGCGCTCTCGGTCCTCTTGTAACAATCCTCCGTGAAAAGCGCCATTAGCAACTCCTTTTTTTGTCAATGTTTCACTGATTCGCGCTACTGCATCTCGATGGTTACAGAAAACTAAAATCGTATCCTTGCCAATTTTTCCAATCAATTGAATAACAGCCTCTAATTTCTCCTCCGCAGGACAAACCACTTTGCTAAATGTCAATTGGGGTTGGATGGCTTCCGATTTCAAAAACTTTAAGATAGTGGGATTTTCAATACCGGTAAATTCGGGAATTTTCTTCAATGCCGTAGCAGAAGTCAGCATGCGAAACTCAAGTCGATCGAAAGATTGGATGATGTAATCCATATCATCTTGAAACCCCATTTCTAATGCTTTGTCGAATTCATCAATCACATAGCTGTGTACATTTGCTGTATCAAAGGAATTCTCTTCAATATGAAAAGCCACACGCCCTGGCGTTCCTACTAGAACAGCTGGTGGAGACGAGAGATTATTTAATTCAGTACGCGTGGAATGTCCACCATAACATGCATTGATTTTAAAAGCAGTCCCCATCTTCTTAAACACCGCTTCAATCTGTAAAGCCAACTCACGTGTAGGTACAAGAATAACGGCTTGTACACCTTTTACTGCAGGATTTAATCGTTGAACGATAGGCAACAGAAAAGCCAATGTTTTACCCGATCCTGTAGGGGATAATAAAACCATACTGTTTTTCGCCTGCGCGGTTTGAAGGGTTTGAAGCTGCATCTCATTGAGTGCTGCAATCTCCAATTTTTTAAGGATATCTGCTTGATTCATGCGACAAAGGTAGTTGATTTGTATGAAAAGAAATGGAATTAAAATCAGATTCTAATCGAAATAGAGTATACACAAAACACAACACAATTAATATTTTATTAGAAAATAAACATTATAATAAGCTATTAATTACTAATATCAAATAAAATTATGAACAAGAAGTTATTTTAATATAATTTTGAATCCGAATTAAACCCCTGTCTAGAGTATTATACATTTTATTTAATTTAAATTTTAAAAATTATGCGCAAGACAATATACAAGGTCTTCATTATGTTGTTGGTTCTATTAACCTACAGTTGTCAAAAAGAAGAAACCAAAGAATTGGTTTCAAAAAGAGAAGTACAAGGTCTAACTTCACAGCAGTATCAAGCAGATGCAAAACTTTTACAGGAATTTGTTCGCATTGACAAAGTGAATAACCGATACTATTTGGATTTAGAAACAAAAGATCAACAAACAGCTGCTATTTCCAAAAAGGTAGTGGAACAAACTCAACAAATTTCTGCAGCTCATAAAAAGCAATTTGTCGATGAATTGGAGAAACTAAATACTTTCATCCGTGAACAAACTAAAAATAAAGCGGACTATGTAGTTATGGAGACTAGTCGTGATTCACATACTCGACAACTTAGCGACACTCCGAGTTTAGTACCGATGAAAAAAACAGCGAAAAGTCAACAAATAACCAATTCTCTTGTTGGTCATATTAAATTTTTGCCTTCCAAACAACAACCTAAACCTATTGAGGTGTATGCGAAAGATGAAGTTTACACATCACTTTATGTGGCTTCGAACAATTTCATGCCAAATGTAGCCTCGGTATTGATCTGTAAAACAGGCACAACTATACAGGATGACAAATCGACCTCTATAGTCATTTTGACCACTACCCACAACTCTATAACAAAGGTATTTAACTGGAAAAATAAAGAAAAGGGAGAAAAGGTATATTGGAACTTCCGCGGCATTGTCCAAGATCGTTCAGATATTGAGGCTTCTGGGCGTATTTTTAGTGGTCGTTTTGATCCAGATAATGAAGAAACACTATAACAGCTTATCATTTTAGTTGCAATAGGCATGAGGGCACCTGTACTAGGTTGCCTTCTTTTTTTTGCCCCCAAGTCCTTTATCATTTTTAGATTGACCGAACAATAGTTTCGTAGTCAGGGCTAAAAATGCCTTTTAGGGTGACATACGTGCTGGAAAAGTCAGATAGAAAAAAACGCTTTCATTACATAGTCCCCAACTTTTGCACCTGATCCCAGTTCACCCAAAACCATAAAAAAAGCCTCTTCGTTTGAAGAGGCTTTAGTGCGGGTGATAGGACTCGAACCTACACACCTTGCGGCACCAGATCCTAAGTCTGGCGTGTCTACCAATTTCACCACACCCGCAGGTGGCTTAGAACCGCTGTACACTTGTGTACTGTTGTTCTTTTAAGACGTTGCAAATATACAACCTGTTTTTTAATCTGCAAGAAAAAAATAATTTTTTTTTATTCTTATGTTTGTAAGGAATAATATAACTGTATCTATACATACTATGAAAGATTCAAAACAATTTGTTCAAGAAAACAAGCAACGTCTTATAGATGAGTTAATTGAACTACTTAAAAAGCCTTCTATCAGCGCGGATAGTGCGTACTCACAGGACGTAATTAACACGGCTGAGGCGGTAAAAGAAAATTTAATAAAAGCAGGTTGCGACAATGTAGAATTGTGCGAAACTCCAGGATATCCTATTGTATATGGAGAAAAAATCATCGATCCTGCGCTACCAACGGTATTGGTTTACGGACATTACGATGTACAACCAGCAGATCCAATCGAACTTTGGACTTCTCCCCCGTTTGAACCAGTGATTAAAACTACACCGATTCACCCTGAAGGAGCAATCTTTGCTCGTGGAGCATGTGACGACAAAGGTCAAATGTTCATGCATGTGAAAGCGGTTGAATATATGATTGCAACAAATACCTTACCATGTAATGTGAAATTCATGATTGAAGGAGAGGAAGAAGTTGGATCTGTGAGTTTAGGATGGTTTGTCAAAAGAAACCATGACAAATTGAAAAACGATGTTATTTTAATTTCTGACACGGGCATGATTTCTAATCAACAGCCTTCGATCACGACGGGATTGAGAGGATTGAGCTATGTTGAAGTTGAAGTGACTGGACCAAACAGAGATTTACACTCTGGATTATACGGTGGAGCGGTTGCCAACCCAATCAACGTATTAACGAAGATGATTGCTTACTTACACGATGAAAACAATCATATCACGGTTCCAGGATTCTACGACAAAGTAGAAGAGCTTTCACGTGAGGAGCGAGATGAAATGGCAAAACGTCCTTTCTCTTTAGACGAGTACAAAAAAGCATTGGATATTGACGAGGTATACGGAGAAGCTGGGTATACAACTAACGAGCGCAACTCAATTCGTCCTACCTTAGACGTCAATGGAATTTGGGGAGGTTATACTGGTGAAGGAGCTAAGACTGTTATCGCTAGTAAAGCATTCGCAAAAATCTCTATGCGTTTAGTACCAAACCAAGATTGGGAAGAAATAACGGAACTATTCAAAAAACACTTTGAAAGCATTGCGCCTGCAGGTGTAAAAGTAGAAGTAAAACCTCATCATGGTGGTCAAGGTTATGTAACGCCTATCGATTCAATTGGCTATCAAGCGGCTGCAAAAGCGTATGAAGATACGTTTGGTGTTACACCAATTCCAGTACGCTCAGGAGGAAGTATTCCTATTGTGGCTTTATTTGAGGAGGAATTAGGTTCTAAATCAATTATGATGGGATTCGGATTGGATTCAGATGCGATCCACTCACCAAATGAACACTTTGGTATTTTTAACTACTTAAAGGGAATTGAAACCATTCCATTGTTCTACAAATACTACATGGAATTAAGTAAATAATAGCAACTTAAAAAAGCGAGAACCTGAGGTTACTCGCTTTTTTTATGTTTGTTTTTTTCTTCGATCCACAGTGCCATATATTTTGTGCTTTGTGCACTGTGATATTTGAATACTTCATGTAAAAAATGGCTTTTTCTATACGCATCTATTGTGGTATCAATGCCAATCAATTTAGATTTAAACGCCTGAATACAAGCTGTTTTATTATATTTCTTTCGAATTAATTCAATTCCTTTTAGTTGTTTTTCCTGCCAAACTGCTTCTGTTTGATACAGTTCGATTGCTTTTTCAACCAGTTGATCTACCTCTTCAGCAACAAAGCCTGGCCATTCTTCTACTTCTGCCATGGCTTCAATACCCACTGGCGTTGTAACATTGGGTGTTCCCACGCGCATGCCGTCGATAAACTTTCCTTTTATTCCTGCTCCAAAGGCGATAGGTGCTAATAGTACTCTAGCTTGTCCTATGACCGCTAATGCATCTGCTGCTCTGCCATGTACCCAAAAGTTTTCCGTTGGTTTGTGTAATTGCATCACTTTAGCTGAGGGATACGCCCCGTATATATGCAGTTTTACTTGGGGGAGTTGTTTTCGAATCAGCGGCCAAATCTCGGTTTTTAAACGCAGAACCGTATGCCAATTGGGCTCGTGAATGAAGTTTCCAATAAAGACAAATCCCTCTCTTTGATCAAAAGTCAACCAGCTGTTTTGCTCTTCTTGTGAAATCTCGGGCTCTAAGAATGGAAGGACCCAAAGTACTTCTGCTGGCAAGTGAAAATGCTCTACCAACAAATTGTATTCAACCGGAGAAATCAACAAGGTTAAATCACAGCGCATGATACTGGCTAACTCGCGTTTGGTGCGATCACTATACCAATAGTCCGCTATTGTACCCCCTCCTTTTTTAACTAACTCTTGACGCGCATAACGCAAAAAGTGTAAATCCTCCGTATCGAGAATCGTTCGTGCATCAGGGCATTGGGCAGTGATACGCCAACCAAACTGTTCTTCGATCATAAACCGGTCGTACATTACCCAATCAGGTTGTATATTAGCTAAAATCTGATCCGTGCGTTCATCATTGAGGTAAATTGCAACTTCCTTTACCCCAAAAGGAGATAAGTCATCGCTATAAGGCGTTTGCTGTGCGGTAGATCCGAAATAAATCTCCATCTCCCACGATTGAAAAACAGCTAATAATTGCAACATGCGCTTGCCTGCTGCAGATGAACGTGATTCAGGCCATACCTGACCAATCACTACTATCTTTTTTCCTTTTAACGAATGCTCCATCTTACAAAAGTACAGCTTCTAAAGCAGTATCACTCCTTAATTTTTAATCTCTATTATATTTAGTATTTTTGCTGAAAACGAAAAGGAATTATGTTAGGACTAAAACTTTTAACCGATCCAAGATGGGCCAATATTGCGGAATCAAATCTTGAGGAAATCTTGACTGATCACTGTTGGTGCGAACAAAAAGCAGCAACTAACGCCATTACACTAATCACATACAACTCGGAATACGAGGACCTTGTAACCGAATTAACGGATATTGCCATTGAAGAAATGGAGCATTTCAAAATGGTTCACGAAATCATTAAGGAGAGAGGATACACTTTAGGACGTGAACGCAAAGATGATTATGTCAACCAACTCGTTAAGTTTTGCAAAAAAGATGGAAGCCGAAACGATGCTTTTATTGATCGTTTATTATTCGCTGCCATGATTGAAGCTAGAAGTTGTGAGCGCTTTCGCGTACTATCTCAAAACATTAAAGACGAAGAACTCGCTAAGTTCTACTATGATTTAATGGTTTCTGAAGCCAATCACTATACGACATTCTTAAAATTTGCACGCAAATACAGCGAACGTGTTGACGTAGATAAGCGCTGGAAAGAATGGCTTGAATTTGAAGGTAACTTAATTCAGAGCTATGGTACAAAGGAACATATCCACGGATAAACTATAATATGCGAGTAAAGACTCGCATTTTTTATTCCAACTTTTGAACGCATTTCAATAATTTTCGGGCCATACTCTGATAGGCCGGAGTTTTTGCTGTATAGTTAACTTCGATTAATTCAGCAATCAATTTGGCTTGGGTGGGAAATTTCTTACACAACAATACGATCATCTGCATGGCATTGGCTTCTGTCGCTACTTTGGTTTCCGTAGTTAACCACACCAAACTTTGATCAACCAATTGTTCTTCTTGCTGAACAGTCAATAGATGCCCTCGCTTTTCCAACAATAGAACTGCCATTTTACTTGTCAAGCGCTTGACACTCTCATCTGTTACACGCGGTAAATTTTCAATAAAAAAGACAATATAATCATCTAATAAGTGAGGATTCACTTGAACCAAATCGTCTAAAACAATACTCGCTAATACATTTACTTTACTCGTGGGATCAAACGTAAATTCGACTAAAGTTGACAGTACATTCGGTTGTTTTTCGATGTCTTCTCGTATTTTTTTTCTGCTTGCTAAGCTTGTATTTCCTTTGGATAAAATCTTATAAATCATAGCATAAATCGCTTATACTGCTCAATATAAAAGCATTGTATTGGTAAATATACTCCGTTTTTTTTCTATTTATTAAAAATAATAATTGTTTTTTCCATTTCTTATTCTATATTTGTAGAACAAGATCTACACAGATAGATACCTACGCATTTAACCTATTATTCTTACTTTGTTTGCAAAACAAAGTAAGGTCAGAGGAAAAGAGCGAATAGCAGGCATGCATTTAACAAGAACCACGCCTAACAAAAAACGAGAACAATGATAAAATTACCGCAAACAGAAGAACAGTTAATGGAATACATTTGGGATTTAAAGCAGGCTTTTTCCAAGGACTTATTGGAGAAATATCCTAATCCTAAACCAGCACAGACCACTTTGGCTACCTTGTTAAAACGGTTAACAGAGAAAGAGTTTATTACCTATGAAACATTTGGTAATTCAAGAGCCTATACTCCCTTAGTTAAAAAGGAAGATTACTTTGAAACCCACTTAAATACTTTAGTAGAGCAACACTTTAATAACTCTGCTTTTTCTTTTGCTTCATTTTTTACCCAAAAAAGCAAGATGAGTAAAAAGGAATTGGAAGCACTCAAAAAAATTGTAGAAGATCAACTAAAAGATTAATCACATGCTATTATACCTCATCCAAACCACAGTTTTATTGTTTATGACACTTGGGATATACAAGCTTTTTCTAGAGCAGACCAAGATACATGAATTTAAACGCTATTATCTTCTTGCGGCCTTGGTACTTGCGCTGATCTTGCCTTTGGTAAAAATTCCATCTACTAGTCCATTAACTATAGCCAATAGCAAGTTACAGGAACTAAATGAAATAATTATTTCGCCTACAACTTCATCCACAGCGGATGCCGTTTATTCATACATCACTCCATCCACTGTTTTACTTCTACTCTATAGCCTTGGAGTTCTCATCATGTTGATTCGCTTTTTTAAGTCAATACAGCAGTACAAAAAACTAGAACAACGAGGAAGTCTTGTTTACGACCGCGGACAGCGATTTGTTTTGGTAGACCATATCGATACAGCTTTTACCTTTCGAGATACCATTTACCTTCCGCTTTACATTCCCATTGATTGGACCAACAAAATTATCTTACATGAATACAACCATGTAAAGCAACATCATTCCCGCGATATTTTATTCATTGAGATATTAAAAATAGTCTTTTGGTTTCAGCCATTATTATATTGGTATCAACAGCATATTGCCTTAAATCACGAGTTTTTGGCAGATGATACCCTAAATACTTCTAAAGAAGAAACCCAAGCCTATTTACAATTACTATTAACCCAAACCTATCAAAACAATGAACAACCTATGAGTAGTTCATTCAACTTTAACTTAACTAAAAAACGGTTCATTATGCTAACAAAAGTAAACAAACCTCTGCACAATACCCTAGCGGTATTGGGTACATTCGCCTTCATTTGTATTCTAGGCGCAACGACAGTATTTGCACAAGAGCGCAAAAAGGAAAACACAGAAACAACCCGTGTTGGAAAAGAAAATCAATCATCAAATTCTGACGAAGTATATATTGCAGTGACCAAACCAGCGACTTATCCTGGTGGTATGGAAGAGTTTAATAAAGATTTTATTGCGAACTTTAAACTACCTGAAACAGAGCTAACAACAGCGCGAGTGATTCTGATGTTCGTCGTTGAAAAAGACGGAAGCTTAAACGAAGTTAAAATCGTGAAAGATCCAGGTTATGGTATTGGAGAGGCGGCCATAGAAGCTTTGTCAAGAACAAAAAAATGGATTCCTGCACAATATCATGAAAAAGTGGTTCGCAGTCAATTTACCTTACCTATTACGCTAGCTTATCCCCCAACAGAAAAGGAAAACAGTTAACCACCAAAACTAAAGAAATATGAGAAAGATTTATTCTTCGCTTTTTATTTTACTATTTCTACTAGTGAGTGGTCAAACAAAGGTAGTGGCGCAACAAGCTTCGTCAGTATTCCAAGAGTACAACCAGTTTTTAGACGTAAAGTTCTATGATTCCTCACCATATGTAGTGATCAAAGAGGTTGATTTAGCACTACCTGGAGCGACTGCTGTCAACAGACAACCGAGCTTTTGGGATTTTTTGATTATCAATCACTCTGCTCGTTTGGACTATGATGCTTTAGCTCAGATCAACGATAGTATTGTAGTGAGCCAAAAAGTAATTCAGCACCTGGAATCAGATGCTACTTTTGCTCCTTTAGTACAGAACTACCGCGCCAAGGTAGTTGATCATACGCAAGCCAAAGACACGGTTCATATGGATAAAATACTCAACGTAGCAGTTAAGTTCTTTAACCTTACTGGAGTCACAGCTGAAGGAGCTTATAGTGCAAGAGTTTGTGTAGGGATCAACCCTTTAAAAAATACAGAGAGAACGCGTTCACCCTATTTAGAAGCTTTTGCTTTTGATGCTATTATCAACAACTTACGCAGTGAAACTTATCCCTTTTACGACTATTATATTAAAGCGATACAAAAGATTTACAAGTTAAACTTAGGAACGAATGACCAAGATCAATTGCTTCGTGCCCAAGGAGCATTATTTATCCAGATGTTGGATTCAACCGATCTACAGCAACTACTAAAAGATGAATACGAACGCAAGAAAGATATTTTGCCTTTCGTTTTAAGATCCAGCTAAAAAAAAGACAAAAGAGCGAATACTCGCTCTTTTGTCTTTTTTTATTGTAGGAATAACATCTTTTCAAGTAGGAAATTATAGTTAACCCAAGCTTTCTTTTACCTTTTTGGTCAAACTAGCATAAACTAATTCATAGGAATGATCGATCAATTGCTGTAACAAATTCCATTGAACTGATCCACCGAGATGTACGCTATTCCAATGCTTTTTGCTCATGTGATACCCTGGAACAATTTCACTGTAATCTGCGCGTAGTTCTTCTGCCTTTTCTGGATCACACTTTAAATTGACGAAGCAATTGCCTTGCTCCCATTTCGTCAAATTGAGTAGCAAATAGATTTTTCCTCCCACTTTAAACGTCAGGGTTTCCTCGTCAAAGGGAAAATCCTCTGTGGTGCCTAATTTGTTTAGGCAGTAATCGTAAATAATATGTAAATCCATGAGATAGCTATTAAAGTATTTGATATAGAATAGGTTTACTAGGCGAAGCATCATTGACAAAAGAGGCGATCTGCATATTCAGGAGATAAAAGCCATCGTGTACCCAGTCTGGCACATAGATCATCTCGGTTATTGTCGCATCGAATTGTGCGTCTTCATTGACATTATTGATGTCTTTCACATTCCAAAACGCTTTATGCGCCAGTAGCTTGCCTTCGTCTTTTTCTTTGTCCACACTAGGCAAGTCGATCAACAAATGTTTGATGCCTTGCTCGCGTAAAAACAAGGCCGCGGCAGCATCCAAATAAGGTGGATTAGTATGGGAATACTTGCTGTGCTTCTTCGCTGTTGCATTGGGTAAGGTGCGGATGATTACGGCTGTTTGCTGTTGGTTAATCCACAGTGCACGCAGCTGTTCTACCGTTATGATTGCATCACCATTGGCTTGTCTTTGAGGTTCAATCGTAAGAACTTGAGCGTAAAAAACAAACGTCTTCAACGTATCATTAATACTGTAAAAATCGCGGGTAATATGTCCTAAACACTCTGTATGAGTCCCGTGTCCATGAGGGTTAAACGCAATGGTATTAAAATTGGTAGACGATTGTCCTTCACTGACTTTACCGACCCAATCTCCCATTCGAACTGGTTCAATCGACGGCTTGTCTAAATACCACGCAATGGGATTATCATCGGTATTCGTGAGTGGAATAGAGAGATCAATCGGTTGTGAAAAATCCACCGTATAGTTTTGATCGTGAATAGATAGGGTTGCTTTCAAGGTTTTATTTCAAATCTAACCAAAATAAATCAGATGCAATACCATCGCTTAAAAATTTTCCTTTGTCTGTGATCGTTAAGATTCCCTCTTGTTGTTTCATCAATCCATCTGCAATAAAAGAAGCTGATTCAGCTAGCACATAGTTGTGATAATCCGATCCAAATTCGCGTAGAATGCGATCTAGGTCTACCCCCCAAATTGTGCGTAAGCCCGTCATAACGTATTCATTGTATCGATCTGAGAGAGAGAGCTCTTCAATTTCAGAAGGCAATTCTCCTGCTTCAATAGCTTTGATATACAAGGGATTATTAGCGATATTCCAGCTGCGGTACTTGCCGTCAAAACTATGGGCTGAAGGCCCGATACCCAAGTACTTTTTTCCCAACCAATAGGCGGAGTTATTTTTAGAGAAATAACCAGGTTTAGCAAAATTGGACAATTCATAATGAATATATCCCTCTTGTTTTAACTTGTCAATCAATAGCATAAAATGCGCATGAGCCACTTCTTCCTTAGGACTAGGCACAACTCCTTTTTGAATGAGTTTATTCAAAGCAGTACGTTCCTCTACCGTTAAAGCATAGCACGAAATATGTGGAATTCCCAAATCTAAAATACGCTGAATATTTGCTAACCAACGCGTGTTGGACAAATCGGGAATACCGTAAATCAAATCGATAGAAATATTGTCAAAATATTGCGTGGCTTCTTGTAAACATACTACGGCCTCTTCTGCGTTATGGGCGCGATTCATCATTTTGAGATCATCTTCTCCAAAAGATTGGATGCCAATACTCAGTCGATTGACTTTGGACTGAGCTAGGCGTTGTATTGTCAAGGGATCTAGATCATCGGGATTGGCTTCTAACGTAATCTCGGGTTGATCCACCACCACAAACAATTCATAGACCTTTTCGATCAATGCATTTATCTCTTCGACAGCAAGAATACTCGGCGTCCCTCCTCCGAAGTAAATGGTTTCAATGGTTTCGTTGTTTAGCTCTTCCTTACGCAAGACGAGTTCTGATTTTAGCGCTTTTAGCATATCTTCCTTCTTCTTTAAAGAGGTCGAAAAATGAAAATCACAGTAATGACAGGCTTGCTTACAGAAGGGAATGTGAATGTAGATACCTGCCATTATTTTTTTACTCGATCTTGATTTTGTTTAATAAAAGCATCCCAACCGCTATAGGATTTACCTACTACCGCTTTTCCTGAATTGAAGAAATGACAAACGGCGGCGGCTAATCCATCAGTACTGTCCAAGTTTTTGGGCAATTCTTTTAACCCCAACAATTGTTGTAGCATTTTTGCTACCTGCTCTTTACTTGCATTTCCATTACCTGTAATTGCCATTTTAATTTTCTTTGGCTCATATTCTGTAATGGGAATCCCGCGAGAAAGTCCAGCAGCCATTGCAACGCCTTGGGCGCGTCCCAATTTGAGCATCGACTGTACATTTTTTCCAAAAAAAGGAGCCTCAATGGCAATCTCATCTGGACAATGTGTTTCGATTAACTCTATAGTACGCTCAAAAATTCGACGTAATTTAGTATAGTGATCGTCGTACTTATTCAATTGCAATTCATTTAGTTGAATAAATTCCATTTGCTTATTTACAACGCGAATAAGTCCAAACCCCATAATAGTTGTTCCTGGATCAATACCTAATATAATTCTATCTATTGTCAAATTCTCTTTTTTTTCTTTTGTGCTCACCAACCCAAAAAATATGATTTACTTTGTGTTGATGAAAATTATATCCAACAAAACTAAGCAATTCCTTGTACTTCTACTTAAGATAATTGTCGTAAGTAGCGCTTTTTATTATATCTATAACAAACTGTCAAGTGACAATACGTTAGATTTGGCTTTGCTCAAAGAAGTTTTTGTTAATCCTCAGCATACTTGGGCTATACTTGCTTTACTTTTTTTAACTTTTTCCAATCGCTTTGTCGAAATCCTAAAGTGGCAAAATCTAGCTTCGTTGATTCACCCCATCAGTGTTGGGCAAGCGACGAAACAGGTACTGAGTGCGTTGACACTGGGAATTTTCACTCCTAATGGTATTGGAGAATATGCAGGTAAGGCGCTTTACTTTCCCAAAAAAGATACTGGCCGAGTTATTTTTCTCAATATGCTGTGTAACGGTGTACAAGTAATTTACGCGATTTTATTTGGTTTACTAGGCTTAACGATACTCAACTATACCCATCATTTTATCCCGCCCTACTACTTGTGGATTCTATATGGCATTGCATTGGCTCTTCTTTTGCTGATCTTCTCCCTGCGTCATTTGAGCATCAAGGGATATTCCATTCAGACTGTTGTTCAGATGCTTCGAGAGATTCCGAAAGGGATACATCGAAAAAACCTTTTTCTCGCACTGTTGCGCTATGCTTCTTTTACCCATCAATACGTCATTCTATACTATCTCTTTGACGTTGATATCCCCTACTTTGATCTACTATGTGCAGTAGCTGCTATTTATCTATTAGCCTCTTCTTTGCCCAATTTTCAGTTTTTAGAATTTGCAGTAAAAGGCAGTATTGCCCTATTTATTTTTACAGCATTGGATGTCAACCAATGGGTTGTTGCTTTAGTTGCTACCTTGATTTGGTTGTTGAACATAGTTCTACCAATTTCCATAGGTAGTTTTTTCGTGCTGACGTTTAGCGTAAAAAAATAGATTGACTCATGTCGTATGGTAGGAATTTATTTGCGCAATAAGGTTTTAGCTTTGATACAAATAGCAGGATCACAGACAAAATAGCTTCATCTGCTTATTGTTTGTGTAAGACCAAAGGCAATACGAATTGGCTGGTAACGGGAACACCTCTTTTCATTGCTGGAGAAAGGTTTTGAAAGATTTTACTCTTTTCTTGCAAGAGGCTATCTACGCTGTTCACCTGTTGTTTAAGGCTGTCATTCACTTGGTATAAAGCCAAAGAAACACGGGCATCGGGTTGTATAGTAACGAGTACGTTTAGGGTATCCATATGGGCAAAGGTACCGCGAAGGGTATCTAGGTGAAGGTTGGCCTCGAGCTCTTGAGTAACATAGGTAAAGAAACACTCTTTGCGGGTTTCTTCATCAAAAATAGAATCACAACTTGCTACGCTGGGATAGAGGTCGACTTTAGTCCAATCAATTTTATTCAATTCTTCTTCAAGCAATTGTTGCTCATCGGGAAGTCGGGAGGACATCCACTGACAAGAAGTGAATAAAACGGGAAAAAAGAAAACTATCCAACTCGGTTTCATGAAACAATATTGTTGTAATTTTAGTTAATCAAAAATACAAAAAAAAAAGAGATGGACTATTTCTTATTAATCTTAGGTTTTTTACTATTAATTGGCGGAATAATTGGCAGTGTACTTCCTGCCTTACCAGGGCCACCGGTGAGTTGGTTGGGTATTTTGTGCTTGTCTTTTGTTGAGGGCATGGAAATCAGCAGTCTAGCCTTGTGGGGCAGTTTAGTGGTTACCGTTGTGATTTCCGTCTTGGATTACGTCATTCCCGCTCAGGGAACTAAGCGATTTGGCGGCAGTACCTATGGGGTATGGGGCACGAATATTGGATTAGTTCTCGGCTTGATTACACCTATCCCTTTAGGCTTTATTATAGGTCCATTTCTAGGGGCTTTGATTGGCGAACTTCTCTATGACAGTCGAGATATTTCACGTGCCTTAAAAGCTGCTATTGGTTCGTTTATTGGTTTCTTAGCCTCCACCTTTTTAAAAGTGGTTTTTGGCCTTGTGTTGCTTATATGGGGGATTGTGTTACTAGTTCAAAAGTTCTCCGCAGCCGTTTTAATCTGATCGGCCAATTAATGGTTTATTGACAAAAGTAAGTGCAATTCCCAATAAAATAATACATCCTCCTGCAATCATTTGTAGGGAAATAGCCTCGTCTAAGAAATACCATGCCAACAAGGCGGCAACTAATGCTTGACTTAACAAGCTGAGTGACACGCGAGTTGCACGCATATTTTGCGTCGCATAACTAATAAGTAACCACGCCAATAGTTGACAGACAATCCCTTGTACAACTAAGGTCATCCATCCTTCTGTAGAAAAACCAGTAAAAGCTGATCCCATCACGAAGTTTAGAAGAGCAAGGAAAATCGTCGATACTAGAATGCTATACGACATAAAAGGAACCACTTCTACTTGCTCCAAGACTTTCTTACTCATCAAAATATACGTAGCATAAAGCAATCCAGATAGAATACTAAAGAGAAAGGGGATATCAAACGATAGATTGACAAATACCTCAACACCAACAAGCGTTACCATGCCGATTAAGGCGAGTACCGTTCCAATCCAAAAATTAACAGAAGGTTTGATCTGGAGGAAGAAGTAGCTACCTATTCCCACCCACACAGGAGCTAAATTACCCAATAGAGTTGCTTGTGTAGCGGTAGATCCTTGGATAGCGATATTCCACACACCAATATCCAATCCAAAGCACATCCCACACAAAACAATCAACGTCATTGTTTTGCGATCGTACACTTTGAGTTTTTTGGTCAATAAGGCATAGGGAACGATGAATAAAGCAGCAATTGCCATGCGATAAAAGGCAGAAATTAATCCCGGAACAAGAGCCATCTTGACCAACACCGGAAAAATAGAAATACACAAAATCCCAATAAATAAGGCTATTCTAGGCTTTGATCCCATCAGACTATACACTTTAAATTTGCGCTGCAAAATACGCCGATTTTTGGGTTAAATCCACGCTTTTATTCTTTCTTATTTCTTTTTTCTATTGTTCATTCCTCCTTCAAAGGCTTGATACATCGTTTACCGCTTAAAGCATTAAAAATACAATCTTATCACGCTGCATTTTTTTAGAATCACTTATTACTTTAGCTGTAAATCCCAAACAAAAAAGCCTTACAAGAAATCTTGTAAGGCTTTTTTAGTATTGAATAAGTATTCCTTAATTTAAAATAGGATTAACTGTAAGTCTATCCATAGTAAAATACAGGGCCGTATTGGCATATCCCTGTGCATTTACATCTGTTGTTTCCAAGAAAAACAATAAGTATTTCACTTCACCTAATGAAGATAAATCTACTGTTTTCCAGCCCTTATCAATTGCTTGAACTCCATTTCTAAAATCGACCAAATAATGAGTTACTGGTTCTGCCGAGGTTAACTTCATATCCGCTCCTACTCCATATACTTTAAGTGCAAAAGAATCTCCTGCTTCAAATTTTGTCGCAAAATCATCTCCTTCCGCAATACCATAATAGCTCCATGGACTTAGGGCAATTGCAGTACTAACCGCTTGATATCTGTTTTCATTATCTAACGCAACCACTGAACTGAAATTCTCCACATCGATTTCTGCTCCTGGTTGTAATACGCTCGGATCAGGTTTATGATCGGCATAGGCTACTAAAAACGGTTTTCCCTTTCCTGCTACTCCACCTTGAGCCATAGATCCCCATTGGTTTTTAATCCATCCTCCTTCACTATCCGCATGGTTGGTGTTATCCGAACTATTTGATACTGTAAATCCGTACCATACATTCCAGTCTGTCATAGCATTATGACTGAACGAGAAAATCGAAGAGGCTAATGGAGCATCCTCTGTAAAAGTTTCTTTCCAAATTTTCCCTCCTGTTGTTTCGATCCCTTCACTTAAATCAAAAGCAGAAAGATCTAAACGGATGTGGTCATAATTAGCAGATTTTGCAACATCTACATAATAGGTGTAAAACTCAATTTGGCTGCCTTTTTCTATTTTTATTGAAACTTGGTGCTCCCCTGGCGTAGTAAACGCATGGCGTAAGACAGCCTCATTAGATAGTCTGGTATTGGTTGTATGATCAAACCAAGAATAAGAGGCTCCTTCAATAGTAATTCCTGGATCGATTACAGTTTCTTCAAAGGTAACTGCCGTTAATCGACCTTTATCAACGTTAATATTATATACACTACTATCGTCATTTGAACAGCTTGTGAGTGTAATGGCTGAAAAGCTCAACCCTAAAACCAATAAGGTACTAATTCTAACTAATTGTTTTTTCATATTTATATGTATAAGTGTTATTCGTATTATTCGTCAAGATGTAAGTCGATAGCGCCACCTACTTCGGTTGATGTTTCACCCAACCAACCTGCTTCTTGATTAAGTCCTGTGTAGACTTTGATAAAATCTATACCTGGGAGGTTGGCTTTGTTTCCGTTTTTGTCAACTGCCCAGTCAATATCTATTGTTGATCCCTCATGTTTATTGGGATAATTATCAGCATAGCCCCAAGCAAAAGGTTGTAACTTCCATCCCGATTCGGTTTCATTCACCTTTGTTGCATTAGCGGGCAATAGGGTACCTTTGAATCGCAAAACATCCGAGGTTACCCATTGAGGATAATAGCTTTGATGGTGGAAACTATTTTTCTTTTTCCATCCTTTATTCCCGAGGTTATCTTCCCATTGGATGTATTGTTCTATTTCTTCTTGGCTATCATCAAGTGCTTTAGCAGGTCTGTAATACACAATTTCATACCCTGATTGAACGCTTCCTTTCTCATGTTCACTTCCTGCAATTTCAAACCATTCTTCCTCATCGGGAATCCCATTTTTATTTGCGTCATAGGCCACTAAAATTACACCAGGCTCAGCATTATTGGCAAATGCATTGCCTAGAATTCTAACATCGCGTTTTCCAGGAATATTGGCTATGGTATGATCAAAACCAAAAACAACATAACCGCCAAACCCTCCTAGCGTAATAACAGCATTATTTTGTAAAGCTTTTTCTGCCTTGATTCTCATGCTTTCAACCGTATCACCTTCTTCATATGGCGGTAGTGTATTAACAAATTGGCCAAACGCAGGCGCATATTCCAATACTTTAGTAACATTTGCTTTGTATACCTTTGGATCATCTGGCTGTGAAGTAGTATCACTCGAACAGCTGTTGAAAGCAACGATCGCAATACTGGCTAACATTGCTATTCCACTATTTCTTTTTATATTTTTCATTTTATTTATCCTTTTTATCTTTCCTAATTTCTTGTTTGTTCCTCCAACTATCTTTCTTAACAAATGCTATATGTGCTGGTACATTGCCTGACATTGCTTTCCACTTCAACAATCCTTCCGCAGAATAACAATACACATAGCCATTACCTATATAGTCTTGTGCATCTGTTATGAAAATATCTTTTGATTCAGGATTAACTGCAATACCATAAGGCATAAACAGCTGTTGATCTGTTCCATCCGTACTTATTGAAGTTCGGATTAGTTGTTTTGTATGGATATCTAACATCCCATAAGACGTTGTCTTCCCCCCACCTGTCTGATAATTAGCTGTATAATAATATAAAATAGCATCATCAATAGTCATGTTTGCTACGGGTATGTCTAATTTTTGTTTGACTTGATCCACTGCTGAGTCAATCACATACAAGCTAGGAGAGATATCGTTGTAATTTCCACGTGCGCTAACATATACATCGCCGTTTTTATCTACCTGCATACGGTGTAAATTTGGTGCTACTTCTATTTTTTTTATCTCCGTAAAAGTGGTTAAGTCCACCACAGAAACTGTCGTATCATAATTGGGTTCACGATAGCCTCCTGAGTTTGCCACATATAATTTATTGCGGTATACCGCCATTTCCTCTGGTTGATAACCCACATTCACTTTTCGGGTAATCGTTAGAGAAACAGTATCAATCTCTGCTACAAAGCCAATTTCGGCATTGGGATCAACTTCTATTTTCCCAGAAAAAGAACTCACGTACACCTTGCCCTGATCAAAAGTTAGGTATCGGCAATTGGGAACGTGAATTTGCTTGATATGTTTAGCTGTTGCTACATCAAAAACTTCTACAAAATTGGAGGCATTGATAGTAGCATAGGCTTTTTTGCCATAGATTTTAAGATCATTTCCTACATCTCCTAATTCACGGGGCAGTGTTGGGTTGCGTTCTGAGAAAATATCGCGGGTATACACCCCTTGCTCATAGTCAAACCAGTCAATAGTTGCACGGTTCATCCCCATATTTCCCTCATTCAACAAATAAAATCCCTGATACTCTTCTACTAGAACAGGAATGGATACGACAGAGCTATCCGAAACGAAGATTAATTCTTCCTTTCGACAACTGCTACAAAGCAAGCTAAGTCCTAGTAATAAAAAAACAAATACTCTCATTTCATTAAATAGCTAAGCGCATGGATAAGCGAAAATTTCTTCCTGGCATGGGAAAATTAGTTACAACTTCATAGTGCTGATTGGCTAGATTATTTGCTTCTAAGCGAAAAGTTAGTTGGCAATCCTTCCATTTCACTTGCTTTTGTAGTGCAACATCATGGGTATACCACGGTTGTAATTCATTTCGTTTGTTGTTATTTTTGTTGCCATTATAGCGTTTTCCTACATAGATAAAGCTGTAATTCAAGCTCCAATTGCGATAATCTACACCAACAATAGAGGAAGCTGAGTGCCAAGGCGCATAGGGAATCTGATCGCCGTAATAGGAGGGTTTTCCTGCGGGAAGTACACTGAGATCTCTAGCAACCGTATATTCATAGGTTAACCCAACCTGTGCTTTGACACCTGCCAAGGGCTCCCAAAGCGATTGAATCTGTCCCTCTAGTCCATAATTTTCTACTTTGCCCAAATTCGACATCATCCACCTCATCATACTTGAAGTAGGAGAAGCGATAATCTTATCAGTAACACGGGCATAGTATGCATCAAGTGAAACACTCACGGCTTTCCAGGATCCTAAAGACAAAGGTTGCTGGTGAGAAAAACCTACATTGACCTGACGAACATATTCTGGTTTTACGTTTGCCGTTCCCACTTGGGTATAATATAAATCGGTAAAAGAGGGCAGTCGATACGTGTGCTTATAAAAAGCATGTAGAGTAAATTCTCGATCGTGCCAAGGTTGATAGTTGACAAAAACCGAAGGAGTTATAAACGACCGATCAGCCGCAGGGGCATGATATTGTGCTTTCTCTTTTATAAAACTACCGAGTACAGCTGCTTGGGCCTTAAAGGCTCCATGGGTATAGGTAGTCGATAAAGCGGAATAAAAAGAATAGCGTTCAGGATCTGAAAAAGGAGAGCCTTGCCCTAGTCGTGTAGCTCTTACTATATTATACTGTGCATCTGTTGCCAAAGCCACCTTCCAAGAAGGTGTTAGTGCAACGGCATGAGCAGCTGACAAATACCACTCTTGCTGGTGATACGTATTGTCAAATTGGGGGTTGTACGTTACTTCTTCCCCTTCAAAATCAACGGTTTTTCTCGAGGTATAATGCAGTTGATCATAGGCAAATTTTCCTTTGACGATGAACTGATACGCAGGTGATACGCTGCTGGTCCATTCCGCTTGCATGAGTAGATTCTTATCTCCTTGTTGTTCATTTGCGCGTTCTGTTTGAAGGGTAATATCACTTTTCTTGATAATTGCACTAGGGAGTTCGCGTTGGGATTGGTAGTAATAGACTAATGCCTGCCACGTATTGCGGTGGTCTTTGCCAAACCAATTGTTTTCAATGCGGTAGGATTCAATACCACTATTCTTTCGATAACTACTGAGGTCATAGGCAATTGATCCATCGAGATTTAATCGCTTTTGCCTGAATTTATACACTCCGTTTGAATGGAGATAAGAGGCGTGAATACTCGTACTCACTTTATCGTTAATCTTTAGTTCTAGTCCTGCGGAGGGATTAACCCATTGAATGGAGCCTAGGGTATACTTCACATAGGCGTGTGCATTTTCGTTTTCTTCAAAAACAGGTCGTTTGGTTTGGATGTAAACTGCTGAGGCTGAAGCAAATTCCCGTGCTGATTGCAGTACTGTTGTGCGTTGTCCATTATACAAGTCGATTTGTTCTACATTTTCCAAGGTAAATTTGCCCAAATCAACAATTCCATTCTGCGCATTCCCTACTTGAATACCATTGTAATACACCCCAACATGATGGGTCCCCATGTTTCGAACATCTACGGTTTTCATACCTCCCATACCGCCGTAGTCTTTGACCTTTACCCCTGCGAAATACCGCAAGGCATCGGCAACACTTGCTTGGCTTAACCGTTCCAAAGAAGTTGCTGTTAAGGTTTGTGGAGGGATAAGGTCGATGGGGATTTCTTTGTGGACGACAATTTCTTTCAATGCCGTTATACTATCAGCAGGCTGTTGAGCAAACCCCAAATGAACATAGAGACTTCCCAAACATCCTAATAGAACAGAAACAGGTGATATACGCATACTTCTAATACTTTTACAAGCTTACACAGACGCATGCAAAGGCTTTACTTGTATTACAAGTAAAACTGTTCTACTGCGTTTATTGTCTTGGCATCGAAAACATAAAACAAATCCTAAAATGGCAGGTATTCTGACTTACTCTTAACAAGCGTCCTTCCCATTAAACAACAGTGGACAACTAGGCTTGCTAAACCATTGAGCTTACAGCAGCGGGCCTGTTGGAGATTTTCACTCCATTCCCTTTTGATTATCTCTTCAGATAAACCATTTTATTCTTGGTGCAAATATAGCTAAAAAAGCAAACGGTAGGCGGATATGGGTTTCCTATAAAACAAAAAAGCTCTCCGTGAATTTCAGGAAAGCTTTTCATTGGTCTAACTACTAAACCTAGTGCTTGCGCACTTAACAACACAACTAAATTTTACAACCTAATAATCAGTGATTATTAGAGGGCAAAAAAAGCCTCCCACGAAATGAGAGGCTTCTTTTTTACTGGCGGTCTGGACGGGACTCGAACCCGCGACCCCATGCGTGACAGGCATGTATTCTAACCAACTGAACTACCAAACCAGTATTAACCATAAAATCATTACAGCGACAAAGATAGACTTTTTTTAAAAACCACAAAGAAAAATATTTTTTTCTTTATCTTTTTCGCTTACTCAAATTTCTCTTGAGCTTTGCGGTCTGGACGGGACTCGAACCCGCGACCCCATGCGTGACAGGCATGTATTCTAACCAACTGAACTACCAAACCTTGTCTTTATTGCTGTAATGCGGTGCAAATATACGACCATTTTCTACACTTCCAAATCTAGCAGTAAAAAAAAATCATCTTTTTTTCATCAAATCCAGAATACACCTGAGTTTCAACAAACTAAAAGACGAAAAAAAAAGAACTTTTTTTTTTAATTATTGACGCGTTTTTGATTCTAAACCTGCTTTTCACCTTCTCCACTCGCTCCCATTCGTTCCTAATCCACCCTATATTTCATTTTTTTTATGCATCTCCTCACCTTTTTTCTTCTTATTTTATACGTAGATCCAACAAAAAATGGAGTAGAGACACAAAAAAAAACAGTGATAAAATGATTTATCACTGTTTTTTTTATTTTTTTAATCGTTCAAAGTCGACTTATAACGCTTCGTTGATTAAATCTTCGTATGCTTTTTTAGGAGCAACTCCTACTTGACGGCCTACAACTTCTCCATTTTTGAATACTAATACTGTAGGGATGTTGCGGATTCCATATTTAGAAGCAAATTCTTGATTGTTGTCTACGTCAACTTTTCCTACTACTGCTTTTCCTTCGAAATCTGCACTTAACTCAGATACAACTGGAGCTAACATCTTACATGGTCCACACCATACCGCCCAAAAATCTACTAAAACGGGTTTGTCTGATTTTAATACTACTTCTTCAAATGTAGCGTCTGTTATTTCTAATGCCATGGTAATACTTTTTTTTACGTTATAAGACAAAACTACTAAAATTATTATACTTACCTCATCCTTTTTAATCAATTTTATCTATTTGTGAATTTACAAAGCCGATTCTTTTTCTTTGTTTATTTAAACTCTCAAATTGCCACTTCCTCTGTTTTTGCTTTATTGGACTCCACTACTCCATTGCTTATACATTTTTATACCTTATATAGTAAAACCTATTTTTTACTACTTTTACAAAAAAATGCCTGACGAATTACAAACACTGGACAAACTTTTACTCCAACGACTGAATATAGTATGTACTACTTATGCCATAGATCCCGAATGTCAAGAGTATTCTGGTTGTAGCTGTACCATCGCCTCTCATCGCATTATTTATCGCAAAGCAAAAATTACACCTAAGAAAATTGGTCAGTTTGTAACGGTATGGAAACGCAATGAAGCAGGGATTACAGCGCCTTTTAGTACAGCGGATACTATTGATTTTTTCATCATTTTAACGGAGGATCAGCATCAAAGCGGATGTTTTATTTTCCCCAAGGCTGTATTGGAACAACACGGTATCATAACTACGGATGCAAAGGAAGGAAAACGAGGATTTCGCGTCTATCCTTCTTGGGATACACCGACAAGCAAACAAGCCTTAAAAACACAACAATGGCAACAGCAGTATTTTATATCGCTCACAGCATGGAATAATCAAACACAGGCTCTTGCTCAATCTATTTTACGCTTAGCTGACACAAAATAAAAAAACGCCTTGTTGTTGCAACAACAAGGCGTTTTTACTATATAAGATGAGTTAATTCAATTTAAACATAATTTGCTGGCGTTCTAACTCTTCGAGAAGATCTGCACTAATGGTAATGCGACTGTTTCTACTCGACATCTCAATGCGGTTAACGACTCTAAATTCTTCTTTTTTCTCTTCAAATTCGAAAGCCATCTCCTCTTCAACCATCATATCCTCACTAACTTCGCCATCCTCATTCATTGATATAGGAAGAGTTGGTATCGGTATTGGCTTACTGTCTTCCTCTATGGCTACTTTTTCCAATTCGTATATATCAAAGAACACTTGTTTATCCCCATTGTATTTATCCAGTGTTGCCTTAATTTCATTCAACTTACGCTCACTCAATTCCTTCACATTCATTTGCACGATTAACTGTTTAGCAAAAGACGGAATAACTTCGTGTAGTAATTTCATTTCCATAAATTGTAAACGAGGTTCACCGCGTTCACCTGTATCTTTTCGAATCCAACCTTCGTTTACTTGTACGCGTACAAACACGAAAGTATTGATCAACAGAAAATGCCTGAACTTTAAAAATTCTTCGTTAAACAAGCGAAATTCAAAAGACTCATCATATCCTTCAATCGTAAAGGCAGCCCAGTCCTTCCCTTTTGCCGAAGTTCTAAATTGAACATCGCTAATCATTCCTCCAAAACTCACCACGCGTCCTGTAAAATTCTCTAAACGCGCCAATTCTTCCACACGTACATTACAAAAGCTTTTCAATTCAAAGCGGAAGTCATCTAGCGGGTGTCCTGAAATATAGATTCCCACCACCTCTTTCTCTTTGGCTAATTTTTCCATCGTACTCCATTCTTCACAAGCTGGTAATAGGGGTTCAGGGATTTGCACCTCACTGCTATCCCCAAATAAACTCACTTGTGCTGAATTTTCGCTTTCTTGGGTTTTAGCTCCATACTTGATTGCTTTCTCCAGGAATGTATTGGGATCCGTTGGATCAGTATAGAAATATTGAGCGCGATGTGTATTTTCAAAACAGTCGAATCCTCCAGCAAGCGCTAAGTTTTCAAATGCTTTTTTATTGGCTGCTCTCAAATCAATTTTCTTCGCTAAGTCAAAAATAGAGCGATAACGGCCGTTTGCACGATTATCGACAATTGTTTTTACCGCTCCTTGTCCAACGCCTTTTATAGCTCCCATCCCAAATCGAATCGCATATTCGTTGTTTACCGTAAACTTATAAAACGACTCATTAACATCGGGTCCTAATACGTGCAATCCCATGCGTTTACACTCCTCCATAAAGAAGGTAACTTGCTTGATATCATTCATATTATTAGACAGCACAGCTGCCATGTATTCTGCGGGATAATGTGCTTTCAGATAAGCCGTCTGATAGGCAATCCAAGCATAGCAGGTTGAGTGTGACTTGTTAAATGCATAAGATGCAAAAGCTTCCCAGTCTTTCCAAATCTTTTCTAACACAACAGGATCATGTCCTTTTTGTGCCGCTTGATCCACAAACTTAGGTTTCATTTTATCTAAGACATCCTTTTGTTTTTTACCCATTGCCTTACGCAAAACGTCGGCCTCACCTTTAGTGAATCCCGCTAATTTTTGCGATAGCAACATCACCTGCTCTTGGTATACGGTAATTCCATAGGTCTCCTGTAAGTACTCCTCGCAGGCATCCAAATCGTACACAATAGGTTCTTCTCCATTTTTTCGACGAATAAAGGAAGGGATATACTCCAAAGGCCCTGGACGATACAAGGCGTTCATTGCAATCAAATCCGCAAAAACCGTAGGTTTCAGTTCACGCATGTATTTTTGCATCCCCGCCGATTCGTATTGGAACACTCCAATGGTTTCCCCTCGTTGGAAGAGTTCATACGTCTTTTCGTCATCAATTGGAATTAAATCTGGATCAATATCAATTCCCGTTCTATATTTAACCAACTTAATGGTGTCTTTAATCAACGTCAGGGTTTTCAACCCTAAGAAGTCCATCTTGAGCAATCCTGCGCTCTCTGCTACGGAGTTGTCAAATTGGGTAACATATAACTCGGAGTCTTTAGCTACGGTTACAGGTACGAATTTAGTAATATCGTCGGGGGTAATGATCACTCCACAGGCGTGTATACCAGTATTTCGCATAGATCCTTCTAATATCTTCGCTTGTTGAATCGTTTCTGCGGCTAGTGAATCTTCTTTAGCTAAGGCGATCAATTCTTTTACTTTGTCAAACTCCTCACTTCGCAATACGCCTTTAATTACATCCTCACTCTCCGATAAAAAACGCGCGAGATTCCATTTGGAGGGCATCATCCCAGGGATTAACTTCGCAATACGATCAGCCTCAAAAAGAGGTAGATCCAACACACGTGCCGTATCTCGGATGGCAGACTTAGTTGCCATCTTTCCATAGGTAATAATTTGCGCCACTTGATTAGACCCATATTTATCAATAACGTAATCCATTACCTTACTACGTCCTTCGTCATCGAAGTCGATATCAATATCGGGCATGGAAACACGGTCAGGGTTTAAGAAACGCTCAAAAAGCAAATCGTACTCAATCGGATCTAAATTGGTAATTCCCAAACAATAGGCTACAGCAGATCCTGCAGCAGATCCACGACCAGGTCCCACAGAAACCCCCATTTGACGAGCGGCAGCGATAAAGTCTTGTACAATTAAGAAATACCCTGGATATCCCGTGCGCTCAATAGTTGCCAACTCAAAGTCTAAACGCTCGCGTATAGCCTCCGTCACTTCTGGATAACGGCGTTTTGCCCCCTCGTAAGTCAGGTATTTTAAATAGTTATTTTCCCCTCGTTTTCCCTCACCATCTCCTTCTAGGTCACGCGCATCTTGGAATTCTTCAGGAATGTCGAATTTAGGAAGTAGTACATCGCGATGCAACACAAAAGGCTCTACTTTATCGACAACTTCTTGTATATTGTAAATTGCTTCGGGTATATCCGCAAACAATTTTTTCATTTCTTCTTCCGATTTGAAGTAGTACTCTTGATTAGGCAATCCGTAGCGATATCCTCTCCCTCTACCAATCGGTGTACTTTGTTTTTCACCATCTTTAACACACAATAAAATATCGTGGGCATTGGCGTCTTTTTTATCTAAGTAGTAAGCGTTATTAGTCGCTACCATTTTGATGTTGTGCTTGCGAGCAAATTCAATCAATACTTGATTGACCCGATTCTCATCTTCTTGACCGTGGCGCATGAGTTCGATATACAGATCTGCACCAAACTGCTCTTTCCACCACAATAATGCCTCTTCGGCTTGGCGCTCTCCCACATTCAAAATCTTTCCTGGAATCTCTCCAAATAAGTTTCCAGTAAGCACCATCACATCTTCTTTATATTGTTCCACCACACTTTTATCAATGCGCGGTACATAATAGAATCCGTTAGTATAGGCGATAGAAGCCATCTTTGCTAAATTGTGGTAGCCGTTTTTATTTTTAGCCAAGAGTACCACTTGATACCCATTGTCTTTTTTAGTGCGATCAAGGTGATTTTCGTTAATAAAAAATTCACAGCCAACAATAGGTGTTAATAAAGGCAAGGGTTGTTCACCCTGTTCTAAACGCTCTTTGTTCTGCGCTTCAATACCCTTGTTGTGGTTATTTACCGCCATTACAAAGTGAAAGGCCCCCATCATATTACCGTGATCCGTCATGGCAATAGCCGAGAGGTTCATCTCTCCTGCTTTTTTGACCAAATTTGGAATTCCAATGGTTGATTGCAGCACTGAGAATTGAGTGTGTACGTGTAGATGAGCAAATTTTGCCTCTTGAAATTTCAAACGCTCTTCTGAGGAAATCTTTTCTGTAGCACTCCCTTGCGATTTAGCTAGGCGCGCTCTAATTTCGTCAGAGGCTTTTTTTAGGTTGATATGCTTTAGTCCTACCGGTTGAAAAGGTTGGGGATTAAAAGCTGTATAGCGATCGATATACGTATCGTCGCATTGCAATTCTTCTTTGGAGAAGGTATGGCGTTTAATCAATTCAAGAAAACAACGGGTAGTTGCCTCCACGTCAGCGGTTGCATTATGTGCTTCCGCAAACGCATCACCAAACAGATAGGTGTGTAATTCAGTAAGGGTTGGCAGTTTATAGCGACCACCACGTCCTCCAGGTAGTTTCAGCATTTCGGCTGTAACTTCCGTACAAGTATCTAACACAGGCATTTCTGTGAGGGTACTACCCACCCCCATGCGATAGAATTCACAGCCCATGATGTTGACGTCAAAACCAATATTTTGTCCGACAATAAAACGAGCTTTGGACAAGGCAATATTGAATTTAGCCAATGCTTCTTCCAAGTCGATTCCTTGTTCTTCTGCTAATTCTGTAGAGATTCCGTGGATACGTTCCGAATCATAAGGAATATTAAATCCTTTTGGTTTAATCAGATAATCTTGATGTTCAACAAGTCGTCCCATATCATCGTGTAACTGCCATGCGATTTGCACACAACGTGGCCAGTTATCAGTATCCGTTAAAGGAGCAGACCAACTCTTCGGAAGCCCAGTGGTTTCCGTATCAAAAATTAAATACATACTTGATTTATAGCTTATTAACCCAAAAAAGGGAAGATTTGTAACAATTTCAAAGGTACAAAAAAAGCCGCTTACTTGGTAAGCGACTTTTCTCAATATAAATAAATTTACAAATCTCTATTTTCCTTTTTCTAATGGAATTCTGTAGAAAACACCAGCGTCGAATGCTTTTCTATCCACATAACGCTTTACAAGTGTACCATCTACTCCAAGTTCATTTTCTGGCAATTGTGCCGCATTCATATTAATAAAAAATGTTCCTGAGATTGTTCCCGGTACTTGTTTATCAGCCGAATCAAGAATTACATATCCTGGGCGATTCACTGGTTTATTATCTATTAATGATAATGCATCCGTAGAATAAAACGCTTTGATTTTCTCAAAGTCATTGAATACTAAATAATCTGCCTTGATGTTATCTGTAGCGTTAAACTCGTATTTTGCACCAAATTCATAATCTGGCAAATAAATTCTCAATTGAGTAGAATCTGTCTTAGCATCAATAATCAACGTCTTATCATTCACTACATACGCTTTAAAACTTTGGGGCTTATATTCCGCAAAATGATTATAAGGGTTTCCGTGTATTCTAGCTGTATCCGTTATTGCTTCTAACGTCATTGTTGCGTGCATGCCTGGGTCAGAAAATTTAACATCATTTTCACACGCCATAAATCCAAGAGCCAAAGCAAATATTCCTATTATCTTTCTCATACTATACTAACCTATTAGTGATATATATACATCGCAAAAATATATTTTTTATTGTTCATAAAAAAATTTTTTTAATAAAACTTTAACTTTGAAGTCAAACTATTTTTTGCGTTTCCTTAAAATACAAAATCAATGTTATTGCTTGTGCCACTGAGAATTAACTTTTATTGAGAAAAAGATAATATAATATGGTTTCTTCCTCCCTTTTTCGTTTGCTTCAATCCCACAAAAATAGTCGTGCATTCTTGTCCTATTTCCTCCTCTTAGACTTGGGGTATCTTACCCAAAGAAAGTGAGATTCATCACGCGCTATAGCAAAAATACAAAAGATTAGGTCTAAAATTTTAACCAATATGACTCCTAATTTAAAAACGCATGCACTAGATATTTTGTAGAAATATAGATAATCACCTAAAAACCAATCGTCTAAAAAGAGATTTTTTTGCATTTAATTACCGCATTGCATTAAAAAAGTTAGTATATTTGCGCAAATTTTTAACCGAGGTCGGGTACCTCAAACAAAACAAATTATTATGTCTGTAAAAATTAGATTACAAAGACACGGTAAAAAAGGGAAACCTTTTTACTGGGTAGTAGCTGCTGATTCACGCGCTAAAAGAGATGGTAAATACTTAGAGAAAATCGGTACTTACAATCCAAACACTAACCCTGCAACTGTTGAGTTAAACGTAGATTCAGCTGTTAAATGGTTATTCAATGGTGCGCAACCAACGGATACTGCTAGAACATTACTTTCTTACAAAGGTGCTTTATTGAAACACCACTTACAAGGTGGAGTGAACAAAGGTGCTTTAACTCAAGAACAAGCAGATGCTAAATTTGCAGCTTGGTTAGAAGAGAAAGCAAACAAAATCAACGCGAAAAAAGATGGTTTAACATCTTCTAAAGCGGCTGATAAAGCACAAAAAATCGCTGCTGAAAAAGAAGCTAACGCTAAACGCGCTGCTGCTAACGTAGCTAAAGCTGCTGCTGAGTCTGCACCTGCTGTAGAAACTGAAGAAGCAACTGAAGAAAATAACGAAGAAACTCAAGCATAATTTCTTGGCGATATGCGTAAAAAAGATTGTTTCTATTTAGGCAAAGTCGCAAAAAAATTTAGCTTCAAGGGGGAACTTTTGGTCTATTTAGACACAGATGAACCTGAGTTATACGAAAATTTGGAATCAGTGTTCGTTGACTTTAACGGACAACTGGTTCCTTTTTTTATTGAAGATGCTTTTTTGCACAAAAACGATTTCCTAAGAGTCAAGTTTGAAGACTGTAATTCGGAAGAAGAAGCAGATCGCCTCATAGGATCGGAATTGTATTTGCCCCTGAACTTATTGCCCAAACTAGAAGGAAATAAGTTCTATTATCACGAAGTGGAAGGTTTTGAAGTAGTAGATATCACTTTAGGTCCTGTTGGAACTTTAGTCCGTATTAACGATAGCAATTACCAAGCCCTATTCGAAATTGATCACCAAGGGACCGAAATATTAGTACCCATGATTGATCAATTAATCGAAGAAGTAGATCGAGAAAACAAAAAATTAATACTAAATATACCCGCTGGTTTAGTGGACTTGTATTTAGGTAATTAATTTTTACCGTTGATAGTATCAAACACCTATAAAGGAAGCTTTTCTTTATAGGTGTTTTTTTTTTGCGCAGATTGGTCAATAAACGGTTTGCTCATTATACGGTTTGCTCATTGGGAAGATAATTGTATTTTGTTTTTTTGTACATTTAGTTCAATGTCCCCCTTCCTTGTCAAGTAGAGATTCACCAGCACAACCAACAAAATAAAAGATCATGAAAATAAGTGCACTCAGTAAACTCACTATTAATCCTGGCGAAGAGATTCGAGCTAAGGATATTCGAAAAAGTATTTTTGAGCTGATTCAACGCGATTATCCTTCTTTTACAAAAGAAGAGTACATCACCTTAGGTGAGTTAAACCGATACCGACGTTTGTATCTAGCGGAACTCATCCTACAAGAAAAAGGGGAACTAGCTCACCTCGATCAAGATGTCATGCAGGCCATAAAGAATAACTCCATTCTCTCTGAAAATATACAGGAAGACATGGAAACGAAGTTAACACTGGGGCAAAAAATAGCAGATAAAGTTGCTGCTTTTGGTGGTAGTTGGACCTTTATCCTCACATTTTTTACCTTCCTACTTATTTGGATGGCCATCAATATTTGGGTCTTCACAGTTAAACCCTTTGACCCTTATCCATTTATCCTGCTAAATCTCATACTCTCTTGTCTAGCTGCCATCCAAGCGCCTATTATTATGATGAGTCAGAACAGACAAGAACAGAAAGACCGACAACGAGGGGAACAGGATTATAAAATCAACCTAAAAGCAGAATTAGAAATCAAATTACTCAGCGAAAAAATTGACCATTTGTTGGTTCACCAAAACAAAAAACTACTGGAAATACAGGAAGTTCAAGTAGACTATTTGGAAGATTTGATGAAGGAAATCAAAAAGAAAGGCTAGTTTTGTGTGTGGTTGACTCCTTGCTCGATTTGGGCTTTGGACGCTTTTCGAACGAACAACAAACCGCGCACAAAGCAAACAGAAAACCAAACGAAAAAACATGAATAATCTAGAAATTTTAGGAAGTCGCATCTGTATTATAGGCAACAGTGCAGCAGGAAAATCGACCTTAGCACAGGCACTAGGACGTAAACTTGGTCTTGCAATTTGTCATTTGGATCAAATTGCCCATCTCCCTCATACGGATTGGCAACCTCGAGACAAAGAACTGATGCGCATCGATCATCAAAATTTTCTCGATCACCATGACTGCTGGGTTATCGAAGGAAACTACAGCTATTTGATGCCGGAGCGCTTTGCCCGAGCGACCGTGATTCTTTGGTTGGATTTTTCTCGTTGGGATTCAGTTTACCGCTATACCAAACGCAGCTTAGAAAACAACAAAAACCGCGCAGGCAACCTCGAAGGTGCCACCACACAGTTTAGTTTTAAAATGATCCGACACATTCTATTTCACATTCCCAAGAATAAAACCAAGTATCAACAACTCATTGTTAACAGTGGTGTTCCTTGCATTCGAATGACATCTTTTGCCAGTTTACGCAACTATTACAAGCAATGGGGCTTGTAATGGCTATTGTGTTAACCTAAAACATTGGATGTTTCTACCTATGATTAATCCGTCTCTTCCAATTGAAACAACTCTTCAACAGCTACCTCAAAATAACGCGCCAACTTTAACGCTAACACCGTAGAAGGAACGTATTTATTCTTCTCCATGGCATTGATCGTTTGTCTAGTCACTGAAATAATAGTGGCTAATTCCTCTTGGGTTATATTTTTAATGGCACGGTGTACCTTTAACGTATTCTTCATTGCATTATTTTTTATGGCGCACTACTAAATAGTGAAAACGGAAAATGAACAAAATCAACATGGTGAACATATTGTAGATCATGACATAAAAAAAATCAAAACCGTAAATCAAGACAAAGGCCAAAAACAACAAAATATAGTTGATCAAAAAAGACCATTGAAACGATTCCAATCGCAATTTAGCAATAAATTCATCTTCTATTTTTTCCTTTGAAAAAGCAACGCCCAACCCGCCAAGTAAAAATAAGCTACCAATCAATGTAGTCGTAATATTCGCCTTGATTACGGTGAAAAAGGCCGTCTTATCCCCAAAAAAATAACTCCCCGCTATACTAAACACCGAAGTTTCTAAAAAAGGAAGTTCCTCTTGACCTGTCAGTTGTAAATACAACCAAACAAGCCCACTCAGGATTAGTAAGATCCAACCAAACTTCTTACAAGCGTGAGGTAATAAAAATTTTGTCTCCATCGTTTTCTGATTATAAAGTGAACTCAAATGTAATAAAAACTTTTCATTATGTAAGAAATACTTTACATTTAGACTTGCATTCTTTACATTTAAAAATACCTCAATCGTACTAAATCAACAACAAATGCGGAGGAGTAAAGGAAAAGTCAAGCCACGACACCTGCATTTTTTGTACTTTTGAGGGATCGAAATTATACTTATCCTTATGTTTCAATTCAAACAATTCACGATACACCAAGACAAATGCGCCATGAAAGTAGGTACGGATGGTGTACTATTAGGTGCTTGGACTCCCATAGATCACAACCCAACTAAAATTTTAGATATTGGTACGGGTACAGGGTTAATTGCCTTAATGCTCGCACAACGCACTAATGCGGAACAAATTGACGGCGTAGAAATTGATGCAGATGCCCATGAACAAGCCACTGACAACTTTGAGAATAGCCCGTGGGGGGATCGTTTATTCTGCTATCACGCAGGATTAGAGGATTTTGCCAATGGTATGGATGAAACCTACGATCTAATTGTTTCCAATCCTCCTTTTTATAGCGAAGATTACCATACACCAGATGAAAAAAGAGATCAAGCGCGTTTTCAAGAAGCACTTCCCTTTGAGTTACTCATCGAAGCAGTGGAGTACTTTTTATCCGAAGAGGGCATATTTAGTTTGATCATTCCTTCTAAAGAAGAAGAACGCATCATGTACCTTGCTGCGGAGTTTGATATCTACCCTATGCAGGTCACTCGTGTTAAAGGAACACCTAGCAGTGAGATAAAACGCAGTTTACTTGCATTTTCAAGAAAGCGCATAGAGAAAATTCCTCTAAATGAGTTGGTATTAGAAGAAAAAAGACACTGTTACACCCCTGAATTTACCACCCTAGTGCAGAATTTTTATCTAAAATTATAGTATTACAAGTTTTTATACCTGTAAATCAAATTATTTTATAGAAATTTGCTCTACAACAAAGCAGTCAAAAAGATAGCTAATCTATTCCACTATCTTCTTGCCTGCTACGGATAAATAAATAGAACCATGATTTCCAATTTTAATTCAATGATGATGTACATGACAATGAACACAATGATGTTCACTCCTTGTTATGGCCGGAAGTCAATGAATTGATCTGATATAAGTAGATAAATTAGTTGTAGTCTCACCGGTCATTCGGTGGGGCTTTTTTTTTGTCTTTTTCTAAACTTCTAAAACCAATGTTATGAGCAATTTAAAATTTTCAACCCAAGCGGTACACGCGGGGCATCAAGTGACACAAACCTCAGGTTCGAGAGCGGTTCCCATTTACCAAACAACCTCTTATGTTTTTGACAATGCCGAACACGCAGCAGGTGCATTCAATCTGTCCATTCCTGCCTATATCTATACGCGATTAAACAATCCGACCAACGATATCTTAGAACAACGCCTTGCAACCTTAGAAGGCGGTATTGGCGCTGTAGTAACCGCTTCGGGAGCATCTGCTATAAGTACTGCGCTATTAACCCTATTAAAAGCGGGAGATCACCTTGTGGCTTCCAACAGTTTGTATGGAGGCACTTACAATCTCCTCAATGTGACACTGCCTCGTTTAGGCATTCATACCACTTTTGTAGACCCGTCATCTCTCGAGAACTTCAGCAAGAACATTCAGCAAAACACCAAAGCCATTTTTGTAGAGAGCTTAGGAAATCCCAAACTAGATATTATTGATTTAGCCGGCGTTTCCCAGCTTGCGAAAACACATCAGATTCCTTTTATCGTGGACAATACTGTTCCATCGCCTGCTCTTCTACGCCCCATTGAGCACGGTGCTGATATTGTTATTCACTCCTTGACCAAATACATTTCAGGTAATGGTACCGCATTGGGAGGTGCGATTATAGACGCGGGAACATTTGACTGGAGCAGTGGCAAATTCCCAGAATTTACAGAACCTGCCCCGGGTTATCACGGGTTAATATACCATGAAGCCTTGGGTAAGGCAGCCTTTATTGGTAAAATACGCCTGGAAGGATTGCGCGACTTAGGGGCTGCTTTAAGCCCATTCAACGCTTTTCAAATCATACAAGGGCTAGAAACGTTGCCGATTCGACTACAGAAACACAGTGAAAATGCGTTGGGGTTAGCGCAATGGCTAGAAAACCAAGAAGCAGTGGCTTGGGTAAACTACCCTGGATTAGCCTCTAGCCCGTATCACACCTTGGCTAAAAAATACCTCCCCCAAGGGCAGAGTGGTGTCATTACTTTTGGCTTAAAGCAAGGGTTTGAAGCGGCTAAGAAGGTAGCCAATGAAACGAAACTATTTTCCTTAGTTGCCAATATTGGCGATACGAAATCCCTGGTGATCCACCCTGCGTCAACAACACATCAACAACTGACAGTAGAAGAGCAGAAAGCTACGGGTGTTACATCTGATTTGGTGCGACTATCTGTAGGAATTGAATCCCTTGAAGATTTAAAACAAGATTTAGCCCGCGTATTTGAATTATTAACCTAATCTCCTTTTGATCGGTGTACAACCGAAAGAGCTTGCCTTATGAACCACTTGAACTATATCACCTTATACGATTGCAGATTACCCGACCAAACACGACAAACCTTACGGCTGAGTTATGAAGTGTTCGGTCAACCCTTGCATCGAGCACCTGTCGTAGTAGTAAATCACGCCTTGACAGGAAATAGTACGGTAACGGGGGATAGCGGATGGTGGAAACAGCTCATTGGTCCAGGAAAAGTAATTGATTTACACCGCTATACGGTTATAGCCTTTAATATCCCTGGCAATGGATACGAAGGATCTACAGCTCATTTACTGTCAAATTATCGGGTATTCACTACAGCAGTCATCGCTGACTTGTTTTGGAAAGGATTGGATGCACTGCAAATCAAACAATTGTATGCTGTTATTGGCGGAAGTTTGGGTGGAAGCATTGCTTGGGAAATGGCCATACAACGTCCAAAGGCTATCACCCACTTAATTCCAATTGCCACTAATATACAAGCTTCGGATTGGTTAATTGGTCAAGTACACGTACAAGAAAGCATTCTCGCCCACTCGAGTCATCCTTTAGAAGATGCGCGAAAACATGCGATGCTGTTGTATCGCACCCCGGCGTCAATGATTCAAAAATTCAACAGGCATATGGAACAAGAACAGTACGCCGTCGAATGCTGGCTTAACTATCATGGTGAAACCCTCAAAAATCGCTTTCAACTCTTGGCCTATCAACTGATGAACCATTTATTGAAAACCATTGGAAAAGAGTTGACAGAAGATAAACTCCGCATATTTGCCACTCAAACATCAGCTCAAATCACGGTAATTGCCATTGATTCAGATTATATGTTTACCCAACAAGAGCAACAGCAAACAGTTGAAAAATTAACGAAATACGGTGTAGATATCACCTATAAAGAAATACAATCTATTCACGGTCACGATGCCTTTCTTCTGGAGTATGAGCAACTAAACCGTCTAATAAAAAATCTATTATAAATCAACACAACCATGAAAATAGTAAAGTTTGGAGGAAAATCACTTGCATCAGGGCAAGGATTCGACAAGGTCATATCCATTGTAAAAGACAAAGCAACTCAAGGAAAAATTGCCGTGGTGGTTTCTGCCATTGGCGATACGACAGACACCCTTGAATCCCTCTTAGACCTAGCCAAAAATCAAGAAGATTACCTCGCTCCTTTCCTTGCATTTCAGGAGAGACCTTATCACGCAGGCGTTGATTTAGAGGAGGAATTTACCTTGTTACAGAAGGTGTATGAGGGGGTTTCTCTTTTGGAAGACTACAGTTTAAAGATCAAAGATAGCGTGCTAGCACAAGGTGAACTCATATCGAGTAAAGTACTCACCCATCACTTAACACAGCAAGGCCTTCCTGCAGTTGCCATTGACAGCCGTCATTTTTTTGTTACCGATTCTTCTTTCGGTCAGGCTCAAGTAAAAGAAGAAATTTCCAAAGCCAAAACAACCTTGTTCTTTAAAAGTTTAGATCCAACTGTTCTTGCTGTGGTGACGGGTTTTATTGGGGCAAATGAAAGAGGGGAAACAACCACTTTAGGTAGAAATGGCAGTAATTATTCTGCTGCTTTACTCGCCAATTATACTGGAGCGTCAGAATTGCAGAACTACACTCACGTTGACGGTATTTATACTGCCAATCCTGACTGGGTGAAAAACGCGCAAAAAATAGATGAACTCCATTATGAGGAAGCTAATGAACTCGCGCATTTTGGCGCTTCTATCTTGCATGCAAAAACCATTTTGCCCTTAGTTGAAAGCGATATCCCCTTGCGAATCTTAAATACACTAAATCCCAAGAGTAAAGGAACGTTGATTTCATCTACTCCAAGTACAAAAGGGATTAAATCCCTATCCGTACAATCTGATGTGGCGCTCATTCAGCTCGAAGGGCGTGGATTATTAGGTATTGTCGGGGTTGACGCTCGCATATTTACTGCATTGGCTGCTGTTGGCATCAGCATTGGGGTCATCGCTCAAGGCTCTTCTGAACGCGGATTGGGCTTTACCGTGGAAGCAAAAAATGCGCAACAAGCTGTGGAGGTCTTAAAAAAAGAATTTCAGCCTGATTTTTATACCAAAGATGTCGATCAGATTACATACATACCCGATATTGCGATTATATCCATCATCGGACAAGACCTCAGTACCTTCGACAAGCCATATGCTTCTCTAGTAAAAAATAAAATAACGCCTATTCTCTTTCACAATACACTCACGGGAAAAAACGTCAGTGTCGTTGTGCGCAAAGAAGAAGCAAAAAAAGCAGTGAACGTCATTCACGGGCAGATCTTTGGGATGGCCAAAAAAATCAACTTGGCGATATTCGGTCATGGATTAGTAGGCGGTACGTTAATTGACCAAATACTGGCGTCAGCAACAGCTATTGGCGAGAAGAAAAATATCGAACTTCACCTATTTGCCATCGGAAATTCCAAAAAAATATATTTAACAGAGAATAAACTCCCTTCAAATTGGCGTGAAGCAGTAGAAACACAAGGTATACCTTATAATATTCAAGACGTAATTGCCTTTGCACAACAGCATCACTTGGAGAATCTCATTGCAATAGACAACACCGCATCAAAACATTTTGTTGACAATTATATTCCCCTTGTGGAGGGTGGGTTTGATTTAATATCCTCAAACAAAATTGCCAATACCATTTCGTATGCTTACTATCAGAAACTCCGTAAAGCGCTTCAGAACAACCATAAAGAATATTTATATGAAACGAATGTCGGCGCAGGATTACCCTTAATTGACACCATTAAGTTGCTGCATTTATCTGGTGAGAATATCACCAAAATAAAGGGGGTATTTTCGGGTAGCTTAAGTTATATCTTCAACACATATTCTGTACAGGACAAGCCTTTTAGTACAGTATTGGAAGAGGCTATTAGCAAAGGATTTACAGAACCTGATCCAAGGGAAGACCTCTCGGGCAACGACGTAGGTCGAAAGCTTTTAATACTCGCTCGTGAGCTAGATTTACACAATGAATTTGAAGAAATTCAGATTCAAAATCTTGTACCACCAGCCTTACAAACCATAGATACAGCAGCTTTTATTGCTTCACTCACTGCTTTGGATGCGCCTTTTGAAGCCCTTAAAAAAGAACTGCAACCGCATACCGTTTTGCGTTATGTGGGTGAACTATCGGGTGATTTACAGCAAGACAAAGGCATTTTGGAAACTAAATTAGTTGCGATACCTCATCAATCTCCTTTGGGTCAACTCCAAGGGTCTGATAGCTTTTTTGAAATCTATACGGAAAGCTATGGTGAGAACCCAATCATTATACAAGGTGCAGGTGCAGGTGCAGCTGTCACAGCCAGGGGGGTATTCGGCGATATTCTGCGTTTGGCCGATAAGTAACCCTAACATCTACTGATACTATAGTTCAATTATAGTTAACCGCGGAAAGAAGCTTGTTCACTTCTTTTCTTGGTTGTTGTTTTATTCTAAATTTCGTTAAAAGAGAGTAGCCACAAACTACTCTCTTTTTGTCCTTTGACAATCCGCTCAATTTTTTATAAAAAAACAGTAGCGCACTAGGGTGCACTACTGCTAGACGTCATCATATTAAAAATAATAATCCTATGTCTTGTTATAGGAACTAATCAATCGATTTCTGACTATCGCACCAAATCTTTAATTTTTTGCAGCATTAGAGCAAAATCATTTCCCACTTGGATATGTACTACTTTTCCTTGAGCGTTAAAGAAGATATATGTAGGCGTTCCTTCAACTTTGTACTTGGCGTTCATAAGATTTAATCGCCCTTCTTTATTCCAAAGCATTGTACCTTTATTCCCCTTTAACGCATAATACATTTTCATAGCTTCAGTCTGATTGTCGAGATAGTAGGTTACATAAGTAACTTTACTTTGGATCTGCTCAGCCAAGCTTGCCATATGAGGCGCAGCTTCCTGACATGCTTCACATTGCATGGTTGAAAACTCTACTATTACAGGCTTTCCTGTAAAGAATTGACTAAATTGCACCTTATCTCCTTTTTGATCTAATGCAGTAAAATCGTAAAAAGAATCGCCTATTTCCAATTTTTTAGCATTCACCAAAGCGTCAAGGTATTGAACTTCTTTTTTATCTTTATACTCGGGAGCTACCAAACGCAACAAATGTTGCAATTCTTCTTTTGTAAACCTATCCTTTACATAAAGTAACATGGAACGTCCATATGCTGTGTTGATATGGTCTGCTATGAAAGAATAGTCTACTAGATCGACTTGCTTTAGGGTTTTTGTCACCTTTCCAAGAGGTTCAACCTGATTGTAATAAATGTACTGTATGCTATCTGTTTTTCCTTGCTTCCAAAGGTCCATCGCCTCTTTTTGTAGGCTATCAACTTCTAGACGCAAGGCCTTACTTGCTTGATAATTTTCATAGCGCAATCGGTCATTTTCTGAATTCATCGCGCGAATATCTTGAGAGAAATTATCCATAGATCCCTCAATAACAACCGTTTCATTTCCTAGAAAAAAACGCGTGTTTCTAACTCCTTGTCCCTCTTTTACTACCAAATAAACTGGTGCTGGTGCCTCAGACAGCTGTACTTCGACTTCAAATTCTTCTCCCTTTTTAGGAATTTCTACTTGTTGCTCTCCACTGATCAGGATCAACGAGGCTCCTTCTGCTAACCCATTTAATTTTCCTTTAATACGCAATTTTTCTTGTGCTAGACTCAGTGTAGATAAGGCGAATGTTAGAAATAAAATTGTTGCTTTTTTCATGATTTACTGCTGCATTTCATTGGTTGTTGTGCAATGTACTCTTTTTTCATCTATATGCCATTTATTTTTTTTCGGGCAAAAAAACGGATGTACAACAAAAAGACGAGCAGATTTTCCCCCTTTTTTAATACTTTTAATCTCTGTAAACGCTATAGGTAGCCATCCACTAGGAATGCTCTTAGAGCACAAAAAAAAAGCAATGAAAAAAAGAGTACTAAGTATTGTATTAGGAGGGTTTCTCCTTATAACGGTGGCGGCTTGCAACCAAAGCTATGAACATTCGACCGCTGATACAGCAATGAGTTTGGAGTCTGCTGATGTCAACTCCACTCCTGCTAAAAACCTCGAAAGTCAACAACAAACGACACAGCGCAAAATCATTAAAGAGGGAAGTATTCGCTTTGAAACCGCGAATGCAAAAGATACCCGTCAACAGCTTACTACTGCTGTTGCGAAATACCAAGGCTATGTATCTCAAGACAATGCAGAATCCTACGGAAATCGCTCTGTTTATACCCTGACCTTACGCATTCCAGCAGCCCATTTTGAAAGCCTACTGGCCGACATTGCTACAACAGCTAAAAACATAGAACAACAAGACATCAAAGCCCTCGATGTTACGGAAGAATTTATTGATGTAGAATCGCGTATACAAACAAAAAAAGAGTTGGAAAGTCGCTATAAAGCACTCTTGAGTAAAGCATCTAAGATTGAAGAAATCCTAGCGATTGAGAAAGAAATCGAAACTCTGCGTTCGGATATCGAATCTTATGAAGGTCGATTGAATTATTTAAAAAGTAGCATTGCCTTTAGTACACTGACTGTCGTATTTTACGAAACACAGCCTTCAACAACCTCCTCAGGTTCTGAATTTACTAGCGCTTTTAAAGAAGGATGGGATAATTTGGTTGCTTTCACCTTGGGACTATTTTACATTTGGCCATTTATCCTAATTAGTATAGGCGTATTCTTCTTGATTAGAAGGAGAATCAAACGCAAAAAAAGAAAGACAAACGAATCACTATAAATCAGTAGATTACAAAAAAATGAGCCGATTATAACATTTATCGGCTCATTTTTTTTTTAAGGATTAATTGTTTCTATGGGTTTATGAAGGACAAGATTTAGTTTCCAAGGACATACTCGTTTCATTGGAATCAAGTCATTGCGTTCGCGACAGTTTATCGCTAATTTCAGCTTTTTAACTTCGAAACAATTAAACTAGGGTAATTTCCATTCTCTAGTAAAATAACAGCAATTTAGCTATACTTTCACACCCAAAAATTGCACATCTATAAATATTACTTATTTTTGTCGTCACAACTGATAAACTTAAGAATATTATGAAACCAGATTTATTTCAGGCACCGGATTACTATCTTTTAGATGATTTACTTACAGAAGAGCACAAATTAATTCGTGATGCTGCGAGAGCATGGGTAAAAAGAGAGGTATCTCCAATTATTGAAGAATACGCTCAAAAAGCGGAATTCCCGAAACAAATTATCAGTGGATTAGCTGAAATTGGAGGATTTGGTCCTTATATTCCAACGGAATATGGAGGAGCAGGATTAGATCAGATTTCATATGGTTTAATCATGCAAGAGATTGAAAGAGGAGATTCAGGCGTACGTTCAACATCATCTGTTCAGTCGTCTTTAGTGATGTATCCAATTTGGAAATACGGAAACGAAGAACAACGCAATAAATACTTACCAAAATTAGCAACAGGAGAAATGATTGGTTGTTTTGGTTTAACTGAGCCAGATCATGGTTCTAACCCTGGAGGGATGATCACAAACTTCAAAGATATGGGGGATCACTACCTATTGAATGGAGCGAAAATGTGGATTTCGAATGCACCATTTGCTGATATAGCAGTAGTTTGGGCGAAAAACGAAGAAGGTAGAATCCATGGATTAATCGTGGAAAGAGGGATGGAAGGATTCACTACACCAGAAACACACAACAAATGGTCTTTAAGAGCTTCAGCAACAGGAGAGCTTATTTTTGATAATGTAAAAGTTCCAAAAGAAAACTTATTGCCAAACAAATCAGGATTAGGAGCACCTCTAGGATGTTTAGATTCTGCGCGTTACGGAATTGCTTGGGGAGCTATTGGAGCAGCTATGGACTGTTATGATACTGCTTTGCGTTATTCAAAAGAGCGCATTCAGTTTGACAAGCCAATTGGAGCAACACAATTACAGCAAAAGAAATTAGCTGAAATGATCACAGAAATCACGAAAGCGCAAATGTTAACTTGGCGTTTAGGTGTTTTGAGAAATGAAGGAAGAGCAACTTCAGCTCAAATTTCTATGGCCAAACGCAACAACGTGGCTATGGCATTAGAAATTGCTCGTGATGCACGTCAAATGTTAGGAGGAATGGGAATCACAGGTGAATACTCTATTATGCGTCACATGATGAACCTAGAGTCAGTTGTAACATATGAAGGAACTCACGATATCCACTTGTTAATTACAGGTATGGATGTGACAGGTTTCCCTGCATTCAAGTAATCTAGCTTATACTAAAATAGATAAACTTTATATAAAGAGCTTCTCCTAACCGAGAAGCTTTTTTACTTTTGTATAAATTCTTATAACACCATGAATATACTATCCGTTAATCAATTGATTACTCCCGAACGCAACGCTTTATTACAGCATCCTTTATATCAAAAAATAACGTCCATTGCACATTTGCAAAAATTCATGGAAGGCCATGTATATGCCGTGTGGGATTTTATGTCCTTACTCAAAGCGCTACAGCAAAAGCTCACTTGTACTACTACGCCTTGGTTTGCATCGCCCTATCCGCAAACCAGGTATTTAATCAACGAAATTGTCTTAGCTGAAGAGTCGGATCTTACTCTGGATGGACAGCGTTTGAGTCATTTTGAGATGTATTTTGACGCAATGGAAGACGCTCAGGCGAATACGCAAACCATGAAGGACTTCTTAGTGGAATTGCAAAACGGGCACACCATCGAACAAGCGATTGCCTCCTTAGCAGTTGATCCAGATATTAAAGCGTTTCTCGCGTTTTCCTTTGACGTAATTGCCCAAGGAAAACCACATGAAATCGCCGCTGCCTTTACCTTCGGTCGGGAAGATTTAATTCCCGATATGTTTACTGAAATCTTAAAAGGGTTCCAACTTAACTTTCCCGAAACAGATTTGTCAAAATTAATTTATTACTTTGAGCGACACATTGAATTGGACGGGGATGAACACGGGCCCATGGCTATGCAGATGATCACAGAACTCTGTGGAACAGACGAACAGAAATGGCAAGACGTTATTCGCGTTTCCAAAGCCGCACTTGAAAAAAGATATGGTTTGTGGAATGCCATTGAACGCAACATTGAATCAAATTAATTCACTTTATAAATAAAAAACAAGGCTATGAGTACATTAAAAGGAAAAAATGCAATTATCACAGGCGGTGGGCGCGGATTAGGAAAGGCGACTGCACTTGCTTTTGCCAAAGAAGGAATTAACGTGGCTATCACGGGAAGAAACGAGGAGCGCTTAAAACAGACAGTCGAAGAATTGACTGCGTTAGGTATTAGAGCGACCTATGCCGTATTTGATGTGGTAGACAAAGAAGCTGTTCAACGCGAAATTGCTAAGGTCATTGCTTTTTTAGGCGGTATTGATATTTTAGTAAACAACGCTGGTATCTCTGAATTTGGAAAATTTACTGACATGCCTGCATCGCGTTGGGAAGAGATCTTATTAACCAATGTTATGGGGGTGTACAATGTTACACGAGAGGTACTTCCACATTTAATTGAGAAAAATGAAGGTGATATTTTCAATGTTGCCTCAACTGCTGGATTAAATGGAAACCCGACGACTTCGGCTTATTCGGCTTCTAAATTTGCAGTAATTGGGTTATCTGAATCCCTGATGAAAGAAGTGCGAAAAAACAACATTCGCGTATGTACGTTAACACCGAGTACCATTGCGTCAGATATGTCGATTGAACTAGGCTTAACAGACGGCAATCCCGATCACATTTTACAACCGGAAGATTTTGCGGAACTACTTGTTGCAACGTTGAAACTACCGCGTAGAGCGATGCTAAAGACAGCTTCACTTTGGACAACAAATCCCGTATAAAATAAGCAAAAAAAGCTACCGAGAAAAGGTAGCTTTTTTTGCTTATTTTTTTTTCGTCTTGTGAATTGCATTTACCAATATGTTAGTACATTTGTACCCGTTTTTATATCGTATAAATCTATGGTTCGCAAACTTTTACGCTTTATCTTAAAGCTTGTGTTGTGGTTCTTTGCACTAAGCATTTTATCTGTTATTTTCTTCCGATTTGTTCCAATTCCCTATACTCCCTTGATGTTCATACGGCTATATGAGCAAAAAAAGGATGGTCAATCCTTTACTTTAAAACACGATTGGGTTCCGATCGAACAAATCAGTCCGAATTTGCAAAAGGCGGTTATTGTCAGTGAAGACGGTCACTTCTTATCGCATAATGGTTTTGATTTTAAAGCGATTGAAAAGGCAATGAAAAACAACGAAAAGGGCAAGCGCATTAAGGGAGGAAGTACCATCTCTCAGCAAACGGCTAAAAACGTATTTTTATGGCCAGGGCGCAGCTATATTCGCAAGGGATTTGAGGCTTACTTTACGGTGCTTATTGAGCTTTTATGGTCCAAAGAACGCATTTTAGAAGTCTACCTCAACAGCATTGAAATGGGGAATGGCGTCTATGGTGCAGAAGCTGCGGCTCAACACTGGTATAAGAAAAGTGCTGCTAAACTCTCCGTTCAGGAAGCTGCCGGATTAGCTGTTATCCTCCCTAGTCCAAGACGCTACAATCCCGTACAATCTGGTCCTTATGTCAGCAGGAGAAAACAAACAATCTCTAAATACATCAAAGGCTATGGTCCACTTGATTTAAAGAAAGAAAAGAGTAAAAAGAAATAAAATAATACATTTTTCTTTATTTATTTTCATCTAAACTAGATTTTTACTAACTTGTAGTCAAACTTAAATTTATTTGTTATGAAAAAAATTGTATTAACATTAGCGTTAGGTGGATTACTTTTCGCTACATCATGTAAAGACAACAAAACTGCGCCTACCGAGGGAGATACTATTCCAGCAACCGAATTAACGGAAGCGAAATCAGAAGCGGAGCTTAAATTTGAACAAGCGAAACAAGCCCTAGATGAAGCAGTTAAGAGTGGAGACAAAGCGGCAGAAGAAGCAGCGAAGAAAACACTAGATGAGGCTCAAAAGGCTTGGGAGGCAACCAAACAAAAAACGGATGAAGCAGTCAATCACCTAGAGAACAAAGCGGATGAATTGAAAAAAGACGCTGAAAAATCGTTAGATGAGGCAAAAGACAAAGCCAATGAATTAAAAGAAGACGCCAAAGAAAAGGCAGAACAAGCAAAAGAAAATGTAAAAGAAGCGGCTAAAGAAACTCAAAAAGGGTTGGAAAATGCCGCTGATAAATTGAAAAAATAAATAATAGTGAGGGTGTCCCAAAAGGTCACCCTCTTTTGTTTTGTTAAAGTGGGACTTTTCCCTTTGATTAAAAATTCTTTCAATTGACCAAAAGCAGTCAAGAAGAAGACACAACGTATACAGTAGGAAGTAGAATGATTCACTATTGCTTTATCGTTTTACCTCTATCTTCTTATGCTTATTGGACAGCCCCTTCTTTTTATAGACATCAAAGGTTTTTCTGTATTTTATCAAAAAACAACTATTTTATCTTTTATTTACCACTCAAACACATGGTTCTTTCTTATTTTTTTCGTAATTTGTAAACAACTAAAAATCAAATACTATGAAAACAAATATTGGTCTAAAAGACGAAGTAAGACAAAAAGTAACGGATGTACTCGCTCGATTGTTGGCAGATGAATATGTACTGTACACCAAAACGAGAAAAGCGCATTATAACGTAGAGGGCATTGATTTTCATTCCATGCACTTATTTTTTCAATCCCAATATGAAGCCACGATTGTAGATGTAGATGACATTGCAGAGCGAATTCGCCATCTAGGTCATTATGCACCAAGTAGCTTAAAAGAATACCTTGCATTAACTCAATTAACTGAATCCAGAGATAACGAAGCAAATGACAGTGCGTCTTGGATTAAAGACTTATGCAAAGATCACGAGGCTATTATTATTTTCCTAAGAGAAAACATTGACCCGATTGATGAAATGAATGACAAAGGGACTGCTGATTTCTTGACGAGTTTGTTAGAAAAACACGAAGAAGCAGCTTGGATGTTACGCGCACATATTAAGTAATATCCTATTGCTTATTTATTATAGAGGTTTGTCTTTAAAAGGCAAACCTTTTTTGTTACTTTTACGGTCAACCCAGAACAATAAAAACAATGAAACGATTGATTATGCTTAGTGCTGTACTGTTGCTACAGTGCGCTTGTACGTCTTCGCCCCAAACGGAAACGCAGAAAGCACTTTTATTTCAGAAAAGCTTAAATAAAGAGTTTGCCAATAAAGAGACTTCTCCCTTAGTGCCTGATGCCTTAAAGAAATTCGTGAGTTTAGATTTCTTTCCAATAAATGAGCGTTTTATTATCGAAGCACAATTCACGCGTACGCCAGATGAAGTGCCTTTTGAAATGCCAACCACTACAGAACGCAAACCGATATATGTCAAATACGGTGAAGCTAGTTTTTCACTAAATGGCAAAGAACAAACCTTAGACTTGTTTCAAGATATTAATCTACGCAATCAAAAAGAATACGAAAAGCATCTGTTTCTCCCATTTACGGACTTAACTTCAGGTGTGAGTACGTATGGTGGTGGTCGTTATATTGACCTAGAAATACCCGACGGAGAAACCATTATATTGAATTTCAACTTAGCGTATAACCCATATTGTGTGTATAACCCTAAATTCTCTTGTCCTATTCCACCGCCTCAAAATGACATTAATGCGGAGATTAATGCAGGAATTAAAGACTATAAATACTAAACAGCATAAAAAAAACCTCAATCGAAAGATTGAGGTTTTTTTATTATTCTAATTGGTAAAAATTTACTTCAATTTCTTGATACCCATATTGTATAAAGTGAACGCTTGTAAATCAACGTGCTCTTGAATTTGTTGAGCGATTGATTTTCCAGCTCCGTGTCCAGCATTTGTTTCAATGCGAATTAACATTGGATTAGTTCCTTTGTTGTGGGCTTGTAATTCAGCTGCGAATTTGAAACTGTGTGCAGGTACCACACGGTCGTCGTGATCACCTGTAGTAACCATTGTTGCAGGATAAGATTCTTCTTTTACGTTGTGTAGAGGAGAATATCCTTTTAAGTATTCAAACATTTCTTTGCTATCCTCAGCAGTTCCATAGTCGTACGCCCATCCAGCACCTGCGGTAAAGGTATGGTAACGCAACATATCTAATACACCTACTGCAGGTAAAGCTACTTTCATTAAATCAGGACGTTGTGTCATTGTTGCTCCAACTAATAATCCTCCGTTTGATCCTCCTTTAATAGCTAAGAAATCAGATGATGTATACTTATTGTCAATTAGGTATTGTGCTGCAGCGATGAAATCGTCAAATACATTTTGTTTTTGCATTTTTGTTCCAGCTACGTGCCAAGCTTTTCCATACTCACCACCACCTCTTAAATTTGGTACTGCATATACTCCTCCATTTTCTAACCAAATGGCATTAGCAATACTAAATGACGGTGTAAGACTAACATTGAATCCACCATAAGCATATAACATCGTAGGGTTTTTTCCGTTTAGTTCGGTTCCTTTTTTATAGGTAATGATCATCGGAACTTTTGTACCGTCTTTCGAAGTGTAGAACACTTGTTTCGATTCATATTGCGACGAGTCAAACTTCACTTTAGGTTGTTCGTATACGCTTGAAGTACCCTTTTGTACATCTAATGCATAGATTGTTCCTGGCGTAATGTAGTTTGTAAAAGAGTAATACAAGGTAGTATCTTCTTTTTTCCCTCCAAATCCACTTGCTGTTCCGATTCCAGGTAATTCGATTGTTCTAATTTCTTTACCCGTATAGTCGTATTGTTTTACCATTGAAACAGCATCTTTCAGATAGCTTGCAAAAATATAGCCTCCTCCTTTTGTTGGCGACAATACATTTTCAGTTTCAGGGATAAGATCTGTCCAGTTTGCTTGTTGTGGTTTTGCTGCATCTACTGTTACGATACGTGAATTTGGCGCATTGAAATCTGTTTCTATATACAATTTACCATCTTTACTGTCTAATACGCTACTGCTGCTATCGAAGTTGTTGACTAAAGTAACAATTGGACTAGCTGCCTTTGTTAAATCTTTAATGTACAATTCGTTTCCATAAGTTGAATTTGCTGCAGAAATCACCAAAAACTGGTTGTCTCCTGTTACATATCCACCTACATATCTTCTTTTTTGATCTTTACCAAAGATAAGGGTATCGTCTTTTTGAGCAGTCCCTAATTTGTGATAGAACAATTTGTGCTGATCTGTTTTTGCAGATAACTCACTTCCTGCTGGTTTATCGTAGCTTGAATAGTAGAAACCTTCGTTTTTAAACCAAGATACACCACTGAACTTCACGTCAACTAGGGTATCGCCAATGACTTCTTTTGTTTCCGTATCGAGTACGATCACTTTTCTCCAATCACTTCCACCTTCTGAAATAGCATAAGCAGCTTTGCTTCCATCTTCAGAGAAATCAATACTACCTAAAGAAGTTGTTCCATCCGTAGAGAATTTGTTTGGATCTAAGAATACCTCTTCTTTTCCTGCTTCATCTTTGCGATATAAAATCGACTGATTTTGCAGACCGTCATTTTTGAAAAAATACGTGTATTTTCCTTCTTTAAATGGAGCGCCTATTTTTTCGTAGTTCCATGCTTCTTCCATTTGTTTTTTCAATTGATCTCTAAATGGAATTTGAGCTAAGTATCCGTAGGTTACTTCATTCTGTGCTTTTACCCAAGCTGCAGTTTCTTCAGAACGGTCGTCTTCTAGCCAACGGTAAGGGTCTGCTACTTCAACCTCGAAGTACGTATCAACTACATCTCCTTTTTTTGTTTCAGGATATTGGATATCCGCTACCTGTTCTTTTGCCCCTTCATTTTTACAGGAAATAATCAAAGTTGCTACAAGAAGTGTCATTAACGATTTTCTCATAATAAATAATTCTATTTTTAAATTTCTGTGCAAGTAAATATATTAATAATTAATGCAAAAGCAAGGCGTAAAGCCTTGCTTTTATACAATTATAAACCAATTAATCATTAATGTGCGTGGTCATGGTCATGATCGTGATCGTGATCGTGATCGTGTCCTCCATCTCCTTCACCAGCAGCTACAATCTCAATATTTCTAAATTCCATCGTTTGATTTCCTGAATTGTCCAATACTTTTACCACAAAATGATATTTTCCTGGTTTTGCATTGGCATCAATAACAATCTCATGGTGGTGGATGTTATCGTTTTTCACCCCACCAAGACTCCATGTTTTATTAAATTCAAACGGTTTCCCCTCTGCAGCTGTAGTCTTTACAGCATGGGTATGATTGTCTCCTCCTGTGTGGTTGTGCCCATTAAAATTATTGTGAATATCCACATTATACGAAGCTAATCCGTCGTTATCGGATACGACCATATCAAAGTGAATATCTTTTCCCGCCTCTAATTTTGCTCCTTCTTTTGGTGCGATTAAATCAACTACGGGTTTCTCTGTATCTGTGTTGTTGTCACTTGAACATGAAGTGAAACCAAATGCACTTACTAGTGCTGTTACTGCTAAATATTGTAATCTTCTCATTGTTTTAATTTTTAATTATTGTGTGTGTTTGTTGTTTTGTTGTTTTGTTGTTTTGTTGTTTCCTCCTATATACATCACACAAACGGCGGACCGCGATTAAAATAAAAAAAATGACTTGGCTGTTTAATGCGTACGCTTATTACATCAATAACAACGGCATTTATAACAAGGGGGACTATAGCAATAGCAAAAATTGGTACTTCAACAGCTGGATGAATCTTGAATAAGTATTGATCACAATAGTGAACTTTACTTCCGTCGATCCATTCTAAAGCGTGATTTCGCAGTCCATATTCATGTTCAATGACAACATAGTGTAGTAAATTGCTCGTTAGTGGGATAAAAAACACAACCACTAAGAAAAGGTACTTACTAACACTGCTGTTAGTTTGTTTCATTAAAACGGTATTTGGATCATTAATTGAATCGATCGTCCTAGTTCTGGGATTCCCAGCGGTCGATAAAAGCTCATGTGATTCAATATTTTTGCATCAAAAATATTGGTTGCTGTTAGACTTGTTTTCGCTTGTACTTTCCCTAAGTGAATCGTGGAAGAAATTCCAAATCCGTAGCTCTGTGAGCTAGGCGTAATATCTTCTCCTTGTGCAATTCGCTCTTGCTCAGCATACCATTTTCCGTTGACAAAAACTTCTGAATCGCGGAATACATTCCAATCGTTAAAGGTATAGCTCACCTGTCCAAAGAAGTTAGCTGGCGTTGAAAAGGGCAACGGATAATTTCCTTTTTTGCCGTTGTCCAACTGCTTGTTATAGATAAATTCAAAAATTCCTTCAACAGTCAAGCGATCCCAAAAGCGTTGTTGAGCTTTCCATTCAAATCCCGTAATCAGGGCTTTGGATTGTGTGTATTCGTAAATTTGCCCACTATCTGGTAAAATTGAGAACGTACCAGTAGGTTTTAAAAAGATATAATTGCTAAAAAAATAGGCGTAAGGGCTTAGTGTTGTACTAAATGTTTCTGTTTGTAGGGTAGCTCTCAAGTCAACGGCAATTCCTTTTTCCGGATCTAGGTTTGGATTTCCTTTTTCATGGCGAAATGCCCCGTGGTGTACACCATTGGATGCCAATTCAATGGCGGTAGGAAAACGAAAATTAGTTCCAACAGTTGCCGCGAGATTAAAATGCGGTGTCCAATCAAATTTAGCACCAATCATCGCATTAAAGCTCGTGAAGTCGCGATCTTGTTTTTCACTGCGCTGTGCGTAATTGGCTGCTGTTTCGATCGACTGTCCGCGGTCAATCAAATAATCATATAGAATTTCATCGTAAAAAGGCTTCACGTGAACACTTGCGTAGTCTGCGCGTATACCTGCTTCCCAAGTAAGGCGTTCATTGACAAAATACTCGTACATCCCAAAAGCACCTACGCCTATTTTATTAAATTTAGGCAACAAAAAGCCGTATCCTCCGATGGTATTATTCTGGTAATTCTGTTGAATTCCCATTGTTAATTTGTGTTCGTTATGAAACAGATGTTCGTATTTTACTGCGGCATCAAATGTATTCAACACAAATTCCAACTCTAGGTTTGGATTTTTTGTCGGTGGTGTTTGGTTTGAAAAATGGCTGTGAAACAAGCTGCTTTCCTGTCTTTTATTGTTTTGAAAAGCGACTAACACGCTTAATTTTTGACTTGCTGAGAGGTTCCATGTTGCGGTATTAGTCAGCTTAAAATGGTTGACTGATTGGTTGGGCAACTCAATATTGCGGTGATTACCGTCGTCTTGTACAGCAGCTATATTGGGAATGCCGTGAGCACCTGGAAAGAATCCACTTTTATCGTATACATTGCTAATGCTCAATATATTTTTAAAGTTCTCTTCTACATAGCCTACTTGCCCGTATAAGGCTACACTTTTTCCGGCTGTATTTTTCATACGTCCCCCTTCGATGGGAATAATCGTATTGAGGTAGTCAATTTGTTTGATCGGCACGCGATAATCAGCATAGTCTTGTGCGGTTGCTTTGAATTTATAAAAGAAGCGATCTCCTCTTTGTTTAATTTGAACAGAAGCTCCTACAGCATCGTTGACAGACTTGCCATATACAATAGCTTTTCCGTCAAAAGAATGCACTTGTGGTACTTTTTCGTTATTGATTTTAATAACCCCACCAATGGCATCACTTCCGTATTCGATTGCACCAACTCCTTTGATCACTTCTACTTCTTCAGTACTAAGGGCGTCAATTTCCAATCCGTGATCCGCTCCCCATTGTTGTCCTTCCTGTTTGGCGCCATTTTCTGCCACGGCCACACGGTTAAACCCAAGTCCACGGATCACTGGTTTAGACGATCCTGAACCAATATCCATCGCGTTTACTCCTGCAACGGATTCTAGGGTTTTAGCTAGTGAACCCGCAAATTTTTCCACGAGTTGTTGATTGGACACTCTATCCACATGTTGCACTGTATGTTTTGCTTCACTAGATACTACTACTTGTTCTAGTAAGGTTGTGCTTTCTTTTAAATGCAGGTCTACTTCTTGATTTTCAACTAGGTTAATCGTGGTGCGCAATGTTTCATATCCCAAGTAAGAAACTGTCAATTGATATGTTCCTTTTTCTAGGGGTTTCGCAATAAATCGCCCTTTGACGTCCGTCATAAAAGCTTGATCTCCTAAGGTAATTGTTGCGCCAATTAAGGCTTCTCCATGGTAATCTGATACTCTTCCTTTGACAGTATAGGACTGTGCAAACATACCTAAAGAGCACAACAGCATGATCCATGTACATAGATTTCTCATTGTATTGTGAGGTTTTAATTAATGAAATAGCAGTTCTATTCAGCAATGTGAATGAACCAAAATTGAATAATTAAACCAATACGGGAGGTGCGCGAAGGGAATAGTAAACGTGGGCAAGGGGAACAAAACGCAAAACAACTTCCGCTTGAACTTCTTGACTCGTTTGGTAAGTGATAGATTGCCACTCCATTTGAATAGGGGCTAATCCTGATGTAGGAATACTGTCACAAACGAAACAATGATCTGTGTGACTGTGATCTTCAGTGAATTGAAGACCTCCATGATCAACACGGCTTTCTGAGTAATGCGCGTGTGTGCGGTGCTCGTTTTCATAGGCAACCGCTGTAGAAATATGTTGATAGCTATGAACCAATTGGAATACGGTGGTAAACATAAAAGCTACCACTAACAATATCCTTGCTATCATTTTTTTTCTACTCATATTGGGACAAATATAGTACAGAATATTTAGTTTGACATTTTTTTGTGTGTTTTTTATTACTAATTCTGTAGCAATACTTGCACAAAAACAGGTCGCAACGATTGCTAATTGCGTTTTCTGTACCTAATTTTAATCAAACATACGCTTTTCTATTGTAGTTCTCTCCGTGCCTTACTATTTACTAACGATTTATTAAATTAATGCTAACACTGATAAAACAAGGCTCAATGCAATTCACCTTTCCGTATTATCAAAAAATTCACTTCGCACAATCAAAAAAAATAATAGATCTCCGAATAAAGAGAAAAAGTCGTACATTATTATCAACTAAACACAGGATATTCAACCATAAGAAAAAAAACTATTTTACAAAAAGGGAAGATATACTCTATTCAAATAGTGTGTTTTTAACAATTAATACATTTTTACAAAACAAAATTATCTTAACATTAAAACAATAAGACATAAAGCTTCTTTATCTTTGTGTTTCGTCTAAATTTCAAACTAATGAAGAGTAAGTTACTAGGTAGTATTTTAATCATAGCAGGATCGTCCATTGGAGGCGGAATGCTTGCCATGCCGATAACATCTGCGGGTGTTGGTTTTATTGGAACCACTTTACTTTTAGGCGTTATTTGGTTTGCCATGTGCTATACAGCCTTACTGATGGTTGATTTATACGATTACAACGATGCTTCTGCTGGGTTTAATACCTTGACCAAGAAATACGCGGGCTCGTTTATCAATAAACTAGCTGGTTTTAGTTTGATGTTTTTGATTTACGGTCTAACAGCTGCTTATATTTCTGGAGGAGGAACCATCATCAAAACAAATATCGACCTACTTTTTGATACCAATTTTAATACCTATACCGCCATTTTACTTTTTGCACTTGTGTTTGGAGGTATTGTCATCATAGGTACACAATGGGTGGATTGGTTGACGCGTGGTATTTTTATCGCTAAACTCATTTTTCTGGTTCTACTTGTTGTATTGTTGTTTCCCTTTGTCAAACAAGCCAATTTACTGCACAGTCCACTATCTGTTGGTTTGACCATTAGTGCGATTCCCGCCATCTTCACTTCTTTTGGTTTTCACGGTAGCATACCCAGTATTGTGCAATACCTTGACGGCGACAAAAAACGACTCAAACGCGCTTTTATTCTTGGGAGTTTACTGCCTTTGGTCGTCTACCTCATTTGGCAGATAGTCGTTTTAGGCAGCTTAGATCAATTGCTTTTCATGCAAATCTTACAAGAAAACTCAGGATTGAGAGGGCTTATTATGAGTATACGAGAGATCTCACATTCGCCTCACGTGGAAACCTTGTTTAGCCTATTTGCTGCAACGGGATTAGGAACCTCTTTTTTAGGGGTCAGCATTGGTCTTTTTGACTACTATAAAGACGTATTCAAAGTAAAAAACAACCCTGCCTTCATTACGAGTGTAGCAGGAATATTAACCTTTATTCCCCCCTTGCTATTTGCTTTATTTTACCCTGAAGGGTTCATTCTTGCTCTAGGTTATGCTGCAATTGCTGGGGTTATACTAGCTTTGTTCATCCCACAGTACTTATACATTAAGGCCATGGCCTATCACAATAAAAGAATAAGTTTGGGCCAAGGCTCCCTAATGGCTTTTATTTTCTTGCTAGCCGCACTCATCATTGTGGCGCAGATCAGAATAGCTTTGGGTCATTACTAAAACACACCATAAAAACACACCATACCAATCATGAGATATTTAAGGGATCTGGTTTTACTGTTTGCCTTTTTGGGTCCGTTGTTTTCTTATGCACAGGAACAACCCAATCATGTAAACGACACACTGGAAAAGAAAAAATTTTTTGAGCGGATTATTCACTACTTTGAAGAAGCCAAGAAAGATAAATCACAAAGTGAATTTGACATTTCCTTTATTGGAGGACCAAGTTACTCTGTCGATACTAAATTAGGTTTGGGACTCGTTGCCTCGGGTTTGTATCGCCTAGATCGGGAGAACCTCGACTTATCGCCTTCTAACGTGTCTATCTATACCAATATTACCACTAGTGGTTTCTTTGCTATAGGTGTGGAAAACAATACCATCTTTCCTGATGATAAGTTCAGAATCAACGCAGACATGTCTTTTACCTATATGCCCAGTAAGTACTACGGCATAGGTTATGATGCTGGAGATGCGGGTATTTATTCTAAATACAACGAATATCGCTTATCCCTAAAAGCAGACTTTCTCGCAGAAGTAGTTCCTAATGGATACATGGGCGTTACTTTTGCTGCCAAAAATCTCCGAGGTAGTGAATTTGAAAAAGAAGAATTCCAACCCCAAGAAAACCTGACCACTACCTTAGTTGGAGGTGGACTTATTTTCTCCTATGACACGCGAGATTTTATTCCAAATCCCGAAAAAGGTATTTTCCTTCAATACCAACAAACGTTTTTTTCACGCACTTTGGGGAGTAATATCCACTTTAGTCAGATTGAAACAGCCGCGCGATACTACAAACGCGTTTCTCCTAAAACAATATTGGCCTTTGACTTCAATGGAATTTTCAACAATGGGGATGTGCCTTGGAATATGATGGCCCAAATTGGAGGTCCTCGTCAAATGAGAGGCTACCTCACAGGACAATACCGCGATCGAAAAGAGCTGAATACCCAAGTCGAATGGCGTCAAAAAATATACAATCGACATGGTGTTGTTCTTTGGGGAGGTATGGGAACAGTCTTTGATAAGTTCAAGGCGTTTACTTGGTCTGAAACTTTACCTACTTACGGAATTGGGTACCGATGGGAATTTAAAAATCGTGTAAATATTCGTTTTGACTACGGAATTGCAAGAGGTCAAAGTGGTTTTTACTTTAATATTAACGAAGCGTTCTAAGTACAACTATATGCCTGAAAAAAAGCAAAAAACCAGTCTCCTAAGAAGACTTAGCCATAATCCTATTGCCTTGTTCTATATTTACTTGCTAGTAAACATGGTGCCTACGGTATATTTTACTTTATTCCAACCCCTTAACCTGTTGGGCAGAGCAACGGTATTCTTATTTCCATTGAGCTTGTACCTCCTTGTCTTTTCCCTTTTTAAAAACATAGGGCGAACGCAGATAATTCTATTTCCTGTTCTGTTTATTCACGCGTTTCAAATTGTGTTATTCTACCTTTTTGGCGAAGATGTAATTGCAGTGGACATGTATTTAAACGTTGCAACGACCAATACAACAGAGATTACAGAATTATTAGGCAGTTTACTTCCCTCCATTGGTTTTGTTTGTTTGCTGTACATTCCTACCGTGATATGGGCCAGCCTTCAATGGAAAAGAAAATTATACCTCCCTAAAACAAGTAGACATCGCGCCTTCAATATCGGGGTTCTCCTATTTGTTGCTTCGTTTTTGTTGTCTTTGGGATCACAAAATAAAAACAGAGAGGCTTTTGATTTCATGGTGGATGTCTATCCAGTAAATGCGTATTACAATTTGAATTTTGCCATAAAAAAGTGGGGAAAAGTCAAGGCATATCCGCATACCTCTGAAAACTTTACATTTGAAGCCAAGCGAACTGCCACCGATAGTATACGCGAAATTATAGTGTTGGTAATAGGAGAAACTGGGCGAGCACACAACTGGCAGCTCTACGGTTATGATCGACCGACGAATCCGCTTTTAGCCCAACAAGAACACTTGCTCCTCTATCAAGATGTATTGACACAATCCAACACCACACACAAAAGTGTATCGATGATTTTATCCGACGTAAATGCGGCTAATTACCAAGACATTTACTACAGAAAAGGGATTGCACAAGCCTTTAAAGAAGGTGGTTTTACAACGATTTGTCTTTCCAATCAATCGGAGAACAACTCGTTTATTGAATATTTCACTAAAGAAGCCGACATCTACAAAACCATACGCACAACGGATAGCAAAACACATTTAACGGTAAATCGACCTGATGAGGAACTCATACCCTTAATGACTGAATTGATTGAAAAAACCCCTGGTAATTTGTTTATCATCTTACACAGCTATGGTTCTCACTTCAATTACCAGGAGCGCTATCCTTCGGATTACCGTCAGTTTACACCGGATAATCTCACAGCGGTAAGTCGCAGACAAAAAGAGCAATTGGTCAATACCTATGACAACAGCATTCGCTATACGGACTATTTTCTTTCTTCCACTTTGGAGGCATTAAAGCAAATTGACGCTGCGAGTATGTTGTTGTATTCTTCAGATCACGGAGAAGATCTCTTTGATGATGATCGTGGATTATTTTTACACTCCTCTCCAACCCCCTCTTACTATCAATTGCATATTCCGTTTTTTATGTGGTTTTCGGATGCGTTTATCGACGCCCATCCTGAGCAGTATAAGCTCGCACAAGCAAGACAATCACAGCCCATCAGCACCCATGTGATTTTTCACACGCTTATCGATGCGGCAGCAATAGAAACCCCTTACCTCAAGTCAGAATTTTCATTGGTGAACCCAGAGTTTAAGGTCTTGCCTCGATTGTATTTAAACGATCATGACTTGGCGGTTCCTTATCAAAAAATGAATTTGAAAGAAGAGGATTTTGAAAAAATTAAACAGCTGAACTTAAAAAATTAACCGATATGAAGCTTTATTTACGACTATTTTATTTGGTGCTTGGCCTGCTTTTGTCCACCAATCTATGGGCACAAAAAGAGCGATTTGAGCTATTGCCTTTTGGCAACATGAACCAATGGCAAGTTCGAGAAATCAAGGAATCTCTCCTTATTGGGGGAAATATTCGATACTTGTATTCCATCAACGACACAAAAGACACATTAAAAGACAATACGCCATACAAAAACACGCGTTCCCCTTGGGCAACATCCTCAGTCTTAGCTGTAGTGAGTGGGATTACAAAGGGAAGTGTAACGGTGTTTCCTGAGAAAAGAGGCAGTGGTTTTGCTGCGCGTTTAGAAACAAAAGTTGAACGCGTAAAGGTTTTAGGCCTGATCAACATCAACGTTTTAGCAAGTGGAACGATCTTCTTAGGTGAGATGATTGAACCCATAACCGACACAAAAAATCCGCAGAGTAAATTGGTTACTGGAATTCCATTTACCAAAAAACCAAAAGCACTACAGTTTGACTATAAAGTAACTACAGGCGGAAAATCAAGTCGCATCAACGGTATGGGAAAAGGAACAGAACTCAATCAAAATGACAAAGCAGAGATTCGAGTTTTATTGCAAAATCGCTGGGAAGACAAAGACGGAAAAGTACACGCAAAACGAGTGGGAACAGCTTGGCTCAACTTAACCCAAACACAAAAAGAGTGGAAAAACAACTTCCAACTCCAGATTAACTATGGCGATATTCGAAATCAGCCTATTTACCAAAAAGAAATGGCACTTCGCACAGGAGAGTTTACCGATTATACCCGCAATAGTAAAGGGCAAATGACCGAAATTATAGAAGAAGGTTGGGGAAGTGCAACTGACCCCGTAACTCACCTGATTATTCAATTCTCATCAAGCAACGGTGGGGCTTATATCGGAAATGAAAACAGTAGATTGTGGATTGATAACGTCGGACTAGTATATGAGTAAGTAGTTGACGGTTTACAGAAAATGAAAACCGTCAATTACAACCCGTTAACTATAAACGTTCTCCAGCTTTTGGATCAGCGCCATATTCATTTGGTCCAACAGTACTATCCAAACAAGCGAAGTAAAGCAATACTAAACCTCCAATTCCTGTTAGTGACAATAAGATCCACCATCCGCTTTTTCCTGTATCGTGTAAACGACGAGCTAAAAGTCCAAGGGAAGGCACTAATACTGCTAAACTATATATGATTCCGACAAAACCTACCGGTCCTAAAATCTTATCTACAATTCCAAAAATGATTGAAATAATAAAACTAACTAAGGTGAAAGACCAATATTCTTTACGTCTTACACGTCCATTAAAATCCGTATAGTGATTTTTTAAGATGTTGATAAAGTTTTCTTTTAATGTAGTAAAATTCAATTCCATTTTTTTTTGTGTGTTTAAATTATAAGAGACGAATGTAGACTACTTTCATCAAACCTGCACAAAATTGGATTAAACTTCACTATAAATAGTGAGTTAATTATGGTAAAGTACAATAAAAAAGGACATCCAGCAGGATGTCCTTTTTAGGTACTAAAATGATCTAATATTATTATTTTCTAATACTGTCATGGCTGTGCGTTTCAATCCCATCATTCCATAAGGTTAAGATGTCTGTTGCGACAGCAGCGCCACTTCCAGCTGCAATAGCAAGTTGACTGCGGTGCCCCGCTAACGTACCTGCTACATAAATCCCTTCGGCTACAAGGTGATCTATATTTTTCAATTGAATTCTATTCTTTGCTGGGATTGACTTTTTATGGGGTTCTACGAACTCCATGAGGCCATCGATGGCAAAAGTAGCGCTTGAATTCACAGCGACCACAACCATTCGAGCCTCGTACACCGCTTTATTGGTTTCTATGCTAAACACACCTGCTTGCGCGCGGCTTACCTTGTTTACCTTCTCCCCTTCAATTTGGGTGACGTTTGAATAGATTCTCAGATTATCTTTTGCTTGGGCAAGTAAATCACTTCCTAAAGTTCCTGGTTCAATTCCAAAGGCATTATTGAATACCGCATCTTGCAGCATGCTCCCCTTTTGATGCATTACAATTCCGATCGACTTCCCTTCCATGAAAGCCTTCTTTGCTGCACTACCTAGAACTTGAGCACAAGAAACTCCAGAAACACCTCCGCCAATAATTAAAACATCATAAATCAACATATTGATCTATTTTGTTTTGTCGTCAATTAACTTTGAAGTTCTGTAAATTAACAGAATACAAACCGCACATAAAAGTGCTACAATCCCAATTATAGCAACTAAACTGTCCCCTTGAAATAAGTTATTAAAATCAAGCATTGTGATATTTAATACAATTAAGGCAGCAACAAATGCAATAATAATGTAACTGAATATTTTCATTATTTCTTAAAAGATTTTAATTCTATTGTCCGAAAGTACAAAATAAAAACCACTCCCTGACTGCTTTAACATTACCCATACATAATTTAACAAGGCGTAAAAGCCGTTCTAAAATCTCATATTGCGCATTTCTGTCAGAGAGATCGTGTAAATAGAACTTTAATTTAGGGGAGACTTATGACATCGGCAAGCGGTCGTTAAAGCAAGTTTCCTCTATATTTAGAAGTTTAAAAACGGTGGTATACCTTATAGCTAAGGTACTTTCGTTTGGGCAATTTAGTATCATTATAAAATAGAAGTTGCTCGAAGTGAAGGAGTCAACATCCGAGAAAGATTTGTAATTTTGTAGGCTCAAAAATAAATCAACATGTTTCAGATCGGTCAGGCCTTAGTTTCGGAGGATATTTTAGAAAAAGAATTTGTTTGCAACCTTACAGCTTGTAAAGGGCAATGTTGCATTGATGGAGATGCGGGTGCGCCCGTAGAGAAGGAAGAGACGGCCATTTTAGATGAGATATTTGAAACGGTAAAACCCTACTTACGTCCAGAGGGCATTGCTGCGATAGAGCAACAAGGCACTTATATTATAGGTGAAGATGGCGAATACGAAACGCCTTTGATTCACGGCGGAGAGTGTGCCTATGTAATTTACGACAACGGCATGGCCTTGTGTGGTATTGAAAAAGCGTATATAGAGAAGAAAATAGATTGGAAAAAACCAATTTCTTGTCATTTATATCCGATACGCATAAAAGAATACTCGTCTTTCTCGGCGGTAAACTACCACAAATGGCATATTTGCAGCGATGCATGTGCCTTGGGGAAAGAGTTAGAAGTACCGGTTTACAAATTTTTAAAAGATCCTTTGACGCGCAAATACGGTTCGGCTTGGTATGAGGAGTTAGAACTCGTAGCCAAAGAATACTATAAGAAATAAGCTTATTTCAAATAGAGGGTCTGTTGTCCATAGTCGAGAATTGCTTGACCTAAACCAAAAACATCAGACCCTATAATACCGTGTACATTTTTTGTTTTATACTCCGTCAAGGCTGTATTCACATGGCTTAAATCCAACAAGACGAAGTTAAAATGCTCTAATTTCCATCTTCCCATTTGGATATCGTTGTTGTAAGACACTTGGGTCATCATTCCATTGGCACCAGCCCCAGAGGCTCTTGTTTCTGAATCTGAAGTTGTTAACCCAAAATAAGCAGTATGTTGAAAGTCGATGCAACTGTTTGAAGCACCGGTATCGAGAATGAAGTCTCCCCAGATTCCATTTACTTTTACTCGTACAAAAAGGTGATTGGTTCGCGCTATCTTGAAGCGAATTTGTTTATAGCGTTCTTTTTTTAACCAATCTTTATAGTTTTCCATCAATTAAGTTTAGTTTTAATACTTTTTATAAGGTACTTTTGTAATTTGAAAGATACTACTTTGTAGAACATTACCAAAGCATGATTTTTACCGACACTCATACTCATCTTTACTCAGATGCTTTTGCGGAAGATCGCAAAGAAACAATAAATCGCGCAATAACGAATGGAGTTACGCGTTTTTTTATACCTGCAATTGATTCAAGCTATGCTCCGGCAATGTTTGAGTTGGAGGCGGCGTTTCCTGGGCATATTTTTTTAATGATGGGGTTGCATCCCACGGATGTCAAGCCAGAGACCTATAAACAAGAGCTTGCCTTTGTGGAACGAGAATTAGCTCGACGCAAATACTATGCAGTTGGGGAAATTGGCATTGATTTATATTGGGATAAGACCACCCTGTCCATTCAGCAGGAGGCTTTTCAGCAGCAGATACAACTTGCAAAAAAGTATCAATTGCCGATCAATATTCACTGTAGAGATGCCTTTGATGAAGTATTTGAGGTATTAGCGTTAGAAAAAGGAAAAGATCTCCGGGGTATTTTTCACTGCTTCACTGGAACAGCGGAGCAAGCCCAACAAGCGATTAGTTATAATCTCAAATTGGGAATCGGAGGAGTAGCAACCTTTAAAAATGGAAAGATTGATCAGTTTTTACATAAAATACCGTTAGAGCATATCGTATTAGAAACTGATTCTCCGTATCTTGCACCAGTCCCTTTTCGGGGCAAAAGGAATGAAAGTGCTTATATTTTGAACATTGCTGAAAAGCTAGCCGAATTGTATGCACTTCCTTTACAAACAATTGCTGACCAAACTACAGCCAATTCAAAAGCTGTTTTTGGCATTTAATTGTAAGAAAAAGAAACATAACATTTCAGTTTACATAAATATTTAAAACACTAATGTCTAAGTTTGATTCAATACGCCATTATCACGATCATGAGGTCAATGAGGTTTTACAAAAGATCTCCAAACACCCTATGATAAAAGCGTTAATGGGGTTTACTTTCCCTAAAAAAACTGAACAGGAATGGATGGAGGATTTGAGTAAAGTAACCTCAATTCAGCAATTTCAAGAGGAATTTGCCTACCACTCTATTCGTCGAATCTTAGAGAAAAGCTCTAACGGACTTTCGACCTCTGGTTTTGAGAAATTACAAAAAGATACCGCTTATTTATATATATCCAATCACCGTGACATCATTATGGATACTTCACTATTGAATGTAACTTTAAAAGATCACGGGTTGACGATGACGGCTTCTGCTATTGGGGATAACTTGGTACAGAAATCGTTTTTATTGGCATTAGCCAAAGTAAATCGCAACTTTTTGGTGCGTAGAAAATTAACTCCGCGAGAGTTGTTAGAGAGTTCTCGTTTGATGTCAGAATACATTCACAGCTTAATCGTATCGGAAAATCGTTCGGTATGGATTGCACAACGCGAAGGTCGTACGAAAGATGGAAATGACGCAACCAATACGGGAGTTTTAAAAATGATCGGCATGGATGCTGGAGAGGAGAACTTGATGGATTACTTCAAGCAACTGAAGATTGTTCCTGTTTCGATTTCCTATGAATACGATCCAACGGATGCATTAAAGATGCCTCAGCTGTTGGCTATTGCCAATAATGAGACCTACATCAAGGAGAAAAATGAAGATTTCGTCAATCTATACAGTGGGATTATTGGACAGAAGAAAGGCATCCACATCCACATTGGTGATATAATTGACACCGAGCTCGATCAGATCAAAGCCATTACAGAGAAGCCAAATAAACAGCTACAAGCGTTGGCTCAGGTTATTGATCACTCTATTATTACCAATTATCACTTGTGGCCGACGAATTATATCGCCTATGATATTTTAAACAATACCGACAAATTTGCTGCTCACTATAGTGAAAAGGAGAAACAATTGTTTGAGCGTCGTTTAGAATTGAGAGTAAACAAGCAGGAGCAAAAAGTTGTCGATAACTTTTTGGCGATGTATGCAAATCCAGTAGCGAATAAATTGAAATTACAAGATGAATAGCAAACCTTCAATCTTACTCATTTATACGGGAGGAACCATTGGGATGGTGAAAGATTTTAAAACGGGTGCCTTGCGCGCGTTTAATTTCAACCAATTGGTTGAGCGCATTCCAGAGCTACATTTATTGGATTGTGCCATCGAGACCTATTCGTTTGATGTGCCGATTGATTCTTCGGATATGCAACCCGATTTATGGGTGCAGATGGCTAGTATTGTAGAGGAGAACTACGATCGATTCGATGGTTTTGTCATTCTACACGGATCGGATACGATGTCGTATTCAGCCTCTGCGTTGAGTTTTATGTTGGAGAACCTGCATAAACCAGTGGTATTAACTGGATCTCAATTGCCGATTGGCGATTTGCGCACCGATGCAAAAGAAAATTTAATCACAGCCATTCAACTTGCTGCTTTACAAGAAGATAATATCCCAGTAATTCAAGAGGTATGTTTGTATTTTGAGTATAAATTATACCGTGGTAATCGAACGTCCAAGGTTAGTGCGGAGTTATTCAATGCCTTTACTTCACCTAACGTTCCACATTTAGCAGAATCAGGCGTAAATTTGCGCATTAACCATTCGTTATTGTTGCAAAAACCATTATCTTTGCCCCTTTCTGTTCACAAGGAGATGTCGCGTAATGTTATGATATTGCGTTTATTTCCGGGGATTCAACAACAAGTATTGGAAGCTATTTTAGCCATTCCAAATTTAGAAGGGATCATTTTGGAGACGTATGGTTCTGGGAATGCACCGACAGAGCCTTGGTTTTTAGAAACCTTGCGTTGTGCAACACAGAAGGGAATGAAGGTTGTCAATGTGACTCAGTGCTCCAGTGGCAGTGTGATGATGGGGAAATACGAAACCAGTACGGAATTAAAAGAGATTGGCGTTATTTCAGGAAAGGACATTACAACAGAAGCGGCGATTACCAAGTTGATGTTTTTATTAGCACAACCGAATATAGCAGATTTCAAAACAGCTTTTGAGACGCCTATTTGCGGCGAAATGGAAGCGTAAACTAATACAAAGAGAGGTGGCCGAGTGGTCGAAGGCGCACGCCTGGAAAGTGTGTATACGGCAACGTATCGAGGGTTCGAATCCCTTCCTCTCTGCAAAAAACCCTTTAAACACTAGTGCTTAAAGGGTTTTGTTTTTATGGGTGCTAAATTAGGTGCTAAATAACATAGTGTAACTACCTATTTTAAAGAGTGAAGGATATACATTTTCTATTACTTTACGATACCTATATCCTTATTCTAAAATACAAGAAAAGAACTGTTGAGTTATTTTTTATTATCACTCAAAACTTTCATTATTTCTCTCCTACTCACTACTTTCTTTTTGTTTACTTGTTGCATGAGTAGTAAAAGTCCTTGATCTTCTTTGTCTTCTTCAGTTAAGATTTTTTCTTTATTCATATAGTGGATATTTTATACAATTGTTTTGAGAAAGTTTCATCTAACCAATATATTCTAAATAAAAACAAGAACGTATTTATTTTAGTACAACTTTTCTATTTGAATAATCATACTTATAATTTACAACATTTCCATTCTCAATAAGTCGAATTACTTCATTAATAACATTTAACGGAACAACAAACCACTCTCTAGGAATATAACGATTACCTGATTTGTCATATAAATCAATATCCAAACAAGCTTTTGCAAAAAATCGATGGAGTAAATTTTCAAAAGATTGCACATTTAAACTATAACAGTTGTAAGATGCTACAACTTCTACATCAGCAAATAAATAGGTTGCTTCTTTAGATGCGTTTTTAATACGCTCCTGAACAGGATTTTTTGAAAAACCAATTTTATATAAGTTTTCTAAATTCTGGATTTCTGGATTTTCTGATTTTGATTTTAACACATAAATCCAACCACTTTGAATATCTTCTTCTTTTACAAAATTAAAATTTCCCTGAAGTTGATTATATATTCCTTCATCAGTATTGGTAACTATTTTACCATTTTTTTGAATTGCCTTACCTAAAGAACGAAACAACATATTCGAGATAGTTCCATTTTCAAAAATAGTTACTGTTCTTCCTTCCAAACGAATTCGATCTCCAGATTTGTTTTCTTTTACTACTTTTTCGGCTTTAGAAACTTCTAAATAGCATAAAATCCCGTCTACTAAATAAAAATTACCTTCTATTAAATTATCTTCCGCATTAGTAAAACTTAATAACTTGCGTTTTCCTTCCTTAAGCTCTTTATGGACTTGCTTAAACATTTGGTCGTATTTTTGAAAATCTCTTTCTGAAATAGATTTTCTTTGAGCAATATATTCTGCACTTCCTCTACTACCTTCTTTGGGAGTGTATTTAAATTCAAAAATAGAATTATCTCCTTCATTATCTAATAAACCTAAATCGTCATCACCTAAAACATCATCTAAAGTTTCTATTTTAAGTTCTACTTCACCTAAAAGATTGAAACGATCAAACGCTTTCAAGACACTTTTATTTCTTTCATTAGCTCGAAAACTTTTCAATCTAGCTGATAATGTATATTCAGACATAGAAGATGTTGAAGGTTCTCTTTTATTTTTTTCAAAAAAATGATTAATTTCTTCAAAGGAATCAATCAAACGATCCTCGTCTGTACGAACAATAGATTGTTTATGCTGTGATTCTAATAAACCAAAATCATCGTCATTAAATATATCGTCTAAACTTTTAGCCATTTTGATTTTTTCTACGTTTTGCGTCTTGCAAAAATAATAAAGCTTGTGCTAATCTTTGTTCCTTTGGATCATGGGAATTAATATCAGGAGCTTTCCCTGTGTTTATTTTCCAACGTTTAATAGCTTCCCAAGAAGCAATTGCTTCTTCCTCGGTCATTTCTATTTTCGTAACATTAATAGTGTCTTGAATAGCTTTTAAGACAGAAGTAGTCACATTTTTAGATAAAATTTCAAATGCTTTTTGAAATGGATTAACCGTATCAATCAAATCAATATGAATATCATCAATGTTCACAAAACTTCCTGCCATACGAATGAATTTCTTTGAACCATGCTCTTCTACTTCACCATTTTTAATAACAGAATCCACCACTACATATTGACGAATCGCTTCGACATCTTCTGCTCCTAAATCAGGATAAATCTCACGAATAATCTTTGGAATTAAAACTGTATTAATTACTTCTGGTTCTAAATTCCCAGGCATTGCCTTTAACATCGTATCATCTTGTAAAATACGTGCTTTTAAATCGTTTAGATCACTTTCAATAATATCCTTAGCTCTTTGTGAAGTAGGCTTTTTAAATCCTCTTATTTTGATTGTATTTTCATTATCTAGTCCATCTTCATTTTCATCAGGATCATCCATCGGTTTAAATTTAAAATTTGGAGCTAAAACTTGTTCCATTAATAAAGAAGCTGTTATAGCTTTTAGCATATTATTTACAGATAGCCTTACATCATCATCTACAGCATCTGGTTGTGCAATAAGATTGGTAAATTGTGCATGTATTTTATTACTGCTATCTCTTGTAGCTCTACCAATAATCTGAATAATCTCAGTTAATGAACCTCTATATCCTATGGTTAAAGCATGTTGACAAAAAGGCCAGTCAAAACCCTCTTTTGCCATTCCCAATGCAATAATCATATCGATATCTTCAGGTGTTTTTACACCTCTTAAATAGGCCGTTATTTTATCTCTTTCTTTCTGAACATCATTTACTAAATCAGCTATTTTTAAAATTCTTCCAGAGCGTTTACTTTTTACGTATAAAACACCTGTTTCTGTATCTTGATATTCTAAATCACCAATACAATCAATAATATGCCCTACCTCCTCTAACTTTTCTTTCGAGGATTCTGCCGAGTTAACACTAGGAATATGAATAATCGTTTTAAGATTTTCATCTAAAATTTCTTCTAATGCCGATACTCCCTTATCTTCATCTAATTTATAATATCTTCCACGATAAAAATGATAGCCAATTCCTAAAGATTTTAGATATTCATATCCATTAAGCTGATCGTAATAATTATACGTAACCTTAATAAACTTCTCTTCATCTTCAGGTAACAACACAGGTACACTATCGCCACGAAAATAAGAACCTGTCATAGCTACAATATGGGCTGTAGATTTTTCTATAATTCTACGAATTACATTCCCTAAAATATTATCTCCATCAGCAGAAACGTGGTGAAACTCATCAATTGCTACCAAACAATTATTAAAATCTGTCTCTTGTAAACCTTCAAATGCAAAGCGCAACGTAGCGTGAGTACAAATCAATATCTTTTCATCTGATTGAAGAAATTCTTTAAACGCTTTTACTTTGGATGTATCACTTCCTGGTGAACAAAGATTGAATTTATTATTTAATTCCCAATCTGTATAAAAACCATATTTTTTTAATTCGGTTGGAGCAAATGAATTTCCAATAGAACGCTCAGGTACAGCTACAATTACTTTTTTTATCCCTTGATTAATCAGTTTATCTAATGCAATAAACATTAAAGCCCTTGATTTTCCTGAAGCAGGCGGAGCTTTTAATAATAAATATTGTGCAGTACGAGCTTCATAGGCTTTTGCCTGCATTTCACGCATTCCTAATTCATTGGTTGATTTACTTTGACCTGTTTGAGCATAGGTAACATTAACCAAATTAATAGGTTTAATATAGTCTATATTATTTTGTTTTTTCACTTCTTTTATTAATTATTTATTTTGGTTAAGTCTGCAATCTTTTTTGCAAGCTCTAAAACTTGATCTAATTGATTTGATTTAAAACCAACAGAGCTTCCTTCCTTTCTTGATCGTAAAGGGTCTTTATGAATCTCACCAAGTGCCTTTTGGATATAATCAGTGTATTCTATATCGTCAACATCATTTCCGTTCTTTTTTAGTTGTTCTGAAAAACCAACAATTGCTTTTGCAATAGTTAACTTGTAAGCATAATCTTCAATAATGTTTTTTTGTTTAGTATACTGATTTGCACAAAATACAGCTCCAGCGATTGGTATAGGTAATAAAAGAATTCTTCCCATAATCATAAACCATTGTTCCTGTATATTAATCATCACCCAAATACCTAAACATAGAGTTCCTAATAAGCACAAAGAAGCTCCTACAATCCAAAAAACAGATTTCCACCATTTATTTGCATTTGTATATTGTGTATCAAAAGAGTCACTCAATCCTTGTGATGTTGAATACCCTAATGCTTGTTTTGCATTTTCTATGAGTTCTTTTGCTTCTTCTAATATTTTTTTTCGCTCCTCTTCGTATTTATTAAGTTTATCGGAATTTTCATTAGTTTTCTGTTCTAATTCTGTCAGTCTATTATCTCTTTCCTGAACTTTAGTCGCAAAAGAATCAATCAGTTTCTTATTAGATTCCGCGTCGTTCTTAAAATCCGTTATTTCATCTAAGTACCCATCCGCTTTAGTCTTTATACTCTCTAACTGTGTATTTAAAGTAGATTGTTCTTCGCTTTTTTCTGAGAGACATTCTAATTCTTTATTTATTTCTTCAAAACTGTCTTTTGCACGATCTAATTTGTCTTGAGTCTCTTGTTGTAATGTTTCAATACTTTCATTCTTCTCAGTAATCTCGTCTTTAAGAGTAGTACTTTCTTGTAAAATCTCTTGTAATTCAAGTTTTAGTTTTCTCACATTATCAATCTCATTCTCAAATGTAATTTGATTTTCAGAGAAATTACGAATATTATAACTACGAAGCTTTATCTTTAAATTATCAATATACTTATAAAGTTGAGTAGGCGAATCAACATAATTTAAAATGTATGTCAAATCTGAATGGATATCCACTCTTTCTTGATATGTAGAAAGCTTTATAAATTTGTTTTTATGTTTAGTAAGCGTTGATAAATCAGTAAGCAAAGATTCTATTCCACCTATTAAACTTCTGTATGTGTATTCATTTTCAGAGCCAAAAGTATTTCCTTCGTAGCTTTTGAAATCTACTTCTTTAATCTTCTCTCTGATTTCATCTCTTTTTGTTCTGATATTTTCAATAGTTATATAATCTGCCATATCAAGTAGTGTTGAAGTTGTTTATACATTTTTTTCAAATAAGCATCAAATAAAACATACTTGATTTTGAGTATCTTATGTTTGATCAATGCATTTTAATCAAATAACCGTCAAATAAGAATCCACCAATACCGGCAGAGAAATCAAATGACTATCAAATAAAAAAGTGTTGAATAACAGCGTTTTACTTAGTTTAATTAATCGTCTATCAAATAACCATCAAATAAGATTTATGCCCAATATGGAATGTATTTTGCATACTTACGAGATTTACTTTCTGGATCTTCTAATTTTATAACACCTTCTTCTAAAGCATCTTTAATGATTCTAGATGCAGTTGCTGCATTCTGATCTTCAATTTTGAACCTATCGCGTAAAGACTGATTGGTCATCTTATCATTTGATACATATTTTAGGCAAGCGTGTTGATAACAAGCTCTTATTTTTTCTTTTTTATCTAAATCATTTAAGCTCTTATAAGAGTAGATTGTCACTCTAGTTTTACCTTCTACTATTAAGACATTTATTGGAGGTAATTGATATATTTCATTGTAATAAAATACTTTATCCATACCTGATCCTTTTTCTTCACAAAACCCCATTCTACGCATTAAATCAGCTAGTTTATCATTACGAGAATTGTAAGCATCAATAAAACGGTCAGGGTTAACAATAGGTTCTCCAGGATTTGTAAATTCTATACGATCTGAAAATATCTCAATCATTGGAAATCCTTTACTATTTAAATCCTGATGAATTAAAAGATTCCCTACTAATTCACGTATGGCAATTTCAGGATACATTCTCGATTCCGTTCTTAATGCTTTCCCAATCTCTTCATTTGCAGGCAATTGTCCATTAATCCAGTTAACCATTCCTGCAAATCCTAAAGCATATCCTTTAGCTCCAATTTGTTCTCTTTCTGTCTCTACTTTATTTGCTCCTTTATATACTATCACTCGAACAGATTTACGTTCAACTGATTCGAAATCTTTTAATTCTTTTGCAAATAATAAAGCTCCAAGATTTGTAATTGCATATTTAGAATGAATCTTTACAACAATGTTATCTTCTATGAGTTTTTCGATTACGCCTTTTTGATCAGTTGGGTATGGAATCTTCATTAAATCAAAATAAGTTTCAGTGCTTAAATATTTAATTACATCCGAAATACTTAATCCTTCTTTGGCTATTTCTATCTCGTATGGCTTTCCTGTGTTACGCCAAATTTTAGCTTGTTTTTCAGGAAACTCATTCAATGGTTTGGTATAACTACCAACTCTAATATAAGATTTATGTAAAAAATCTATTGGTTGTGTCCTTGCAGCTGGAATTATAAAAAGAGAAATATGCTTATTGTCATAATCAAACTCAAAAATTTGAAAATCAATTCGAGGCTTTAGTCTTGTTACCAACCACATTTCTAATTCTTCACCTCCTTTTTTATGAGATTTAGCTTTAAAAGAAGTTCCTACAATATTATGCGTACCGTCTTCTATACCAAAAACTAAATAGCCATATTCTTTATTTAGAATACATGCACTATTAGATAATGCAGAAATACGTTCACCTATTTCTTCCGGGGAATGAAAATTATGTTTAAATTCTACCCATTCTGATTCTTGAGGTTGCTGCACTAAATCCTCAAGAAGTTTTTTTAAATCTATTTCATTCATATCAAATATGACTATGCTTTTTTTAAATAAGACTTTCTTTATTAAACATTCATTAAGTAGTTTCTTTATTAAAGGCTTTCAATCGATTATTTATTTCTTTCAAATAATAAGGAATCTGCCCCATATATGTTTCTGGAGGATTAGAATAAGTCTGTCCAAATATTTGATTAATAGGTAGCTCAAATACATTTATACATTTATAAATTTATAATTATTTAAGCTTTTATAACAAACTTTTACAATTATTTTTTCATTTGAGCTCTCTTCATAAAGGTCAATCATAGAACCCATGCTAAATTTTAATTTATATTTTGGAGGAAAATAGTTCATACCATTTTCTGCTATGCCTACTTTAGAGAGGTAAAGTTCATCACTATTGAAGCGCTTAAAGTCTTTAATAAACTCTACTTCAACATCTCTAGCAACACCCTCTCCAAAATTCTCAATGTGTAACTCCATATTAATATGATTTTCAGCCGATTTTAAATACGGAACTATGTTTGGAGATTCTTTTTGAAAACGTACTTTTCTACTTTCAATTAATTGAAAGATTGTGATGACGGTATATATTGTTGTTGCTGAAGCTACAACAATAGATAATATTAATTCTGTATTCATTTCTTCCCTTTTACTTTCTTCTCCTTTGCAAACAAGGTTTCCTTTTTCGTCATTTCATCATACAATTTAAACAAATATTCTAAACGTTCTTCGTCTGAATTAAAAGGCGTTAAACGATAAATGCGTTCTATAGCCAAATCTAATTCGTGATGCGCTTGTTTTAAACCTGAAGGCATAGTTTCAGGGTTGTACATCCAAGCCATAGTTTTTTCGGGATATTTGGCACGCTCATCTAAAATAGCAAAAACGTATTGGTTTATGGTTTCTTTTTGCTTTTCGTTAAGTGTAGGAAATGGAAACGTATTGTAACACAACTTAGCTGAATAACGATAATCAGTTTTTAATTTTCCCCCCACAGCATCTACCCAAACCATGTGCATTTTAGAATGTAAAACACCGAAAAGCCAAGGTTGAGCGTCGTATATTGCTAAAGCTGAATCTGCAATGATTGTATCAGAATTAAAAAAACCTAAAGGAATATAATCTCTATTTTCTGATGAATGACGTGGAACAATGATTGAATCGGTTTCTTTAAATCTAACTTCCCCAAAAGAAAAATAAACATCTTTAAGCTTATTAGTAGCTTCTCGCTTACTTTCATTCCTATGTGAGAAAACCTTATCAAATCGAGACTTAATTAGTGTATGTTTTTCAAAGTTTTTATAATTATTGATGTCAAACCACAAACAAAATCTACTTTTCCCTTTTAAAAATTCTTCCGCACCTATAAATTTTCTCAAAAAAACATTTGAGTTTGGAACATTAGATTTGATTTCATCAAACTCCTCTTGATTCAAAATTAATCCGCCACCGTCATTTGGCATATTACCGAAGTTCATTTCAGGTAGATTGGAAATGGATTTTGTTTTTGGAGTTATGTATATATTATCAGAATCTAACAAATAAGCATTTATGTTTTTCACTTCTTTTGCAATACTTTCTGTAAATAACCATTTAGGTTTATTTGACGTATTTCGCAACCCTACAATAATAACGGTCACCCCAGCATTGGCTTTTGCATTATTTGTCCATTTAAACGATTGATAAGCAAAATCAATTTCAATTTTATCATTTAAAATTTCGGGCCATAATAAGGAAACTTGCTCCCCTTGACATACAGAATTCGTGGAAACTAAACCAACCTTTGCGTTTATACCTTCAATATATTTCGCTCCTTTATAGAGCCATATAAAAATATAATCAAGATTATTTGCTCCTTTTAGTTTCGGGAAATTTAGACTAATATCCTTTTTCTGTTCAGCATCTTGGATTCTTGCACCCAAATACGGTGGGTTTCCAATAATATAGATTTCGTCGTTTTCTTTTTTAGGACAAGCTACTTCCCAATCTACTCGGGCAGCGTTTCCGTGGGTAATGTTTCCTGCTTCTTTTAAAGGTAAAATAGGTTTTGATCGTCCATAATCCATCAATTCATTTTCAAACACCTGGTTCATTTGGTGTTCTGCCAACCAAAGCGAAAGAATTGCCATTTCGTGTGCAAAATCTTTGATTTCGATTCCATAAAACTGATTTAATGAAATTTCGGTGAAATAAATCTTACTTTGTCCACCCGCAAAATTCATTTTTGATTGTGAAGCTGGAATTATAGTTTGTGCTTTATCTCCATCAAACCCGATACGTGACTGTACGCTTGGAACATCAGTTACATTATTAGAATTCAAATCGATTAATTGCTTAATAATTTGAATTTCAAGATTACGCAATTCTTTGTACGTAATAATCAAAAAATTTCCACTACCACAAGCAGGGTCAAAAAATTTAATTTTAGACAATCGAACTAATAATCGATCTAATGCTTTTGCATTACTTTTGTTTTTCTCGAATTCTTCATACAATTCATCTAAAAATAACGGCTTAATTAATTTTAAAATATTGACTACCGATGTATAATGCATCCCCAAATTATTACGCTCACTTGGGTCGGCAACCGCCTGAATCATAGATCCAAAAATATCAGGATTGATTTCGGACCAATCTAATTCACCCGAATCAATTAAAATTTGACGAGCCTTTTTAGAAAATTTTGGACATTCAATATCGTCACGAAACAAACCTCCATTTACATATGGAAAATCTTTTAAGTAAGAAGGAAAATTGCCTTTGTCCGTATTTAATTTTTTAAATAATAACGATAGGAATTCATCTACATCTGAGCCATCAGCTTTAGTATTATTAACCAAGGCTTCAGTAAAAATATTCTTAACCGCAAATATACCTGTATCCTCAGCAAAGAAACAAAACAACAAGCGTGATAAAAAGATATTCAATTGATGACTGCCTTTTGCTATCCAATCGGGGTTGTCTATCACCAAAATATCATACAACTCTCCTAATTTGTAGGCCGCATTTCGGTCTAATTCGTTGTTGTTATGCACTCGGTAAATTTCCGCACCAGATAATGGTAGAAAGAAATCCGTTTGATTCGCTAATTCATCAAGAGTAAATTCTTTATTGGTTTTAAGTTTAGTATCAGTTGCAAAAAAACGTTCAAAATCGGTAACGATAATAAAACGTGGTTTTTGTCTTAGGATTTTATCATCTTTTGAAAGTTCGTCGATGGTATCAATTAGGCTTCCTTCAATAAGGTTTTTAAAAAATATTTTGCCTTTGTAAAAAAGCTCTCCTTCGTTGTTAGAAAGATTGTAGTCCCCCTTCTTTAATCGTGTAATCGTAGTTTTTGACAAACCGAATGACAAAAGAAAATCATAAATAAAATTTTCTCTATTAAAGTTGGTCGATACATCTTGTAAGCGTTGCTGTATTTCGTTTTTTTTCATGCTTTCAAAAAGAAAATATTTAATGTAAAGATAGATAAAAGACAAAGTATTCCAATTCACTTTCTTTTCACTACTCAATTTCATGCTAATAATTTAAAGGAGGTAACTTAATTAATGACAGGAAGTATTTTATTCATAATTACATATTCCCTACATTTGCATTAGAAAATATTACGAACAAGCGTAATCTATCGTTATTGGTTTATCAGAAATTGCGACCTTCAGATGACAGCCAACATAGCGATAGACTTACGCCCGTGCCTTATATTGGCGTGGGCTGAGTCTGTCTGGCTGTTGGGTTGTCGCAAACCTCTGATAAGGACATGATCTTAGTTCCACGCTTTTTTATTCACCACAAACCAAGGCACTATGAAAAAATCAGTATTCTTATTATCAATTCTATTTTCTATTACTTCAATAGCACAGGAGAAAACCAAAAAACAAATAGCTGAAGAAAGCTTAAAGCGAATGCAGCAACGTATGGAAGCCTTTAATCAGGAAAGAAGTAAACAAGATAGTATCTTCAATGCTAATCTAAAAGCACGAGAACAAGACTCAACATATCGCAGTGATCTAAAAATTTTCCAAGACACTTTCGATAAAAAACAAGCACAGGATTCTGTACCAAAAGAGAGAAGTAAACAAACGGATAAAGATACTTTCCACAAGAATTTTAAACTATAATTGCTGATGAAAACAAAAAAACAGTATGCAGTTTTAGTTCCATTAATCCATTTAATCTTAACAGGAAGTAAAGAAATAGCCATTGAAGATGAAGGTGTTAAATTATCGGAAGGATACTTTTTATCTATGGAAGAGTATGCAAAGGGCAAGCAAAGCAGGTACTTTTATCAGTGTATTCACTTCTTTTTAGAATCTGTTTCACAGGAAGAAAAAGCAGACATCCTTAAAATCCTCATTGAAAATGACACCTTGCTTTTAGCTGCTATGATGACAGACCAATTGGAGTCCAAAAAATCAACCAATCTCAATCAAGATAGCAAAGCTATATTCAATACAATGATGTTTGATTTTTTATGTGGTAATAATACTGATCCTGTCATTCATAGGACGTTATATTTCTATTTGGAGAATTTGCATCGATTGGAGGTTAAGAATTTGACTATTTCTAACAATGAGTATAAGAGAGTTTTAAATTTTAATAACCAAAAAAGAAGTAAAAGAGAAATTTTTAATATGTTTACTTAGTTTTCAAATTTATTTAAAAACTAAAAAAAATGTCTATTAACAGAGATTTATGGATACAGATATACAATTTTTATTATTATTCGTTATAGGCTATATAGCATATCTATTATATAAGAATAACAAAAAATCTAAAGCAAAAAAATTAACTAAACTCTATTTAGATCATATTGACAATTTTAAATTTGATGTTTTAAAATCTTTTAGTGATTACCTATTAACAAATAAGATTCTTGTATATGAAAATGAAGTCCCTGTAATACTTAAAAGCAAAAAATATATACACTCTAATTTAGAAAGTGCTTTTTTAGAAATAAAAAACAAGCTACTTACTGACTTTAATAACAAAATGTTCTTACCTAATGGTGATGTGCTTGAGGATTTTTATTTAGAAATCAATAATATATATAAAAATGACAATGAAATACAAAAATTAAGATATATAAATAATTCTATAAAATATATATCAATAAATGTTGCAATTGAAAATTATAATTCATCTATTTTTAGTGATCATGCAAAAAGCATCGGTGCTCAATTTATTGCACTTAGAACTTTTGAAAATGAAACTAAAGTAGGAAGATTTTACCCAGAAGATGACTATAGAAAGTTGCGTCGATTGTTAAAAAAAAGAAAGAAAAATTCTACTGTCTCTTATGATGAGTTCTTAGAAACTTTTACTTAAAAAACACAAACTTTCTAACATACAACGCTTAACATTTTCTATTTCTTCTACAATTATCATCAAGATCTTGCCTATTGTCATTAGTATATTGTAAACCTTGATCTATAGAAGAAATAAACCACTATGGACTGAAAGTCCATAGTTTGTTAAAGCAGACTAAAGTCTGCCTGGGTGGAGCTACTTACTCAAGTATAAAGTTACCTCCGTTATCATTTGGTTTACGATGGTGTTCAAGATATTGATTTAGCATTTCATCAGTAATATTTCCTGTACTCCAACAACCAAAGCCTATTGCCCAAAAGTGACGTCCCCAGTATCTGTGCTTCAACTCAGGAAATTCTATTTGGAGTTTCCTTGAGGTACGACCCTTGAAGAGTTTGACAATATTACTTATGTTTTGAGATGGTCGATATTCTATATGAAGATGAACATGATCCTTTGATACTACACCTTTTAAAATTTGAATATCTTCTGCTTCACAAATCTGAATGATCAGACTACGACAACGTATCTGAATATCTCCTTCCAATACTGGATAACGATATTTAGTCACCCATACTATATGGGCGGTTAAACGTGATACACTATGTCCTCCGGTTCGTTGATATTCCATATATCAAAGGTAAACATTTTTAGAAGCTGAAAGCTAAATGCACTAAAGTGCATAGTTTTAACTACAGTCTGCGACCAATAAAGTGAACCAGTTGAACAGCATTCTCAGTTAATCCAATCGAGAAAGACTCATTTCCTCTAAATTGCAGCGTACAGCTTCAAAATTGGGAGAATCCCTATTTGTTGTTATAATTTTTACAATCATATTTCAGAAAGTAATAAGATTATTTTTCTAAAAACAGTATTTCTTTCTTTCATCAATCGTTGATATTTATTCAACTGACCTAAATATTCATTCAGTTTTTCGGATGAAATTTCCTTATGAGTATTAATCCATTTTGCAATTTGGTTAATATTATTCTCAACTTTAGAATCAACATTGGTCGATGTTTCAATGAACTGTAGTATTTGTTTTCTTTCATTTTTACCTAAGTTACCTTCTACTTTGTGAACTATATATTCAGTCAAAGTCATATGATTTAACTCAGCTATTTCTTGCCATTTCTTTTTTAAATCTGAATCTAGCACAAAATGAATTCTTGATTTTTTCATTTTTTTCATTTTTAAAATAAAACGAGTCCCGAGTTTTTAAGTTCCTATGAAATAGGCAAGTGCGTGTTATGTGTTTGAATTGTTAAATTCGATGCGCATAAACACACATCTTGCCCTACATAAAAACCATTAAATTTTCATAATATAGTCGTTCAAATCTTTGTGATTAGGATATAAGTATCTTCCGTCTTTTACGCGATTAGGAAAAGTATTTTGCACTTTTTCAGTGGCTTTGTTTCCAGCATCGTCATTATCAAAACAACAAATAATTATATCATACTTTAATTCTTTGTACAAAACATTATTTATACTTTTGTCCATATGTACATTGATACATTTGTCACTTTCCCCATTTGTACATTTGTACAAATAATTATTTGTATCACTATTTAAAACAGTATTTAATGTTCCAACCGAATTTAATATCAAATAATCATAATTTTTTTCTTCTTTTGGATATAGCGTTAGAAAGCTCAAAAAATCGCTCCAAGATTCAAATAATACAATTTGACAACTGTTATTATTAAAGTAAGTAGGTGCTTTAGCTCCTAAACACATTTTTACGTATTTGTTTCGGATTTCGTATCCTTCAAAATCATTCATAAAACCCACACCATAATATGACTTCTTGTTTAGATTGTAATAAACTTCTACGCAGTATTTTTTAGCCATTTTAAGACTGATGTGCCTACTTTGCATATAATTAACTAATTGAGTATTAGTTAGTGGCTTAATCACTCTTATTTCGTAATTCTTTTCTTTTTCAATAGCCATAGCTACATCTTGAAAGGTGGGCTGGTGAAAGGAAAAAGTTTCATTACTAAATTTCAAGATGATATCACGTACTGTTAATTCAGGATAGATGAGTAATATTAAATCTATCAATGTCCCACCTCGATTACCATCGGAATAATCTACCCAGAGGTTATTCTTGGAGACCTTCAAGCTTCCTGTTTTTTGCTGTGTATTAATAAACGATTTATACATCCAATAACCATTGTATTTTCTTTCAGGCTCAATGGAGATTGAACTTAAAAACTGTGGGATTGGAATTTTATTTATTTCAATAGCATTCATTTTTCTTTGATTAATTAAATTATTTTCAGTTCATTAATTTTGATTCAATAAAAAACAACTTCTGCATATGGACTTCCATATTTCAGAAACAACACATAGACAACTCAACTTCGTAAATAAACCTATTTAGATAAGTGATTTACAATTTTCATGTTTTTGGAATATCAAACAATAAATCGATTTTTCGTGATGCAATGATGCAGACATACTCAATTAACTTAAAATCAAAACAATACATTGCATCACTTCTGCATCATTGCATCAATTTATTCTTTGTCTGCATCAGTTTTGCATCAAAAACAGAGCTTTAAAAGTTTGATGCAAGCTTTGATGCAAACACAAATCGCTTTATTTCAATTAGTTATATTAATTTTGCATCAAAACATCAAAGATTTGATAAAACATAGACTTTTTAATAGTATAAAATCTTCCCCTTCGATCCACTTTTACATATTCTCCATGGGACAATAATTCTATTCCTTTATATGATTTGGTATTATCCTCAGGTAAAAAATTCCATCGTTTCAGAATATTTCTTATTTCATTAGCAGATATAGAAATTCTATTATTTTGCTTGCGTAGCAAAATGTATAAGTCGTTAGGGGCTACTTTTAATTCATCCTCCTCCATTTTCTCGAAACATTCGTGGAGCAATTCTAAAATCATAAGTTCAGATTTATTTTGATTAACCAATTTCAATAATGAGGCAGTCATAATTTGCTCGGGTTTGAACCACATACGTGTTCTCTGTTCTGAAAAATACTTGCGTATTTGAAGGTATTTTAAAAAATATGGAATTTCTTTATGTAGCTTTTTCAAGAAAAAAACATCTTCACTGGAAATTGAGGAAATTTTTCGAATCCAGAAACGAATTTCTTCTGGATCAATTTGAATAAAGTTTTCTTCGTTATTGGAACACAAGATAAACTTGGCGAAAAACTCAATTTCCTGACGATCTTTACCTTTCGCTTCTACTTTGTCTTTATCAGTAGTTGAAAGATACTTTAAACGTTCTGTAATTTCTTTTTTATCAAAAAAAACTTCGTCAATAGCAACAATCAACATACTTGCCCAATCAGAATTAAACTGAGAACCAAATGAATCGCCCTTAATATAGGTCATATTCATTCCAAAAATAGCTTTCATCCATTTTATAAACGAACTTTTTCCTGTGGATCGTTCTTTACTAACTAAACAGAGTATTGGCAATGTTTGTGTGGGTTTTTCATACAATAATTTGATATAATCCAGACCTAATTGCATTTGTTCTCCAAAAATATGGTTCACAAACTCTAGTGAATGTGGAATGAGCTTTTCAAGTTCCTCCAACACAAACTCTTTATCAATAGGCTGAATTGGCAATTCATTGTATGTATTATAAAAGTCGCCTACTATTTGTTGATAATCAAAATGATTGGGAATACAACAAAACCCATCTAATTTTGGGATATCATTTAAAAATGATTTACCGTGATCAGAAATTATAGTTTCTCGATTCCAACGAACCATTACTTTGACTGTATCGCCAGAAATTAAAGGTTTATTTATCATTTTAAAATAAGACGTACCTACTCTGAAGTATAGAAGATTTTTTCTCATAATAATTATGTTTGAAAGATTACCTTCTATACTTCAACGATTTGACATCTTGTAAAGCAGCCATTAAATCTTGATGGCTAATGCGATAGAACCTACCTATCTTTTCGGCTTTAATAGTTCCTTTAAGGACATGGGAGCGAACCGTCTGATAATCTAACTTTAGAATTTCAGACGCTTCTTTGAAGGAGTATAATTTTTTTTGAAGTTCTACTTCTGGTTCTTTCTGAATGGAATAGAGTAAGTCTTTTAAAACTTCCAATTCATCCAGAATGATCTGGAATGGATTTGTTTGCATATCTGTATATTTTTTATTTCTGCAAACAAAATTGTGTAATAGAAATAATAACTTATGCAATTCTACTCAATTGCATAAAATTTAATACCTAATATTAAATAGTATCGATAATTCTTTAAATACAATTTCTTCGAAATCATTGAGTTTTGCGGTAACAGCCCTCGAAAAGGTACCGCGGTCGAAATTAGAATTATACTCATTTTCCATTGCTTTAATAATAGTAATATCCTGAAAATCGGGATTAATAATGTGGTGATCTTTTAAAAAATGATGAATTCGTATAAGAAAAGACTTCTTATCTACAAGCAAATTATGATTCTCATCAATAAATTTTTTTTCTTTGAGAAAGAGAAGAAAATATTCTGCACTCTTTTCTCCGATCATAATATCAGATAAGCGGATATCTCTTTTCACTTTACCTTCTAAAGCAAAGTACAAGAATAGCGTATGTTCTGCTCCATTTAGAAAATTCTCCTGTAAAATCATCAATTTACTGGAACTAAGATTCCTCTTTGATTCATCCCTAAAACGTAATAAACAATAATTGATTTTATCTTGAAAATTATGATCTCTAGATTCATCGATATTTTTAAAATGATAACTAAAAAAGTTATCTTGTTTATCATATTCTATCAAAAATTCATTTTTTATTTTCTTCGTTAGCTCAATTCTACTGGCTTTAATTCTTGCCTTTTCAATTCGAATATCCAACAATTTATTAATTTTATTCCCTTTTATCCAATAATAAAGCATCATAGGATAACCTACCAACTCATCCCAGAAAAACCACTTCCCGTACAGCTTTTTTTGATCCATATCTATTAATTAAAAACCTCGTTCATATAATTTATTTTATCCTCTTCACTTGGACGATAATACGCATTAAAAACCTCTAAACTTGTGTGTCCTGTATAACTCATAATCACTTTATCAGGCACTCGCTTATTTTTCATAATGGTAATAAAACTTCTACGAGCGGTATGAGAAGAAATCCTCTTATAAAACTCCGTTTTCTTTTCTATTAATTCATCCCCATATTTCATGGTTTTTTTTATTTCATCTGTAAATTCTAATTCCTGAAAAACTTCTTTAATAAATTTATTCATTTTTTGATTAGAAATACTAGGAAGATTATAATCATACTTTTCCAAAATGGATCGGGAAATACTATTAAGCGGAATGGCTAGTTTTTTAGTTTTACTCTTCATATCTACAACTCGAATAAAATCTCCATCAATATCATCTTTGGTTATACGATTATAATTACCAAATCTTAAACTAGTTACACATCCAAAAACAAACAAATCTCTTACTCTTTCTAACCTTTTATTTTTACTAAAATCGTGATTATAAACTTCCTCAACCTGTTGATAATTTAAAGCAATTTCGTCTGTACGAAATTTAGGAGGCTTTTGAAAACTAATGAAGTCATTATTATAGGTGTATTTCTTATTTAAAGCCCAGTATAAAAACGTTTTAAGTAAGCCAACATCCCTGTGAATCGTATTTGCTGAATGGTCTTTTATCTCTACACAATATTTAATAAATTGATTATATATTTTGACATTGAAGTTACCTAACGTGATTTTTATTTTCGAGTAATTCTGAAACTCTAAAAGTAAATTCATATTGTACTCATATCTCGTTTTAGTTGACTTAGAAATTCCTTTACCTGTAAAATCGTTGGCTCGCTCTTCAATAAATTCTTCATATACTCTAAAAAAGTCTTCTTTAGCTTTAACTTTCTTAAACTCTTCATCAAACCGCTGTCTTATTATAGTTATACTTAGCTCTTCATTAATATTTTTATAACGATTTACAATTTCAGTGAAGAAACTACTATATCTATCTAACTGCTTTTTTATACTTCTATGCCCTTCTGCCTTTTTAGTACGTCCATTCAAATCATTCGGTTGTCTATTGTCAAAATCCCATTCTGAGGATTTTATTTTTTCGCCCGTAGAATAGATAAAGTTTTTATTTTCACTACTAAAGTATGATCTGAAATAAATTAAGGTCTCCTTATCAGAGTTCGGTTCTTTTAATTTGAAGGTATAGTTCATAGGTGCTAATTTAGGTGCTACTAATTCAATATTTAAACATAAAAACAACTAATGTTAGATTATGTAAATATATCTAAAATAGTGATATATAGTAACATTATATAAGACAGGCTATGTTAAATTTATTCAGGTTCACTTCCCTTCCTCTCTGCTAGGAAAACCACCAACGGATGTTGGTGGTTTTTTTGTGTTTATATACCTCGTGGAAAGCTCTGCTTTTCTAAGAGGTTATACATACAAAAAAACAAGGCAAAGCGCAGCGGTGCCGTGGTTTTTCCTTGTGAAAAATACCCCTTCTAGGGAAAACCGTAGCGCAGCGTAGGTAATCCCTTCCTCTCTGCTAGGAAAACCACCAACGGATGTTGGTGGTTTTTTTGTGTTTATATACCTCGTGGAAAGCTCTGCTTTTCTAAGAGGTTATACATACAAAAAAACAAGGCAAAGCGCAGCGGT